>NZ_OAOF01000003.1 GCF_900205965.1 Lacrimispora amygdalina
TCAGACATGATAATTATGAATGGATAACATTTGATGAAGGAAGAACCCCTTCTTCTGTTATCTGATAAGAAACTTGTTAACTGAGTAGTCATTCTTGACTGCATCATTATTATACTAGGGGGAAATGATATGTATTTGCGCAAAAAAATTATTACTTTATTAGGGGCGTGCTTTTGTATGATAGCCGTACCGTTTACGTCTATGGCTTCTTCCGACACAATCCAGGAGGTAAAAATTAATATTGGTTTGCAACAAGATGGGAACGATGTAGAAGTCGGTGTCACCACGGACTCCAATATGTACCATGTAGATGATGTCGATGTAATTCGTGGGTCGGATATCAATTGGACTGATGATGATGCACACATTCTGAAAGTTCGGCTGAAAGCTGATGATAACAATACATTTTCTGAAGGGACTATAAAAAAGCATTTATCCATCAGTGGAGCTAGTGGAACGTTAGTAAGTTGTCAGTCAAATGGTTGGGATTTAACCGCATATATCGCATTAGATGTCTTTTATAAATATGACCTTGATGTGCGTGACTTAGCTTTAAGTGATCTGGAATGGGATGAGATGAATGGGATAGCCAGATGGAACGCAGCGGGTGATGCAGATAAGTATGAGGTACAGCTTTACCGTGGCAGCCAATCCGTAACGTCAGTGTTTAAAACGGAAGAAACAAGCTATGATTTTTCCAGTTTTATTACCAAATCTGGTTCTTATACCTATAAAGTCCGTGCTATAACGGATTCGTCACTTAAGGGCAGCTGGAAAAAATCAGAATCCTGGCATGTAAATCTGAAAGATGCTGAAAAGATTAGTTCCGGTGGATCTGCGGATACGCTGTCAGGTCCTGGGGACAGCCGCAGTGGCAAATGGATAAAGGATGATAAAGGCTGGAAGTATCGAACTGATAATACGTATATGGTCAGCAACTGGAAATATATTAATGGAAGCTGGTATTATTTCAATGAAGCTGGTTACATGGTGACTGGCTGGGTTAATTGGAAAAATAAGTGGTATTATTGCGGTGATGATGGTGCCATGGATACGAATACAACGACTCCGGATGGGTATAGGGTAGGAAATGATGGAGCATGGACGGGAGCCTGATATTCATGTTCTGCATATTTGAAATTAACTTAGTATTATAAAAGTCTTGTATCTTGAACTGCAACATCCCATAAGTTGAAATAGGCTTCGCTTATGGGGATCGGTTCAAGTTATAGGACTTTATTTTTTATGTTGCATTTTCTTATGAATGGTTTTAAAATACTGGAAATAGTATAAAAGGTATTAGTTTGTCTAGGGAGGATTTATAATGAGTTACGATGCGTTAATAATTGTTGACATGCAGACTGCTTTGGTAGAAGCTGAACCTTATAACAGAGTGACAGTGATAGAGAATATAAAGGTATTATTGGATTCCTGCAGAAAAAAAGGTATCCCTGTTATCTACGTCCAGCACGACGGTGGAATGGGAGACGAGCTGGAGCAAGGCAGCGTCGGCTGGACGATTTACAAAGACATCGCTCCGCTCCCGGATGAAAAAATATTTGAAAAACATTATAACAGTGCATTTAGAAAGACCGGTTTACATGAGTACCTGCAGGAAAAAGGTATAAAGAAAATTATTCTATGTGGAATGCAGACGGAGTACTGTCTCGATGTCACCTGTAAAGTGGCTTTTGAATATGAATATGAGGTAACCATACCGCAGTCAACCACGACCACATTTGATAATGCTTTTGCGAGCGGGAGGGACCTGGCAGAATATTATGAAAATAAAATATGGAATAACCGCTATGCGCAGGTTATTAGTTTAGATGAGATAAAAGACTTGATAAAATAAGTGATTGACTCTCACACGATGTAAGGTTTTATACTAGACCTTGATAACAATTAGAAACTGGAGGTAAAAATATGGCTTTTGATTTTAAGAAAGAATATAAAGAATTTTATATGCCAAAAAACACACCGCAGATAATAACTGTTCCAGTTACAAATTATATCGCAGTGAGAGGCAAAGGGGATCCAAATCAGGAAGGCGGAGCATATCAGAAAGCATTGAACATTTTATATGCGGTTGCTTATACTATTAAAATGAGTTATAAGGGTACGCATAAAATAGAAGGTTTTTTTGAATATGTAGTTCCTCCGCTGGAAGGCTTCTGGTGGCAGGATCATGTCACAGGTGTGGACTACTCAAATAAGGACACATTCAATTGGATTTCCGTTATCCGTCTGCCGGACTTTGTAACAAAAGAGGATTTTGACTGGGCAGTGGCAGAAGCGGGCAGAAAGAAAAAGCTTGATTGCTCGTTGGCAGAGTTCCTGACAGTAGACGAGGGGCTATGTGTACAAATCATGCACATGGGCCCATTTGATGAGGAACCGGCTACCGTTGCTGTTATGGATGAGTATCTGCATGAAAATGGTTATATAAATGATATGTCAGATATCCGTTTACACCATGAAATTTATCTTTCAGATACCCGTAAAGTGCAGCCCGCAAAATGGAAGACAGTCATTCGTCACCCCATAATAAAGACCTGAAATAAGCACTATTCCTATAATCAGGTTGAATAACTATGAATCTGTAGAGCCGAACATTTATGCACTGTGCTTTTGTTTGCAACATTTATCTTGGCATTGCTGATTACATAAACAGCCTGCTCCGCTTCAATGGGCATAAGTTGAAAAAATAGCCTACCATACGGCAACAGGATAGGCGGTGACCATTTTAGTAAAAGCAATTAATTAAGTTCTATTCCGGTATTCGCTTGGCTGAATACCCACATAAGATTTAAAAACCCTGCTGAAATAAGCGCTGTCCGGATATCCGGATAATTCCCCTACCTTCTGGATCTCCAAACCCGGGTTATGGAGCAACAGCCGTTTGGCTTCATTGATTCGAATTCTTGTCAGATACTTGGAAGGAGTTTCTCCTGTACTCTTCTTAAATATCTTCCCGAGATATTCCGGTGTAAATCCCAGCTTCTCACTGATTTCCTGGAAAAAAACTTCATTCTTATAATTCTCCTGAAGATATTTCTCCATGAGTCTGCAAATAGATTCCTGGCTCAGTCTGTCATGATCCGTACAGTAGGATTCCAGGACATCTGTTTCAGACTTCATGGTAATCAGCAGCTTCTGAAGTGATTCAAACAGATTCTCCACTGTAACCGGTTTTAATAAATAATCTACGACTCCATAGCGGATGGCAGACTGGGCATATGAAAAATCATCATAACCGCTGATTATAATAATCTTAACACCAGGATGATTCTTCTTTAAATATCCTGCCAGCTCAATCCCGTCACACTGTGGCATCCGTATATCAGTGATAATGAGATCCGGGCAGGTTGCCTCTGTTAATTCAATTGCCTCCAGTCCATTTGCAGCTTCACCCGCCAGCCTAAGAGGCAGATTCAACGAAGTGATTTTTTTGATCAGGTTTTTTCGAATCAGGCTTTCATCTTCCGCTGCCAGATAACTATAGCTCTGGATGGTGCTCATAATATTCCTCCCTTGACTGATAGACAGGTCCGCCCAGAATAAAACTGGTTTTGTTTGAATTGGAGCAGTCAATCTGGAATACTGCTTCCGCTCCATACAGCAGCCTTAAACGCAGGCAGACATTTTTAAGTCCCATGTTGCCGATCTGCAGTGAATTCCATTCTTTATCCATATCCAGGTTTTCATAGAGTCTTAACAGTTCGTTTTTCTTTTCTTCACTTAAGAGCCCTCCATTATCCTCAACCTTTAAATACCACCGTTCATGATCCGCATAGGAAGAGATGGAAAGCTGCCATGGCGGAGAAATCTGAAATCCGTATTTAAACGCATTTTCCACAATTGGCTGAATAATGAGTTTTGGTATGTAGAATTGCTCCGTTTCCTTTGCAATGTCCAGGGTATAGGAAAAACCTTCATGAAAGCGCATCTGCATACAGTTTAAATAGCACTCCGTATAAAAGATCTCCTCCTTAAGTGGGACAATCATCTCTCTGGAGGAAGAAATATATCGGAAGTAGTCACAAAGGTACTGGCACATCCGTACGATATCCTCATTCATCTCTTCTTCCGCCATCACCGATATATTGGTCAGGCAGTTATAAAGAAAATGAGGGTTGATGAGTGACTGGGCGGCCTGAAATTTGGCCCTTGTTTCCTCGGACCTGGACAATAAGACTTCCTGCGAAGTGGAACGCAGCTTTTCGTACATGCTGCGAATGGATTCACACAGCAGGGAAAGTTCTTTAATGCTGCTGTCAGCAGAGGTTAAGTTCACCTTTTTTTCGTCAAGTACACGGCTGATGGTGATTTTACCTGTCGCTGCCGTAAGCTTTTCCAAAGGTACCGTGAGACGCTTGGATATAAAAAAGCAGATGAAGAGGGTTACCAGAATGGAAAATGCTCCGATCAGGAAAAACGTTGTTCTGAAAAAGGACAGTGATCGGTTAAATGCTGATTTTGGTTTGATTAAGATCACAGTCCAGTCATAGCCCTCAATCGTCTGGTCAGCATAGAGATATTTGCCGCTGCTTCCTGTATTTAAGATGCCGGCTTTATCGTCTTTTGATGAAGCCTGAGTGATCATGGCATAGTAATTGGGATACGAGGAATCCGACTGATAAGGATAGACAAGTTCCTTTCTGGAATTATAAATAAAGACCCAGCTGTCCGGATTCTGGCTTTCAAGCTGGGAGCATAAGGAGAATATCCGGTCGCAGTCCTGTACCACTTCAACAATCCCTTCCGGCGTGCCGTCCGGTTCCAGAAAGAGACGTACCAGGGATATGAATTTCTGGGATTTCTGATTTTCGCCTTTTGCCGAGAGCTGCCGGTTCACAATCGGAGCCGTTATGTATTTATGACCGTTTAATGCAAGGGTCTGGGAATACCAGGGGAGGTGTTCTAAATTCACAGAAGTAGTTTTAAGCCAGTAACCGGCTTCCACGCAGGAACCGTCCATTGTATATAAGTTAATTTCAGAGGCACTCTGATAGGCTCCGATCATGGCTGTGACGATATCATGGATTGCCATCGCCTTTTCTCTGGAATCTGCCTGATTAACAGGTGCTGTTCCGTTACGCTGATAAGAGGTGGAGAACTCCCTGAAATTCATTTTTATGGCATTGGAATAAACAATGTTCATGGAGATGGACGAGAGGCTGTCAAGCTGGGTTCTGACCGAGCTTTCCACCGAAGCGCACATATTCTCAAGATCCTTAGAGGCATCCTTTAAGGCATTTTTGCGATAATGAGTATAAGTGAAAATAAAGAAAATAGCCAGTAGTACCAGGATAAAAAGACTATATATAATAAAGAGATACCATTTTTGGGAATACTGTTCTGACTTTTTGATCGAAAAGCACCTCCCTTTTTGAACAACATTATACAATGTAGTTCAAAAAAATGCAAATGGTAGTTCGTAATTGTCTATTTTGACCCAGTCTCGCTTGTGGTATTATGAATTTATAACAAAACATTATTTGTTCCAGCTACTTATATGGAAGAAATAACGAATCTCTCGGTGAGAAGAATAAAGGAGAATGTCATGAAAAAGAGTGGAAAGAAAATGATCAGCCTGACTTTGGCGGTGATACTTGCGGCAGGATTAACGGCGGGCTGCAATACGGGAGCCAGCAGCGGGAATAGTAATGAGAGCGGTGGTACAAAAAAGAATGTAACACTGACATTTGGCAGTCATCAAAGTGGTCTTCCTACTTCCGGTATTGTTCAGGAACTTGCCAAAGAGTTTGAAGGAGAAACGGGAATTAAGATTGATTTTCAGATTTCTCCGGATGCACAATGGAGAGATTTAATTAAGGTGAAGCTGGAGTCGGGAGAAGCACCGGATATTATATGCGCGGATACGCCCATCGACCTTGCTTCCAGCACTCATATGGATCAATACTGTGCAGAGCTGTCAGATCAGAGCTGGGTGGACCGGATGGATAAAAGCGCACGGTCTGCAGTTTCTGTTGACAAAAAGGTATACGGCATTACATTTCCTGGAGCAAAGATGTATTTTTATCTCTATAATAAAGACATTTTCAATCAGTTAGGACTGAAGGTCCCTTCCACCTATGCAGAATTCAAAGAAGTCTGCCAGAAAATCAAGGATTCCGGGACAACACCAATTTATGAAGCGACCACCAATGGATGGCATCAGGTGCTTCCGCTGTTTGAGACAGGCGGATTGTGGCTGGCCCAGGACCCGGATATCTACCAGAAGTTAAATGATAACAAGATTGATCTGGATCAGATTCCTTCCCTTCTGACGATTATTGAGCAGCTAGATGAATGTGCCAGAGCAGGTTATTTCGGTGACGATTATTTAAGCAATGCATGGGAAAACGGAAAAGAGGCAATGGCTTCGGGCAGATGTGCCATGACAATCGCGGAATTAGGCTACCGGGGTGAGATTGAAGCGGATTATCCGGATTTTAAAGCCAATGAAAAATTAGGGGCGTTTGTGATGCCGTGGGGAGATAACCAGATCATTGGAGTCAATCCTGCAAGCAATGCTTATTTCATTAACAAGGACAGTAAGTATGTGGAAGAGGCAAAGCAATTTTTTGAATTCCTTTCCAGACCGGAAAACTTACAGAAACGTCTTGACGGACAGCCGGAGCTAAGCAACTTATGCTGGTCTGAGATTAAGAGCAAATATTCTGAAGAGGATCAGAAATTCCTGGATTCCCTTCAAAAGGCCAATGTAGTCCAGACCTCTGTGAATTATATTGACAGCCAGTGGATGGACGTAGGTAAGGATCTGGAATCCATGTATACAGGCGCGATGAACCCGAAGGATGTACTGGACTCAATTATGAAGCGGCGGACGGAGCAGGCGACTCTGCAAAAAGATCCGGGCTGGATAAAATAAAGGAACGATGTAAATGAACAGAAAAAAAATATACCCGTGGTATTATGCTGCCGGTGCGGCCATTCTCTTCTTTCTCCTGTGCTTTCTGCCGGGCGTGCTTGGAATCGCATATTCCTTTACAGACTGGAATAATTTCAGCAGTGAGATACATTTTGTGGGGCTGGCAAATTATAAAGCAATTTTTCAGGGAAAATCGGAATATTTGAAATACATATTTAATACCCTGTTATTTACAGCAGCCACAACGGTTCTGAAAACGATTGTGGGGCTGGCTCTGGCCCTGTTATTAACCAGGTCTTTTATCTGGGGTAAAAATGTCCACCGCATGATTATATTTTCGCCTCAGGTTATGTCCTATCTTGTGGTAGGTCTGGTTTTCCGGAGCATGCTTCACCCAAACACAGGCTTTTTAAATAATTTCCTGAGAGGAATCGGTCTTGCAGGACTGGCAAATAACTGGCTGACTGACTTAAAACTTGTTTTTCCAACTGTGATTTTAGTCGATACCTGGAAGGGTATGGGATATATTATGGTGATTATCATTGCGGGGCTGCTTTCTGTAGCCCCGGAATACTACGAAGCTGCCAGCATCGACGGTGCCAGCTTCTTTCAAAAGTTTACCCGTATCACCCTTCCGCTTTTAAAACCAGTTCTTGTAAATATAACGGTTTTAAATGTCACGTATGGTCTGCGAGTCTTTGACATGATCTATTCCCTGACAAACGGCGGACCGGGCAATGCCACCGGAGTGATTAATACGGCAGTATATAAAGAATTTTCCAAAGGCAATCTGGCCATGGGAACCACGCTGTCAAGTATCTTATTCTTAGTGGTTTTATCTCTCCTTTATTTTATTATCTGGTCGATGGAAAACAAGGAGGTGGAGGTATGAGAAAGAGAAGCATTGTTTCCTTAGCCGGAAATCTGGTTACCATTTTTATCAGTCTGATTGTTTTACTTCCGCTGGCAGTCTTATTAATCAATTCCTTTAAGACCTCCGCGGAGGCTAACCGTATGACCCTTTCTCTGCCGAAAGAATGGGTGTTTGAAAATTACATTACAGTGGTGGAAAAGGGAAAGCTGTTTTCTTCATTTCTTAATGGAATTCTTTATGCTTCCTGCAGCGTAGTATTAATTGTCATTCTGGTTTCAGCTGCCGCATTTGTGATATCCAGAAATCAAAAGGGGATCAACCGGTTTTTGTATTATTTTATTATTTCAGGAATAGCAGTACCAATTAACAACGTGGCGCTGATGAAGGTATTACAGGTTTTTCATCTGGTGAATACACGGGTCGGAATTATTCTTTTATATGCAGCAATTAATATTCCTTTAAGTCTTTTTCTTTCCTTTGGATTTATTGCGACAATACCCAGGGAGATTGATGAAGCAGCGGTGATTGACGGGTGCAGTCCACGCCAGCTTTTTATAAGGGTGATTGTACCTCTTATAAAACCGATTATGTCTACGGTATTCGTATTAGAGTTTATGACGGTGTGGAACGATTTTACCATGCCGCTGTATTATCTGAACAATTCCCGGAAATGGCCCATGACTCTGGCAGTATACAGCTTTTTCGGAGCATTTGAGAATTCCTGGAATCTGGTTGCTGCAGACATTATATTAACTCTGGCACCGGTACTGGTGGTATTTGTTATAGGTCAGAAGTATATTGTGGGCGGAGTTTCCGCCGGTTCGGTCAAGGGATAAACAACAGGAGGTTTCCATGGAAAGGCATGAAATTGAGGAACTGGTAAACGAACTGACACTGGATGAAAAGATCGGAATGATACACGGAACTGGGATTTTTCATACGGGCGGAGTAGAACGTCTTGATATTCCACCCCTGTGGATGTCTGATGGACCTATGGGAGTGAGGAGGGAGCTTTTAGATGATAACTGGGAGCCAAAGGGAAACAGCGATGATTTTGTTTCCTACTTACCCTCCAATACCGCTCTCGCATGTACATGGAACCCCAGACAGGCGAAACAGATGGGGCGTGTACTGGGGGCTGAGGCAAGGGGGAGAGGGAAGGACGTAATTCTCGCTCCGGGAATTAATATAATCCGCACACCGCTTTGCGGACGCAATTTTGAATACATGAGTGAAGATCCCTGTCTTACCGCCCAAATGGCAGTTCCGCTGATCAAAGGAATTCAGGAAAATGATATTGCAGCCTGTGTGAAGCATTTTGCGGTTAATAATCAGGAGACAAACCGTCTTTCGGTAAACGTAAAGGTCAGCGAACGGGCGCTGCGGGAAATTTATCTCCCTGGCTTTGAAGCGGCTGTATTGGACGGAAAAGCCCAAACCATAATGGGGGCCTATAATCAATTACGGGGAGAATTCTGCTGCCACAACCGTTACCTTTTATGGGATATCCTCCGCATGGAATGGAAGTTTGACGGAGTAGTGATATCGGACTGGGGCGCTGTTCATAATACACTTAAGGCGGCTTTAGGCGGTCTTGATATCGAAATGTCTGTTACCAATGATTTTGACCATTATTATATGGCAGAACCGCTTCGCAGCAAGGTATTGGAAAAAGAAGTGGATGAGGCGGTTATTGATGAGAAGATCAGGAATATCTTAAACCTGATGGACCGTCTGTCCATGCTTGGAGACAGAAAGAAAACCAGGAATCCAGGCGTATACAATGCTTCTGAACACCGGGAAGCGATACGGTCCTGCGGCGAGGAAGCTGTAGTTCTTCTGAAAAACGAAGAAAACAGACTTCCCATAATTCTGAAAGAAAAGAAACGCCTGGCGGTAATTGGAGAACTTGCAGACGCACTTCATGCACCCGGAGGCGGAAGCGCGGGAATCAAAGCATTATATGAGATATCTCCTCTCATGGGGCTTAAGATGGAAGCAGGGGGAAATATTAAGGTGGAATATGAACCAGGAGCAGGGGCTGAGGGGATAACCCGGGCCGCAGCTCTGGCTGCAGAATGTGAAGATGTGATAGTAATCTGCGGTCTGAACCATGAATATGATGTGGAAGGGCAGGACCGAAAGGATATGAAGCTTCCTGAGGGGCAGGAGAAACTAATTACTGCAGTTCTGAATGCTAATGATAACGCTGTTGTTGCAGTAGCGGCTGGATCGCCGGTGAATTTAGAGGCCTTTGCAGACCGGACGAAAGCCATTGTATATACCAGCTACAATGGTATGGAGGGAGGACGGGCGCTTGCCAGAGTCCTTCTGGGAAGCGTAAATCCATCCGGAAAGCTGCCGTTTACTTTTCCGGTCCGCCTTGAAGATTGCCCGGCTCATAAGCTGGGAGAGTTTCCGGGAGGTGAAACGGTGGTTTACAAAGAAGATGTCTTTGTGGGATACCGTTATTTTGAATCGGAAGGTATTAAGGTACGATACCCCTTCGGTCACGGATTATCATATACGGAGTATCAATATGAGAATCTGAGAGTTGAGAAAGCCGGTCTGAATGTTTTCGTAAAGGTGGATGTACGTAACTGCGGGACACGGGCGGGTCTTGAAACGGTTCAGGTTTATGTCAGGGCTGCAGGGAAAACCGTAAAGCGGCCTCTTATGGAACTGCGGGCATTTGATAAAACGGAACTGGAGCCTGGGGAAAGTAAGACTCTGTCTTTTTGTTTAACCCAAAGGGATTTTTCCTATTATAATGAAGAATTAAAGAGTTTCATTGTACCTGATGATGAATATGAGATTTGTGTGGGAAGTTCAGTTTCAGATATACGGTTAAGACAGTGCATAGAGGTTCAGGAAGATGAGATCTGAACCATTCAGGTAAGGAGAGCAGAGATGAAATTTACCAGTGGTTTTTGGAATGTAAGAGAGGAAATGATACCTCTCTATGCGGTAGAATATGCAGACAGCCGGATTAAGGACGGAGAGCTGACGGTTTATGCTCCGGGCAGACATATTAAAAGCAGAGGAGACATTTTAAACTTAGGGATGCTGACAATCCGTATTACCAGTCCAATGGAAGATGTGCTGAAGGTTTCCGTTTCCCATTTTGAAGGGCTTGCTGATGCTGGTCCCTTTCCTGCGATTGCAGAATGCAGTCCAAAGGTGACTATTGTTGAATCAGAGAATGAAATCGCCTACCAGTCAGGCAATACCAGGGCGGTTATTGACAAACGGCCTGAATCCTGGGGAATCCGCTTCTATGATGGGGACAGGGAGCTTACAGGCACCGGTTTTAAAAATATGGCATATATGAAATACCGGGACAATGGAAAATGCTATATGGTCGAGCAGCTTGCACTTGATGTAGGGGAATATGTTTATGGCTTGGGTGAACGCTTTACTCCGTTTGTAAAGAATGGTCAGGTTGTGGAGATGTGGAATGAGGACGGTGGGACTGCCAGCGAGATTGCCTATAAAAATATCCCGTTCTATATGACGAATAAGGGATATGGGGTTTTGGTTGCTGATCCGGGAGACGTATCCTATGAGATTGGCAGCGAAAAGGTAGAACGTGTCCAGTTTTCTTTAGAGGGAGAACGGCTGGATTATTACATTATCAATGGACATACACCAAAAGGTACCATAAAAAAATATACGGAGTTAACCGGGAAACCGTCTCTACCGCCTGCATGGTCCTTTGGTCTCTGGCTGACAACTTCGTTTACAACAGAGTATGATGAAGATACCACCTCCGGTTTTATTGATGGAATGGCCAGGCGGGATATTCCTCTGCAGGTTTTTCATTTTGACTGCTTCTGGATGGAGGCGTATGAGTGGTGCAATTTTACCTGGGATGCCAAAACATTTCCGGATCCTGTGGGGATGCTGAGACGCTATCATGAAAAAGGGCTTAAAATCTGTGTGTGGATCAATCCGTATATAGCACAGAAGTCGACTCTGTTTCAGGAAGCAAAGGAAAACGGATATTTAATCAGAAAGAAAAAAGGGGCTGTCTGGCAGACCGATATGTGGCAGGCTGGTATGGGAGTGGTTGATTTCACCAATCCGGAGGCAGCAGCCTGGTATCAGGAAAAGCTGAAACTGCTTCTGGATATGGGTGTGGACTGTTTTAAGACGGATTTCGGAGAGAGGATCCCTGTGAAAGATATAGCTTATCACGATGGCTCTGATCCGGTGAGAATGCACAATTATTATACTTATTTATATAATAAGGCTGTTTTTGAACTGCTTGAAAGGGAGCGGGGAAAAGGGGAGGCCGTCTTATTTGCCCGCTCCGCTGCAGCAGGCAGCCAGAAGTTTCCGGTACACTGGGGAGGCGACTGTTCTGCTTCCTATCCGTCTATGGCTGAGACGCTTCGGAGCGGCCTTTCCCTGGCATGTTCCGGGTATGGGTTCTGGAGCCATGATATTGGTGGATTTGAGAGTACTGCAACTGCTGATGTGTACAAACGCTGGTGTCAGTTTGGACTCTTAAGCTCTCACAGCCGGCTTCACGGTTCCTCTTCTTACCGGGTTCCATGGCTGTTCGATGAGGAGGCCTGTGAGGTTCTCCGGAAATTTGTAAAGCTGAAATGCAGCCTTATGCCTTATTTATTCAGGCAGGCAGTAAAAGCCCATGAGAACGGCATTCCTGTTATACGACCTATGTTTATGGAATTCCCGGGAGACCGGGCCTGTGAGGTTCTTGACAGACAGTATATGTTAGGAGACAGCCTTCTGGTGGCACCGGTTTTCAATGAATCCGGTGAGGTGGAATATTATGTACCGGATGGCAGATGGGTGAATTTGCTGAATGGAGAAGTGATGTCAGGAGGAAGCTGGAGGAAGGAGACCTTTGATTATTACGGTCTGCCGGTTCTTGTAAGACAAAACAGCGTATTGGCGGTCGGCAGCTGCGATAACCGGACGGATTACGATTATTGTGACGGGGTTTCGTTCTGGCTGTCCGTATTTGAGGATGGAGGAGTAGGTGAGACTTCGGTTACCGACTTAGAAGGAAAAATTGTAATGAACGTAAAAGCAGTACGGGAAGGGGATGTGATCAGGCTTTATGTGGAAGGGGGGAACGGAAACTTTCATTATAAGGTATTGGGGGAACAGGAGGTTAAGGTTGTTTTAATTGAATCGTGAAGTAATAGTTAAAAAAAGGGTATTGCCTGATCACCTGAGCGAAGTGATTTTGCAATACCCTGTTAATCGTATACTTTAATTCTCATATTTGGGGATTATGATACAAAGCCAGGGGAAAATCAGTAAGTCACTCTGCTCGTCAAGCAGATACAGGAAGTATATAGAAAGCATTTTCATGTGGAAACAAAGTATACATGCAGA
Organism: Lacrimispora amygdalina; assembly: GCF_900205965.1. Taxonomy (GTDB): domain Bacteria; phylum Bacillota; class Clostridia; order Lachnospirales; family Lachnospiraceae; genus Lacrimispora; species Lacrimispora amygdalina_A. The sequence goes on from NZ_OAOF01000003.1 coordinate 13,143, forward strand.
TTAGACTACGAACATGTTCTCAACTATGGATTTACTGATTTGAATTATCAGGAGTGGAAAAAAGAAAGAGTTTTAAGTGCAGATGAATACGTTGATTACCTGGCTGGAACCCAGGTGGAGCACATCACGTTAAAGGAACCCTATAAATCCAGGTTTTACGATGGAATCAGGGAAGCTGTTATGAAGGCTGGGAATCAGATAAAAATAATGGATACTATTGCATTATACATAACAAAAAAGCCAGACTGAAAGACCACCTTATTATAATTAAGTAAAGATTCGGATTTCCCTTAAGGAAGTCCGTTTTTTCTGTTTTAATAATATTGGAATTCCAGTTCATAATAATCATGTGTATTCTTAACAGAATATGTCATTGCATTTATTGCAATAAAATATTATAATACATAGCTACTCCGCTTTATAAGTGAAAGAATCTACTACAAAGGAGGCAGTCATGGTTCAACATGTAAAAAACATAGTCAGAATATTCACAGGTGATTTTAAGCATATATTTTTTAATCCGGTTGCAACAACGCTGATTGCACTGAGATTAACGCTGTTGGTGTACATTTCACTCTCCCTGCTGGTTGGAATCGTATTGAGGAAGAAGGTGCTTGAACTGAATGAATTTTTTGAAGAAAAACTCAGCCAGACTGGAATCATGTAAGAAACGAATTCCTGTCTGGGCAGCTGCAGCCGTAGTGGCCGTCATAGTACTTGCTGCTGCTGGCTGGCATTATATCCCTATATATTATGCCAGATTTTATCTTGGCCGTTCAGCCCTGCAGACGCAGGGAATCCTAAAAGAACTCTGGGGAAGTGAAAAGGGCGAGGGAGATGCTTACGAAGACTCCTTTAAGCTGGTTGCAGACGAAGCACTCGTCAATGGAAAGCCGGTACTGGTGCTGCCCGGAGGTCTTGGGATTTCGCTTACCAAACAGAGAGATTTAAAGAATACATTTGCACAGGGAAAATTTGATGTCTATTTCCTTGGTGCCGTACAGGAAGGTGCACAATATTGGGCTGATGCCGATCAGGTGGTGATCCGGGTGCCCCAGATTTCAGCAGCACTAGTGAAAACAACCCAGACAGATGTTAAAGCTCAGCTGGGGGTATCCCCTCTTCCACAGCAAAATGAAAATTTCGGAAATAAATTTGGGATACTGATGGATCATATCAGGGATATGATTAAAAAAAGCAGGGTGGAGTTTACCGAAAGAGATGAAAACGGTGCTGCCATACGGGCACTGGTTCCAGCTGATCAGTTTGATTCAGTATTACAAGAGACAGGAGCGCTCTTTGAAGAGGGTCCTGGAGAGGAACTGAAAAGCTGGGCAAAATTTTTGGAAGAACGAAAAACGGAAGGGGATACCCAGGAAATACTTATTTCTATACGCAAAGACCTTTCCATATCACAAGTCATTATACCGGAACTGGCTTATGCCGGGTTTCAACGGGTGGAGAATCAGGGGGTACTTTTATCCGGTCATGTAACCGGACCGGATAGAGAAATCAATTTCGATACAACGGTGTATTTTGATAATAGCAGCAAAGAAAAAAGGTCCCTTCAGATAAAGGAATTAAACATCGGTTATAATAAGAAGAACTTAAGCCTGAAGGTGAAACTCAGCGGCGGTTATGAAGGCGGAAGAATTCCCGCAGGAGTTCTGGATCATGAAAAGCTCTCTACACAAGGGGAAGCAACCGTAAGTCTATCAGAATTAAAGGAGAAATTCCTGGAATTGATAAATTTTCTTGGAATAGAAGCGAAATAAATTTATAAATTCTATTGACAAAAGCAACTGTAACTTTTATAATAACAGTAATAAACAAACGCTACTTGCGGAGCATAATCCGTGAAATAATGATAAGACTAATGGAAGAAGGCAATTTTCCTGAAATAAGCGATAGAATAAAGGAGGAGCTATATATGTCAATCGTAACATTAACAAAGCAGAATTTCGATGAAGAGGTTTTAAAGACAGACGACGTGGTACTGGTGGATTTCTGGGCAACCTGGTGCGGACCCTGCAAGATGTTTGCACCGGTTCTTGATGAGATTGCTTCTGAGAATCATTCCGGTTTAAAGATAGGAAAGGTTGATGTGGATAATGAGCCGGACCTTGCCGGACAGTTTAAGGTTATGAGCATTCCTACAGTTGGAATTTTCAAAGGCGGAAAGCTGGCTGCAACTTCTGTGGGAGTGAAATCCAAGAAGGACATTCTGCAAATGGTAGAACAGGTTAAATAAAGGACTCATAAGACCACAGGCCAATCCTTAAACAGGAGGTGCCTGTGGTCTTTTTTTGCGAAGAAATAAGAAGTAAGTGGGTATTGACATTCCCCTATACGGGAAGGATTATACTGGTTGTACAGGCAGAATACGAACGATAAAATGAGTAGATGAACAGGGAACACATAGTCAATGACCAGTGCTTATGGGGGTTTACATGGAAGAAAAGAAACTATACTCAATAGGGGAAGTGAGTAAGATCTGCAACATTTCAACAAAGGCCTTGCGTTTCTACGACAAGATCGGGATCATATCGCCTGATATGATCTGCAAGGAGAACAGTTACCGCTACTATAACAAAGAAACGCTTATGACGGTTCCTGTGGTTAAATATTACAAACAGATGGGATTTAAGCTGGAAGAGATGCAGGGGCTTGTTGAAGGCAATACCTATTATTATCTGGAACAGAATTTCCGCAACAAGATTGGTCAGCTCTGTCTTCAGGAGCAGCAGATACACAACAGCTACGTAGCTGTCAAGGACTGGTATGAGCTGATTCAGGAAGCAAAAATGGTGCTCCAGAACAACGTACATGAGGTATCTGTGAAATTCCTTCAGGAGACCACCTTTTGCAGTCTGACACAGCGCTTCGATTACAATTATATGGAGTCCATCATAAACATTGAATGGACCAATCACTTAGAGAACGCTGAGAATGAGATTACAGGACCGGTAATCTTAAAGTTTGATTCCTTTGAAGATAAGATGGCAGGCAGATGCAAGACGGCAACCATTATGCAAAAGGCTATTCATCCATGCAAGGAATGCTTAAACCGCCAGACCTATGGCGGCGTCATGGCCGCTTCGGTTTATCACATTGGAAGACATGAGACCATTGATGAGGAATATGAACGGATTATAAACTGGGCAGCCAAACGGGGATACCAGTGCGGTAAGGAATGCTTTGAGCGTTATGTGGTGGATTACTGGACAACCAGGAATCCGCAAGAATTCGTGACGGAAGTCATTGTTCCCATTTTCCGGGATTAAGGATCATGAAAAGCAGGGCTCTTTTGAAACAGGAATGAGTAAATTTACTGTTTCAGGGGAGCCTTTTTTTTGTGCGGAGCATTAGAGAAAAAATATTAAAAAACAGGTTGACATTCCCCATAGGGGGAAGTCCTATACTAAATGCATAGAAAAATGCAGGCAGCCAGTAGAAAATTAGTAACATTAACAGGTGACATGCATTTTCTAAACGTTTTCAGCTGAACGTGAAAGAAAGAAAATGAAACAGGGAAACTTAAATTTTGTGCACTATTCAGATGGGGAAGGAAACTTAAATGACGGAAGCGCGTAAAAAATTTAAAAGAATTGGCATCACAACCGGTTTGATATCCGGCATTACGTATGGGTTATATACAACCTTTGTACTGATAGCCGGATATTACAAACCACTTGCCGGAGCAGTGGGTTTGTTTGCTGCTCCATATGTAACCTCAGGCTTAAATGATTTTTTTGCCGGTCTTTGGCTTACTGCTTATAACATAAAGACCGGAAGAATCCGGGAAATCGGCAGAAGCTTAAAGCTGTTCCCGGGAAAAATCATTGTGCTTGGATCTTTGATCGGAGGTCCGATCGCCAGCGGTGCTTACTTAATGGGTCTTGCCATGGCGGGAGCATATGCGATCCCTATATCAGCCATGTACATCCTGTTTGGAGCAATTTTTGCAAGGATCTTCCTGAAACAGAAAATTGTTCTCAGGGTGGGGACAGGTATGGTGATCTGCGTAATCGGAGCGATTGTAATTAACTGGGTAAGACCAGAAGGAAGCACAAATTTCACACTTGGAATTATATGTGCTTTTGTAGCGGCCATCGGCTGGGCTTTGGAAGGCGTTTTAGCAGCCTACGGAAGTGCCATGCTGGACAGCGATATTGTGATCAATATCCGTCAGCTTCTGTCAGGAGTGGTGGATCTGTTTGTTATTTTGCCTCTGGCAGGCGGAATGGGGTTATTAAAGGGCACGATGTTGTCCATGCCTCCGGTAGCATGGTTGATTGTTTCCGGACTCTGTGCAGCCATCTCCTACCTTTGCTGGTACAAATCAAACAGCACAGTGGGCTGCGCCATGGGAATGTCTTTAAATATAACCTACGCGTTCTGGGGCGTGCTGTTTTGTATCCTGTTTATCAAACAGCCAGTGACTCCTACCATTATTATTGGTTCTATTATCATTATGATCGGAGCTGTTTTAGTATCCGTTGACCCATTTGAATTGCTGAATAAAAAGGAGGAAGTAACAAATGAAATATGATGCATTAGGAATGATCGAAACAAAAGGTTTAATCGGTTCAATTGAAGCTGCGGACGCCATGGTAAAGGCAGCAAATGTAACACTTGTTGGAAAAGAATTTGTAGGCGGAGGTCTTGTTACCGTTATGGTAAGAGGCGATGTCGGAGCAGTAAAGGCAGCGACTGATGCAGGCGCAGCAGCAGCACAGAGAGTTGGCGAACTGGTATCTGTACACGTGATTCCACGTCCTCACGCAGAAGTTGAGACAATTCTTCCAAAGGATAAAAAGGAGATTAAGTAATGGGTAACCAAGGAATGACATCAGCATCTGCGGATGTAAAAATGGCAGCTATTAACAAAAAATTCAGGACAACTGGAATGACAACAGGTGCATTATCCGGACTTACATACGGAATTTATACAGTTCTTGTACTGGTAGCCGGTTACTATGAGCCTCTTGCCAGTGCTGCAGGTCTTTTAGCAGGACCCTATGTTTTATCCGGCTTAAATGACCTTTTCGCAGGAATCTGGCTGACTGCTTACAATGCAAAAAGCGGCCGTCTCCGTGAGATGGGCAGAAGTCTTAACACATTCCCTGGAAAAATGATTGTAATCGGATCTATTCTCGGAGGACCGATTGCAAACGGCGCCTATCTGGTTGGTCTTGCCATGGCAGGAGCGTACGCAATCCCGATCTCCGCATTATGCAGCTTATTTGGTGCTATTTTTGCCTGGATCTTCTTAAAACAGAAAATAACAAAAAGAGTTATGGTCGGTATGCTTGTATGTGTGGCTGGTGCCATCATCATCAACTGGACCAAGCCGGAAGGCAGTGACAACTTTACTCTGGGAATTATCTTCTCCTTTGTTGCAGCAATCTGCTGGGCACTGGAAGGTGTATTCTCTACCTACGGCGGAGCCATGATCGACACTGATGTGGCTGTAAACTTACGTCAGCTCATCTCCGGTATTGTAGACCTGTTCGTAATTCTTCCGATCGTTGGAGGAATGGGACTCTTAGGCGGAACCTTATTTGCAGGAATTCCTGCAGTCTGGCTGGCAGTATCCGGCTTAAGCGCAGCAGTATCCTTCCTTTGCTGGTATAAGAGCAACTCCACGGTTGGCTGTGCGATTGGTATGTCCTTAAATGTAACATATGCGTTCTGGGGCGTTTTCTTCTGTATCCTGTTTCTGGGACAGGCAGTTACCCCTACGATTGTAATCGGTTCTATCGTAATCGTGTTAGGTGCGATTGTGGTTACCATGAATCCACTGGATTTATTCAGGAAAGGGGAATAAAAAGATGTTATTACCTGCAAGAACAGCGGTTTTAAATTATTTATACGGAGTAGAAAGTGCTGACATCGCTCAGATTATGGGGGCTTTAAAGTCCCAGTACGGTACAGAGCGTCAGTTTACAAAAGATCGTTATATGGACCACGTAATGTCATTAGAGGCTAACGGACTTGTTAACTTAGAAAGCTATGACTTAGATGAGAAGGGTGAACTGCGTATGCGTTATTCCATTAACGAGGACGGCAAGGCAACCGTAGACAAATACGTTGATAAGAAATACCGTAATCATAAATAAATTTCAGGAGGTTTACGAAGGTGAGATATTACGGAGATGAGGCGTTAGGGCTGGTAGAAACCATTGGATTAACTCCGGCTCTGGAAGCAGCAGATAAGATGCTCAAAGCAGCAGATGTTGAATTGATTTCCTATGAAAACGTAGGCTCCACCCTGGTAACCATTATGGTAAAGGGTGATGTGGCAGCAGTGCGTTCCGCGGTAGATGCAGGCGCAGAGGCAGCAGCAGCTATCGGTAAACTGACTGCACATAATGTAATGCCAAGACCGATCAAAGAAGTCGGCGACATTGTATCAGTGCATGATATTGACGCGTAAAGAGAGGAAAACAGTATATGGAGAGATATGAAGCCATCGGCTCAATTGAAACATTTGGTTTGGTATTCGCATTAGAAGCAGCTGATGCTATGTGCAAAGCAGCAGATGTGGAACTGATTGGTTATGAGAACGTTGCTTCCGGATATATTTCCGTTCTGGTACGCGGAGATGTAGGAGCCTGTAAGACTGCAGTTGATGCAGGAGTGAAAGCAGTAAGCGATATGGGCGCTGAGATTTACAGCTGTGTTGTAATCCCAAGACCTCATCCGGATCTTGAGAAGATCATCAGGAGATATGCAATCGCTGCGCCGGAGCAGGAATAGAACGTATCCCGGTTGAAGGGAGAACAAAGAAATGAGTTTTGTAGATAAAGACCTTCTCTCCATACAGGAGGCAAGGATTTTAATGGAAAGCGCAAGAGACGCCGGTAAGACCATGCTGACCTTCCCCCAGGAAAAGCTTGATCAGATCGTCGAGGGTCTTGCGAAAGCAGCAAAGGAACTGGCTAAAGAGCTGGCGGTTATGTCCGCAGAGGAAACTGGCTACGGACGTGCCAAGGATAAGCTTGTGAAAGATACCTTTGTCTGTGATTATGTGCCGATGCACTTAAAAGACATGAAATGCGTGGGCATTCTGAAGGAAGACCCGGTACATAGAACTATGGACGTAGGTGTCCCGGTTGGTGTCATCGCTGCCCTTACCCCTTCCGTAAGTCCGGTATCCACTGCTATTTACAATGTACTGATTGCAGTGAAGTCCGGCAATCCAATCGTCATTGCTCCACATGAGCGGGCGGTGAAGGTCACAGGCAGGCTCCTTGACTGTATGAAAGAAGCCGGTCTTCGCTATGGACTTCCGGAAGGAGCTATTGGATATCTAAAGACGGTAACGAGAGCAGGAGCTTTGGAACTGATTCATCACCCGGCAGCAGCCATGGTGGTGAATACCGGAGTGCCGGAATTAAACCGTGAGGCAGCACAAAGCGGAAAACCCTATATTTACGGAGGCACCGGAAACGGCCCTGTATTTATAGAGCGGACAGCTGATATAAAACAGGCGGTTGAAGATATTATCGTAAGCCGTACCTTTGATTATGGAATCGTTTCTGCGGCAGAACAGTATGTGGTAGTGGACAGCTTAATTGCTGCAGAAGTAAAAGCGGAAATGTTGGAAAACGGTGCTTATTTCATGAACGGGGAAGAAGAGAAGCAGTTAATTGTTCTTCTCAACTTAGAACATGGAAATGCAGATACGGAGATTATGGGAAGACCGGCGTCAGAGCTTGCCAGACGTGCAGGCTTTACCGTGCCGGAGAATACAAGCGTTCTGGTTTCCCAGCAGAGATATATATCTGACAGGAACCCATTTGCAAAAGAGCTTCTTTGTCCCGTACTTGCTTACTACATCGAAAACGACTGGATGCATGCCTGTGAGAAATGTATGAATCTACTGGTAAATGAAAGCCATGGACACACTTTGGTAATCCATTCCAGAGACGAGGAAGTAATCCGGCAGTTCGCTTTGAAAAAACCGGTTGGAAGAGTGCTTGTCAATACTCCTGCAACATTAGGCAGCATGGGTATGACAACCAATTTATTCCCTGCCATGACACTGGGGAGTATCACAGCCGGAGCCGGTATTACATCGGATAATGTTTCCCCTATGAATTTCATCTATATCCGGAAAGTGGGATATGGGGTGAGAAAGGCCGATGAATATCTGGAAAATGCAAAGAAGGAGTTGTGTCCTGGTACTCAGATTTCGGCATCTGCCGGTCAGAATGGGGACGCAAAAGAACTTTTAAAGCAGATTTTAGAGGCATTATCAAAGGAACTGTAAGAGAAATAATTGAAAGAGAGGGTAAACAGATTGGATATTCGTGAATTTTCAAATAAATTTGTAGAAGCAACGAAGAACATGACACCGGAGGAAAGAGCTTCCCTGATGAAGATGTTTGAAACTGTTTCTGACGAAATCAATAAAAATGAGCCTGCAAAAGCAGGTGCTGCAGTATGTGCCGAGGAAAGTACAACCATTCCTGACGGTATTACAAAAAGACTTCAGAGCTTAAAAGAGAATTACTTAACACATAAGCCAACCATCACAACATACCGTGCCCGCGCAATCACTAAGATTGCTGCAGAAAATCCAGGTATGCCAAAGATCATGCTTCGTGCGAAATGTTTCCGTTACTGCTGCGAAACAGCTCCCCTTGTAATTCAGGACAACGAGCTGATCGTAGGTGCTCCAAACGGCGCTCCACGTGCAGGTGCTTTCTCTCCTGATATCGCATGGAGATGGATGATGGACGAAATCGATACCATCGGAACCCGTCCTCAGGATCCATTCTATATCTCTGATGAAGACAAGAAGATCATGAGAGAAGAGCTTTTCCCATTCTGGAAGGGCAAATCCGTTGATGAGTACTGTGAAGACCAGTACCGTGAAGCTGGTGTGTGGGAATTATCCGGTGAATCCTTCGTTTCTGACTGTTCCTACCACGCAGTAAACGGCGGCGGTGACTCCAATCCTGGTTATGATGTAATCTTAATGAACAAGGGTATGCTTGATATCCAGCAGGAAGCTAAGGATCATTTAAAAGAGTTAAATTACGAAAATCCAGATGACATTGAGAAGATCTACTTCTATAAGTCCATCATTGATACCACAGAAGGCGTAATGATCTACGCAAAGAGAATTTCCGAGTATGCAAAAGAGCTTGCTGCAAAGGAAACCAATCCAAAGCGTAAAGATGAGCTTTTAAAGATCGCTGAAGTAAATGCATACGTTCCGGCTCACAAGCCAAGAACCTTCTGGGAGGCAATTCAGTCTGTATGGACCATCGAATCCCTGCTTGTAGTAGAAGAGAACCAGACTGGTATGTCCATCGGACGTGTAGACCAGTATATGTATCCATACTATAAGGCTGACATCGAATCCGGCCGTATGAATGATTTCCAGGCATTTGAGCTTGCAGGCTGTATGCTGATTAAGATGTCTGAAATGATGTGGATCACCAGCGAAGGCGGTTCCAAATTCTTCGCAGGTTACCAGCCATTCGTTAATATGTGCGTAGGTGGTGTAACAAGAAGCGGACATGATGCAACCAATGAATTAACCTACCTTCTGATGGATGCGGTCCGTCATGTGAAGATTTATCAGCCATCACTTGCATGCCGTATTCACAACAAGTCTCCGAAGCAGTACTTAAAGAAGATTGTAGATGTTGTTCGTTCCGGTATGGGATTCCCGGCCTGCCACTTTGATGACGCTCACATCAAGATGATGCTTGCAAAGGGCGTTTCCATTGAAGATGCACGTGACTACTGTCTGATGGGCTGCGTAGAGCCTCAGAAATCAGGACGTCTGTATCAGTGGACCTCTACCGCTTATACCCAGTGGCCAATCTGTATCGAGCTTGTATTAAACAAAGGTGTACCGTTATGGTATGGCAAACAGGTTTGTCCTGACATGGGTGATATCAACAGCTTTAAGACTTATGAAGAGTTTGAAGCTGCTGTGAAAGAAGAAATTAAGTACATTACAAAATGGTCTTCTGTTGCAACCGTTATTTCTCAGCGCGTTCACAGAGAGCTTGCTCCAAAGCCTCTGATGTCCATCATGTATGAAGGATGTATGGAAAAAGCAAAAGACGTATCTGCAGGCGGAGCGATGTATAACTTCGGACCTGGAGTTGTATGGTCTGGACTTGCAACTTATGCGGATTCCATGGCAGCAATTAAAAAGCTGGTATTTGAAGAGAAAAAATATACACTTGCACAGTTAAATGAAGCATTAAAGGCTGACTTTGTGGGCTATGACCAGATCCGCACCGATTGCCTCAATGCACCCAAATACGGAAATGACGATGATTACGCAGATTTAATCGCTGCTGACTTAGTTGACTTTACCGAGCATGAGCACAGACAGTATAAGACCTTATACTCTGTATTAAGCCACGGAACCTTATCTATTTCCAACAACACACCATTCGGTCAGTTAACAGGAGCATCTGCAAACGGACGTCATGCATGGCTGCCATTATCTGATGGTATCAGTCCAACCCAGGGCGCTGACTTCAAGGGCCCCACAGCAATCATCAAGTCTGTATCCAAGATGGCCAACGACAGCATGAACATCGGTATGGTACACAACTTTAAGATCATGGCTGGACTTCTTGATACACCGGAAGGAGAAGAAAGCTTAATCACTCTTCTTCGTACCGCCTGCATGTTTGGAAATGGCGAGATGCAGTTTAACTACTTAGATAACAATACTCTGATCGAGGCTCAGAAACATCCGGAGCTTTACCGAGACTTAATCGTCCGCGTAGCTGGATACAGCGCATTCTTCGTAGAGCTGTGCAAGGATGTGCAGGATGAGATCATCAGCAGAACCATGTTGACACATTTCTAAAAGAAAACGGAGAACAATCACAATGGACCATGGAAATACAGGAGATATCGAACGTAAGGCGCTCATCTTTAACGTACAGAAGTACAACATGTATGACGGACCGGGAATCAGAACCCTGGTATTCTTTAAAGGCTGCCCGCTCCGGTGTAAATGGTGTGCCAATCCGGAAGGACTGGTACGGAAATTCCAGGTGATGTTTAAGCAGAATTCCTGTGCAGACTGCGGGGCATGCGAAAGCGTCTGCCCCGCAGGAATCCATGTGATGTCCAAAGAGACCGGAAAACATGAAATCAGACGGGAAAAGGATTGTATCGGCTGCATGAAATGCAAAAATGTCTGCCCCAATTCAGCGCTTTCCATTGCCGGAGAGGTAAAGACAATTTCCGAGCTGTTAAAGATTGTAGAGGAAGATGCCGCATTTTATGATATATCAGGCGGCGGTGTGACGTTAGGCGGCGGAGAAGTGACGGCTCAGCCTGAGGCTGCCTTAAATCTTCTGATGGCATGTAAGCAGGAAGGCATTAACACAGCCATTGAAACCTGCGGTTACACAAAGACCGAAACGATATTACAGATCGCAGAATATGTGGACTTATTCCTGTTTGACATAAAGCATATGGATCCGGTTCGCCACAATGAACTGGTTGGCGTGAACAATGAACAGATCTTAATCAATTTAAAAGAACTGCTTCACCGCCGGTATAACGTAAAGGTCCGTATGCCAATGTTAAAAGGAATTAATGACAGCCGGGAAGAAATCGATGCAGTGATTAAATTCTTAATGCCGTTCCGTGATTACAAAAATTTTAAGGGAATTGACTTACTTCCTTATCACAAGCTGGGAGTAAACAAATACAACCAGCTGGATATGGAATATCCAATTGATGGAGATCCAAGCTTAAGTGCGGAGGATTTAGACCGTATCGAAGGCTGGATGAATGAGTATCAGTTCCCGGTTACTGTGGTGAAACACTAGAAAGGGGAGAGCGCCGTGTCAGAGATACAGCGAGTCATAGAAGAATCCGTTCCCGGCAAGCAGGTTACCATCGCTCATGTAATCGCGTCGCCAATACCTGAGGTATATGAGTGTCTGGGCATCGATGAGCTTGGAGCCATCGGGATTTTAACCCTGTCTCCTTTTGAAACCTCCATCATTGCTGCTGATATTGCGGCGAAGGCAGCCAGTGTGCAGGTGGGATTTTTGGACCGCTTCACCGGCTCCGTCATCATCGCAGGAGACGTGGACAGTGTGGAGACAGCCCTTCGGGCAGTGTGTGATACCTTACGGCGCGGGCTTTCATATACCGTGCCGGATATAACCAAAACATGAGAAAAAAGAGAATCATGATCATCGGACCGGGCGGCAGCGGAAAAACTGCCCTTGCAGCCGCAATCAATGGTTTAGACGGTCCTGTCAAACGGACACAGAACATGGTATATGGGGAGAAAACCTTAGATGTACCGGGAGTTTATTTAGAAAGTCCCTGGATGCACAAGCATATCATCGCGGCAGCTCAGGACGCCTCCCATGTACTGATGCTGGTAGACCAGTCCTCATGCCGGGAGAGTTATCCCCCGGGATTTGCAAAAGTATTCCGGGTGCCGGTAATCGGAGTTATTACAGGAAGCGGAAATAAGCCGGAGAATGACGGCTGGTGTATCCGTCAGTTAAAGAAAGCAGGGATTATAACTCCCTGTATTCACATCAACTTATCAGACCGGACGGGAATTGATGAGTTGATGGAACAAATATTAGGAAACACCCTGAGGGGTATCCCTAAATGCCCAGAAAACGTGGGCAAATTCTAGGAAAGGAGGGAAATGTAACGTGGAGCAATTTGTAATGAACACAAAGGTATATATGGGATCTTCCTGTCTGGAAAAAATCAAGGAACTTTCAATCGAAAAAGCTTATATCATCTGTGATCCCTTTATGGCTCAGTCCGGTAAGGTGAATTTAATTACAGACCTGCTGACAGAAAAAGGAAGCAGCTTTGAAGTTTTCTCAGATGTATTGCCTGATCCTACAATCACTGTTGTATCAAAGGCAATTGGTGGAATGAAAGGCTTTGGACCGGATACGATAATCGCTTTAGGCGGAGGTTCTGCCATCGATACCGCAAAGGCAGCCAGCCACATTTACACACAGATGGGAAATGACAAGCTGAATTTAATTGCAGTTCCAACCACCAGCGGAACCGGAAGCGAAGTAACTAATTTTTCCGTTATTTCTGATCCGGAAGCTCAGGCGAAATATCCTCTGCGCTCCGACAGTATGGTACCGGATGCGGCATTCCTTGATCCCCGCTTTACAGTGTCAGTACCGCCTCATATTACGGCAGATACCGGTATGGATGTTTTAACCCATGCGTTAGAAGCCTATGTTTCAACCAATGCAGGTGATTTTACTGATGCATGTGCAGAAAAGGCGGTCAGACTGGTATGGAGCTATCTGGCACGTACCGTGGAAGATGGAAGCGACATGGAGGCAAGAACTCACATGCACAACGCTTCCTGTCTGGCAGGAGTTGCTTTTAACGGCGCATCCTTAGGACTTTGCCATAGTATGGCTCATGCACTGGGAGCCCGTTTCCACATTCCTCATGGAAGAAGCAATGCTATACTGCTTCCTCATGTGATCAGCTATAACGCTGGTTTAGAGGATGCCGGAGATTTTGCAGCATGCAGCAGATATGTTGCCATTGCCAATATGCTTGGTATCGCAGCAGGAACAGAGAAAGCCACGGTACACGGCCTGGTGCGTCACATTAAAAATCTAATGAATAAGATTAAAATACCGCAGCAGATCACTGATTTAAACGTGGACAAAGACGAATTTGAACAGGCTGTACGGGAAATGGCAGAGAAAGCACTTCATGATAACTGCACATTGACCAACCCAAGAGTGCCTGCGGCAGAAGAGATCGAAGCGATTTACCGCAAGCTTTGTAAGGGGGGCTATTAATGAAATTCATTACCGAAGAAGATTTGAGAATTTTATTCAGAAGAGAACCCTTTGCCTCTTACGACCTTCCTGCACAGGCAAAGCTTACACCAGGAGCGCGACAGTTCCTGTTAGACAAAAAGATATCATTTTGCGATGATCCCCTGACGGCAAAACGCAAACTGACAAAACCTGCAGAAGTAATTGCAGAGACACCAGTTACAGTCACAGTTACAGAGCCTGCGCCGGATTGTTTCTTATTAAAACTGGAAACCTTAAAGGCACAGTTTCTGGAAGCCGGAATTTCCTTATTAGACAGGGACGTGCTGTTAGCAGAGCAGGTATTTGATTTAGAGCGGAAGTTATCTTTCGTGGGGAAAGGTGCTTCAGGCGACATAAATCAATTTGAGTCCTGCACCGGATTTAATAAGGAAAACCAAAACGAACCATACTCTGACTGTTTTGAGATTACCGGCTTTCATGCCCAGTCCGAAAAAGGAAGAGAAATAGTCCTGTTACACCGTCTGCGCTGCTGCGTAAGAGAACTTGTGGCAGAAGCAGGAGAAAAAAATTTATACCCGGTTATTAACCGCTTATCCCAGATGATCTGCCTGTTGTATGGAGGAAACACATGTCAAAGAAAGAAATAACATTTGATAGCTGTAACGAACTGGTAAGCCAGTTTGAAGCAGTGGTAAAAAATCCTGTCAGAGAACGTTCCTCCGTTTATTATACGGGGGTGGATTTAGGAACAGCGTGCGTGGTACTGGCTGTACTTGATGAGAATTTCAGGCCAGTGGCCGGCGCTTACCGATATGCGGATGTGGTCCGTGACGGAATGGTAGTTGATTACATCGGCGCCATTCGGATCGTTCGTGAGTTAAAGGCAGAACTGGAGGAAAAACTTAATACGGAACTGCTTTATGCAGCTGCAGCCATTCCTCCGGGAACCGATTCACTGGACGGAGGCGCAATCAAGAATGTGGTACAGGGAGCCGGATTTGAAATCACTGCCCTTCTTGATGAACCAACAGCAGCAAACGCAGTACTAAAAATACAAAACGGCGCAGTGGTGGATATCGGCGGCGGAACCACTGGAATTTCTATTTTAAAAGATGGAAAAGTAGTTTACGTAGCTGATGAGCCCACGGGAGGAACTCATTTTTCCCTGGTTGTATCCGGAGCTTATAACCTCTCTTTTTCAGAAGCAGAGCTTTATAAGCGAAAAGAAGAAAACCACAAAGAGCTTCTTCCGGTATTAAAGCCGGTAATTGAAAAGGTAGCCTCCATTATTAACCGCCACATCAAAGGATATGACGTAGATGAGATTTACTTAGTAGGCGGTACCTGCTGTCTTGCAGGAATCGAAACAATTATTGAGAAGCAGACTGGGATCCATACACGAAAACCGGACAACCCCATGTTTGTAACTCCTCTGGGAATCGCATTCTCCTGTACTCAGGAGGAAATGGATTAAAAGGAAGTGGACGTATGGAATATCGGATTATTAAATCGCCGTCACCTGGAACCATTGATATTTTAAACCGCAGAAAAGGCTCAGGAGCTTCCACTCCTATCGGAAAGGTGGATGCCATCGGTCTCGTTCAGGGACGGATTATCGAAATGGTATGTGCCGCCGATGTGGCAGAAAAAGCCGTGGGTGTTACAGTAGAAGATATCAAGGGTAGCTGCCCACAGAACATGATCATGCTAGCGATTTTTGGAGATACGGCATCGGTAGAGGCAGCGATGGAAGAAATCAGGCTAAGAGAGAAGAGAGGCGGGATAGAATGGTAGCAGCAAGACTGATTGACAATATCTGGGCGACCAGAAAGGCAGAGTCTTTAAATGGTTATAAGTTTATGCTTGCCGAGATCATTGGTGGTACACGGGAAGGTGAACGGCTGATTGTAGCAGACATCATCAGCGCCGGAATCGGTGACCGCGTGATCATTTCCACCGGCTCTTCAGCCAGACGCATGCTGGGAAACGATGAGATTCCCGTTGATGCCGTAGTAATTGGGATTATTGATGAAGACTGCCAGTTTATATAGAAGGGAAGTGATCATATGAAGCAGTTGATATGCGCAAAAGACGTGGAAACATTGCATGCAGAAGGCAAGAGTGTATTTCACGTAGAGAGCGGAAGCATTATCACACCGTCAGCAAAGGATGCAGCAGATGCTTACGGAATCACCTTCTGCGACAAAGCAGAAGAGAAGGCAGAAGCGAAAGGAGCGTTTGCAGGAATGGATATTGACAGCGAGAAAATTTATATGGTACTGAAGGCTCTCATGGAAAAGGGAATGTTAAATGACATTTTAAAACCATATGAGTCAGAAAGCCATGGCAACGGTTTAAAGGTTGTTCGCGGCAGCTCTGTAAAGATGGATGTATTCGATACAGGTGATCCAAATGTAAAAGCTTATTATCAGGAGCTTGTAAGCAAAGAAGAGTCAAAAATGAGCGCTGGTTTCCTGGTAATTGACCATTCTGAATTTGAGTGGGAACTGACCTATGAAGAAATCGACTATGTAATCGAAGGAACCTTAACTGTGACCATTGACGGAAAGACCTTTACGGCAAAAGCCGGAGATGTGCTCTTTGTACCGTCAGGATCAAAGGTAATCTGGGGTTCTCCGGACAAGGCAAGAGTATTCTACTCAACCTATCCGGCTAACTGGGCTGACTTGGTTTAAGGAGGTAAATGATGCAGGCACTTGGCTTTATAGAAACAAAAGGTGTGCTGGTGGCAATTGAAGCTGCCGATGCCATGTTAAAGGCAGCGGATGTGTCTCTGGTAGAGAAAACCAAAGTTGGCGGAGGTCTCATTACTGTTACGGTGACCGGCGATGTGGCGGCAGTGAAGGCAGCGGTTGAGGCCGGAGCGGCGGCAGTGGAGCGAATTAACAGTGCCGCATTAATCACACGCCATGTGATTCCAAGGCCTCATGAGGAACTTGCAGCTGTCATCGGCGGCAACACTCCGGATGAACCCGATCCTGTACCGGAGGTTACAGAGGAACCGGCAGCCGAACCAGGGAAAGAGACAGTTGAATTATCTGCCCAGATCACAGAAGAAGAACCAGTCTCAGAGACAGAACTGGTGGATACCATAAAGAGAGAAACCATTGATCTGTGGATGCACCAGGACGGTCTTGCTGAGACCATGAAGATACTTGAAGATATGAAGGTAACAGAGCTTAGGACGCTTGCCCGGGAGTATCCCGAATTCAGCATAGCTGGAAGAGAGATTTCAAAGGCAAATAAAACCCTGCTGCTGGAAGAATTCAGGAAGTATTACGGACAAAATGATTAAGATTTTTAGAAGAGGAGATACGGAACATGGAAAATTTTGATTATGATTTGCGTTCCATCCAGGAAGCAAGGGATTTAGCCAGAAACGGCGAAGCGGCAGCAAAGAAAATTGCAGGATATACGGCAGAACAGATTGATGTCATTTTAAGAAGTATGGCAAAGGCAGGCGAGGAGCACTCCCTGTGTCTGGCTCAGATGGCTGTTGAAGAAACAGGATTCGGTAAAGTGATGGATAAAGCTTATAAGAACCATGCAGCTTCCACACTTTTATATGAAGAGATCAAGGACATGAAGACAAGAGGAATTCTTTGTGAAGATACCGCAAAGCAGACCTTTGACGTAGCAGAGCCGGTAGGACTTGTAATGGGTATCGTACCTTCTACAAACCCAACTTCCACGGTATTCTTCAAATCCATGATCGCAATTAAATCAGGAAATGCAATCGTATTTTCCCCACATCCATCTGCAGCAAAATGTACTCAGAAGGCAGCAGAAGTTATGCGTGAAGCTGCAATGGCTGCTGGTGCACCAGAAGGAATTATCGGCTGTGTGACCATGCCTTCCATGGGATCAACCAATGAGCTGATGAAATGTAAGGAAGTTTCTTTAATCATCGCAACAGGCGGTCCTGGTATGGTAAAAGCTGCTTACAGTGCAGGAAAACCAGCAATCGGCGTAGGCGCAGGAAACTCTCCGGCATACATCGAAAAGACAGCTGATGTAAAACATGCAGTAAGAACCATTATGGCCAGCAAGACATTTGACTACGGCACCATCTGTGCTTCCGAGCAGTCCATCATCTGCGAAGAGAGCAATCATGCAGAAGTTGTAGCAGAGTTAAAGAGCCAGGGCGGCTACTTCATGACAAAAGAAGAAACCGACAAGGTCTGCAATCTGTTATTCAAAAACGGTCATAACATGAACGCGAAATTTGTAGGACGTTCTCCCCAGGTGATTGCTGCAGCTGCTGGCATTACCATTCCGGAAGGCATAAAAGTGTTAATCGGCAAACAGGAAGGCGTAGGCGAAGGATACCCATTATCCTACGAAAAACTGACAACAGTTCTTGGTTTCTATACCGTTAAGGACTGGGAAGAAGCATGTGGTTTAAGCTACCGTCTGTTACAGAACGGTATCGGTCATACCATGAGCATTCATACTCAGGACAGAGATATGGTATTAAAATTTGCAGCAAAACCAGCTTCCAGAATTCTTGTAAACACAGGCGGAAGCCAGGGCGGAACGGGAATCAGCACAGGTCTTCCAATTGCCTTCACATTAGGCTGTGGAACCTGCGGCGGAAGCTCCGTTTCTGAAAACGTAAGCCCGAAACATTTGCTGAACGTTAAGACAGTAGCATTCGGCTTAAAAGACTGCGCAACCATTGTAGATGATGACCCAACTTTCATGTGGAAAGAGAAATCACAGGCATCCTCCTGCTTAAGTCCTGCTGAGCTTGTTGCTTCTTTCGAGAAGAAGGAAAGCGCTCCGGCAGCTTCCTGTCAGAGTAACTGCGATGACAATGACAAGCTTGCAGCTCTTGTAAAGGAAATCGTTCTGGCTATGAAAGGCCAGTAATCAGAACTGAAAAAGGAGAATAGCAATGGATAAGTATGAAGCGGTAATCAAGCTCTTAATGGATGCGGTTAAATCAGAATCCGGCAGTGATGAGCTGACGATTCCGGTAGGCGTATCCAACCGCCATGTGCATTTGTCTCAGGAAGATTTAGATACTCTGTTTGGAAAAGGCTATGAGCTGACCAACATGAAAGAGTTATCCCAGCCCGGACAGTATGCATGCAAGGAAATGGTAACAGTATGCGGTCCCAAGGGAGCTATTGAGAAAGTCCGCATTTTAGGACCGGTAAGAAAGCAGACCCAGGTAGAAATCCTGGCTGCCGACTGCTTTAAGCTTGGCAGAAATACAACACCAAAAATGTCCGGAGAACTGGCAGGAACACCAGGAATTACACTGGTAGGACCAAAAGGCACCGTAGAAACAAAAGAGGGTTTGATCATTGCCCAGAGACATATTCACATGTCGCCGTCTGACGCTTTGAAATTCGGCGTACATGACGGTGAAACAGTTAAAATTGAGACAGAGGGCATCCGTGGAGGCATCTTTAACAACGTGGCAATCCGCGTAACAGAGACTTCTGCATTAGAATGCCACTTGGATACGGAAGAAGCCAATGCTATGGGACTGTCCGGTACATCTAAGATTACAATTGTTAAATAAGGGAACTATTAAAATTTATTATAAAAACCCAGGAGGATATAAAAATGAAATATGATGCATTAGGTATGATCGAGACAAAAGGTTTAATTGGATCCATCGAAGCAGCAGACGCTATGGTTAAGGCAGCTAACGTAACTTTAATTGGTAAAGAATTCGTAGGCGGCGGTCTTGTTACTGTTATGGTAAGAGGCGATGTAGGAGCTGTTAAGGCAGCAACTGATGCAGGTGCAGCAGCAGCTCAGCGTGTAGGAGAACTGGTATCCGTACATGTAATTCCCCGTCCGCATGCTGAAGTTGAAACAATTCTTCCGGCAGCAAAAGAAATTTAATCTCAAAGATAAGAATGCCTGGTTCTCTCCGGTTTTTTTCGGTAAAGAGCCAGGCATTTTGCAATTTCCAGATGGATTATGTAGAATAATTATGTTTTTTGTTGGTTACAAATATTAAGGGTTTTCTCTGTAATGTTAATGTACAATTACTCGTTTTTTATACATGTTCTATAAAAAACGAGTAATATTTCCGTATATAATAGACAAAACAAATTTTATTATGTATAATACGAAGTATATGTGCAGGAGGCAGAAAGCAGGTGAATTCATGCGTCATAATAAAAGTGTGATGAGGAGTCTTATGATGGTAACCCAATTGGGGTTAAACGTGATGGTGCCTGTATTTGTCTGTATTCTTGCCGGTTACTATATCGACCGGTATGCAGGAACGAAGTTGTTGCTGTTATTCATGATTCTGGGTTTTCTGGCTGGTGGATCAAACGGATACAGAGTGGCGAAATCCACATTTGCCATCAATCAGAGACAAGACCAGGAGGAGGATAAAAAAGCGCGAATGGAGAGACAAAAAGAAGCAAGACCTATGGTGAGTAAGCCGAAGCAGCCCAGCCGTATAAAAAAGAGCAATGAAGAGAAACTTAAATAAGCAGGAGGACTTGTAATGGATAAAGAAACAAAGAATCTGATCGCTGAGGTTTCGGCAGGAATTGTTTTTTTTACGGCAGCAGCTATGCTGGTGGCACTTTTTGTGTATCCTCAGGCCTCTGTTTTTGCAGGACTGATCCTGGGAATGGTTTTGGCTCTGGTCATGTTTTTTTCCATGGCTCTGGTGCTGGATCGTTCCATGAAAAGCAAGGATCCCAGGACTGTTCAGAAATGGGGAATTATTAGCGCAGCCGTCCGTTATCTGTTGTTGATTGCCATATTGATAATTGTTATTAGTATGTTTTCAGATCGAATCAATCCGGTAGCATTAGTAACAGGAGTCCTCGGACTCAAGGTAGGAGCATTTTTACAACCTGTCATACACAAAATCGCATTTAATAAGAAGAAAAAGGTTTAATCCCTTGCGGTAATGTGAAATATTATTAAGAAAGGAGGCTATAGCGTATGGTCATTGCGAATGCCAGTAATGTGGACTTTATGATCAAAGGTGTTACAAAGTTTCACGCGTTTGGGCAGGATTTGTGGATAACCACGACAGAGATCGGTCTCAGCATAGTGACAATCGTGATTTTGATTCTTGCATTTATCACGGACCGTAAGATGAAACGGGCAACGGAAGTACCCGGAACATTTCAGAATATTATGGAAATGGCGGTAGAGGCACTGGATCATCTGGTGAGTGGAAACATGGGTCATAATGCGAAAAAGTTTGTCAATTATATCGGAACAATATTTCTTTTTATTTTTTTCTGTAATATCAGTGGTTTATTTGGACTCAGAACCCCAACAGGAGACTTTGGTGTCACATTTATGCTCGGTGTATTCACATTCTGCATCGTTCAGTACCAGGGAATCAAAAACCACGGAATCGGGCATCTTACAAGCATGGCACAGCCATTTGCGGTATTATTCCCGATTAACTTAATCGGAGAATTTACAAACCCAATATCCCAGGCACTCCGTTTATTTGGAAACATGATGTCAGGAGTCGTGATCATGGGATTATGGTATGGTATGATGCCAATCTTTGTAAAGATCGGTATCCCATCATTTTTACATGTATACTTTGATTTATTTTCCGGTTGTATACAGACTTATGTATTTTGTATGCTGACCATGGTATATGTAAATGATAAGTTGGATTAATTAAACATTTCATTAATAATTTTAATTCAGGAGGATTTTTCTATGAACGGAATTTCAGGACAGGATTTTATCTTGGGTTGCTCAGCAATCGGCGCAGGCATCGCCATGATCGCAGGTGTTGGACCTGGTATTGGACAGGGTATTGCAGCAGGACATGCAGCTGCAGCAGTAGGTCGTAATCCGGGAGCAAGAGCCGATATTACTTCTACTATGCTTTTAGGACAGGCTGTTGCCGAGACAACAGGTCTTTACGGTTTCGCAGTTGCCGCTATCCTTATGTTCTTAAAGCCATTCAGCTAAGAATCGGATTGGCAGGAAAATAAGAAAGAGCGAGAGGAGGCGAAACCTTGGACCGATTATTGGGATTTGACCCACAGCTGCTTTTCGATTCATTTATCACTGGTATTAATGTATTTATCCTGTTTTTTGCATTATCTTATAAGCTTTTTAACCCGGTACGTGATTATCTGGAAAAAAGAAAGCTTAAAATTGCAGGAGAGTTGAAAAGCGCAGCCGAAGATAAAGAAGCAGCTCATGTTATGAAGGAAGAATATGAGGCCAGACTTCTGGAAGTTAGAAAAGAGGCAGAAGAGATTCTGGAGGATGCCAGAAAAAGAGCAAAGCAGCGTGAGGCAGAGATTATATCAGAAGCCAGGGAAGAAGCGAACCGCATTGTTATGAGAGGAAACCGGGAAGTGGAACTGGAGAGAAAGAAAGCGCTTGATGATATGAAGGAACAGATCATATCCATCGCTTCTGTCATGGCCGGCAAAGTCGTGGCAGCATCCATTGATACTTCCGTACAGGATTCTCTGATCGATGAAACCTTGAAAGAGATGGGTGAGAGTACATGGCAAAGCTAGTATCAAAAGTATACGGTGATGCATTGTTTGAGGAAGCCCTGGAAAAACAGGAAGTGGACGCTTTGTTCGAGGAAGTAAAGAGCCTGCAGAACATCTTTGCAACAAATCAGGATTTTGCAGGACTTCTTGATAATCCAAAGATTGCCAAGGAAGAAAAGGCCGGGATTATCACAGAGGTATTCGGCGGACGGGTATCGGAAGCTCTCATGGGGTTCCTGACAGTCATTGTCGAAAAAGGCAGACAAAAGGAAATCAACGCAATCTGTGATTACTTTATCAGCACTGTCAAAGAATATAAAAAAATCGGCGTGGCACACGTGACCAGCGCTGTGGAATTAAAAGAAGAGCAGAAAGCTCAGCTTTTACAGAAATTGCTGGGCACAACCAGCTATCAGGAGTTTGAGATGGATTATCAGGTTGACCCTTCCATTATCGGAGGGCTTATGATCCGGATCGGTGACCGGGTAGTGGATTCCAGCATTAAGACGCAGATCTATGAACTGCGCCGCAGCTTAATAAAGCTGCAGATATCGTAACAGAAACTTTGCAGAAAGAAGGTGCAAACCTTAATGAATTTAAGACCAGAAGAGATCAGTTCCGTCATCAAGGAACAGATTCAAAGATATTCAACGAAGCTGGAAGTCTCTGATGTCGGTACAGTCATTCAGGTAGCGGACGGAATCGCCCGTATTCACGGCCTTGAGAATGCGATGCAGGGAGAGCTTCTGGAATTTCCGGGAGAAATCTACGGCATGGTTCTCAACCTGGAAGAAGACAATGTTGGTGCTGTTTTACTTGGTACCGGCGCAATCAGTGAAGGCGATACGGTAAAAACTACAGGACGAGTGGTAGAGGTTCCGGTAGGTGACGCACTGACCGGGCGAGTTGTGAATGCCCTGGGACAGCCGATCGATGGAAAAGGACCGATCCAGACAGATAAGTTCCGTAAAATAGAGCGGGTTGCTCATGGTGTAATCGACAGAAAGTCAGTAGATACTCCTCTTCAGACTGGTATTAAGGCAATTGATGCCATGATCCCAATCGGCAGAGGCCAAAGAGAGCTGATCATCGGAGACCGCCAGACTGGTAAGACCGCTATTGCTCTTGATACAATTATCAACCAGAAGGGGCAGAATGTGCATTGTATCTACGTTGCCATCGGCCAGAAATCCTCCACTGTTGCTACGATTGTAAAAACATTGGAAGAGTACGGTGCTATGGATTACACAACCATTGTAGTTTCCACTGCTTCCGATTTAGCTCCCCTTCAGTATATCGCTCCTTACTCCGGATGTGCAATCGGAGAAGAGTGGATGGAGAATGGTGGAGATGTTCTTGTTATCTACGATGATTTAAGTAAACATGCGGCAGCTTACCGTACCCTGTCCCTGCTTCTTAAGAGACCACCGGGCCGTGAGGCTTATCCTGGAGATGTATTCTATCTTCATTCCAGGCTCCTTGAGCGTGCTTCCCGACTTTCTGATGATCTGGGTGGGGGCTCCTTAACCGCACTTCCTATCATTGAGACACAGGCAGGCGACGTATCAGCTTATATTCCGACCAATGTTATTTCCATTACAGACGGCCAGATTTATCTGGAGACAGAGTTATTTAACTCAGGATTCCGTCCTGCTATCAACGCAGGTCTATCCGTATCCCGAGTAGGAGGTTCTGCCCAGATCAAGGCGATGAAGAAGATTGCTGCGCCCATTCGTGTGGAGCTGGCTCAGTACAGAGAGCTTGCAAGCTTTGCCCAGTTCGGATCTGAGCTTGACAAAGAGACTGCAGAACAGCTGGCACAGGGAGAAAGAATCAGAGAAGTATTAAAGCAGGGTCAGTATCAGCCGATTCCGGTTGAATATCAGATCATCATTATCTTTGCGGCAACGAGAAAACTGCTTTTGGATATTCCTACAGCTAAAATCCTCGATTTTGAGAAAGCTTTAACAAGCTTTATTGACAGCAAATATTCTGAGATTACTGCAAGTATACGCGAAACAAAACAGCTTACACCTGAGACAGAAGAACTGTTGGTAAAAGCAATCAATGAGTGCAAAGCAGGTGTTTTTTAAAGGCAGGTGAAAATCATGGCATCCATTAGGGATATCAAACGAAGAAGAGATAGTATTTCGAGTACCGAACAGATTACCAAAGCCATGAAACTCATTTCTACCGTAAAGCTGCAGAAATCCAGGGCGAAAGCAGAAGCTTCCAAGCCATATTATGATATGATGTATGATACCATAAACTCTATGCTTAGTAAGTCCGGAACCATTGAGCATAAATATTTAAAGGCAGGAGATTCCAATCGGAAGGCAGTGATTGTCATTACCTCCAACAGAGGTCTTGCCGGCGGATATAACAACAATATTGCCAAACTGGTTCAGCAGGATGAGCGTTTAGAGGCAGAGCTTACCGATATCTATGCCATTGGCCGCAAGGGTAAGGAAGCGCTGGGGAGAAAGGGCTATAACATTGTTCAGGATTATTCCGAGGTAATCAATGAACCCTTATACCGGGATGCTTCAGACATTACCATGGAGCTTTTGGATGCATTCGGACAGAACCGGATCGGAGAGATCTATCTGGTTTATACCTCATTTAAGAATACGGTGACCCAGATTCCAACCATAAAGAAGCTTCTTCCTGTTGAGATGACAGAGGGAAGCGATCATGCGGACCTGGCGCTTATGAACTATGAGCCCAACGAAGATGAGGTTCTGGATTCCATTATTCCAAAATATATGAGCAGTCTGATCTATGGCGCTTTATTAGAGGCAGTAGCCAGTGAAAATGGGGCGAGAATGACTGCCATGGATTCTGCAACAAACAACGCGGAAGAGATGATAGAAGAGCTTGGGCTGATTTATAACAGGGCAAGACAGGGTTCTATTACCCAGGAGCTTACCGAGATTATAGCAGGTGCCAATGCAATATCATAACTGTTAAATATAAATAAAGGAGAAACAAGATGGCAGAACAAAATATTGGTAAGATCACCCAGATCATCGGTGCCGTATTGGATATCAAGTTCAGCCAGGGCAAGCTGCCGGACATCAATGAAGCCATTGATATCAACACAAAAGACGGCGGCAGACTGGTTGTAGAAGTATCCCAGCATCTTGGCGATGATACCGTAAGATGTATCGCCATGGGCTCAACCGATGGACTGGTACGTGGTATGGAAGCGGCAGCAACCGGCGCTCCTATCAGCGTGCCGGTTGGAGAAGAAACTCTGGGACGTATCTTTAACGTTCTGGGCGATCCGATCGATAAGAAACCAGCACCGGAAGTAAAAGAACGTCTCCCGATTCACAGATCCGCTCCAAACTTTGAGGAGCAGTCTACGGAAACAGAGATTCTGGAAACCGGAATTAAAGTCGTTGACCTTCTCTGCCCTTACCAGAAGGGTGGTAAGATCGGACTGTTCGGCGGTGCAGGAGTTGGAAAAACCGTATTAATTCAGGAATTAATTCGTAACATCGCTACAGAGCATGGCGGATATTCTGTATTTACGGGAGTTGGCGAGAGAACCCGTGAAGGAAATGACTTATATCACGAGATGCAGGAATCAGGCGTAATCAATAAAACAACCATGGTTTTCGGACAGATGAATGAGCCGCCGGGTGCCCGTATGAGGGTTGGTCTGACTGGGCTTACCATGGCAGAGTATTTCCGTGACCAGGGCGGTAAGGATGTGCTTTTATTCATTGACAACATCTTCCGTTTTACCCAGGCCGGTTCTGAGGTATCCGCTCTTCTTGGACGTATGCCTTCAGCCGTTGGCTATCAGCCCACTCTTCAGACAGAGATGGGTGCGCTTCAGGAGCGTATTACATCAACAAAGAACGGTTCCATCACTTCTGTTCAGGCAGTTTATGTGCCGGCAGATGATTTAACTGACCCCGCTCCGGCGAATACATTCGCCCATCTGGATGCAACCACGGTTCTTGACCGTTCTATCGTAGAGCTTGGTATCTATCCGGCCGTTGATCCGTTAGGGTCCACATCCAGAATTCTTGATCCTCGTATTGTAGGCGAAGAGCATTACCGGGTTGCCCGCGGCGTTCAGGAAGTCCTTCAGAAGTACAAAGAACTTCAGGACATTATCGCCATGCTTGGTATGGATGAACTTTCTGAGGAAGATAAGCTGACTGTAGCCCGAGCAAGAAAGATTCAGAGATTCTTATCCCAGCCTTTCTTCGTAGCAGGACAGTTTACCGGTCTGGAAGGACGTTATGTGCCTGTTTCTGATACCATTCAGGGATTTAAGGAGATTCTGGAAGGAAAGCATGATGATATACCGGAAAGCTATTTCTTAAATGCCGGCAGCATTGATGACGTTCTTGCCCGCGTGAAAAAATAGGGGGTGGAAGATGGCTGATTTATTCAAACTGCAGATCATAACTCCTGAGAGAAAGTTTTACGAGGGAGATGCCTCAATGGTAGAACTTACTACAGAAGAAGGCGAGATCGGTGTTTACCGGGGACATATCCCCATGACTGCGATGGTTGCACCGGGAATTTTGAAGATTCATGAAGAAGGCGGTATAAAAGAAGCTGCTCTGATGTCAGGATTTCTCGAAATTCTACCGGAAAAAATTGTAATTATGGCAGAAGTGGCGGAGTGGCCGGAGGAAATCGATATAAGCCGTGCACAGGAGGCAAAGATCCGTGCAGAACGCCGCTTAAACGAAAAGGGCGGAGATATTGATATTGTAAGAGCTGAGATCGCGTTAAAAAAAGCGGTGGTCAGAATTTCTCTTATGAAATAGAAAAAAGGGATTTAAACCGATTTATGTGGTTTGAATCCCTTTTTTGTGGATTAATATACCTGAAAACCCTCCGATTGTGGATTATATCCTGAATCTATGTTATACTAAGGGACAGATAAAATGAAACAGGGAGAATGTATTATGAAAGAAACATCACTAGTAATTATGGCAGCCGGAATCGGGAGCCGGTTTGGCGGCGGGATCAAACAGCTGGAGCCGGTTGGACCCAGTGGAGAGATCATTATGGATTATTCCATTTATGATGCTTTAGAAGCAGGATTCAATAAAATTATATTCATTATCCGTAAGGATCTGGAAAAGGATTTTAAAGAAATCATCGGCAACCGGATTGCTGAAATTGCACCGGTGGAGTATGCCTTTCAGGAGCTTGATGATCTGCCGGAAGGCTTTCGTAAGCCGGAGGAAAGAACAAAACCCTGGGGTACCGGACAGGCGATTCTCTGTGCCAGGGACGTGATACGGGAGCCCTTCGCAGTGATCAATGCAGATGATTATTATGGAAAAGAAGGGTTTGTAAAGATGCATGACTATCTGGTTAATCAGATGGACACAGATGCAAAACCCTTCGATCTGTGCATGAGCGGATTTATACTGGGCAACACCTTGAGCGAGAACGGAGGCGTTACCAGAGGTGTATGTCAGGTAGGGGATGACGGTGTATTAAAGAAAGTTTCGGAGACCTATGAGCTAACGATGCAAAACGGTGAGGCTCACGGAAAAGATGATGCGGGGAATCCGGTGAAGGTACCTCTTAAACAGAATGTCTCCATGAATATGTGGGGACTGTCTCCTGCATTTTTAATGGAGCTGGAACGGGGATTTCCACTGTTTTTAGAAAGTTTGAAAGAAGGGGATATTAAATCCGAATACCTGCTTCCAAAAATCATTGACCGGCTGATCAGTCAGGATATGGCAAAAGTTCATGTACTGGAAACAAAAGATAAGTGGTTTGGAGTAACTTATAAGGAAGATAAACCGGCTGTTTCTGCTGCCATCAGAGAACTGGTTGCAAAAGGAATTTACCCGGAACGCCTTTTTTAACGCTAATATCCGCACTTTTTTGATCCGCTTAGCATAGAATGGTGTTGTATAAGCAAAAGCAGGGAGTGATAACAACCGTGCCAGGCAACCCGGACTATACTTATGGAAAGGATTATGAGAGCCTGCCGCCTTACATCTCTTATGGTGACAGGAGTATCAGGGAAAGTTCTCTGGAGCCAAGCGATATTATTGCAAAGGATCTGGAATATTTACAGGGAATGTACCCGGGACATATGAAACGTCTGCATGAGTACGTCGTTTCAGCATGTGATCATCTGGATTATAAAGACAGCCCAATGTACGATGAATATCCTGATCGTCTGCTGATTCATCAGGTTTGTGATTCCATTTGCGCCAAGATCCGTGAAGAAGGGATCATAACTGATGAACTGCTCATGGGGAATGAAGACAGCATGGAATCGGCCGCACAGATGCAGACAGAGCCGATGGAATGGGAAAATGAAGAGGTAGAAAAAGCAGAACTGAATGACCGTTATTCCACATGGGGACCTCCCGGCTGGGGCCCGCCCGGGCCGAAACCTCCTGGTTGGAGACCGCCGCCCTGGGGTCCCGGACCAAGACCACCGTACTGGGGTCCCGGGCGAAGACCACCGTATTGGGGTCCCGGACCAAAGCCGCCGTATTGGGGTCCCGGTCCCGGACCAAAACCGCCATACTGGGGGCCCGGGCCCGGACCGAAGCCGCCATATTGGGGAAAAGGCCCCCGTCCGTCTCAGGGCAATGGCTGGCTGGGGGATATTGTATCTGTACTGCTTCTGAATGAAATGCACCGCAGAAGATGTAACTCCGGACGATGCAGATAGGGAATATAAAAAGCAGCTTCCTTTAAAAGGGGAGTTGCTTTTTATATTGGTTGCACCTGATAAAATGTTCAGAAGGGATGAAAAAGCCTTTATTTGTTGTTGTTATGCAGCTAGGAAGAGGGAAATCCTCGCCAGACGTTTTTCCAGTTAACGAATGTTTAAGAAAGTTTTCATTGTAGTTTTGTCCATTATTGTATACAATAAAGAAGATAAAAATGGAAAAATAAAGGATGTTTTATATGAATCGTTTGGCTAAAAAAATTGGAATTTTATCTGTGATATTCCTGTTGGCTATCGCAGTTTATTTTATGTGGAATCAGAGAAATACGGAAAAAAATGAAGTGATGGTGTATACCTCCATGGATGAGGCCTCACTTCCTGTTGTATATACCCAGATGTACGGACGAAACATGAATCTGCTTCACGGATATGTTCAGGATATGGGACAGACGGTTTCAAGGGAAGCGCTTACTGTTCTTCCTCAGGACAGGAATTTAAATCTGGGGATTGAAGATTATAAAGGCAGCATTACCGGGATAAAGTATGAAGTGCGGAGTCTTGACCTTAGCCGGCTGGTGGAGCGGACCAGCTTAAGCAAGTGGGATCAGGAAGATGGTACGGTAAAAGCTTCCCTTCCCATTCAGAATCTTTTGACAAAGGACAAAGAATATTTACTTATACTGACTCTGGATACCTCTGAAAACGGCACTCTTTATTATTACACCCGTATCATGTGGACAGACAGTACCAATGGGAAAGACATGATTGATTTTGCCTTTGATTTTACTACGAAAACATTTAATTATGATCAGGCAAGAGATTTAACCACATATCTGGAAACCAACAATACTGAGGACAACACTTCCCTTGGTCATGTATCTATCCGGTCCAGCTTCTCCCAGCTTACCTGGGGAGGACTGTCCATGGAGCCGGTTGGAGAGATCCGGGCAACTCTTAAGGATTTGGATGGTGTGATGTGCAGTGTCAGTCTGGAGTACCAGGCAGCCAGAAAAGGTGCTGGTGATGACGGTGAGCTTTATGAAGTAGAAGATTCATTTACGATGAAATGGGACAGCCGCCGTATTTATCTGATGGATTTTGAGCGCACCACCAATCAGATTTTTTCAGGGCAGAAGGAACTGTTTTCAGGAAAACGGATTACACTTGGAATTACCAATCCGGATGAGGTGCAGACACGGAAAAGTCCAGGAGGGAACTGTATTGCTTATGGAATAAACCGGGATTTATGGACCTATGACCAGAAGCAGAGCCATGCGGTAAAGGTATTTTCCTTCCGCAGCGGTAAAGATGATGGCCTTCGCAGCGGATATAACCAGCATGATATTAAGATTCTTTCTGTGAGCGACAACGGAGATGTGGATTTTCTCGTATATGGATACATGAACCGGGGAATTCACGAAGGGAGCATGGGGATCGCTCTTTACCGGTACAGCAGTAAA
The DNA here is from genome assembly GCF_900205965.1 of Lacrimispora amygdalina. GTDB lineage: Bacteria > Bacillota > Clostridia > Lachnospirales > Lachnospiraceae > Lacrimispora > Lacrimispora amygdalina_A. The sequence continues at coordinate 43,582 of NZ_OAOF01000003.1, forward strand.
GAGAATGCTATAGGTGAGCGTTTCTTTACACCGGTAACCTCATCCTTTGAGATGCTGAAGGAAGATGTGGATCAGCTTTCTCACTTAGGTACCAATGGTATGCTCTATCTTATGGCCGGCAGAGCGGTTTATGGAATTGATTTAAACAGCAATGAATATATGGTTCTGGCAGATTCCCTTTCTGAGGGAGGTTATGCAGTCAGCAGCACGGAGCGTCATTTTGCATGGCAGGAAGGCAGTGATATTTATGGTGCCGGAGTCATTCATTTAATGGATCTGGACACTGGAATTAAAAGAGAAATAGGCGGCGGTGAGGATAATAAGTATCGTCCTCTTGGTTTTGTCGGTGATGATTTTATATACGGAATTGCAAAAGCAGGAGACATCTGGTCGCAGAATGGAAGAGTTATGGATGCTCCCATGTACCGGATTGAAATTATGGACCAGAGCGGATCAATTGTTAAGAAATATGAACAGGATCAGTTTTCTATTGCAGATGTTACGGTAGACGGAAGCCGGATTCATTTAACCCAGGTAGTAAAAATGGGGGATCAGTCCTATTCAGTATCCAAACAGGATACCATTGTCTGCAATCAGGAGATTTCCGATGAAGAATTAAAGGGAATCGGCTGGTATGCCTCAGAGGACAGGAAAAAGATCTACTTCGTTCAGCTGGAACAGGAAGCGTCGAGTAAAAATGTATCAATTGCGGTACCTAAAAAAGTGGCTTATGAAACGACGGAAGTGGTTGAGTTAAAGAGCCGGCCCCAGAATCAGGATAACAGATTTCTGGCATATGCTGGAGGTCATTATCTGGGAAGCAGCAGAAGCTTTGTAAAAGCCTTAGACCTTGCTTATGAACGGATGGGGGTTGTAACGGACCAGAATCATGAGATATTGTGGAACAGGGTCAACCGGCCTCCGGTTAAAAGCATGAAGAATCCTATGAAAAAGGGAGGGGCTTTCTTCCGGAATCTTCCGGACTTTGCGGAAAATGGAGTGAAGGAAGGCGTTTTCATGATAGATGCCAGAGGCGCTGAATTAAACCAGATCCTTTATTTCATCGGTCAGGGCTGTCCTGCGGCTGCTTACACAGGACAGGGAGGCTATGTGCTCCTCTCAGGCTATGACCAGTATAATGTGACACTCTACAATCCCGAAACGGGAGACAGCCAGAAAATGGGCTTAAATGATGCTGCGGCTTATTTTTCAGCTCTTGGTAATGATTTTGTCTGCGGAGTAATTCTTGAATAAGAAAGTGCGTTCTCTTTACAAATTCGTAAGATATGTTATAATCATTTAAGGTGAATGTTAGTAATTAAGAGTTTTGTAATAGATAAAAGATAGTCAGAGGTGTGAAATGGAGCAGTATATTATGAAAGGCGGCAATCCCCTGGTGGGAGAAGTGACCATAGGAGGAGCCAAGAATGCCGCTTTGGGAATTCTTGCAGCAGCGATCATGACAGATGAGGATGTGCTGATTGATAATCTGCCTGATGTGAATGATATAAATGTATTACTGGAAGCAATCGAAGAAATTGGAGCTACGGTAGAGAGAATTGACAGACATACAGTCCGCATTAATGGGAAGACAATCCGTGAAGTAGCGGTAGATGATGAATATATCCGAAGAATCAGGGCTTCGTACTATTTTATCGGAGCAATGCTGGGAAAGTATAAAAGTGCCCAGGTTCCTCTTCCGGGAGGCTGCAACATTGGAAGCAGACCCATTGACCAGCATTTAAAAGGGTTCCGTGCACTGGGAGCCGATGTAAAGATTGAACGCGGAGCAGTAATTGCCCATGCCATCGATCTGGTAGCAAGCCATATCTATCTCGATGTGGTCAGCGTAGGCGCTACCATTAATATTATGATGGCCGCAACTCTGGCAGAAGGACAGACCATTCTGGAGAACGTGGCTAAGGAACCCCACGTGGTTGACGTTGCTAACTTCTTAAACAGTATGGGTGCCAATATTAAGGGTGCCGGTACGGATACCATTCGTATTAAAGGCGTAACCAGGCTGCATGGTACAGAGTACTCCATTATCCCCGATCAGATTGAGGCCGGTACATTCATGTGTGCTGCGGCAATCACACGGGGAGATGTTATGGTTAAGAATGTAATTCCCAAGCATCTGGAAGCGATTACGGCCAAGCTGTTGGAGATGGGCTGTGAAGTCGTGGAATTTGACGATGCAGTCCGTGTAGTAGGAAAGATCAGTCAGAAGCATACAGATATCAAGACACTTCCATATCCGGGATTCCCTACCGATATGCAGCCGCAGATGGCAGTAACCCTTGCTTTGGCAGGCGGTACCAGCGTAGTTACTGAAAGCATATTTGAGAACCGTTTCCGCTATGTAGATGAGCTCTCACGCATGGGCGCCAACATAAAGGTGGAAGGCAATGTGGCAGTCATTGACGGTGTAACCGGTTTAACCGGAGCCTTTGTGAATGCTCCCGATTTACGGGCAGGAGCAGCACTGGTGATTGCAGGTCTTGCAGCAGATGGATATACCGTAGTGGATGAAATCGGTTATATACAAAGAGGTTATGAATGTTTTGAAGATAAGCTTCAGGGTCTGGGTGCCATGATTGAAAAGGTGGACTCAGAAAAAGAAGCTCAGAAATTTAAATTAAAAGTAGGCTAGGCGGGGGATTTCCCCGCCGTTTTGCTTAGCAGGAGGAAGGGACTTTGGACATGAGAAAGAAACCGGTGCTTGTGATTATGGCTGCGGGTATGGGCAGCCGGTACGGAGGATTAAAGCAGATTGATCCGGTGGATGCTTACGGTAATAAAATTATTGATTTTTCTATTTATGATGCGGTGGAGGCCGGCTTTGAAAAAGTGGTTTTCATTATCAAAAAGGCAATAGAAAAGGAATTTAAGGAACACATTGGCGACCGTATGGCTGCGCATGTAAAGGTGGATTACGTCTATCAGGAACTGTTTAAGCTGCCTGAAGGATATGAAGTGCCGGACGGACGGGTAAAGCCCTGGGGAACAGGGCATGCGATTCTGTGCTGTGAAGAAGTGATTGATGGTCCTTTTGCTGTAATCAATGCTGATGATTACTATGGAAAAGGGGCATTTGTTTCTGTTTTCAATTTTCTGTCCGGTGTCAGAGAAGAGAATAAATACCAGTTTTCCATGGTTGGATATCAGCTTTACAACACACTGACAGAGAATGGTCATGTAGCCAGAGGTGTCTGCACAGTTTCAGAAGACGGACATCTGTCCGATATCTGTGAGCGGACCAGAATTGAAAAACATGAAGAGAAAGCGGAATTTACGGAAGATAACGGTGCATCCTGGACTCCACTTTCGCAAGATACCCTTGTATCCATGAATTTGTGGGGATTTACAGAGAGTATACTAAAGGAACTAAAAGACCGATTCCCTGTTTTCTTAAACAGGGAGTTAAAGACGAACCCGCTTAAATGTGAGTACTTCCTTCCGTTTGTGGTTGATGAGCTTTTAAAAGAGGGGAAAGCAGAAGTAACGGTGCTTAAAAGTACAGACCGCTGGTACGGCGTCACCTATCAGGAAGATAAAAAGACAGTGGTAGATGCCATTGCCGGATTTAAGGCAGCAGGCCTTTATCCGGAAAGGCTATGGGAGTAGTGAAAATTGGTAAGGCTATTGACATATGCCCGTTATTAGAGTAGAATGAAAAAGCAGATATCATAACTGCTAATTGAATAACAAATGAAAAGTCGTAATATCCCTTATTCAGAGTGATGGAGATACAAAGGATCTGTGAAGTCACGGCAACCCCGGTCGGTTTTATGGTGTTTTTTACCATGAGGAACGTCTGGAAGGTGCCAACCTGAGCGAGAAATCGAGCAATAAGAGGATTTGATACTAAGTTGAATCAAGTCCGCGTTGCTGCGGACTTTTCTTTTTGTTATTCCCCCATGTGAACCAGAGGAGGAAATGACAACATGGAAAAATTATTATTTACATCCGAGTCCGTTACTGAAGGACATCCGGATAAAATGTGTGATCAGATTTCTGACGCAATTCTTGATGAGATGTTAAGACAGGACCCGATGAGCCGGGTAGCCTGTGAGACCTGCACCACCACCGGTCTGGTTATGGTTATGGGTGAGATTACCACCCAGGCATATGTGGACATTCAGAAGGTAGTGCGTGAAACGGTAAGAGGAATCGGCTATAACCGTGCAAAATACGGATTTGACTGTGACACATGCGGAGTGATTGTAGCTCTGGATGAACAGTCAAAGGATATAGCAATGGGGGTTGACCGTGCCCTGGAAGCAAAAGAGAATAAGATGTCAGAAGAAGAAATCGATGCCATCGGAGCCGGAGATCAGGGTATGATGTTCGGTTACGCCAGCAACGAGACAGAAGAATATATGCCATATCCGATTGCGCTTGCACACAAGCTTGCACTTCAGCTTACTAAAGTCCGCAAGAACGGAACCTTAACGTACCTCCGTCCGGATGGAAAAACCCAGGTGACGGTTGAATATGATGAGAACGGCAGCCCGCTGCGTCTTGATGCGGTGGTATTATCCACCCAGCATGATGAGGATGTCAGCCAGGAGCAGATTCACAAAGATATCAAAAAATATGTATTCGATGAGATTCTTCCGGCTGAGCTGGTAGATGAACACACGAAATTTTTTATTAATCCTACCGGCCGTTTTGTAATTGGCGGTCCCCAGGGAGACAGCGGTCTTACCGGCCGTAAAATCATTGTAGACACGTATGGCGGCTATGCCCGTCACGGCGGCGGTGCATTTTCCGGAAAAGACTGTACCAAGGTAGACCGTTCCGCAGCATATGCAGCCCGTTATGTAGCGAAAAACATCGTGGCAGCCGGTCTTGCAGATAAGTGTGAGATTCAGTTATCCTACGCCATCGGAGTGGCTCACCCTACTTCCATCATGGCAGATACCTTCGGTACAGGAAAAGTAAGCAATGAAAAGCTGGTTGAGATTATCCGTGAAAACTTCGACTTACGTCCGGCCGGTATTATTAAGATGCTGGATTTACGCCGCCCGATCTATAAACAGACCGCGGCTTACGGACATTTTGGAAGAAACGATTTAGATTTACCATGGGAAAAGCTTGATAAGGTTTCCCTGTTAAAAGAATATTTATAGTTATTATTATGAGAGGGATGCCGCAAAACAGCTGATTTACAGCTGTGTGCGGCATCTTTCTTTTTATAGATTAACCGGGGGATGAACCGTTTTTAATATTTGGCACTAAAACTAGCGCCAAATCCCTGTTACTTCGTGTTGAAATTTAAAGCTCAGATTGATTATAATAAGGCTATGAAAAGGAAATGATTGGCCAATCATACCTTCCACAAATTACACAGTAAATACTATATCATAAAGTGAGGGTATGTAAAATGAAAGAGAAGGTACAAGTATTTGGCCGCTTTTTAAGCGGTATGGTAATGCCTAACATCGGTGCATTTATTGCATGGGGACTGATTACGGCATTGTTTATCCCAACTGGCTGGTATCCGAATGAAGCCATCGGGGCTCTGGTTTCACCTATGGCCAGCACGCTTCTGCCGCTTTTGATCGCCTATACAGGCGGTACGGCTGTTTATGGCCAGAGGGGTGGCGTTATCGGTGCAATCACAGCCATGGGCGTAATTGTTGGTTCCAGTGTACCTATGTTTATGGGGGCAATGATCGTGGGACCGCTCAGTGCCTGGGTAATTAAAAAGTTTGACAGTAAAATAGAGGGGAAGGTCCCTGCAGGCTTTGAAATGCTGGTTAATAACTTTTCCCTGGGTATCATCGGTGCAATCTTAACTGCAATTGCTCTGAAGGGAGTTGCACCTTTTGTAGAGGTGATGAACCGGGTGATGGAATCAGGTGTTGGGTTCTTTGTGGATCATAAGCTGCTTCCATTGGCAAGCGTCTTTATTGAGCCGGCTAAGATCCTGTTCTTAAACAATGCTGTCAACCATGGAATACTTTCTCCTATGGGAATCCAGCAGGTAGAAGAAATGGGAAAATCCATCTTCTTTCTGCTTGAAGCAAACCCTGGTCCTGGACTTGGTATATTACTGGCTTACTGTATTGCTGGTAAGGGAACTGCCAGAAGCTCAGCACCAGGCGCAATCATCATTCACTTTTTAGGTGGAATCCATGAGATCTATTTTCCTTACATCCTGATGAATCCTCTATTACTTCTGGCGGTTATTTCAGGTGGAGCCAGTGGAATTTTTGTGTTCCAGCTCCTGGGTGTAGGATTAACCTCACCCGCATCTCCAGGAAGCATCCTGGCTGTTCTTGCAATGACACCAAGAGGCGGATATTTAGGTACGCTGGCAGGTGTTACAGTAGCTGCTGCTGTTTCATTCCTTGTGGCTCTTCCTCTGCTTCGGTTTACAGGAAAAAGTGGAGATCTTGATGAATCCAGGGATAAAGTTAAGAAGATGAAACAGGAGTCCAAAGGGAATCAGACAGTAGAAACGAAAACCGTATCAAACAGTGCTGTTAAAAAAATTGTGTTTGCCTGTGATGCAGGTATGGGATCCAGTGCTATGGGTGCCACTGTTCTGAAAAAAAAGCTGGCTGCAGCAGGATTCGGAGACATTGAAGTGGTTCACTCTCCGGTATCCTCAATTCCAACAGATGCACAGATTGTTGTAACGCATAAGGAATTGAAGGAGCGTGCGGCTCACAGTAATCCTGAGGCGCAGCTGGTTCTGATCACTAACTTTCTGGCAGCTCCGGAATATGACCAGCTGGTGGAATCATTAAAAAGTAATTAGATAAAATTAAAAAAATATAGACGTTCTGGTATCAGATTGTATCCCATGGTATAATACTAATAAAACTATACAATGGGTACAAAAGGGGAACTTCAAAGATGAAATTAGCGCGGAGAGTACTGAAGTATTACAGCAGGGTGATCGCTGAAAGCATACCTTTGTTTGTGACAGCAGGACTGCTGTCAGTCTTTTCAGCTGGCATATTCCAGAATGAGCACTTGTATGAAATGTCTAAAATTTTGTCTTCTCTGGTGATTCCGGTGTTTATGGGATATAAAGCGGGCACTATGTGCGGCGGGGAAGTCGGCGGTTTAGCCGGCACCCTTGCCGCTTCTGTTGTTGTTATGGCAGAGCCTGTCTCTGCCATGATTCTGGCTGTCACAGCCGGTGGTATCGCCGGTTTTTTATGCAAAAAAGGGCTGGATCGGATTAAAAACTGGATTCCTTCCGGCTTTGAGATGCTCTTTAGCAACTTATATATAGCATCTTTAGGGCTGCTCGCCGGAGGCGCCGCCTATATTTTGCTGATCCCGAAGGCAGAATGGCTGCTGGGATTGTTGGGGAATGGATTATCATTTCTGATAAACATGGGAATTATCCCTTTTATCAGCTTTGTGGTAGAGCCCCTGAAAATTATTTTTTTCAATAACTGGATCAATCACGGCATTTTTCTGCCGCTGGGATTGGAACAGTTGAAAAATCAGGGTAGTTCCATTTTGTTTCTTCTGGAGACCAATCCAGGACCGGGATTTGGAATCCTTCTTGCATATACCCTGGTTAACCGGAACATGAGAAAGCCAATGGTTTCCAGCATGATTATTCAGTTTCTGGGAGGGATTCATGAGGTTTATTTCCCCTATATACTATCAGATATACGATTACTGGGGGGAGCCATCGCGGGCAGCATCGTTGGAAATTACTGCTTCATGATAACAGGCAGCGGACTGATGGGACCGGCTTCACCTGGCAGCATTATTACCATACTGATTATGGCGGACAAAAAGCATTGGCTGGGGATTGTTATGGGGGTTTCCATCTCCGCTGCGGTGAGCTGTCTTTTGTCATGCCTGATTTTATCCGGTAAAAGGAGGGAACCAGCCATAGATAAAGAAAAAGAACAAAAGGGTGAAGAGATGCCCATTAAGAGAGTGGAACATGCCAGAATATATTTTGTTTGTGACGTAGGATTGGGCTCCAGTGCAATGGCCAGTGCCATTTTTAAGAAAAAACTGAGACTGGAGGGACTGACGGGTATAGAGGTATACCATGTGTCGGCTGACCGGATTCCGGCTGATGCAGATGCAATTGTCTGCCAGAAGGATTTCGCCCGTTCCCTGCCGGAAACTAATATTTTATGCTTTACGGTGGACAATTTAACAGATATGTCTGGTTATAAGGAACTCCTGAACTGGTTAATGGGAGGTGGATGAGATGGCGGGTAGTGATTTTACGCCCAGAATGCAGCAAATTGTTCTGGCTCTGCTGAAAGAGCAGGGGCCAGTTCCTGTGAAGCAGCTTGCAGACCAGATTCATATCAGCAAGAGAACGGTGCAAAGGGAGCTGGAGTATATTCCCAGGGCACTTAAGAAATATGGTCTGACCTTTTGCTCCAAAACAGGGACTGGCATCTGGCTGGAAGGAGACAGGACCCGGATGGAAGCCTTACAGGCGGAACTTGAAGCTGATGATGCCCTTGACGTTTCTGACCGAATGGAACGCCAGAAGCGTCTGGTTCTGGAAATTCTAAAGGATAAGACGTTAAAAAAGCTGTATTATTATAGTGATTTATTCGGGGTCAGCGAGGCCACTGTCAGCTCGGATTTAGAGGCGGTCAAAGGATGGTTTCACAAGTATCATCTGGAAATAAAGAGAAAGCCGGGATACGGTGTGTTCATTGAAGGCAGTGAACGGGATTTCCGCCAGGCCCTCAGAGTGTTTATCGATGAAAACATTCATACAGATATGATACAGGGGATGTATGAAGACCGGAACCAGTCTGTGTTAAATGTTATTCAGAACAAAAGTGAGAGAAATATCTACAGAATCCTGGACGATGACATTGTAAAACGGGTGATTGCCTGCATCTTAAGAATACGGGATAAACGAATCCTGAATCTGACACAGGATTCCTACCTTGGTCTGGTGATCCATGTGGCGATTGCCGTGAACCGGATCCGCCGGCAGGAGATCATTGAAGAAGATCCCCTTATGGCAGATTTTCTGCAGAAAGACCAGGATTATGATCTGGCTGAAACCATAACCAGATCCCTGGAAGAAGAGTTTCAGATTCAGATTCCGGAAATTGAATGTGCCTATATCTGCCTTCACATCAAAGGCTCTAAGATTCAGCAGTTAAATGTTGACGAGAAGTCAAGAAGTGAAATTGAGGAATCCAGGGAGCTGTGGGAGGTGGTCAATGAAATGATCGACAGCTATAACGACGGGATTGCTTATTTGCTGAAGCAGGATGAAGAATTTGTGATACAGGGACTGATTGCCCATTTAAAGCCGACTCTGGTTCGCCTTGCCAATGGCATGAAGATCCAGAATCCTTTGCTGGATCAGATCAAACGGGATTATCCGGCTATATTTGAGCGTTGCAGGTCCGTTGCCAGGGTAATTGAAAAACGATATGGATATGAGGTACCGGAGCCGGAGATCGGATTTCTTGCCGTACACTTCGGTGCAGCTGAGGTGCGGATGGAAAGCAGAAGGGAAAGCCGCAGAAAGGTGAATATAGGGATCGTCTGTGCCAGTGGGATCGGAATTTCGCGGCTTATGTCTTCCAGGATTGCCAGAGATTTTTCAGACAGAGTGGAACTGTCTGTTTATGGTATGGCAGACTTATCTCCCTATGTGCTCAGTAAGACGGATTTCTTTGTGTCCACAGTACCATTAAAGGAGACGGCGGACATCCTGTATGTAAGCCCCCTGCTTTCTGCTGAAGAAATGGAACGGATTGCAGGTAAAGTGCGCCAGTGTGAATATATGCCTAAAAAGAAGGATAACAAGGAGTTTACCATACAGCTTGACCAGGTGAATTTTATGGCGGTTCAGATTAAAAGTATTATCAGGCTCATGGAATACCAGCGGGTGGACAATGGAATCACCTTTGAGGAACTGCTGATAGCCGTCAGTGAGAGACTGGCTTCCTACGCAGACCGTCAGATCATGATCCAGGAGGATTTAATGAGGAGAGAACGGCTTAGCAGCCAGATTTTCCCTGACTTTGGCTTTGCCCTGCTTCATGCAAGAACGGAGGGGGTGGTAAAGCCGGTATTTTCCGTTTGCCAGACAAAAGACGGAACACCGTTTTGTGACCCTTATTTTAAAGGGGTATGTGTTGTGCTGGTTATGCTGGTGCCAAAGGATGACCATGCAGCAGAAAACAGTGAGATCCTGGGGGTATTAAGCGAGCGGCTGATTGAGGAGGAGAAGTTTTTAGAGGCTGTGAGGCATGGGGGAAAAGAGGAGATAAGAACCTTTGTTTCCCATTATTTAAATCAATATTTCAGACATTATCTCGATAAGATGTGAGGAATAAAAGCTGTAAAACCAGGTCCGGGAAGGGCCTGGTTTTTTTCGTACATTTAGTTTTGGCGCCATTTGATGGCGCCAAATGCCATTTTGTTTTCGTTGAAAAAGATAAGATACCAGCCCTATAATTTAAATAGAACACCAGCAGAGGAGGGGAATCACGTGTTTGGATACGGGAAAAAAAATAAAGAAAAAAATGCAGAACTTCTGGAACTTGGAAATATCCGATTGAATTGCAGACCTGGAGATAAAGAGACAGTCATACGAGAAGTGGGGAGAATGCTTTGCGAAAGTGGCTGCGTGGATGAGTCCTATATAGAGGCAATGCTTCTGCGGGAACTGACCTTTCCTACGAACATCGGCAATGGAATCGCACTTCCTCACGGTGTTGAGGAAGCAAAAAAAAGCATCAGACACTCCGGTATTGCAGTCATGGTTTTTCCTGACGGAACAGACTGGGGAGGAGAGATGGTGAAGCTGGTCATAGGGATCGCAGGGGTAGGTGAGGAGCATTTAGAGATACTTTCTGTAATTGCACAGTGCCTTGCAGATCCGGCTGATGTGGACAGGATCACCAGTTGCAGTGCACAGGAAATCTATACCATGTTTACCGGGAAGGGGTGTTTTTAATGATCGTTACAGTAACCATGAATCCAGCCATTGATAAAACAGTGGATATTGGAAGATTTGAACGGGGAGATTTAAACAGAATAAAGCGTGTGGAAGTGGATGCCGGAGGAAAAGGCATTAACGTTTCCAAGACAATCAGGGAATTAGGTGGAGAAAGTATTGCCACAGGTTTTGTGGGGGGAACCAGTGGAACCATCATCAGACAGGTCATGACGGACCTTAGCCTTAAGACTGATTTTGTAGATGTAAAAGGGGAGACGAGAACGAATTTAAAGGTGGTGGAGGAAACCGGAGAGGTGACCGAGCTTAATGAGCCTGGACCGGAGGTGTCAAAGGAACAGCTTGATGATCTGCTTAACAGGCTGGACAGCTATGCAAACCCGGATACTCTGTTTGTACTGGCAGGAAGCATACCGGCGGGAATACCAACGGATATATACCGCAGGATTACGGAGATGGTTCATCAAAAAGGGGCAAAGGTTTTACTGGATGCAGACGGCGCGTTGTTTTCTGAATCCTTAAAAGGAAAGCCGGATATGTTAAAGCCCAACCGTTCAGAACTGGAACGGCATTATCAGATGGATTACAGAGCTTCCGAGCAGGAACTGGTATCCATGGGGGAAAAGCTTCTTAATCACGGAGCTTCCATGGCTGCGATATCCCTTGGACAGATGGGAGCCATTTTTTTAACAAATGAAAAACGGTATCGTTGTCCCGGGCTTAAGGTAAAAGCCCATTCCACCGTAGGCGCCGGGGATGCCCTGGTTGCTGCCATGGCATACAGCTGGGATAAAAAGCTTCCTCTTGAAACATGCATTCGTTTATGCATGGGGGCTTCTGCAGGTGCAGTTACCAGCATTGGAACAAAGCCGCCTCACCGAAGTCTGGTGGATGAACTGGTGAAGCAGGTACAACTGTTGGAAATTTAATGTCTAAATTCATAAGTAAGGTTGGAGGATGAAAATATGAAAACAAAAGCGGTAAGAATGTATGGAACAGATGATTTAAGACTGGAGGAGTTTGAACTTCCGCAGATTAAGGAAGATGAGATTCTTGTAAAAATTTTAAGCGACAGTATCTGTATGTCCACCTACAAGCTGGTAAAGCAGGGTAAAAAGCATAAAAGGGCACCTCAGAATATGGATACCAATCCGGTGATTGTCGGTCATGAATGCTCTGGGCTGATCGTAGAGGTTGGGAACAAGTGGAAGGATCAGTTCCAGCCAGGTCAGAAGTTTTCTCTGCAGCCAGCGTTAAATTACAAAGGAAAGCTGGATTCGCCGGGATATTCTTATGAATTCTGCGGAGGTGCCTGTACTTACTGCATCATGCCAAACGAGGTTATGGAGCTGGGCTGCCTTCTTGATTATACAGGGGAGAGCTTCTTTGAAGCCTCACTGGGAGAGCCGATGAGCTGTATCATTGGCGGATTCCATGCCAATTATCATACAAACAAAAGAAATTATGATCATGCCATGGGAACTAAAACTGATGGAAACATCCTGATTATGGGAGGATGCGGTCCCATGGGACTGGGAGCAGTAAGCTATGGCCTGCAGTTTGAAAATAAACCAAAAAGGATTGTAGTTACAGATATCAGCGACGAACGGATCGCCCGGGCAAAGGAAGTGATTTCCGAGGAGTCTGCCCTGGAGAGAGGAATTGAGCTTCTTTATGTTAATACAGCCAAAATGGGTGATCCCATTGCGGAACTGATGGCCATCACTGAGGGTCATGGCTATGATGACGTATTTGTTTATGTCCCTGTTAAAGAAGTGGCGGAAATGGGAGATAAGCTGCTGGCCTTTGACGGCTGCATGAACTTTTTTGCAGGTCCTTCCGACAGCCAGTTTAAGGCGGAAATTAATCTTTACAACTGCCACTACACAAGCACCCATATTATGGGAACTACAGGCGGTAATACAGATGATCTGGTAGAGGCAAATCTGCTGTCTGCCAAAGGAGCCATTGAAGCGGCTGTTATGGTAACCCATGTGGGTGGAATTGACAGCATTGCAGAGGCGACTAAAAATCTGCCTTCCATACCCGGAGGGAAAAAGCTTACCTATACTCAATTTGATATGCCTTTAACAGCCATTGACGATTTTGAAGAGCTGGGAAAGACCGATCCGCTGTTTAAAAAACTCAGTGAATCCTGTAAAGCCCATAAGGGATTATGGAATGGGGAAGCGGAAAAGATCCTTTTTGAGCATTTTGGGATTGATCCAAAGGAATTATAAATAAAGAAGTGTTAGGAATTAACCATGCTGCATCCTTTCTCTTGTGAGAGGGTGCAGCTTTTATTTATGGAAAAACCCGCGACTTTAAATTTTAGAATTGTTTTATAAATTTTGAGAGCTTTGTGTGTTATAATACTTTACATATTAATTATTATTTATTAAATATTATATTAACGAAGACGTGGGAGAGACGAAAAGGTGAAACTAAAATTAAGAACACGCCTGGTCGTAGCGTTTATAATCATAACAGTCATTCCTCTGACCATGATTTTTGCCGTAGTGACAGGTTTGAGAAGCTATCAGATGAGTGCTTTCAGCAAAGCCTATAATTTAAAAGAGCGTGTGGATCTTTTATCCGGCAATTCCCTGCAGATTTTTAACCGTCTGACCAGAGAAGAGCAAAAGGAGATCAGCGGGATCTTAAAAAGTGATCCTGACCGGTTTGTCGATCAGGATTTTTTACAGAAACTGAATGAAAATCTGACTTCCAAGTATGCGTATATGATAGTGCGCAAAGGAGATACTCTGATCTATGACGGTAACAGTCATATTACCCAGGGGCTTTATGAACAGCTGCCCAGGTATGAAGAGATAGACAGCACTCTGGACGGAGCGATTTATCTGGACGGAGAGACACAGCATCTTGTTAAGCAGATGGACTTCCTTTATTCAGACAATGAAAAGGGAAGTGTATTTATCGTGTCCAATGTAGACGGACTTCTTCCTGAAATAAAGGTTATGATGGCAGAGATGCTGTTTGCAGCTATTATGATCATATTATTTACGGATGCAATTCTAATGATGTGGGTATACCGGTCAGTTGTAAGTCCTTTGGGACGGCTTCAGGTTGCCACCAAGAAGATCAAGGACGGAAACCTGGATTTTAACCTTGAGGTAGAGAATGATGATGAGATCGGTCAGCTCTGCCAGGATTTTGAAGAGATGAGAATCCGCTTAAAGGAATCAGCGGAGGAAAAGGTGCAGTACGACAAAGAGAACAAGGAACTGATCAGCAATATTTCCCATGATCTAAAGACTCCCATAACTGCCATCAAAGGATATGTGGAGGGGATTATGGATGGGGTTGCCTCATCACCTGAGAAGCTGGACCGTTATATCCGTACAATCTACAATAAAGCCAACGATATGGATAAACTGATTGATGAACTGACCTTTTATTCCAAGATTGATACCAACAAGATTCCTTATACGTTTTCCAAAATCAATGTGTCCAATTATTTTGGTGACTGCATCGACGAGGTAGGGCTTGAGATGGAGGCCAGAAGCATTGAGCTTGGTTATTTTAACTATGTAGATAATGATGTGATTATAATAGCAGATGCAGAGCAGATGCGAAGGGTCATCAACAACATTATCAGCAATTCTGTAAAATATATGGATAAGAAAAGCGGCATCATCAATATCCGGATTAAGGATGTGGGTGATTTTATACAGGTGGAGATTGAAGACAATGGAAGGGGAATTCCTGCTAAGGACTTACCCAGCATTTTTGACCGCTTCTACCGGACTGATTCCTCAAGAAATTCTTCCCAGGGAGGAAGCGGAATTGGTCTGTCCATCGTTAAGAAAATTATTGAGGATCATGGGGGCAGAATCTGGGCCACCAGCAAGGAAGGAATTGGAACTGAAATACACTTTGTTTTAAGAAAATACCAGGAGGTCATGCAGGAATGAGCAGAATATTGATTGTGGAAGACGAAGAGAGCATTGCAGAGCTGGAGAAGGATTATCTGGAGTTAAGCGGATTTGAAGTCGAGATTGAAAATGACGGAGAAGAAGGGCTTAAGCTGGCGCTCCATGAGGATTTTGATTTACTCATTCTGGATCTGATGCTTCCTGGAGTGGATGGATTTGAGATATGCAGGAAGGTCCGTGAAGTGAAGAACACCCCCATTATCATGGTATCTGCTAAAAAAGAGGATATTGATAAAATCAGAGGGCTGGGTCTTGGTGCAGATGATTATATTACAAAGCCATTTTCTCCCAGTGAGATGGTTGCCCGGGTTAAGGCTCATCTTGCCCGCTATGAGCGTCTGATTGGCAGCGGTATGCCGGACAATGAGATGATTGAGATCCGCGGTCTGAAGATTGATAAGACTGCCAGGCGCGTATGGGTGAACGGAGAGGAGAAGAACTTCACCACCAAGGAATTCGATCTTCTTACATTCCTGGCCCAGAATCCCAACCATGTTTATACCAAAGAAGAGCTGTTTAATAAAATCTGGGATATGGAATCCATCGGGGATATTGCCACAGTTACAGTTCATATAAAGAAGATTCGGGAAAAGATAGAATTCAATACGGCAAAACCCCAGTATATAGAGACAATCTGGGGAGTTGGTTACCGCTTTAAGGTGTAGGAATGAAGGAAAAATTATACGAGATACCCATGAATGACGCCATAGATGCCAATGACGAATGCCCTTTCTGCTATCTTGAACAGAAAGGG
The DNA here is from genome assembly GCF_900205965.1 of Lacrimispora amygdalina. GTDB lineage: Bacteria > Bacillota > Clostridia > Lachnospirales > Lachnospiraceae > Lacrimispora > Lacrimispora amygdalina_A. The sequence continues at coordinate 59,231 of NZ_OAOF01000003.1, forward strand.
GAAGAAGAGCTGATGGATTTTGTGCTGGGATCCTGTGCTTCTTATATGGAGAGTGATACCAGAGAGAAGACAGACCGTGCAGGTTTCTGCCGGATTCATCAGAGACGGATGTTTGAATATGGCAATGCACTTGGGAATGGCTGGATATTAAAGACATATTATAAGAAACTGATCGCAGAGATGCAGGAAGAGTTTAAGACGTTTTCCCCCGGGAAAAAATCTCTGAAGGACCGGATCACCGGTAAGAAGGCAGAGGAAACCCCTCTCTCCCGGTGGATCGGGGAAAAAGAGAAAACCTGCTATATCTGTGACCGTTCCTGTGAGCTGCATGAACGGTATATAGCAACGTTTTTTCATCTGTACAAAAAGGATGCCGGCTTCACAGAGAAGATAAAAAGCAGCAAAGGCTTTTGTCTCCATCATTTTGGAGATCTGATGAAAGGTGCAGACCGGTGTTTAAACGACGAAGAGCGCGGGAAGTTCTATTCTGTGGTATTCCCCCTTATGCTTCAGAATATGGAGCGGGTTTCCGGTGATATTGACTGGTTTATCGAAAAGTATGATTATCTGAACCGGGACGCTGACTGGAAACAGTCAAAGGATGCCGTTCAGCGTGGGATGCAAAAGATCAGGGGTGGATACCCTGCAAATCCTCCTTATAAGCAAAGATAACCTGTTTTGTATTATTACGGATTGAGACGCTTAAATTGTCCCGGTGTACAGCCCGTTGTCTGGCGGAAGGTTCGTATAAAGTTGGAATAGTCGTTAAATCCTGACAGATGGCAGGCTTCTGAGACTGTGTGTCCCTTTAGAAGCAGTTCCTTAGCAAGAGCCACCCGTTTTACCACAATATACTGGAAGATACTGCTTTCCGTCTCTGATTTGAATAAATGACTTAAGTAATATTTATCAAGTGAGAGGGCAAGTGAGATGGTATCTAAAGAAAGCGGTTCTGTTAAGTGTCCGTCAATATAATTCATGATTGCCTGGGCACGATGGGGCCTTGGCGCTGTTTTCACAGAGCCTGTACTCTGCCATGCCTGATTGATGAGTATTAAAATCTGTATCACAGTCGTTAATGCTGTTAAATCGCTGCCATATATGCAGCGTTTTTTTATTGCCTTTTCCAGATTGTGTGCCATGGAAATTAAAAGGTCATAATCTGCCTTAGACAGCAGGACCAGATTGTTTTTCCCCGGATCTCGATGGAAACAGTTTAAGAGATTGGTTGATGGGGTACAATAAGGCCGTATATACGAAGGATTTACGTGAATGACCAGTCTGGTAAAGGGTTCGCTTGAGGTGTTGATCGCTTTATGGATCTCCCGGTTGGAGAAAAGAATTAAATTGCCGGGATTCATATCGTAGCATGCATTCTCCACAAAATACTGGATATGACCGTTTACCAGCAGATAAATCTCATGGCTGTTATGCATATGAAAATCTACATTTCCCGCCATGTTGCTGGTTGTAAAATCACAGCTTATGGGATCGGAAAATTCGCTGTAATGATATGGGCTTTCCTTTTTCATCGGACCTCCTTAAATAGACAATCTGCGCATATTTCTAGTCAATCTGCGCAAACAATTTGCGTTAAAATAAGTATATAATAAATTTATAGAAGTGACAAGACAAAGAAAAGAGGAGTGATTATGGTTCGGGTTGGAGTGATTGGCTGCGGAAACATTGGGAGGGTCCATTCCTTGGTTTTAAAGGAATTAAAAGAAGTCAGACTTTGTGCCATGGCTGATATCCGTATAGAAAGGGCACAGGAATTCTGCCGCCAGTATACGGAAGGAAAAGGACATGCTTATGAATCAATAGAAGAGATGCTTGAAAAGGAAGAATTGGATGGAGTACATATCTGTACGCCTCATTACTGTCATGTTCCCATGGCTGTAATGGCCTTGGAGAAGGGGGTTCACGTATTTATGGAAAAGCCTCCGGCCATCAGCAGGGATCAGTTTGAACAGTTAAAAGAAGCATCAATAAACAGCAGCGGCAGGCTTGGAATCTGCTTTCAGAACCGGTATAACGAGACGACCGGAAAAGTCTCTGAACTGATTGAGGAGGGCAGAATCGGTGCTATAAGGGGAGGAAGGGCATTTGTTACCTGGCACAGGGATGCTTCCTATTACACAGAAAGCGGCTGGAGAGGCAGGCTTGATACAGAGGGCGGTGGAGCCCTCATGAACCAGTCCATTCATGCCCTTGACTTATTGCTTCACTGGCTGGGAAAACCGGTCAGGACAGAGGCATCCATGAGAAACCATCACTTAAGCGGGATTGTGGAGGTTGAGGATACTCTTGAAGCTTATATGGAGTTCACGCAGGGGAAAGAACCGGTGAGGGCCAGCTTTTATGCAACCACAGCCTATGTAAATGATGCACCGGTACTGATTGAACTTGCAGGGGAAAGAGGGTTTATCAGGGTGGAAGGAGATACGGTTACTTGTCAGGAAGCAGGAGATACCGAAACCTTTATATGGCGTTCACCCAAAGGCCGGGTACCTGGAAAAGCCTACTGGGGCAGTGGACATGAGGCCTGCATTCACGATTTTTATGACTGTGTCAATACAGGAAAGGTTTTCAGGAATGATCTGGAGTCGGTCCGACTTACATTTGATACCATGATGGATATCTATGAATCAGCAGAAAGCGAGGAAAAATAACAATGGAAAAAGTAAGATTGGGAATCATAGGAATTGGTAATATGGGGACGAACCATTTAAAGAGTATTCAGGAAGGAAAAGTTCCGGAGCTGGAAGTGACAGCCGTGGCTGACCGGGAGGAAGGGCGGATTGCCTGGGCAAAAGAACATATGCCGGCAGAGACTGCATTTTTTTCAGAAGGTACGGATTTAATTGACGCAGGAGTGTGTGATGCTGTATTAATCGCAGTTCCCCACTACCAGCACCCGGAACTTACAATTTATGCCCTGGAACAAGGACATCATGTTTTGTGCGAAAAACCGGCAGGTGTTTATACGGCACAGGTAAGAAAGATGAACGAAGCTGCTGAAAAGTCCGACCGTGTATTTGCCATGATGTTTAATCAGAGAACCAACTGCATATACCGGAAGATGCATGAGCTGGTAACCGGAGGGGAGTTAGGAGAAATTAAGCGCGTTAACTGGATTGTGACAGACTGGTACCGGACACAGTCCTACTACGATTCCGGAAGCTGGAGAGCAACCTGGGACGGTGAGGGCGGAGGTGTCCTCTTAAATCAGTGCCCTCACAATATGGATCTGCTGCAGTGGATCTGCGGAATGCCGGTTAAAGTACGAGCCTTCTGCCACAATGGAAAATGGCATGACATTGAAGTGGAAGACGATGTGACTGCTTATATGGAATATCCAAACGGAGCCACAGGCGTCTTTGTAACTTCCACTGCAGATGCTCCTGGTACCAACCGGTTTGAAATTACCATGGAGATGGGAAAGCTGGTCTGTGAAAATGACCGCCTCATGCTTCACAGGCTGGCAGAGAATGAGCGTACCTTCTGTAAGACGGCAAAAGGAGGCTTTGATACTCCTGAATGTACCGTTACGGAAGTGGAGACAGACGGGATCAATGAGCAGCATGCAGGCGTACTAAAAGCATTTGCAGGAAGAATCCTTAAGGGGACACCTCTGGTTGCAGACGGGGTGGAAGGAATCAATGGGCTGACCTTATCCAATGCCATGCATTTATCCAGCTGGCTTGACCGGGAGATTGAGGTGCCGTTTGATGAAAATCTGTTTTTAGAGGAACTGAATAAACGCCGTGCTTCATCCAGAAAGAAAGAGGGAACCGGCGTGGTGTTTGATACAGAAGGAAGCTATTAAGAAAAGGAGAACGTTATTATGTGGGATAAGATTAAGCTGTCCGGCTTTGCCGATGAAATTGATACAAATTTAGATATTCAGATGAAGGTGCTGAAAAAACTGGGGATGTCATACGTGGAAATGCGTGGAGTTGATGGTAAGGGGCTGGTGGAACATACCATAAATGAAGCAAAAGAAATAAAAGCCCGCCTTACAGATAACGGAATATCCTTATCTTCCGTTGGTTCTCCCATTGGTAAGATTAAAATTACGGATGAGTTTGCACCGCATATGGAATTATTCAAACATACCGTTGAAATCGCTCATGTAATGGATACTCCAAATATCCGTATGTTCAGCTTTTTTATGCCGGAAAATGAAAGTTATGCGCCTTATAAGAATCAGGTCATGGATCAGCTTGGACAGTTTGTGGACTATGCTAAGGCAAACAAAGTCCTCCTTCTTCATGAAAATGAGAAAGATATTTATGGGGATATGGCAGACAGGTGTCTGGAAATCATGAAGGAATTTTATGGGGATCATTTTCAGGCGGTGTTTGATTTCGCCAACTTTGTCCAGTGCAAACAGGATACCTTAGAAGCGTATGACATGTTAAAACCCTATATTTCCTATGTTCACATCAAGGATGCGCTCTGGTCAGATGCGAGCGTGGTTCCTGCAGGAATGGGAGACGGAAATGTGGAAAAGATCCTCAGAAAATTAAAAGACAGTGGATATCAGGGATTCTTATCTCTGGAACCTCATTTAAGTGATTTCGCAGGATTTTCTGCTTTGGAAAAGAATGGAGACCAAAAGAAAAAAATGAGCGGAGAAGAAGCCTTCACAATGGCGCATGAAGCTCTGGTGAAAATTCTGAATACAATCTCATAAAATTTAAATTGATGCCCCGCCTGGAAATTAGATACCAGGCGGGGCTTTTGAGTTTAATCCCCTCCGTTTATCTGTTTTATATAAGCGCTTGGTGACATGCCCGTATGTTTTTTGAAGATCTGACTGAAATACTGGGGATTGTTTCCGCAGCCTACCTTCTCTGCAACACACTGGATTTGTTCTGTACTTCCTTCCAATAACAACTGCTTTGCCTTCTGGATTCTCTGGGTCGTGAGATAATTGGAGAATTTTTGTCTGGTTTCTTTCATAAAACGCGCGCTGACGTAATCCACATTCATGTATAAATAGTTTTCTGCAATCCATTTCAGAGTCAGACTAGGGTTATCTAAATTATTCTCTACATACTGAATCACTTTTTCAATAAAAGGACTGTATGAGGTTTCCGTAGAATCTGCCATTGTTTTGCTGATCTTTTCCATGAGCATATTCCTGATGATCGCCGGATCGGTCTGCTGGTTCAGTGTCATTAAATATTCGGTTGCTTCTACAGAGGAGCCGTAACGGTTACCTGCTGTTAATTTAATAATAATGCGGGAACCAGCCTGCTTTAAAAAATCAGGGTTGCTGATATCGTGAAGGGTGTTCTCAAGCTCTTCATAACCGGATTCCCGGTTCTCTATATCTGTATTCATTAAAATAGTTGTCAGCTGTTCAATTTTTTCTATCAGATTTTTATAATTGCAGATAGGAACCGGCTTAAGACCATTCATAAAATAAATCATTCCATACCGCTTAATTTTAGACGTCATGGCTTCTATCAGCTGAATCAGATTGGGATAGGTGCTTCTGTGATAGTTAAGCTGTACCGGCTGTTGCTCTATGGAAAGCCGGTACATAAAAGTGTCCAGATCTTCATAGGAAACCTGATGGCTTTCAAAAAAGAGAATCAGGGTGTTTTTCACATAGAGACTGTACACGGCAATACCCGGAGCACTTTTTGACATGTATTCATAAATCAGCCCAAGAGCGGAAACAAGGAGCGGTTCTTCCAGATAATGAAGATAGCACAGCTCATAGCTGGTATAGCAAAAATCCATAAAGCCGGAATAGACATCCCAGGCGGGCTGGGCAGAGTCATCCATAAAGATCCCCTCATTAATAATATTAGCCAGTACGCTGTGATGAAGATGGAATGTCAGTGCCTTCTGCCGGTTCTGAAGATCCTTAAAAGCCCTTCTGTGATAATATTCTTTTATGACGTCCCTGATACTCTCAATAATCTGTTCTTCATTGCTTGGTTTAAGCAGATAATGGTGAACCCGGTATTTCATCGCCTGCTTGGCATATTCAAATTCTCCGAATCCGGACAGTAAAATAAACTGGATATCCATATCAGTCTGGGAGATTCTCTCAACCAGTTCAAGTCCGGAGATGCCGGGCATACGGATATCGGTCAGAACGATATCCGGTGATTCGTCGAGAATCATGTTGTATGCTTCGATTCCGTCTCCGCAGCTGCCGATCAGTTCGATTCCCAGGCTGTTCCAGTCAATAATATTGGAAATAGATTCCCGTATCATACGTTCATCATCAGCAATTATTAATTTCAGCAATCTTCATTCTCCTTTCGGACAAGAGGAAAGGCAAGCCTTGCCACTGCCTGTTCATTTTCATTATAAAGGGTGAGACCGTATTTTTCTCCATAGGTTAACTGCATCCGCTGCAGTATATTCACCAAACCGATTCCGAAGCCGTGGGGGCTGACCTGACTGGTTTTTAACTTTTCCAGAAGGTTGTCCTCAAAGGCTGAGCCGTTGTTTTTGATGGTAATGTAAAGTGTATCAGTGTCGCATTCTGCCAATATGTGAATGAAACAGCCTTCCGTATTCTCTTCCAGACCGTATCGTATGGAATTTTCCACCAGTGGCTGCAGAGTCAGTTTTAATACATAACAGGAGTATAGATATTCCGGTACAGTGATACGATATTCCAGCCGGTTTTCATAGCGGAACTTCTGAATAGTCATATAACACTGTATTAGTTCCAGCTCCCGTCTTAATGGGACTTCTTTACTGTTCTGGTCCAGTGTGATTCTTAAAAGCGTTCCCAGATTCTCTGCCATGGATGAGATATCTTTTGCCCCCACTGACTTAGCCCTCCAGTTGATGGATTCTAAGGTGTTATAGAGAAAATGGGGATTCATCTGATTTTCCAGAGCTTTTAGCTGAGCTTCTTTCCGCAGAATTTCATTCAGATAATTATTGCGTATCAAAATGTTTACATCATTAACCATCTGGTCAAACCGGGTATGGAGAATACCCAGTTCATCAGTCCTTTCCTTGTAATCATAGGAAACCGGAAGTATCTCATTCTGCCCGTCAGCAAAATGTTTCATTTTTAACAGCAGATTATTAAAATGCCGGATTATAGAGTTAATCAGTATAGAAGAAAGAACACTGGATATGATCACTGCAATAAAGGTTATGAAGAAGGAGAATTGAAAGCTGGTACGAAGGGAAGCTGAGATATTGTCGTAGGGAATCATACAGATATAATTCCAATTGTATTCCGGAAGAAGCTTCCTTACATAAAAATAGTTACGATCCATAGACGTAAAGAGTCCGTACCGTGAAAAAAAAGTGCCTGAAACTGCGATGGGGTTCCCGGCCGCAGCAGAGGAGGACTGATAGATGATATTGTCTTCGTCAAACAGGATATAATCAGCAGACTCATAAAGATGACTGGTATCTGTAGAGGAATCAATCAGCTGATTCATGTCGATGTTTACAATCAGACTGCCAATGGAATCAAGCTTTAAAAATTGGGTCCGCCGTATATTCTTAACCAGAAAAAGACCGTACTTATCACTGTAATCCGTAACCCATATAGTCTTTCCTTTTCCCGCCTCAGCCCGTGCAATTAAGTCCTTTCGAATGGAATCCGGAATTTTTTCCCTGTTGATGATATGTGTATGTATGGAATAGTCATCCTGATAAAGACTCATGTAGCGGATATTATTTTTTCTGAAGTTAAAGTAATATTCGTTTAACATTCCGTAGATGGCCTTATAGGCCACGGTTCGTTCCTGTATCCGCCCGGTATCTTTTAAAATTCCCAGATTCTTCTGCATGGTGCTGTCTGCAAGCACCATATCAGCCATGGTGCTGATCACATCCAGTCGGTTATAAAGTTCCTTGGCAGAAAAGGACAAAGAAGACGCAACTGCCTGGTACAGCACTTTCTGGTGGGCAATTGAGGTCATATGGATATTAAAAAAGGAAACAAAAGTAAGGAGCAGAATACATAGAAATACAATGGACTGGATCTTCTTTTTTAATGCAAGATTCCGGATAAATGCTTTCATACGTTCTCCTCATTAAGGAAATTCTTTGTTGTGATAAAGAGATTATATATAAAAAGTAACAATAATTCAACATAAAACATTTTAAAATATACAAAATAAACAAAAAAACTCGGTTTTTTCCACTTCCAACTCGGTTTTACACATTTACGCCCCATTCTATGAAACGTATAATAAAACTACCTAAGAAAAGTTAATAATTCAAGGAGGAAGGTATTATGAAGAAAAAAATTGCATTACTGATGTCGTGCTGTATGGCAGCGGCCGCTCTGGCAGGCTGTGGGGGAAATTCAGCAAATAACACGACTGCAGCAACACAGGCACCTGCAACGACACAGGCAGCGACTGCGGCTCCTTCTAAGGAAGCCTCTGGTGAAAGCGGTGACATGAAACTGACAATGAGCTGGTGGGGGAACCAGGTCAGAAATGAGAGAACTCAGGCCGCTTTAGATCTTTATTCACAGCAGAATAAAGGAGTAATGATTGAAGGACAGTTCTCCGAGTGGTCGGATTACTGGAATAAACTGGCTACATCAGCAGCAGGACAGGCACTTCCAGATATTGTTCAGATGGATTATATGTACATAGACCAGTATGTGAAGAATGAACTTTTAGTTGATTTAAAGCCTTACATAGAAAAGGGAGCACTCGATGTATCCAATATATCGGAAAATACCATGGCTTCCGGAATAGTTGACGGCGGAGTTTATGCAATCTGCGCAGGAATCAACTCTCCGGCCATGATGTACAACAAGACCCTGCTTGATGAAAATGGTATCACAGTAAAAGATTATATGACAATTGATGATTTTGAAGCAGTATGCCGTCAGGTATATGAAAAAACCGGATATAAAACTTCCATCGTATACGGAACTGCCCAGACATATCTGGATTATTTTATGAGAGCGTACGATGTGGTTTTATTCGGTGATAAAAAGATGGGCGGAAAGGCAGAGGATTACATTCCGTTCTTCCAGATGTATGAGACCGGGTTAAAAGAAGGCTGGCTCATTGATCCAGGCGTATTTGCAGAGATTTCCATAGGTTCTGTTGAACAGGATCCCCTGGTATATGGTTCCAGTCCGGAGACCATGTCCTGGTGTGCATTCGCAAACTCCAACCAGCTGACAGCAGTGCAGAATGCGGCTCCGGAAGGAGTGACCATTGGTATGACTACCTGGCCGTCTCCTGATCCAAAGAAGTCCGGGTACTTAAAGTCCAGCCAGTTCTTCTCCATCGGCGCACATACAAAGAATCCGGATGAAGCAGTGAAGGTATTAGATTACCTGACTAATTCCAGCGATGCAAATAACATTCTGTTAGGCGAAAGAGGCGTTCCTGCATCCAGCAAGATTGCAGAAGAGCTTTCACCGAAAATGGATGCCATCAACCAGGAAATTATCCGCTATATCAATGAAGTGGTTACTCCAAACAGTTCACCGATCAATCCGCCCCAGCCGGATGGAGCAAGTGAAGTATTTAATCTGTTAAATCAGGTTCAGGAGCAGCTCTGCTATGGTACATATGATTCGAAGACAGCTGCTGAGGAATTCTTTAACAGTGCCAACAAGATTATGAGCGAGAAATAATTACCGGTAGTTTCGGGGCAGGGTAAGCTCTGCCCCGGTTTTTAATAAGAGCAGTCATGTGTGAACGGAGGGGACGTATATGAAAGAAAAAAAGAGGGAGAACTTCAGACATTTTATGAACAGGGAAAGCACGGCAGGATTCGTATTCAGCCTTCCGTTTACCATCGGATTTCTGTTGTTCATGGTAGTTCCCATGGGACTATCCCTTTACTATTCCTTTTGTGACTACAATATTCTGGCACCGCCAGTATTTGCAGGCATGAAAAATTATATCAAGATGTTTACGGACGATGCGGTGTTTTTTAAAACCATCGGCGTTACCTTTTATTTTGCATTTGTATCGGTTCCCCTGCGTCTGGTATTTGCATTGATTGTGGCACTGATACTGTTTAAAACAACAAGAGTGACAGGATTATACCGTGCAGCCTACTATCTGCCGTCCATAATCGGCGGCTCAGTGGCAGTGGCGATTCTCTGGAAGCGTATGTTTGCTACGGACGGAGTGGTGAATCATCTGCTGCGGCTGATAGGAATCAAGTCCAGCTTTCCATGGCTTGGAAACGTAAATACAGCGATCTGGACACTGATCATACTGGCAGTCTGGCAGTTTGGCTCTTCCATGCTGATTTTTTTATCTTCTTTAAAGCAGATTCCCACTACGCTTTATGAGGCGGCAAGAGTGGACGGCGCAAACCGGTTTTCCCAGTTTTTTAAGATCACGCTTCCACTTCTTACACCAACCATATTTTTTAACCTGGTGATGCAGACAATCAACGGATTTCTGGCATTTACACAGTGCTTTATTATTACACAGGGGAAACCCCTTAATTCCACCTTGTTCTACACTGTTTATATGTACCAGCAGTCTTTTGAATTCTACAATACCGGTTACGGCGCAGCATTGGCATGGGTGATGCTTGGAATTATCGGGCTGATTACGTTACTTCTATTTGCTACTAAAAAATTCTGGGTCTATACGGAAGGAGTGTAAAAACCATGAAAACAAGGAAAAGAATTGGCGGGATTCTCTATCACGTTATTGTCTGCGGCCTTGGTCTGATCATGATTTATCCTTTGGTATGGATGATCATGAGTTCTTTTAAGGAGAGCAATACCATTTTCACAACAGCGGGCCAGCTGATTCCCAAAAAGTTTGTATTTTCCAATTACTCGACCGGCTGGAAAGGGTTTGCAAAAATAGGATTTATCATATTTTTCAGAAACTCTCTGTTTATTGCAATTGTTGCCACTTTAGGTACGGTATTCTCCTCGGCCTTTGTGGCTTATGGTCTGGCCAGATGCAGCTTTTTTGGGAGAAGGTTCCTGTTCGCAGCCATGCTCCTTTCCATGATGCTGCCTGCACAGGTGTTAATGATTCCCCAGTATCTGTGGTATCAGAAGCTGGGCTGGGTGGGAAGCTACCTGCCCCTGATTGTCCCCTATTATTTTGCAATCCAGGGCTTCTTCATCTATCTGATGATTAACTTTATTGACGGAATTCCAAGAGAGCTTGATGAAGCGGCGAAGATTGACGGCTGCTCCTATTACAGCATATTTGTCAGAATTATACTTCCGCTGATCACACCGGCATTAATTACAGCAAGTATTTTCTCCTTTATGTGGAGATGGGATGATTTTCTTTCCGCACTTCTTTATATCAACGAGTCCGCAAAGTATCCGGTCAGCCTTGCATTAAAGCTGTTTAGTGATCCTGGCTCCTCCTCCGATTACGGGGCTATGTTTGCAATGGCAACGCTGTCCATCATGCCGGCAGTTCTGATTTTTATCAGTCTGCAGAAATATCTGGTGGAGGGTATCAGTACATCTGGTTTAAAAGGTTAAAAAATGGCAGAGGCAGTACAAAAAACAGCTTTTTTGTACGTCTCTGTCTTTTTTTTATAGTTAGACCTTTCATTTGCCTGGTTAAATTGATATAATTGGGCAGTTTAATAGTACAATCTTGTTCAGATACAGGAAATGGAGGAAATTATGATTTACAATGTATTGGAATTCGGAGCAAAAGGCGATGGGACCGGAAACGATGCAGGGGCGATTCAGAAAGCGATTGATGAATGTACCGGCGCAGGCGGCGGACGGGTACTGCTTCCAGGCGGACATATCTATAACAGCGGTTCAATTCTTTTGAAATCAAATGTGGAACTTCATCTGGAGATGGGAGCCGTATTAAAAGCCAGCAGTGATTTAAACGATTATTATCCTCTGGCAAACGGCGGCAGGATTGTGGCTCATGAATCCGGTCTTCCTTCTTTTTTAAACAGCGAATATAACGGCAGACCGTTTCATGCATTTATCTATGGCTATGACCAGGAGAATGTGGCGATCACCGGTCTGGGCACCATAGATGCCAATGAATCTATTTTTTACGGGGATAATTCCGGTTATCACATAGAAGGTACTTATTACCCCAGAATTCCCCTGATGCTTTTAGAAAAATTCCGCCATCTTACCATCCGTGATGTAAGACTTATAAATTGTGCGTTCTGGACGGTTCATCTGGTGGGCTGCGATGATGTTTTAATTGAGGGAATCCGTCTTTTAAATAACTTACAGATGGCAAATTCCGACGGTATTGATCCGGACCACTGCACCAATGTACGAATTATCGGCTGCCACATTGAATGCGGCGACGATGCTATCGTATTAAAAAATTCCGGTGACTATAATCAATACGGTCCCTGTGAGAATATCGTAATCTCCAACTGCACTTTGATTTCCACCAGTGCAGCCATTAAATTCGGTACAGAAGGAGAATGTGACTTTAGAAATGTACTGGTAGAAAACTGTACCATCAGCAAAAGCAATCGAGGTATCTCCATACAGATTCGGGATGGGGGAAATGTAGAGAATGTGGTATTTTCTAATATTACCATTGAAACACGCCGGTTCTCCCATGAGTGGTGGGGAAGAGCAGAACCAATCTGCATCACGGCTCATGACAGAAAACCTGGGGTAAAAGCCGGAAAAATCAGGAATGTGCGGTTTGAGAATATCAGCTGCAAAGGAGAGAACGGAATCTTTATCCGCGGCAGTGAAGACAACTATATTGAAGATGTGAGTTTTGATAACATCCATCTCACTCTGGAGAAAAACTCCCGCTGGGAGATTGAGGGATATGATATCCGCCCCTGCCAGGGAGATGGACTGATACGTACGAAAATATCCGGAATATATGCAGAGTATGCAAAGGATATCCGTTTTGAACATGTGAAGATCCATGTGGCAGAAAGCATGAGGCCTTTCTACAAGCAGGATGTCACCATATGCCGGGCTGAGGATATCACCGTCTAATCCTCATGAGATGCAACGGAAATGGCGCAGTTTTGTTCTTTGCAATAAGAACAGAATGCGTCATCCGGCATTTTTTCGGTTAAAATGTAGTCGAACTGATTCATGTCTCCATAGGTCATTAAAGATGCCCGTCCAAACTTTGAAGAATCTGCCAGAAGATAATGCTTCTGGCTTTTTTTTAATGCTGCTTTTTTAATATTGTACTCATCAGTGGATGCGTTGCAGACGCCTGAAAGCACAGAAACCCCGGTGCATGCCATAAAAGCACGTACAATATTATAATCTTCTAAATATTCCACACAGGAGCTGCCGGTGAGAGAGGCAGTATCCCTTTTTAACGTGCCAGGGAGAACAATCAGATTAATATTTGGATAATTCATGGATTTATTAATGACCTGGATGCTGTTTGTTATGACTGTGACTGTATTTAAATGGGTAAGATAGTCCACAATATTCATGGTTGTAGTGCCGCTGTCTATGAATATGATATCCCGCTCCCTCACGAATGAAGCAGCCAGGGCGGCGATTCTCTGCTTGCTTAAAAAATTACGGCTGGCCCTGTCCTGAAAGGTAACCAGATCCGGTATGGGTAAAATATTTTCAGATGCAATGACGCCGCCATACACTTTTTCCACATTCCCTCTGGATACAAGTACTTCCAGATCCCGCCGCAGGGTGTTTTTGGATATCTGAAATAACTCACACAGGGTATCAATGGATGCGGACTTATGTTCAATGATATATTGCTCTATTTGATCAATTCGGGAAATTCTCATACTCATGCTCCTTATTCTCTGGTTCCTTAGATCTGCTGCTGCCTTCCTATTATACCAGATACAAGAAAAAATATCAAGAAATCACCAATAGATAACCAGATTTCGAAAAAATTTTCGTAGTATATCTTGACCTCTGTAGAGTTCAGTGGTAGAATATAACCAACACATAACAATAAATAAATCAAAATATACTCACAAAAGGGAGGAAGCAGAGGGAACAAGGCATGGGATTAGTAAAAATGAAAGAACTGCTGAAGCAGGCGTCGGAGCAGAACCGGGCGGCAGGAGCATTCAGTGTGGGGAATTTAGAGATGGTGAAGGGGGCTGTGAAGGCAGCAGAGGAAATGAACACTCCTATTATCTTACAGATCGCAGAAGTACGGCTGCCCCATTCGCCCCTGTGTTTCATGGGACCTATGATGGTAGAGGCTGCCAGGAATGCGAAGGTGGATATTGCGGTTCATTTAGATCACGGCAAGACCTTAGCGGTGTTAAAACAGGCTCTGGATTACGGATTTACTTCAGTCATGATGGACGGCTCTACTCTTCCTTTTGAAGAGAATATAAAAAAGACTTTAGAGGCTGTTTCTCTTGCCGGAGAATACGGAGCCACAGTAGAGGCGGAGCTTGGTCTGGTAGGCGGAAGCGAGGATGGCAGCACAGATGAAGGAATCCGCTGCACCAATCCGGAGGATGCGAAAGTATTTTGTGAAAAGACGGGTGTGGATGCACTGGCAGTAGCCATCGGCAACGCCCATGGTAACTATCCGGTAGCACCGAGACTGGCTTTTGATATTTTAAAAGCCATAGACGAAATGACAGAGATACCTCTGGTCCTTCACGGCGGAACAGGAATTACCCCGGAAGATTTTAGAAAAGCAGCTGGCCTTGGAATACGTAAGATCAACATTGCGACAGCCAGTTTTGACAGCCTTACACAAAAAGCTGAGGCATATTTAAAATCGGAAGGGAAACATGATTACTTCGGACTGAATGAAGCCATGGTCCAGGGAGTTTATGAGAATGTGAAGCAGCATATCAGAATATTCAACTGTGCAGAGCCGCTGCCATTTTCATGATTAAGACAACTGATGTTATTATTACCATAAAAATAAAACTGCAGAGAAAGGAATGGATAGAAAGATGGGAGAAGTTAAAACATTAAAGTATTTTGTAAACGGTCAGTGGAAGGAGTCTGCAACAAATAAGTATACAGATGCCTACAATCCAAGTACCGGTGAAGTGATTGCAAAAGTACCATGCTGTACTCCGGATGAAGTGAAAGAGGCTGTGGCAGCAGCAAAAGCGGCATTTCCATCCTGGTCGGCAACTCCGGTAATTAAGAGAGTACAGATCCTCTATAAATTGAGAGATTTGCTGATTGAGCATATGGATGAACTGACTATGCTGGTAGCCAAAGAAAACGGTAAAAACTGGGATGAGGCTCAGGGCGATGTTCTGAAAGCAAAGGAAGGAACCGAGCAGGCCATCAGCGCTCCGTCACTGATGATGGGAGAAAGCTTAATGGACGCTTCCAGCGGATTTGATACTGTTTTATACCGTATGCCTCTGGGCGTATTTGCCGGTATTGTGCCATTTAACTTCCCGGCGATGATTCCCATGGGCTGGATGACTCCCATGTGTATCGCCTGCGGAAATACCATTGTCTTAAAAGCAGCTTCCTTTACACCTCAGTCCAGCATGCGTATTGCAGAGCTGTACAAAGAAGCAGGGCTTCCTGATGGTGTCATTAATATTGTTACCTGCTCCAGAAACGAAGCAGAGATTCTTCTTACTCATGAAGATGTAAAAGGTATCACCTTCGTAGGTTCCACATCTGTTGGAAAGCATATTTATTCCACAGCTGCAGCCACAGGTAAGAGAGTTCAGGCTCTTTGCGAAGCGAAAAACCATGCTCTGGTTTTAAAAGATGCACCGGTGAAACGTGTAGCAGCAGGAATCATCAATTCCACTTTTGGCTGCGCAGGTGAAAGATGTATGGCACTGCCTGTTGTAGTAGTACAGGAAGAGATTGCAGATAAGCTTGTGGCAGAGATTGTGGCTCAGGCTAAGAAGTTAAAAGTAGGACCTGCTTACGACAAGACCACCAATCTGGGTCCGGTTATTAACCAGGCACACAAAGAATCAGTTGTTAAATGGATTGAAACAGGAATCGCAGAAGGTGCCAAGCTGGTACTGGACGGCCGCGACGTGGTAGTGGAAGGCTATGAGAACGGTTTTTATTTAGGGCCTACCATTCTTGATCATGTAACTCCTGAAATGAGTGTGGGAGAAAAAGAAATCTTCGGACCGGTTCTTTGCATTAAGAGAGTAAAGACATTTGAAGAAGGACTGGAAGTAATGAATGCCAATCCATACGCCAACGGTTCCGTAATCTTTACCCAGAACGGCCGCTATGCAAGAGAGTTTGCAAGACACACCGACGGCGGTATGATCGGCGTTAACGTAGGAATCCCGGTTCCCGTTGGTATGTTCCCATTCAACGGAAACAAGCTGTCCTTTATCGGAGACCTTCACTGCTTAGGAAAAGATGGATACCGCTTCTATACAGAAAACAAAGTTGTTACCACCAGATGGTTTGACGAAGAAACAGGTGAATCCACAACCGTAAATACCTGGGATGGTACAATCTAATAAATCTTTTTGTGAAAAATAGCACGCATATACTTGCGTGCTATTTTTATGTGTGATATGATTGGTAAAGTGAATTTCTTAAAGGAGAGAAAAGATGGCGGGAACGATTCGGGAAATAGCAGAACGAGCAGGTGTGTCCAGAGGAACGGTAGACCGCGCTTTAAATAACAGAGGACGGATCAGCAAGGAGGTGGCAGAGCGGATTTTCCAGATTGCAGATGAAATCGGCTATGTGCCGAAGAAGGACAAAAAGTCAGTGAAAAGGGAGCCGGTTAGTATCGGTATTGTAACCCAGCTTTCCAAATCCTCTTTCATGATTCCAATCAGGAGAGGCTTAGAGGACGCACAAAGGGAATTGAAAAAAAGAGGGATCAGTTTCGTAACGGAGGAATGTGTTACTGTCAGTGAAGAGGAACAGCTGGCGGCACTGGAACGGCTGGAAAAAAGCAAGGTTTCCGGCATTGCAATCATGCCGGTGGAATGTGATAAAATCAGGGATAAAATCAATGCCCTCATCGGGCAGGGGATATCGGTTGTCACCTTTAATACAGATATCGTGGGAACCAGACGCAGCTGCTTTGTGGGCCAGGATAACAAAAAGAGCGGCCGCACGGCAGCGGGCCTTATGGGGATGCTCACCGGCGGCCAGGGGAAGATTCTTGCGATTACCGGATATTTTGGAAACAGCGTGAACAGCATGCGTGTAGATGGGTTTGTGGAAGAAATAAAAAGAACATTTCCGGAGCTTGAGCTTGTGGGCGTGCAGAGCAGCTTTGATGAAAAGGAGGAAGTGGAGAAGATCCTTTTAAATACCCTGACTGCCTATCCGGATCTGCAGGGTGCGGTGATATTCTCTGGAGGACAGGGGGGGATAAAAAAGGCGTTTGAAGAGCTGGATCTGGAGAAAAAGCCTCATATCATCATCTATGATTTAACCACAGGGAATATCCGTGCTCTGGAAGAGGGAATCGCCGATTTTTTAATTGATCAGAACGGCTATACCCAGGGGTACCGGGCTCTGTTTATACTTGCAGATATTATGCAGTCAGGAAGCAGGAAAGAGCAGGAATATTTTTACACGGATATTATTATTAAAACAAAATATAATATTTAAAAACTAAGTGGAATCAGGAGTTTGTTTATCATAAAAAACAGGTCCTGATTTTTTTAATTATCCGTGTAAAATTGCTTGCACGCGGACTGCGTGCGTGGTATAATATAGGCACATGAGACGAGGGAAAAAGCACGCAAAACAGATGGGAGAGGTGTAACGATGGAATATGTAAAATTTGACGAAGCCCGGGAGTTTGATTTAATCCTTCTTGGCAGGGTGGCAATTGATTTTAACCCGGCTTACAATGAGCAGGTGAAGGAAGAATTTAAGCCGCTTAAGAAGGTTCACATGTTTGAAAAGTTTGTGGGCGGTTCTCCGGCCAACATCGCCGTAGGCGTGACAAGACATGGTATGAAAGCCGGATTTATCGGGAAAGTGTCAGATGACCAGTTCGGTGAATTTGTAGTGGATTACTTTAATGAGCAGGGGATCGATACGTCGCATATTACCCCATGCAAAAATGGTGAGAAACTGGGACTGACATTTACGGAGATGCTCTCCTCCAGCGAAAGCAGCATATTAATGTACCGCAACTGCATTGCTGATTTACAGCTGGATGTGGAAGATATCGATGAAGAATATATAAAAAAGGCAAAGGCTGTTTTGATTTCCGGGACCGCACTTGCCCAGAGTCCTTCCAGGGAAGCCGCTCTTAAGACCGTGATGCTGGCGAAAAGAAATGATGTCAGAATTATATTTGACATTGATTACAGGGCCTATAACTGGAAAAATGAGGATGAGATTTCTATTTATTATTCTGCAGTTGCAAAAGAAGCTGATATCATTATGGGTTCAAGAGAGGAATTTGACTTAACAGAAAAGCTGATCAGACCTGGTATGACTGATGAAGAAAGTGCAGCACTGTGGCAGGGTTATCATGCGAAAATCGTTGTAATTAAGCATGGTATGAAGGGGTCTACGGCATACACCTGCGACGGACAGTCGTTTTCCATCAAACCGTTCCCGGTAGAGGCCAGAAAAGGCTTTGGCGGCGGAGATGGATATGGCTCCGGTTTCTTATATGGTCTGTATCAGGGCTGGGATATTATTGACTGCCTGGAATTTGGTTCAGCAGAGGCGTCCATGATGGTAAAGAGCAATAACTGCTCGGATTCTCTGCCTGCACCAGAGGAAGTGCATGCATTTATCAGAGATGAAAAGGAAAAATTCGGTGAGATGATCGCCCGTGTATAATAAATAAAAAGGAGAGCGGAACATGTCAAAAACGATAAGGATGACAACAGCACAGGCACTGGTAAAGTTCCTGGATAACCAGTATGTTTCAGTGGATGGAACAGAAATAAAGTTTGTTGAAGGTTTTTTCACGATTTTCGGTCATGGAATTGCAGTCGGCCTGGGAGAAGCTCTGGATACAGATCCGGGCCAGCTCCGGGTCCTTCAGGGCAGAAATGAGCAGGGCATGTGCCATACGGCTATCGCATTTGCCAAACAGAATCAGCGCAGAAGAATTATCCCCTGCGCCTCATCGGTTGGACCGGGTGCTGCCAATATGGTGACTGCCTGCGCTACAGCAACGGTTAATAATATCCCGCTTCTTGTATTTCCGGCGGATACCTTTGCCTCCAGACAGCCTGATCCGGTGCTTCAGCAGTTAGAGCAGAGCAGCAGCCTTGCTACCACGACCAACGATGCATTTAAACCGGTATGCAAGTACTGGGACCGGATTACCAGACCGGAGATGATTATGAGCGCACTGATCAATGCCATGCGTGTGCTAACCGATCCGGCAGAGACAGGGGCATGCTGTATATCCCTATGTCAGGATGTGGAAGGAGAATCCTTTGATTATCCGGAGTATTTCTTTAAGAAACGGGTTCATAAGATTACCAGACCTGTGGCAGTAGAGGAAGAGCTTTTAGAAATTGCTGACATCATTTCTGAGGCGAAGAAACCGATTGTAATCGTGGGCGGAGGCGTCCGTTACTCAGATGCAGGTGAAACCGTAGAAAAATTCTGTGAAGAATTCAAAATTCCGTTTGGGGAGAGTCAGGCAGGAAAGAGTGCCTGTAAATCAAGCCATCCGTACTGCCTGGGCGGAATTGGAGTAACAGGTACTTATGCCTCCAATGTCATTGCAAAGGACGCGGATGTGGTAATCGCCATCGGTACCAGACTGAGCGATTTTACAACCAGCTCCAAGTGGCTGTTTCAGAGAGAAAATGTGAAGATTGTTACGATCAATAACAGCAGATTTCATGCTTATAAGATGGATGCGTCCATGGCAGTGGGCGATGCAAAAGTAACGGTAGAGGCACTGACTGAAAAACTGAGAGAAAAGCAGTATGTATCTCAGTACAAAAACGAGATCACAGATGCCAAAAAGAAATGGGCTGAAGAAATGGTGCGCTTAGGCAGCACTCAGTATACAGGAGATGATTTCGAACCCATTATCAAGGCGAGAGATCCCAGAACGATTCCGGAATTTGTCCGCCTGACCAATGGTAAGATTACCCAGACCGCCGCACTTGCAGCCATCAGAAGAGTGATTGATGAAGATGCTACCATTATTACTGCGGGAGGTTCCCTTCCAAGCTGTATGCAGCGTATGTGGACCACCGACAAACGGGGCGGGTACCACGCAGAATACGGATATTCCTGTATGGGATATGAAGTGGCAGCAACCCTGGGCGTAAAATTTGCAGAACCGGAACATGAGGTTTACTGTGTAGTGGGCGACTCCAGTTTTCAGATGCTTCACAGTGAGATCATGACCATTATGCAGGAAAGACAGAAAGTTAATATCCTGATATTTGATAACTGCGGATTTGGCTGTATCAACAATCTGGAGATGAACCATGGTATCGGCAGTCTTGCGACAGAATTCCGATATACAGACGGCAAAAAACCAACTGGTGATTTAATACCTGTTGACTATGCAAAAATCGGAGAGGGCTATGGCCTGAAAACCTATACCTGCCGTACCATCGGGGAGCTGGAAGATGCCTTAAAGGATGCGAAGAGTCAGGAAAAAGCATGTCTGTTTGACTTAAAGGTGATTCCAAAGACTATGTCCGACGGGTATGAGTCCTGGTGGAACGTAGGACTTGCCGATGTTTCCCAGAAGGTCAGCGTAAATGAGGCATGGGAAAGAGTCCTGGAAGGAAGAAATGAAGCCAGAAAGTATTAAAAACGGACATCGAAAGAAAGGAAGAAAACTATGGGTCAGGTATTCGGATATCCGGAATTTGATGAGTCCGGAGAAAAGATTTTAACCACTTATACCAATGAGTATAAAGATATGGGAATGGACATTCGGGTTTACCGCATGAAAGCAGGAGAGACCAGGACGTTCTTAAAAGAGAAGGAAGAAACAGCGGTGCTTCTTTTAAAAGGAAGAATTGTATATCGCGGAGGAAGTATAGAACAGGAAGCTTCAAGAATTGATGTTTTTACAGAAGGACCGTGGTGTCTGCATGGTTGTGCAGGTACAGAAATTTCTGTAAAAGCAAAAGAGGATTCTGAGATTTTAGTCCAGTCAGCTGAAAATGAGAAAGCATTTGAAGCAAAGCTGTATCAGCCGGAAGATGCACCCTGGAAATACTCCGCTGTAGGTAAGTTTGGTAATGTGGCAAAACGCCGGGTGAATACGATTTTTGACATTGAGATCGCTCCTTATTCCAATATGGTGCTGGGAGAGGTTTTAAATGACAGGGGAAACTGGTCTGGTTATCTACCCCACAGGCATCCACAGCCTGAGACCTATTATTTTCTGTTTGACCGTCCGGAAGGATTCGGTGCAAGCTTTGTGGGAGATCAGGTGTTTAAAAGCACAGACGGCAGCTTTTCCGCAATTCCGGGAGGGGAGCTTCATCCCCAGGCGGTTGCGCCGGGATTCCAGATGTATACCTGTTGGATGATCCGCCATCTGGAGGGAAATCCGTGGAATCAGACAGACCGCAACGAAGATGAACGTTACTTGTGGCTGCATGATGCCAAATTTGAATAACACAGGGGTTAATCGCCGCGAAACCAGCGGTATAAAAATATGATAAGACAGGGAAGGGAAGCAAAAATGTTAAACAGGGAGAAAGTAAAATTAGGAATTGCACCAATTGCATGGACCAACGATGATCTTCCGGATCTGGGTAAGGAGAATACCTTCGAGCAGTGCGTCAGCGAAATGGCACTTGCAGGATTTACCGGTTCTGAAGTGGGTAACAAGTACCCGAAAGATCCGGAGGTTTTAAAGAAGGCTCTCGAATTAAGAGGGGTGGAGATCTGCAACGCATGGTTTTCTACATTCTTAATCAGCAAACCCTACGAAGAGACTGAGGCAGAATTTGAAAAGCATGTAGCTTTCTTAGCAGCTATGGGCGCTAAGGTAGTGGGTGTATCTGAGCAGAGTTACAGCACACAGGGAATTCAGGATCAGCCGGTTTTTGAAGGAAAGCATGAGATGGATGACAGAGAATGGGATCTTCTCTGCAATGGTTTAAACCGACTTGGCAAGCTTTCTAAAGAAAAATACGGGGTGGCATTAACCTTCCACCATCATATGGGGACGGTTGTACAGTCTGCAGCAGAGACAGACCGTATGATGGAACATACAGATCCGGAATATGTAAGTCTGCTTTTTGACAGCGGCCACTTTGCATACTGCGGCGAGAATCCGGTTGAAATGGTAACAAAGCATATCAACCGCATCAAACATGTACATTTAAAGGATATCCGTCCGGAAGTAGTAAAAAAGGTGAGGGAAGAGAAGATGAGCTTCTTAGCAGGCGTACGCGCAGGTGCATTCACCATTCCGGGAGACGGATGTGTGGACTTTGGTCCGATCTTCAAGGTGCTGGAAGACGCAGCTTATGAGGGTTATATGGTAGTAGAAGCGGAGCAGGATCCGGCTAAGGCAAATCCTCTGGAATATGCAATCCGCGCAAGAAAATTTATTGCTGAAAAAACAGGTCTTTAATTTTAAAGATAAAAGGAGAAGAATATTATGGTAACCGTAGGAATTATCGGAGCAGGCAGAATCGGAAAGGTTCATACCACAAGCATCTGCAATATTGTTAAGAATGCTACAATTAAGACAATCGCTGACCCATTTATGAATGAGGAAACAGCAAACTGGGCAAAGAGCATGGGCGTAACCAATACAACCAGTGATTACAAGGAGATTCTGGCTGATCCGGAGATCGATGCAGTGTTGATCTGCTCTTCCACAAACACGCATTCTCCCATCTCTGTAGAAGCAATTAAGGCTGGAAAGCATGTATTCTGCGAAAAGCCCATTGACCATGACGTAGAGAAGATTAAAGAAGTGATCGATGCATTAAAGGACAGCAAGGTGAAATATCAGGTAGGCTTTAACCGCCGCTTTGACCATAACTTTGAAGCGGTGAGAAATGCAGTTGCAGCAGGAAAAATCGGTGATCCACATATTATCAAGGTGACTTCCAGAGATCCTGAGCCGCCCAGCGCAGAATATGCGGCTGTATCCGGCGGTATGTTCCTTGACATGACCATTCATGATTTTGATATGGTGCGTTATCTGGCTGGATGTGATGCAGAAGAGATCTATGTACAGTCTGCTGTTTTAGTTGATCCTGCCATTGGAGAAGCCGGCGATGTGGATACTGCTGTTATCACAATCAAGATGGAGAACGGTGCGATTGCAGTGATTGATAATTCCAGAAAAGCGGCTTATGGATATGACCAGAGAGCGGAAGTGTTCGGATCTAAGGGAATGGTTGCGACTGCTAATGATACAGAATCCAGTGCTGTCTTAAGCACTGCAGATGGAGTAACAGGTGAGAAGCCGCTTTACTTCTTCTTAGAGCGTTATATGCAGTCCTTTGCTAAGGAAGTAAACTGCTTTATCGAAGCCATTGAGAAGGATACAGACACTCCTCTTGGTGTATTAGATGGTTTAAAACCGGTGTTAATGGGAATCGCAGCTAAGAAATCTGTAAAAGAGCACAGACCGGTAAGAATTTCTGAGATTATAATGTAAGACATAGGACCTGCTGGCTGACTGGCAGGTCCTTTTGCAATCTGTCTGTGCTGGACTATAGAGTACAAAAACTGCATAGAAACTAACATGGAAAAAGCAAATACTGCGCTGACGTTTTTGTTTAAACATGTTAAATTAGTAGCATATTTTATAAGATACAGTTCAACATAGAAAAGAGGGGTTATCGTGTATCAATTGGAACAGATGGTGATTGGCTGGGTGGAACGGTATGATCTGGTGTATCAGACCAGTTTGCTTTTTCGAATCATTGCAGCTGGTTTTTCCGGATATTTAATCGGATACGAAAGAAAAAACCGGAATAAAGGGGCAGGAATGAGAACCCATGCCATTGTGGCGATGGGGGCTGCTCTTATGATGGTTGTATCCAAGTATGGTTTTCAGGATATTCCTAAATTTGATGCTTCCAGAATTGCTGCCCAGATCGTGTCTGGAATCGGTTTTCTGGGAGCTGGTGTTATTTTTGTTAAGAATAATTCCGTCAGCGGTCTGACTACGGCTGCCGGTATCTGGGCAACAGCAGGAGTGGGAATGGCGATTGGTGCCGGTGCTTATTATCTGGGCTGCGGTTCAGCGTTTCTTTTGGTTATGATACAGGTTCTGCTCCATGACGTACCATTTCTATCAAAGGAACCGTATCGGTGTATGCTGAAAATCAGTACCTCCCATTACGACGCAGTTATAACAGAGTTGTTTCATAAACTCAACGAAGATAAGGTAAAGGTGCTTAACGTAAAAATAGGAAAATCCAAGGACGCAACCAAGATCGAACTTGATTTACTTTATCCGGCCGGCTATGAAAAGAATGACCTGGTTCTCCGCCTGTCCAACGACAAACGGATTGATTCGATTAACGGATAGTCTATAAAAACAAAAAGTGCAATAAATTTCAACAGAAAAACAAAAATAAGGTAGAAGAACCGCGGTAAAAAGAGATATACTCATGAAGTAAGATTACGAGAAAGCAAAGAGAAAAATTATGATAAAGCGTCTTACTGCAGATTTACACACGCATACAGATGTAAGCGGGCATGGTTATAGTACCGTTTATGAAAATATCACAGCGGCAAAGGCTGCCGGACTTTTAGCGGTAGGAATCAGCAACCACTGTCCGGCTCATCCGGACGGAGCACCGGAGGGGCATTTCAGAAATCTGCGTGTGCTTCCGGAATGGGTGGATGGGATCCGTGTACTTCGCGGGGCAGAGCTGAATTTTATAAATTTTGACGGAGAGATTGATTTAAGTCCGGATACCATAGAAAACCGGCTGGATTATACCATAGCCTCTTTTCATGAGGATGTGATCCCGCCGGGAAGCATAAAAGACCATACAGAAGCATATCTTCACGCAGCCAAAAATCCTCTGATAGACATCATCGGACATAGCGGAACTGCCTGCTATGAGTATGATTTTGAACGGGTAATACCGGAGTTAGGTAAAAATGGTAAACTTGTGGAGATTAACGAAGGGACTTTCCGTGTCAGGAAAGATTCCGCGCAAAACTGCAGGACCATTGCCAGACTCTGTATGAAATACAGCGTTTCTGTCATTGTCAGCTCAGATGCACATTTCTGCAGGAGTGTGGGACAGTTTGATGAGGCTCTTGCCATGTTAAACAGCCTGAATTTTCCAAAACAGCTGGTGGTGAATGCAGGTATGGAACAGCTGGAGTCCTGGTTTCTTCGTAAACGGAGATGATAATGAAAGAAAAATGCCGGGGTGCAGCTGCGCTCCGGCAGTTGTGCGCGGAAAGGGAGCGGATAGAGAATGAAGTATTATATCGGAATAGACTTAGGGGGAACCAATATTGCCGCCGGTCTGGTAGGAGAAGACGGAACACTTTTCACCCGCCTGTCTGTGCCAACCAGAAGCGGAAGAAGTGCAGGGGAGATCGTTGAGGATATGGCGGACCTTGCAAAGAAGGCGGCACAGGAGGGAAATGTTTCCTGGGAAGAGATAGAAGCTGTGGGCATGGGCGTCCCGGGAACCGCTAATAAAGAGACCGGAATAGTTGAGTATGCCAATAATCTGGGATTCTATGATGAGCCGCTGGTATCCATGATGGAGAAGGCATTGCCGGGCAAAAAAATACGTTTTGATAATGATGCCAATGCTGCGGCATGGGGAGAATATACGGCAGGAAGCGGGAAAGGCGTAAGCTCCATGCTGGCTGTGACTCTGGGAACCGGGGTTGGCGGCGGAATCATTCTTGACGGAAAGCTATATGAGGGAGTGAACTATGCGGCTGGTGAATTCGGACATTTCACCATTGACCGGAACGGAATTGTATGCAACTGCGGAAGAAAAGGCTGCTTTGAAGCTTATGCTTCTGCCACTGCATTGATTTCACAGACAAAAGAGGCGATGCTGGATAATCCCCAATCCATTCTCTGGGAGCTGTGCGAAGGGGAGATTGAGAACGTGGAGGGCAAAACACTCTTTGACGGAGTCAGAAGAGAGGATGCTGCTGCGCTTTTCGTATTTGACCGATACGTCGAGTACCTGGCAGCGGGGCTTTTGGATTTAATCAATATATTCCAGCCGGAATTAATCTGCATTGGCGGAGGCATCAGCAAAGCTGGAGATTTACTCTTAGATCCGTTAAAAAGAATCATAGACCAGGAAGATTATGCAAGAACCTCAAAGCGCAGGACAAGGATTACTGCAGCGGTGTTAGACAATGATGCCGGGCTGATTGGAGCTGCGCTATTAGAATAGAAGAAAAGAGGACAGGAATTATGAAACGGTATATGGGACATCTGATACGTTCCGCAGAGAAGCGGGTGGATCATTTTTTAAGTACACAGGTAACAGACGAAAAAGACCCTTTTTACGGAGGGATGAAACGTGCTATTTTAGAGGTCAAGCCCACCATCTATGTGATGGCAGATGCAGCATCAGTTTATTTGAATTCTCAAAGCAGGTATTACAAGGATGCTGCTCTTCTTCGTGCCATGGAAGCAGCCGTGACCTTTATCGCAAACTGCCAGAGAGAGGATGGAAGCTTTGATTATCCCTCCTGCAATTTTAAATCTGCACCGGACACCTCCTTTTGCTTTAAACGTCTGATTGCAACCTACCGCCTGTTTTTAAAATATACGAAAGTAGGCGAGCTGGAAAAACTGAAGGACGGTTACCGTTTTATACTGGAAGAATCCTTAAACGCTCTCCTGACCGGAGGATTTCACACTCCCAACCACCGCTGGGGAATTACAGCTGCATTGATGCAGGGGGCAAATCTGGTAAAAGAAGAAAATCCGGAGTTTGCCACGCAGCTGCTTGCCCGTGCAGACCAGTATCTGGCGGAAGGGATTGACGGCAATGAGGAAGGGGAGTATGCAGAGCGCTCTACCGGCAATTACAATGCAGTGGTAAACAATGCCATGATGGCAATGTATGAGGAAACCGGCGAGGAAAGCTATCTGGGATATGTGGAGCGGAACTTAAAAATGATGCTCTTTTACATTGATCCCGACGATACGATTTTCACACAGAATTCCACCAGACAGGATCAGGGGAAGGCTGATTATCCGGACAAGTATTTTTACCAGTATTTATATATGGCCGCAAAAACCGGAGAGGAAATCTTTGACCGGGCTGCCCATAAGATTATCAAAGACAATATGGAACGGGGCGACATGGCGCCTGAATGCCTGCATATTATAATGCTTCATGATTTTATGGAGCAGTATGAATTGAAAGGATATGGCTTCTTAGATACGTACCATAAGCTTTTTGAGGAAGCTGGTGTAATCAGGGGAAAGACTTCCCGATATGGCTACAGTATCCTCAAAGGGAAAAGTGCGTTTCTGTTCTTAAAATTTAAGGAAACACTGGTATACTTAAAAATAGGAGAGAGCTACTGCGATATCCGTAACTTTGTTCCTCAGACAATGGAAGAAAAAGATGGAGTCTGCGTTTTAACTTCTGTTGCAAAAGGCTGGTATTATCTTCCGTTTAAAGAAAAACAGGACACAACAGACTGGTGGAAAATGGATCATAAGAAGCGGGATATTTTAAACAGCAGTGAAATCCGCATGACTGTCACTCTGAAAGAGCTCATCGACGGCATGGAAGTGTCCGTGAAAGCAGAGGGACTTGACAAAGCGCCTCTACGTGTTGAAATCTGTATTCCTGCAGGCAGCGTTCTGGAAAATGAGCATTTTCATATGAGAGCAGAAAAAGGCGGAGAGATGGTGCTTCGGGATGGCTTTCTTAATCTTCTTCACGGAGATCAGAAGCTTCTCATTGGACCGGGATTTGGAACACATGAATTCGGCGGACATTACTCAGGTGAAGAGATCAACACCGCCGGCTTTACTCTGTATTTCAATGACTATACCCCATATGAAAGAACCTTCTCCATTCGAAATATATAAAAAAGGGAATATCATAAATACAACATTGTTCATAATAGATATATCATATGCCAAAGAAGGCAGTTGCTGGTTTTAACAACTGTCTTTTTTACTACCTGCTTAATGGAAAAACTATGATTAACATATAAAAACTATAGAAAAATAGGATTAATGTCGAAAAGTGTTGAAAAAAGTAGGTAAGTCGGTATATAATGATTTTAACTTTTTCTGATTAAGGACAGAT
Source organism: Lacrimispora amygdalina (assembly GCF_900205965.1). Taxonomy (GTDB): domain Bacteria; phylum Bacillota; class Clostridia; order Lachnospirales; family Lachnospiraceae; genus Lacrimispora; species Lacrimispora amygdalina_A. The sequence goes on from NZ_OAOF01000003.1 coordinate 87,290, forward strand.
GAGTTTAGGGACAGTAAAGAAAGGAGAAAATTATGAAAAAGAATTTTATGAAACGTGCGGGCTTTCTTTTGGCAGCTGTTATGGTGCTGGGAGGACTTACCGCGTGCGGCGGCAAAGATCCGTCAGCAGAAGGTACCACAGCAGTATCCGGCAGTACAGCAGGTGGTGGCGAGACAACAGCGGATGCGGCGAATCCGTCAGAAGGAGGAGAAAGCACCTTTACCTATGCTATCGCAGGAGATCCGGGTGCCAATGTAAATGTAATTACTACCAGTGACCGTTTTGGTCTTATGACGCTTAAGATGATCTATTCTCCGTTATATATGTACAATGCCGACGGAATTAACTATTTCCTGGCAAAGAGCATTGATACTTCTGATGATAACTTATCTTACACCATGCATTTGCGTGATGACGTTAAATGGTCAGACGGTGAGAAGTTTACTGCTGACGACGTTGTTTTCACATTTGAGGCTATGGAGAAGGAAGAGAACGCAGGCTGGGCTTATTCTCAGCTGGTTTATCCGGAAGGTGCTGTAAAGATTGAAAAGGTTGATGATTATACAGTTAAATTAACCATGCCTTTCGTAAACTCTGCAGCAGTGGAGATGTTCTCCCAGATTTTCATTATGCCAAAGCATATTTATGAGAATGTAACTAATTTTGAAAATAATGATGTTAATACAAAGCCAGTTGGAACCGGACCTTATGTAATGTCAGAGTACTCTGCAGGTTCCTATGTGAAGTTTACGAAGAATGAGAGCTATTTCCTTGGCGCTCCTTCCATTGACAATATTGTATACCGTATTATTGAGAATGAGAATACAGCCATGACAGCCATTCAGAGCGGCGAAGTAGATGCATGGATCGGCACTCCGGCTCAGATAGCACAGATGGATCTGGATTCTGCCAATTTAACGGTATATCCGTATCAGGAAGGCCGCGTGGGCTATATGATGATCAATGCAGGCCGTGTGCAGAATGAGGATTTAAGAAAAGCAATTCTCTATGCTCTGGATAAAAAAGCAATTGCAGATGCAGCATTGTTAAGCTCTGATAACTATGATCTGCCATGGAGCTTCATGCCTCCAAACAGCAAGTTCTTTACAGAAGATGTGGAGAAATATGAGCAGAACCTTGAAAAGTCAAAAGAATATCTTGCTGCTTCCGGAGTGGAGAAACCAGAACTGACTCTTGGTTACAGCGGATCAGACAGTTTACAGTCCACTTCAGCACTGATGGTTCAGGAACAGCTTGAGAAAGCAGGATTTAAGGTTACTCTTGCAGGTGTTGATTCTAAGGCACTCAGCCAGCAGATGAAAGATAAGAACAATTCTTACGATATGTACTTTGGCGGTTATATTATGGGAATTGACCCTGACACTTTCTCCAGCTTATTTGAAACAGGCGCTGCATACAATTATATGTACTATGATCAGCCTGAAATCAATGAGTTGTTTGCTCAGGGACGGAAAGAAACAGACGAGGCTAAACGAAAAGAAATCTACACCAATCTTCAGAAGAAGGTTCAGGATACAGCCTGTTTCTATCCAATGTATTCCAACAAACGTCTTTTAGTGGTTTCTAAAAATGTAACTGGAATTGAAGATGCAAAGCTGGTTCCAGTTTATACCTTTGAGGACACCTCCAAGTTACAGAAGAAGTAAAATTGCAGCTGCAAAAAAGAGAGAATGGTGTTTTGCTGCCCTTAAGCAGCAGACACCTCTTTCTTTATTAAGGAGAGATGATATGGCCAAGTATATACTGAAACGGATATTAACAGCCATTCCCATGATCCTGCTCATATCGGTCCTTTGCTTCGCGCTGATGCATTTTGCGCCTTATGATGCCATTGATGCCATGACCTCCCCGAAGATGTCACAGGAAACAATCGATTTAATCAAAGCAAAGTACGGTTATGACCAGCCGGTGTATGTTCAATATATCCGCTGGCTTGACGGGATTATGAACGGTAATTTCGGATATTCCATTGTAACAAAACAAAGCATTGCTGCAGATCTTGCAGTCAGAATTCCCAATACAGTAAAACTGGTGCTTCCTGCTTTTATCACCGCTTATATTCTGGCTGTGGTACTGGGGCTTATGGCAGGTGCCAATAAAAACAAAATGGCTGATAAAATCATAGACGCAGTTTCATCTGTGGGGATCGCGGTTCCATCCTTCTGGTTTGCCATGCTTCTTATCTTTGTTCTGGGTTATAAGTTGAAGCTTCTTCCCATTGTGGGAATGCATGCGGTAGGGAAGGAATCTTCCATAGCTGACTTTTTAAAGCACTTTTTTATGCCGTATCTCACGCTTACCATTGCGTTTATGCCGCCAAATATTAAATATGTCCGTTCCTCTACTCTGACCCAGTTTTCTGAGGATTATGTTATGGTACAGAGGGCGTTTGGTGCGACGAAGAGTGAGATTATGTTTAAGCATGTATGCAAGAACGTGCTTTTACCTGTGATCACGCGGTTTGGTATCGCGTTTCGATTGCTGATTACAGGATCTATCATTACAGAGACGGTTTTCAGCTGGCCGGGAGTTGGTCCTTATTTTATCAAAGCGATACAGGGAATGGATTACCCAATCGTTATGATTATTCTGGTGCTGTCTTCCACTCTGGTTATCCTGGGAAATCTGTTCTCAGATATCCTGTACTGCCTGATTGATCCGCGGATTAAGGAAATGGGGTGACGGGACATGATAAACGATAAGAAAAATAAAGATAAATCAATTCGGATTGACAGTGTAAAGCTGGCTTTAAAACATGATAAAGCGGCTGTCATATCCCTGATCCTTTTAGGGATTATTATCCTGTTTGCACTCCTGGCTCCTTTTCTGCCCATGGAACCCAATGCGACGGATATTGCCAACAGGCTGAAAGAACCGTCTTTTGCCCACTGGTTTGGTACGGATGAAGTGGGAAGAGATTATTTCGCAAGGGTGATCTATGGCGGCAGAGTTTCCCTGATTGTGGCATTTTTAGCCATGCTCACCAGTTTAACTATCGGTGTGGCGGCAGGTACGGTAGCAGGATTTACCGGTGGAATTGTGGATATGATTCTGATGCGGATTGTAGATATTCTTCTTTCTATTCCGTGGATGGTTCTGGTAACGGTTGTCAGTATCTTTTTAAATCCAGGGATAAAATCTATTATTATTGTAATAGGACTTTTTACCTGGATGGAGATTGCCAGACTTGTAAGGGCTGAGACGCTGTCCTTAAAAGAACGGGAATTTATCCTTTATTCTGGTTTCTCCGGAGTTGGTACATGGAAAATTATTACCAGTCATATTATACCTTCGGTTTTTCCTACAATCATTGTAGCTGCAACCACCAGTATGGCAGATGCCATTATGATGGAATCCTCCTTAAGCTTTCTGGGCGTTGGAATTCAGCAGCCCATGTCTTCCTGGGGAAGTCTTTTACAAAATGCCCAGGGAACCATGCAGAACAGCTTTCATATGGCACTGATTCCGGGACTTCTGATTATAATAACGATATTTGCATTCAATAAGCTTGGTAACCTGCTTCGTGTTTATGTGGAGCCAAAGGTAATGAGCGGAGAGAAAGAGTAAAGGAGGGACGAAGAATTGGAAGAGACATTAAAAAAGAAAGAAAATATACTGTCTGCTGCAGACATTCGGACCACCTTCCATACTCATGGCAGAACAGTGCAGGCAGTGCGGGGAGTCAGCCTGTACGTGGAAGCCGGTGAGATCCTTGCAGTTGTTGGGGAATCAGGAAGCGGAAAAAGTGTACTTATGAAGTCAGTTATGGGACTGATGCCAGATAATGCAGAGGTTCAGGCAGATCAGCTTACGTTTGCGGGAGAGGATTTGCTCGCCATGAACCCGGAGCAGCTGAGAAAGTTGCGGGGGAAAGAAATGGCTATGATTTTTCAGGACCCCATGACTGCTTTAAATCCCTTAAAAACCATAGGTTATCACTTAATAGAGGTATTAAAGCGTCACCGCGGCATGAATAAGGAAGCGGCAAAAAAAGAAGCAATTGCAGTACTTGAGCAGGTAGGTATTCCCTCACCGGAGAAGCGTCTGGGGCAGTATCCCCACGAATTTTCGGGAGGCATGAGGCAGAGGGCCCTGATCGCCATGGCTCTTTGCTGCAGGCCAAAGCTTTTAATTGCCGATGAGCCTACCACAGCTCTTGATGTGACGATTCAGGCCCAGATTTTAGATCTCCTTAAAAGCCTGCAGGAAGAAACCGGGATGAGCATTATTCTCATTACTCATGATTTAGGCGTCGTAGCCAGCTTAAGCCATAGAATTGCGGTAATGTACGGCGGCCTGTTAATGGAAGAAGGAACAACGGAGGAGATCTTCTATTCTCCGAAGCACCCTTATACCAGGGCGCTTCTTCACGCGGTTCCCAAGCCACAGTCGGGCAGCAAAGAACGTCTGGAACCCATTCCGGGCATGGCTCCATCCCTGCTTGATCCGCCCTCTGGCTGTCCCTTTGCAGAGCGGTGTAAGTTTGCATGTGATGAATGCAGGAAAGAAATCCCCAGTTACCGCATTTACAGTACCACTCAGAGGGCCATGTGCATCTATTCAGGGGAAGAGCTTGACCAACAGGAAGCGGAGGTAACAGCTCATGGAAAATAATAGAAATGAAATCCTTCTGGAAGCAAGAGATCTGTGCAAGTATTTCCCTGCAAAGGACTTCTTTGGAAGAAAAAAAGCAGAAGTGAAGGCGGTAGATAAAATTAACCTTTATATCCGCAAAGGGGAGACCTTTGGACTGGTGGGAGAATCGGGATGTGGGAAATCCACACTAGGCAGAACTTTGATTCGTATGTATGATCCCACATCCGGCTCCATTTTATTTAAAGGCCAGGATATTACCGGTTTAAAAGGAAAACAGCTTCTTCCTGTTCACCGACAGATGCAGATCATATTTCAGGATCCATATTCTTCATTAGATCCACACCACAATGTACGGGAGATTTTAAAAGAGTCTCTGACTGCGGTATCCGGGTTATCCTCTGACGAGATGGAAGGCAGAATGGTGGAGATCTTAAAGAAGGTGGGATTGAAACCGGATGATATGTATAAATATGCTTACGAGTTTTCCGGAGGCCAGCGGCAGAGAATCGGTATCGCCAGAGCGCTTTTAGTGGAACCGGAGTTTCTTCTCTGCGATGAGCCAATCTCTGCCCTTGACGTATCTATACAGGCTCAGGTGGTGAATCTTTTGGAAGATCTGCAGAAGGAGATGGGACTTACCTACCTGTTCGTTGCACATGATCTGTCTATGGTTCGTCATATATCCACCAGGATCGGTGTGATGTATTTAGGAAGACTGGTGGAGATTGCTGATAGTGATGAGCTATATGAAAATCCCCTTCACCCTTACACAAAGGCACTGCTTTCTGCGATTCCGCTGGCAGATCCCAAACTTGCAGCCCAGTCCAGACGTGTCATGCTAAGTGGGGAGCTTCCCAGTCCCATGCATGTTCCAACCGGCTGTCATTTCCACACAAGATGTATGTATGCCAGGGAAGAATGCAAAAATCATATACCGGAAATGAGGGAAGTTTCTCCGGGTCATTTTGTTTCCTGTCCTTACACTGGGGGAAATAAATCTTGACTTTTTTGTAAAACTTATTATAGTAAATTTTTAACATTTAAGTTAGCTGCGGACCGCTGTACAGCTTTTAGATATTAGGCTTGCAGCGGTTTCGTATTTCTCAGAGTTTAATAACTTGGACTCTATCGTTATTACATTTCTCTAGTATCTTACAATTATTAGCCGAAGTTAAACTTTTTGTGTCTACGTTATTGACACAAGTCCGCAAGTAAATTTACACTTTCAGAATACCACAATTTCACTTCCTGACTATTGAACTATTTTATCTCTTTAAGCGTTTTCTTGTCATATTTTTTTTTGACTCGATGAAATAATGAATAGATAAGAGTGAACTCATAATAATCGGCTGTTTCTGATCGTTTGACTTTAGGTCTACCGTTTTTTATATCACAAACTTTAACAGGCGATACATTATCTCCAATAATTGTAACTGCACCAGATTTTTCTTTAAATTTCATTTTCCCTCCATAGAACGCGACTTATTGTTGTTTCTCTGTTTTAGTTATTGTTTCCATAATAAAGTAATAATACCTTTCTGTCTATATAAAACAAACCGTCTATACTTTATTACGATAGACGGTTTGTTCAGTTTTTCATTTTTATGGTCTATGTAATTTAGTCTATATATAACTCTTGTTCGTGAATTTTAGAACCATTATCATCGAATACCCTAAAAATACCTTCAGCAGTCCAATCATCACTTTGTTTACCGCTAACCCACTTTGTATGGGTAGAATAGTAACTTGTATTTGATTTTGTTTTTGATGCTGTTGTTGCTATGTGTCCATTTTTAAATAATTCCAATTCCATAGCTATTTCCCAGGTTACGGTTGGTGTAATTATAGTCTCACCTACTGTACGCCACTGGTTCTTTAAGAACTTTTTATCAATCTGCATATAATCTGTACATACAGCAACTGCGTTGCTGGCTCTGATTCCCTGATTGGTTTCAGTTCCATAAATTGATTGATTATTGCTTGTCTCTGCTACAACCTCATAATCTTTTAATGCAGAACTGTCGTTTTGAGCTGCAATAGCACTACCCGTAATGCTTAACGCCAAAGAACAAGATAAAATAAACGTTTTGATAATTTTTTTCATTTTAATCCCCTTTTTTTATTTTTTGAGTTTTTATAGGATCGGACCATAAAAATGCTTTGTAAGTACCCAGATATTCTATATCAAAGAAATCAGCATAAGGAAAAATCAGAAATCTTAAATTCTCATAATTACCTTTCTTTTGAAATGGTACACTTACTTCAAAAATTTTTTCTCGTGATTTAAAAAACATTGGATTTCCTATTATCTTCCCATCGTTAATTAACGGTACTATGGCATAAACAATTTCTTGATTTGGATTTCGTTGCAAATCAAGATCTTTGAGGATATTCTCTATGCTCAAAGCTTTTAGACTCAAATTGGTAACAGTTTTTCTGATTTTTATTTATTTTAAATATTGACAAGGGGAGATGCCTTGGGTGATATTGAGAAAACTTTCAATCAACATGCTAAGTAGGTTTTTTACTACTGATATGCTAAAACGTTGTAGACTAGCTTGTTAGTTGATTCTGTTCTGGTATATCAGATATATATTGAGATCAATACCAAACTGTGGATAGATTAACTATCAGATTATATACGGTCTGCAATGATTTTATTTACTTCATGACTTTACTCCACTAAAAAATATCTTGACTTTTCAGGTAAAACTTTTTATAATAACAACAATATCATAACGCAACAAGGCAAGGGCGCCTAAGAACTTAAGATTCTTAGGCGCCCTTATGCATTTTTTTAGAAATCAGACAGAGAGGGGCTGGAAACATGCCAGATATGGTGAAAGTTGAAAACTTAAAAAAGAACTTCGGAGACCTGGAGGTATTAAAGGATATCAGCCTTACGGTCAGGGAAGGGGAAAAACTGGTTATCATCGGACCATCCGGCTCCGGAAAATCCACGTTTATCCGTTGTATTAACTATTTGGAGGAACCAACCAGCGGTACCGTCACGGTGGCAGGAACACAGGTTACAAAGAAAAATCATTTGGAAATGGCTAAGAAATACTCATCTATGGTATTTCAGCAATTCAATTTATATCCTCATCTGACTGTTCTGGAAAATCTGACACTGGCACCCGTTAAACTTCAGCATGTTCCCAAAGAAGAAGCAAAAAAGATTGCAATGAAATGCTTAGAACGTGTGGGTTTAAAAGATAAGGCGGGTAATTATCCGGTTCAGCTTTCCGGCGGACAGCAGCAGAGGGTGGCGATTGCAAGAGCTTTATGCACAAAGCAGCCGCTGATTTTATTTGACGAACCAACCTCCGCTTTGGATCCTGAGATGGTGCAGGAGGTATTAAATGTTATGGTGGAGCTGGCTCATGAGAATATTACCATGATCTGTGTGACACATGAGATGGGATTTGCCCGTCAGGTTGCCGACCGGGTAATCTTCATGGATGGCGGCTATATTGTGGAAGAGGGAACACCGGAACACTTCTTTGAATGTCCGGAGCATGAGCGGACAAAAGCGTTCTTAAGCAAAATCCTTCATTAGGACGTTGTTTAATATATTAAAAATATCGAGGAGGAAACAATTATGAAGAAAAGAATGTTATCACTGGCTCTGTCATTGGTTATGGCAGCAGCATTAACTGCATGTGGTTCGAAAGCGCCGGAGACAACGGCTGCACCGGCAGATACGAAAGAATCAGGTTCTTCTGCAGAAGCGGACGGAGCAGCTGCAAAGGATGTACAAAAGATTATTGACCGCGGTGTGTTAAAGGTTGGCTGTAAATCAGATATTCCAAAGTTCAGTTTACAAAATACTGCAACTGGAGAATATGAGGGCTTTGAGGATGATCTTGCCTATGAGATCGCAGGTTCCATCTTCGGATGCAGCGCAGACGAGGCGAAAGAAAAGAAACTGGTGGAATTTCAGGGCGTGACTGCAAAAACCAGAGGACCTTTATTAGAGAATGGGGAAATCGATCTGGTTATTGCAACCTTCACCATTACACCAGAAAGAAAAGAAACCTATAACTTTTCCACTCCGTACTACACTGATGCAGTTGGTCTTTTAGTGAATAAGGATTCCGGAATCAATTCCATTGAGGATTTAGATGGAAAAATTATCGGTGTGGCCCAGTCTTCTACAACAAAGGATGGATTTAAAAAATACGTGGATGAAAAGGGATTAAAGGTAAACCCACAGTTCCAGGAATTTGATGGTTATCCGGCACTGGCCCAGGCACTGGCTACCAAACAGATTGACTGTTTCTCCGTTGACCGTGCAATCCTTGCAGGTTACGTAAATGACGGCAATCAGATTCTGGAAGACCGTTTTGCAGAGCAGGATTACGGTGTTGCAGCCGCTAAGGATAACAAAGGACTTGCAGAAGCAGTTGAGAAAAAAGTCACTTCCATGCTTTCTGATGGTTCTATGAAGACCCTTCAGGATAAATGGGGATTACAGTAAGCTGTTTTAAGTAAAGGAAAAATGACATGATAAAAGGTCTTTTTGATGGAAAACGATGGAGTGCTCTTTTTACGGCATTCCCCGAATATTATATCCCTGGGTTTCTTATGACGCTTCGGATTTCACTGGTAGGACTGGCGGTTTCGCTGGTCCTGGGAGTGATATTCGGCATGTTCTCCACATCTAAGTGGAAGCTGCCAAGAATCATTTCGCGAATTTATGTGGAGTTCATACAGAATACGCCTCTGGCTTTACAGGTCATGTGTTATTACTCGGTTCTGCCCATGTTATTTTCCAGCTCCGGATTTCGTATCCCTAAGTTTGTTTTAGGGGTAATCGGCGTGGGAGTCTATCATGGTGCCTACATATCCGAGGTCATAAGAACCGGAATTGAAGCTATACCAAAGGGACAGTCGGAGGCAGCCGCATCCCAGGGCTTTGGCTATCTGGAAACCATGTATCATATCATTCTGCCTCAGACGATTAAGATTATTATGCCCCCTCTTGCCAACCAGGCATTAAATCTGGTGAAAAATACCTCTATTCTGGCTATGGTTGCCGGTATGGATCTGATGTATTTTACGGATTCCTGGGGCGCTGACAGAGGGTATTTTGCCCAGGCATATTTTACCAGTGCACTGATGTACTTTATTATTTGTTTCCCGTTAGCCAGACTGGCAAGATATTTAGAGATCCGCTCCATGCGGCTGCCGGTTGCAAAAAAGCTTGATATTCAGGCAGACGAGGAGGCAGCATGCTAGAATTAATTCAGCAGATATTTACACCGGCAAATGTACTTTTTATGCTGAAGGGACTGCGGATGACGGTTCTCATCGCTGTACTGGCTACCATAATCAGTATATTTTTCGGAACCATACTGGCACTGGTCCGGACGTATTCTTCCGGTAAATGGAAGTGGGCCGGAGCCATAGTGGCGGCCTATACAGAATTTTTCCGCTGTACCCCCAACCTTTTATGGATTCTCTGGATCTACTTTACTGTGAAGGGGAATAAAGTAGGAGTATCGGTATTTGCCATATCCCTGTTCACCTCTGCAGTGATGGCAGAAATTTTCCGGGGCGGATTAAACTCCATTCCAAAGGGACAGTTTGAAGGGGCGCAGTCCCAGGGCTTTGGCTTTTTACAGACGCTGTGGTACATTGTACTGCCCCAGACGTATAAGAAGGTCATTCCGGCGCTTTTAAGCCAGGTTATAACCATTATCAAGGATACCTCATTTTTAAAGATGGTGGACGTAGCCGAGTTCATGAGAAACTGCGCAGTTGTCCTTGGCAGTATCTACGATGTACGTGGAATGATGCTGCTGTTTGGATTTGAGGCCATCTGCTACTTTGCCATCTGCTTCACACTCAGTTGTGTGGTCAGGGGATATCAGAAAACAATTGTTACCGGTTAGGGAGGTACATCTGTTATGGAGAAGTTTACGATCACCATTACCCGTGAGTTCGGAAGTCTTGGGCGTTCCATTGCCAAAGAGCTGTCCCAGATTCTTAACGTGGAGTTTTATGACCGGGATATTGTGGAGGAAGTTGCAAAAAAGCTGAATCTGCCGGTTTCAATGATCAGCAATGAGGAGGAGAAGTCCAGGCACAGCTTCTTGCCGAGGATGTTTCCGCTTGGAACGGATGAAGAGTATATGCAGGATATTATCTTTGATGTACAGAAGGATATTATTCTGGATCTGGCAAAAAAGTCCAGCTGCATTCTGGTTGGAAGATGCTCTGATTTCCTACTGGAAAAGGAAAAAAATAACATTAACATTTTTATTTATGCTTCTTACGAGAAACGCCTGGAAAACTGTGTGGAGACGCTGGGAATGACAGAGGGAGAGGCTAAAAGAATGATCCTCTCCGTAGATAAGGCCAGGAATGCATATCACAAAAAATATGCCGGCTATTTACCAGGTAATCCGGAACATAAGCAGCTGATGATTGATTCCTCTCTTCTTGGGGTGACAGGAACAGCAAAGCTGATTGCCCAGATTGTGCATCAGTTATTTGGAGCCTGATATGATTCAGAAGTTTCCTATTTAAAATAGGCCTTTTTGGCAAAACCAGGATGAGAGTCCGAAGCGTCTGCCAAAAGGGCCTGTTCTATTGACAACAGAAATGGCAGGTACTAAACTTTAATAGGCAGGTCAGGGAAGAGACCAAGTACGGGGTTTAGGAGGAAGCTTAAAGTGAGGTATAAATTAGACAAAAGACTGATTCCTGTAAAAGCCGAGGAATCTTTATCAGAAGAGGATGTGCTGATTGAAATTTTAACCAGGGACGAATACTGGAACAGACATCATACCCGCTATCAGGATCATTTGCTGGTACGTAATTTAGAGCGGGCCCAGTATTGCAGGACCGATTTGTTAAAGGACTGTGTTTTAGGTACCTTTGTAATTCCTGTGAAAAAAAATCCTCTGAAACGTCCGCTGGTATTTGGCTTTTACATGGACCAGAGCCGCCTTCTCTTTATTGATGACAGCGGGGAAACAGAACGTATGATGAAAGAGATAGACAAAGCAGAAATTTTTGATAAGACAACCCCTGCCCACCTTTTATTTGAATTCCTGGAATATCAGGTCAGGGACGAGATTGTATATCTTCAGAAATATGAGGAACACTTAACAGAGATGGAAGACAGAATCATGAGCGGCAGAAAGGAAAGGGAGGATGTACTGGGAATTATTTTAAAAACCAGGAAGGAGCTTGCAAAGGTTACCTCCTATTACGGACAGCTGATGAATATGAGTCAGACCTTAACGGAAAATTATAACGGTCTGTTAAAAAAGGATGAGCAGGCGCTGTTCCACTTATTTACCGGGAGAATGGCGAGGCTTTCGGAGTATGGAAAAGAACTGCGGGAATACGCACAGCAGATCCGTGAAATGTATCAGGTGCGTATGGATATGAAGCAGAATCATGCATTATCCTTTCTTACCATGGTGACGGCCGTATTTGCACCCCTGTCTCTTATTGCAGGATGGTACGGCATGAATTTCAAAAACATGCCGGAGCTTAACTGGACCTATGGATATCCTGTCTGCATCCTCATCAGTATCCTTTTAATAATTGGAGAAATATGGTATTTTACCCGGAAAGGGTGGTTAAAAAAATAATATATTACGGTATTTAAAGCGATTCCCTTGACACGAAAAAAAAAATCTGCTATAGTTTACTTTTGTGTGAAACGAGAGGATGAAGGTCTGAAACGTGCCTGATACCTCTCGTTTTGTTTGCGATAGTGTGTTTGTGCGGCCGTCGGCAACATAAGAACCCGGCTGGCAATGAGAAAGGAATTAATCATTTATGGAGACAGTAAGATTTGACGAATTACAACTAGATGAAAGAATTCTGCGGGCAGTAGCAGATATGGGATTTGAAGAGGCATCTCCGATCCAGACCCAGGCAATACCGGTTCAGCTGGAGGGAAGAGATATCATTGGTCAGGCCCAGACAGGAACTGGAAAGACTGCAGCCTTTGGTATTCCCCTGTTACAGAAAATTGACCCTAAGGTAAAAAAGCTTCAGGCGGTGGCCCTCTGTCCTACCAGAGAGCTTGCTATTCAGGTGGCAGATGAGATCCGCAGGCTTGCTAAATATATGCATGGTGTGAAGGTTCTCCCTATCTACGGAGGCCAGGACATTGTGAAACAGATCCGTTCTTTAAAAGACGGTACTCAGATTATTATCGGAACACCGGGACGTGTGATGGACCACATGCGCCGGAAAACCGTTAAATTTGATTTTGTCCATACTGTTGTGATGGATGAAGCAGATGAAATGCTTAACATGGGATTTTTAGAGGATATGGAAACTATCTTAAGCCAGCTTCCCGAAGAACGGCAGACCGTGATGTTCTCCGCAACCATGCCTCCTGCTATTTTAGATATTGCAAGAAAGTTCCAGCAGGATCCGGTACAGGTAAAGGTAGTGAAGAAAGAGCTGACTGTACCGAAGGTGACCCAGTATTATTATGAGGTGAAACCAAAGAGCAAGGTGGAAGTAATGTGCCGTCTTTTAGACATGTATGCACCGAAGCTTTCTGTTGTTTTCTGTAATACGAAAAAGCAGGTAGATGAGCTGGTACAGTCACTTCAGGGAAGAGGATATTTTGCAGAAGGTCTTCACGGAGACTTAAAGCAGATCCAGCGTGACCGTGTCATGAACAGCTTCCGTAACGGTAAGACAGAGATTTTAGTGGCAACTGATGTAGCGGCCCGTGGAATCGACGTAGACGACGTAGAGGCGGTATTTAACTATGATCTTCCACAGGATGACGAGTACTACGTACATCGTATCGGCCGTACAGGCCGTGCCGGCCGTGAAGGTATTGCATTCAGCTTCGTGGTAGGCAAGGAAGTTTACAAGCTCCGTGACATTCAGCGTTACTGCAAGACCAAGATCGTACCTCAGGCAATTCCATCTCTTAATGATGTTACTGCAATTAAAGTGGATAAGATCCTGGAAGGTGTTGCATCGACCATCGGCGATACAGATCTCAGCAAGACAGTCAATATCATTGAGAAAAAGCTTCTGGAAGAGGATTACACTTCTCTTGATCTGGCAGCAGCTCTTTTAAAGATGATGATGGGTGAGGAGAACGAAGACATCATCGATACCAGACAACCCCGTTCCCTTGACGAGCTGGAAGGCTTCGGCGGCGGAAACAGAGGCAGAGGAAGAAGCAACAGCCGCGGAGGCAATGGCGGAAGATATGAGTCTACCAGAGATGATATGGCCCGTCTGTTCATTAACATCGGCAAGAATCAGAACGTAAAACCAGGAGATATTCTTGGTGCCATTGCGGGAGAATCCGGTATGCCCGGTAAGATGGTAGGAAGCATCGATATGTATGACAAATATACATTTGTAGAGGTTCCCAGAGAGAACGCAGATGCCGTGTTAACTGCAATGAAGGATGTAAAAATTAAAGGTAAAAATATCCATATGGAAAAAGCCAACGGAAAAGGCAGATAAATTTTCGGGAGCTGAACAACGAAGGAAGACGGTCTGTCTTACGGGAGTTGTCCGGCTCCTGTTTTCTTTTCTTGCTTCCTGACAGAAAACAGGATACAATTAGTTCAAATGAGGAGTTTATTGGAGGAAAAAATGGCAGATTGGAAGAAAAATGACAGGTTCCAGGTGATGATAGAGGATCTGAGTGAAGCCGGGGAAGGGATCGGTAAAACAGATGGGTTCATCTGGTTTATTAAAGATACGGTAATCGGTGATCAGGTGGAGGCAAAAGCCATGAAGGTGAAAAAAACCTACGGTTTTGCCCGTCTGGAGCGAATTATAAAACCGTCAGAAAGCAGAATTACCCCTGAATGCCCGGTAGCCAGGCAGTGCGGAGGCTGTCAGCTTCAGACCATGAGCTATGAAGAGCAGCTTCGCTATAAGGAAAGAAAAATTTATGGTAATATTACCCGGATCGGCGGCTTTACCGATGTCCCGATGCTTCCTGTTATGGGAATGGACGAGCCATGGAGATATCGCAATAAGGCTCAGTTTCCCTGGGGACTGGATAAGGAAGGAAGACCAGTTGCAGGCTTTTATGCCGGAAGGACCCATGCTATTATCGGATGTGAGGACTGTTTGTTAGGCGTGGAGGAGAATAAAGAGGTATTAAAGCGGATTAAGGCCCACATGGAACGATACCATCTGACTCCTTATGAGGAGAGCACGCATAAGGGGCTGATTCGCCATACACTGATCCGGAAAGGATTCCACACAGGAGAGCTGATGGTATGTCAGGTTATTAACGGAAATCAGCTGCCACATATCGATGAGCTGGTGAAAAGCCTGCTTGAGATACCCGGAATGACAAGTATATCGCTGAATGTGAATAAGGAACGGACAAACGTGATTTTGGGGAACAAGGTGGAGAATCTTTATGGACCGGGGTATATCACGGATTACATCGGATCTGTGCAGTACCGTATCTCTCCTCTCTCTTTCTATCAGGTGAACCCGGTGCAGACAGAGAAGCTATATGGAACGGCTCTGGAGTATGCAGGACTTACCGGCGAAGAGACGGTCTGGGATCTGTATTGCGGAATCGGAACCATATCCCTGTTTCTTGCACAGAAGGCAAAGAAGGTCTATGGAGTGGAGATTGTCCCTCAGGCAATTGATGATGCAAGGGAAAATGCAAGGCAAAATGGTATTGAGAACGCAGAGTTTTTTGTAGGAAAGGCAGAGGAGGTACTGCCGGAACAATATGAAAAGAATCATATATATGCGGATGTAATTGTCGTGGACCCGCCAAGAAAAGGTTGCGATGAGAAATGTCTGGAGACCATTGTGAAGATGGGACCGAAGCGGGTGGTGTATGTAAGCTGTGATTCGGCGACGTTGGCAAGGGATTTGAAGTACCTGGCGGAGAGAGGGTATGAACTTGTTATGGTGAGAGGGTGCGATATGTTTCCGTGGACCACACATGTTGAGTGCGTAGTATTGATGTCAAGGGTTGAAAAGTAAAAGGTTTAAAAGTGTAGTAAATAAGGGGTTCTGCGTATTTTGCTGATTTGCAGAATGGCAGAACCCCTTGTAAAATGGCTATTCTACGGGAATATATCTACTGTGAAAAGTCGCATAGTTGAGTAGACAGAATTACTTTTTGGTAGGTTGAGTAGACAGATATGTTGCGAGAATAGACTAATTAATATTGGCGTAATATGCTTAGATGTTTATTAGTCGTGATATTAAATGGAAATATAAATTCATGTTAATGTAGATTATTCATATTATCTGGCAGAGTAATAAGCAGAAAATGGGAGGTATAAATAATGTCAACACTTATTATTTTAAGGGGAAATTCAGGTAGCGGGAAGTCAAGTGTTGCAAAAATGCTTCAAAGAAAAATCGGAAGAAATACTCTTTTGATTTCACAAGACATTGTTAGACGCGAGATGCTGTGGGCACATGATGGAAAAAATACGGAAGCTTTGACATTATTGATTACACTTTTGAAATACGGAAAATCACATTGTAAATATGTTATTCTTGAAGGAATTTTGAATGCAAACTGGTATAAACCATTATTTGAAACCGCTACAGAATTATATAAAGAAAAATTGTTCGCGTATTACTATGACATTCCATTTGAGGAAACACTAAGACGACATGAAACCAAAGAAAAAAAGTTTGAATTTGGAGAAGCAGAAATGCTTCGATGGTGGAATGAAAAAGATTTCATTGGGATAATTCCAGAGAAGAGTTTCAAACAGGATGTTTCTTTAGAGAGCGCTGTTAATATTATATTAAAAGACATTTCTATGTGAGAATATGAGCATTTTATGAAGCAGACAAAATCCAATTGATCAAAGGATCTGTAATTACGGAGGTTTTATCATGACCGAAAACAAAATAGTTCATTATATACCAGCGAAACCTTCAAAGAGAGATAAGCGAGTGGGTATATACTGCCGTGTGAGTACAAATAGTGTAGACCAACTAAAAAGCCTAACAACACAAGTATCGGCATTAACAAGATTAACTGCATCTACACCACAGTGGTTACTAGTGGATGTGTATATGGACATTGCATCCAGTAAAACAGGTTCTTATCGTAGTGAGTTTGTAAGGATACTGGAAGATTGTCAATCCCACAACCTAGACATCATACTCACCAAGAGTATTAGTAGATTTGGCAGGGATACGGTTGATACTCTTGAGGTTGGGGGAGAATATATGTAGTCCACCAATTCTTTATGCCCACTAAATACACATCAAAGGCTACTTGTTCATCTTCTGACTGGTAAAATAAGGCAACATCTTTGAAGTCATCGATTGCATATCATTCATCGCTATTTTCTTGGTCATATAAAAAGTCAATACCCGATAACGTTTACTTCCCAAAACATAATACTTATAATTGTATTTATTATTTACGTCATATTCATCATGGCAGATAAATCCCCATTCGGGAACAGGTTTAGCTAAAAAGAGCGGGCAGATAGCACAAAAAACTGGTTAATTCAGGCAGCGGGTTACTTAAGGGTAAGAAAATCCGATGATAGGATTAAGGTTAATTATGCGTTGGAGTATTTTGGGATGATAGCTGATTGAAAAGCTTTCTATAATAATTCTTATATAAATTCTACGATTCGTGGGTGTGATTTTACTAGTGATTGAAATATAATATCCTCAAAGAAAGGCGGTGTCGGCTTGAATCAAGTTAAAATTGGAAGATTTATTGCAAAAATGAGAAAACAGCGGAACTTAACTCAGTGTGAATTTGCTGATACTCTTGGAATTAGCAATAAAACTGTAAGCAAATGGGAATGTGGCAACGGAATGCCTGAATTGTCCCTTATGATGCCGATTTGTGAAATTCTCAAAATCAATCTTAACGAGTTATTTTCAGGAGAAAAGCTGACCGATGCAGACTACAAAAAGAAAGCAGAGGAAAATATTATGAAACTTATCGAAGAAGCAGAGAAAATGAAAAAGAACATTGTCGGTGGTAAAGTTTTAGGTAAGGTGGCTAATATTGATATAAATGTGGGCGAAGCCCATAAAACTAATATCGAGTTTTGGAATACAATAGGAAGTGAGTTTTTGGGTGTAACAGCTTTACCAAAGTGGGGAGGTTATTTACCATCAAAGGAGAAGTTGAACTTACTTGGAGATTTGTCGGATAAAAGTGTGCTCGAAATCGGTTGCGGTAATGGTCATTCCTTAAAATATGTTGCAGATTTAGGGGCAACTGATTTGTGGGGGGTGGATATATCTGCAAATCAAATTGAAAGAACTGAAAATTATCTTCAGACACAAGGAATCAGTGCTAAACTAATTTGTTCCCCTATGGAGGATGAATGTGGAATACCAATTGATTATTTCGATTTAGTTTATTCTGTTTATGGAATTGGTTGGACAACAGGCTTGGATAAAACCTTTAAACGTATTCATTCTTATTTGAAAAAAGATGGAGTATTCGTTTTCGGTTGGTCACATCCCATTCATAAATGTGTGTCAGTTGAAGATGGTAAACTTGTTTTTAGTAATTCCTATTTTAATGAAGAATGGTATTGTGCTGATATGGGCAACAAAGAAATTATGCTTTCTAATCGTATGTTGAGTACATATATTAACTCTTTAGCCAGAAATGGTTTTATTGTTGAAGAACTTATCGAAGAAACTGACAAAGAAAAAGCAATGGCATCAGATAATGATTTTGGCAGAAAAGCATTAATGTTGCCAACGGCTTTTGCCATTAAGGTGAGAAAATAGATGGTTTACGGATGGGGTAAGGTGATATTTACGCCATGTAGTATAACAAACATCTTTCACCGCACGTGGAGACGGTTTGTCTGCTAAACGGAAGACCCGTTGTTGATGAAACGATTGAAAATTAAGTAAAAGACTATGGGAACCCTTGAAAATAGGCTCTGACACGATAAGTGTCAGAGTTTTTTTCTATTGTGACAGTAGGTTTCTTGGCTTTTGCAACACTGGAACGGATAATAAATTTGTGGTCAGCAGTATAGAAATCCGCAGAAAGGAATAATGGTTATGGAATTTATTATTGAAACAAACAATCTCACTAAACGATATGGAACTGTTACTGTTGTTGATAAAGTAAGTCTTCATGTTCCAAAAGGGAAGATTTATGGACTGCTTGGCAGAAACGGAGCCGGGAAAACTACCGCAATGAAAATGATGTTGAAACTTACTTTTCCAACAGATGGAACTGTCAGACTATTTGGTAAAGACTATAAGGACAATGAAACTGCTATTTATAATAAAATAGGTTCGATTATTGAAACACCAGGGTTTTATGGTAATTTAACAGGGTATGAGAATTTATATATTCTTGCTAGATTACGAGGACAACTTTGCAAAAATGCAGTCTTAAATGCTCTTGAAATTGTGGGGCTGCATGAAGAAAAAAGAAAGATCTTTGCTGACTATTCCCTTGGCATGAAACAACGGCTTGGTATTGCCGCTGCCCTGATGCACGATCCAGAGCTACTTATACTTGATGAACCAATTAACGGACTTGACCCAATCGGAATATCAGAAATCCGTTCATTTCTATCTAAACTTAGCCACGATAATGGCATCACTATTTTTATATCAAGCCATGTTTTAAACGAGATTGAGCAGATTGCAGATATTATTGGTGTTATGCACAAGGGACGTTTGATTGAAGAGTTTGATATAGCAGAGCCACACAAAAGAAACCGAAAATACATTCAATTTGATTTGTCGGATGGACATGCGGCGGCAGAAATTTTAGAAAACCACTACCAAATCACAGACTTTACGGTGCATGATAATACGCTGAAAATTTACGATTTCAGTCATAGTATAGGTGACATCAATCGTGACTTTGCCTTAAACGGACTTCTTGTCACAAAGATAAATACTAGTGAAGAAAACTTAGAGGAATATTTCACTAAACTGATTGGGGGTGGTGGCATTGCGTAATCTTATCTATTGTGAACTACTAAAATTAAAGCGGTCAAAAATAATACCAATTAGTATTACAGGAGTACTGTCCACACCATTGTTAATGCTATTAGAGGCTGTGCAAACTCATTATGATAACCCAGAGTTTGTTTTTACCTTATCTGACGTTTACAACAGCAGTATACTCTATACCATGCTACTGACAAATATGATGGTTTATGTGGCAATTGCTTCATTCTTATTCAGTAGAGAATATACAGAAAGTACACTTAAAACTATATTACCCATTCCTGTCTCTAGAACAAAACTACTGTTTGGCAAGTTTTGTTCCTTACTGCTTTGGATTGTTACTCTTAATATTGTGACATGGGCAGGTATTTATGTCGTTTGTGGAATATACCACGCTGTTTTTACACTGAAAGAATACAGCTTGCTTGTGGCAATTGAATGGTTTCCAAAGTTTCTATTAGGCGGTATCCTAATGTTTTTAACAACTTCTCCTTTTGTATTTGCTGCAGGGATAACCAAGGGATTTGTTGCGCCTATGATTGGTTCTGCTGTTATCGTCATGGGCAGTGCAGCTCTCGCAAATCAAGAATGGGGTGCATTATATCCGTGGACAGCCACATTTTTTCTTGTGCAGGGCAAAATTGAAAGTACTGGCTACCCTACTGCCTTATCTTTGGGAATCATATTTATGTTATCGGCAGTCGGTTTCTTTATGACCTATCACCATTTCAAAAGGGAAGATTTGAAATAATGGAACTAATATTTAAACGCCACACTATATCAAATTATGACTCAGCAAGACAAAATCAGAAGAAATTCCTGTCGGCCAGTGACCGGCAACAAAAAGGAAATCCGGTACTCCATTTTGCTAATGTTACAAATGAAGTAATTTGATACTTGAAATTAAACATGATATAATAGGAAATAAAACAGGAAAGTGGTAATTAATTTGAATAAGAACTCGTTAGATAAAGAAACAATACTCAATGCAACAGAAGAAGTTATTCGCCGTTTCGGACCAGAAAAAGCGAATATTTCTGACGTAGCGAAATTATTAAAAGTTAGCCATGCTGCCCTTTATCGGTATTATAATGGGAAAACCGACCTTTGGAATGCTGTTACAGAACGCTGGCTTTCATATTTGCATGCTTCTATAAAGGATATTTTAAAAGAAGATAATTCTGCTGATATTAAGCTTATTCATTTACTTGAAGACTATGCAGAAGCTAAACGCAACAGTGCTATTGAAGATCCGGAAATGTTTGCAAATTACATTAAACTAGCACAAAGCTCTGCGGGAGTCATAGAAAAAGGTATAGAAGAAGGCATTAGCTATATTGAAGAGATTATAGTACAAGGAATTGCGGAAGGTGTATTTTTTGCGGAATCACCTTATCAAGCGGCAAGAGCCGTATATCTTGCAACCAGCGTCTTTATCCATCCAAACTCATTTGAAGATACTGATCGAAAGCAAAAAATAGAATCTGTTATTAATCTTCTGATTAGAGGACTTAAAAATCCTGATAGATGAATCGAATTGCTGCCCTTGACAGTCCCAATTGGAATTGTTGTGGGCATGAATTATTTGTATTCCAAGATTCAGACTATGTTTAAAATCAAAGATGGAACAACATTCTTTAGCAAAAAAATGATATGTTACAAAATAAATATATTGTAACATATCACAACACGTGGTATTATTAATATAACAAACTACAAATAATAAATAATGTAACATGTAATATTAGTTCCAGGCAGCTGCTCACTTAGTTTTTCTTGGTCCTATTACAACTCTTGATATGGTCGAGTGTACAGACTCAAGAACTCTTGAACTGGAGTTAGATGATTTAAGTTAAATAGGAGGCTATGCAAATTGAAAAGTATTATTTATTATTTTACAGGAACAGGAAATAACTTACAGGTAGCTAAAAAAATAGCCGAATCATTACCGGATTGTAAGTTGGTATCTATGGGTAAAGGGAGACATGACAGCAATGAAGTGTATGATTATATAGGTTTTGTATATCCGACATACGCTTTCAATTTGCCGCGAAGAGTAACACAATTTATAAGCGAAATGTCACTTGAAAAAAGTAAAAACGCATATTTTTTTGCTGTGACTGGCTGTGGTGGCGCAAGCGGTGTTGCGTTAACTGCCCTTGCCAAAATTTTGGAAAACAAAGGTATAACACTTAATTTTGCAGAGAAAATCAGTATGGTTTCAAATTATGTTGCGATGTATAAAATGAACGAGAGAAACCCGGAGAAATATCAAATTGCTACCGATCGTATACCTGCATTGGTACAAAAGATTACAGCCAAAACGCAGCAGCCCGCAGGTAAGGTAAACGAGCTTCTTAATGTATCAACTTCTATTGCCCCCAAATTAATATTCCCCAGAAAAGACAAAGGGTTTAATGTTTCCGACGCTTGTACGGGTTGCGGAACCTGTGAGGCAGTTTGCCCTGCTGCCAACATAGTAATGAAAAATAAAAAACCGAGTTTTAATCACAATTGCGAACAATGTATGGCGTGTGTGCAATGGTGCCCTAAGATGGCTATTAACTATAAGAATAAGACACAAAGCAGAGGACGCTATACTAATCCCAGTATTAGTTTGAAAGAATTGATAGAAGGCAATAACAGTTGACTGTAAACTTAGACAGCATACGAAATCTAAGTACTAGTGAACACATCCGTATATTGTGAGTCGAAAGACCGCTTGTTTTCATCCTTTTAGGAAGAAAAGAGTGGTCTTTCTTGCGTTTCACATTCGACCACATATGAAACTTTGCATAATCATCATTAGCAGCACCAATCTGACACCACACATATTGAGTAGAAGCATGCCAATTAGAAATTTTAAATATTTGTAATTGGCATTTGACAAAAACCATTATGAATAGTAATATAGTAATTAGCATATGCCCATAAAAACAAGAGCGAAAAAGAGGTACAATATGAAAATTGCAATATCAGCAACAGGTCAGAATAAAGAAAGCCTATTGGATAGAAGATTTGGTAGGTGCGATTATTTTTTGATTTATGACACAGAGTCAGGAGAATTTAAAACAATAGGAAACGCTGGTGTATCTTCTGGAGGAGGAGCTGGAATTGCAGCAGCAAGCCAAGTGATAGAAGAGAACGTATCAGTGATTATTACCGGCAAACTTGGTCCGAATTCATTTGAATTGATAGAAAAAGCCGGAATCAAGGCGTATAGTTGTGATGCATTTCCAGTATTTAGAGCAATTGAAATGTTTCAAAACAATGGACTTACAGAGATTAACGCTGAAGGAAGTGCACATCACGGAATGAAATAGATGAATACGAGGAGAATGGCATGAATATAGCAATACTGAGTGGAAAGGGAGGAACTGGTAAAACAACGGTATCTGCAAATCTCGCAATGACATTGGGGGTTAGTTATGTTGATTGTGATGTGGAAGAGCCGAATGGATTTATCTTTTTGAATCCTTCTATTCAAAAAAGAGAAGATATTTTTGTGGAATATCCTCATATTGATCAAAAAAAGTGTGTTTTATGTGGAGCCTGTGCAAAAGCATGTCAGTTTAATGCGCTTGCAAAAGCTGGAAAAGAGATTGTTGTTTTTGAGAAATTGTGTCATGACTGTGGTGCCTGCAGGCTGGTCTGTAAGACGGCTGCTTTATTTTATGTAAAGCGAGCTATTGGTAAGCTGGAAAGTGGAAATGCAAAAGAGATTCCCTGTTACCGCGGTATTCTTAATGTAGGGGAGCCAATGGCAGTTCCAGTAATAAACAAACGCTTGAAAGAATTACCGAATGAAGATCATCTTATTGACTGTCCGCCAGGAACTTCATGTAATGTAGTAACTGCCCTTAAATATGCAGATGCAGCAATTTTAGTAACCGAACCTTCGGAATTTGGTCTTCATGATTTAAAAATGGCTGTGGAGCTTGTAAAACTTTATAACATCCCATATGGAATTATCATTAATAAAGATGACGGAAAAGATAATATGGTGAAAACTTTTTGCCGGACCAATGATGTTAAAATTTTTGGAACTGTTCCATACAGTATGGAAGCCGCCTCGTTATATTCAAAAGGAATGATGTTATGTGAGAACGACAATCACAAAAAGGATTTTATCGATATGGCAGAGAAGATAAAGGAGGCGTTTACATGGTAATATCAGTGTTAAGCGGAAAAGGAGGAACCGGGAAAACGACCGTTGTAGCTGCGTTGTCTGAATTGGCTAAAAATGTGATAAAAGTTGATTGTGATGTAGATGCACCCAACCTGTATCTGTTCTATAAAGGTATGGATGTTGAAAAGAAAGACTTCTATGGTGGTAAAAAAGCAAAGATAAACAAGAGTCTTTGTATAGAATGTGAAATCTGTGAAGAAGTCTGTAAGTTCGGTGCAATAAAAAATTGGACATTAGACTCATTTAGCTGCGAAGGATGTGGAGCCTGTACTTTGGTGTGCCCACAGAACGCGATCAAATTGGTAGACGAAAAAACAGCAGATACTTTTATAACAAAAACGGATAAAGGGATCATATCCAGAGCAATGATGGGAATAGGAAGTGATGGATCAGGCAAACTGGTTACCGGGCTAAGAAAGAATGCAAAAAGTTTTAAAGAGAATAACAGTATCGTAATTCTTGATGGATCTCCTGGAATCGGGTGTTCTGTAATCGCATCGATTACGGATACGGATGTTGCACTTATCGTAACAGAACCGACCAGATCTGGGCTGGATGATTTAAAAAGAATTTTGGAGCTTGCTGAACATTTTGAAACACAGGTAATGATTTGTGTGAATAAGTATAACATCAATTCAGATATGACCTCTCAGATTGAGAACTTTGCCAGAGAAAAGAATCTGTTTGTAGTAGGAAAAATACCTTTTGATAAATTGGTCATGAAGTCGGTTAACACATTAAAACCAATTACAGAGTTTGCAGAAAGTCCTGCAAGAAAAGCAATTGAAGAAATGTGGGTTCGTATGAATAGCCTCATGAAAAAATAAAACAATAATTGGAGGAATAAAAAATGAATGTAGCAGTAGCGAGTGATGGAAAGTTTGTAAGTGGACATTTTGGACATTGTGAAGGCTTTACTATTTATGATGTAGAGAATGTTGAAGTTAAAAATAAAGTTTTTGTACCAAACCCGGGTCATAAACCAGGATATCTTCCTGTCTTTTTAAAAGAGCAGAAAGCAAATGTTATTATTGCTGGTGGAATGGGAGAAACAGCACAGGACTTATTTAACGAAAATGGGATTGAAGTTGTAGTTGGAGCACAGGGAAATACTGATGATATTGTAAAACTATATATTGCAGGTGGATTAAAATCTACAGGAAGTGTTTGTACTGAACATTCTCATGAGGGTCATTGTAACGATTAAGAAAGGTGAGCTATTTGCAGAAAAATCTTTTATGGTATCAGGAAAGAGGAAAAAATTTTGATGGAACTAAAGATAACAACGTTAATTGAAAATAATCCAGATGACAAGGGTCAGCTGCTATATGAACATGGGTTATCTTTATACATAGAGACTGATAGAAAGAATATTTTATTTGATACTGGAGAAAGTGGAGATTTTATAAAAAACGCCAAGTCTCTTCATAAAAATTTAGATAAATTAGATTATTGTATCATCAGTCATGGACATTATGATCATAGTGGTGGAGTTGAAAAGTTTATAAGTGAAGTTGATAAAGTTCCGCAATTCATTGTAGGCGAAGAATTCTTTAAGCCTAAATACAAAACTGCAGATGCACCAGGTTATAAATTTAATGGAAATTCATTTGATGAAGAATTTATAGCAAAAAAACAGATCTCTTTAAGAAAAGTAAAAGAAGACATGATTTATTTGACAGATCATATTATTGTTTTTCATCATTTTTCTAGATATACGGACTATGAAGTTAGAAACAGCAGATTTTTTATAAAAGAAAATGATGAATTTACTCCAGACAATTTTGATGATGAAATATCAATGGGAATTATTACAGAAAAAGGATTAGTTGTAATTGTTGGCTGTTCTCATGTTGGAATTGTAAATATATTAAAAACAATTTCCAAAAGAGTTAATATCCCTATTCATGCGGTGATTGGTGGAACACATTTAATTGAAGCAGATGAATTTAGAATGAAAAAAACAATGGCTGCTTTCAAAGATATGAAAATACAATTAATTGCAGTGTCACATTGTACTGGAAAGGAAGGAATTTGTCTTATTAGTGAGGAACTAAAAGAGCAATTTCTTTATAACAATACGGGAAAAGTAATTGAGATTTAAATACGGAAATATAAGAATGGACTTTGTGAAGAAAACACATAAGTCCATTTTTTGTCAATAACAATTTTTCATTTGAATAAATCAAACTATATAGGAAGATAATAGTAAAAATATAACTATAGAATGTCAAACAGAAGCAGGAGAAAAATATGGCAGCCAAAATAAATCTAGACGAAATAACAATTACTGAATTAAGTAAGATAATAAAAAATAAAACCTTCTCTATAAAAGAGATTGTTTCACAATATTTAGAGCAAATTGCCTCTTTGGACAAAGGTTCTCAAGGATTAAATTCTATCTGTGAGATAAATTCTGATGTTATGACAATAGCAGAGGAGCTTGATGAAAGAAATAATGGTGATTTTGGTTTGCTTTACGGGGTACCGATTCTTTTAAAAGACAATATAAATACTGCAGATCGCTTGCACACATCCGCAGGATCGCTGGCATTGGCAGATTCAATTGCAGAAACGGATGCTGAGATTGTTAAAATTTTAAGGAAAAAAGGTGCTGTTATTCTTGGCAAAACAAATATGACTGAATTTGCTAATTATATGACGAAGGGAATGCCTAACGGATATAGTTCAAAAGGAGGAATTGTAAAATCACCATACGTTTTAGGTGAAAGCCCGGCAGGTTCCAGTACCGGTTCAGGGGTTGCAGTTGCAGCTGATTTATGTATGGCAGCTTTTGGCACCGATACTTCCGGCTCTATCATATCTCCTGGTTTAAAGAATGGTATTGTAGGGTACCGTCCAGGTAAGGGTGCTTTGAGTATAAAAGGTATTATACCCATAAGTTTTACTCTTGATATGGTTGGTCCCATGACAAGAACTGTTAAAGATGCAATTATTATTTTTAATGAAATATCAGCCAATAAAATACACTTTACAGAAAAGACAAGTCTTAAAGGTACTGTAATAGGGATTGACCAATCTGCTATCGATAATATGTCGCAGGAAGACAAAAAGAAGGCGAATGGTGTTTTAGATAAATTAAAGGAAGCTGGTGCAATCTTAAAACGATTACATCTCAAAACAATTTCTAATAAAAAGATCGATGACATTAAAAAATATGAGTTTAAGTATGCTATGAATCAATACTTAGCTGAGTTACCTCAAGATTATAGAATAAAAAGTTTAAAGGAAATTATTGAATTTAACAATAACCATAAAGAAGAAGCCTTAAGATATGGTCAAATATTATTAGAAGAAGCCCAGAATAATACCTCTGGTGATATGACAGAATCCATATATATGGATACGTTAAAAGATATGGAGTCCACAAAACGATATATGAGTGATCAGTTAAAGGAGGTGAATGTGTGTATTGTATTTAAAGATCACCCCATTGTTCAATATACTGGTTTACCAGCAATTACGGTACCCTGTGGGCTATATAATAATGGAATGCCTTACGGAATAAATATCATTGCTCAAACGGATGAAGAATTATTAAATACAGCTTATGCAATAGAACAAAACGCGGGCAGAAGAGTGAAGCCTAAATTGATTTAGTAAAATGTATATAAGTATTTGAATTGTCCGTTGGAAATAGTGAGTGATGGTGATCTATATATTGTACAGCTTAAGCAGATCCTCAGGCGATGAAAATATATAATCAACATCAGGTTCCCAGACGGATGAATGGTTCCAGGTAACGAGTCCGGAAGCAAAACCAGCCGCATTTGCACATGCAATATCTGTCGGCATATCGCCGATATAGATGCATGAATTCGGGGTTGCACCGGACTTTTCTGCATAATAAAGAAGTGGTTCAGGATCCGGTTTGTGCTGCTGAGTATCGTCTGCACAGACGATCTTATCAGCTATGGCTTGATAAGCTCGCTGAATCATTATAACGGAGGGCATATGGTATTCAGCAGCCTGTTTTTTACATTCGCTTTTTTACCAGTCACATTAATATTATATTATTCTCTAGGTGGGTCGTTCATTCCGAGAACGGCTCGCCCATGGATCCTGGGACTGTATTTGAGGAATATTGTACTGCTTGCCGCAAGCCTGTTTTTCTATGCATGGGGAGAGCCTGCCTATGTAATATTGATGTGCATCTCCATAATGATTAATTATTGTATAGGTTATTTTTTAGATAAAAATAGTACAAGCAGACAAAAGCAGAAGCTTTTTTTAATAATAAGTCTGGTGTTTAATTTAGGCTGTCTCGCCTATTTTAAGTACTTCGGCATGTTAATAAGTACAATAACTACCGTCAGCGGATGGAATCTGAATGCTGCAGCACCGGCACTGCCTATAGGGATTTCGTTTTATACCTTTCAGGCTCTATCCTATGTGATTGATCTATACAGGGGGAAAATAAAATCACAGAAAAGCCCGATTTTGTTTGCACTTTATATTTCGATGTTTCCACAGCTGGTGGCCGGGCCGATTGTGAACTATGCGGACATAGAATCACAGTTAGTTGACAGACGCATGAACCTTCGAAAATTTAGCTCGGGGCTTCGCCGTTTCCTGTGTGGTCTGGCCAAAAAGGTCCTGCTGGCCAATAATATAGGCCTGCTATGGTCTGAGGTAAAAGCCATGCCCGGTACAGAAATTTCTGTACTCATGGCATGGGCTGGAATCATTGCCTTTACTTTACAGATTTATTTCGATTTTAGCGGATACTCAGATATGGCCATCGGATTGGGAAAAATGTTTGGCTTTCATTTCAAAGAAAACTTCAAATACCCATATGTTTCGCAGAGTATTTCGGAATTTTGGCGGCGGTGGCATATTTCCCTTGGATCGTGGTTTAAGGAGTATGTTTATATTCCTCTTGGCGGGAATCGTGAGGGCAAATGGAAACTGCTACGAAACATACTCATCGTATGGTTTCTTACAGGACTATGGCATGGCGCGAGCTGGAATTTTGTTATATGGGGGCTTTATTTTGGTACTTTAATATTAATTGAACGATTGTTTTTGCATAAGCGTATGAAACGATGGCCTAAAGCTGTCCGTATCATTTACTCGCTGCTGCTTGTTGTGATAGGCTGGGTGTTTTTTGAATTTACCAACCTGACAGATGCGCTGAATTATCTTGGGATCCTGTTAGGAGCGGGAGACAATGTATTAATTGATGTCCAAACAATTGCTAAACTTGAACAGTATACCGTCCTGTATCTTATATGTATCATAGCGGCCACACCTTTGCCGAAGAAACTGGCATTATCTTTAATAAGAATTCAATGCAATATTTATAAAATAGCGGCAAACGTGTATTATTGTATACTCATGTTTTTTTTGACGGCGTATATGGTTGGCTCCACCTACAACCCATTTATTTATTTTCGATTTTGATCTGGAGGATTGCAATGCGAATAATTAGAAAGACAACTTCTGCCACTTTACCGAACCTCATGCGTATAATTCCGTTTATATTTATACTTGCCATGTTGATGCTGCATTTGATTTTACCGGATAAAACATTTTCAAAAGACGAAATGCGTTATTTAGCTCAATGTCCTGCCTTCCACTTTGAAAGGATACTGGATGGCAGCTATACGACAAAAGTTGAAACATATTTTTCAGATCAGTTCCCTTTCCGCAATTTTTGGGTTCATATACAGAAAAAATCGCCTATTTTTACGACCTTGCTTGTGTATTGAAAGCTTACGTAGATTTGTTTTCAATTCTATATTTGTAGGGGGTTGTCTGGTAATAAATTTTAAAATATTTAATATACGAGCTTATGGAATGAAAACCTACAGCCAATGCAATATCCGTTATCGACATTTCTGTAGCAATAAGTAATGATGTACTCATATGCAGGCGATATTTCAACAGATATTGATAAGGGGAATCATGCACAAATTTTTGAAAGCAGCGTAAACATTCAGTTTTACTGATATGGGCAGCATTGGCAATATCCTGTATTGAAATTGGTTGTTTATAATTTGCGTGTATTATAGATATTATTGCTCGTATTCGTTGGTAATTTTTTGAAGGCGATACTTCCTTCCTGTCGTGAAGAAGAGAGATAAATTCCAGCCAGACCTTGGATAATTGAATAGAAAGACGATATTCGTGATGCTCGTATTTTCTATCTTGAAAGTATAACTTGTCTAGTAGACGTATCTGATTAAGAGCAGAACTGTGTGTTAGGTTATCAGAGCACAGTAAATAATGTGTGAAGGTGGGGTTATTAATGATTGCACCCACATCATCATGTTCCATAATGCTTCCGGAAAAGAAAGATAGCATTCGTGCTGGAATAATGTAGCTATGATAATGACAATCTTCTTTTTCTGTTATGTGATGCAGTACGGTACGATTAATAAATATACAGTCATTTTCTTGTAAATTAAATTCTTCATCATATATTTTAACGCAAACAATTCCCTTTAAAATATAAACGAATTGTACTTCATCGTGCCAGTGTAATACCTGAAATCCTTCGTTGAAAGGAATACAGGTACGGTTTTTTACATTTAAAACCAGAAGTGGAAATTGTGTTGTGTGATAAGGATTATGTGAGTATACAGGGGCTTCCGTAAACATTCATGAACCTCCTTTGATGGTTCTTTTTTTATATATTATAGGCTGAATATAACTACTTTTCAAGGAGATTTGGTTATATAATTATATTAGAAAACTTGAGGGAGAAAAAACAAATGATAATTGACGGAAATAAAATTGAAAAAGCGGCAATGGAAGAGTTCCATAAAGGAAACCGACTAGAAGGATTGCGCATTCAGGAGGAGTTTGCATCTGAATTTCGTGAAGAATTTAAAACAAAAGATCATTGCCCTTGTCAGAAGGCATGCAGATACCATGGAAACTGCAAAGAATGTGTTGCTATTCATAGAGCACATGAAGAGCATGTACCAAACTGTATGAGAAATATGATAAACAAAAAAATAGGGATGTTATCTGAATTAACGGAACATTCCATAGCAGATAAAATAGTTCCGCCAAAAGAGGTTTTGAGAAAAAGGACAAAATAGGAATATACCGACGGAATAAGGAAATAACTAAGCTGGTCAGACAGTTGTGGCAGACTGTCTGACCGGTTTTCATTTCCGGATATTCAGTCCGGTCCAGGGCATAATGCACACCATACATTCTGCACAGGCAGCGAATCCTACGGCTGGTTATTGAAATACTTTTTATTCAAAATATAAATTTCACCCCAGCCTAGTAATAATAACAATTCTGCCAGGACAACAAGCCATAGTATCTCCATATACCCACCAATAACACAAAATAAGGTATTAATCAGAGGAAAACCCAGGAAAGTAAACATAATAGGAAAATCTTTTTTATAATTCAAAGAGCTAACAAACCGGCGATCCCAGAACTTGACGAAGGCTAACACTAAAATTCCTACTGAAATTACAGAGAGAGAGATTAACATTACCCATTGCATATTAGAAGTTCTGGTGAAAAATGGTCCCATAAAATTAAAGAAATTGGATATAGGTGAAACCAAACAAATCAGAGAAAGAATGGAAGCCAAAACCGGATATATATAACCAATTAGATTACTGTAGCCTTTCTTTTTATGCCACCATTCACCGATTAAAATAAAGGCAGTCCAGTATCCGGCTATATAGATCCAACCTGTAAAATTCATGACTGGTTCCCCATATATTACAGGTTCACCAGGGAGCGGGTAATAACTCCACCTGCCTATGATTCCTTCCGAAGTTTGAAAAATCTGTTTTACTGCGACTGGATCCAGTGAAAAGTCAAAAATCATAGCACTAAGTCCAGTAATAAATGGTTTAGTCCATGACGGTATATTTATCGTCTTCAAAACACGTAACGTTGAGTAAACGATAAGAAACTCGATAATTGGAACAGTTATTGGTACATTGAATATCATTAGGATACTGTGCCCATATGAGTAAAAACCCTCCTTTCCCATAGCTCCCATAAATACTGCAACATTTTCAAAGGCTGAGGCGTAGAAAAAGACAAAACATACGAATTGCATTAATACAATCTTTGGACGTTCTTCGTTATCAATTATATAAAAAATCATTAAAGTGGCAATAATTAAAACTAAAATATCTTGAATAATCCATACAGGAATTAGCGTTATATTTCCCATTGTTTTCCCTCCAGTTAAATTTATGTTTGTATTGAATGTCCAAATATATTATACTAATACAGTGTTACTTAATCAACAGTCAGTTCGATAACATTGCGTTCGATATCTAACAAATAATATAAATATTGTTCGTTTACAGATTTTTTGAGGAGAATATTATGGCATACGAAAAAGCAGATTAAAGAGTGAGATATACAAAGATGGTTATAAAAAACAGTTTGCTGGAACTTATGAGAGAGCGTTCTATCAGCAAAATTACAGTGACAGATTTGTGCAGGAAAGCTAATATCAACCGCAATACTTTTTATTCACATTACGCGAATCAGTATGAACTTCTATCAAATATTGAAGATGAGTTATATGAAGATATCAGACAGGTTGTGGGTAATACTATGAACCTTGAAGTAGATGGAAAACTATCGTATGAAATTTGCAAGTATATAAAAGCAAATAGCAATATATGCGAAGTATTATTTTCAGAGAATGGGGATAAAGATTTATTAGAACGTATTCTTTATATCAGCCACGATTTTAATATTGAAAAATGGAAGAAGGAAGTAAAACATATAGATCAAAAGTTATTCGATAATTGGTATACATTTACCGCATATGGCAGTATAGCCGTAATAAAAAAATGGGTCAATAGTGGTTTGAAGGAAAGTCCCTGTAAAATTGCTGCTTTTATTGATAAAGCGACTGAAGCAGTACCGAAAAATTTTATTGATGCGCCATTTCAAGATGATAACCTATAAGGTGACAACTTATAAGCATCCAGTTCGGACGACAGTATATAGTTAATGAAACGGATTCCTAAGACTGAGGAAAATTAAAATAAGGGCAGCAGTAAAAATATCTTTACTACAAAAAACAAGAACAGAAGTATTGTTGCATATGGTTCTCTTGCCGCAGCATATAAACAGATTGCTATCACGCCTGCTGCAATAGAAACTTTCGTGGTAATGTGGTATAATGATTCTTTATTAAAAAAAATAAAGGCAAGTCTTGCAATTCCAATTCCAATAATAAATAAAAAAACAGCCCAATGTATCCTGCTATCAATATTTGGTAAATGAGTATTTGACAGAAGATTTACATGGTAAACATGGTTGCCCTGAGGTTCTCCATAAATTGGTAAAACAATACATGCAACTGCCAATACATCTATAATTCCGCTGATGATGTTATAAATTTTTTTGATATTGAAGTGATTTTCTGTTTCAGCAAGGGTTATAAGTTCTTCTCCCGATAGCAGTTCATCTATTGAAACGGAGAAGTATTTTGAGATACACTTGAGCGACTCAATGTTAGGATAGCCCTTGCCGCTTTCCCATTTTGAAATAGCTGTTCTCGATACATATAATTGCTGCGCAAGCTGTTCCTGCGTTAAATTATACTGCAATCTCAGTTGTTGAAGCTTTTCATTAAATTCCATATCTGACCTCCTGTCAATATTATTATATACAGATTGGTAAATAATAACAACATGAGAATTGATTAGATTAAGGATTAGTAATCCCTGGTAATAATAAAAAATATAAACTTTAACAAGAGGTTCATTTAAATGCAAGAAAAAATAGTCAGTAAAAAAACCAGATGAGAAGTATTTTACTCATGTCCTCTTTGATGGCGGTTACTGTTACAGTTATATTAAAGAAATATTCAATTTGGGAATTAATGAAAGCAGTTGGAAGTGTGCACCTATTCTACCTTATTGCTGGAATTGCTTTGATGTTTTTTTATGCTGGGTGCCAGGCCATGAATTTTTATATGATTATGCATAGATTAGGGCAGACTGCTTCGTATAATAATTGTATTGATTATACTTACATCGGAAATTATTTTAGCGCCATTACACCGGGGGCATGCGGAGGGCAGCCTGCTCAGATGTATTATATGAATAAGGACAAAATTCATGTTGATATCTCTGCCATCACAATATTTCTTATGGTTTTCATAAGTCAGATTGTGATTATTATTATGGGTGGAGTATTTGCAATGTTACGGTCTCATATATTAGTGAAGTCTGCACAGTGGTTTAACTGGATGCTGCTTGCAGGAGCCTCTGTTATGTTTTTTCTTACGGTTGTTTTATCAGCATTGATGTTTTCCAGAGTAATCATACCTTTTTTACTTGATCTGGCATTAAATCTTGGTGTAAAATTCCGCCTCTTTAAAAATCCAAAGGTAATAAAAGAAAAGCTGGATATTCTGATCATCTCTTACCGTGAAAAATCCAGACTGATTATAAAAAACCCGGATTTATTTCTAAAGGTGTTTGTGGTTACTGTGTTTCAATGGATTGCATATTGTCTTGTAACATATCTGGTTTACTTAAGTTTCGGTTACAGGAGGAATAACTGTCTTGATCTGATGGCAGGCCAATCCTTTATTAATATTGCAGTTGCCGCAGTGCCCCTTCCTGGTTCTGTGGGAATTGCAGAAAAAGCATATTTAAATGTGTTTGGACAGTTTTATCCTAATGAGCTGCTTCCCTCCTCTATGATCCTCAGCAGAATTATTAACTTCTATTTTCCGTTATTAATCAGCTATATTGTTTATGCTTTTGCTCATCATAGAATTATGAAAGCACAGAGTCGTTCTAATTAAAACGAATGATATTCTTTCATATAGTGTGATAAAGTAAGAGAAATGTCTATTTTAATTATCAATGAAATCATAGTTTGGAGCAAACATTAATCGTATCACCATTGGCAGGTAGGTTATTATCACAGATATATTTATCAGGCATATATTATACCGAAACATATTGCAGCAGCAACCGTAATATGTAACTTTGAAAGAGGTTGGAAAAGTGAAAGAGCTTAATCCTGAAAAGGTATTTGTGCAATATCGGGATATAATGAACCCCTATGGACCTGTTATGGGCAGATTTTATACGATCACACATTCCGATATAACGGCAGAATTATTTGTGTTTGTAGCCTCAAATTATGCGGAGGATCAGATTACAAAGATGCGCGACGAGGTAAGAATTGCCTGGGAACAATATAAAGAGGGGATTGCTTTAATTGGTTCCGTGATTGTTGATGGCAATGGTGTATTAGGTGATGCATCAATAAGAAATAAGATTTTCTATAACGAGATGCCCACAGCACTTCAGGCATTACGCCAGGCTGACAGGTTCCTGTTTGATAAAGAACCTGATCTTGACAACACATCTGTATTTATTCAGTTCATTTCTGACAATCCAGAATATAATATAACTTATGATTTTGGAGTTATCGGTATATACAAGTAAAATACTAGAACAGCCAGTTCTTTGTGCCAATTGTATACGGTAATAAGGTCAAGTCTTCTGATATGAGTCCTCTCATGCAGCAGAATATAGTTTTGTTCGGCATCGCTTAAAATAGAAGGAAGATAAATTTTCGGGCAAATGATACCCATGACAAAGGCAGTATCTATTTTGGACGAAATAAAAATATTATCCTGACACAGAGCGGCGTCCTGTAATTGTTTTTTCAGACGCAGCAGACCAATAAGAGCTGTTGCCAGCAAAACTGCGAATCCCAGTAACCATATCTGGCTGCAGATTAATATCCAGATCTGTAATGGATTCACATTGGCTTGTGGTATTTCGGAAGTAAGAATTCCAGAAACAGTATGATTAATTGCTTCAATACCAGTATTAACTTCTGGTACATCCAATCATAGATGAATGTCCCTGGGTATATGAATGCGAAGTGACAAGAGTATTGGAACTGGAAGGTTCTCATCTTTTTTTGGCTGAAATAAAAAATATTCAAATTGATGAAAAATTTAAAACTATGAATATGGAAAAAATTGATCTGACTGAATTGAAGCCAGCTATTTATGCACCATATAATTATTTTTCCATTGGAAAGAAATTAGGTGAGATGGGAGAATGGGAAAAATATTTATAAAGTATGGTTCACAGTAAAGTTTAAGAGGGGCTGAACACACCCCTCTCTAAAAAAACAAAAAATACCGTGCAGTTACACGTTTATATTCCTCGTAAGCCGAACCGAAAACAATGGGAAGATACTGCTCCTCTTCCAGAATCTGAAGGTGGAAAAGTATAACGCATAACAGGGTGAACACCAATTGCAGAGGATTGGAAAATGCCATCGCAAATCCTATGTAAAACAAATCAAATCCCAGAAAGGCAGGGTTTCGGCTGATTCGGTAAATTCCGCTTCTTATAAGCTCTGTGTGCTGGCCGGAATCCACACCGGCACGCCAGCTGGTTTTCATGCATGCCATAGCCGTAATAAATACCGCCGCCCCCACCATTGAAATACCAATACCTGCGCAGCGTATGATATGCTGCGCAAGAAGAAGGTAAGCTTCTTTTACCACCAGCAGACTGATGATCTGCACCGCTGCCATGGTAAAAGAAGCAAATTTAAGAGCAGTTTCAATTCTAAGTGTGCGGACTGGTTTATTACCTCGTCCCAGGCGGTTTGTAGAAATGCCCCGCCTTTTTAACAGAAGCTGTTTACATAAATAACTGCCATAAAATAATACCAATACAAGAAAACCAAACCAATACAAGCGATTCATAGTTTTTTCCTGCCTTTCCGGAAAGATATCAGTTTTTCGTTTGCAGCACCCGCATTGCGTTTAATATTGCAATCAGTGACACACCTACGTCTGCAAAAACAGCCTCCCACATGGTAGCGATACCAAAAGCGCCAAACAGAAGAATGATGCCTTTTACCCCCAGGGCAAATGCGATGTTTTGCCAGACGATACGTTTGGTTTTGTGTGCGATAGTGATGGCATCCGCCAGTTTGGAAGGTTCGTCGGTCATCAGGACAACATCGGCTGCTTCGATAGCAGCATCCGAGCCCAGTCCGCCCATGGCTATACCGATATCTGAACGGGCAAGTACCGGCGCATCGTTAATGCCGTCTCCCACAAAGGCAAGCTTGCCTTTTGCGGACTTGCCTGCATTCAGAATTTCAACCTGCTCCACTTTTTGATCTGGCAGCAGCTGTGCATGAACCTCATCCAGATCGAGCTCTTTTGCAACTGCGTTTGCAATCTGTATGTTGTCTCCGGTTAACATAACTATCCTGCGGACCCCGGCATCCTTAAGGCGTGCAATCGCTGCACGGCTGTCAGACTTGATTTCATCAGCAATTACAATAGTTCCGGCAAAGATGCCATTTACTGCTACATAAACCTTCGTTCCAATCTCATCATTGGGCTGGAATGCAATATTTTCCCGCTCCATCAGCTTATCATTTCCTGCTAGTATAACCGCCCCATCCGCTGTGACGCGGATGCCGTGTCCTGAAATCTCTTCATAGTCCTGCAGAGCATCCCTGGATATTTCTTTGTCATATGCCTTCGTGATGGAACGGGCAATGGGATGGTTGGAGAAGCTTTCAGCATTTGCCGCGTATTCCAAAAGCTGTGCTTTTGTGGTATCGCCGGCAGGCAGCAGGTTTCTGACTGCAAATATGCCTTTGGTAAGAGTACCTGTCTTATCAAACACAACAGTATCCAGGTTGTTAAGCGCTTCCAGATAGTTGCTTCCTTTTATCAGAATGCCTTGCCTTGAAGCTGCTCCGATACCGCCGAAGAATCCAAGCGGAATTGAGATAACCAGTGCGCAGGGACAGGAGATAACAAGAAAGATGAGTCCCCGGTTGATCCATTCCGTCCAGATGCCGCCGAAAAACAGAGGAGGAACGACCGCAAGCAGAAGCGCAAGTCCTACTACTGCCGGTGTATAGTAACGGGAAAATGTTGTGATGAAGTTTTCAGAAGGAGCCTTTTTACTGCTGGCATTCTCAACCAGATCAATAATTTTCGCTACGGTGGATTGCCCAAATTCACGTGAGACTTCTACAGTCAGTACGCCGCTTTGGTTGATGCAGCCCGCCAGAACCGTTTCTCCAGCTTTCACAGAACGCGGAACCGATTCACCGGTCAGTGCGCTGGTATCCAGCATGGATTCGCCATCGACAACCGACCCATCCAGAGGAACTTTTTCACCGGGGCGAATAATGATGATATCACCGATATTCACCTTATCAGGATCAACCTTTTCCGTGCTTCCGCCACGCTTTAAATTGGCATAATCGGGACGGATATCCATAAGGGATGTAATAGATTTTTTGGATTTGCGAACAGCAGCATCCTGAAAATATTCGCCTACCTGATAAAATAGCATGACTGCAACGCCTTCCGGAAAATCACCAATTGCAAATGCGCCAATTGTAGCAACACTCATTAAAAAATTTTCATCAAATATCTGACCCTTTGAGATGTTCTTCAGCGCCTGCATAACAACTTCACCGCCGAGTATTAAGTAGCTGAGTCCAAACACGGCAAACTGATAAGCGGCTGCGTTTGGAAATGCTTTTTTCAGTACCAGACCTGCTCCAAACAGGAGAATGCCGAATATCAATTGTATAATTTTTGTTTTATTTAAGTCCCCACCTTGATGCTCATGTGTATGTTCATGTGTATGTTCATGATTATGATTATGTGCCATATTCATACCAACCTTTCTTTCGTTTGTGTAAAACCCGGTAATAATTCATTACTTGCCATACTGCATGTAATCGAACTGTTGAATGATTGTTCAATTGTATTATAGTTGAATGTATAGTCAATTGTCAACACGAATTTTTAAAATAGAATTTTATGATAGCTGCGTTTTACACAGATAACCGTTATTCTTCCTTGTTTTTCTATGAATATGCCTCATTTTAAATATGTCATGTAATTTCATCTTATACTGTTTGGTTTAGAATTTAAGTAAAAAAAGTTGAAAATAATAGTAAATGTGACGTTTTTTGGTAATATTGTAAAAGATTATGGAATAATGATCTGATCTATGATATATTTCATTATATTAGAATAATTTTTTCTTATTTCTAATAGTAAATACTATTATTTAAAACTAGAGGATACAAAAGATGTATTGCAAAAATTGAGCGAAAGAATTGACGACAAAGCAGTGGTATGTCCGCATTGCGGCGTTGCCCAGGTGCCCCAAGTGGTCGATAATGGCGGTTTCGGCTGGGGAATTTTAGGCTGTTGCATTCCGATCGTGGGATTAATTCTTTTTCTGGTCTGGAAAGACTCCAAACCAAAAACTGCAAAAGCAGCGGGTTTAGGTGCTTTAATTAGTGTAATTTGTATTGTACTTATGTATGTATTAGCGTTTGCTCTGGGCATTCTTGGTGCTGTCGCTGGCTATTAATAAGCGGTCTGTACTGATATGAATGGTTTTTTATACCGATGGCTTCCAATTGTCTTTGGCTGCCATTGCAGGCCAGAGCGTTCATTTTACTTTCACGGAAAGCAATTTCCTGTTTGTGCGAGATGTACCGGTGAATTGGCAGGTATACTATTTTTAAGTGTTACATACGCCATATATCACCCGCCAATCCTATATGCTCTTATTTTTTTGATTCCCATGATTCTGGACGGGGGAATTCAGTTATTGACCAGATATGAAAGCACCAATATCAGGAGATTTTTCACCGGTCTCTTTTTTGGATATGGTTTTTTTTACCTGATTGCTGCAAGCTTGGTTGCAACTTATTGGATTGGCTATCATAAGTGGAATTGATAAAGACAGGGGGAGTTCCCTGTCTTTTCGATTAATATTGTAAAAAATATGCTTCAATCTTAAAGGAGAGGTTATTATGAGTAAAATGGAGAAGGAACCATACTTGAAGCTGTCAGGCAGCCTTAGCCGCAAGGATTGCGAATTGATTCATATGCTAGAGGAACTATGCGTAAAAAATGATCAAATCACTCTGAAACTGGAACTTGACTATAAGCGGAGTGATGCAGATAATAAAACGGTTAAAACTACATTATCCAATATCAATGAATTCCTGTATTTTCATGGTGAAGAGCTGATCGGATATATGGGAATATGCAGTTTTGGAGGAAGCTCCCAACCACTTGAAATAACCGGAATGGTGCACCCTCAGTACAGACGCCGGGGAATTTTCTCAAAATTGAGTGAACTGGTTATTACAGAATGCAGAAGAAGAAATGCAGGAGGAATTCTTGCCCTTTGTGATAGAAATTCAATTTCCGGTCAGAAGTTTTTAGAACAGACAGAAGCGGTTTATAATTACTCTGAATTTGAAATGTATCTGCATGATGAATCATACAAAGCAATGGAAAAGCAGCCCCCTGGCAGGATTACGTTCAGAAAAGCGGTCAATGCAGATGCCTCACAGATCACCAGACAGGATAACCTTTATTTTGGCGGAAGTCCACAGGAGGGGAATGAGGAGGACGAAAATACCGATATTCTTTTGCCGGAAGAGGAAGAAAAACGAGGCATGACAATCTATATTGCGGAAATGGATGACAGGATAATAGGAAAGGTAAACCTGCAGATATCTGACAGCGGCACTGGAGGAATCTATGGACTGGGAGTTCTTCCGGAAAACCGGGGAAAGGGGTTTGGACGGGCAATCCTGGTCAATGCCATAGAAAAGCTAAAGGAATTAAAAGCGTCAGAAATTATGCTTCAGGTAGCTGCTGAAAATGCGGCGGCTTTAAGTTTATATAAATCCTGCGGATTTCGGGAAACGTCGGTTATGGATTATTTTGAGGCAGAGTAAAAATATGATGGAGAAAACTGAAAATAAAAAACATCCACTTATTGAATTATTAATACATAACAAAGGGAACCCGAGGACTCTGGTGCTGATGGAACCGCTCTGGGGCATTCCATATAATTTAATAGCACCTTTTGCCACACTATATATGTACACACAGGGAATAACGGATGTGCAGATCGGAGTGCTTCTGTCGGTCGCCATGATGGTTCAGGTTCTTTTTTCCTTTTTTGGAGGTATCATTACCGATAAGCTGGGACGAAAATTTACAACCATGATGGGAGATTTTTTTGGCTGGTGTATTGCCTGCCTGATATGGGCGGTTTCGGGTAACTTCTGGTTCTTTTTAGCAGCAGTCTTATTAAACAGTTTTGAACAGATCAACCAGACCGCATGGTTCTGTCTGTTAATTGAGGATGCAGATTCCAGAGATTTAGTCGGAATCTATACCTGGGTGAACATAGGTGGTCTGATTGCAATCTTTTTTGCACCTGTTTCGGGATTGTTAATCAATTCCTTTACTGTGGTTCCGGTTATCCGTGTTTTATATTTGGTATTTGCTGTTAATATGCTGATTAAAGTCATAATTACCTATCGTTTTTGTGAAGAAACCAGACAGGGTAAAATTCGTATGGCTGAAACGAAAGATACCCCTGTATTAAAGATGATATATGAATACAAGGATCTGATCCCCAAAGTACTGATGAATAAAGAAGTTATGAAAGTGCTGATCGTCTCTGTGATATTGCATGTTGCAAATCTTGTTAATACCAGCTTTTTTAGTTTGTATGTAACTCAGAGACTGGGGATTGCAAGCCGCTATCTTGCTTTTTTTCCAATCTTGAATGCGGCTGTAATGCTGTTTTTCATGATCGGAATCCAGCACCGTCTGGAATCCGTGAAATTCCGGGTGCCCATGTGGATCGGTCTGGTATTGTATGCGGCGTCATCCGCTCTTTTAATCCTGGCGCCTGCTGGCAGATTAACGCTTATCGTTATTTATGTCTTTGTTTTAGCGGTAGCCAGTGCACTTGTAATGCCGCGTAAAGATGCTCTGCTTCAGTTAAATATTAATCCGGACGAACGTGCCCGCATTAATGCTTTAATTATGTCCTTTACCATTGCATTTGCATCACCTTTTGGCTGGTTTGCGGGATGGCTGTCAAGTATGGACCGGCGTTACCCATTTGTATTTATATTTAGTATTTATGTCTTAGCAATTCTTATTATCGGACGTATCCGGGATCCTGAGTTTGCAGACCACTCGGTAGATCCGGTTACAGCAGAGGAGTGATTATGTATAATCATGCACCTGAGGGGTATATTTGCCCTTTTTGCCAGATCGCAAAAGGTAAAGAAAATGAACAGATCAGTACGAAGCAGAATGATATTATATACGATGATTCTAACCACTGACTCAATATTGGTAATATTGGCTAATTAACCGCTAATCTTGACAAACAGCCGGATTTTCTGTATACTGGCACCATAGATAGGTAACTTTTTTGGACGTTTTCAGAGGCTCTATTCTTGAAGAATAGAGCCTTTACCTTTGGAAAAGGATTAAGAATTATTGGAGGAATATTAAGATGTCAATGAAAGATATAGAAAAAATGAAAAAATTACTGGAAGAAAAGAAAGCAAAAAGCTCTTTCTTACAGGCAGAAAAGAAGATCGGCTCTGGTAAAGTGGAAAAGAGGAATAAGAATATAGGACTTGAATTTACAAGAACACATAAAATCTCACAGTAATGGGGGAACGTGATATAATACAGATTCTAAAGGAGAATGCATGCAGTTTAAAGATTTAAATATTATGCCGGATATTATTAAGGCACTGGAAAAAGAACAATATAAAACTCCCACACCCATTCAGAAAGAAGCAATCCCGGTTGTTTTAGGCGGCAGGGATTTACTTGGGTGTGCACAGACTGGTACGGGTAAGACCGCTGCCTTTGCAATACCAACTCTGCAGCTTCTTTGCGGTGGGAAAACACCTGGAATGAAGCAGCGTAAGATTAAAGCGCTTGTCATAACACCAACCAGAGAGCTGGCTTTGCAGATATATGAAAGCTTTAACACCTATGGTCAATACACCAGCTTAAAAAGCTGCGTAGTCTTTGGGGGAGTCTCTCAAAAACCGCAGGAGGAAGATTTAAAACGAGGGGTTGATATCCTCGTGGCAACGCCAGGGAGGCTTCTGGCACTTATGGATCAGAAGCTGATCAGCCTCAATGATCTTAAAATACTGATTCTTGATGAAGCGGACCGCATGCTGGATATGGGATTTATTCATGATGTGAAAAAGATTATAGGAAAAACGCCGCCTAAAAAGCAGACATTATTTTTCTCTGCGACAATGCCGCCTGACATTGCCAGGCTGGCTGATACGATTCTTAATAACCCCGCAAAAATAGTAATTACTCCGGTTTCGTCAACGGTGGATACTATTGACCAATATTTGTATTATACGGATAAAAGCAATAAAAAGAATCTGCTGCTGCATATTTTGGAAGATAATAATATTTCTTCCGTACTGGTATTTATGCGGACCAAGCATGGAGCAGACCGTCTGATCAGACAATTGGCAAAGAGTAACGTGACTGCCCAGGCAATTCACGGAGATAAATCCCAGGGAGCACGTCAGCGTGCACTAAGCAGTTTTAAAGACAAGACACTCCGGATCTTACTTGCCACAGATATTGCAGCAAGGGGGATTGACATTGATGAATTAACTCATGTCATAAACTTTGACCTGCCGGATACTCCGGAGACTTATGTACACCGGATTGGACGTACCGGAAGGGCGGGGCTTGACGGAACAGCAATATCCTTCTGCGATTTCGATGAAAAAGAGCAGCTGAAAGATATTGAAAAATTAATCGGAAAGAAATTAAAAGAGATATCAGACCACCCGTATCCGCTGAAAAACAACTTTCCGGCAGTTAAAACCACACAGCCAAGAAGAGATACCGGACGGACGGAGAAATCAAAAAGCCACTCTGCTGCACAAAGATCGGGTACATCATCAGAGAGAACGTCATCAATGCCTAAGAAGAAATACCGTATGACAGCAGATGGAACACTAAAAGAGAAAAAGAGTTACAGTAAATCTCCAACAAAAAGAAAAAGCAGCAGATAATAAAAAAAAAGAGGTATTGAGATGAAAAGTCCTGATACCTCTTTTTATAATGGAATGTTTCACAGGGCTTGGATTAATATTGATAGTCAATTAAAATTTTAATGGAATCACTTAAAAACCGCACAGAACCATTTTCATAAGAATAAAATGAACTGAGAATAAAAATGACATTGGAGCAGTTTACAGGAGTTCATATGGATGGTAACAGTTATAATAATGCATCAATGGCGAATGCTGGATTACCCTATGATAATATAAACTGGTATGATATAGATGG
The DNA here is from genome assembly GCF_900205965.1 of Lacrimispora amygdalina. Classification (GTDB taxonomy): domain Bacteria; phylum Bacillota; class Clostridia; order Lachnospirales; family Lachnospiraceae; genus Lacrimispora; species Lacrimispora amygdalina_A. Next base: position 131,200 of record NZ_OAOF01000003.1, read on the forward strand.
TCAGCCTTTTGGTCCAGCTTCCAAATTCAATCTTCTTGTATTGAATGATGCCAATAACATTGTAGATGTTGAGGGTCCTGTGGCGGTTGGCGGAAGCTTTTACAGCCCAAGAGGATTCAGCGCCGGTTTTGCAAGGGATAAAAGCAGCAGAGATGCCAATTACTCACCGGATTTAGTACGTTTTCTGGTTGGCGGTAATGTTGCCATGAGCGAACCGCTGGTGGTTGTGGGTCATGTCGTAGCTGGCGGTGGGTTCCGTGCAGGAAAGGGAAGCACCTACTTAATTGGAAAAAGTGATAAGGCCGATCAGATTGAGACATTGAAGGCCTTATATCAGGCCAATGGCGGAAGTCAATATTGGACACCATCAGACAAAGGAAATCATTACTTAATTTCCAGCTATGATGTTCCAAGATATATACCTGCAGGCAGGATAAATGCTGACGTTTCTAAATTTTTTAGTGATGCAAAGGAAAGCATTGGAAACTATAAAAACTGTATTGAAAATTTAAATACAAACGGAAGCGTCGTGGATAATAATTACGAGTGGATATTGAGGGGGAATGACCCTGTACAGAATGTATTTCTGATTGATGTAAGTCCTAATGGTCTGATTAACAAGGGAATCCGTTCAGAGGTTCCACAGGGCAGCACAGTTATTGTAAGGCTGAAAACGGGACCAAATGCTCATTTACAATACGGTCTTTACGGGGAAGAAAGTAAATCTGACAGGACTTTGTATGTATTTGAGGATGCAACAAATATCTATATGGAGGAATCCTCCGATATCTGGGGAAGCATCCTGGCACCGCAGGCCATGTACCATGCACATCCCACAGGCGGTCGTGTAAGCGGAAACGCAGCATTGGGATCATTTGCAGTAAATGCAGCCAGCGGTTTTGAATTTCATTATTATCCCTTTGCTGGAGGTGTGATGTGTCAGGCAGCTGCACCGGAAGTGGAAGAACAGCCTGTTGTGTGCCCGGAATGTCCGGCACCGCCGCCTTGTCCTACCTGTCCGCCGCCGGTATCCTGCCCCACACCGGCACCCTGTCCCACACCACCTCCATGTCCGGAGTGCCCGGAACAGGAGCCATGTCCGGAATGCCCGAAGCCGGAACCATGTCCGGTGTGCCCGGTGTGTCCGGAATGCCCGAAGCCGGAACCATGTCCGGTGTGCCCGGTGTGTCCGGAATGCCCGAAGCCGGAACCGTGTCCGGTGTGTCCGGAATGCCCGAAGCCGGAACCGTGCCCGGTGTGTCCAGTGTGCCCGGTGTGCCCGGAATGTCCGAAGCCGGAACCGTGTCCGGTGTGTCCGGTGTGCCCGGAATGCCCAAAACCAGAGCCATGTCCGGTATGTCCGGTGTGTCCGGTATGTCAGGAATGTTTGATAAAACCCGGAGTTATCTGCGGATGTATCTGGGGATGCCGTTGCGGTGGATTCCATGATTGGGATGTGAAATTATACAAGAGATGTAATGATACGGATACCCTGCTGTTCTGTGTACGGATCTGCGTATGTGGCTGCTTTGAATTTGCAGTACCTTATGATGGATGTTATATCTTAAAAGTAAGGCTGGCTGAAAATTGCTCCAATACATTCTGGTGCAAACCAATCATCACATTAAATAATATCGGTGTAGCCAGTTTTATGATTGATTAATAAGTCAGACTGCCGCAAGAGGGAATAACTCATTTGCGGCAGTATTTTTATAAATTATAATTTTTATGATTTTACAGCCCAGCGTAATTTGGCACACTTTGCACGTCCATTGGAATTACATTCCTGTGCAGAAGGGCGGATCGCTTCAGGAGCTATCTCTTTATAGATCCCTTTTCTGTAGTATTGCTGAAAGGATTTTTTTACCAGCCTGTCTTCGCCGGAGTGAAAGGTAAGAATGGCAACACGGCCGCCCTCAGCCAATGCAGCAGGCAGTTTCTCTAAAAAATCATATAAGACTTCAAATTCATTATTCACATCTATTCTCAACGCCTGAAAACATCTTTGACAGGATTTCTTTATATCGTTGTTCCTGTCTCTTTCCGGAATAAACTGTAATGTATCTTTGATAATTTTCTGGAGCTGCGAGGTAGTGGTAATCTCTTCCCCCTTTTTTATTGCCAGAGTGACGGCGCGGGCGATCTCTTCGGCATAAGGCTCGTCCGAATTTTCTAAAAGCATGCCGCATAATTCGTTTTGCGAAATGGTTTTCAGCCTGTCTGATGCAGAAATACCTTTTGAAGGGTTCAGACGCAGGTCCAGTGGTCCCTCAGTCTTAAATGAAAAGCCTCTTTCCGGATTGTCAATCTGCATGGAGGAGACACCTAAATCAGCCAGGATAAAATCAAGAGGTCCTGATTCCGGAATTATCTGATCGATATTGGAAAAATTTGTTTGTCTGATTGTCAGTATCTCCGGACCATAGCCCAGGTTTTCCAGGCGTTCCCGTGTCCTGGGTAATTCAATGGGATCTACATCGGTAGCAAATAAATGCCCTTTAGATTTCAGACATTTCAGCATCTCTAACGTATGGCCGCCGTAACCTAAGGTCGCGTCTAATCCAGTCTGGCCGGGGGTGATTTGTAAAATCTCAAGTATTTCTTTTACACAGATAGAGCGATGCATGCCGGCAGGTGTATTGCCCTTTTGAATCACCTTTGCTACAGTATCAGAGTATTGCTCTGGGTTCAGTTCTTTATATTTATCCTTAAAAGCCTTTGGATGAGTTCCTTTATACCTGGGACGCCGCTGATGTTTTTGTTCCTGATTATCCATTTTGAATTCCGCCTTCATTAAATATCTTTTTTGTTTCATCTGATAACATGATATCAAAAGCATGCCATAATAGCAAATGGTTAATTGATATGCAGGATTTGATTTTATTATATTTAGTTGTATAATATATCTGTCAGACAAAGTGAATCATTGAAAAAGCTGATTTTAAGCTGTTCAGGCTTACCAATCTAATATGGCAGTCTATGACATTTGAAAATAAGGAATATTCATAATGGCAATTTTATTTACGTAGTGACAGTTTTATATAACAAAAATTAATAATCGGAGGTATAAGTAGTGTTATTTGATATTTTAAAATCAAGAAGGAGTATCAGAAAGTTTCAAAGCAGAGAGATTGAACAGGAAAAGATCAATACCATTCTTAAAAGTGCTCTTCTGTCACCATCATCCCGTTCTATAAGACCATGGGAATTCATAGCTGTAACAGACAAAGAGACGATAGGCAGGCTTGCGCAAAGCAAACAAGCAGGTTCTCAATTTTTAACAGGAGCTCCTCTGGCAGTTGCAGTCATTGCGGATCACACATTAAGTGATGTCTGGGTTGAAGATGCTTCCATAGCAGCGACAATCATTCAGTTGGCAGCACAGGATCTGGGGCTTGGATCATGCTGGATTCAGATAAGGGAAAGAGCTCACACAGAAGAGAAAACTGCTGGAGATTATATAAAGGAATTGCTGGGGATACCTGAAAAGTACAGTGTTGAATGTCTGATTGCCATTGGTTATCCTGATGAAGAAAAGAAACCTTATGAGGAAGATATGCTGCAGAATCAAAAACTTCATATTAACAAATTTTAATCTTATATGTAGCAGGATAATAAGGGGGAGTGTATGGATATTGTATTTAAGAATACATTTATTATGACTTTGGAAAGATACATGTATTTTTGTGACAATCCGGTAGGTGAGAAAGCTGAAAAAAAGTTTCGTGCCTGGAAAATAAAAAATGTTTCTTTCATCATTGTATCTATTGTATGTGCGTTATTATCTGTAATATTGAAAGAGTGGTTTGCGCTGTTTCTGTATCTGTTGGCCAGTGCTCTATTCTCCTATAAATTATTTTATCAGCGCAAAAAATTAAATAGACAACAATATAATCATATTCGAAGTACACAAGACACAAGTGAATGGACTAGAACAACAATATTTACTGATGTAATAAAGGTACTGGAGGGCAATACAGAAACTGTTTATCAGCATTCTTATATTAAAAAAATAACAGAAGATGATAAATATTATTATCTATGGCATAATTCAGACTCTGTAATCCGTCTCCCTAAAGATGGTTTTATAGTTGGAGATGGTAAGGAATTTAAAAATTATATCATTGACCGGATTTATGAGAACAGAGCAACGAGTTGACATAAAAGTATAAAAATAATATCCTCCACCGGGGCTTGCTGATAAAATTTAATGTTTTATAATTGTACTTAGTATTAAGTAAAATTATGAAAGGCTGGTAGGAAGATGCATATTCCAGACAATTATTTAAGCCCGTCAACGTGTGCCGCTATGGGGGCTGCTATGGTTCCCGTTTGGACAAAGGCAGTCAGAAAGGTGAAGGAAGAGATCCCTAAAGCAAAAATACCATTGCTTGGTGTAGGCGCGGCGTTTTCATTTCTTCTTATGATGTTTAATGTACCGCTTCCGGGAGGAACGACAGGCCATGCTGTGGGAGGAACGCTTCTGGCGATATTAATGGGACCTTATGCTGCCTGTATCAGCGTTACGGTAGCACTGTTTATACAGGCACTGTTATTTGGCGATGGCGGTATTCTAGCCTTTGGGGCGAATTGTTTTAATATGGCATTTATTTTACCGTTTTTTGGATATTATATTTATAAACTGATAAAAGATCATGTAAGGTCAGAAAAAGGAGAGTACCTGGGCATCGTTCTGGGGTCTTATGCGGGGATTAATGTAGCTGCATTATGTGCTGCAATTGAATTTGGAATTCAGCCGCTTTTATTTAAAGATGGTGCAGGGCAGGCGCTTTATTGCCCTTACCCCTTTTCGGTCTCCATACCTGCGATGCTGATTCCCCATTTGCTGGTTGCAGGAATTGTAGAAGTCGTCTTTACAGCTGCAATTATTATTTACATAAAAAAAGTATCTCCAGGTACATTTTACAAGGGAGCCAGGGTAAAAACGAAAGCCGTTTATGGTCTGGTAGCTGGACTGATCTGCTTTACTCCTCTTGGCCTTATGGCAACCGGTACTGCATGGGGAGAGTGGGGTGCAGATGAAATTAAAGAGGTTGTAACAGGAGGGAACGCATTAGGATTTGTTCCTCAAGGAATGAAGGAAGGTTTTAATTTTAATGCGGTCATGCCTGATTATGCAGTAAGCGGTCTGCCCGAAGCTGCCGGATATTTATTATCTGCTGTTGCTGGTGTGGCAATCATGATCATTTTCTTTAAGATACTCAGTAATCTGAAAAAAGACAAGGCTGGAAATAACGTTGGATAATGCAGAAAATAAGCCGGCAGATCTGCCGGATTGGCTTTTGAAAGATGAAAACTATATACCGTTAGTTGATAAGGATACTTTTGTTAATAAAAGTATCCTGTCTGTATTTAAGGTTTTATCAAGAATAAAAAAACAGGATTCACAAGGGTTAACGGGATCCCGAATTCATGTTCCAATTCATGTTTTAGGTACATTTCTTCTTATTATGCTGGTTTCTCTAACGAGAAGTTTTATATTTGTAATCATTGTAAATGTCTGGCTGCTGGCGGTTTTAAGTATGATAGATTCAGAACGGCTGGTAAGAATCTTAAAGTTGAGTGCAGGTGTTACCTTATGCACTGCTGTGGTAATGCTTCCGGCATTTATTTTGGGTAATACTTATAGCAGCATTATGATTACAACGAAGGTTTTTGCGACAATCACTGCAATGGGGCTGCTTTCCCACACTGCAAAATGGAGTGCCCTTACGGAAGCGCTGAAAAAATTTTATATGCCTGATATTTTTATCTTTATTCTGGATATCACGATAAAATATATTGATTTGCTGGGTGAATTGTCGCTAAATATGTTTTACGCATTAAAACTTCGGTCTGTTGGGAAGAACCGCAGCAAGTATTCGTCAATGGCAGGTATTGCAGGATCTGTGTTTCTTCAGTCAAAAGAACTTGCTGAAGATATGTACCATGCCATGGAATGCAGGGGATTTACAGGCGAGTATCACATTAATAATAAATCAGAGCTAAAATGGCTGGATTATCTCTATATCGTGATAAATACTGGCTTTTTAATACTGTTTATTTACTTCGGAAGGATGTAACATGATTGAACTGAATGATATTTGCTTTTCGTATTCGGATACGATTGCATTAAATCACATTAATCTCAGCATAAAAACAGGTGAGGCAATTGCATTAATGGGGGCAAATGGCTGTGGTAAGTCAACTCTGCTGAAACTGATAAATGGAATTATATCAACAGACAAAGGAAGCTATCGGTTTCACGGTGAAGATGTGACCCATAAAAAGCTGCAGGATTCGCAATTTTCTAAACTCCTACATCAGAGAATTGGATTCGTATTTCAGAATTCCGATACACAGCTGTTTTGTTCCAGTGTCTATGATGAAGTGGCTTTCGGACCGAGACAGATGGGGTATACGGAGTCAGAGGTGGAGAGCAGGGTAAATGACTGCCTTGCTTTGCTGGGCATACAGGAATTCAGTAAGAGAACTCCCTATCATTTAAGCGGCGGAGAAAAACGCAAAGTTGCGATTGCGTGTGTAATGTCTTTAAATCCGGAGGTTCTCGTTCTTGATGAACCAATGAACGGGCTTGACCCAAAAACGCAAAGATGGCTGGTGGATTTTTTAAATAAATGGAACAAAGCGGGGAAGACATTGATAACCTCCACTCATAATCTGGACCTGGTCCAGGAAATTTCCAAAAGGTCCATTCTCTTTGATGAAACACATACAATAGTGGCAGATGGGAAGACAGAAGAACTGCTGATGGATGAAGAGCTGTTAAAGAGAGTGAATCTTGTGGATCAGTCCTATTGTTATCACAAAGGCTTATAACGTGAGATTTTATGAGATAGTACAGAACTCTGGTCACAATCATTATAAGGGGAAAGTCGTATGAAAAAAAAGATTATCTTATTTGCAGCAGCGATGCTGATATCATGTTTAATTGCCGGCTGTCAGGTGGAAAAAAAGCGGATAAGTTTCATCGGGAGCTGGAGAACATCAGTAAAATTAATTCAAAAGATGATAAAGACACCGGATCAGATAATAAAGTGGGAAATCTGGATGAAAATCGTATTATATCGGATCAGTCATTTCAGACTGAGTTAGACGATTGGAGAGATGTGAGGTTTGTTTCCTATAGTCCAAAGGAAGATTCTGATTTTGAAGATGTCTCATTTTACCTGATGAAAGATAATAAAGTAGTTTACTCATTTCCGTATTATGGTGAGAATAATAAAACGGATCAATATGCCGGACTGTTTGACAGTGTGGAGTCTGTGGCATTTCAGGATGTGAATGGTGATAATCTAAGGGATGTAATCGTTATTATTAACTACATTACCGGTGCCGGTCCCCAGGGGATGGAGCCCCGTCCCAAAGTCAGGATATTCCTGGCGGATAAAAAGGACTTTGTTCTGGCAAAGGAAATGACAGATGATGTTAATGATCATGTAGAGGAAAAAGATATGAGTATGGATCATATTTTAGAATATCTGAAAAATAAATAGCGGCTGAGCAGGCGTCCTGGATGTTCGAGAACATCTGGGGCGCCTGTCTGTCTTTACATGCAGCTGTACTTTGGAGTATGTTCCGTTATATTTGTTAAATTAAAACGTTTATTAAATAATAGTAAAAAAAATTTCCTGGTTTACAAATTCTCCCCCCCATTCTTTCTATTAAGTAGATTTGCAGATCAATTGTTTCTCCCTTTATGCCGGCTAAGGGGGATCATTTGAAATTAATAATTATAGGAGGTAATGAATCATGAGTACGACAATTGCAAAATCGGTAGGTAATTCCAACCCCCTCATCGATCATCATTTAGGAGCGGATCCCTTTGCACTGACTTATAATGGAAGAGTATATATTTATATGTCCAGTGATAATTACGAGTATAATCCAGATGGATCAATCCGGGAAAATGGGTTTAATAATTTAAAAAGCGTTTTTGTAATATCATCAGAAGATATGGTGAACTGGACTGACCATGGGGCCATTCCTGTGGCAGGTGCAAATGGAGCAAACGGAGGGCAGGGAATTGCAAAATGGGCAGGCGGTTCCTGGGCGCCGGCTGCAGCTGTGAAAAATATTAATGGAAAGGACAAATTCTTCCTTTACTTTGCCAATGGCGGAGCTGGAATCGGCGTATTGACAGCGGACAGCCCCATCGGACCGTGGCATGATCCGCTAGGAAGAGCGCTTGTCACGTCAAGCACACCTGGCGTCGCCGGTGTGGTGTGGCTCTTTGATCCGGCTGTATTTGTAGACAGTGATGGAACAGGTTATTTATATTGCGGTGGCGGTATTCCCGGGGGGCAGAGACCGTCACAGTCCCAAATAGCAAATCCCAGGACAGCCAGAGTTCTTCGTCTGGGAGCGGATATGACAAGTATTGTGGGAAGTGCCGTTACCATCGACGCACCTTTCATGTTTGAGGATTCTGGAATCCATAAGCATAATGGAGTTTACTATTACTCTTATTGTATTAACTTTTCCGGCTCTCACCCGGGCAATATACCTCCGGGAGAAATCGGATACATGACCAGCAGAAGTCCCATGGGGCCATTTACCTATGCAGGCCATTTCTTAAAGAATCCAGGCAGTTTTTTCGGAGCCGGCGGTAATAACCACCATTGTGTTTTCCAGTTTAAGAATCAGTGGTATGTGGTTTATCATGCCCAGACCGTAAGTCTGGCTTTATACGGTTCCGGAAAAGGATACCGTTCACCCCATATTAATCCGTTGTACCATAACGGTGACGGAAGCATCCGTGAGGTTGCTGCAAACTATGCAGGAGTGGGTCAGCTTTCCAATTTAAATCCTTATAATCGGGTTGAGGCGGAAACCATCGGCTGGAACGGCAGAATTTTAACAGAGAAAAGCTATGCCTGGGGAGGTCCAGAAAGCAATCAGAATGTAACCGGAATTCAAAACGGAGACTGGGTCGCAGTTGGTAATGCAGATTTTGGGTCCGGAGGTGCCAGAAGCTTTAAGGCAAACGTAGCCTCCACATCAGGGGGGAAAATCGAGGTACGTCTTGACAGTGTGAACGGCAGGCTTGTGGGAACACTGAATGTGCCCAATACAGGCGGAATGCAGAACTGGAGAACAGCAGAAACATCCATCAATGGAGCCACAGGTATACATAAACTGTTCTTTGTATTTACTGGAAATGGATACGGGAACTTGTTTAATTTTGATTATTGGCAGTTTTCTTAAACGGAAAGGAGTTTTTTATGGAAGATGTAATGAAAGATGAGATGAGAACAGCATGGCAGTCTGATAATGGAAATGGTACCTACACCAATCCAATTTTAAATGCGGATTATCCCGACATTGCAGCCATTCGGGTTGGAAGCGATTTTTACATGGTCAGCTCCACATTTGTATCCTTTCCCAGTATACCAATTATGCACTCAAAAGATCTGGTAAACTGGGAAATAATCGGATATGTTACAGCAGATTTAAACGGAACCGGAAAATCCTATACACTCACCAACAGCTTTGAGGATTATGGGCATGGCTGCTGGGCTCCTACCATTGCATATCGAAACGGTGTTTATTATGTGGGAATTTATCAGGCGCAGGGCAGATTCATTCTGTGTACCGCCACAAATCCGGCAGGTCCTTATACAAAAACAGTATTTGACCGGGGATTTCATGATCCTGCACTGTTTCTTGATGATGACGGAACGGGTTATATCATTTCAGAAGCAAATGATGTGAGAATCAGCAGACTGAGCGGGGATTATAAATCTGTAGTGGACAGCAGAGTGAGCACCCGTATCGAGGGTGCTACCGGAAGATATCTGGTGGAAGGAACCCATGTGATTAAAAAGAACGGATTTTACTACATATTCCGGAACTCTACACCGCCGGAATCCTTTACCTATTGTCTGCGGTCCAGAAATATTTACGGGCCATATGAGACGAGAATATTATTAAATGGACCTAGTATACCAGGCGGAAGCCAGATCCATCAGGGAGGACCCATTGATACCCCGACCGGGGAGTGGTGGTTCTATGTATTTCAGGATGGCGGCGGCTTAGGCCGCAGGGATATTCTGGTACCGATGCAGTGGCAGAATGACTGGCCGGTTCTTGGTGATCCATCCACAGTCCGGAATGTAACAATCGCTGGAAAAAGCTACCCAATGGGCAATGTTCCCATTACCTACAGAAAACCCAATGTAGGTGCTTCTTATCCGGTCCGTACCATACCCGATACCGATGATTTTAATTCCCCTGTTCTGGGTGTTCAGTGGCAGTGGAATCATTATCCGGATAACAGTAAGTGGTCATTGCGTGAGCGTCCGGGCTACTTAAGACTTCATGCTAAACAGGCCAATAACTTATGGCGGGCTTCCAATACCTTAACTCAGAGAGTACAGGGCCCTGGCTGTCAGGGAACCATTGAACTGGATACAGCCAATATGGCAGATGGGGATCAGGCCGGACTCTGCCTCCTTAACATTCCTTATGGATCCATTGGTGTGGTAAAATCAGGGGGTGTGAAAAGGATTGCAGCCAATATCAATGCCAAAGAAGACGGACAGGGAGTGATTACCAATGGTCCGGTGCTTTACAATCAGATCGTCTACCTGCGGGTGGATGCAGACCTTCTTACCAATAAGGCAGTATTTTCCTACAGTACAGATAATATTACCTTTACCCGTCTTGGCGGACAGCTGAATATGCCGTTCGACCTGGGATTCTTCCAGGGAGATAAGTTTGGTATCTATAACTTTAACACAGCTTCTTCGGGCGGATTCGTTGATGTTAACTGGTTCCGTTTTACTTCCTCAAAAGGAAGAACTTCAGGTATGTCAGAGACTGCCGTTACAGAAGAAATGCTGGAAACAGATATGGCAGCCGCAGCATCAGGGGGCGATGCAGCCATTAATCTGGCAGCGCAGAAACAGCTGATCCGGGGCTTTGGCGGAATCAACCACCCGGCCTGGATTGGAGATTTAACCGCGGCCCAAAGAGAAACTGCCTTCGGAAACGGTAATAACCAGCTGGGATTTACAGTTCTAAGAATCTATATAGACGAAAACAGGAATAACTGGAGCAGAGAGCTGGCAACTGCCAGAAAGGCAAAGGAAAAAGGAGCCATACTTTTTGCTTCCCCATGGAATCCGCCCAGTGATATGGTAGAGATGTTCACCCGTGACGGAGTAAGTAACCAGAAGCGTTTAAGATACGATAAATACGCAGCCTATGCCCAGCATCTCAATGACTTTGTATCATATATGAGAAATAATGGAGCGGAGCTGTATGCCATATCTGTTCAGAATGAGCCGGATTATGCTCATACCTGGACCTGGTGGACTCCGTCTGAGATGCTGAATTTCATGAAAAATTACGCAGGGTCTATAAACTGCAGGGTCATTGCACCAGAGTCATTTTCTTATATGAAGAACATGTCAGATCCAATTTTAAATGATTCCAGGGCACTTGCCAACATGGATATCCTGGGAGCCCATCTTTACGGCACGCCGGAGAGCAGCTTTGCGTATCCGCTGTTTAAACAGAAGGGAGCCAATAAGGAACTCTGGATGACGGAGGTATATTATCCAAACAGCAATAACAATTCTGCAGATTTGTGGCCGGAGGCGCTTGAGGTTTCCTATCACATTCACAATGCCATGGTATTAGGAGATTTCCAGACCTATGTGTGGTGGTACATCCGCAGACAGTACGGTCCGATGAAGGAGGATGGTACAATCAGTAAACGTGGCTATAATATGGCTCATTTCTCAAAGTTTGTCAGACCTGGATATGTAAGAGTGGACGCCACCAGAAATCCGGCTTCCAGTGTCTATGTGTCTGCTTATAAAGGAGATAATAAGGCAGTAATTGTAGCGATTAATAAAAACACATATACTGTCAGCCAGAAATTTACATTCCAGAACGGAACGGGAGGTTCGGTTTCTTCCTGGATTACAGACGGAAGCAGAAATCTTGCAGCAGGATCCGGTTACAGCGTATCCGGGAACTCATTTACAGCCCAACTTCCAGGCAGAAGTGTGACAACCTTTGTTACAAATTTAAGATAATACGGAACATATAACAAGAATGAGGCAGGGGGCTTTGACAATCGGTCAGGGTGCCCTGTTTCACGGTTTTATTTCTTAAGTTATCAGATCTTATGTTTACTAGAATGGAAAGCGGTATTATAATACGTTTATATCAGGAAAGTGAGAGGAGAAAGATGAAGAAAGAATTACCTTATTTCAGTATTGGAGATTCCTTTGGTGGAAATCAGGACTGGTTTCGGGATCCGATGATGCATTTAGGCGGCTGCGGAGCAGCAGCTGCATGTGATGTCTGCATTAATCTGGCATTCCATCACAACAAAACTCATCTGTATCCATTTGAAATCCAAAGACTTGACAAAGATGCTTATATTAAATTTTCCGTCATAATGAAACCTTATTTAAGACCGCGCTTCGGGGGAATCGATACCCTTGAAGTATTTATAGATGGTTTTAATCAGTATTTAAAATACGTAAATGAGCAGAGAATACAGATGTCCGGCTGTCCTGGTGATACTCCGGTAAAGGAAGCTGCAAGTAATGTGAAAGATCAGATTGACAGGGGAATACCTATCCCATTTTTACAGCTGCGCCATAAAAATGTGAACTTTAAGGATCTGGTCTGGCATTGGTTTATGCTGGTGGGATATGAAGAATTTGAGAATGAATTTTATGTAAAAATTGCCACTTACGGCGGATTTCGATGGATTTCCTTCAATGAACTGTGGGAGACTGGTTATAAGCGTAAGGGTGGAATGGTGCTTCTGCGGGAGCCGGAAGAGTAAGGTGATAAGGACGGCATTTTTATCTGTTACAACAAAAGGGGATTATATCAATCATGGGTTTGGTATGGGAAATATAAGACTGGCAGTGGAAAAATATAAGGGGCATATGGAGTATCATTTGGAAAATGAGGGCGATCTGCAGTACTTTGTTCTGGAGATTCTTTTGTTCGTACACAATACAACACGGTAGAAACATTTCACAACAAAAATTACCTGGGGAAGTCATCCGGAGTTATGATTAATCATGAAATCTGGCAAAGGAGACAAAAGAAATGAGTTATGATTCCCAAACAAACCAAAAACAATGGAATAAAAAAGAAATAAGAAAAAATACGAACAAACTGGTCCGAGGGGTCCTTTTGTATGAGCTGATTATGTTTCTTATTGTAATTGCTGATATTACCCGCAGGATCATGAATACTTTCCGCAACTCAGATTTTAATATGGATGCGGTTCTTGATGAGGCCATAAAGAGCGGCACTTCCAGTATCATTGCGGTGATTCTGGGATTGGCTTTTTTATTCTTTTATTTTAAAAAGAGTGACTCCAGGAAGCTGGTATTTTACACCAGAGATAAAATGACCGGGCGGTCATTCCTGGTTCTGCTGACCGTTTTTATGTCCGCGCAGGCTGCGTTCAGTTTGTTAGGCGGTGGCATGGAGTTGGGCTTTAACCAATTTGGTTATAGTATTCTGGGAGAAATTAAAGATGCTTCAAGTAACAGCAGTACAGTATCTATGTTATTGTACGCCTCCTTCATAGGACCTGTTTCAGAAGAAATTATTTTCCGAGGCTTCGTTATGAGAGGGTTTGAAAAGTATGGTGCGCGATATGCGGTGGTGATGTCCGCTGTTATCTTTGGATTGTTCCATGGAAATATGATTCAGAGTATCTTTGCAGGACTGGTTGGCCTGATCCTGATGAAGAAAACGGAGTTAAGAGAAAGAATGAAAGAAACAAAGATTGACGGAGGATTACTGGGGGCGACATGTTCTTCCATATGGCTGCTGATCTTTTTTGCCTTTCAGTTATTTCAGGGAATATCCGGGATAGAAAAGCTGCCTGTTTAAAATATAAGTGCCCGCTTCTTTAAGACAGGAGGCGGGCACTTTGTGCGCATAGCACGAAATGAGTTTTTTATTTACTGTGTCAGGCAGCTGCTAAATCAGCGAAGTCTGTATGCCTCGCGGTATCCGGAAGCAACAGCCTGCTTGATTCTGCCGATGTGATTGGCATCACCGATCACAATCACGTTCTCAAATTCTTTTTTCAGCTCATCAGCCAGCTGGTTATCGGGTTTTACCCCAAGTGAAAGTACGACAGCGTCTGCATCCAGCTTTTTCTTATTACCTTCTTTATCTTCTAAGACAACTCCGTCAGGTAAAATCTCAAGCAGTTTATGACCGGGGTAATATTCAGGATTAGAAGCGCCCAGCTTTTTCTTAATATCAGTCAGCGGCTGCCAGTAAGCTCCTGGTCCTATTTCATCTGCCATGTCCACAATTTCCAGATTATTTCCCAAACTTGCAAGCAGTTCTGCAGTCTCCATACCAGTAAGACCAGAACCAATGACTGCTATTTTCTTATGTGAAAATGATGTCTTTCCGCTTAAAATCTCGTCTGCTGTATAGACATTGGAACCATTCACACCAGGGATAGTTCCGGGAATGACTGGCTTTGATCCGGTTGCAACAAATACTGCGTGGGGATTCAGCTTTTTAATTTCCTCTGCTGTGGCAGGTGTGTTAAGCCGGACGTTCACATTCAGCTTCTTAAACATGCTTTCATAGTATTCGCCCATCCAGCCCATTTTTTCTTTGCATGGTGGCTTTGATCCAAGCCATACCTGACCCCCGAGATGATCACATTTTTCAAATAATGTAACTGCAAAACCTCTCTGAGCAAGAGTAAGTGCGGCTTCCATGCCTGCAGGACCGGCTCCGATTACGGCGATACAGCGTCCATTTCCGTTGTTTTCTATGTCATTATAGAACCATTCCTTTCCTGTACGGGGGTTGACAGAGCAGTTTATTCCATCAAACATTGTTTCCATACAGTTAAGGCAGGAGATACAGCGGCGGATCTCATCGGTACGTCCGCTTTTGGCTTTATTACACCATTCCGGATCGGCAAGCAATCCCCGGGCAATAGTGACACCGTCTGTACGTCCCTGTGCAATGATACTTTCAGCAAATTCCGGATTACGGATAACTCCAACTGCAAACACGGGTACATCGATTACTTTTTTAATCTCTTCCGCAAGATATACCTTCCAGCCTTCCGGATAAGACACTGGTTCCCAGGCCTCGTTCATGGTCTCATATACACCTGCAGAGACATTGACGGCATCAATTCCAAACGGTACTAAATACTTCACGATTTCAATGGATTCCTCCAGCTTTAAACCAGTTTCGTTTTCTGGAATTGGGAATACAGAGCGCTCCAGGAATTCATCTGCTGATATTCTCAGCATAATTGGGTAGTCGCCCAATCTCTCACGTATGCCTGTAACAATTTCCTGAATGATACGGGCACGTTTCTGAGGACTGCCGCCGTATTTATCCGTTCTTTTATTGGTATAGGGGGAGAGGAACTGATTGAGCATGTAGCCATGGGCAGCATGGATCTCAACTCCGTCAATTCCGGCTTTTTTACACCGCTCTGCACCGTCTACAAACTGTTTTACAAGCTCTTCTACCTGTTCGGTTGTCATCTCAAAGCAGGGCCAGTTTATAAGCAGGCTTTTTACGCCGCTGGGGGTTGCGCACATGCCGTTTGGTACTGCGGTCTGGCGGCCCGGGTGGTGAAGCTGAACAAAGATGGCACCGTCATAGTAGTGAACTGCATCGGCAAGTCTGGTAAGATCCGGAATAAACTTATCATCAGTGACCGAGGTCTGGCGGTCACCCATCATACCATGCTCATCATTTACACGGGTTACTTCGTTGACGATCAGTCCGACTCCTCCCTTAGCCCGGGCCGCATAGTATGCGATTTCCTTATCAGAGACAGTCTGGTCAGGATTTGCAGTCATGTTTCCCATTGCGCCCATTACTACGCGGTTTCGGATTGTTAAAGAGCCTATTTTTAAAGGAGAAAATAAATTTGGATAATTCATAATAAATCCTTTCTGTTTGTTTTACTGGTAAGTGTCATAGACTTTTGCCATCATATCCGTAATAATGGCTTCGTCCTGTGGAACGATGCATCCCATGCGCATCATCTCACTGAGTGCGTAGTTAACGGTGGATAAAACCTGCTCTCTGGTGATGCCCAGGTCTTTCATGGAAGGAATTCCGATTCTCCGGTTAAATGAACGGACAGCATCTGCCAGCTTTGTGGGCAGCTCTTCATCAGAAGAAATCTCCAGTTCAAATATTTCCGCAACCTTGCGGTAGATTTCCGGTCTGGCGCCGGCAACCAGTTCGATGACAGATGGGGTTACCAGAGCACAGCCGATTCCATGAGGGACATGTAATCTTGCGCCCAGCGCATGTGCCATGGCATGTCCTACATTTACCTGGGAATCCTGGAAGGCAATTCCGGCAAAATTGCTGGCTATGGCCAGATTATAACGGGCCTCTTTGCAATCTGGATTTTCAACCGCTACAGGCAGCCATTTATAGATGCGTTCCATGCTGTTGAGGGCTAATGTGTCGGAATGGGGATTTGGCATTACGTTGCAGAGACATTCGTTGCAGTGGGAAAATGCATCCATGCCGGTGTAGGCAGTGATCGTTTTACCCAGTCCTACCGTTAAATCAGGATCTACAATAGCAGCATTTGCCCACACAATGCAGCCACACTTCTGATGTGTGTCGGTATCTGTAATAACTGCAACAAAAGTGGATTCCGATCCGGTTCCGGAGGTTGTGGGGACCATAATTGTTTTAAGGGCCGGATTTAATGTGACCGGATTCGCCGGATCGAAATGTATCATCTTTTTAATATCAACGGTTTTCTTATTTGTAAAATATAAAGCAATTCCTTTGGCTGTATCAAGACTGGAACCGCCGCCGCATCCAATGATTCCGTCTGCTCCTGTGCTTTCTGCTAGCTTTGCGCCCTCTATAACGGTCGTGTCGGGGGCATCCATTTTTACTCCGTCATAAACGCTGACGTTTATTCCGCTTTTTAAAAGGCTGTCGATGACTTTCTGTGGAATTCCTGTTTCAACAATCGTTTTTTCTGTTACCACCAGTACATTAGTCATCCCTAATTCTTTTGCTATGGTACCTGTGTTATTAACTTCCCCTGAACCAAAATAAACCGGACATAATTGTGAATATCTTGACATTGTGACATCTCCTTATTATGATAGTAGTAGAAAATGTTTGTTACGATAATAACAATCTCTCTGCTCAGTGTAACAATTATAAGTGGTGCCTGCAATGGTACAGATTATGAAATTTTAAACCGGAAATTGTCATGATAAGATAGGCGGCGTTTGTCTGAGACAGACAAACACCGCCTGTGCAATTTGTTGAAATTTTACAACCGGTTGCCAGATAAGTATGATAAAATTGATAAATATGGACGACTTGATTAACAGACGAAAAAGAAAGGCGATGACGATTTATGCTGACTGATCCTGAAACTGGAAAAAATAATGAGGATTTTATTAATAAGCTTCTTGACGTATCCAACAGCAGTCATAACATTCAGCTGCTGCTGGACATTGGATATCAGGAGCTTGGTAATCCTCTGCTGCTGGTTGACGTTGCCCTCTGTTTTGTTGCACAGACCGGTGGCGGTCTCATTACAGATGAACCACTTTGGGACTGGACACTTTCCAAAGGCTATGTAACGGAAGAATACGTAAAATATATATTAAGCGGTGACAATACGGAGTATGATCCCGGGGAGGAATGGTCGACGGGGGACTCAAGACTTATCTGGCAGGATGGCCTTCTTCACCACAGACAGCTGGTAGGTAAAATCAACAGAAACGGAATTCCCATCGGTTATCTGAAGCTTTTAGAATACAACCAGCCCATAACCGAAGAGGCAGTGAACAAGCTGAAAATATTATGTAAATTTCTTGCAATTTGTATGAACTCCTCCATGGGAACATTGGATCAGGAGAATTCACTGATTGATACCCTCCTGACCTCTATGCTGACCCAGCGTCTGTATGACAAATATGCGATTGATGAAAGGGTAAACCGCTTTGGACTAAAGTTATATGAAAATCTATCCGTAATAGTATTGGGAACCAGGGGTCTTGTTTCTGATAAAATCTATTTTATAAAGAAAAAAATGAAGAATTTTTTAAATCGGGAGACGGTTATCACGTTTAAGGGTAATCTGGTAATTCTGTATGACTGTAAAACTAAAGTACCGTTTTCTGAAAATGAATTGATCAATCTGGAGAAATTATGTGCTGATTTTGATTTGAAAGCGGGCATAAGCAATTCATTTAAGGAAATTCATATGTTCGAATCTTTTTACCGCCAGGCATTGACGGCATTGGAGCTTAGTACGGAAACTAATAGTAAAGAACGGGCCGCGTACTATGATGATTACTGCGTTCATCATATGGTAAGCCTGTTTTCGGAACACAGTGATCCGGCAGTTTTAATTCATCCTGCCATTAAGTTTTTAAAAGAACATGATATAGATAATAGCAGTGAATTATATACGACTTTAAAAGCGTATATAAAAAATAATCAGGATTTACAGATGACTTCATCGGCTCTGCATATTCATTACAATACTCTGAAATACCGGATCAACAAGATCATAGAACTCACTGACCTGGCTTTTTCGGATGAAACAATTTTTCGTCTGCATCTGTCATTTCTAGTATATGATTATATGGCTGAAACAGGTAAATAAAATCACACAAATATGGAGGCATTATGAATAAAAAACATTTGTTTATTATAATTGCAGTGTCCTGCCTGACAGCGGGATGCCAGAAAGGGGGAGCGTCGGACCATTTGCAGGAAACAGAGAGTACGACTGCCATCTCAATTCAATCTACCCAGGAAAGCAGCTCCCAGACCGCCGGAGAGTCAGTGGAAAAAGCAGATTACACGAAATATTTAAAAAAGAACTGGATCAGAAATACAGATGTTAATTTTCCGGAAAACGGAGGTTTATCCATCGTGATTTCCAGTATAAAGGATGGGAAAATTAAGGGGGAGATCTCAGCGGTGAGCAGTGGTCCTGCTTATAATATGGACAGCGCCGGATTTGAGGGAACTGTGGATGGAGACAAGGCCCAGTGCCAGCTGGTGGATGATTCCAGAGGAAATAAAGGAACTGTAACACTTATGTTTGAATCTCCGGACATTCTTAAAGCTTCAGTTGCAATTACAGAGAGGTCAGAAGATAATATTATGACGCTTCCGGAAGGCACTTTTGAGTTCTCACCTGACAATCTGAAAAGCATAGAGGGGTTTGAACCGATTGAGGAGCAGTCCTTCCTGGTAGATATGGATTCATGGGGGAAAGTAAGGTTTGTATCAGGGAAACTTACCGCAGGCAGCCATATACCTGCCGTATTTTATCTGACAGATGAAGAAGGAAATATTTTTTATGAGTTTAATACAACATTTCCCTACAGTGTGGATGTAAAGGCTGTTTCATTTAAGGATTTAAATAAAGACGGGTTAAAGGATATTATTATAATCGTTTCGGATAACTATGAAGGTCCTTCAGGACCACCCATCGCAAATGTCTGTTTCCAGCAAAAAGATGGTACCTTTGTGACGGATTATGGGCTTTGTCAGGAAATTAATGATTCCGGAAATAATAAGGATATTCAAACAGTTGCCGATTATATTATGAATAAAAAATAAAAATTAAAAACTGGTATTGACAAAATTATTAATAGTGTATATAGTTAACTGTGTTAGGTAAAACAATTATTATTTAAGAAGGTGAAAAGATGGATTATACAAGCCTGGCCAGAGAATATATTCAGGTAATGCATCAGATGCGCAATAAAAGTGGACAGAAGAAGATTCATGACTCCATGCATGGCGAGCATTTTATACTCTTTTATATCTCTATGCGTAAGGGCGGTATCATTCCAAGTGAAATCAGCAATGAAATGGGAATAACCTCTGCCAGGATTGCGGCAGTTCTTAACAGCCTGGAGGCAAAAGGCCTGATCACCCGGAGGATTGATACAGAGGACCGGAGAAGAATTCTTGTTGAGTTAACAGAGGCAGGAAGAGAATATGTAAATGAGCATCGTAATACGATTATGAAAATTACCATAAATATGCTTCAGTATCTGGGAGAAGAGGATTCGACGGAACTGATCCGGATAATGAAGAGACTTGCGGAAAGAAATCCGGATGATTAATTTAGATATGCGGCCGAATAATGGCTGCATATTTTATCAAAAATAACTAATACTGTTAGTATATAACTGGGTTAGGAAAAAAGGAGAAAAATATATGATAAAATTATTGAAGCGTTTGAAAATGGCAGAATGGGTCCAGGTATTTGCCAGTCTGCTCTTTATTGTTGCCCAGGTCTGGCTGGATTTAAGGCTTCCGGATTTTATGTCTGAAATTACGAAATTGACACAAATTCCTGGAAGTGAGTTGGCAGATATATGGAGGGCAGGCGCAAAGATGTTAATCTGCGCTCTGGGCAGCGTGATATCTGCGACTGCAGTCGGTTTCTTTGCGGCGCGGATTGCGGCATCCTTTTCACAAAGAATGAGAAGTCTTTTGTTTTCTAAAGTGGATTCCTTCTCAATGGAGGAGATCAACCGTTTCTCTACAGACAGCCTGATCACACGGTCCACCAATGATATAACCCAGGTGCAGATGCTCATTACCATGGGATTGCAGATGCTTATAAAGGCTCCGATCATGGCAGTATGGGCTATTACCAAAATAGCAGGAAAAGGATATGCGTGGACAATGGCAACGGGTCTTACAGTAGGAATCATGGTTGTAGTAATTGGAACTATTATGATATTTATTATGCCCAAATTTAAAAAAATGCAGATACTCACGGATAATCTAAATCGTGTCACAAGAGAGAATCTGACCGGATTGCGTGTGGTAAGGGCATATAATGCAGAACGTTTTCAGGAAGAAAAGTTTGAACAGGCAAACGGAGAACTGACTGATACTCAGTTATTCACGAACCGCGGTATGGCGATCATGCAGCCCATGATGAGTGCATTAATGAGCGGTCTTTCCCTGGCAATTTACTGGACCGGAGCTTATTTCATTAACGGAGCACAGGCTATGGACCGTCTGACGCTGTTTTCCAACATGGTGGTATTTTCTTCTTATGCGGTTCAGGTAATCATGTCCTTTATGATGATGGTGATGATTTTTATTCTGCTTCCAAGAGCTTCCGTATCAGCGAAACGTATTAATGAGGTACTTGAAACAAAACCGGTTATCATCGATGGCCATAAGGAAGATGGGGAGATGGGATTAGAAGGAACGGTTGAGTTTAAGAATGTCAGCTTTCAATATCCTGGAGCTGCCGACTATGTATTGGAAAATGTGAGCTTTTCCGCAGGAAAAGGGGAAACCGTAGCGTTTATTGGCTCTACCGGAAGCGGAAAGAGCACACTGATCAGCCTGATCCCCAGATTTTATGATGCAACGCAGGGAGAGATTCTGGTTGATGGGGTGAATGTAAAGGACTTTACCCAGGAGGCACTGCATAATAAAATCGGATATGTGCCCCAGAAGGCAGTTCTGTTTCGGGGAACGGTAAGCAGCAATGTGGCATTTGGGGACAACGGAAAAGAAAAACCGCTGCCGGAAGAAGTTCAGTCAGCAGTGAGGATTGCGCAGGGTAGCGAATTTGTGAAGAAAATGGAAAGACAGTATGAGGCAGAAATTGCGCAGGGTGGCACCAACGTGTCCGGAGGACAGAAACAGCGTCTTGCCATTGCCCGGGCAGTCTGCCGTAAGCCGGAAATCTATATTTTTGACGACAGCTTTTCTGCATTGGATTATAAGACGGACCGTGTATTGAGATCCGCTTTGAAAAAAGAGTCCCGGGGAGCAACCAGTCTGATAGTAGCACAGCGGATCGGAACGATACTGGATGCAGATCAGATTATCGTTCTTGATGAAGGAAAGGTAGTTGGAAAGGGGACTCACAGGGAGCTGCTGCACAACTGTGAGGTTTATAAGGAAATCGCGATGTCTCAGCTTAGTCAGGAGGAACTGATATCATGAGTGAACAAAGAGAAAAGAATTCACAGGCAGGTACAATGCCGCATGGTCCTATGGGAAAAGGACCCATGGGGCAGACGGGGGAGAAACCGAGAGATTTTAATGTAACGATGAGAAAACTTCTGGAGTATTGCAGGCGTTATCTTCCTGCTATTATATTCTCCCTGGCAGCGGCTGCTGCAGGAACTGTATTACAGATTATAGGACCGGATAAACTGAAAGATTTAACAAATGAAATCATGAAGGGGCTTCCTGCCATGATTAATGGAAAACCTGTTTTGGGCTCCATTGACATGAGCGCAGTTTCCAGAATTGGCTGGATGCTGATTGCTTTTTATGTGATTTCCTTTCTTTTAAACTATATACAAAGTCTGATTATGGCAACCGTTACACAGGTGATATCAAAAAAGATGAGGACCGATATCTCGAAGAAGATGAACCGTCTGCCATTAAAATATTTTGATACCGTAAGCTTTGGTGATGTATTAAGCCGTGTGACCAATGATGTGGATGCCATCGGTCAGACGTTAAATCAAAGTGTTGGTACCTTAATTACGGCAATTACGATGCTGTCTGGTTCGTTGATCATGATGTTTTATAACAGCTGGATTCTGGCGCTTACCGCGGTGATTTCCAGTGTAACAGGATTTGGATTCATGATGATTATTATGAAAGGGTCCCAGAAATATTTTAAAGAGCAGCAGACGGAATTAGGTCATATCAATGGTCTGATCGAGGAAGTTTATACAGGTCATAATGTTGTCAAGGTATATAATGGCAGCAGGGAAGCGAAAGAGGCTTTTGAAAACAGCAACCGCAGTTTATACAAAAGTGCATGGAAATCACAGTTTTTATCAGGACTGATGATGCCGCTTATGAGTTTTATCGGGAACTTTGGTTATGTCGCAGTCTGTGTGGTTGGTGCAGCTCTTGCAATGGAAGGAAGAATCACCTTTGGTGTGATTGTGGCATTCATGATGTACAGCCGTTTATTTACACAGCCTTTATCCCAGATTGCCCAGGCAATGAACAATCTTCAGAGAACAGCAGCAGCCAGTGAGCGTGTTTTTGAGTTTCTTGATGGAACGGAGCTTGAGAATGAGTCCGGCAAAAACAAGGTTTTGACTGATGTAAAAGGAACGGTGGAATTTAAGAATGTTAATTTTGGTTATACACCGGATAAACCGGTGATTAACAACTTCTCTGCCAGAATAGAAGCCGGGCAGAAGGTGGCAATCGTAGGACCTACAGGAGCGGGAAAGACCACCATGGTTAATCTGCTTATGAGATTTTATGAGACAGATGGGGGTCAGATCACGATTGACGGAGTTCCGGTTGATCAGGTGCCCAGAGAAAGTGTGCATGCACAGTTTGGCATGGTATTACAGGATACCTGGCTGTTTGAGGGAACCATTCGGGATAATATTATTTACAGTAAAAAAGGAGTGACGGATGAAGATGTAGTAAATGCATGCAAAACTGTGGGACTGCATCATTTTATCATGACATTGCCAAACGGATATAATACTATATTAAATGATAAGGCAAGTTTGTCAGAAGGGCAGAAGCAGCTGATTACCATAGCCAGGGCTATGATACAAAACGCTCCGTTATTAATCCTTGATGAAGCTACCAGCTCCGTCGATACCCGTACGGAACGTATGGTTCAGGCAGCTATGGATCAGCTTACGGCAGGGAGAACATCCTTTGTTATTGCCCACCGGCTTTCCACGATAAAAAATGCAGACTTAATTCTGGTGATGAAGGATGGAGATATTATTGAAAGCGGTAATCATGAGGAACTGCTATCAAAGAACGGATTTTATGCACAGCTTTATAACAGTCAGTTTGAGGCGGCTTAAAGGGCTGTTTTCAGGTGATGCCTGCCTTTTGGTACTATCAGTGGCGTGAGAGACACGGGATCTTCCGTAACCATGCAGTTTAATCCGTAGATTTCTTTCATCAGTTCTGGTGTGATGATTTCTTTGGGGTGTCCCTGCGCTGCCAGTGATCCTCTCTTCATGGCAAAGAGATAGTCTGCATAGCGGGCGGATAAATTGATATCGTGGAGAACCATAACGATGGTAGTCATCTTCTTTCTGTTTAAATCTGTAAGCAGATCCAGTATTTCGATCTGATAGGAAATATCAAGAAATGTAGTCGGTTCATCTAAAAGCAGAATATCGGTCTGCTGTGCCAGTGCCAGAGCTATCCATACGCGCTGGCGCTGACCGCCGGAAAGTTCATCAATACTGCGGTCGGCCAGTTTCGTAATTCCCATAATTTCCATGGCTTCTTCTACGGCCTGGAAATCGTGGCTGGTCATAGTTTTCATAAATTGACGGTAAGGGAAACGGCCGCGGGCCACCAGATCAGTAACCTTAATACCATTAGGCGCCGTAGGAGACTGGGGCAGGAGTCCCAGATTCTGTGCCACCTGTTTTGGAGGAAGCGCAGATATATTTTTCCCATCCAGAAGAACGTGTCCCTGGGAGGGGGTTATCAGTCTTGAAAAAGACTTAAGCAGAGTAGATTTACCGCAGCCGTTTGCACCGATAATGACGGTGATTTTTTTATCAGGAATAGTAAGGCTGATATCGGAAATGATTTTTTTGCTGTCATAACCGGCAGACACTCTGTCTGCGGAAAGTATGTGGCTGTTCATGATATGTTTTCTCCTTTGCGGTTTGTATGAAGCAGCAGAAACAATAAGTATGGAGCCCCAAGGATGCCGGTAATCACACCGACTGGATATCGGGAGGGCAAGGCAAACTGGCCTGCTAAATCACCGGTCAGAACCAGTACGGAGCCCATAAGGGCAGAGATGATTAAATTACTTCGGCCACTGCCAGCCAGCCTTGCTGCTATGGGACCGGAAAGAAATGCTACGGAAGCGATCGGACCTGTTACAGAGACTGCAAATGCAATCAGCACGATGGAACAAAGTATCAGAAGCAGTCGTATGGTTTTTATGTGCACCCCCAGCGTGATGGAATAGGTTTCACCCAGCTGAAGCGTCATGAGATGCCGGTTTAACAGTAAAATTATGCCGCCAGATAATATGACGGCAATGAAAAGCCTTGGTATCTGGTCTGTTTTAACTCCGTTCAGGCTTCCGTTCAGCCATCGCAGTGCACTGGCAACATCATATTCGGAGGCCTTTAAAAGAAGCCAGGAAATGACTGCATTCAGAAATGCCTGTATGCCGATTCCGGTTAAGATCAGCCTGCCATTGGAAAAGCCATTTCCTCTGGAAAGAAAATAGATCAGACTTGAAATGATTATGCCCGAAGCAACTGCAAGGAGGGAAACTTCGTTTTGACTTAATCCCAGGACCAGAATGCCAAATACGGCGGCAGCGCTGGCACCGGAGGTGACTCCGATAATATCAGGACTGGCAAGAGGATTTCCAAGAAGCGTTTGAAACGTATTTCCAGCAAGTCCGAAAGCAAAACCGCATAAAATGGCAGAAAGCATACGGGGAAACCGCAGTGCAGCAATGGTAAAGCCAGCTCCCTTAATTTGTTCCCCCATGAGTACTTGAAAAATGATTGCAGGGGAGTAAATGGTGTTGCCGTATATCATCATAAATGATGCAAGGCAGAGTGTGATCATTAATAATATCAGTGATGTAAAAAAATATCTTTTATTTCTTTTCCGATAACCTTCCGTTATAGAATTAGCTTCATCTGGTTTCATTAGGAATAAACCTTTGCCTTTCTGATGATCAGGATAAACACAGGGGCACCTGCAATGGCGGTGATAATGCCGGATTCCAGCTCTCCAGGTCTGCCAAGAAGACGTCCGGCTACATCAGCAAGAAGGAGAATACAGCTGCCTCCAATTGCAGAGAAAGGAAGAACCTTGTGCATATCAGGACCGAATATGAGTCGCATAAAATGAGGAACCATCAGACCGATAAATCCGATGGGGCCTGCTAATGCAGTTGTAGCAGCACAAAGAAGGACTCCTGCCAAAGCAGCCAGACCACGTATTAAGTTTACTCTCAGACCAAGGCCGGCAGCTGTTTCATCGCCCAGAGCCAGGGTGTTTAAGGAGGAAGCGAGAGAAAAGCTCAGGATAAAGCCTGCCATGAGCCAGGGGAGAATAATTCTGATATCTTCCCATGTAGCACCGCTGATACTTCCTGTCTGCCAAAAACGAAACTGATCCATAACTTGTGTATTTGGCAGCATAACGGTGTTTACCAGAGACTGAAGCGCTGTGCTTGCGGCGGCTCCTGCTAAAGCCAGTTTCATGGGAGTTGCTCCGCCGTAACCTATAAAAGCCAGTCCATAAACAAGTATCGCGGTCATGGCAGCTCCTGAAAATGCAAGGAGAATGTATTGATTTCCAGTGCTGATATGAAAGAAAGATATACCGCAGACAACGAAAAGAGAGGCACCGGTATTCACCCCCAGTATACTGGGATCTGAGATCGGGTTTCTTGTTACAGCCTGCATCAGAGCGCCGGAGATGCTAAGGGCAGCACCTGCAAGAATACCAAATACAGTTCGTCCGATGCGTGCCTGTACTACTGATCCTGAAAAGTCATAACTTCCATTACCAAGTAGTGTCTGAATAACAGTTAAAATATTTAATGATTTAGCGCCATAACTGATGGAGGCGAAAGAGCAGGCAAACAGACAGAGAAAACTGAACAGGCTGATTGTAATTAATTTCTTTCTTGTCATTGTATTTTACCATGTGCTTTGGACAACAGATCAAGATACTCGTCAATTTCAGCGGGGATCGATAAGATGGATGGTGTGCAGGCACCTGCAAGTGCAGAATCGTTTTCAACCAATGCAACTGCCCCGTTTTTAACGGCTGGTATTTCTGACATCAGCGGATCAGCCTTTAATGCACTTAAAAGATTTTCATCACCATATACCACCATCATCTCCACATCGCTTAACTTGTCCGCATTTTCACGGCTTAAAGCAATTGAGAAGTCGTTCGTACCTTCTGCCAGTTTCAGGACACTTTCCGGAAATGCCAATCCCAGATCTGTTAAATAAGCGGCTCTGGGATCTGACGGAAGGTAGACATAAAATGTACTGAAGTCATCGGGACTGATAAAACAGAAAGCGGTTCGGGTACCTGCCAGCTCCGGATGAGCACTTGTTTTTTCCTGAATCAGCGCCTCTACTTCAGCAACCTTAGATTCTCCTTCCTTTTTCATTCCCATTCCGGCAGCATTCATGATAGTCTGTTCGCGCCAATAGGTCTGCCATGGAGCCGTAGGATATGATATAACAGGAGCGATCTGACTAAGCATTTCATATTCTTCTTTCGTCACTCCGGAATAAGAAGCAAGAATTACATCCGGCTGCACATCATTAATCGCCTCATAGTCAAGTCCATCTATATCATCAAACACCACCGGGGTTTCTTGACCTGATGCAGTAATGGCATCGGAAGTCCATGGATGAAGTCGGTTCTCTGTTACAAATCCGTAGTTTGCCGCGGATATACCCACAGGGACGATTCCCAGTGCCAGTGGAGTATCCTGATTTTCCCAGCCGATTGCAGCGATCCTTTCCGGTTTGCTTTCGATTACGGTTTCGCCATATGCGTGAGGAATGACCAGCGGATAGTCTGAAGCTGAATCGTCAGATGCCTCTTCCGGAATATTGGCTGAAGGCTGTGTTTCAGCCGGTTTTGTATTGCTGCAGGCCGATAAGAAAAATGCTGCTATAATTAAGCTGATAGCGCCAGTTAATAGTTGATTTCTTTTCATATGATACTCCTTATATTTCGTGATCTTTAGTTAGCGATGACTAACAAGTATATAATTTATCATAGAATAATAAATATGTCAACCAAAGATACTTTAATATAATCGTTACCTGGCTGTTTGAGGGAACCATACGGGATAATATTATTTACAGTAAAAAGGGAGTGACGAATGAGGAGGTGGTAAATGCCTGCAAAACGGTGGGGCTGCATCATTTTATCATGACATTGCCAAATTGGTATGATACAATATTAAATGATAAGGAAAGTCTGTCAGAAGGGCTAAAGCAGCTGATCACCATAGGGAATGAAAGACAGAGATATTATTGAAATCGGTAATAATGAGGAAATAAGGAGGCGTGATATGAAGTTTTGCTGGACAACTTTACATGTAAAATCTTTAGAGGAATCAATTCGGTTCTATCATGAGATCATCGGTCTTAACATTATAAAACAATTTGAGACCGGACCGGATATGAAGATCGCGATGCTTGGAGAACAGGGCAATGCGCTGATTGAATTAATCGAACAGAAGGGTATCTCCCTGGAGAGCAGAGGAATATCAATTGGATTTGAAGTAGCATCCATTGATGAAGCGATGGAACAGATGAAAAAGAACCACATAGGAATTAAAAGCGGTCCCTTTTCACCAGTTCCATCCACAACTTTCTTTTTTGTGGAAGACCCGGATGGGATGGAAGTTCAGATTGTGCAGCATGGTTAAAGAGATGCAAATATAGCTATATAACAAAAGAACCATGACACCCCTGTGTCATGGTTCTTTTGTTATAATAGAAGAAAAATAGAAGGTGAGGGTATTATGTAATGGGAGTTTACGAAAAATGTCCTGTATTGGAAAATGACAATTATCTGCTGAGGTTTGTTGAATATGGTGATGTTCAGCCTCTTCTGAGTGTCTATAGTGATAAAAAGTCCGTTTCTCTTTTTAACAGTGATAACTGTCATGGCGATGATTTTTATTATAAATCTCTGGAACGTATGCAGGAGGCAGTAATGTACTGGATTAAGGAGTATGAGAGAAAAGGTTTTGTACGCTGGTCCGTCATTGATAAAAAGAGGAATGAAGTAATCGGAACGATAGAGGTATTTCAAAGAAAATCCAGTGATTTTTTTAATCGTTGTTGTCTGTTAAGAATGGATTTAAGAAGTGATTACGAGACGGAAAAATGTATTGAAAATCTGTTAGAAATACTTATTAAACCAATTTTTCTCTTATTCAAATGTAAGATTATTGCGACAAAAGCAACACCTTTGGCAAAAGAAAGAATAAAAGCGTTAAAAAAAATGAAGTTTTATCTGTCGGACTGCATGTTGATAGGACATGACGGTACAAAATATGGTAATTACTGGGTTTTATGAAAGATTAAAAAGGCTCCCCTTTGCAATTCATGTATTTATCTGTATAATTAAAGTATCTTCTGCCATTGGAAGATACAAGCCAGGAAAAAGTAAAGGAGCTGAACGTATGATAATAGAAATCTGGTCCGATTTTATCTGCCCTTTCTGTTATATGGGCAAAAAGAAGTTTGAGATGGCGCTGAATGAGTTTGAACATAAAGATGAAGTAGAAGTCATATATAGAAGTTTTGAGTTGGGTATGTCAGCAGAGTCTGTAAAGGGAAAGGATATTCACCGGGTGATTGCGGATAAATATCATATTAGTTATGAAGATGCCAGAGAAAACAATGACAGGATTGTAAAAGCTGCCGCCGAAGTCGGGCTTCATTACCGTTTTGATCTGTTAAAGCTGAATAGTACTAAGCTGGCTCACGAAATCGTCCAGTATGCAAAAACAAAGGGAAAAGAGAAAGAACTGGTAAACCGGTTCTTCCAGGGATATTTTGAAGAAGGTATGGATATTGGAGACAGGGAAGCGCTGCTAAAACATGCGGAGGAGGCTGGGCTTGATATTGCAGATTTAACAGAACAATTGGACGGCCAGCAGTTAAAGGCAGCGGTGAAAAAAGATGAAGACATGGCTGAGAAATTAAACATAAACGGGGTACCGTATTTTTTAATCAATCAATGGTATGCTGTCTCAGGTGCTCAGAATCCCGATACGTTTCTTCATGCTTTACAGGAAGCCTATGAATCTGAAAAATAAAATATCAGTTATATAATATATAAACTGCCAATTATACCGGAGGGAGACCGGTTTAGATTGGCAGTTTCATTTTGACTTAAAAAATTAATGTTCCATCTTCTTGATAAAACCTGCAAATGAATCCATATATTTATGCAGGAAAGCTACAATTAAGAGCATCATTATAGTACCTGTTACACAGCTTAAAATTAATTGAACTGTTGTAAAAGAAATCATTTTAGCAGAAATCCAAAGCAGATAAATGCAAATTGGAAGAAACGGAATTGAAGTTGCTACACCTGGGACATAATGCTTGAACTGTAATGACATTTTACAATGTATAACCAGGTGAAATGTAAAACCAAAAAACAGGCCAAACCATAAAAAGTACCAGTTAAATAAACAGGCAAAGAGCGGTAATGCTGAAAAGATAAAAAACTCAATTACAACGCCGATGGAAAATGACGCAGCACTGCGAAAATCAGAAAATGGGACTTTTTTCATTGTTGTATTTTGAAGTTCTTTTTTGTATTTCTTTTTCCACGCCTCTACTAAAATTATTTCTTCAAAATCATGAAGCATAAAAATAATTGGGAATAACCAAACGATTGTTTTTAGTGTATTCATAATATATATCTCCTTTCTCCTTCACACTTGTGACACTTACAGTTTTATAGTATAATCAAAAAAATGGCATTGTCAATAGAAATGGATTAAGTGCTACAATCAACAAAATGTGTGCCAGGAGGAGTAAAATTACTATGGTTGAGAAAAAAAAGAATCCGATTGCCGAGCAATCCCGTCAATGGTTGATAAAATCATTATTAGAATTAATGAACGAAAAAAACTACGCAGATATTACCGTAACAGAAATTGCAGAACGCGCGCTCTTGTCAAGAAGAACATTTTACAGGCTGTTTAATTCCAAAGAGCAGGTATTACAGCAGTATTTTTTAGAGATATGTGATGAATATATTGCTTCTTTTCAAAAAGATAAGCTCTATATGCTGGAGCAGATTGTTGAGGCCTTTTTTATATTCTGGGAAAAGAGGATTGATTTTTTGCTTATGCTTCAACGAAACCATATGTTCTATTATCTGCTGGAAGAATTAAACGAGATGTTACCTGCTATTCACGATATTGTTCGTGGAAATCAAAATTTATACGGCAGTGCATTAGAAAAGAAAATAGCTCTTCTCGCTAGTGCAGGTGCTCTTTGGAATATTCTTGCTGAATGGATACAGACAGAAAACCGACCATCACCAAAGGAAATATCTGAAATGATGATTCAGGCATTTGTATCTAATTCTTGAAATTAAAGAAACTGCCAAATAAGCCGTTGGAAATCTGGCTTATAATGGCAGTTTTATTTGGATAGAGACTTATTAATTCTCAGACTATTAATTTAAATTTATCACCGATACATAGCTGTTGGCAAAGAATGGTGATAGTATTTTCAGAATCATGTACTATACTGTCAATACGTAATAAAGGATAACCTTTAGTGATTTCTAAAGACCTGGCTTCTTTCGGTGTTGCAAATGTTATATCAATTTCCTTGGAAGAATGCTCTAAAAAAATATTGTACTTGGTTTTCAGGATTTCATAGAGTGAATGGTCATTCAGATTTTCGGAAAACAGGAATGAAAACATTTCAGGAAACCTGTTTGACTCCAATACCACCGGCTTGGTATCTGCATAGCGGATACGTTCCAATACAATGATTTTTTCATCTGGTTCTAAGTTCATAAGTTCGATGTCTTTTGGAGAGGGGTCTTCCAATGCAATTTTAGTGGTTTTAGCCCCGGGTACTGCACCAATTAACCTGCACAATTCTGTAAAACTGATCGCACCAGAGGAAAGACCTCTCTGCAGTTTTTTTTCAGCAACAAAAGTTCCTTTCCCGGTTTTTCGTTCTAAATAGCCAAGTTCTGAAAGTCTGGCCAGAGCTTTCCTTACTGTAACTCTGCTTACATTATATTGTATGCTTAATTCATTCTCTGTAGGAATCCGCGTTCCGGCAGCACGTTCCCCTCGTTCAATTTCATTGCGAAGGATATTCTCAAGCTGCTGATAGAGCGGGGTAGCGACTGTACTGTCTAATTCCATAATATTTCACCTCTGTTTCTTAAAAAAATCCTATTCATAACATTAAAATCATTATAATACAATAAGCTACGTTTGTATACAAAAAACTGAGGTTTCCTTTAAAATTATTTAATTCTTGACAAATGTATTATATTGTATTATCATAAACACAGAGATAAAAGATACAAAACAAAACAATAAAAGGAGAAATATCATGACGTATAATAGTACAGATATTAAAAACATTATAGCAGAAATCATTGAAGCCAAGAAAGAAAAGGGCGGTGTAAAGTCTCTCTATCTGGTAGGCTGCGGTGGATCTCTGGGCGCTCTGTATCCCGCAAAAACATTTATGGAGAATGAAAGTACCAGGATCAAATCAGCCTGGATCAGCAGTAATGAATTTGTCCACAGTACACCAAAAGACTTTGGCGAAAATTCCATTATTGTTCTTGCGTGCCATAAAGGAAATACACCGGAGACGATTCAGGCCGCAAAGCTTGGAAAAGAGAGGGGAGCAGCTGTAATAATTCTTACCTGGCTGGAAGAATCAGAGATTGTTGAGTTTGGTGATTATATTGTATTGTATTCTTTTGATGCAAGTCCAGACCATCTTGCTGGAGATATCGATTATTCAGGTGAAAAAACTCTATGCGCCTTATATGTAGCTGTAGAGCTTTTGGCACAGTCAGAAGAAGGATATGCCCATTATGACAAATTTTATGAGGGTGCCGCAATGATCACAACAATCATTCGTAATGCCAGAAATCATGTGGCAGACCGCGCATTGGCATTTGCGAGGGCAAGAAAAAATGACAGTGTGATCTATACAATGGGCAGTGGCGCTTCCTATGGAGCTGCTTATATGGAAAGTATCTGTATATTCATGGAGATGCAGTGGCTGGATTCCAGCTCCATTCATACGGGAGAATATTTCCATGGACCATTTGAAATTACAGATGCTAACAGGACGTTTATGATCCAAATTTCAGAAGGTTCTACACGTGGGCTGGATGAAAGAGCACTTGTTTTTTTACGGAAATATGCAAAGAATATTGAAGTTCTGGATGCAAAAGAGTTGGGATTATCTGTTATTGATGAATCTGTAATTGATTATTTTAATCATTCTTTATTTAATAATGTATATCCAATTTATAACCATGAGCTTGCAACGGAACGCCAGCATCCATTACCCACACGCCGTTATATGTGGAAGGTGGAATACTAAAATAAAGTATTGCCAAGCTTAAGAAAGTCCCGGCATGGAGAGACTTCTCTATACCGGGACTTTCTTTGGGGAAAAATGTATTATAATGTATTTTAGCATTGTGAAAAATATACAAAATAAAATTTAATATTTATACAAAGTGTAGAAAAAACTAATAACTATTGACAGCGTAACAATAAAAATATAATATTGTATTAGATACAAAACAATACAAATAGATACAATGAGAACATATCGAACGGTTGTTAGTATTACGAATTAATGTGCGCGCATTATTAAGAGAGAAGACAAAATCACTCAACTAAGAGGAGGGTCCATTATGTTTTGGATAGAATTAGCTATTGTTCTGGCAATTATATTCCTGGGTGTGCGAAAAGGGGGAACATTTCTTGCTTTTGCTGGCGGCATTGGAATGTTAATTATGACGTTTGTATTACATGTGAAACCATCTGATCCGCCAATTACAGTTATCTTAATCATGATAGCAGTAATTTGTGCCGCATCGACCATGCAGGCGTGCGGTGGTCTTGATTTTCTGGTAATGATTGCAGAAAAAATTCTTCGAAAGAATCCTAAAATGATCACGGTATTGGCTCCGGTCGTTTCATATGTTTTCACATTTATGTGTGGAACAGGTCACATCGTATACAGCCTGCTTCCGGTTATTAATGAAATTTCCATAGATACCGGTGTAAGACCTGAACGTCCAATATCAGCATCGATTGTTTCATCTCAGCAGGCAATTACGGCTTGCCCGATATCTGCGGCAACCGTTGCTATTCTTGCATTTATGGCAGAGTCACCGTATACAGGCGTAAATATCTTTACATTACTGTTTGTCTGTATTCCGGCAACCTTGATTGGAACAGTTGCAGCAGCACTTGCTGTAATTAAAAAAGGGAAAGAACTTGCAGATGATCCTGAATTTCAAAGACGTGTAGCATCAGGATTGATTGAAGATACAACAAAAAAACAAAAAGCAGCGAAAGAAGTTACAAAAGAAGCAAAGGTATCTGTTGCAATCTTTTTAATCGCAATGGTCGGTATTGTTCTTTTGGGGGCAGTGAAGGCATTAGTTCCAACCCTTGCTGATGGATCCAAACTGCCGCTGACAACAGTTATTGAAATCTTTATGTTAGTTGCAGCAGCAGTCATGGTACTCGTAACGAAACTTGATAGTAATAAAGTGTTAGATCAGCCTGTTTTTCGTACCGGAATGTTTGCAGTTATCTTAGCATTCGGACTTTGCTGGTTAGTAAATACATTTATTGGTGATCAGGCATCCTTTATCACAGATAATATGTCTGCTCTGACGAATCAGTATCCATGGATTTACATTCTGGCAGTATTTATTGTGGGTGCGATTACAACCAGTCAGTCATCCACAACAATGATTATGGTGCCCATTGGTATTGCGTTAGGGCTTCCTGCCAATATTATTGTTGCCGGGTGGATTGCCTGCTCATCAAATTATTTTATCCCGGCTTCCGGCCAGTGCGTAGCGGCTTTAGCATTTGATTCCGCCGGAACAACTAAAATTGGAAAATTTGTTCTTAACCATAGTTACATGATTCCAGGACTGGTTTGTACTATTGTATCGGTAGTAGCAGCAATGCTTCTTGGGGCAGTTATTTTCTAAGGCTGGCTGTCAGTTAACCAGATTTTTAATATCGCAGCCTGGTTTCAGTTCCATATGGGCTGATATCAGGCTGCGGTTTTTATTAATAAAACAAACAGGAGGATTAGAAATGAAATTTGCTCCAATGAATTATCATTATGTCAGATATCCAATTGAAAAATTTTTAGATAAGGTAGAACAATCTCCGTTCAGCAGTATTGATCTTTATTGTTCGGCACCACAGCTCAATATATTTGATTATCCGCTTCAACGGTTACTTAGTCTTGACAAAGAAATTCGAATGAGAAATCTAGACATCATGGCTATGACACCTGAAAATTGTACGTATCCGGTAAATTTTTGTACACAGGACATGCTGACCCGGGAGTCCAGTATCCGTTATTATCAAAGAGCAATTGATACAGCAGAATTCTTAGGATGTCCAAACGTTCAGATCAGTACAGGATTTGGATATTTTGATCAGCCAAGAGAAGAAGCATGGAACTACTGTCTGGAATCCATGCAGACACTGGCTGCTTACTGTGAGCGAAAAGGAGTGAAGCTTCTTCTTGAGGAACTCAAAACCACAACAACGAATGTTCTGATTACCAGTAATGATATTGCAAGGATGTTAAAAGAAATTAATTCTGAGGCAGTAGTCGGGATGGTGGATATGGATCAGATGACATATGCAAATGAGACTGTAGATAACTGGTTCGATGCACTCGGTGATAAACTGCAGCATATTCATTTCAATGACAGAGGACATACTGTTCCTGGAGATTCAGATTTACCTATGAAAGAATACTATGAAACTATTAAAAAACGTGGTTATGAGGGAACTGTTTCTTTTGAAATATGTGATCGCCGTTATTACAATAATCCGGATAAAGCCATCGATGACATCGTAACATGGATGAAAAACAACACAACGGAATTAATATAAAAAGTCATGTATATTTAGGAGAATACATCAGATGCAGTAATGCGAAAAATGGAGGAATAAAAAATGGTTATTGATACACATATACGTCCTGCACTTTATGCTCCGATTTGTGGGGACGAGAAGAGATTTCAACAGCGCTGCGATGAGATGAATTATCATCTGATGAATCCGTCAGATATTAAGCTGTTGAAAAAACAATATGCCCTGGCTGATATTCAGAAGGCGTTTCTCTTACCGGATAACTGCTCTGCTAAAACGGGAACACCAGTTATTTCAAATGAAGAAGTGGCAAAAATTGTTGCAATTGATCCTGATTTTTTCCTTGGATTTGCATCCGTGGATCCACGGTTGGAAAATGCGGCAGAATTACTGGAGAACGCTTTTCTAAAATTGGGATTATCAGGATTGTATATTAATACTTCGAGACTTCAACTGTATCCATACGATGAAAAGCTGATCATACTGTATGATATTTGCAGCAAATATCACAAACCGGTTATTTTTCATGCAGGATTATCATTGGAGAACAATACATTGGCCCGTTTTGCCCGTCCCATGGAATTTGAAGAAGTGATGCTGCGTTATCCCAATACCAATATATGCCTGACACATATGGGATGGCCATGGGTTCAGGAAACAGCTGCACTTTTATTAAAATATCCAAATGCATATGCGAGTACAGGACTTATGAACTTTGATGGTCCGTATCAGATTTATGAGAAGGTTTTTCATGAAGATATGGGAGCTTTGTGGGTAGAACACAATATCTCCGACAAGATCATGTTTGGATCTGATTCTCCAAGAATCAGACCAGTCAGGGCAAAAAGAGGACTTGATTCTCTGGGATTTTCTGAGGAAACAAGGAAGAAAATAGAATATAAAAACGCATGCCGTTTTATGGGAGGAGGGGAAACAGATGCAGTTTAAATTAAAGGAAGTACCAATATGTGCTGATCTTGAATATGAAATGATTCAGATTACACAAAGTGTTCGTGATTTTGTGGAGGAAAGTGGAATTGCAAATGGAATTGTTTATGTGATTACAGAGCATACCACAACCGGTATTACAGTCAATGAAAGTCTCTCCTGTGTTGAGAAAGATATTATGGAAAAACTGGATCAGCTGGCTCCTGATAATGATACGTATCATCATAACCATTATCTCCCAACCTATGGAACCATTGGAGGAAATGCACCAGGTCATTTAAAATCTCTGTTAACAGGAAATCACTGTGTGTTTCCGATTATGGGAGGAAAACTCAAACTGGGTCATGCGGCAGATATTTATTTCTGTGAATATGATGGAATTAAAAACCGCAAGTATATGATCTATGCAATGGGAGAATAAAAAATGAAAAAAACAATTGCAATGAGTGATAATTGTATTGATGTTTACTATAAACTTGACCGGTATTATCTTACCGGAAACAGCATCGATTTTGCATTTAACTACAAAGATCTGGGCGGAGATGTAACAGAAATGACAATTCTGGGCAATGATGTATTTGCAAAGGCATTGGAAGAGCGGTTAAAAGAACGGGATATTCCTTTGCGGGTACTGAAACGAGTTGACAGACCAACTGGCATGGCGACCATGGATCTTGTGGATGGAGATAAAAAACATCTTCATTTTGATGGCAATGCTATGGAAGAAATTGATTTAACAGAATCAGATTTAGAGTTCGTGAAACAGTTTGATATTGTGTATTCGGAACGCTGGACGAAAGTATGGCGCTATATAAAAGGGTTAAAGCAGCCAGGACAAATCTGGATATATGATTTTTCCAAACGTATGGAAGAAGAAAAGAATGATATCATTCTTCCATATTTAGACTATGCGTTTTTCTCCTATGAAAAAAATGATGAGTATATACGGGAATTTATGATAAAGACCACGAAAAAGGGTGCAAAAGTGGTAGTTGCGATGCTTGGCGAAGAGGGAAGCCTTGCTTATGATGGTAAGGAATGGTACAAGCAGGAAGCAGAACATGTAACAGTGATAAATACAGTTGGAGCAGGAGATTCCTTTATAGCTGCCTTTGCTTACGGAGTGAGTCTTGGAGAAGATATTTCCCAATGTATGCTTCGTGGTAAGAATAGAGCAACAGAAATCGTTCAGCAATTCAACCCCTATAAATAAGAATAAAGGAAGTGATGAAATGAAATATAGTAAGATTATTTCTATAGGAGATAATGTCTGCGATAAATATCTTTCCAGGGGTAAGATGTATCCGGGCGGACAATGTGTCAACACCTGCGTCTATGTAACGATGAACGGAGGAGAAGCTGCATATCTTGGAAAATATGGAAATGATGAGGTGGCTGATTGTGTTCACAATACACTTGTGGAGATT
This sequence comes from Lacrimispora amygdalina, assembly GCF_900205965.1. Taxonomy (GTDB): domain Bacteria; phylum Bacillota; class Clostridia; order Lachnospirales; family Lachnospiraceae; genus Lacrimispora; species Lacrimispora amygdalina_A. The sequence goes on from NZ_OAOF01000003.1 coordinate 169,279, forward strand.
GGAATTGATGACAGCCATTGCAGAACGTTTGAAGGAGAAAACGGATTTGCACTAGTAACTTTAAAAAACAATGACCGTGTATTTCTTGGTTCCAACAAAGGAGGAATTGCAAAAGAGAATCCGTTCGATTTTACGGAAGAGGATTTTTCATATATTAAGAATTTCCAGCTGATTTACACGAATCTGAACAGCTACATTGAAGATGATCTGGAAAGGCTGAAAGAAACAGGTGTGCCGATTGCATACGATTTTTCGATCAGATGGACAGATGAATATCTAAAAAGGGTGTGCCCCTATGTAACAATTGCAATCCTGTCCTGTGCACACTTAGATGAAAAAAACAGAGAAACAGAGATGCGCAAAGCACAGGCATATGGCGTTAAAGTCGTATTGGGAACAGTCGGTGAAGATGGCTCTTATGTGTTATACAAGGATAAGATTTATTATGCGGAAGCAGTACATGCGGATGATGTAATTGATACAATGGGCGCAGGAGACTCCTATTTTTCCGCATTTCTCTGTTCTTTATTAGAAAGCTCTGAAACGGGAGAACTTATGGAAGAAGATGATCACAAGATGGAAATGCGATTATTGACTGCAATGAAACAGGGGGCTGCGTTTGCTGCAAAGGTCTGCGCTATGGAAGGGGCCTTCGGTTACGGAGTACCAATTGCCGGAAAGACAGAGATATAATAAATACGCAATTACAAAAAATAAGAAAGAATGAGGTTGAAAATTATGAGACCAGATGTATATGAAAACAATAATGAAGGAATCTTGTGTGTATACAAAAATGAGAAGTGGCTGGTAAGCATCAAAAACTGGAAACCGGATAATGACATTGATGGAATTGCACATCTGGAGATTCATCATTCAACAGATGAACAGTTTATTCTTGCAGCCGGAAAGGCAATTTTAATTACAGCAGAAAGAGAAAATGATCAGTTCAAAATTGAACTGACACTTATGGAACAGGGAAAAGTATATAATGTACCAAAGGAGGTATGGTTCTATTCCATCACACAGAAGGATACGAAGATGATGTATGTTCAGGATTCCAATTGTTCCATGGAAAACAGCGATTTTATGGATCTTTCAGAGACTGAGGCAGCATACATAAAAGAAACAGCTAAAAAACTGTTTGAATGATAAGAGGTTATTTTATGGCTGTGAAATGTGTAATATTTGACTTTGATGGTGTGATATCCAACACAGAAGAAAGTAATTATGAGTTCTTGCAGAAAGCCTTAAAAGAATATGGTATCTTGTTAACGGATAAAGAAAAATATAGTTTAATTGGTACCAGTGACAGCAGGATCTTAGAGGACATTCTTCGGAGGTCACAGGCAGACGTATCATTGGAAGAATTGAAAAAAAAGCGTGTGGCTATAGGAAATACCTATGAAAACACAGATATACAACCAATGCATGGATTGATATCCCTGCTTGATATTCTGAAAAAGAAACAGATACAAATGGCTATTGCAACCTCCACGTCCACAAGACTCATTATGACAGCTTTAAATAAAATGCATCTGATTTCCTATTTTGATTCAATTGTATGCGGAGATATGTGTGCAAACCGTAAGCCTCATCCGGAAATATATAATAAGACAATGGCTTATTTAGGCAGAAAACCAGAGGAATGCATTATTATTGAAGATTCTACTGCAGGTATAACCGCAGGAAAACGGGCGGGAACATATGTAATTGCCTACAGTGGATCTGGTATACTGCAAGACCGTACAGGTGCGGACTGCCTTGTAGAAACGTATGATGAATGTCAAAAAGTAATCTGTGATTTACTCAACAATTAAAGAAAGCTGTTGCTAAAGTAGATTTATCTGCCTTAGCAGCAGCTTTCTTTTTTGTTTCTGTGTACCAATGATAGTATCACTGAAAAAAACAAATGTTAACCAATATTTAATAAATGGTTTACAATTACAAAAAATTTAATTATACTACTTAAAGAAAAAATTTACAGGAGACCTTTGTATGACAGAGATAGAGATGCTGCTTACTAAGCTGGAGAGAGCATTATCAGAGTTTCAGGGATATGATGGCTGGTTGATTGGTAAATGCAATTTAACGATCACGGACCGGCGGAAGATAGAAGAAAAAGACAATGAGGAATTTTTTAAGGCCGGCCTTTTAAAAAGGAATAACATGCTGACAGTCTTTCAGGTTTATGGAAATCAGGGAAAGCTGGAGGGAAGAATTGAGTTAACCCTGGTAAAGCCTGTTTTAACAAAAAAATATATAAAAAAGCAATCCACAAATAAAGCGGGCAAGAGATACGGAACTCTTATTTTTTCTCCAGAACAGGTCAGCCGGTTTCTCGATTCCGTATCTGATACCAATCCCATTCATACGGGTGATGAGCCAGTTGTTCCAGGCTTTATGATTATAAATCAGGTTGTGGGACAGGCAGAAGAGATAATTTATAAAAAGACCGGGGATAGCTTTAAGATGGAGGTAAGATTCCTGTCTCCTATGGTAACAGGTCAACAGGCAGAACTCTGGCTGGAGGACATTGATCCGGACGGTTTTAGAATATACGGTTATTTAAAAGAATCGGAAATATTTTACTTAAAGATAAATAAGGAATGATTGACGGAGGAAAAAAGATGAATCAAAGAAAGACTACCCAGGAAATGACTGTGATGGGGCTGATGGTGGCGTTGCTCAGCGCATCATCCTATATTATTATACCTCTTCCATTTTCATCAGCAAGTATAACGGCTCAGACAATTGTGGTGAACCTGATCGGATTGGTTTTAGGACCGTTTCATGCGCTGCTGGTTTTTGTGGCATGGATTCTGGCAGGGCTTGTGGGGCTGCCTGTATTTTCAGGAGGTATGGGAGGTGCTGCAAAGCTGTTTGGACCTACTGGCGGTTATATTTGGGGATATTTAGTGGCAGCTGTTATCATTTCAATGTTTTGCAGGAAAGTCAGGAACAGCCATATGCAGACCCTGTTTCTTATATTAGCCGGAATTCCCATTATTTATTTGATGGGGGCTGTATGGATGAAAATCGTCACAGGACTGCCCTGGCTGGCGATTATGATACAGGCTGTTCTTCCATTTATACCGCTCGATATAGTAAAATGCCTTGTGGCGGCGGCACTGGCTAAGGCTTTGCGCCCCATAATCCGTTAAAACAGGGGAGGTGATCTGTGTGGAAAGTGTTTGTATTTTAGAAGGACTCAGAAGCTTTATCGGAGTCAAAGATGGAATGTATAAGCATGTACCCGGAGAGATTCTGGGAGCGGAAGTGCTGAAAGAACTTCTTAAACGCGTTCGGCTGGAAGAACGGGAAATAGATCTGGTGATTGGAGGCAATGCGGTAGGCGGAGGAGGAAATATCACAAGGCTTGCAGCCCTGGAGGCTGGAATCCCGGAGTCAGTCCCGGCAGTCACAATGGATTTACAGTGTGCTTCCGCGCTAGAAAGCATAACGATGGCGGCAGCTATGATAGAAAGCGGAGCGGCAAGTGTAGTAGTGGCTGGAGGATTGGAAAGTTCTTCTACGCAGCCCCTCAGGCTTTGGAACCCAAACCACCCGGATTTTGTGGAAAATAAGTCCTATACAGTGGCTAAATTCATACCGGGCATGCAGGGAGAGAAGGTTATGCTGGAGGGAGCGGAATTGACTGCGCTGGAAGAAGGAATAAAAAAAGAAGAAATGGATGCCTGGATCTTGCGAAGCCACAAAAGAGCAGCGCAGGCGGCAGAGAAAGGTCTTTTGTCTGATGTGGTTATATCTGTGAAAGGCAGCAGGAGAGATGAGGGGATAAGGGCTGGTATGAATCAGAAATTGATTGACCGGCTTCCCTTTATTCTTCCAGGAGGGAAGGTGATAACGGCTGCCAATGCATGCCTGATGAATGATGGAGCAGCTTTTCTGGTTCTTTGTTCAAAGAGTTATGCCAAAAAAGCGGGGCTGCAGCCAAAGGCATATTTTCGGATAGGAGTCTCAGTGGGCGGGAATCCACTGAAAAGTCCGGAAACAGCGGTTCTTGCCGCCAGGAAGCTGTTAACAGCTGCGGGATTTGATTACCATAAGATTGATGCTTATGAAGTCAATGAAGCGTTTGCTGTCATTGATGCACTTTTCCTGAAAAATTTTAAGGGAATTGAAGACGGATATAACATATTCGGAGGCGCCCTGGCATATGGGCATCCTTATGGAGCTTCAGGAGCACTCCTTCTTGTTCATCTGCTTAAAGCACTGGAGATAAAAGGCGGAAGATATGGGATTTGTTCCATTGCAGCTGCAGGAGGAATCGGCAGCGCTGTTCTCATTGAAAGAGGAGATGAAGGGATTGAATAAGGAAGATAGAAGGGTTGATTATCTGGAACTGATCAGGCAGATACCAGCTGATCGTATTGCCCTGATTATTAACAGCTGCCGGTATACTTTTGGAATGCTTGCGGATCAGGCTGAAAAGCTGAGATTTAAAGAAGGGCTCACATGGGGCGAGAGAAAAACAATCCAAGTAATCCAGTCTTCAGAAATTGAGGTGCAGCTGATTACTTTTCTTGCTTTAAGCGGTACACAGGCAGTTCCGGTAATTGTGCCCGCAGATGTGAAAATTAACGAGACACTGCTTCAGACAGAAGTTCCGAAGGAAGCCTGCATGGCGGTCATGACCTCTGGAACTACAGGAGAAAATAAGCTGTTATTTCGTACACTGGAAAGCTGGCAGGGGTACTTTCATACCCAGAATAAGATATTCGGCATGGGAGACAAAAGCAGGATTTTTATGCAGGGCAGCCTGGCGTTTACGGGTAATTTAAATCTATATCTGGCACAGCTGACAGCAGGTGGAAGTATTGTAGCAGCCAATGCGTTTGATCCCAGAAAGTGGATGAAAGAGATAGAGGACTGGAAGGCGGATACGGTTTATCTGATTCCGGCAAAACTGCGCCTGCTGAAAAAGGCATACGATCGGAAGGCTTGGAAGAACAGCGGGGTAAGGAACATAATCAGCGGCTCCCAGAGCCTGGGCAGACGAGAGGCAGAAGAGTTAAAACAGGTTTTTAAAAATGCCTCGGTCATTCTTTACTATGGAGCCAGTGAATTGAATTATATCACCTATGTGAAAGATTATCAGATGGGGGAAGACAAGACTTTGATTGGCAGCCCGTTTCCAGAGGTAAAGCTTCGTGTTGAGAACGGTGAAATCCGGGTAAGTACAAGGTATGGAGTGATTGGGACTAAAGAGGAGGAGTGGATTGGAGACTGCGGTCATTTTGACCAGAACGGACTGCTCTGTTTTGACGGCAGAAAAGATGGAATATGCAATGTAAACGGGCGTAAGGTGATATCCGCTAAAATAGAAAATGAACTGGCAGGCTGCCCGGGTGTAGCAGAAGCTGCAGTGAAGACTTTGAAAAAGGGAGGGCAGGATATACTGGCAGCATGGATTGTACCGGAGGAACAGGTGAATATTGATATGCTGCGGGTTCGTAAATATCTTAAGACCTCCCTGTGTGAATGGGAGATTCCGAAAGCTGTCTTTTTCGTGGAGGAGCTTCCGAAAAGTGAAAGTGGAAAGATATTAAAAAGGAATTTAAAGGATCTTTATTGTAAAAAAAGTAAAACCAGTTAAGAAATCAATTTCAAAAATTCAGACATGGCAAACGTAATATACCGGTTCTTTTTGCAAAAGAAACAGATATTACGTTTGCTTTTTTCTTCGTCAAGTTTGTAATAGACCATGTCTTTCAGCGCCGGTGATTTACATAAAAGAGTATCGCTGACAAAACAGATTCCCATACCGGAGCATGCAATGTGATATGCAGTTGACTGTTGATCCAGTTCAAACAGGATATCAGGCTTAAAACCATTTGCTTTACACAAATAAGCGCCCCTTTGCATGGTATCATTGTTTGGCTTAAGCATTATGAAGGGGTACTCTTTAAAAGCCTGCAGCGGCACTACAGGAATATTGGAGTCCTGACAGGCGTTTGTCCGGATCTGTTCCAGAGTAACCTGATATTCCAAAAGATCTTTATTAATCTCATATTTTTGTGGAACCGCGATCATTAAATGTTCTTCTCTGTATAAAAACGAATCAAACTTGGATTCGCACAGGGTGCTGTTATCTACGATAAAATCCAGTGAACCCAGCAATAGCTGGGATTCAAGATTGCTGGTATTGTCTTCTATGATCGTTACGTTAATTCCCGGATACTGCTGGTGCAGACTTGAAATTAGAGGGGGTATGACATAAGAAGCAAATAAATTGCTGCCTCCGATGGTCAGAGTTCCGGTCTGTAAGTTCCTGGCATCATCAAGATAATTTTGAAAGTCCTGTTCAATGGCCATGATTGATTCTGCTGCCTGTATGTATTTAAGCCCGCACCCGGTCAGCCCTACCGGTGCAGTGCTTCGGTCAAAAATGGGCATACCGATTTTGTTCTCGATTCTTTTGATGGTGGAACTCAAAGAGGGCTGGGAAATAAAGAGATTGTTAGCTGCTTTCGAGAAGCTTTTTTCTTTGTAGACTTCATAAACGTATTCTTTGCCGGAAAACATATTCGCCTCCATATAAGTGTAGAATTATGATAATTATAAATCAATTGATATTTGATTATAGTATAAATGTTTTATATACTTATTACAAGAATCAGAGATCAAACATTTGTAAAAAGTGAGGGAATCCTATGAAAAACAGTTTGGATGATAAAGAGGAAGGGTATCGTTTGGAGAAAGATATTATTGGAGAGTTGAATGTCTCCAGAAATGCCTATTATGGTATTCAATCCTTAAGAGCAAAAGAAAATTTCAATATTACAGGGTTGAAGATGCATCCGGAGATCATTAAAAATCTGGCATATATTAAAAAAGCGGCTGCAATTACAAATTTTGAAGCTGGCTTACTGGATGAAACAATTGCTATGGCGATTGTCCAGGCATGCGATGAATTGCTGAAAGGAAAGCTTCTTGAATATTTTATTGTGGATCCCATACAGGGGGGAGCAGGAACTTCCCTGAATATGAATGCCAATGAAGTAATCGCAAACAGAGCAATAGAGATTATGGGTGGAGAAAAAGGGGACTATAGCCTGATTAATCCCAATGATCATGTGAACTGCGGACAATCAACCAATGACGTGATTCCCACAGCAGGCAAAATGACGTGTTATGTTCTTACAAAGAAAGCATTAATACAGCTGGGGCGCCTGCATAAAGCATTTGAGAAAAAATCGAAGGAATTCGATCATGTGATTAAGATGGGAAGAACCCAGCTGCAGGATGCGGTACCCATTCGTCTGGGACAGGAATTTCACGCGTATGCTACTGCTGTCAGAAGGGATATGGTCCGTATAGAAAAAACCCTTGAAGAGATGAGATATGTAAATTTAGGCGGCACTGCAATAGGAACGGGAATCAATGCGGATGAACAGTATATGAAACGGATTGTTCCAAAGCTGAAAGAGATATCCGGCATTGATGTAATACAGGCTTCCGATCTTTTTGATGCAACCCAGAGTCTGGATTCCTTTGTGGCCGTTTCGGGAGCAGTTAAGGCTTGTGCCGTTACACTATCAAAGATTGCCAGTGACTTACGGCTGATGTCATCTGGACCAAGAACCGGATTTGGAGAAATCAATCTTCCGGCAAGGCAGAATGGATCGTCCATTATGCCGGGTAAAGTAAATCCGGTAATTCCTGAGGTGGTCAATCAGGTGGCCTTTCATATTATTGGAAATGATCTGACTATAACGTTAGCTGCTGAAGCAGGACAGTTAGAGTTAAATGCCTTTGAACCCATTGTATTTTACTCTCTGTTTCAATCGATAGATACCTTAACCTGTGCCGTGCAGACATTTGTGGATCACTGTATAACCGGTATTACTGTAAATGAGGAGAGATGCCGTCAATTAGTAGAAAACAGTGTGGGAGTCATTACCGCTTTATGCCCTCACATCGGTTACAGAGATTCGGCGGAGATTGCAAAAGAGGCCATTCGCACTGGCAGACCGGTAAGAGAGCTGATTATAAAAAAAGGAATTCTGTCTCCGGCTGACGTAAGTATAGTGCTGAATCCCATGAATATGACGAAACCAGGGATTGCGGATAAAAAGCTGTTAAGAAAATAGATTAAAGATTTAAAGCCATTGCAAAGAAAAACTCTGTAATGGCTTTTTGAATGTTACTCATACAAAAAAGCAAACAAAAACAATAAAAGACTATAAATATATAGACATAAACGAATAGTTGTGTTAATATATTGATTATATAAAGTATAAAGGAGATGATACTATTTTTTGGGAAGCGTCAACGAATGAACTTAAAAAAGGGTATATCAAAGAAGGGGAGACATATACCTGTGTTATCTGCAAAGAAAGCTTTCTGGAAGGCCGGATATATGAAAAGGCCGGACTACTCTATGATGCAGAAAGATCAGTGAAGGAGCATATAAAAGAAAAACATGAATCCATGCTTACCTATATTCTGAATATGAGCTGCGCTAATACCGGAATTACCCAGGCACAGCAGAAAGTACTTCAGCTTATTGCGCAGGGGATGTCGGATAAGGAGGTGGCTTTAGCATTAGGCGTTGCTGATTCAACCATTCGAAACCACAAGTACAAATTAAGGGAAAAAGAAAAGCAGGCCAGGGTTTTTCTGGCCATGATGGAACTGCTGTCTGAACAGACACAAAAGGAAATCAGCCGCCTGGAAGGAAGTGTACTGCATGATGCGCACAGTTCGGCCACTATGGTGGATGACCGCTATAATATCACGGATAAAGAAATTGATAGTATCAGAAAAGCCTATTTTGATGACAAAGGCGGTTTAAAAAGCGTACCTGCCAGAGAAAAGAAAAAGCTGGTTGTTTTAAGCGAGATCGTAAAGAACTTTTCTCCAGGTAAACAATATGAGGAGAAGGAGTTAAACCGTATTTTAAAAAGAATTTATGATGATAATGCGGCCATACGGAGAGCACTTATTGAATATGGATTTATGGATCGGACAAACGATGGAACTTTATACTGGGTCAAAGAGTAAGAAGGAAAATTTATAATACCGGATAAGACGAGGGAGTTTGATATGAAAGAAAAGATTCGTAACGCAGTTCTTAAGTTAGGCGCAGATGTCTGCGGATTTGCAGGTGCAGAAGGGTTTTATCAGGCACCTGATGGCTTTCATCCCTGCAGCATTTTTTCCGACTGTAAAAGTGTTGTGGTATTTGGTATTGCTTTACCCCGCGGGCTATATGAGGTTGATTCCCGTATTGTTTATTCTCATTACAATAGTCTGGCATGTCCGCAGGCAGACCATATCGCGTTACAGACTGCAAAGCTGCTTGAAGATACGTTTGAAGCCCGCGCAGTTCCGCTGCCTTGTGATTCTCCCTATGAATACTGGGATGAAGAGAAGCTGGAAGGGCGCGGTCTCATATCCATGAAGCACGCCGCATGTCTGGCAGGTCTTGGTACCTTGGGGAAAAATACGCTGCTTCTGAATAAAGACTATGGAAACCGACTGGTAGTGGGCTGCGTTCTTACTGATCTGGAAACAGAACCAGATGAACCAGCTGTTTCCATCTGTCCGGACAGCTGCAGGCTGTGCATAGAGAACTGCCCTCAGGAAGCTATTAAGCCAGGTTTTGTGGAGCAGAGACCATGCAGACAGTATAGTTATGGAAAAACAAAGCGGGGCTTTGAAACAGTAGAATGCAACCGGTGCAGAACTGTCTGCCCCATGCGTTTCGGAGTGAAAAAAGGAAAGGAAAAAGTATGAAAAAAATAGACTGTCTGGGCGAAATCTGCCCGGTACCAGTTATGAAACTGCAGGCAGTGATGGATTCCATACAAAAGGGAGAGGACTATCTGCTGGTTACGGATCACAGCTGCACCATTTCCAATCTGGAATCTTTTTGTAAAGCGAATAAACTAAATTACCAATTGGATGAGGTGATGAACGGCGTATGGGAGATCACCATAACCGCTAGCAGATAGTATCCTCTAATATTTTTTCGATGTATTTTATGAGCTTTGCCGATTCGGGAGAGGCAGGAACATCACTTGGGCGTTTGATGGAGAAATAATTATTCTCAAACTCCAGCCCAGGGCAGTGAATGATGCGAAGCTGTTTATGGTAAAGCTCTTTTTTTATTGCCATATAAGGCAGAAATGCCAGCCCAAAGCCGTTAATCGCTGAAAGCTTGAGGGACTCCGTTGATTCCAGTGCATAAAGGATATGGAGTCTGCCGATCTGTATGCCGCTTTTTACTAAGGATTTGTCCATCAGCTGTCTGGTTTTCTGATTCTTCACAAGCATTAAGAGAGGGTAATTGTAAAGCTCCTCACGAGTCAGCCGTCCGGGAACCTCCATTTTTTCTCCTGCCACCAGACAGAGACGGTCGGTGAAAACCTTTTTGGATGAAAGATTCTTATCCTTTGGTTTACCGATAATAATCCCCATATCTGCCTGACCCTTTGCGATCTTATCCTCAATTGCCTGGCTGGACATAACCTCCATCTGAAGGGTATATTGGGGATAATTATTCTTTACATGGTAAAGCGTGCAGGGCAGGGCGTAGGAGTAAACACAGGGATTGGCTATAATATGTATGGTTTTATTCTGATTCTGAGAGTTAGAGATATCAAGAAACATTCGGTCATAAGAAGATGTAATTTCCATGGCATGGTTGTATACGATTTTCCCCGTATCGGTAGGTATAACCCCATTATAATTGCGTTCAAAAAGCCGGGTGCCGATTTCTGTTTCCATAACCCTAAGCTGCTGGCTTAAAGCGGACTGGCTGATATTCATCAGTTCCGCAGCCTTCGAAATGCTGCCCGTCTCTATTATCTTTATGAACATCTTCAGATTTTGAACATTCATAAGATCCCCCTTTCATGATAAAATCCTTCCCCGGCTCATTATAACAAATATAAACTATTATGGCTAGTGGCAAGATTGCTTAGGGTATAAGGATATCTTATACCATATCAGAATGTTGATTAACTGCTTTCTGTTTATTATGATATAATTTACTTGTAAAGATTGTTATATAATTATCAATGTAGAAGGGAGGATTCAGGTGTCAGAGACTAATTCAAGTACCGAAACAGGTACACAAAGAGTGCGTAAGACAAGAAAGCCGAAAAAGAGCCAGATTCCATATGCTTTACTGCTTACAGCACTGATTATTGCTTTTGGATTCTATTTGGGGCAGGGGAGCAGTAAGCTTCCGGTTTACTGGATATTTGGAATCGCATTTGGTTATATCCTGCAGCGATCCAGGTTCTGTTTTACGGCAGCGTTCCGTGATCCCTGCATAACAGGAAGCACCTCATTGACAAGGGCTGTTCTGGTGGCATTTGCCGTATCAAGCATAGGCTTTCTGGCTGTTAAGTATACCAGTGCCATAGGAGGCGGAGAAACCAACTTAAACATGGCGGGGGTATCCCCCATCGGCCTGCCGTTAATCATCGGCGCCGTTTTATTTGGAATTGGTATGGTAATAGCAGGAGGCTGTGCTTCCGGAACATTAATGCGTGTGGGGGAAGGATTCCTCATGCAGATTCTGTCTTTAGTATTCTTTATTGTGGGTTCTGCTTGGGGCGCTCATGATATGGGATTCTGGGGAAAATTAAATTCCCATGCTCCGAAGGTCTTTTTACCGGATGTGTTTGGCTGGTTTGGAGCAATTGTCGTTCAGGGGCTGATTATTGTTCTGCTCTACATAGCCGCTGTAAAATGGCAGAAAAAGAAAATGGGAAGTATTGAATAAAATTATAATTAAAGGAGATTAAAAAGATGGCTGAATTTACTTTGGATTGCTTAGGCGAGGCTTGTCCTGTACCGTTAATGAAAACAGAAAAAAAGATCAATGAGATGTCTGTAGGAGATGTACTGGTGGTTTCCATAGACCACAGCTGTGCAATGAAGAATGTTCCCGAGTGGGCAAGAAAACAGGGACACAATGTGGAAATCGAAGAAGTAGATGACGGGGAATGGGAAATCGTCATTGAGAAAGCGAAGTAAATAACCGCTGTGAAAGTAGGTGAAACAATTGAAAGAGTTTTTTATTAAACTGGGTGATCATCCGATTTACAAAAAACTGTTAAAGGAACCTCTGACCTATGTGGCGGGAGCTGTTTTACTTTCCGTATTCCAGATTGCACACTTTACAGTATTTTCAAAGGGCTGGGGAGTAACTAGTACATTTGCTGTCTGGGGAACCTGGGTTTATAACGCATTGGGCGGAGATGCAGGCAGCTGGGCATACTTTGCATCAGAAAAGATGCAGAAAGAGCTTCAGACCAGTTTTCTGGCAGACGGAGGTTCTATCCGCAATCTGGGCATTATCTTCGGAGCATTGGCGGCGACCTTATTTGCATCACAGTTTAAGATAAAGAAGATTAAAACCCTGCGACAGGTGGTAGCAGCAGTTTTAGGAGGTCTTTTTATGGGCTACGGAGCAAGGCTTGCAAACGGCTGTAACATCGGAGCTTTATTCACTGCAATTGCTTCCTTTTCCTTATCCGGCTGGATATTCGGAGCGTTCCTTCTGGTGGGAGCATTTATTGGAAGCAAGTTACTGGCAAACTATTTTATGTAATGACTGGAGCATATTACCATGGAAAAGAAAACATTACAGTATGATGTAGTCATTATCGGCGGCGGCGCTGCCGGCTTAACCGCAGGAATCTATTGCGGAAGGGCAAAATTAAAGACGCTGATTATTGAAAAGACCTTGGTAGGAGGACTTGCGACCTATACCAATGAGATTGAAAACTATCCTGGTTTTCCGGAAGGAGCAACCGGCCTTGGACTGATGGATTTATTTCATAAACAGGCCAAAAAATTCGGAGTTGAGTTTAAATTAACCGATGTAAGAAGCGTATCTCTTGAGGGTGATGTAAAAAAGGTTGAAACTTTCCGCAATATATTTGAAGCAAAGGCAGTTATCATCGGAAGCGGCGGAAAGCCTCGTCTGACTGGTGCAAAGAATGAGGAACTGTATCTTTATGATAAAGGAATTTCTTTCTGCGCAACCTGTGATGCTGCAGCCAACACCGGAAAAACCGTTATGGTAATCGGAAGCGGTGACGCAGCCATTGAAGAAGGAATGTTTTTAACAAAATTCGCTGACAAAGTCATTGTTTCCGTTATGCATGACACCGGAAAGATGGACTGCAATGAGATCGCAAAAGCACAGGCACTTGCTAATCCTAAAATGGAGTTCCTATGGAATACGGTTGTTGACAGCTTTAAAGGAGACGAACGGCTTAACACGGTAGTCTTAAAAAATGTAAAGACGGAGGAACTGATTCCGGTTCCGGTTGACAGCTGCTTTCTGTTCATCGGCTATCTTCCAAATACCGAGATATTTAAGGGAGTTTTAGATATGAACCGGGGCGGGTATTTAATTACCAATGACCGGATGGAAACAAACATACCTGGAGTTTATGCAGTCGGCGATGTCCGTGATAAGTTCTTAAAGCAGGTAGCAACAGCTGTGGGAGACGGAGCCGTGGCAGGATACGGTGCAGAAAAGTATCTTTCCGAAAGTGAGATATTTGAGCAGCAGATCATGAACGAAGGAAATCCTTCTCTTGTCTATATCTATAATGCGGTTGATGCGCATTCCAGGGAGCTTTTATCTGTATTTAAGGAATTTGAGCAGAGCCATCAGAGCATTCGGGTATCCTGCATCGATACCTATAAATCAGACGGACTTGCAAAACGTCTTGGTGTTCAAAGCGGACCCTGCGCAGTCTGGATTAAGGACTGTAGGATACAGGAGCAGATTGACGGCTGTATTACAAAGGAAAAGATCGAACAGATGTGTAAATAAGAAAATAATAGCCCGGGCAGGTAATGTCCGGGTATTTTATTGCCGTTTTGAGGCGTATATGTGAGAAAGTCACGGATAATAATAAAACAGGATTTATAATAAATATAATTTTAAATATAAAAGAAAACATAAGAGGAGATAACTATGTTTGAATTTTTAAAAAGAAATACAGGAAAAGTAATTCATGTCAATGATTTAGATCCGCTCATTGGAAACATTGAATTAATTGATATCCGGGAGCCTTATGAATACAAAAGCGGGACCATTAGAACGGCAAAAAATATCCCCATGGGCAATTTGCTAAACAACCCGGAAAAATATTTAATGAAGGACAAAACCTATTATATCATGTGCCAGTCCGGTGCAAGAAGCAAAAGAAGCTGCAGCGTTCTTCAGAAAAAAGGCTTTGATATTGTAAATGTAGCTGGCGGAATGGGTTCCTACGTCGGTACAAAAAGAAAATAAACACCGAAAGCTCCCGGTTTCGTTCATTGGGTTATCCCAAACGGATCCGGGATTTTTTTGCCTGTCCATAGAAAATTTCTTTCTGTTAATCCCCGTGAAACCATCATATAATGAAAATAAGTTTCATAGTTTTCGCAGCATATTGAAACTACAATACAAACCCGCTAGAATGAGATTCAACATAACTGTGAAGTTCGGTGAATTCATTCCGGCTCTTTTAGAGAGGAAGGGACAATGAAAGGTCTGCTTGTTAGAATTGATGATTATGTTAAAAATGCAGGAGATGCTGAAAAACAGCTGATAAAAAGGCTGCAGAGAAATCCGGAATCTGTGTTAAGAAAAACAATTAAGGAGATTGCAAAGGAAACTTATACCTCCCCTGCCACAATTGTCAGGCTGTGCAAAAAGCTGGGGTGCAGCGGCTATAAAGATTTCCAGAGCACGCTTGCCTATGAGGTGGCCTTGTTTCGGGAGAGCCGGGATATTGCATTTCAGAAGATCACCCAGAAGGACACTGTGGAGGATATTATCTATAAGGTGACAAAGAAAAATATTGAATCACTGGAGACCACCAGAAAGCTTCTGGAACCAAAGACAATTACAGAGTGTGTAAAGCTTTTGGAAACCAGCAGAACGGTTTCCTTATACGGACTTGGAACCTCCCTTCTTGTGGCAAGGGATCTGTATCTGAAACTTCTTCGGGCAGATGTAATCTGCAGCTTATGTGACGACTGGCATGCCCAGTTTTTGACTGCCAGGAACCTGCGGCCCGGTGATGTGGCGATAGTGATCAGCTATTCCGGTCTGA
This sequence comes from Lacrimispora amygdalina, assembly GCF_900205965.1. Lineage (GTDB taxonomy): Bacteria > Bacillota > Clostridia > Lachnospirales > Lachnospiraceae > Lacrimispora > Lacrimispora amygdalina_A. The sequence goes on from NZ_OAOF01000003.1 coordinate 184,383, forward strand.
CAGAAGAGATGCTTCAGTGTGCCAGAGAAGCCAGGGCAAACGGTGCAAAGGTGATTGCCATCACAAGAGCAGTTGAGTCAAAGCTTGCTGCAGAGGCGGATTTTGTCCTGCCTGTGGCTGCTACGGAGCTTATTCACCGAAGCGGCGCCATGTCTTCCAGGATCTCACAGTTAAATGTGGTAGATGTGCTGTTTACCGCTTATGTAAATCGGAATTACGAGTTCTGCATGAATCAGTTTGGCAGAACGCATATACAAAAGGACGGAGGAACATAAAAGATGATTGATTTATCAAAACTGACAACGGAGTCGAGAAATCCGGATACCATGGGGTTAGATGAGATGACTCCTATTGAAATTGCCCGGATTATGAACCAGGAGGATGGTGCTGTTATTAAGGCAATCGGGGAAGTAATCCCTCAGATCGCACAGGCGATTGAGTGGGCAGCAGAAAGCCTGAAAGCAGGAGGCAGAATCATCTATGTGGGAGCGGGAACTTCCGGTCGCCTGGGAGTACTTGATGCGGTGGAATGTCCTCCTACCTTCGGCGTGCCGCCGCAGATGGTTGTGGGTCTGATTGCAGGAGGTGAGAAGGCATTTGTGGAAGCAGTGGAAGGCGCGGAAGACAGTGAAACCCTGTGCAGAGAGGAATTAAAGTCCATCTGTCTGTCAAAAGAAGATATTGTAATTGGTCTTGCGGCATCCGGTAGAACGCCTTATGTCATTCATGGACTCCGGTATGCACGTTCCCTTGGCTGTAAAACCGTAGCCATTTCATGCAACAGGAATTCGGACATTGGAAAGGAAGCAGTGTTAGCCATTGAACCGGTCACCGGACCGGAGGTACTTACCGGCTCCACCAGACTGAAGGCAGGTACTGCTCAGAAAATGGTTTTAAACATGATATCGACCGGAAGTATGATCGGAATCGGAAAGGTCTATCAGAATTTAATGGTGGATGTCAGACAGAGCAACGAAAAGCTTGTGGTAAGATCACAAAATATTGTGATGACTGCAACCGGGTGTGAACGAGAGGAAGCAAAAGAGGTACTGGAGCAGGCAGACGGTCATGTAAAAACAGCAGTGATTATGATTTTGTCTGATTGTGATGCCAGCGAAGCGAGAGAAAAGCTGTTAAAAGCAGGCGGAAATGTCCGTCAGGCTTTGAAATAGAAAACGTTTATAAAAGGAGGAGAACGATGGATTACAAGCAAGTCAGTGAAGAACTGTTATTGTTGTTGGGGGGAAAAGACAACATCACATCCAATGCTGCCTGTATGACAAGGCTTCGGGTTGGAGTGAAGGATTTATCAAAAGTGGACTTAGAGCAGATAAAAAAGGTAGAAGGAGTCCTTGGAGTGGTGGAAAGCAATACCCTTCAGATCGTGTTTGGGCCTGGGAAGGTGAATAAGGTACTGGATGAATTTTATAAGCTTACGGGACTGCCAAAAGGTCAGGCAGAGGATGGCGGTTCCGGAGAGGATATTCAGACCGTTACAAGAGAAAACAAGGAATTGCAGAAGGCGAAATATGATAAGCCTGTCCAGAGATTCTTAAAGAAAATCGCCAATATTTTCGTGGCACTGCTCCCGGGAATTATAGCAGCTGGTTTAATTAATGGGATCTGCAACGTCATCAATGTTTCCACTCACGGAGCACTGGCAGGAGTGTGGTGGTTTGCCTGCATAAGGACCATGGGCTGGGCACTGTTTGCATACCTCCCTATTCTGGTAGGCTACAATGCGGCAAGGGAATTCGGCGGCTCCGGAGCACTGGGAGCCATTGCAGGAGCTATGTCCATATCCAATGCGGGAATGCCGCTTCTTGCAGTGATTCAGGAGAAACAGATCTTACTTCCGATTACCAATGCGCCATTTAACCCTGCTTCCGGCGGTCTTTTAGCAGCTTTAATTGCCGGTATGTTTTTTGCAGTGCTGGAGAAACGGATCAGAAAGCACATGCCGGATCTAATCGATACCTTCATCAGCCCGCTTCTGGTGCTGATCATTGGCGGAATTGTTGCACTGTTAGTGATTCAGCCTCTGGGAGCCGGTCTGACTAAGGTGATTTTTGCAGTATTAAGCTTTGCATATGAAAAAATGGGAGTAGTGGGCGGCTATATTCTGTCTGCAGGCTTCCTTCCGCTGGTAGCAGTGGGACTCCATCAGGCTCTTACGCCTATTCATGCCATGTTAAATGACCCGGCAGGTGCCACAGGCGGCATCAATTACCTGCTTCCCATCTTAATGATGGCAGGCGGCGGCCAGGTAGGAGCTGGAATTGCTCTTTATATGAAAACAAAGAATAAAAAATTAAAAAGATACATAAGAGACTCCATTCCTGTAGGAATTCTGGGAATTGGAGAACCAATGATGTACGCAGTTACCCTGCCTCTTGGCAGATCCTTCCTGACTGCCTGCATCGGCAGTGGATTTGGAGGAGCGCTGGCAGCGCTTCTTCATCTGGGAACCGTTTCCCAGGGAGTATCCGGCCTGTTCGGTCTTCTGATTGTAAAGCCGGGTCAGCAGCTGCCCTTTATCATTGCTATGCTTGCAGCCTATGCAGGGGGCTTCCTGGTTACTTACTTTTTTGGTGTAGATGAAAACAGAATTAATGAAGTTTACGGAGAAGAGGAATGAAAACTGGAATTTCCATCTATTTCTCCAATGAGATGGAGAAGAATGAAAAACTGATTAAAAAAGCGGTAAAAAACGGGGCCACATATGCATTTACTTCCCTCCACATTCCAGAAGAGACAGGAGTGGACTACAGGCAGGGAATCAGGCAGCTTCTAAACTGCTGCAGGGAAGAAAAACTGAACCTGATTGCGGATGTGGGACCTGAAACCTATGAAAAGCTTGGTGTTGCAAATATGGAGGAGTTAAAATCTCTGGGGATTACCCATGTCAGACTGGATTATGGCTTTTCACCCAGGGAAGTGGTGGAAATCTCCAAAAGCTTTCATGTGGTTTTCAATGCCTCCACCATTATGGAAGAGGAGCTTTCAGAATGGAAACAGTATGGAGCAGATTTTACCAGATTTGCAGCATGTCATAACTTTTATCCCAAGCAGTTTACCGCATTGTCCTTAAATCAGGTGAAAGAAATCAACAGCAGATTAAAGTATCTGGGGTTTACAACCATGGCATTTGTGCCTGGTAACTTAACACTCAGGGGGCCGCTCTTTGAAGGTCTGCCTACCGTGGAGTCGCACAGGAACAGCCGGGATGAGGTGGCTTATAACATGCTGGAGCTTTTTATGGGTGGTGACTGTGATGTGGTTCTGATCGGCGATGTGGATATAAAAGAGAAGGACTGGGAAGCGGTAAACTGCATCAGCCGGGGATATGTGGATCTGGAAGCTGACTTACTCCCGGAGTATGAATTTGTCAGAGACCAGATCCATCATGACAGGCCGGATTCCAGTGAATTTATATTCCGTTCCCAGGAATCCAGATTATATCAGATGGACATTGAACCTGTGGAAAATGAGATGCGCTTCAGAAAGGCAGGAAGTATCTGTATTTCAAATAGGAAATATGCACGGTATATGGGTGAACTTGAAATAGCCCGCGTGGATTTACCTATGGATGAGCGGCTTAATGTGATTGGGCAGATTAAGGAAACAGATTTAAAATTACTTCCTTACGTTCGTAAGGGGTTTGGAGTGAAGCTGATATAATGTAAAAAAACTGTCAAGCATTTTTGAAAATGTCCTAAAATAAACAAATCATTTGCACCGGTGAACCGGTGCAAATTTTTTCGTTCAAAGATGCTTTATCGAAAGTTTAAATGGAAAACTAAGAGATGAAAGTCTTAATTATGACACTAAAACTGGGGCAGGTCATAGTCTCTAAAAACTTAAATTTTGAATAATAGTGTTACGAATTAAGGTTTAAAACGTTTATATAATAGAGGAGGATAAATAACTAAACTTCTGTTAAAAAATAATTATATTTAAAATTTATATAAAGAGAAGAGTATTTGGTTATTCCAATATACTCCTTTATATCTCTGCCAAATGATAGTCAATTGCGAAACTCTGTTGCCTTTTGAGTTTCGCAATTACTTATCTGCTAAATGAGGAGTTTCTATTCGATTCTTTTAGATGCTTTATTTGTCAGAATATAAAATAAGGTTAAACATTATTTCCTGCATAATATTATTGATTACATATTTTTGATACTTTGGTAATGTAAAATGTATATGTTTTACTGAATAACACATGAAAGGTTTCTGTGATATGAATATGAAAAAAGATAAGACTATACTTATTATAATTTTCTTTTTATTTTTAATATTAGTAAAAATTATCATACATTATAGAGAGTTTGTTGTTCCTAAGAATGACTTTTTAAATGACTCATTGCCACCGCTGGTAATGATTAACAACAATTTATATCAGTTGAGGGATTCTGAAGATTATAATAATAATGACATTACGCCTACAGGTACAATAAAGAAAATCATATCCATAAACTTAATACCTACAGAGAACGAACAGGCTAATTTTGGTGAAAATGGGATGGAATATTGGATAACAGATGCTGATCAATACCACTTAGTTATAAAATTAAAGGACAAATTATTAAAATTTGAACTTACTGATATTGACGTAGAAGATAAGTAAATACCCACCCCCAGTTTTAGTGCCACTGGGAGCGTTCGTCCTTATGATACTCTTATAAAGCTTGCAGAATCTCTTGAAAAAGAACTAGATGAGATTACTGCTGATAATAAGGTGGATTATGCAGTAGTATACGGAGAATTCCGCTACGCAGCTACAAGCTGGGGGCAAACGAGACTATTAATGATTTCAACGCTGCTATACCCTCATGAATCTCTTTTTCGTTCAGATGTCCGTAGCCCAATAAAAGTTTATCTGCATGACAGCTTTCATCGCTGCAGTACTGGGATACGGTCTGTATTTGTATGCCGTTATTTCTGCAGTCAGATACGAAATCTTTTCCAAATTTCATTTCCGGAAATTCAAGAGCTACATGAAGTCCGGATTCATCACCCCAGGCACGAATCTGACTTCCAAATGCCTCCTTCGCAGATTGCAGAAGGGTTTCGCGTTTCTTTGCATATACTTTTCGCATATGCCTGATATGATTATCCATTTTCCTGCTTCTTAAAAATTCAGCCAGAGCAGCCTGTTCCAGAATGGGATTTTGTACATCAAGGTAGTTCCGGTAATGCCTCCACTTTTTCTGAAGCTCTTTCGGAAGCACGGCAAATCCGATTCTCAGAGCTGGAAACAAAGTTTTGCTAAAGGTTCCCACATAAATTACTCTGGAAGGGTCCAAAGAATAGAGAGGGGTTACCGGTGAGCCGCAGTAGCGGTATTCGCTGTCATAATCATCCTCAATAATATAATAATCTTTTTCTGCTGCCAGACGAATAAAAGATGCACGGCGCAAAGCAGGCAGAATACCACCTAAGGGAAACTGGTGAGACGGGGTGAGATATACGGCAGATAAATCCCTCTCTTTAATCCATGAGTCATCGGCTCCCTGCCTGTCAGCAGGCATGAAGCACAGAGGATAATTCCGGTCGTTTATGACGGTGCGGATCGCTGGGTGAGAGGGATTTTCCAGACAAAAAGGCCGCTCATTTTTATATAGAATATCAACCAGTAAATAGAATGCCTGGGTAGCTCCTGAGGTAATAAATATATCTTCCGGATTCACCTCCATGCTCCGGCTGCTCGTTTCCTGTGTCCTGGCTGGTATTGGCGTTCCCCGGCATAAGATGCAGTCCTTCTGTCACTCTGGAGGGGGCACCTTGCCGGCTGATAATAAACCCTTCTGTCAGCAGCATGTCATAGGCTTCGCATACAGTATTGCGGGAGGTTCCCAGCCCTTTTGCCAGTTCCCTGGTGGATGGCAGTGGTTCGCCTGGAAGTATTTCTCCCGCGAGAATACGCTTCCGGAGGGAGAGAAAAATCTGGCGTGCCAGACTGATTTCACTGTTGGTACGCAATTCAATTCCCCACATAAGCTCTCCTTTCACTGGACCATTGAAAATAAGTCTTAACTGGCTCTTACGACAACCAGATCGTTACGGTATCATTATAGCAAATATCCGCTGTATTGCAATGCTGTGAGAAAGGACTGACATGAAAAATATTACTGGAAAAATTTATCTGATGCTTGGGTTTTCCTTAGCGGGAACTTCCGTTGTTACAGGTTCCATACTAACTGAGAAGTTAAATGAGAGTATGATAATCCTTTCACATCCATGCTTCTGTCATTATTTATTCTCAAAGAACCAATTAGTCTGCACCAATGGGCAGGCGGAGGACTTATTATTTTCGGTATGCTGTTCATCGGGGGGCAGTCACAAAACAGGAGGAAGTTATGATTATATTTGATAAAGACATAGAAAAAGTTTATCCAGGAACCAAAATGGGAGTACTCATTATAAGGGGTATTATGGAAAAAGAGGGCTGCAAAAAAGAAGATGAAGCCACATTTTTAAAAAAGCTTAGGGATAAATATGAGGGAGTTACAAAAAAAGAATTAAAAGAGCAGAGACCTGTTAATGCATACGCAGCTTATTATAAAAAGTTTGGACAAAGTTATCACCTTCTGTCACAGCTTGATTCCATGTTAAAAGGGAAAAAAACATGCGAATCAAAATCACTTCTGCTGCAGTCCATGTTTTTCAATGAGCTGGAGAGTATGATGCTGACTGCCGGTCACGATTTAAACTCGTTGGAACCACCTCTTATGCTGAATCTTGCAACGGGAAATGAAGGTTACCAGTCTATCTCTGGAAGAGACGTGACCACTGCAGCAGGTGATTTAATATTATGTGACAATGCCAGGGTGATTTCCAGTATTCTGAAAGGACCGGACTATGATACCAGGATAACACCAGATACAAGGAATGTCCTGTTTACAATCTATGCGCCGCCGGGAATCAGCACGCATGAAGTCAGGACAGCACTGATGAAGCTGGAAGAGCGAATCCGGGCATTTGCACCAGATTCTAAAACGGAGATGCTTGAGGTTTTATAATTGTTAAAAAATGGTGAATTTTTTTTGCAGCGGTTGACAAATGATTTTATATAGATGATACTATTAGTAATCTTCAAGTATTGATTAAAATAATTCAATTAGTAGGAGGTATAGGATATGAAATTATTTAAATGTACTGTATGCGGATATGTATATGAAGGGGAGACTCCCCCGCAAGCTTGCCCGAAATGTAAAGTAGGAGCAGAGAAATTTGAAGAACTCAGCGAAGAAGATGCTGAAAAGATATATCGTTCCGATCGTACCAATGCTATTCACATGGAAGTGATCACATTGGCAGAGAAGATGATCGAATTATGCAAGGAAGGAATCGAGGATAATCTGGATCCTAAATGTGTATCTGCATTTACACAGGCAAAGGATGAGGCATGGACCATTAAGCAGAGATCCAAGACAGAGCTTGCCGGTCATATGAAGTTAGGAAAATATTAGAAATCAGATATTTTTTATTGACTATCTGTCATAATCCGGTATAATTTATTGTAAAGATACAAAGAAGTATTTGAATATGGACTGCTTCTTGTATAAGCTCATTAATATGGTTTGAGCGTCTCGACCAGGCGACCTTAAATTGCCCCAGGCTACATGAGCACAGACTGAACTGCCGCTTCAAAAGAAGCTGTTGTTCTGATGTGTTTCGTGTGCCTGGGGATTTTTTTATCCAAAAGCTTCAGGGGATGTATGCAGACCAGCGGGAAAACAGGAATGAAAAGGAGTAAGGAAGGTATGAAGAAAACGATTCGCTTCTTTCTGAATGGACAATTGAAAGAGATTTCAGTCAATGGGGAAACAACAGTTCTGGAGCTTCTTCGCAGCCGGTTCCAGCTAAACGGGATCAAAGAGGGCTGCGGAGAGGGGGATTGCGGAGCATGTACGGTGGTGATTGGGGAGGTAAGAGAGGGCAAGGTACACTATAAGTCAGTGGCAGGCTGTCTGTATCTGGCGGCAAAGCTGGAGGGAAAGCATCTTATTACCATAGAAGGACTGGCACAAAAGGAAACGCTTCACCCCATACAGGAAGCAGTTTTAAACGCACATGCGACTCAGTGCGGATTCTGTACACCGGGTGTGATTCTGTCCATACTGGCACTCTATCTGGAGAGACCGAACCCTGACAGGGAAGAATTCCGTAGATATTTAGAGGGGAATCTCTGCCGGTGTACGGGTTATGCAGCCATTCGGAAAGTACCGGAATACTTAAACGATATCACCATTTCTAATGAAAATATCCGCCCTTCATATCTGGAACAGACAGAAGTAAAGCAGCTGGCGTTCGTCCATGAGGATATTTTTATTGATGATGGGGAAAACGCTTATTATTCTCCTGTATCAGAGGAAAACCTGGAAGCATTTATCAGAGATCACGGGGAACTTGTATCCGGACAGAATCTGCGCTTCTTAAATGGCGGAAGTGATGTAGTAGTGGGAATCAAGAAAAGAAACCAGCATTACAGACTGCTGGTCGACATCAGCAGAATTTCATCATTGCAGAAAATATCATACGATGAAGGTCACCATCTGACAATTGGAGGCGGAGTTACTTTGTCCGCCATTATAGATACTGTAAAGCCTTTATTTCCCCAGTTTTCCGATGCAGTCTTAAGTATGTGTTCGGAGCAGATACGATCCTCTGCCACACTGGCAGGCAATCTAGTTAATGCATCTCCGGTAGCGGATACAGTCCCTCTTTTAATGGCAGTAGATGCAGTTGTTACGTTAAGAGGCTGTGAAGGAACGAGAACCGTACCTGTCAGGGAGTTTTATCACGGTTATAAACAGACGGAAAACAAATCCGGTGAGTGGGTTGCTTCTGTATCTATTCCTCTGGGAGAGTACGATTTTATCCACTTTGAAAAAGTAAGCAAAAGAAAAGAAGTGGATATATCTGCGGTGAATTCTGCCATAGCCTTAAAGATATCAGAAGGAATGATTAAAAAGGCGTCCATTGCCTGCGGAGGTGTGGGGCCTACCACTCTTTTTATGCCAGAAACCTCCCGTTATCTGGAGGAAAAGAGTATGACAGAAGAGACCTTTTTCAGTGCTTATGAAATAATTGGAAGGGAAGCCGACCCCATTGGCGATGTGAGAGGCAGTGCAGACTATCGGAAGGCTGTAATGCAAAATCTTTTAATGAAACAATATCTGGCTTATAAAAGCAGTCAGGAGGCAGATGGCCATGAAGAATGAACAGATAAAGCAAAACATTCAGTGGGGGCAGGCAGGAACATCTCCCCTGCATGTAAACGGACGTGATCACGTGATGGGACGTTCCCAGTTTATTGATGATATACCAAAACCCGGAAACCTGTTATATGTAACAGTCATGGTCAGCCCTGCCGCCTGCGGGCGGATCAAAAAGCTGGATATACAAAAAGCTGGTGAGATGCCTGGGGTGGCGGCTGTTCTGACTGCAGAGGATATACCAGGAGAGAACCAGATCGGCGGAATTATTAAGGATGAGGTCTGTCTTGCCCAGGGTCATGTGCAGTTTGCTGGAGAGCCTGTAGCTGTCATTGCTGCTGACAGCAGGCAGGAAGCAGAGGCAGCAATGAAACAGATCATACTGGAGGTAGAGGAAGAAACGCCTGTGCTTACAGTAAGAGAAGCAATCCGGAGAGAACAGTATGTAGGTCCGGTGAGAAAAATTGAACGGGGAGACGTGGAAGAAGTGTTTGATAATTGTCCCTGTTATCTGGAAGGCGTGATCAGAAATGAAGGCCAGGAGCATTTTTATCTGGAAACCCAGAGTGCCCTGGCTGTGCCGGAAGACAATGGCGGCATCACCCTGTATTCCTCGTCCCAAAATCCCAACGAGATTCAGAAGATGGTTTCAGGTGTCCTTGGCATGCCTCAGAATATGGTTACTGTGGACATTAAAAGACTGGGTGGAGGATTTGGAGGAAAGGAATCCCAAGCCACTTCCTGGGCCTGCCTTGCAGCTCTTGCCGCATATCAGACCGGCCGTCCTGCCCTGGTCCGTCTGACCAGAGACGAAGATATGCTTTCCACCGGAAAGCGCCATGCATTTGAAAGCGATTACCGGGTGGGATTTGATAAAGAGGGAAAGATTCTTGCTTATTCCGTAGAACTTAATTCCAACTGCGGGGCTGTTGCAGATGTGAGTACCTCTGTTTTGGAACGCGCGATGCTCCATGCAGAAAACAGCTATAACATTGATAATATAAGAATCATTGGCAGACCCTGCAAAACCAATCTGCATCCCGCCACCGCATTTCGTGGCTTTGGCGGTCCGCAGGGGATTTTCGCAATTGAAAGCGTGATTGAGAGAATTGCATTTACGCTGGGACTGGATCCTTATGATGTGAGAATGAAGAACATGTACCGGAAAGGGGATATAGCTCCTTACGGGCAGGAAATCCACCATGGGGAGGACATCGGAAGAATATTTGAAAAGCTGAGAGCAGACAGCAGGTGGGATGAACGAAGAGAAGAAATTGCTGTATTCAATCAAAGCAGCCGTTATGTGAAAAAGGGAATTGGAATCACTCCCGTGAAGTTTGGTATTTCTTTTACAGCCGCTCATTTAAACCAGGGAAGTGCACTGATTCACGTATATACCGATGGATCCGTTTCCGTAACCCACGGAGCCATCGAGATGGGGCAGGAGGTAAATACGAAGATCGCTCAGATTGCGGCAACCACTCTGGGAGTTCCCATTACTTCTATCAGAATTGAAAGCAACAACACAAAGCGTGTTGCGAATACATCGGCTACTGCGGCGTCTTCCGGATGTGATCTAAATGGTCATGCGGTTGAGAATGCTGCACTTAAGATACTGGGAAGGCTGAAGGAACTGGTGCAAAAACTGTATCTGGTAGAAGAGGTGGTATTTGAAAACGGTTTTGTTTATCCGGTACATGAGGGAGAGACAGAATATGAAAATCCTCTTATTACATTTAAAGAGCTGGTTCAAAAGGCGTATTTTGAGAGAATTGATTTGTGTGATCATGGATACTACGCAACTCCCGGAATCTATTTTGACAGAGAAAAGGGGGAAGGGCATCCGTTTTTATATTATGTGTTCGGAGCTGCAGTTGCTGAGGTGACAGTGGATTTGCTTACAGGCCGGACCACTCTTGACTCAGCCCATATCCTTCACGACTGCGCAAGCAGCATCAACCCTATGGTGGATATCGGGCAGATTCAGGGAGCGTTTATCCAGGGTGTGGGCTGGGTGACAACGGAAGAACTGGTGTATCAGGAAAAAGGAAGGCTGATCAGCGGTTCACCGGCTACCTACAAGATACCAACCATTGGTGATATTCCCGAGGAATTTCATATTGAACTGATGGAAGGCTGTATGAATGAACTGGGGATCAAGCGGTCTAAGGCGATTGGAGAACCCCCCTTTATCTATGGAGAAGCTGTGTTTTTTGCAATCACACATGCTCTTAGCTCGCTGGGAGCCTATCCGGAAGAGTTAAGCATACCGGCAACTCCGGAGAAAATCTGGAAGGAGATAAAAAAGAACAGAAAGCAGTGAATGGAATTATAGTTAGAGCAGGAAAAAAGCACCTTATTCGCTTTTTTCCTGCTCTTTTTCCTGAATAAATTTCAGGATTGCATTTACCGCAATCTCCTGCTGGTCATCTTCCTGGATGAAAGCATCTCCATCCCCTTTCTGTTTACCGTAATTTCCAAAACCGGCATGATTCCCGCCCTCTATGGGAATCACATTTTTTGCACCTTCCAGTTTTTCCCTGCTTAAGATTCCGTCCCTGGTACCGTAAAGAACAAGTGCTTTTTTCTTGTCAATCTCCCCAGAAGGATAGGCACCCAGAAGGATTAGTCCGCTGATGGAGTTCGGATGAGATGCCATATAACTGCTTGCCATAGCACCGCCCATGGAATGACCGCCAATATACCAGTTGTTGATCTCCGGCATATCCTGAATGATTCCGTCTGCTGCAGAAGAGTCCAGTACAGCAAGGTGAAAAGGCATTTTTACCAGAATGCAGGTAATCCCCTGCTCTGCAATTTGGGATAGAAGAGGATAGTAAGCTTCCGCTTCGACTTTTGCTCCCGGATAAAATATCAGGGCGGTATCTGTCTGGGTTCTGGCAGGTATAATGATAGAATGTTGTCCTTCTTTAGCCAAGCCGCTTTTTATATCTTTATTTAGTGCGATTACAACGGTATCATCCGCTTTATAGTAGATGGAGGTATATAGAAAAAACGCTGAGATCAGGAGGATTAACACAGTAAGTAACGCTGCTGCTGTTATTTTTAATAACTTTTTAATAGAAATCAATCCTTTCATATAGATCTTAGATACATGATAGGTATTATACACCTCTTTTAGGGTATTTGAAACAGATTTTCTTGAGCAGACAGGAAAAATAGTTTATATTTATCCAGTCAGGAGGTGATTTTTTGAAGTTAATGCTGCTGCTGCATAAAAATGAGTTACAGGAGACAGAGATTGAAATAAGATATCCGGATATGACACAAAGAATTGAAAAAATGATTCAGCACATCAGGCAGTTTGATATCATGCTGGAGGGGTATCGGGAGGATAAAGTCTATCAGATTCCATTGGAGCAGATCTGTTATATAGAAACAATCGACAGAAAAACATTTTTCTATTCAAACAAAAATGTATATGAGACCAGAAAGACCATTCAGACAATAGAAACAGAACTGGATGGGACAACGATTGTCCGTATTTCCAAATCACTATTATTAAATATTACTGCCATCAATAATGTAAAACCCTATCCAAATCACAGAATTATGGTAGAACTAATAAATGGTGAGCATCTGATTGTCTCAAGAAAATACATAGCAGATTTAAAAGAAAAGATAAGGAGCATATGCAGCCTGATTGGTACAGCGCTTGGGCTCAGGGGGCTGATTGCACTGGTTCTGGTAGTCGGTTATTCTATGGCCTGTTATTATGCCAGAATTGTTGTTGAAGAAGAGGCATTAAGAAAGCATTTTGGTAACGAATTTACGGAGTATGAGAAGCGTACATATAGGTTACTACCATTTATATGGTAGTCATGAAAGCCGTTTTATCTGGGTTTCCAAATATTGGATTAATTCTGGTTTTAGCCGTTCCGGCTTCAGGCTTATAATGCCCTCAGAATATCTAGATAAGTACCGGAGAATAAAGGGAAGCTCACCATCATCATAGGTTCCTTTTAAATAAAAGGAATGATTTTCTTGTATCAGCTGTATTGTAGGGTAATTCTCTTTATAATACACATCAGCAAAGTGAGGAAGGATTTCAGCGTAAAACTGGTTCTTACGTTGGGAAAAATCGGGAAGATGGCTTATGATCTGTTCCCTGGTAAGCGGCTGATAACAGTCTGTCTGTTTGAGAAATGTAATTTTATCACATCTGAAAACCTTGTACGTTTCTGTGCTGCGGTCAATTCCACAGCCATACCACTGATTAAAACTGGTGGATACCTGATAGAACTGAATTTGGTAATCTTTCTCTTTGTAGCGGATTAGTACCACATAATTATCCAGAATGCTGTAAATGATTTCCTTCAGATAGGCGCTTTTATAAGGGTGGTCCTCGTTTTCAAAAGTAATGATGTCTTCCAGTTTTTCAAATTCTTTTCTGGACCACGCAGATACATTGTCAAGGAATTTCTGCCGGATATGAGAAAACTCCACAGAGAATGGGAGCGTCTGGTAGCCCTTCATGGTCATGAGGGACAGATACAGCACAAATAATTCTTCCTGGGTAAAACGGATGGCAGGTAAGACCTTATTGTTTAGCAAAACATATCTTCCGTACCTTCCTGGCTCACTGTATAAAGCCAGCCCCATATCTTCTAAGGAGGCAATGTCCCTGAGAGCGGTACTTTTTGAAATTCCATATTCTTTCATCAGGTCTGATATGTGAAATTGCTGTTTATCTGATAAAAAACGCAGTATACAGTTAAGACGTTCACTTTTTTTCATTTTTCCCTCCAATGGTATCAGAAAATGACACCTATATATGAGACAATACTATCACAGATCTGATAAACAGTACAGGAGGAAACTATGATTAGAAAATATTTGATATGCGGACAGTTAAAACTGTCATATCTTGATAATGAGCAGATTGGAAGACCTGTTATAATCTGCCTTCACGGACTTTTTGGAAATGCCAGATACTATGCAAATATTCTGGAACTAAAGGAGTACCATGTATATAGCCTGGATCAAAGGGGACATGGCTTTAGCAGCCATGCCGGATCAGGAGAGTACACGATTTCCCATTTTTTAAATGACTTTTATTCTTTTATGGATGAAGTGGTGAAAGGCAGCAGCGTAACAGTCGTAGGTCATTCCTTGGGAGGAATCATAGCTTATTACGCAGCAGCCAGACGCCCGGAAATTACGAAATTGATTCTGGAAGATATAGGAGCAGTGGAACAGGATGATTGTTCCTTTGCAAGTAATATTGTCAACCGGGCGATGTCTTTAAAAGCCTTAGGAGACAGCCTGAAGGCATTCCATATCAAGGATCCCTCCTATTTTGTGGAAAGTGCTTTTGAAGATGAGAATGGCTGGGGATTCCGGTTTGATCGGGAACATATACCGGAAGCCCAGAGTCATTTAAATGGGAACCATTGGGAGACTTTCCTGGCAAGCAGCTGCCCAATGATACTTGTTCATGGAAGAAAGTCATGGGTGGTTTCCGATGATCATATTCTTGAAATGGAACAGAAAAGAACAAATACCAGAGCAGTCTTTATTGAAAAAGCTTCCCATGGGGTTAATCTTGAGAAGCCAAATGAATTTTTATTTCATATTATGAGTTTTATAAAAGAGTAAACAAAAGAATATTAAATGCGCACCATCTCACGTGGATGGTGCGTTTTTGGCATTGATTTCTTTACTTCCTGCCGGGAGGACATTGACATTTGTCTGCTGATTCTCTAAAATAACAAGCGGGAAAGGAGTTTTATAGATGAATAATGTATTGCTGAGCGTATTACTGATCGTATCTTCTGCACTGATCGGTAATTTTGTTATTTATGGTCTGGCCAGAAAAAAAACTCCGGGTGTTTACTATTTTTGCCTTTTAATGACTGCTATGATTTTTCATTCCGTAGGATATGCATTTGAACTTCTGTCGGATACTGTGAATGCCATGTATTTCTGGATTAAGATTGAGTATATCGGAGCGGCATTTTATCCATTTCTTATTATGATGTTTACCAGGGAATATGCAGAAGAGAAAAGCTTTGCAAACAGATTTATGGTGACGCTTGTATTCCTGGTTGATGTCATCACGCTAGTGCTTGTATACACCAATAACCATCATTTCCTTTATTACTCTTCGATGGGTGTGGATCATTCGCCTGGATTTCCCGTAATGGCATCGCATAAGGGAGTCTGGTATCAGATTCATATGTTGGTTCTCGGTTTTTCTATCTTATACAGTCTGGCAATTCTGATAATAAAATTGAAAAGTTCCAGTGGCAGTTACAGACGTAAGCTGGTACTTGTTCTGATTGGTGTAACTGCACCTGTAGTCACAATGTTAATTTATCTATTGGGTCCTGGACCTGTTTACCTGGATTTGACCCCGTTCTCTTATTTCATCATGAGCATTTCCATCACTATAGGCCTTTTCAGATATGATATATTGGTTCTGAATCCAATCACGTATGAAATGATATTTCAAAGCATCAATGAAGCAGTTCTTGTAATTGACAGCAATGGATTGCTGATTGGATTTAATAATGTGTCAAAAGAGTTTTTTCCCTCACTTGTGAACTTGAAAATCGGACAGCCTTTTTCTCTTATTGAAGAATTAAAAGATCATAATCTGGACCGTTCTGATCCGGTTCATGAGATTTGCGGAAGAAAATACAGCTTTAAGGCAATTGCAATGAAAGCCCACAGAGTCCATATTTATGTAGCAAGTGATATTACCGAATCGGAAAATGCAAAACAGCAGCTGGAGATTCTGGCTACTACAGATTCCCTGACCGGACTTTATAACCGCAGATTTTTCATGGAACAGGTGAAGCGTTTTGGATTGTACGGTGTGTTTATGATTATGGATCTGGATCATTTTAAAAGAATCAATGATACTTTCGGCCACTTTGAGGGAGACCGGGTTTTAAGAGACTTGAAGGCTGCGGTAAGAAAAGGAGGAGACAGATGAAGATAGGGGTGTTTGCCGATATTCACAGTAATTACCATGGGTTTCGAGCCTGTTATAATGAGGCGGTAAAGAGAGGGGTAAACCAGTTCCTGTTTCTGGGAGACTATGTCAGTGACTGTGCATATCCTGAAAAGACAATGGAACTATTGTACCATATCAGAGACCGATATCCCTGCACCTTCATTCGGGGAAACAGGGAAGATTATCTGTTGAATCACCAGAAAGGGGCAGAAGATGGATGGATTACACCTTCCTCTGCTACGGGAGGTCTTCTATATACCTACGAACATATGACAAAAGAGGATCTGGAATTTTTTGAAGGCATGAGAATATCAGGCAGAATGCAGATGAAAGGTTATCCTGAATTTCAATTTTGCCATGGAACCATGGATAATACAAAAGGTGTGTTTCATCTGGGTAGTGAAAGTGAAAAGGAAGTTCTTGAAAAACTGGATACAGATCTTATCATCTCTGGTCATACCCACAGGCAGGGGATATATAAATACAAAGGCAAAACCCATGTTAATGCAGGATCAGTTGGTGTTCCCTGGGATTATAACGGAGACGCACAGTTTTGTATTCTTCACGGGGAGAATGGGCAGTGGATGGCAGAGCTGATTCAGCTGGATTACGATAAAGCACTGGCAGTAAAAGAGTTGTATGACAGCCATTTGAATGAAAAGGCCAGGATCTGGACGAAGCTGGTTGAGAAAACTCTGCTTACAGGCAGGGATTATTCAAGAGTCTGTCTGACAGCCGCATTGGAAAAGTGGGAGAGAAACGGTGGAAAAGGGTCATGGTACATACTTCCTGAACAGTACTGGGAAGAGGCAGCAGACGAAATGGGATTATGATTATAGAATTATCAGTGAAGGAATTGATGCTATTTATCAATATCTGATTAGAAAAGACAGTATTTGAAAAAGGGCGCTCCGAGTGGAACGCCCCTATTGTTTAACAGGAGACAGTATTTTGAAGGAATTCATCCAGCATAAGTTTTTCCACTCCTGCCAGAACTGCGATACCGATTCCATGAGGATCGTTAAAGCGCCAGCCAAGCTGACGGTAATAGGATCTGCTGTAAGAGCAGTCGGATCCGCGGCATACGCCGTATAAGTCACCTTTCCGGTTAATCACAGTTTTTTTCATACCCGTCCATGCCTTTGTTATAGAAGTCATGCACCGGAGGCGCAGATCCTCTTTTATAATACCCAGCCGGATTCCTCTGGAAAAGGCACAGATGAACATGGATGTTGAAGAGGCCTCATCATAGGTGGCGGGATCATCAAGAATCTGATGCCACATTCCTGTTTCATCCTGTACCTGTAATATGCCTTCTGTCATTTCAAGGAAAAAGGAAGTGACCGCATCGTAATCCGGGTGCTCTTTTGGAAGGATAAGAAGGAGTTCAGAAAGAGCAAGAACCACCCAGCCGTTTCCTCTGCTCCAGGGGATCCGGTTCATCTTTCCATAAGTTAAATCAATAATATGGGACATCAGCTTCTTATCTGTCATAAAAAAGTACTGCCTAAACAGCTTCGCCTGCCTGCAGGCATCAGTAAGATATGCCGCATCCCCGCTGACCTTATAATACCTGCATAAAAACGGTATGCTCATATACATATCATCGATCCACATGGTATTGTTATTCCTGGAAAATACCATATCTTTTTCGCGCCGCTGCCGGTTTCTCATAAAGTCGGCAATCACATCAGCCAGTTTTCTGGCCTCTTTGACAGGCCGGTATTTATATGCTTCTAAAAGGAAGGACCCAAAAGAGCCGCAGTCATCCAGTTCGCTTAGCCAGCAAAGCTGTGTATTTACTCCCGGATAACCAAAAACGGATTTGTCATATACGGAATAATCATACACTGCTGCTGTCATACGTGCATACTCCAGAACGTATTCCTGCCAGTCTTCACGGTTAAGATAACGGGCGGCAGTTAACAGACCATATAAGGTAACTCCGCAGGGGTAGGTCCATTTTCCATATAATTCCTCTTCTGCGAAGATTCTCACAGACGAATCCGGTACATCTGCTTTCCAGAAGCAGGTGCCGTTTATGCCTTCATAGACCTTTTCCATAGACAGTAAGTCAGAGACAGGCGGGATATTACCGTCAAACAGGCCGGTATAAATCCATTGACCTTCGTAACCTTTCACGCCTGCACATAAAGACAGCGCATTGCCGCCAGTCTCCAGCAGGACAGTCAGTCCGGTTTCTTCGTCCGGCTGCTTCTGACAAAGAATAAGAATCGTATGAGCGCCGCCAGAAAGCTTCATTTCCGATTCCCAGGTACCGCCCTGCCATTCCCCTTTTAAAACTCCGTCTATATAAAGGGACGCCTGTGTATCACAGCGGATCACTCCATGTACGGTTTTTGCTTCTTCAAGGTAAAATTGGCTTTTTAGTGCTGCTGTTCCATGACTGGAGGCACCGAAGATACGGGTGATGGGGCAGCAGGACTGTGGCTGTTCATATTCTTCGCAGGGAAACCAGGTTATGCCGTCATAGCAGCCGGAAAGAATTAAGTTTTGACGTTCCAGGTTCCACTGGTCCGGTTGGCTGTAAACAAATCCTGCCTGTCCGTTCCTGGCTGGTATGGGAGAGAGAAAATGAGGAGGTTCCCATTGCGGCTTCGCATTCCGGAGTTTCAGACCAAAGCCGACCTCTGTCTTCTCCGTCACCAGGACGAAATGGTTAAGACCTGGTAACAGGGTGATGGAAAAAAACGCAGAGGTTTTATAACTCTCGTCACCAGGCAGGGAACGAAATACCTCTTCTCCGTTAACATAACATACTACTGGCCCCTGGCAGCGGACCTCAAAGCTTGATGGTGTCTGTTCATGGCTGTAAAGGTCACCTGCCCCATAGCAGATTTCCCCGATTTGCGCCTGAGGAAAGCGGCTGCCAAAATCGAATAAATACCAGCCTTCTGTATCACATAAAATTCCGGAAGTAAAATCCAGTCTGTACTGATAAGGCACCTGTGGATTTTCTCCGATAAAGCGGTTGGCAAGCAGTGCGATTACTTCTTTGTCTCTTTCCCCATAAACCGCGTAAGCACTGTCTTCCTGATTAAAATATTTCATAACTGGTCTCCTTAAGTTTAAGTTTGAGAGTGATAGGAGCCGAAATGGAAAAGATCATTGTGAAAACCGACAGAAAAACCTTTCCATTTATGATATAATTGTAGCGAATGTATAGTTTTTAGTCAAGAAAATAAAACCCACTTCCCTTGAGCACAGGAAAATGATAGTATTAACATACCAATGTACTATGAATGTACATAAAACTGCCAGAAAATTCATTTTTGCAGGTAAGGGAAACATGCTAGAATAATCATATAAGGCACGGACACGTAGCCGTTTCAGGAGAAGGAGCAGAGGCATATGAGAGAACTGATCGATAAATTATATAAAAATCATGACCTGGAAAAGGAAGAGTTCGTTTATTTAATAGAGAATTTTGACAAAGATGCCAGTGAATATCTTTTTTCCCTGGCCCGGACAACCAGCCAGGAGCATTTTCAAAAAGAAGTTTTTATCAGAGGATTGATTGAATTTACCAATTATTGTAAGAATGACTGTTTTTATTGCGGAATCAGAAGAAGCAATCAAAATGTCAGCCGTTACCGCTTAAGCAAAGAGGAGATTCTTTCCTGCTGTAAGAACGGTTATGAGCTGGGATTTCGGACCTTCGTCCTTCAGGGCGGGGAAGATGCAGCATTTACAGATGAAATCATGACCGATATTATTAAAGAAATAAGAGAGGGATACCCGGACTGTGCCATTACCCTTTCCATCGGAGAAAAAAGCTATGAGCAGTATCTGGCATATTTTGAGGCTGGTGCCAACCGGTTCCTTCTGCGCCACGAAACTGCCAGCGAAGAGCATTATAAAAAGCTTCATCCGGAGTCTCTTTCCCTTGAGAACCGTAAGGAATGCTTATGGAATTTAAAAAAGATCGGATATCAGGTGGGAACCGGCTTTATGGTAGGGTCTCCTTACCAGACCCCTGAATGTCTGGCAGAGGATCTTAAGTTTATTAAAGAGCTGTCTCCGCAGATGGTGGGAATCGGACCTTTTATACCCCATAAGGAGACTCCTTTTAAGGATTTTCCCGCCGGCAGCATGGATTTAACCCTGTTTCTGATCGGATTGATCAGACTCATGCTTCCCAATGCCTTAATACCGGCTACCACCGCGCTGGGAACCATTGATCCAAAAGGAAGAGAGAAAGGAATTTTATCCGGTTCCAATGTTCTAATGCCCAATTTATCGCCCATTGGTGTGAGAAAGAAATATGAACTTTATGACAATAAAATCTGTACCGGAGAAGAAGCGGCGGAGTGTAATGTGTGCCTGAGAAACCGGGTTTCTTCCATTGGTTACAACGTGGTAGAAAAGAGAGGCGATTTTGTAGAGATTTAACAAACTTTTCCCCGCAAACGTTGATTTTCTGGACTTATATCACCATAGCGTTTCGATGTTTTGATACATTGACAACTGTTAATATGATATATTCCGAAAATAACCTCATATATGGCATGAATAAAGAAAATAGTCAAATAATTAACAAATTAATGTTGTTGCTTAACAGGAATTTAATCTATATAATAGGTGTCGGTGTAATGACATACCTACTGGAATGAGGAGAGCAACGATGAAAAAAAAGCTATTTTGGATAGCAATCGGCCAGTTTATCTCTGCATGTGCATACTGCCAGATTTTAAACGCCAACAATTTAGTGGCTACCGGACTTGGAGGTCTGGCAACTGTTTTTAACCGCCTGACTGGAGCTAATGTACAGCTGCTTTTAATAATCATGGCACTGCCTATCTTTATCTGGGCATTTTTCAGATACAGCAGAAAACAGATTTTTTATGCAGGGTTCAGCTATTTTATGTTTACTTTTTATGTGGGAATCGTAAATCAGATTCTGCCCCAGCTTCATACAGATCCTATCGCAGCAGCCATCAGCGGCGGCGTTGTGGGAGGAATTGCCGGCGGTATTATTATGAAACAAAGGGTTGCAAACGGACCGGAATCCATTGTGGCATTGTATCTGAAAGAAAAAAGGGGTTTGTCAATCGGATCCTACTATTTAATTCTTAACACGGTAGTAATTGGTTCCTCTATCATATACGGAGATATTACGATGATCATTTATTCCCTGATCTGCACATTTGTCCAGAGTGTGGTGACCGATAAGCTGATCATTGGATTTGAGAAATATTATAATGTTAATATCATGTCAGATCAGTATTTAGAGATTACACAGTTTATCCGCAACGATTTAAACCGGGGAGCAACTTTTATTCAGGGAATGGATACCACCAATGTTAAGAAGAAGATGCTGATTCAGGCAGTGGTAAACCAGCAGGAGTTAATTGCAATTAAAGAGTTTGTAAGATCCTTTCATGATGACAGCTTTATCTGCGCGAATTTAAGCAATAATATTATAGGCAGAGGATTTGATATAGAATAAAGAAAAAACAGAAACTGCCGGCAATTACCAATTGGTATTGCCGGCAGTGTTTTTAATTGGATACCATCTCAATTACATATGCATTGGTTTGGGGAGGAATGCTTGCAGTCTGGAAGCTGGCATGTTTAATCCGGACCATTTCTCCTGGCACTAAATCGGCCAGAGTAACAGGGGTTCCATTCTGGTCTAAGATCTGGGTAGCATTGGTAATGAGAAAACGCATCTGACCCCTTTCATCATTGGGGTTGCCTGTATAAACAAAATGGTTCTCCGGATCAATCCAGACAATCCGGTCTGTGGTTACGACATAGGAGGTGACTTCTAGCATGGCTATAACCCGGTAGGCGTTTGACTGGGGAGGAATACTTCTTGTCATTACAGTAGAAAAAGCCGCATTGACATAGGTTCCTTTTAGAATACTGCATAAACTGATTGTTTCTCCGAATTGATCAATTAGAATGGTGTCCCATCCGATATTTAACTGGACCAGTTCTATATTTACCATATCATTCTCGCCGGCTACGGCATATGAAATAATTAAGTATCCCGTTCTGCTGTTGGAAGTATACATCTCCTCCACAAGGGCATTTTTCACTTCTATAATGCTTCCGTTTATTGTAATCGTTTCTCTTGTGTCCCCGCTTTCTGCCATCATATAGTCAGTCTCCCTTGATTAAAAGATTCTATTTCATTATATGCATGGTGTTATGTTGTATGTAACCGCAAAAAAGAAGACTTTACCACTTTAAAAATGGAAAAAAGATTCATTCAGTTAAATGATGATTTATGATACTATGTAAATATGCATAAAAATATGGAGATGTATTTTAATAAAAGATGAAAAATATACAAAAAAGTATGACGCGGGCAGTGATTGACAGGGGTGAAAAGAATGGACAGGCGAATGAAGCAGATCTTAGATATTTTATCAGACAGAGATTACTGTACAGCAGAGATGCTTGCACAACAGATTCATGCAGGGACAAAAACGGTTCGTAATCTTTTAAAAGAGATCAGTCAGGAGATCGAGCCTTATGGTGCGGGAATCCTATCGAAATACGGAGTTGGTTATTTCCTCAATATTCAGGATCATGAAAAATATGAGGCTTACTGCCGTGAAAGCTGCGCCCGTGGTTTGGAAGAATATTTACCTTCTACTTCAGAAGAACGGGTACAATATTTACTGGAGTACTTAATCAACAGCGAATCCTATGCAAAACTGGAGGAATTAAGCGAAAGCCTTTATATATCCAAACGAACGCTAACGGAAGATCTAAAGGAAGTCGAGCAGTTTTTAAATAAATTTAATATCCGGATTATACGTAAGCCAAACTATGGAATCCGCCTTGAAGGGAAAGAATTTGATACCAGACTCTGTATTGCATCATTTTCCGGAAAGAGACTTCACAAGGGAAATGAAAGCATGGACGAGATTGCTGCCATTGTATCCATGGTTTTAAAGGAAAATGATTTTTTGATTACCGGGGCGGCTTATCAGAATCTGGTTGTCCATCTTTATATCGCCATCAGCAGGATTATGGAAAGCCACTACGTTCCTATGCCGGAAGGGCTTCTTGATAATCCGGAAGAGCGGTATGAATATCATATAGCAAAATCGATAGCAGCAAAGCTGGAAGAACGGTTTCACTTAAGTTTTCCTGAAAATGAGGTTATCTACATTGCCATTCATCTGGCTGGGAAAAAGATGTTTTTGCAGGAAGCAGGTTCAGGAGAAAATGTAATTATTACCCAGGAGATCAGTGATCTTGTAACTGCTATGCTGGAACGGGTATATGATCTGTTTAAATTTGATTTTCGAAGTGATTTAGAATTGAGAATGATCTTAAGCCAGCATCTGGTGCCATTAAGTGTCAGGATCCGTTTTGATATGGATATGAAAAATCCCATGCTGCGTGATGTAAAGGAAAAATTCTGCCTGTCCTATACCATGTCTTGTAATGCAGTCACTGTGCTTAATGAACATTTTAAGGTCTCCTTATCTGAGGATGAGGTGGCTTACTTTGCTTTCGCCTTTGCACTGGCCCTTGAACGGAAGAAAACAGAAATTAAGAAGAAAAATATTATTCTGGTTTGTTCCTCCGGGAGGGGAAGTGCCCAGCTTTTGCAGTACAAATACAAGAATTCCTTTAAGGATTATATCGATGATATCATTGCCTGCGACGTTGGAAGCTTATATAAGATGGACTTTTCCAGATATGACTATATCTTTACCACGGTACCCATCACCCTGTCTGTTCCGCTGCCCATTCTGGAAGTGGAATATTTTCTCGGTGACGAGGATATTGTAAATGTTAAGAAAGCCCTTTGTGCCCAGAAATCGTTTTCTGTCCGGAATTATTATGAACGGGAGTTGTTTCTGCCGCACTTAAAGTTCCGGACAAAAACTGAAGTGCTTCGCTTTATGTGTCAGTTTGTCATTGAAAAGAAGAATCTGCCAGAGGAATTTTATGAATCGGTGCTCAGGCGGGAACGGGTGGCAAAAACAGCCTTTGGCAATCAGGTGGCAATGCCTCATGCTTATAAAGCCATGAGCAGTGAGACCTTTGTCTGTGTGGGAATTCTTGATGAGCCGGTGGAGTGGGGAGATCAGAAAATCCGGGCTGTTTTCCTGGTGTGTATTGCGGACAAGGACCATACCAGCGCAGAGCTGCAGCATTTTTATCAGCTGACTGCATCTTTTCTGTTAAGTCAGAAGCAGATTCAGGAACTGGTAAAAAAGCAGGATTTTGATGCTTTTATTAAGGCTATGGCACAGATGGAAGAAACTCATCCGATGTAATATTTTAGAAAGAAGTGGATTAATAAGATTAATGTTCAGCTTGATGTTAATTAATAAGATAAGATATTGTAATAAAATAAAAATATATTAATAGTGATATTATATTAATTATTAAAAAAATACAAATATATAACATGTCCTTTTTTTTCAATTCTTTACGTTGAGACCAATATGTAGTTAAGTAAGATGCTACATTTCCAACCAGTAACATCATAAATAATTCATAGATAAAAAATGAACAAGCTATTATAGTCTTTTTTCCAATAACCATAAGCAGTAACGTTATGATACTTAATAAAATTACTATTATACTGATTATCCAATATCTTTTGGATTTTTTCATAGATATCCACTTCCTTTACAAAAATAATAAATAGCTAATATTTAATATCTTCTATTATACATTAAAATCACCTGTAATTATTACGAGTATATATGCAACTTTTAATATTATAGAACGAGTACCTCCCGTAAATTATGAACAATAAATATAATAATAGGGTAGCTCTGAAAACTGAACTACCCTAAATATCATTTATTCTTTTTATTTAACACTCTTCACCTGAAAACAGACTGAGTCCATTTGTTTCAATGACTTTCTTATACCAGTAGAAAGATTTCTTCTTCAGTCGTTTATACGTCCCTTTCCCATAATCGTCACAGTCAACATAGATATAGCCATACCGTTTAGACATCTGCTTCGTTGACTCTGAAACCAGATCGATACAACCCCAGGAGGTATAGCCGAGACAATCCACGCCATCCTCCTCAATGGCATCTAAAATCGCCTTCATATGCTCCCGTAAGTAATCAATCCTGTACTGATCATCAATCGTTCCATCTTCTCTCATCACATCTGCAGCTCCCAGCCCGTTCTCTACGATAAACAGAGGCTTACGATAGCGGTCGTAAAGATCCACCATGGAAATCCGCAGTCCTGTAGGATCGATCTGCCAGCCCCAGTCCGAAGCCTTTAAATAAGGATTTTTAACAGCTGTCATGGTATTGCCGGCCGTTACATTTAAATTAGAAGTGTCCTCAGCTGCGCAGGAGGAATTGTAATAGGAGAAGGAAACAAAATCCACAGGATAGGATTTCATGATCTCATCATCCCCGGCCTCTTTTTGAATGGTGATACCATTGTTTTTGAATCTGGAAAGTAAGTAAGCCGGATATTCGCCAAACACCTGGGTATCACTGTAGCAATAAGTCCCCCGCATCATCTGCTGGGCTTTTAATACATCTTCCGGCTTACAGGTGTAGGGATAATAGGTCAGCTTTGTCAGCATACACCCAGCCAAAGAGCCGGGAATCATCTCATGGCAGATTCTGGTTGCATGGGCAGATGCCACAAACTGGTGGTGCATTGCCTGAAAGATCACCTCTTCAAAGTTCTGGCCTGGGAAACGGTCTTCGATTAAGCCGCCGGTCGTATAGGGGTGACGGATCATGGAGTCCACTTCATTGAAAGTCAGCCAGTATTTTACTTTATCCTTATACCGGGTGCAGATGGTTTCCACATATCTGATAAAAAAGCCAATGACCTCTCTGGAGTACCAGCCCTTATAATTTAATACCAGATTGACAGGGGGTTCATAGTGGGACATAGTTACAAGAGGTTCAATCCCATATTTATGAAGCTCATCAAATACATCGTCATAGAATTGAAGTCCCTCTTCATTGGGCATTTCCTCATCCCCGTTTGGGAAAATCCGGGACCAGGCAATGGACATGCGGTAGACCTTAAAGCCCATTTCTGCAAAAAGCTTTATGTCTTCTTTATAATGGTGATAAAAATCCGATCCATGGCGTTTGGGATAATATACCTCATCATCGGTAGCAAGAGCAGCTTCAATATCTTTCGTCGTTATTGCGTTGTGAGCCTTATAATTGGTCACGTCTGTATCAAAATGTGCTCTGGCGCAGTCTGATACGGAAATTCCTTTTCCGCCTTCTTTCCATCCGCCTTCAACCTGGTTGGCAGCAGTTGCACCGCCCCAGAGAAAACCTTCCGGAAATGTCCGTTTGTGATTCATATAATTCCCTCCCCATTCCTTAGCTGTTTTTTATATTCCATGCTATTATAACAGAGCGAAAGATCAACATCAAAGAACACTTTTTCCAAATTAGTAGTGGTGTCTGCTTCTTTGGAGCGAAGAAGAAAATGCCATTATCAAAATGGAAAAACTGAACATGGAGTTTGATAGATAGATGTGATATCATGTCAATACGCATAAGAAAACCGAAAAAATATCGAAAAAAGTGGGGGAGATGCACAAAAATGAGGTGTATGCGTGACGTTAGTAAGTAAATACCGTTAATACGGTGGAGATGGAGGAAAAGATGAAAGACAAATTAATGAATGGCATGCTGTCTGCAGCGGGGGCAATGCAGACGCAAAGACATCTGGCAGCAATTAAGAATGCATTTATGAGCCTTCTGCCAATTATCATTATCGGCTCATTTTGTACACTGTTTTCCAATGTAATCTGCAACACCACACCAGGATATTTCAGCCTTGCCAACATACCTGGTTTAAGCTTCCTTGGAAAGCTGAACCCGATGTTTACGGCAGCTAATTACGGAACCATGAATTTTATTGCTATCGGTTGTGTGATCTTAATTGCCATGGAGCTGGGGGAATATTACGGAATTACTGATAAGGCATTACCAATTGTAGCTCTGGGCGCCTATATCTCTCTCTGTGCTTTTACTGCCAGCGGGAAAGCAGCTGACGGAACCGAAGTTGCAATAACCAATGTTCTTTCCAGAGTGTATACCAACGCACAGGGTCTGTTTGTGGGAATGTTTGCTTCCATAGCTGCTACGGAAATTTACTGCCGGCTGGTAAAGAGCGGAAAGCTGGAAATACATATGCCGGATGCCGTTCCCTCCAATGTGGCAAGGTCCTTTACCATCCTGTTTCCGTCACTCATTACCGTGCTCTTAATTTCAACGGTAGGATTGGTATTTGAAATGGTCACAGGCATGACATTATTTAATGCCATAACTGCATTTATTCAGAGACCGCTGTCTCATATTCTAACCAGCTTCCCCGGGTATATTACCCTGATTTTTATCACCACAGTTTTATGGACTTTTGGTATTCATGGAACCCAGGTGACAAAGGCAGTATATGATCCCATTCTTCTGGCTGCCTTTGCAGAAAATGAGGCCGCTTATGCTGCAGGAACAGCGATTCCCAATATTATCAGTACCCCTTTTATGTCCTGCTTTTCAACCGTTACCGGAGCAGGAATTACAGGAGGACTGATCATTGCAATCATGCTGTTTTCCAAGCGTGCGGACTATAAGGCAATTGCAAAGCTGGCGCTTCCCTGTGCGGTTTTCAACATCAATGAACCGCTGGTCTTTGGTCTTCCTATCGTAATGAATCCGGTACTTGCTATTCCATTTATGATATCACCGGCAGTGTCCGCTACCTTTGCCTACGCCATGACAAAGATCGGCTTCTGCGGAAGATTGGTGGTAAATGCACCGTGGACCACACCACCCGGACTTATGGCGTTTCTTTGCTCCGGCGGTAATATAGGGGCAGCAATAACTCAGATTATCTGTATCCTCCTCGCATTTGTTGTATATATCCCGTTTGTTCTGATAGCAAACAAACAGCAGGTTGTTACAGAAGAATAACAGTTTCAAACAGAATGAGGCGATTATGAGTCTGACAAAAAGAGGAGGAAATTGGAACATGAAGGAAAAGGATGAGCTTCAGGTGACAGACGTATTTTCAAAAGCAAGAATTATTTCATATCTGTGGATTGTATTATGTCCGCCTTATGGACTTTTCCGGGTATGGAATTCTTCATCTGAATTTCGCAGACCGGAAAAATGGGTATGGACCATGATTGCGATCTGCACCCTGTTTACATTTGTGAAACTCATAATCGCTGGTTAGGAGAGAGAGGCAGCATAGTGATGGATATTGAAATGATTGTTATGAAACTTGTAGTAAACGGAGGAAATGCCAGAAGTAGTGCAATTGAGGCACTTCGTGCGGCGAAGACCGGTGACTTTAAGAAGGCAGATGAACTCATGGAGGAGGCAGACAATACACTTAAGGAAGCTCATGAGATACAGACAGAGATGATCCAGAATGAATTAAACGGCAATAAAGTGGATGTCGGACTTCTGATGGTTCACGCACAGGATCATTTAATGAATGCCATGACGGTCATGGATCTATGCAAAGAAATGATTGATATTTTAAGAAAATAAGTTAAAATATTCAGAGAAGGGAAGTTGTAACGATGAGAAATATTGTATTGTTTTGTGCCGCAGGCATGTCAACAAGCCTTTTAGTCAACAAAATGAAGGAAGCAGCTGCTAAGGAAAATTACGAGTGTCAGATTCACGCATATGCACTGGCAAGCGCGAGAGAAAAGGGGCCGGATGCGGATATCATTCTATTGGGACCACAGGTTCGTTTTGGTAAGGGGAAGGTTGAAAAGGAATGCCCCGGAAAAATCGTCGAATGCATTGATATGCAGGCCTATGGAACCATGAATGGAGCAAAGGTTATTGCACAGGTGAAAAAAGCACTTGGAGACTAAAGAATAACGGCAGAAAAGCGTAAGCAGGTACCGGCAGCTGACAGAGGTGAAACATGAATCTGGCTTATATTACAGCAACTAAAATAATCGAAATGTTTATCATTCTGTTAATCGGTGCAGGCGCATACAAGACAGGAATCGCAGATGAAACTACAGGCAGCAGGCTGACTTCTGTTCTGCTTTATATTATCTCTCCCTGTGTCATACTTTTATCTTATCAGATTGATTTTGACAGAGAGAGACTGTATGGTCTGGCAATTACAGCCCTTTTGTCCTTTGTAAGCTTTCTGATTGCAATAGCAGTATCCAGGGGTGCAGTGCCAAAGAACACAGGCTCGGATATGGCAGTGGAACGGATGTCCATTGTTTATTCCAATTGCGGCTTTATTGGTATTCCTCTGATAGACAGTATTCTGGGAAAAGAAGGTGTGTTCTATCTGACCGCCTATCTGACAGTATTTAATATGTTTGTCTGGTCACACGGAATCATGCTGATGAGCGGAAAAGCAGAGAGTATAAAAAAGACTGTGAAAAGCCTGATAAACCCGTCCAATGCAGCAATCATCACAGGAATACTTCTGTTTCTGACAGGAATAAAGCTGCCTGAGATTATACGGGAACCGGTTTCCTTAATCGGCGGAATGAACACACCTGCTGCCATGCTGATCTCAGGAATTAATCTTGCCCAGAGTGATTTCCTGGGGGGATTAAAGAACAGGAGGACTTACATTATCAGCATTTCCAAGCTGATTGTGGTTCCCGCCCTGACCATGATTCTTTTGCTGGCAGCAGGAGTGAATAAGACTATTTCTGTGACGGTCTTAACGGCGGCAGCCTGCCCCAGCGGAGCCATGAGTACCATGTTCGCCCTGCAGTACAAAAAGAACAGCCAGTATGCGTCAAATCTTTTAACAATTACAACTGTACTGTCTTTAATTACCATACCTGCGATTATGGCAGCAGCTGGCGTATTTTTTAAATAAGAGGGGATAGAAATGATTATAATTAATGCACCGTTAAAACAGGAGCTGTTTCAGAAATATGCAGAGGGTGAAGGACTTATTTTTATAAAAAAGTCAGGAATGAAGCTTTTTTTTGATAATCCGGAGGGAGAGGATGGGAAAAAAGCAGAAGCATTAAAAAAGAAGCTGAAAGGAGAGAGGGAACTGGCGGCAATCTATTTTTCAGTTCAGGCTCAGCAGGCTTAGTATAAGAATCGTACTTCATTTATGCCGGGATTCCGGAATAAATGGAGTGCGTTTTTTTTATTGGTATGCTATACTGTTTTTTGTTTCATCCGGAGAATGGTATTATGTTCACTGTATGGAAAATCAGGAATATTCTAGGATGAACAGGTGATTCTATGATGTGGTAATATGGAAAAGACAGGAGGCGGTTTCTAACATGATACCGGATGATATCCGTAATATAGATATAGAAAAGCAGTATCAGATTATAGATTATGACTGGTTGAAGCTGCATTATAAGACCACTGTGGGTATTGTTGTTTTTTCTCTGATAATGGAATGTCTTATGAGCCTGTTTTTTGCCCGGTCAGGTCTGATTCATACAACGATGGAACGCTACATCTTAAAATACATCATAATACCTTCCGGAATTAATCTAACTTGTGTTCTGGCTGAAACCCTGATTATAAATTCAAAAGCATTCACCCAGAAATTGAAAATCTATTGTGTATCCCTGCTGCTGGTTTTAATCACATTTGTCCTGTTTACGGTTCACAGCGGATTTACTGCCACCTATTACATATTTCCAGGGGCGATTATGATGACGATTCTATATGCAGATTACAGGCTTACAGGGGCCACTTCCTTTCTTTGTATCGGAGCGGCTGCATTTTCTGAAATATTCATTAAATGGGGCTCAGATAAGATCACAATTTTTGAAAGCAGCATGAGAATGGGGAATTTTCTGATATCCATGATAATACTGATTGCCTTTTCCGCTGCAAGCATGGTAGTAATCCTGTTTGAACAGAAGAAAAATCTGGCCAGCATCAGGACGGATCTTGAGAGGTATCAGTTAAAGCAGAGCATTCAATTAGATGAGCTGACCGGAATCTATAACCGTAAGGCCCTCGATGAGGCCATGTCTGTCATGGAGATTCAGAAATCATGTGAAGAACATATTCTTGCTGTTGTGGATATTGACAACTTTAAAAGCATTAATGACCAGTTTGGTCATTATATGGGAGATAAATGCTTAATAGAATTTGCCAGGGTTTTAAGGGAACAATCATGTGCCTATACACCTTATCGCTATGGTGGCGATGAATTCTGTCTCCTGTTTCAGAACATGACTATGGAGGAGGCGGTCCAGGTCTGTGAGACGGTCAGGAAGTTAACAGAAGAGATCAGAATAGAGGAGAATAGTGAGATCCTTTTTACTGCCAGCTTCGGTCTGGCGGCTCACTCCAGCCACCTGGATGCAGCCCGGCTGTTTGTTCTGTCCGATTATGCGTTATATGATGCAAAAAGAGTTCGTAACTCCGTAAGAGTATATAAAAAGGGGATGAAGATCTCAGAGTGACTGTGTGATCTTCATTCTTTGATTTTTTGACTTGACATTACAAAATATGTAATGATACAATAAGTGTAACGATAAGGAAGTAAGGAGATAAGCGGAATGGATAAAGTTAAACTGTCTACGAAAAAGGAACTGGAAATTTATATGAATCCGGTGAGGCAGAATCTCCTCCGGATACTGGAGCGTTCTAAGCTGCCCATGACACCGAAGCAGCTCTCACTAAAGCTGGATATCTCTCCATCAAGTGTTCAGCATCATATTAAAAAACTGGAGTCACTTGGGGTCATTAAGCTGGATCACACAGAGGTTATTAATGGAATTACGGCCAGATATTATAGTCCAACCTATGTCAATGTCCAGATTGGTCTGGACCATCCGGATGACACTCACATGCAGAAAGAGATTCTGGTCCAGGAGCAGATTGCAAAAACCTATGATGGCTTTTTAACACAAAAGAAAAAATTTATAGAGCATTATAATGATGAGGATCTGGAATCAAGGTGGGGGTTGGGCGATATTCTGGCAGGAGTCATTCACCTTGAGCCAGAAGAAGGTAAGGAATTATTAAAACTGATTATGGATTTTTTGGATGCACACGCGGTACCTTCTGCTAAGAAGTCTCCGTGGGAATACGCCCTTATTCTTTATAACGCGGAGGAAGATCTTTTTGAGTAAGATAAAACAGCTGATAATTTTCCTTAACTATACTTCTTTGGGAATCCTCTTGCCGGTGTTAAATTTAATTCTTCTGAAAAAGGGAGCAGATCTTAAAACCCTTCCACTCTTAATTGCCAGTTATTCCGCTGCGGTGTTATGCTTTGAGCTGCCCAGCGGAATCTGTGCAGATTTGTATGGACGGAAAACTGTTTTTCTGATATCTGGAGCCTGCCAGTTCTTATCGGTTGTTATGCTTTGTTTTGCACAGAATCTGTTCTGGTTATTTTGCTGCGTTGTACTGAATGGTGTCAGCAGGGCTTTTTCATCCGGCAGTCTGGATGCCTTAATCGTAGACCAGGCGTTGGAAGAACGGGGGGAGGAATGCCTGCCCGATGTGACTGCCCGTATTTCCATCATGGGAGAGTTGGGTCTGGCATTGGGATGTATCCTTGGAGGCTTTTTTTCCTGCTTAGGCGATTCCTATAATGCCAACGTTCTGCTGCGCATTGCATTAACTGTGGTGACCATGGGACTTTGCATATTTGGAATAAAGGAAGCCCCGATATCTGGCAGAGGAAAACAACGCCCGCACTTTGTCAGCCATTTAAAGGGAGGATTTGTTACTGTATTTTCAAAACGGGATTTTCCATTCATACTGTCAGGCATGCTGATCACCGGATTTTTAATTACTCCCATTGAGACATACTGGCAGCCGGTCTATATGAGACTGTCGGATTTAACACAGGGAAGCTGGATGCTGGGAGTACTTTCCTTTGTCGGATTTTTTCTTTCAGCCGCAGGTAATTCTCTCTGCCGCAGGCTGCTCTTAAAATATCCGGGAAGACAGTGGAGAATCTATAGCATCAGCCGTATTTTCGCTGGCAGCGTTTTACTGATTCTGGCTCTTATGAATTCCGCCTGGATATTTGTTATTTTATATGGAGGTATTTATCTGTTTCTTGGAACCGGCAGTGTAGCAGAAAACACGCTGATCAATCAGTATACGCCAGGACCTTTAAGAGCCAGTGTTTTATCAGTCGGATCATTTCTCTTACAGACAGGATCTGTGTTCGGATCTGTTTTCAGCAGCCTGACAGTGGACCGCATTGATGTAACAGGAATCTGGCTTACTTCCGGTGTAGTACTAATCGGATATACCCTTTTAATCACCTTGCTTTTAATGGCACAAAAAAGAAAATAAAGCTATATGTTATTGAATCATTTGAAAACTCCTGATATAAATAAAGGTACAGGCAATGATAAGAAGCTGTTTTTCCGGATTTCCGGACTAACCTGATTCTCATGCCAGAAGAGGTACCGGAATCCGAAATGGCGACCCAGAACTATCCTGGATCGCCATTTTTAGGTTAAAATGAGAGCGGTCCTTTTATATGATTTGGAAATAATTGGATTATTTTCCAACGCTTAAACCGTCATATAATAAAAAATAACATAAGCAAAGGAGTTAACCATGCCAAGAAGAGGAGAAAATATTTATAAACGCAAAGATGGAAGGTGGGAAGGAAGAACTTTAAAGCAGACGGGGAAGTACCAGTACTTCTATTCCAGAAGCTATAAGGGTGTAAAGGAAAAGATGAAGAATTATAAGGATAACCAGGTGAATTACAGAGCTAAGAAATCGGGACAGGCAGAGGAAGGGGCTGTCCTTTTTGAGAACTGGCTTCAGGACGTCTCTGTAAGAGTAAAGCCATCTACCTATGAAAGCTATTACCGGTGCATAAACAAATACGTTATCCCGTTTTTTGAAAAGGAAAAAAAACAGAGAATCACAACGGATTCTGTTTCGCGTTTTGTAAAGGAAATGTATGAGAATGAGGAGCTTGCAGATTCTTCTAAAAAGAAAAACCTGACTATATTTAAAATAGCAGTAAAAGAGATTTTAAAGGGATCTGCGGAATGCTTTGCCATTATGGATCTGATTAAATATCCAAAAACAGATGACAAAGAGGTGGAGGTATTCTCCATGAAAGAACAGCGTCAGATTGAGCAGACCGCTTTTCGTTACGGGGACAGGCGTGCCATGGGAATTCTCCTTTGTTTTTACACCGGCCTTCGTCTGGGGGAATTATGTGCATTAAAATGGGGAGATATTGATATGGAAACAGGAACCTTATTTGTCAGCAGGA
This sequence comes from Lacrimispora amygdalina, assembly GCF_900205965.1. Lineage (GTDB taxonomy): Bacteria > Bacillota > Clostridia > Lachnospirales > Lachnospiraceae > Lacrimispora > Lacrimispora amygdalina_A. Next base: position 218,783 of record NZ_OAOF01000003.1, read on the forward strand.
CCGTTTCCCGGATCCGCCATTTTGACAAAAAAGATCATAAAACCGCATTGTTTGTAGGGGCACCAAAAAGCCGGAAATCTATGAGAAGGATCCCCCTTCCCCAGTTTTTACTGAACATGCCGGTGCTGGCTTCTTATAAAAGCAGAAGCCAGGAGAATTATATTTTTACGGAAACAGATGTTCCCTTCGACCCCAGGTGCTTTCAGAAGCTTTATAAACGACTGTTAAGGGAAGCCTGTGTCAAAGACCGGAAGTTTCATGCCATCCGCCACACCTTTGCCACCCGGGCGCTGGAACTGGGAGTGGATATTAAAACCATCAGCGAGCTTCTGGGACATTCCAGCGTATCCATCACCCTAAATGTCTATGCACATTCCCTGATGGAGCAAAAAAAGGCAGCTATTGAAAAATTCAATGATATGTACCAGCTGAATGCAGATCTGAACGGACCAATAATAAAGGATAATTTTGAAATATTGGAAGATTCCTGGGCCAGATAGGGTAAAACTCTCACATTTTTTAACTTAAGTTACAAATTAATATATTATTCTTCAAGCTGACTTGAAAAAGTAAATTCCAGTGCAGGACTAAATTCCACCACCCTTTAAAAGTTGTCATAAATGGTAGAGGTTTTTGCGCGCTATTCTAAGATTTCTGCTATAATTAAGCTAACTTCTTACAAAAAATCATATTTTAGGGCAGAGAAAACAGGCCACTGGAGTTTCGCGTGCGAGGCTAAATTCCACCGGTCACATTAAAAAATTGTGAAAAGTTTACTTCCAGTCCGACAGCAGATTTAAGTAAGTTAGTTAACGGTTGTAGCGAATCAGCTTAGGTGTCAGATTGACCTCGTCAGGGACAATGCGCCTAAGCTGAAGCGCTTTTAAGGTGTCTTCACCAAATGATTCTAGAGCCAGATTATATGGCGTTTCGCCACCCAGACTCTCCCGTGGTGTGGAATTGATATGATTAACAATCAGATTCACGTCCCATTGAGTTAGAAATTCAAAGCTGGTTCCTTTTGGAAGCACCATGCGAAGCATGGTATGAACATTTTCAACGCCCCCCTTCTGGCCGCTACGCATCGGATCACAGAAGTAGAGATTACAGCGCTGTATTTCGCTGATCCCAGTCTCCAGGCCTACAGGATCGCCAAATTCGCAGCCACGGTCAGTTAATAAGTATTCGAATAAGGAAACGAATTCATAGGTTCCCAGTCGTTTTTCGAGATGGTCAAATACAAGTCGTACGGCGCCTTTGGTGCATCGGTTCATCAGGAATGCAAGAAAAAGTTTTTCCCTTGTTAAGTAGAACGTCAGCAGAGTTTTTTTAGATTCTCGGGAAGAATGAACCGTGTCCATTTCTGCAAAGTATTCAAGGTCCAAAGCCTGAAAATCAAGATAGGTTCTGTTGACAAAAACAGAGCGATCCGTGATCTGCATCCTGTGGCATTTACGTGGTTTGAACTTAGGTTTACGCTTTAAATCTACATTTCTGGCGGAGAACAGACCCTTGTCAATGTAGGTATAGATTGTGCGGACAGACATATCCAGTTCCGGATGATTTATGGATATCTGATAGGGAGACTGCCCCTGCTCAATCAGTGGAGAAACAATCATATCTTTTTGATGCAGCTCGTGTTTTGTCATGCAGATACCATTTCTGGAATTGGTGAGTAACTCATGATATTTGCGATCAGCAAACCGTGCATTGTATGTGTATTTGTGAGCAATTGTGCAGTGAGAGATCTTCTTGTCGCAGCCATTGCAAACGTAGGGAGCTTTATCCAGTCGGGAGCAGCGTTCCTTCACAAAATCTCGGCAGGTTTGATTACAGGTTGGACAGGAAGCACATTTGACCCCACATACAAGAATCTTTTTGCAGACATTTACTTTTCGACAGCTAAACCTGTGAATGCAGAAGTTCTTGGCATTGTAAAAGGTGCCTTTATGATACCAGTCAGAGGAACGTCTGGCCTTCACTTCCTTAGAGATGGTGGTTGGATCTTTGCATAGATATTTTGCAATATCTTTAAATGTATGATTTTGATTTAAAGAGTTTTCAATAAAAACACGATCCTTCAGAGTGAGATGCTTCTGGTTACCAGGAATATATTTACTCATAAAATCTCCTTCTACTGCTGTCAGAAGGAGTTATAAAGATACCATATATGTATGAAAGAGTAAATATAAACTGTGCAGAGGTAAACTCTACCTGGGTAAGTGGTAGTGGAATTTACATTTTCAATTTTCATATTATTCTTCAAAATTCTGTCATAATTGACAAATATCTGCCCCATGTTATATAATATTATTTAGTAAAATTCAGTAAAAATTTTACAGAAAAGGTGAGTAGTTTCCAGCATGTAAATAATGATTAGGAGGATATGACTGTGGCGGGAAAATTTAAGGCATTAAAGAGGGTCATAAAAAAGTCAGAGGAGGGGTCTGACCCATCGGGAAAGAACAAATCCATAAAAGGGAGATTGCTGTCTGGTATCATTGCTATGTGTGTGGCAATATCTATTTTGTTTGGTACTTTCAATGGTTATCTGTTCTACCGGGATGCGAAAAATAATACTGATATGAGACTTAAGGAATCAGCAGAGGCTTATAGTCAGGCGATTGAGAACGCCATAGATATTTACAAGATTAAAATAGAGGCCATCGCACAATACACTTCCATTACAGACCGGAATAAAAGTGACGGGCAGAGAAAAGAAGCGATGGATAAGCTGGCGAAGGATTACGGCTTTTTGGAGGTTACAACAGCGGATGTCAACGGAAAAGCATCGAATGGTGCAGACGTCAGCCAATTGGAATATTTTAGCCACGCAATAAAGGGCGAAACTTACATATCAACTACCATGCAAAGCAAGGAACTGGGCAAAACAGTTCTGGTCATTGCAGCTAAGGTGAATAACGGGGAATATAACGGGATTGTAACAGGAACCCTGGATGCAGATGTATTCAGCAAGATGATTGACGCAGTTACCATGGGAAAATCCGGTTATGGATTCGTTGCAGATAAAGCCGGCAAGGTAGTTGCCCACAAAAACAGAAACGTAGTATCAAATGAGACCAATTATATTGAACTGGCAAAAAGTGATTCATCACTCAGGGGCGTTGCCGCCAATATACAGGAGATGATTAATGGAAAGTCTGATATCCGGACTGCCCGCTTTAAGGGGAAGACTCTGGTCATGGGTTACACACCTATAACCAACACAGACGGCTGGTCCATCGGAGTTGCAGCAAACCAGTCCGAGATGATGGCAGGCTTCTATCAGTCGCTGATTATCACAATCATTCTGGCGGTTCTGATGATTCTTGCATCTCTCCATATGGCTTTTCGGATTGCAGGCCCGATCGTCAGACCGATTATCGGATTGGCAGAGCGTATCAAAGCTCTTGATGAGGGAGATTTGCATTCTGAAGTACCTCAGATCAATACCGGAGATGAGCTTGAGGATTTATCCCGTTCATTTACCGGAACGATCAATACCCTTAATAGCTATATTAATGAGATTTCTACAATATTAAGCGGTCTGGAAAAGGGAGACTGCACGATTACAGCAACTCAGGATTATAAAGGTGATTTTGTACAGATTAGGGATTCACTGAATGGTATTACCTATAACTTAAATTCGGTATTTACTAAGATTAAAGAATCTTCTGACAGAGTAGCAGAGGGATCAAGGCAGATTTCCGACGCTTCCCAGGCACTGGCTTCGGGCGCGACCGAACAGGCAGCTACAGTTGAGGAATTAAGCGCTTCGGTAAGCAGCGTTTCTAACCGGGCACAGCAGAATGCAGAGAATGTTCAGAAGGCTACTGGCTATGTAAGAGAGGCGGTTACCGGAATGGACGAAGGCAATACTTATATGGAGAAGCTGGATCACTCCATGAAGGAAATCGGACAGGCTTCAGAGAAGATTTCAAACATTACCAAGGTAATTGAGGATATTGCATTCCAGACCAATATACTGGCTTTAAATGCAGCGGTAGAATCAGCCAGAGCTGGAGAAGCAGGCAAGGGATTTGCAGTGGTAGCCGATGAAGTACGTAATCTTGCCGGTAAATCTGCAGAGGCTGCCAAGCAGACAGCAGATCTCATCGGACATTCGGTTCAGACCGTGTCAGAAGGTGTAAAGATTGCTTATGAGACAACCCGCATTTTAAAGTCAGCTGCAGAGAAATCCGGACAGGTGGAGCATACGATTCAGGAGATTGCAGCTGCTTCCAATGAACAGGTGGAGGCGATCGATCAGATTAACCAGGGACTGACCCAGGTCTCAACAGTCGTTCAGACCAATGCGGCAACAGCAGAGGAAAGTTCTGCTTCCAGTGAGGAACTGGATGCCCAGGCCCAGTTATTAAAGCAGGAAGTAGAGAAATTCAGGCTTCAGGATACCGATCCGCAGGAAAAAGAGGAAAGCGTCCGTTATGAGGCCGCAGCCACCCTTGAGGTACCGGTTGATAATACAGATACTAAAGTATATACCGAACCTGACCAAACATATATAACCCCTTCGGTTAATATACACGACTCGGCAAAATATTAAATTAAGCGTTCACTGCAATTCTACGGATTTGCAGTGAACCTTATTTTTTATGTTCCAAATGAAGAGTTCATGATATAATTGCAAAAAAGGGGGGACGAAAAGATGAAAATTGATCGGCTGATCGGTATGATATCCATACTGCTTCAAAAAGAAAAGGTGACAGCGCCCTATCTGGCAGATAAGTTCGAGGTATCCAGAAGAACCATAAACCGGGATGTGGAAGATTTATGCAAAGCCGGAATCCCGATTGTCACCGAGCAGGGGAAAAATGGGGGAATATCCATAGCAGAAGGCTATAAGGTGGATAAAACATTGTTTACTTCTTCAGAAATGCAGGCAATACTTTCAGGGTTAAAGAGTTTAGACAGCGTGTCAGGAACCAACCGCTACCAGCTACTCATGGATAAGCTTTCCTTTGGAAGTAGTGATTATGTGGGAGCCAGCGGACCGGTCGTCATTAATCTGAGTTCCTGGTATCAGTCCTCTCTGACACCTAAATTTGAGCTGATTAAGGATGCCATTGAGAGAAAAAAGATAATTGAGTTTCACTATTATGGTCCGGGTGGGGAAAATGACCGGATCATAGAACCTCGTTTGCTGATATTTGAATGGTCCTCCTGGTATGTTTGGGGATATTGTCTGCTAAGAGATGATCTCCGCATGTTTAAGCTGCACCGTATGACACAGATAATATGTACCAATGAGGACATAGAGGAGAGGGAGCCGCAGTTATACCAGATGAATCCGAGTGAGGTATCCTGGACCAATGAAGTATATGTAACAGCAGAATTTGATGGAACCATGAAATGGCGTCTCATCGAAGAGTTCGGAATCGGCAGTTTTACGGAAAGCGATGACGGCAGACTTACAATGACAATCAGCTGGTCAGATAAGGCGTCTTTATTCAGCTGGCTTCTTGGCTTCAGGGATCATGTGAGGATTCTGGAGCCACTGGAATACCGGTCGGATTTTCTGGAACTTTTGGACAGGATTAAGACCCGTAATAAATTTGGTATCGAAGGTGCAGATTGAAGCAGAATACGGAAGCCGCAGTGCAGCCGGTTGAACCGGTGTGCTGCGGCTATTTCTTTTCCACGGCAACCCAGATTTCACAGGTGTAGCCAGGATTTTTTATATCGTCCGACGGATAGACTTCAAAGTCTGTGCCGCCGCAGGGCTGGTAGTCATTTGCAGGGAAAAATTCACTGTAAATCTGTTTATACAGCCGGGAAAATGCCTCCGGCATTGTGCCGGTACACGGAAACACTGCGTAGGTATGAGACGGTATTGCGGTTATCAAAAAGTCTTTGTCTGCTGCTGTAATTCCGTTATAGGGAACTCCAATGGCATAGGGTATGCCAGGATTTACAGCATCTGCCCCAAAGCTTATCCCAGTCATGCAATTGCCAAATAGGCTGTCATTTGGAATATATCGGCACAGCGTTGGGATTGTCTCATCCTTTCGGCACTGCTGCCAGAATTCAGTTATTCTGGCAGAGGTCAGTTCTTTTTCTGCGGATACACGAAGCGGTTTGCAGATCATCTGAAACCCCACTCTTTTTTCAATTCTGTAATCTGTAATCGTTGCACCGTCTAATATCAGTTTTACACAAAGGCGGGAAAATGATTTTAAGCTGGCTCCTTTTCGGGCCTGGGAAGGGGATACGCCATGAAAGCGGGTGAAAGCCCGGCTGAAGCTTTCCTGAGTTTCATAGCCGTATTTCACGGCGATATCCAGTATACGGGCATTTGTACCAGCAAGTTCGCCCCCTGCAAGAGTCAGTCTCCGCATACGGATATAATCTCCTAATGTAAATCCGCAGAGAAGTCCAAATACCCGCTGAAAATGAAAGCCTGATGAGTACGCCTGTTTTGCAATCTCATTATAATCCAGATTCATAGTAATATTCTCTTCTACGTAATCCACCGCTTTTTGTATTCCGCTGATCCAATCCATTTTAAAACCTCCTATTCAAATATTGGAACGATCTCTCGGGTCACCAGCTCCAGCCTGACGTTGTATTTTGGCTTAAACCGGGAAGTAATGGCTACAACAATGTTCTTTTTTTCGTTGACAAAAATAAAATTACCACAGTCACCAATCGCTGCATAGCATGGACCTTTGCTGTCATTTATAATCCACCATAAATATCCGTAAGGCAGTTCACCACAGATCTGCCTGCAGCATTCACCAGAATACCGGATAAAATCTGTGTTCCAACTGTGGAATACATGAAATTCCCTGTGATCCCGGCTTTGCCACCCAATAGATCCAGGGCAGCCTTTGTCCAGTCGTTACTTGTATATACCTTCGTGTAAGGTTCGTTCCGGTACTTATAAGGAGCGGTCATTGTAAGCAGTTGCTTTATGGTAACATTCTGGATTGTGTGTTCTCCCCGTTTGATCGTATAATCAGGGAAAAAATCCAGAACCTTCTGGTCCGGATTTTTTATAAAGCCTTTATCTATGGCAATACCGATCAGCGCGGATACAATGCTTTTTGTCACCGACATAATGTGAACCGTATCTTCTGGGGTAAATCCGTCAAAATAGCGTTCATATACCGTTTTTCCCTTTTTCATCACAACAATACCAGCAATATTATCGTAATCTGCAGCAATGATATGTTCTAAATTTAAAATGTCGTGGTTCATGGTTTTCCTCCATTTGTTTATTATTCTATAATCCATAATAGAGGGAAATGATGAGGAATGCCTGATATTTTGTGCGGAGCAGTGTCATGCCTTTGGTGTTCGGGTAATCAGGGTATAATAATAGTATGTTTAGTTTCTGTATGCAGATGAATGAAATAAGCAGCATTGAAAAGGAGACAGTAATATAAAACGTACTCTCCTTTGCAATGCTGCTTATCTGTTACCCCTTTTGCCTGCTATTGACAAATGTTTTAATTGCTGCAAAACTTTCAGCGCTGATCACATGCTCAATCCGGCAGGCATCCTCTAAGGCAATTTTACGTTCCACCCCAAGAGCCATAAGCCAGTCGGAAAGGAAGGTGTGGCGCTCGTACATCCGTTCTGCAATTTCCTGTCCCTTTTCCAGCAGTGTAATATGTCCGTTTTCATCCATATCAATAAAACCGTTCTCACGCAGATTCTTCATTGCTACGCTGACACTGGGCTTGGAAAATTCCAATTCACCGGCGATATCAATTGAGCGGACATATCCGTTGCGCTGATGAAGCATTAAAATTGCTTCCAGATAATTTTCAGCAGATTCCTGTATTTTCGTAACAGCCACCTTCTTTCAGTAGTTCTTTTCATATCTGTCTATTGTAACACAAAATGCCGTTTGTTTTCAAGTCAGGTGATCCAATGCTTTTTCATGCTTTTTTATCATTGTACGAAACTGACTGATGGTAATTCCAAGGACTTCACTGGCTGACCGCAGTGAATACTCCCGGTTTTGCCATTTCTCATACACTGGGAAGAATTCTTCAGGAAGAGGAGAGGGATATCGCCCTAAGTGCTTCCCTTGTGCTTTTGCTATGGCAATCCCTTCTGCCTGTCTTTGCCGGATACTTTCTCTTTCTGCCTGGGCTACATAGGAAAGCAGCTGCAGCACAATGTCTGAGATCAGCGTTCCAATTAAATCCTTATTGGTCCTTGTGTCAAGAATCGGCATATCAATAATTACAATATCGGCTTTTGTGATTTTAACAATATCTCTCCATTCCTGTTGAATATCTTCATAATTTCTACCAAGACGGTCCAGGCTCTTGACCACCAGCACATCTCCCTCTTTTAGTTTTCGTTTTAGTTTCTGGTACTGTGGCCTGTTGAAATCTTTTCCCGATAATTTATCACAATAAATATTTTTTTCTAAAACTCCCCACTTAATCAATTCGATCAGCTGGCGTTCAACGTTCTGGTCCAGTGTGGAGACTCTGACGTAACCATAAAAATTATTCATATTGTTTTCCTCCTGTCCTTCTTAGTATGGCAGAAAGGGTGGATTTTAAAATGAGACAAGCATATTGTATTGCTAAAAAGGTGTACCTTTCTATATCGACATTAAAATTCACCTTTCTGTTATTTTTTTGTTGAAATATGTCAGAATTTTTATTATAATATATTATGGTTGATTTTACTCATTTGACAAGCATATTGTATTGCTAAAAAGGTACACCTTTGTGACAGAAAATATATGAAAATACATAGAAATGTGGTTATATTTATCAAATATTGAAACAATGTAACCGTACTGAGTAACAACGAAAGGGGGCCGGTTGAATTCCGGTACAAAAATATGGAAAGGGTATCAATGAAAAGGGCAATAGGCAATTCTTATCAGTGTCAGAAATATCTCAGGAAATGGGGCTGATCAGCCAGTTAAAGCTGAAACCAAGTGCCAACTCATGATTGAAGGTGTATTAAATGACGGAAAAAGATGCTTATGTTCTTCTTGAGCAGATTCGGAGTATTATTTTAAATAAACCGGCGGTGGGAGAACTGGAGGGAGAAGCGCCAGTATTTAAGGAGCTTCAGGAGACGGTTTCCTATTTATCCAGATGTATGTCGGAAATGAACCGGTTTATAAAAAATCTGGCAGAAGAAAAAGAGATTGAGCCTTTGTCTGAACAGGATAATTTTCTGGCAGAGAGGCTGAATCAGCTGGAAGTTCGAGAACGGAAACTGAGAGAGCAGGCAGTTAGAAATAAAGGCTTCAGTTCTTTGCTTTTGGCTATCATTAACAGTTTAAAAGACTGGGTTGTTGTAACAGAGGAAAAGACTGGTGAAATCCTTTTTACTAACAATCTTTTTAAAAAGCGGTTTTATAATCAGCAAACCGGGCAGTTTTACTGCGATGACGGGTGTGGGCTGATGGAACGCCTGCAGTCACCAAATGAAATAAAACACAAATATAAATTCGAGTATCAATGCAGCAAACAGAAATTTTTTCAGGTGGTATCACATCCGCTGCAGTGGGAAAATACGAAAGCGGTTATTCATCTTATTACGGATGTGACATATCAGAAAGAAACGGAGGCATATTTGGAAGTAATGGCATATAAAGATGAATTGACTGGACTGAATAACCGGAGATGCTGTATCAGCACCATCGATGATTATATTAAGGATGAATGTTCATTTGCATTGTGTATGATTGACCTGGATGGATTAAAAACAATTAATGATCAGTTTGGTCATTTAAACGGAGATAAATATTTAAAATGCGTATCAAAGGAATTAAAGAAAACTATAGGAGAAGGAGATTTCATCTGCCGCTTTGGAGGGGATGAATTTGTGGCCCTCTACCGGGGAGTATCGGAGAGCGAGGTTGGAAAGCGGATGGCTGCGGTGAACAGGAATCTTTCCTGTATCTCAGCCGATTTTCCCATGTCTGTAAGCTTCGGAATTATCTGCATAAAAAAAGACATGAATCTGCTGCCAGAGACGGCCTTAAAAATAGCGGATGAAAAAATGTACCGGTTAAAAAGGATTCGAAAGCAGAAAAAAATCCGGTCTTAAGAAAGCCGTAACAGCCAGTGTATCTTTTCTTGTGTTTTTTGTCATTTTACATTATAATGATAGGCAGGTAAAATGAAATGGGAGCAAGAAAAGAATGAGATTTATTGGAAGCAAGACACTGCTGCTGGATCAGATTAAGAGTGTAATTGATGAGAAAGCACCGGAAGCGAAAAGCTTTTGTGATATATTTTCTGGAACCGCTGCGGTTGCCAGATACTTTAAACAGTGGTACCAGGTCTGTTCCAATGACCTGCTGTACTTTTCTTATGTGCTTCAGCGGGCAACCGTTGAAAACGACCAGATGCCGGAATTTGAGCGCCTTAAGGCAGAGACCGGAATAGATGATCCTCTGGATTACTTTAACGGCAGACAGAAAAATGATCTGGAAGTACTGCCTGTGAAACGGCGTTTTTTTCAGAATACATATGCACCAGCCGGCGGCCGCATGTATTTAAATGATGACAATGCCCTGCGTATTGATTTTGCGCGCTGTACCGTTGAAGACTGGAAGGCTGCGGGGCTGCTAAGTGAGGACGAGTACTTCTATCTGGTGGCTTGTATTGTAGAGGGCATTCCCTTTGTATCCAATACTTCGGGAACTTACGGGGCCTTTCATAAGTCGTGGGAGAGAAGAAGCTATAAGCATTATGAGCTTTACCGCCTGCCGGTTATCCATAACGGGAAAGAGAACCGGTGTTACAATGAGAATGGATCGGATTTATTAAAGCGGCTGGAGGGTGATATCCTGTATATTGATCCGCCCTACAATTCCAGACAGTATTTTTCCAATTACCACGTACTGGAGACTGCTGCCAGATATGATTACCCCGAAGTCCGGGGGGTTACAGGGCAGAGGCCGGATCAGGAAGGTCAGAAATCCGAATTTTGTATGAAAAACAAGGCAGTTCCTGCCTTTGAGGAACTGCTTTTTCATGCCAGATTCCGCCATATTATACTGAGCTACAGTACAGATGGACTGATGGCTATGGAAGAGATAGAAGCGGTTATGAAAAAATATGGAAAGCCGGAGACTTATCAGGTTTATGAAATTCCTTACCGCAGATACAAGAGCCGGAAGGTTAAGGAAACAGAACGATTAAAAGAGCTTCTGGTATACATAGAAAAGCAGGTGCCGCCATGTACATAAAAAGTCCTCTTAACTATACAGGAGGAAAGTTTAAGATTCTGGAACCTGTTTTTCAGGCCTTTCCAGCGGACATCCGGACATTTGTGGATGTGTTTGCTGGAGGGTTTAATATAGGGATTAATGCAGAGGCTGAGACGATTATATGCAATGATCAGATTAATTATCTGATTGAGATGTTTCAGATGTTTCAGTCCACTGAGATCCATGAACTGCTGGAGCGCATCAGAGACATTATCAGTACCTATCAGCTGACCCAGCAGAATAAAGACGGATACTATGCACTTCGGTCTGATTATAACCAGACCCGTGATTTAACAAAGCTTTTTGTTCTCACCTGTTACGCGTTCAATCACCAGATCCGTTTTAATAACAGCCATGAATTCAATTCTCCCTTTGGGAGAAACCGAAGTTCCTTTAACAGCAATATTGAAAGGAATCTGACCCGGTTTTGTCTGGCTCTTCAGAAAAAGAATATTCAGTTTACCAACAGGGATTTTACAGAACTGGATTATTCAAAGCTTGGACCGGAAGACTTGGTTTACTGCGATCCGCCCTATCTCATTTCCACCGGGAATTATAATGATGGTAACCGGGGATTTAAGGACTGGAAGGAAAAGGAAGAGCGGGAGCTGTTAGACCTGCTTGACAGACTGAATCAGAAAGGAATCCGGTTTGCCCTGTCCAATGTATTTTATCATAAGGGGCTGTCCAATGAACTGCTGATTGAATGGAGCCGGAAGTACCGGATCCATTATATTGATAAGACCTATTCTAACTGTAATTATCAGTTCAAAGAACGGGATGCCGTTACGGTTGAAGTGCTTATAACTAATTATTAAAAAAGCGGAAGCCCTGATTCATTCGATTCAGAGGATCCGCTTTTTCGTTCTTATTTTATCTGCTTCTGTTTATCTGACTCTTTCTCCACCTTAATCTCCCAATGGATCAAAAATGTGAGTGCAGCCCTCAGAACAATGATGGCGGCAACCAGAACCACTTCAGAAAGCTCTCGCACAACCACAGTTCTCAAAATCTCGCTTCCAAGCTTAAATTCCAGTCCCAGCGCCATGCCCTGAGCAAGATTCAGCCGTATGGCAGGATTGTGCTTAACATAGTTAATAATACCCTTGATTCCGGATACGACGATGACAATGACTCCTATAAATTCAAAGAGAAGAATTGCCAAATCTACGACCTGCAGCAGCAAAAGCTCCAGATTTTCTACCATGAGTTTCCCTCCGTCTGGTATCAGTTAGTTAGATTTTACTTCTTTCCATGCTTCGTTATAAAGACTGTCTGCCTGATCTCCCAGGTACTGATATACTTCGCTGTTCTTTAACATAGCTTCATCTGGAAATAAAGTCTTGTTGTTTTTTAATTCTGGATCAAGAAGGTCAAAAGCGCCTTTGTTAGGTGTTGGATAAGTGATGTATTCAAAGTTCTTCTTTGCGATATCCGCACGGCACATGAAGTTAATCCACTTTTCTGCATTCTCTTTATTGGGGGCATTGGCTGGTATTACCCAGGAATCAAGCCAGAGGTTGGTCCCTTCTTCCGGAATCACGTATTCCAGAGAATAATCCAGACCAAGTTCCTTCACTTCGTTCTGGATATAAAGCATCTCACCGGAATAGATTACACCCACAGCAGCTTCCCCTCCGATCATCTTGTCCCGGACCTGATCGATTACATAAGCCTGAACCAGCGGTTTCTGCTTAATTAAGAGCTCTTTTGCCTCATTGATTTCCTGCTCGTTTGTGGTATTCATGGAATATCCCAGAGATTTAAGGGCAACCATAAAGGCATCCCGGACACTGTCCTGCATCAGAATGTTGTCTTTGAACTTTTCATCCCACAGATCCGACCATTTGGTTGGAACATCTTCCTTTGCTACCATGCTGGTATTGTAAAGGATTCCTACGGTTCCCCAGCAGTAGGGCACGGAATATTTATTTTCCGGGTCAAAGCTCTTTGACATCTCCATGTACTTTGGATCAATTTCTTTGATATTAGGAATGTTGTCAAAGTTGATTTCAGCGAGAAGATTGTTCTGGGCCATCTTCTGAATCATGTAGTCTGAAGGGCAGACTGCATCGTATTTAACGCCGCCTGCTTCAATAACAGGGTACATCTCTTCATTGGTTTCAAATAAGTCATAAACAACCTTAATCCCTGTTTCTTTTTCAAACTGCTGAATGACGGATTCGTCAATGTATTCCCCCCAGTTGTATACATAAACCTCTCCGTTGCTTCCTGCTTTTGTCTCGGATTTTTTGCATCCGCTTACTACAGATATGGAAAGCAGGGTGAGTGCGCTGATTGCAAGAAACGTTTTCATTCTTTTTTTCATTTACTTGATCTCCTGTTATTTTTTTCTCCTGGGCGCAAAGTTTGTAATAAGAAGCAGAACCAGCACCGTTAAAAAGATGATTGTAGAAAGTGCATACATGGAAGGCTTGATTCCCCTTCGCACTTCACTGTAAATTAGTGTTGATAATGTATTGATTCCGGCCCCCTTAGTAAAGTGGGTGATTATAAAATCATCCAGAGACATGGTGAATGCCAGAAGAAATCCGGAAAGTACTCCTGGAAGAATATCCGGGAATACTACCTTGAAAAATGCTGTGAGCGAGGTTGCTCCTAAGTCCAGGGCTGCTTCGTAGGTACTTTTATCTGTCTGCTTTAACTTCGGCATGACACTTAATATGACATACGGGATGTTAAAGGTAATATGTGCAATCAGTATGGTCTGAAAGCCAAGTGAGATCCCGAATGCTATGAATGCAAGCATCAGGGAGATTCCGGTTACAATATCCGCATTGAGCATGGGAATATTGGTGATACCCATGAGAAGAGAGCGGGGAACCGGCTTCATGCTGTTAATGGCTATGGCTGCTGCAGTGCCGATGATTACTGCAATGAGAGACGATACAAATGCAATCAGCAGTGTGTTATAAAGTGCATCCATAATTGTGCTGCTTGAGAACAGTTCTCCATACCATTTGGTCGTAAATCCGCCCCACTGTGTACGTGATTTTGAATTATTAAAGGATAACACTGTCATGGTAGCAATGGGTGCATATAAGAATACAACCACAAGCACCAGATAAAAATCCTGGATAAATCGTCTTAAAAAAGCTGATTTCCGATTCATTACAACACCGTTCCTTCCCCGTTTTTATCATACTTGGCAATGAGCGCCATACTGATCAAAATAAATATCATAAGGACCAATGAAAGACCAGAGCCTAAGTTCCAGTTGCTGCCTCTCGTAAATTCCTGCTCAATTACATTACCAATTAACAGGATCTTACTTCCCCCTAAAATATTAGAGATTACGAAGGTGGTCAGAGCAGGAACAAAAACCATGGTGATGCCGCTTACAATACCAGGTAAACTTAAGGGAAGAAGAATCCGGACCAGAACCTGAGTGGAATTCGCACCCAAATCCCTGGCAGCACTCAGCACATTGTCATCAATCTTCATCAGTACGTTATAAATAGGAAGAACCATAAATGGAAGGAAGTTGTAAACCATACCAAGTATGATTGCTCCCGGAGTGTTGATCAGTCCCTGGTTTGGCAGATGAAGTGCAGATAAGACTCCATTGATCACTCCGTTTTTCTCCAGCAGTGTCTGCCATGCCAGTGTGCGGAGAAGGAAATTCATCCACATGGGAAGAATAAAAATAAATACGATAAAGCTTCCCTGTTCCATACCTCTGGAACGCAGTACCATTGCAAGAGGATAAGCGATCAGCAGGCATAAGACTGTGCTGATCAGGGAGAGCTCCAGGGAAAGCCACAATGCCTTTGCATGTTCCTGCGACGCGACTGAGATTACATTAGAAAGCGTGAAAGCCCCGCTTTTGTCGGTCAGTCCGTAAAATACAATCAAAGCCAGAGGAATCAAAATGAAGCCAATCATCCACATCAGATATGGTCCGGACAATAATTTTTTATTCATTGATACCTACGGCCTCCTCATCCTCTGACGCAGGCTTATTCATGATCTGGATATCAAAGGGATCAACATGAATGCCCACATCCTGACCAACAGGGAATAAGTCTGTACTGTGTACCAGCCATTCGAACCCATCCGGTGAAGTTACTTCCATTTCATAATGAACACCTTTAAAGATTAAATGTGTCACTTTTCCCGTAAGAGTTCCGTTCTCCGGAGCAACCAGATCGATATCTTCCGGTCTGATTACCACATCAACTGGTTTATTGAGTCCGAAGCCCTTATCCACACAGTTAAATTTAGCACCGAATATCTGAACAAGCTCATCCCGGAGCATGATTCCGGGAACTATGTTGCTTTCTCCAATAAAGTCAGCCACAAATGCATTCTCCGGTTCATTATAAATGTTTTCCGGAGAGCCCATCTGCTGAATATAGCCCTGATTCATGACAACAATGGTGTCGGACATGGTTAATGCCTCTTCCTGGTCATGGGTTACATAAATAAAAGTAATTCCCAGCTCATTTTTTAAACGGATCAGCTCATACTGCATATCCTGGCGAAGCTTTAAATCCAGCGCGCCTAAAGGTTCATCAAGCAGCAGGACACGTGGTTCGTTGACAATTGCTCTTGCTATGGCGATTCTCTGCTGCTGTCCCCCGCTTAAAGAACTGACGCTGCGGTTTTCAAAACCATCTAAGTTCACCAGCTTTAATGCATATTTAATTTTATCCTGAATATAAGATCTGGATTTATTCTTGATTTTTAAACCAAACGCAATATTCTCTGCAATGGACATATGGGTAAATAGTGCATACTTTTGAAAGACCGTATTCAGCTGCCTTTTATTAGGGGGCAGACTGGTGATATTCTGTCCGTCAAAAATAACTTCGCCTCTGTCCGGACTTTCGAAGCCTCCGATGATGCGCAGGGTGGTTGTTTTACCGCAGCCGCTGGGGCCGAGCAAGGTGACAAATGTGTTCTCCTTCACGGAAAGATTTAAATCATCAAGAACCATCGTTCCGTCGAAGCTTTTAGAAATGTTGCGTAAATCGATGAGTGGCTGACCCATGAGCTTTATCCTCCTGTTAAAAGCTTGGAGGTGAACTTACCCAGATTAAGGAAGCACCTGCCTTGCTGCTTAAGTAATGTTTTTTATCTGGTATAAAGTAAAAGGATTCCCCTTTTTTTGCTTTATATGTTTTAGTTCCTATATGAATGGAAATGTTTCCCTGCAGCACATATCCGAATTCTTCCCCCTCATGGGGATTGTCCGGGTAAGTCTGCCCCCCTGCTTCCAGAGTCAGCAGGATGGGTTCCATCATATTTTTCTGTGCGTTTGGTATGATCCATTTAATTTCATTTTTCAAATCAGCATCGTGTTTTTCAAAATAATCAGAGTTTCCGAAGACAATCTGCTCCTCTATGGTTTCGTTGAAAAATTCTCCGATGGAGGTTCCAAGGCACTGCAGAATATCCATAAGAGTCGCAATGGATGGGGAGGTTAAATCCCTTTCCAGCTGAGATATAAATCCCTTTGAGAGCTCCGCGCGGTCAGCCAGTTCTTCCTGAGTCAGTCCTTTTAAAATACGCAGCTCCTTTAATTTTGTACCGATATCCATGTGCTCCTCCTTCTTATTATGTTAAGCCGAAAGTTTACTTATACTAACTGACGATAAATATAACTATAAAGTTTAGTAATAATAAACATGCAGCAAGATTCATTATACTGGATTTTCCATGTATGTCAATAGTTTTTAGGGAAGTTTTTCCTTAACAAACAGGGAAACTTATGATATGATATTTCTAGCTTATACAAGGATGATTCGAGGAGGAAAATTGTTATGACAGGTAAATATATGGCGTATGTAGGTTCCTATTCCTACAATGGACAGGCCAAGGGTATCACCGTGTATGATGTTGATGTGGAAAAGGGTTGTTTTATTCCCAGATGTGAGGTTGAAGTTGACAATTCTTCCTATGTTGTTGCCTCCAATAATGGCAGGACACTTTATTCCATAGCGGATGAAGGCGTTGTGTCCTTTAGAATCCATGAGAATGGTTCCATAACAAGAATGAATACTGCTAATATTAAAGGGATGAGAGGCTGTCATTTATCTACGGATAAAGATGATAAATATATATTTGTATCCGGCTATCATGATGGAAAGTGTACCGTACTTCGTTTAAATGACGACGGCTCCGTAGGTGATATCGTAACCGGAGTGTTCCATAAAGGACTGGGCAGCGTTGCAGAGAGAAATTTCCGTCCTCATGTGAGCTGTTCCAGACGTACACCGGACGGAAAGTTCATTATGGTTGCTGATCTGGGAATCGATCAGGTTAAGATCTATCATTTTGATGAAAAGGACGAAGAGATGATGCTGGTAGATGCCATCAGAAGTGAATTGGAGTCCGCACCCAGATGCTTCCGTTTCAGTTCTGACGGTAAGTTCTTCTATCTGATTCATGAGCTTAAGAATGTAATTGAAGTATTTACCTATGAGACAGGGGAGCGCCAGCCCAGGATTGAAAAGATTCAGACCATTCAGACCACAGGCCCCAAACCTCTGACACAACTGACCGCAGCAAGCGCTATGCGTCTTTCCAACGATGAAAGGCACATGTTTTGCTCCAATGCAGGGGATAATACGGTTACGGTATATGACCGTGATCCGAAGACAGGTCTGCTGACCTTTTTGTGCTGTCTTCCAATCAGCGGAAGCTATCCAAAAGACATCTGTGTATTCCCGGATGACAGGCATATCGCTTCCATTAACCATGAGACCGGAAGCATCACCTTCTTTGCGGTGGATTATGAGAAAGGACTTTTAATTATGAACGGAAAAGAATTAAAAGTTAATGAACCCAACAGCTGTGTAATCGTGCAGGTCAGCAAATAAAAGGAGAGACAACTATGGCGGGATCCACACTTGGCACAATATTTAAAATCACAACATGGGGAGAATCCCACGGAAAAGGAATCGGTGTGGTAGTGGATGGCTGCCCTGCCGGTCTTCCACTGGAAGAAAAGGATATTCAGTGTTTCCTTGACAGGAGAAAACCCGGACAGAGTAAATTTACCACAAAGCGAAACGAAGGGGATCAGGTGGAGATCTTATCCGGTGTTTTTGAAGGAAAGACCACTGGAACCCCAATCTCAATGGTTGTCTGGAATACGGACCAGCGCTCTAAGGATTACGGTAATATTATGGAAGTATACCGGCCAGGTCATGCAGATTATACTTTTGATGAAAAATATGGTTTCCGGGATTACCGGGGAGGCGGGCGTTCCTCGGGCAGAGAAACCATCGGCAGAGTTGCGGCAGGTGCCATAGCCGCCTGTTTTTTAAAGAGTCTTGGGATCACGGTGACGGCTTATACCAGATCTGTGGGACCGTATGAAGTAAAAGCAGAGAATTTTGATTTAAACCAACGTGATAAAAACCGCCTCTATATGCCTGACACGGAGACATGTCTTCTGGCAGAGCAGTATCTGGAAGAGATGATGGGAAGAAAGGATTCTGCAGGGGGTGTGGTGGAATGTATCATCGACGGTGTGCCTGCTGGAATCGGCAGCCCTGTTTTTGATAAATACGATGCGTCCCTTGCAAAAGCGGTCATGTCCATCGGGGCAGTCAAAGGTTTTGAAATCGGTGATGGATTTTCAGCTTCCCGCGCCCTGGGCTCTGAGAATAATGACGGCTTTCACATAGGGGCTGACGGCAGGACTACGAAGGTGACCAACCATGCCGGAGGTGTTCTGGGAGGAATCAGCGATGGGTCCTCCGTGGTATTCCGTGCTGCTTTTAAACCGACGCCCTCCATTGCACAGCCTCAGAAGACAGTTACCAGACAGGGGGAAGAAACGCAGATCGAAATCAAAGGCCGCCATGATCCCATCGTGGTGCCCCGCGCAGTGGTGGTAGTAGAGGCAATGGCCGCCCTTACAACCGTTGATTTACTGCTTGCCAATTTATCTGCCAGAATGGACCGGATTGTATCCTTTTATGGTAAAGAGACAGAATAACTTGATTATATCCGGTATTTATGCTATGTTAAATGCCGGATATATTACTGAATTATTTAAATAGAAACAGGAGAACGACAATGAAGATTGCAATGGGTAATGATCATACAGCGATAGAGATGAAAGAAGCGATCAAAGAATTTGTGGAAAGCAAAGGCTATGAAGTCATTGACTTTGGAACCAATTCCACAGAAAGCTGCGATTATCCGGAGTATGGTGAGATGGTAGGACGCGCAGTCGCAGATGGTAAAGCGGATTTAGGGATTGCAATCTGCGGAACCGGAGTTGGTATCTCTCTTGCCTGTAATAAGGTTAAGGGAATCCGTGCCTGTGTCTGCAGTGAGCCATACACAGCAAAGCTTTCCAGAATGCACAATGATTCCAATGTACTTTGTTTTGGCGCCAGAGTGGTAGGTGTTGAACTGGCAAAGATGATCACGGAAGAATGGCTGGATGCGAAATACGAAGGTGGAAGACATCAGCGCCGTGTAGATATGGTAATGGATATCGAAAAGAGAAACTAACGTTTCCGACTGACCTGTTTCTGGCAGGGAATCAGATGGTTATTTCTATCTGATTTCCTTCCAGACCAATGATACAGCTTTCATAATATCCGTCACCGGTTGTCCGAGGTCCGCTGATCACTTCGTAGCCATCCTGTCTTAACCTGTTGGTGAGCTGGTCGACAGTTTCTCGGGTTCCAACACGGAATGCAATGTGGATAAAACCTGTGCGGGTGAGCGCTTTTTGTGGATCTTCCATAGCAGGTTTGTTCATGATTTCCAGCCGGCAGCCGTCTTCAAAGGTTAAGAAATAGGAGCGGAAGCCAGATTTTGGATTGTAATAACCGTCATTAGCTTCTCCATTAAAATAGATAATAAAAAATTCTTTTGCCTTTTCTAAATCATTCACATACATGGCAATATGTTCAATTTTCATTTAGTACCCCCTCTAATTCTCTTTTCAGCTTCCATACATTGTCTCCATAATTGCTTACTAACGTTATCAGAATCTGTTTTTCCCTGTCAAATGAAGAAATGAAGCTCACGCCCGGATCACAGCCCTGGAAATAAGGATTATAATTATTCACTGCTTTTTTCAGCCAGATTCCATAGCCATAACACTGGTTTTCACCGCTGTGCCTGGACAGCATGTTTTCCGTCATGGCAGGCGAGAGCAGCTTATAGGACAGAAGATTTTTCCAGAATAACCGGATATCTCCGACTGTTGTAAAAGCGCCTCCTGCACCGGTACCCTTAACATCTACACTATATATATTCGTGCGGAAGTCATTTCTTTCCCTGTCAAATATGTAATTAGCAGCGCACCTGGCAGGCAGTCTGTCCAGCTCGTAATATCCGGTATGTGCCATATTGCATGGGACAAATATAGAGTTTTCCAGATACTTGTCAAATTCCATTCCTGTAATCTGCTCAAGAATCATTGCTAACACAACAAAACCAGTATTATTGTATTGAAATCTGCTTCCTTTTGGATACATCATCGGTTTGTGAATAAAGAGGGGAAGCAGATCTTTATTGGAGCGAATCCTGTAATTTGGGAAATCAACCCACAAGTCTTCATACTCTGTCATGACTGATTCATCAAAATAGTCAGGTATCCCCGAGGTATGGGTGAGAAGCTGCCAGACTGTGATTTCAGTGTCAATCTGCTTCCAGTCAAGAGCCAATAATGCTCCAATGGTGTCTTCCAGATGAAGCTTTCCCTGTTCCACCAGCTGCAGGATACCCACCGCCACAAATACCTTTCCGGCAGAAGCTGTTGCAAATCTGGTATCCATATTATTTAAGACTTTATTGGGAAGATCGGCATATCCATATGCTTTCTGATACAGGATTTTTTCTTTTTGGCAAATGGAAATACAACCGCTAAAGCCGGTTGGAATTATTTTTTCAATATCCATATAAATTCCCTTTTCTCTGGTATTTTTCTTAATAATAGTAAACGGGCTGAAGGAAAACGGGAAAGTACCCGGATTCGTTCAGCCCGCTGTCTAATGAAGTTTCTTAATTGATGGGAAGTAGCGGAACAGCACTTTTGCTATAATCTTTTTCTTTTTCACATACTTATTATTCCACCTTCTTGCGTCAGCAGAATAATTACGGTTATCTCCCAGCATGAAGTAAGAATCGTCAGGCACCTCGAAATGAGCGTCCGGTTCAGGCTCCATGGGTTCCGGCAGATACGGCTCCTCAAGTGGAGTATCGGAATTGTTAATAAAAACCTTTCCGTTTCTGATATCGACGGTATCACCTGGAAGTCCTATGATACGTTTCACATAGTATGTTTTCCCTGTAGGATCGTCAGGAAAATGGAAAATAACAATATCGCCCCGTTCCGGATCCTCAAAATAATAGGATAATCTTGAACCGATCACCCGGTCGCCGGTCATAATGGTCTTCTCCATAGAACCGCTTGGTACTCTGCTGTTTGCAATAATAAAATTATTCAGCAGAAAAGCAATAACTGCAGCTGTAATAATAATCTTGATCCAGCTGATGATCTCTTCCTTCCAGTTAAATGGTTCCTGTGACATGTTTTCTTCTCTTTTCATATGCTTCTCTTCTTTGCTTTCTTCTTAGTTCTGAATCAAATTTTAAATGAGTTTGGTAAAATGTGCAAGGGGTTTCACAAAATGGTAAGAAAATATTCACAAACATTCATGGTTTGTCCACAATATTGTGATAAAATTCTTAATATATAAACAATCACATCTGGGGGTTACTAGATATGGAAAATAAAGGAAATAATACAGAAAGAAAGTACATTACTGGTTCTGCGGTTTTACTTATCCTGTCGTTTGGAGCTCAGATTTTAGCCCGGACAGTTCCTGGATTTGGTAATTTGTATGCGAAATTTGTATATCCGCTGATTGTGGGGAGCATCGGCAGATTCTCCGGATTATTTCCCTTTGCAGTTGTAGAGTTTTCAGCCTATGTTCTGCTTTTTAGCTGTCTTCTTTATGGAATCAGACACATCAGAGAGGGAAAGCGTCTTTTGATCCGGGGATTGTTTCTGGTTGCATGTCTGTTTTTCCTTTTCACTTTTCAATGTGGAATCAATTATTATAGAATACCATTTTCAAAGATTTCCGGTCTGGAAGTAAAAAATTCTTCGGCAGAGGAACTAAAGAGTCTCTGTCTACAGCTGACCATGATTGTGAATGGTCTGAGTGAAGCTGATGTTAACGGACATCTGGATACCGGTCTTGTGAAAACAGAGAGCGTGAAAGCGATGAAGAAGCTGGGAGAAAATTATCCGGGCTTATCCGGATATTATCCTAAGCCCAAACCGTTTTTATTATCCCAGTATTTTAGCATTCAGCAGCTTTGCGGTCAGTATATGCCTTTTACCGTGGAGGCGACCTATAACCGATTCATGCCGGATTACAATATTCCCCATACTGTCTGCCATGAACTTTCTCATTTAAGAGGGTTTATGCGGGAGGATGAGGCGAATTTCATTGGATATTTAGCATGTATTGGTTCAGATAATGAAGCGTTCCGTTACAGCGGATATTTAACCGGCTGGGTTTACGCGACCAATGCATTGGCAAAGACCGATGCCATTGCATACCAGGAGATCTGTCATCTTCTGGATCAGAGGGCATGGGAGGATTTAAGACATAACAATGAATTCTGGAGGCAGTATGAGGGCAAAGCCGCTGAGGTTGCAAATCAGATGAATAATACTTATTTAAAAATGAACAGCCAGTCCGACGGAGTTAAAAGCTATGGCAGAATGGTGGACTTAATGCTTGCTTATGCCAGAACAAAGGAACGTTAAGGCTTTGGAATCTATTGAAAAATACTCTCTGCTTTGATAAAATTACAGTATAGAATCAAAAAAAGCGGGAGGAGCCAGATATGGATAAAACTTTATACGGGTTAATGGATTGGGCAGGTATTGAAGAAATCGTTTATTCGGAAGCGGCAAAACCGCACCGGCTGTTGGGACCCCATGTAACAGAAGCAGGGCTGTTGATTCAGGCATTTATCCCTACGGCTGCAGCGATTACGGTAAAAGTAATCAACGATGAAAGACTCTATCCCATGGAGCGGGCGGATGATGCCGGATTTTTTGCGGTGCTTCTGCCGGAGAAAACGAAAGTTTCCTATGTTTATCAGGTCACCTATGATAACGATACCACAGAGGAACTTTTTGATCCTTACAGCTATGAATCCTGTTATACAGATACAGACATTAAAAAGTTCAGTTCCGGAATTCATTACAGCATATTCGATAAAATGGGAGCACACCCTATGACAATCAGGGACACGGAAGGCGTTACCTTCTCTGTCTGGGCACCCTGTGCCATGAGAGTCAGTGTAGTGGGTGATTTTAACCTGTGGGATGGCAGGCGGCACCAGATGAGAAGGCTGGGGGATTCCGGAATTTTTGAATTATTTATACCAGGTCTGCATCCAGGAATGATTTATAAATATGAAATAAAGGCCAGGGGCGGCGCTATTTTGCTGAAAAGTGATCCTTATGGTGGGTTTAGTGAGCTGCGGCCGGGCAATGCTTCTGTCATATGGGATATCAATCAGTATAGATGGAGCGATGACGCGTGGATGAAAAAAAGAGCCTCAGTTCATCTTGACAGGGAGCCATTTTCCATCTATGAGGTTCATTTGGGATCGTGGCTTCGCAAAGAGCCGGATTATGATGAGGAAGGGACACCTGTGAATGGCTCGGAATTTCTCAATTACCGGGAGATTGGGAAAAAACTTGTTCCATATGTAAAGGAAATGGGTTATACCCATGTAGAGCTGCTCCCGGTGATGGAGCACCCTCTGGATGCTTCCTGGGGATATCAGGTAACCGGCTACTATGCACCCACCAGCCGATTTGGAACTCCTGATGATTTTAAGTTTTTTGTAGATCTTTGCCACCAGGAAGGAATCGGTGTGATTTTAGACTGGGTTCCGGCACATTTTCCACGAGACAGCTTTGGTCTCGCCTGCTTTGACGGCACCTGTGTTTATGAACATAAGGACCCGAGACAGGGAGCCCATCCCCATTGGGGAACGCTGATCTATAATTATGGCCGTCCTCAGGTGACCAACTTTCTAATCGCCAATGCTCTGTACTGGGTGGAGAAATACCATGCAGACGGCATCCGCATGGATGCGGTGGCTTCCATGCTGTATCTGGATTACGGGAAAGATCCGGGGGAATGGATTCCCAATCTATATGGGGGAAATGAGAATCTGGAAGCAGTGGAATTTTTAAAACATTTAAATTCCGTTTTTAAGAGCAGGAAAGATGGTGCAGTACTGATTGCGGAAGAGTCTACCGCCTGGCCCAGAGTTACAGAAAGAGTAAAAGAAGGCGGGCTTGGTTTTGATTTTAAATGGAATATGGGCTGGATGAATGACTTTACCGGCTATATGCAGTGCGATCCTTATTTTAGAAAGAATCATTATGGGGAACTGACCTTCAGCCTTCTGTATGCTTACAGTGAAGACTTTATTCTTGTATTCTCTCATGATGAGGTGGTTCATTTAAAAGGATCTATGATTAATAAGATGCCGGGAGATACGATGGAGAAAAAGGCTGCGAATCTAAGGGCTGCTTATGGATTCATGACAGGTCATCCGGGGAAAAAGCTGTTGTTTATGGGACAGGAGTTCGGTCAGCTTCGGGAATGGGATGAGAACAGAAGCCTGGACTGGGAGCTTTTGGACGAGTCACTGCACAGTCAGCTGCGGGATTATGTGAAAGCCCTGAACCATCTTTACTTAAGCCAGCCGGCTCTCTATGCGTCTGATTACGACCCGGATGGATTTGAATGGGTGGAATGCTCCAACTCCTCAGACAGCATTCTTGTATTTTTAAGAAAGACAAAAAAGAAGAGGGAAACACTTCTTTTTATCTGTAATTTTGATACGGTTCTCCATGAGAAATATTCGGTAGGTGTTCCCTTTGAGGGAAAATACAAGGAGCTGATTAACAGCAGTGATATAGCGTTTGGAGGAGAAGGATACCAGAATAAGAGGGTAAAGATTTCCAAAAAGAAAGAAGCAGACGAACGGGAGAATTCCATCGAGATTACGGTGGCTCCCCTCAGTACAGCAGTTTTTTCCTGTACGCCCGTAAAAGTAAAAACTACAAAACGAGTGAAAATAAAAAAAGTTAAGAATATAAAACAGGAGAATCCGGTATGATATTTTACTTAAATACTACTACAGCCTCCGTGCCTCAGGAATCGTTTGAAGCTCTGCAGGAGGTACAGAATAATTTAGAACAATTAAAACCCAATGTATTAATGGAGACAATCAGAGGGTGGATGCCTTCCATCCTTGCATTTGGCATAAAGCTCTTACTGGCAATTGTGATTTTCTTCATCGGTTCCAGAATAATTAAGTTGTTTTATGGCATGCTCAACCGTTCCTTCAGGCGGGTGGATATGGAGGTCAGCGTAAGGAAATTTCTTCTTTCTGTTACCAATGCAGTGATGTACTGCCTTCTGGCATTCATAATTGCAGGCCAGATTGGAGTAAATTCCGCTTCTATCGTAGCGATTCTCGGTTCAGCCAGTATTGCCATTGGTCTGGCAGTTCAGGGAAGCCTGGCTAATTTTGCAGGAGGGGTATTGATCCTTCTCATGAAACCCTTCCGTGTAGGAGATTATATTGTATCACAGTCAGGAGAGGGTAGTGTCCATACCATCGGTCTGGTCTATACGGTTCTTACCACTCCGGATAATAAGCAGGTGGTAATTCCCAATGGAACACTTGCCAATTCCCCGCTTACCAATGTAACAGCGATGGACAAGCGCAGGCTGGATATTCTGGTTGGGATCAGTTATGATGCCGATTTAAAGAAGGCAAAAGCGCTTTTGCAATCCATCTTTGACAGCCAGCCACAGGTAAAAAAGGATGAGCCGGTTGATATCTTCGTCAGTGATTTGGCTGACGGTTCGGTAACTCTGGGAGGAAGGGGCTGGACTTTAGTGGAGGATTACTGGACAGCCAGGTGGGAAATCTTAGAAAGAATTAAGCTGGAGTTTGAAGAAGCGGGAATCGAAATTCCATACAGCCAGCTGGATGTTCATATTAAAGACAGCGGGAAATAAAAAAGCTGCTGTAAAATGCCGGAATACAGGATACAGAGGCATTTTACAGCAGCTATTATTTATTTGAGATTGTAGGTTACGGTAACCTGTGCTGTTACGCTGATCTGACCAGGCTCAATTGCAATTTGTTTTGTGCCTGCCTCAAGGGAACCTCTGGAAGAATCTGCATCATAAGTGGTATAACGGTTCTCATTGTAAGTACTGATCTCCTGCACATTGGTAACTTCACCAAGAGTTCTTCCGCTTGCAGCGGCTATCGCCTCCGCTTTTACTTTTGAAGTCTCAACTGCCTTTTTTAAGGCCTCCTGATAAGATTCATCATATTTACTGGACATGTAAGATATCTGGTTAATATTGTTGATACCAGCATCGATGGAAGAAGAAATGAGGGTGCCGACCTGATCCATGGGAATATCTGACACAACGATACTTGTACGCATCTCATATCCGGTTATCTTTTGTCCGTCATTCCAGTCATAGATGGGCTGAAGACCAAAATTAGAGGTCTGTATGGATTTTTCATCAATGCCGGTGCTTTTTAAAAAGCTGATTACTTTATCAACATCAGTGCTGTTTAAATCCTGAACTGATTTAGGATCTGCAGCCTGGGAAAGAACTGCAAAGCTGATTTCTGCTTTGTCCGGAACAACTTTTACTGCCTCCTCACTTTGTACCTCTATGTTGGATTGATTCTGTGTGTTTACAACCGCCTGAGGAGCAGGGGCAGAAGCACCGGTGGTCTGGGCGCAGGCGGTTAAGCCGAGAACTGCGGCTGCTGCGGCAGCAGCAGCCAGTGGTTTATTGATTTTTCTCATATTGAATCCTCCTATTATTGCAGTATTTGCTGCATTTGTTGTCACATCTTTATTCTACAGGAAAATGAAAGAATTAGTATTTCTTTTCTCTTAACATTCCAGGTCAAAATTCCTAGGATTTATTTACAAAATAATACTGGAATGGCAGTGGTTGCCAATCCTGCAGCTTTATGCTATTGTTAACTCATACAATTGTATGGGTAAAGGAGGCTGGGTTATGCGAAGATGCGGGATGTTGCTTCCTGTTTCGAGCCTTCCGTCTAAGTACGGAATCGGAGCGTTTTCAAAAGAGGCTTATGAATGGATTGATCTGTTAAAAAAAGCAGGACAGCATTACTGGCAGATTCTGCCTCTTGGGCCCACAGGTTATGGGGATTCTCCTTACCAGTCTTTTTCCTCTTTTGCAGGAAATCCCTATTTTATTGATCTGGAAGAACTGGTCCGGGAAGAACTGATTACCAGTGAGCAGTGTGATTTACCGGATTTCGGAGATGATGAATCCTCAGTTGATTATGAAAAATTATATGAACACCGTTTTCCGCTATTAAGACAGGCGTATGAGTCCTGGAAATCGAAGGGAAATTCCGTGAGAGATATTCAGGCGGAGCTTAATGAGGAAACGGTATGGTATTGTTTTTATATGGCATTAAAGGATCATTTTCAGGGTAAGAGCTGGATTGACTGGGATGAGGATATCCGCTTAAAAAAAGACACTGCTGTGGAACATTATAAGGCTGCACTTGCTGATGAAACAGGCTTTTATATCTTCCTGCAGATAAAGTTTTGGGAACAGTGGGGAAAATTAAAGTCCTATGCCGCCGGACAGGGGATCCGGATTATCGGAGATCTGCCCATTTATGTGGCATTTGACAGCGCCGATGCCTGGAGCCATCCGGAACTTTTTCAGTTTGATGAAAGCGGATATCCGGAGGCAGTAGCAGGCTGTCCGCCGGATGCATTCTCTGCCACCGGACAGCTGTGGGGCAATCCGCTTTACCGCTGGGACTATCATAAGGAGACGGGATATGAGTGGTGGCTGAAACGTCTGGAATACAGCTTCCGGTTATATGATACGGTTCGGCTGGATCATTTCAGGGGTTTTGACGAATATTACCGTGTGCCAGCAGACAGAGAAGATGCAATGGTCGGCACATGGGAGAAGGGGCCTGGTATCCATCTGTTCCTATGCTTCAGGGAGCGGTTTAAAGACCTTGATATCATTGCGGAAGATCTTGGTTTTCTGACTCCGTCGGTGCTGAAGCTGCTTTCAGAAACCGGTTTTCCCGGCATGAAGGTTTTGGAATTCGCCTTTGATGCCAATGGAGAGAGTATTTATCTGCCCCACAATTATACCAATAACTGCGTGGTCTATACTGGTACCCACGATAACCAGACCTTAAGAAGCTGGTATGAGGATATGTGTGAAGCAGACCGGAATTTCAGCCGGCGGTATTTAAATAACTGGAACACTCCTGAGGAAGAGATCTACTGGGATTTTATCAGACTTGCTCTGGCGAGTGTGGCAGATCTTGCTGTTATTCCGGTTCAGGACTATCTGGGAACAGGCAGAAACGGTAGAATTAACCAGCCTTCTACGCTGGGAAACAACTGGAAGTGGCGTTTAAAGCAGGGGGAGATAACTTCTGATCTTATTGATCAATGCAGAGAGTTGGCATTGTTATATGGAAGAAAATAAAAAGCCGGATCCGTGTCTGTTCAGGAATAACACGGATCCGGCTTTTGCCGAAGTAAAATAACCTATTTCTTCTTCGTTGTATTTGCTTTCGTGGTTGCTTTTGTAGTTGTTTTCGTAGTATCTGTATTCTTAACTGATTCTTTTGTTTGTTTTGTATTTTTTGATTCTTTTGTTTCTTCTGTTTCTTCAGATTCTGCAGTTTCCTGCATCTCTTCACTTTCCATTTCCGCCTCCTCGAAGCTTTCTCCCTGAGGTGTAAAAGTAACATGAAGTTCATTGCCGATCTTATCCTTAGCGGTAATGGCAATATTTTCTTTTTCAATCTCAAAAGTAACAAGTCCGGTACTGCGGTCAATTGAAAGAGGAAGAATATCTGTTTTATCCTCATCGGATGCAGAAATAGAAGAATAATCCACACCAGACTGGGTGTCCTCCAGCCGGAAAGAAAGAATATTATTCTCCAAAACTTTATCTTTGATAGCAGGAGGGGTATCATCCAGGACATTGACCTGTTCATACATGACCGCCTTCATCTTGTTAAGTCCGATCAGTTTCACTTCCAGCATACCGTTGTTGGTTAACGTTGCTTTGTACGTCTTTTTGCCTGCTTTGGTTAATTCAATAGGAGAGCTGTCTAAGGATACTTCCATAGTTTTTATGGGAAGAAGGGATTTAACCTTTAATTCCATAGTTGTAGTAATATAATCGCTGCTTTCACCGATGGTAATCTCTGCTTTCGGACGGGTGGTAACCAGTAAAAAAATGATCCCGTTAAATACGATGAAAGGAAGCACATAAAACAGAAGGACCGAAAGAAAACCGCCTTTTCCGTTGTCACGCCGGTATCCGGAGCTTGTCCTGCGGCGTTCCGGTCTGGATTGATTGTTATACTGATTCATATGAATTCAAATTCCTCCTGATAATTATTCCGATACATAGCATAGCAGAAAACAGGGGATCTTACAAGTTTATCTGATAAATCGTAATAATTTAATTTATTCTTACGAAACACCGTGTTTAAGAGTGTTTCAATGCATTCTTTTTTTGGCTTTCTGCATTTGTTCATTTATATTATGAGTGACAAATATTGATAAAAATGTCGAAAAATGGTAAAATATGTAATCGGAAAGAGAGGGGGAGAAAAATAGCATGGGATACTATGCAGTCGTGCTGTTGTGTGTGGTGGCTTTACTGGCATTTAACGAAATCACTTCATTGAGAAGAGTAATTAAAGATCAGGAAAATCGTCTGAGTCAATTAGAAAAAATGATAGAACATGAAATTAACAATTAATAAAAAGGGGTATGAAAGAGATGGGAAGCTTTTATGATTATATAATTGAAATCAGTTTATTTTTAATTATTTGTTTTATAATAATTACTGTATCTAAATGGAAAATATATATAAAGGCTCGTGAACCAGGCTATGGCTAATTCTTTTGGGAAAGGGAAAATGTTTGGGCTTGGTCTGATATTCCTGCCATTTATCTTTTATCCAATACTTGCTTTTGGTAGCTCTAAATACGTATTTCCAAAGATGAGATACATTTTATAACAGTATTTTTTACGGAGGCACTGACCAGTGCCTTTTTATTTTCTGGAAATTCCCGATTGTTTAACTAATTTCCAATCTGCCCTGTTAAACTGTCATAATTTGTGATAATATATAAAAAAAGAAAAGGAGATCAGCTATGGTGGAGAAAGCGGTTGAATTTGCGGTAAAGTGCCATGAGGGAACCTGCCGGAAAGGGACATGTATCCCATATATCGTCCACCCTTTGGAAACCGCAGTGATTGTGTCATTGATGACTGCAGACCAGGAACTGATCTGCGCTGCGCTGCTGCATGATGTGATTGAGGACGCAGGCGTTACGAAATTGCAGCTTGAAAAAGAATTTGGAAGCCGGGTTGCGCAGCTTGTTATGGAAGAAACGGAAGATAAAACGAAAAGCTGGAAAGAACGTAAAGCTGCCACGTTAGAGCACCTTAAGCATGCGTCAATGGAGATTAAGATTCTTGTTCTGGCGGACAAGCTTAGTAATCTCAGAACAACTGCAAGAGATTACCTTCTTATGGGTGATGAGATCTGGCAGCGGTTTAATGAAAAAGATAAATCCCAGCATGCCTGGTATTATTTAGGTATAGCCAGACTCTTAAGTGATTTGGAGAAGTTTGGTGCTTATCAGGAATATAAGGCATTGTGTGATTCTGTATTTGGTAATAGTTATGAATGATGGTCGTGAATGCACTTCCACCTCTTAAATCAACTTTGAATGAAAAAACTGCCGATAATCTTTCGGCAGTCTTACTCTTAGATCTTTTTACTGAAAATTCCCCAAAACTTACTAGCTTGCAGACAGACATTTTTAATGCTTATACGGAAACTTAAAAATACCATTTCTTTGGTTATAATTCTTCATTTCAGGTAAACTACCAGATAAAAGCTTTATGCTAGGAAGGATGACCGAAAGGAGTACAGTGTATGGACAAACTTTGTATTGTTGTGCCATGCTATAACGAGGAACAGGCACTTTTGTATACCAATAAAGAATTGACTGGAGTTTTAGACAGACTGATGCAGTCCGGTAAAATAGACAAAGCCAGTTTTATTCTCTATGTGGATGATGGAAGCAGAGACAGTACCTGGAATATAATTGAGAATTTCCGTAAGCAGTCTCCCCTGATCTTCGGTCTCAAACTTGCCAGAAATACAGGGCATCAGAACGCTTTGACAGCCGGTCTTCTAACAGCGATGAGTCATGCAGATATGGTTATATCAATTGATGCGGACTTACAGGATGATGTCTCAGTTATGGAAGAGATGGTGGATCTATATCTTAAGGGTATTGATATTGTTTATGGAGTTCGAAAAAGGCGTGACACAGACACCTTATTTAAAAAGTTTACTGCTCTTGGGTTCTACAGACTGATGCAGCTGATGAAGATTGATGTTGTTTATAACCACGCGGATTATCGGCTTATGTCAAAAAGGGCGCTGAAGCAGTTTTCCCTGTATAAAGAACGAAACCTGTTTTTAAGAGGAATTATTCCTTTAATCGGATTTTCCTCTGTAACAGTCTCCTATAACCGGAAATCCCGAATTGCAGGCAAGTCCAAATATCCATTGAGCAAGATGATCTACATGGCTTTTGAAGGCATTACTTCATTTAGTATACAGCCGATCCGCATGATAACGGAATTGGGACTGGTCATTGTTCTTTGCAGTATCTGTGCCGCCATTTATGCATTCTATTCTTTTGTTACGGGAAGAGTGGTTGCAGGCTGGACTTCTACAATCTTATCCATCTGGTTTATTGGAGGAGTCCAGCTTTTATCCGTGGGACTCATTGGAACGTATATAGGTAAAATCTATATGGAAGTTAAAGAGCGTCCCAGATATGCCATTGAAGTCAATGATCTGACGGAGAAAAAACATGAAGAATCATGAGGATAACGGTGCTGTCTCATATATCACCTTTTTTATGAAGCTGCTTCAGGGAGCAAGAAGTATAATAGGGAAGATTAATTCTGAGATGGAAGGAAGATATTCTCCTTCTCTTCTTGCAGCTGCAGTTACGGCTATTGCAGCTCTGACAACGGTTATAATTCTTTTCCTGCCCAATTATCTGGGAGTGGCAAACGATGGATCTACAGATGAGATAATGAAGACTGCCGGTATTTATTACAGAGATAAGGATCCGGCGGTAAATTACGGAAATTATTTTAATAAGACATATACAGAAGTTGAATCTGGGCTGGAGATTCAGGGAAAGGCACAAAACAGCCAGCTTTTATTTTTAAATGCTGCTAAAGCGGTTGATGATTTGATTACGAGAGACAGCATCTTTGATATTCGTTTTCTGGGCTTACTTTATTCTCTGCTGTTTCTTCCTGCCTTTTACCTGGTTGTCCGGCAGACCTGCGAACGGGTAAAGCGTTTTTCGGAAGGAGCAATGATTGCCGGGGCAGGACTGATCATTTTCTCCGATGTTGGATATATGACTTATTTTAATTCCTTTTATCCGGAAGCATTATGGTATCTTGCCGTACTTTATTGTGTGGGAGCTTTTATGTCTTTTCAGAATAAACGTTCTTTATTTAAAGATGTATCAGCTTTGATTCTTATTCTGGTTTCAGGAGGGATACTGGTCAGTTCCAGACGCCAATGCGCTGTGCTGGGGTTTATCCTTGCAGTTTCTGTTATTCGCCTTACTGCTGTACGCAGAAGCTTTATTTGGGGCGGAGGCTGTATTCTGGGTGCACTTATGATGAGTCTGCTTTCGTTTCTTTGTATCCTGGGATATCCAAATGATTTCAGTGAAACAAGCAAGCTGCATGCCATGACCAGGGGGGTTTTATTCAGTTCAGCTGATCCTGCTGATACTCTTTCAGAATTTGGAATTGATCCATCCTATGAATTGCTGGCGGATGCCTCGGCCTATGATGACCTGCCTCTGGTCAGATCCGGAGACAGTTCCCTGTACCATGGCTTTATGGATCAATATACAATTTTAGACATAGGTAATTATTATTTACGTCATCCGGGAAGTCTGATTCGTATGATTGATGTTTCTATTAAACAGGGGATGGATATGAGGAGAAGTAATTGCGGAAACTATGAAAAAGAAGCCGGATTTCCGGAGAAGGCAAAGAGCCTGTTCTGGTCGGGCTGGAGCAGCTTCAAGGAATTATCTGCACCCAAAACCGTTGGATTCTTAATCTTACTGACAGGTTTCGTGATCTTTTTGTTTTACAAAGGCTATTCCATACGCCCGGCAGGAGACAGAAGAAATACCATATTTTTGGATATGCTTTTCATGGTTCTTGCCTTTTTGCTTTCCCAGTCCATAGTGGTGATTGTGAACAGTGGTGATGCAGAGATGGTACAGAGGCTGTTCCTGGTGGGAATGTGTATGGATATTATGACTTATTGTGTTTTTGCAGAATTACTTCATAAGCTGAGAATTGTCTAAATCAGCGACAGATGGGAATGTGAGGGGATGAATCTGATGATAAATAAAAATTCATTTGGTTATCTGCTGCAGGATGTTGGACTGATAATTTTGTTGTTTTGCCTGTTTGCAGGAGCCATGACTGTAAGTTATTCGGATAAAACCATGATGTTTGAAGCGGTTATCATGCTGATTGGAACCTTTTTCGTTATTTTATTTTCCGGATTTAAACTGTTTTCGTTATCCCTTGTTCTGGCAGGAATAGAGGTCACGGTATATACCGCTTACCGGCTTTATTTATTCCTTTCCTATGATACGGAGATACCATTTTACAGCTATGTCTGGATTCTGGTTCCTCCTATCTGCGCAGCTGCCATGTATATGTTTGTGTCCGGAACACACAGGCTGGAGCTGGAAAACGATATTTTAAGGAGGCAGGTGGATGAACTGGTTGTGGTCAATCCCCTGACAAAACTGTATAACCTTAGGAGTCTGTACAATGACTTAAACGTGCTGGCAGCATATGCTGAACGTAATCATATGTCTCTTTCTTTGATGATTATAGTTCTGAAATATGAAGCAGAACTGAAAAGTATTTTATCAAGACAAAATTATGAGCATGTCATACAGAGGCTGGCTGAACTTGTAGTGGATACAGTCAGGGTGGAAGATAAAACCTATTCCATTGATCAGAAAGGATCTCTGGCAGTTTTACTGACCTGTGACAAAGAGGGAAGTGAAATAGCCATGCGAAGAATCAGAAGCAGGATTTCCAGTCAGGATGCTTTTAGCGGCATTACCGACGCTTCTATTAAGATTGAGGTTAAGATGGCAAGCCTGGAATACAACAAAGAGATATATGAAAACAATATGATTCTATTCAAACAGAGGGTAGAAAATGAACTGCAGTATGATGTGTAAGAGATTTGTGGTGTGTGTTACCGGGTTCCTGCTTTTTGCTTTGATAAGCATGGAAATGGCCGGTGCGGCTTTGGCAAAGGAGCTGCCCAGAGGAGATATTCTTATTATTTACCAGGATAATGCAGATGATACAGCAATGGAAGCAGTCAACAATCTGGTGGAACTGCTGACGTATCAGAGCTTTTCTGTCAGTTATGGTCCTGCTTCCTGGAGCATACAGTATCTGGATCAGTTTTCTTATGTGATCTGTTATGATTTAGATCAGATTCCGGCAGATTATACTGATCGGTTGGCACAATATGAGGCCAGAGCAGGGCAGTCCCAACATATTTTATTTATTGGTAATCAATATTTCAAATACTATCTTGATCATACAAACAGATCAGATCAGTATGAGTTAGTAAACAGTTCAGTGGGACAGCTGCAATATTCGTTTCACGGTCTGGACCGTATAACAGGCTTAGTCAGGGAGAATTATTTTATATTTTTCAATCAAACAACTTATCAAAGCGGAACATTAACCGTAAATAGCAAGCGAGGATATTTTTGTGCTTCTAATGGTATCTTAACCCATATACCAGCACATGATATGAGCAATCCTCTGAATCGTGCGGCAATGATCCGGGAGGTGTCCCAATGGAAATGGCCGTATAACGGCAGTCCTCATGTATTCGCGCAGTACATTTTAGTTGATCGGGTTTATCCCTATGAAGATCCGGAAAAGCTTTTAAAGGTTGTAAAATTACTGGCTGGAAAAAAAACACCGTTTGTAATTTCTGTGATGCCAATATATATAAATGGTGACTATCCATCCATGACCCACTTTTGTGAAGTCTTACGTTATGCACAGGCAAATGGAGGAGCTGTAATTATCCATGCTCCCATCAATCAGATGAATCCATTAAAGAAGGACGTCATGCTGGAATATCTCACCCAGGCGATGATCCTATACAACAAACAGGGGGTGTTTCCTCTGGCATTGGAAGTACCAGAAAACTGGATGTTCCAAAAAGATACAATTGGGATTATGAGCCATTTTAAGACAATTTTTACTTCCGGTGAAACAGATTCGTATTTAAAAACAGAAGTTATGGGAAACAATGAGGTTTACAGGGACGGACATCAATGGGTGGGAGCCTCCATCGCCCTTGATGATACCGGGATCAGTTATTTATCTGTTTCATCTTCGGCAGTGTCCATCAGTATTCAGGAGAATTATGAGGAGATTAACAGAAAAATACAGGCTTGCAGAACCTCTTTCATTCCTTTGAAAAGTCTTTGGGATATGGACCACAGCTACTGGCTGGATAAGCAGCTTATGACATATAAAAACGGGGATCTGATTCTCAATGGCAAAAAAATGGATCTGAGCTTTACGCCCTCGGTTTATCCTGACCGTTACAATTATCGCCGGAATATGCTTCAGCGGTTTTCCAGGGATTTAACATCCCAGAGCAGGAGACTGGTTATCGCAGTGGGACTGACTTCCATACTTTTTCTGTTTCTGATTCTATGGGCAAGGTACAGAAATAGAAAAAACTATTTCTTTCAAGATTAGGGAGGGTAACCATGTCACTTATTGATGTACTTGCAATTTATTCGATTTTTGCAATTTGGGGGCTGTTGTTTTTAAATATCGTACTTTCCATCGGCGGTTATATTTATATAATGAGAATGTACCGCTCGGACGGACATCAGCCTGTTTCCGAGTATCCCATGGTAACTGTTATGGTTCCTGCTCACAATGAAAGTATTGTGCTGAAAAAAACAATGGAAGCTTTATTAAAGTTTGATTATCCAAAGGATCTGTATGAGATTATTGTGGTAAACGACAATTCTACAGATAATTCAGCCCAGGTTTTAAAAACCATTCAGCAAAAGAATCCGGCTGCCAGAATTATTGTCATCAATACCGATCATATAGTGGGAGGAAAAGGAAAATCAAACGCATTAAACATAGCCCTTTCCATGGCTTCTGGCTCTGTAATTGCTATTTATGATGCGGATAATACACCAGAGAAGCAGGCACTGCGGATTCTGGTGGAAAATCTCATGTCAGATGATAAGCTGGGGGCTGTGATTGGAAAATTCAGGACCAGAAATAAATATGCGTCACTGCTTACCAGATTTGTAAATATTGAGACACTGGCCTATCAGTGCATGAATCAGGCAGGACGGTATTTCTTTTTCAAATTGTGTACCATACCTGGAACCAATTACGTCATACGGCGGGAATTGATTGACCGGATGGGCGGCTGGGATGTGAACGCACTTGCTGAGGATACGGAGATCAGCTTTCGATTATACAGAATGGGATATTATATCAAATTTATACCACACGCGGTTACCTGGGAGCAGGAGCCGCAGAAACTGAAACAATGGTTTAAGCAGAGGACACGGTGGGTAAAAGGTAATCTGTATGTCCTGAAAAGTAATTTTAAATACGCCTTTGACCCTGATGCAGGAATCATGAGACTGGACGTAATCTATTATGCCATGGTCTATCTGATGATGTTCAGTTCCCTTATTTTTTCAGATATGATATTTATCATTGGAATTCTGGGATTGGGGCATGTAACCCTGGGAGGTTTTTCCTCACTGCTCTGGGAGATGGCGATTTTACTGTTTGTATTAAATGTATCAATTACTTTATCTGTAGAAAGAAATGAATTTAATTTCAATAATATACTGCTTACATTTGTAATGCTGTTTACTTATGCAAAGATGTGGGTTCTGGTTGTAGCAAACGGAATCATTCAGGGGATCAGGGATGTGATCTATCAGAAGGAAGTTGTATGGGATAAAACAGAACGTTTTGATGAAATGACAGAAAAAGGAAAGTAAGGAGACAACGGGAATGACGACTTGGGCAGATAAACATAAAAAGAAACAATCGGGAGCAGGGAGAGTCTTAGCAGCCTGTCTGCTGTTTATTGTCATAACAGCCACTCCTTTGACTGTATACGGTTCCAATTCCGGAGCTCCGGCTTTGGATCTTTCCCAGGAAAGCCAGGAAAGTCAGGAAAGCCAGGAAAGCCAGGGGGATCAGATCCGTTATCTTCCTGCTGCAGATCCAAAAACCGCCCAGGTACCAGATCAGAATGAACCTGTATATGAACCGGTCAGCCATACCCAGGATACATTTTTTTATAAAAAAACGTTAAAAGGTATTTATTCCACTGCGGATCTGTATTTTTATGTGGAGGATTACTGGGACACAAAGTATGTGTACGCGAAAATACAGTATGATGTCAGCCAGCTCATTGAGAGCACCACGTCATCCGTCACTTTTTCCATTAATGATGTCCCGCTTCAGTCTTACAGACTGGAGTATAAAGAGGGGAATTCACAGATTCTTTATGTCAGGATTCCATTAGAGCAGATTCATACCGGCTATAATTCACTTTCTGTCTCTGCTTATGCAAGGCTGTTTGATGAACAGGGCTGTGTTGACGATTATTCGGATGCAAACTGGCTTAGTATTGCCGATGTATCCTACATCAGATGCGGATATGAAAGCAGGGATCCACAGCACAGAATTTCGTATTACCCTTATCCCTTCATGGCTGCCGATCAGCCGACAGGGAAAGGTCTGGTGATTGCAGTATCTGATATGGCAGCTTCCGGGGAAGTCTCTGCTGCCATGAGTCTGATGGCTGATTTAAGTAAACGAACCGGAAAAAGAAATGAGATTGAGATCTGCCGTATTTCTGATTTAAATAACTATCAGCCACGGGCAACTATACTGATCTGTGATTATGTCAATCTCCCTGACGGGTACAAAGAAAAATTGACAAAGGCACCGGATTTGTCCGGAGAGGCAATTGTTAATTTTATAGATGACTCCAGTTCAAATCCGCTGCTTGTCATAACTTCAAACGATGATACAAGCCTTATGGAGGCAGCTGACATGCTGATGGACGAAAACCGCCGTAAGCAGGAGATGGGAAACCTCGCAGAGGTGGAAAAGGGAAGCGGCGAACTGGCAGTCAATGCTGCAAAGCAAAGTGATATGGCTGCGTTTAACTATACGCTTGAGGATATCATGGGAAGCGGTCTTTCCTATGTAGGACCGTTTCATCAGGAAAAATTCATCTATCTTCCAGTTTCAAGGGATTTTGTTCTGGCACAGGGAGGAAAAATGGTTCTGAAGTTCCGTTACAGTGAAAATCTTGATTTTAAACGTTCTCTTATAACGGTTTTTTGGGGAGATATCCCCTGTGCAAGCAAACGTCTCAGTCTGGAAAACGCTTCCGGAGATGAGCTGGCTTTTGAGATGCCGGGAGATGTGATAGGAACATCAGCCTCAAGCATCAAAATCTCATTTGATCTGGAAATTCCGGATTTAATTTGTACTCCAAGGCAGAGCGATATGCCCTGGGCATATATTTCCAGGGAATCTGCTCTCTATTTACCGCCTTCTGATGACATCACGCTGTCATTTGATTCCAGACTGTCTCCGTTTACCAGAAATGGGGCGTTTAATGATGTCATGCTGATTCTTAGTGATGCACCTGACTCTGGGGAACTCAATCTTTTGGGACAGGCAGCTGCGATGTATGGTGCGGAGATAAAGCCTTATGGAACCATCTTGGTGAAGCGGGCAGGTGAATTTAATGAAGAGGACGGTGATTACAATATCATTACAGCTGGTACACGTAATGGGAATGCGTTTATTTCCCGGATCGGAGATAAGCTGGCATTTAAATTTACCCAGGATGGGACTTCATTTGAGAGCAATGAGCAGCTTGTTTTATCCAGGGGCTATGCAGGAAAGATAGGAATTATGCAGCTTCTTAAATCTCCTTATTCTTTAAACCGGGCATTGCTGGTTCTGACAGGAAGCAATGAGGAATCGCTTAAAAATCTACAGGAGTATCTTAGAGACAGCAGCAAAAGAGAAAAACTGACGAAGGATTGTGTCATAATAGATCCTGACTTAAAGGGGACAGCTCTTAAGTTTATAAAGACCGTGGAAGTGAAGGAAGGTCCCACATTGGCGGAAAAGCTGGTGCGGAACAGAAAATCCCTTGTTTTTACAGCAGTTGCCACATCAGCAATGTTTTTTATGCTCCTGGCAGTTATTATAATCCTGCTGCGGATTCGGGCGTACCGGAAAAAGAATGAATAATAGTTAAGAAACAGAACCTTGGGAAGGGATGAAGAGAAGGTTGAAATTAGAGAAAAACTGGTTTTATAGTTTTTGTATTGCATTATCAATTGCGGGAATGGCATATATCCTGATTGCCGGCGTTTCTGATGTACCGGAGAATCAGGCATATCCGTATGCAATGAAAGGAATGCTTATCCTGATCTTTTTCCTCGCCTGGGCAGGAGTGAATTTTTTTGCACTGCTCTTAGCAAGGTTTAAATTTACCGAAAAGCTGAGGAAGTATCATAAATACTTCCTGGGCCTGGAGGTGATCACTGTCATTGTGATTCTGATCCTGGCATTTGCAGCCAGAATTTATATGATACAAAAATTTCCTATGCAGCCGGAATCTGATTATAAGACCTATTACGAGATTGCATGGATGTTAAAAGAGGGAATACTCCAGGAAAAAGGAGAGGGATATTGCAATTATATTGGGATGTTTCCCCATATATTGGGATACTGCTATCTATTAAAAACGGTATTTGTTCTATTTGGGACAAGTGTCTGGAACGGACAGGTTACAAATGTCCTGTTTTCTGTTGGAACGGTATTTTTCATTTACCGGATTGCCAGAAGACTGGGTGGAAGAATAGCAGGCATGACGGCACTTGCGGCTGCCGCATTCTGGCCCTCCCAAATTCTCTATATCAATATGCTTGCAGCTGAGTATTCTTTTACATTCTTCTTTTACTTTTGCGTTCTCCTCTTTCTTCATCTGGTCATGGATTATGATGGTGCCACTAAGCATGCAGTCAGAGGTGTTCTCCTTCATATTGTCCTTGGCTGTATGATT
The DNA here is from genome assembly GCF_900205965.1 of Lacrimispora amygdalina. Lineage (GTDB taxonomy): Bacteria > Bacillota > Clostridia > Lachnospirales > Lachnospiraceae > Lacrimispora > Lacrimispora amygdalina_A. Next base: position 259,409 of record NZ_OAOF01000003.1, read on the forward strand.
GCAGTAACGGCGGCAATCCGCCCTATGGCTCTGATTCTATTAATTGCTGTTTTGTTGTTCCTGCTGCCACTAAAGACGAAATTGCCAGACATACCCAGAAACAGCATTTCTATCTGGGTGAGATTTCTGGCTAAAGGCTGGCTGCGGGCGGCTTTTATTCTGACTGCTTATATGGCTGTATCCAATATCATTCATACAGATATAGAACTCACGATTAATCAATCGATCCCTTCCTTCAGCCAGTCCTTTGGCTATAATCTGCTGGTGGGACTCAATACCAGTTCTGATGGCGGGTGGAATGAGGAGGATTCCAAATTTCTATATGAGAATCTGGACCGGACCGGTTCTCCCATAGAGGCACAGTTGGCTTGCAGGAATAAAGCTTATGAACGGCTGACTGCCGACCCGGGGGGAATCCTGAACCTTTTTATAAAGAAATACGAATTACTATGGGGAAACGATAATTATGGGGCTGACTGGAATCTGGCTTTTTTAAAAGAGCAAAATCAGCTCGCTCAGGGCGGGGCAGTATTTTTAAATCAGATGAAGGGTGTCAGCCAGATAGCGTATATGGTTGTTGTCCTGTTCTCTTTTCTGACGCTGATTTATTTGCTGCAAGGCCGGGCATCCGCTCTCTATGTTCTCATTCTGGTTTATCTTGGAACAGCCGCCATTCATCTTATGGTGGAAAGCCAGAACCGGTATCATTTTCATATCCTGCCGGTTTTTATAATTATTGCATCTGTTGGGATAAAATTTATATTTGATAATGCAGTGATATTTGTAAAAACATCAGACTTAGAACGGCGGCAGAAGGAGAAGCAGGAGAAAAGAGAAGAAGATTTGTTAAAACAATTTGAATTCGAGGAACATAAAGCTATAGAACAACGTTATAAGAGTATGACCAATGCCTTTGATATGGAGTCTGCCATACGAAGCGGCAATATAACTGTCACTGTTTCAGAAAGCTATATGCAGCCTGTTAAGATAAAAAAGGAAAAAAGCATAGTTACCGCTGCTGAAGCTCCTCCCCCGAACCTGATGCAGGAAGAAAAAAACGAAATAGTAAGAAAGAAGGAAACGGTGAAGGCTGAAGATAAAGAATTAGAATCACTTATACTGGAGCTGGAAGAAATAGCAGAAACCGGAAAAGTTCCACACAAATCCAAAGAGATGGTTATTCCTTCCATGGACCTGCATCAACCCGCTTCTGGTAATAATGAGGTCTCTGAATTAAAGGATATTCTGAATAAAATCAATGAACTGGAGAAGAACCAGAAGGATCTTCTGGAAGGATATACCATGCTGCGGGAAGAAATAGAGCAGGTGAGGCAGATCCATGCAGACGCTGCAAAGAATGAAGGAGGGAATACGGTATGAAAAAGGCACCTCCCCCCACCAGAGTGGAAAAAGTATTGATAATCATACTTTGCATGCTGACGGTATTCACCACCGGAGGTCTGTTATTATTATCCCATTATTTTAACAGGGAACAAGATCTGCTAAAAAAACAAAAAGATAGTGCAAAAGAAACTTCTCTTGACGACATTACTGCTATTCTTCCGGAACACTGCAATCTAAGTGAAAAAATTCCGGATATCAGTTTTTTTAGTGATTCAGGAAAAAAGGTATCAATCAAAGAGTTTGAGGGTAAGCCGGTTATAATAACTTTCTGGGCAAGCTGGTGTCCGGATTGCAGAAACGAACTCTCACATACCAGTGAATTCTTAAACATTTCAAAAAAGTATGGAGATCTTCAATATATTCTGGTAAATAAATCAGATAATAAGAAGGAGACAAAGGAGGCAGCAAAACAGTATCTTTCTGATCAGGCAATCCCAGTCGAAGCTTATTACGATGTGGGTTTATCGGCCTGGAATGAGCTGGGACTTCATTCCATACCAACCACATTATTTCTGGATGAGCACGGGGTGATCCGGTCATGGAGCACAAAGCCGATTGTGAAAGATTCTATATTTGAGGGATATGTTAGAGATCTGACTGAGGGCAGCGCAAAAATAACCGGCGATTTTGTTTTGAATCATTTGATGGATGACAGGGGCGGGGTACACACGTCCTATGATCCTGCAACCGGCGATGCCATGAACAGCGATGTATTAAGTGAAACCCAGGGAGTGTTGCTGGAATATGCAGTGCTGCGCAAAGATCAGCAGTTGTTTGATAAAGTTCTATCCTATATTACCGGGGTAATGCGCCAGAATGGATTAACATCCTGGAAAGTGAGCGGAAACAAGCCGGTGCAGGTAAATTCACTGTTAGATGATTTGCGGATTATGGGTGCACTTATCTCTGCGGATAATTTGTGGGGCGGTTATGACCAGCTGATAAACAGTTATTCCTCTGAGGTTGCAAAATACGGAATGCATAATAGGAATTATGTGGATTTCTATGAATTTCGTTATCGGAAATACGCAGACAGGTTTACTCTGTGTTATGGGGATTTACAAACCATGGCCCGGCTGGCAGATCTGGATGACAGGCTGAAAGAACCGTATCAGTATGCCAGAAAGATAATTCTGGGCGGAAAAATAAGTGATGAATTTCCCTTGTATTACAGCTGGTATCATTACGGGAAGAAATCCTATGCATCTGATGATTTAAATTCAGCAGAAGCCATGGTTACACTGCTTCACCTGGCAGAAGCCGGATTGCTGCCGGAGGATTCCATGGCATGGTTAAATGCCCGTATGGACTCCCAGGGAGTAAAGGCACGGTACAAAACAGATGGAACTGTTGCAGATGGTTATAATTATGATTCAACGGCCGTTTACGCTCTGATTGCAATGATAGCAGAGACAGAAGGCGATATGGAACTTCGTGGGAAAGCCCTGAGAAAAATGGATAAAATGAGAATTATGGATACTGCCTATCCTTATTACGGAGCTTTTGGTATGGAAGATGGCAGCGGGATTACCGCGTTTGATCAGGTAATGGCAATGCTGGCCTATGAATATACTGGAAAACCGTATGACTGATGTAAGGAGTTAAATGTGAAAAATATTATGCTTGTGTTTGGAACAAGGCCAGAGGCTGTAAAAATGTGTCCTCTGGTGAAAGAACTGAAAAGAAGAAATGAGGCCAGAGTGTGCGTATGCGTTACAGGGCAGCATAAATCCATGTTAAAACAGGTTCTGGAAGCATTTTCCATTAATCCGGACTACGATCTTTCCATAATGAAGGAGAAGCAGACGCTGTTTGAGATTACCGTCAGTATCTTAAATAACATTCGTGTTATTTTGGAAAAGGAAAAGCCGGATGTGGTTTTAGTACATGGAGATACATCCACGGCATTTGCCTGTGCACTTGCCTGCTTTTATCTGCACATTCCGGTAGGTCATGTAGAGGCCGGGTTAAGGACGTATGATCTTTATTCTCCTTATCCTGAGGAATTTAACAGACAGGCTATTGGTATTATGGCAGAATACCATTTTGCTCCAACTGAGAAGGCCAGAGAGAATCTGCTTCGTGAGGGAAAGAAGTCATCTGCCATATTTGTTACAGGCAATACTGGAATCGATGCACTGAAGACAACTGTCAGGGAGGACTATAATCATGATCTGCTAAAATGGTCATCCGGAAGCCGCCTGATTTTACTGACCGCTCACAGAAGAGAAAATCTTGGAGATCCCATGAGGCAGATTTTCCAGGCAGTCAGACGGATCACAGAGGATTATCCCGACGTTAAGGTCATCTATCCCATTCATTTAAACCCACTCGTCAGGGAAATTGCAGGTTCTGTATTGGCAGGAGAGGAACGGATCCGTCTGATTGAGCCTTTGGATGTAGTTGATTTTCATAATTTCCTAGCAAGGGCAGCGCTAATACTGACAGACAGCGGTGGGATTCAGGAAGAAGCACCCGGTCTGGGAATACCGGTTGTTGTTTTGCGGACAACAACCGAACGGCCGGAAGGAATTGAATCAGGGGCATTGGTTTTGGCCGGGATTGGAGAAAAGAGTATCTATGATTGCGTATCCGGTCTGCTTAGTGATAAAGATTTATATGAGAGGATGAGCAGGGCGGGCAATCCCTATGGAGACGGTAAGGCCAGCGGAAGAATTGCAGATATTCTGCTGAGATAAAAATAGTACAGAGTAAAATCTAAGAAACGGATAAAAAAATGGAGATGCTGCTAAAACAGATATTGAAGCAGTATCTCCATTTGATTTATTACATGTTACAGTGTATTCGCTCTGTCTGCAACATTCTTATTGAAGTTAATTACCTGATGTTCATAAGTCTGTTCCATAAGCGGAGAAGTTATGATAAAATCAGCAGTCGCTCTGGTATTGGCAATGGGAATATCATAAACCTGGGCAATACGAAGCAGCGCCTTTACATCCGGATCATGAGGCTGTGCAGTGAGGGGATCGGAAAAGAAGATAACCAGATCAATCCGTCCTTCCACGATCTTGGCACCGATCTGCTGGTCACCGCCTAAAGGACCGCTGTTATACCCCTTAACTTTAAGACCGGTCTGGTCTGTAATCATACGTGCTGTGGTACCAGTACCGCAAAGCGTATGATTTTTTAAGATCTCCTTGTGTTCTATACACCATTCAATCAATGAATGTTTCTCATTGTCATGGGCGATCAGTGCTATGTTCTTTTGCTTTTGAAGCGTCAATGTAATAAAATCTTCCTGTAACATCATAGTCCTCCTGTAGTAGGTAGTGATAAGTAAAACCTTAATTAAATGGCAGAACACTCTGCAGAGAATAGGTAATGGACAGATCTTTTCTCGAGTATTCCTTTTTGAAATTCTGGATGATCCGCTTTAAAACCATCTCTCCGTTTTCATAGGTTGCAGTAGGCAGAAGCATTAAATACTGGCTTACGCTGTACCGGCTGTAAACGTCACCTCTTCGCAGCGAATTGCGGATGGAACTGCCCAGCTCATCCATGGCTCTGGTCTGAACTGCAGGCTTTAATAATTCCCCCTTTAAGTTGCTGATGGTAAGCAGGCATAAAAAGATGGAATCTCCGGTTCGTTCGATGGCTCTGGATTCCAGCTGGTAGATATCCCGGAACACAGAAGGCTCACAGCAGAACGCCCCCTTATTGGTTCCGCCTTCCAGAAGTATCTCCCGGATAGTGCTTAAATCCATGGTAATTCCATGCTTTTTATCGCTGATCATCTTATACAGCTCTTTAAAGCGGATGGAAGGAGTGATGGCGAATTCGTTATAGAACATGTCATTCACCCGTTTGTAATGTTCCAGTGACATCATCTGATTGCCGCTCTGGTACAGGGCATAAATCAGATAGTAATGAGCATCTTCTCCGTAAGGATCGATAGAAATTGTCTGCTGGCAGACATCAATCATAGTGGGATAATCTTTCCGGTTGTCTAACATGGAAAGAATTTTTTTGACTAATTTCTGATAAAGGGTATGATAATACGTATGAATCGGAATTACCCAGGATTCCCATTCGGATTTAGGAAGAAAGTTTCCCTTATAAAGATGAAAAGCCTCCATTGACAGTTTCAGGCGTGTCTCTTCCGGAAATTCCTTGCTTTCAGCCTGAAGACAAAGTTCTTCAAACTTGTCTGTGTCACACACGGTAACAAGATCCCTTGTCCAGCCGTAAGCTTTTCTGTTTTGAAATACCAGTTCCTGAGTTGGATATCCAAGAGGCTCAAGAAGTTTACGGACACGGAACATCAGTGTCTTTAAAGCACCGGCAGGATTATTGCTTGCTTCATCCTTCCAGAACAGGTCGATTAATTCCTCAACTGGAATATCTCTTCCCCGAAAGGTGATCAAATATTCCAAAAGACTCCATGGTTTTTTTGCCTGATTATTCTGATCAACTATTATTTTGTCTCCTACTGCAACGGAGAAGCCGCCTAGCATGTTCACATAAATGATCGTCTCTTGTTTTTTCATAAGTTATCTCCAAAGTAACATTTTCTTTCCTTAGTATATAGAAAAAAACGCCAAAAGTCTAGCGCAGCTTATAAAAGATTGAGATTTTTATTAAAATAAGCTATACTGAAGCATAAGAATACAAAAAAGAAAGCAGGAGATAGTTATGAACAGAAACAAACTGTCAGCAGGAATTCTTGTGCTTGCCTTCCTGCTTCTGGCAGCGGGAGCCGGTGCACTTTATTCGGATTACCGGGAGAGGCAGGATTCTGAGCATCTTTATGAAAGTCTGGCAGAGCTTGCAGAGGGAACGAAGGAGAGCACGACTGCCAATACAGTTACAGAGGGAAATAAAGAAGAACCTTACGTTTCCCCCATTGATTTTGATAAACTTAAGAAAATCAATCCGGATGTTGTCGGCTGGATCCTCATTGAAGGCACAAATATCGATTACCCCATTGTCAGGACAGATAACAATGATACTTACTTAGATACAGATTTTGAGGGAAAAAAGAATCCGTCAGGAGCTATTTTTCTGGATTGTGACAGCGAACCTGATTTTTCCGGCAGGCATAACATAATTTATGGGCATCATATGAAAAACGGTTCCATGTTTAAAGATATCATAAAATACAAGGATGAATCTTTTTACCAGGCCCATCAGACCATAGTGATCTATACACCGCAGCAGGAGTTTCATCTGCGGCCCGTTACGGTGCTCTATACCGATGCGGGAGGTATCCGGAGAAAAACGAAATTTGATTCAGATGCCAGTTTTCAGTCTTATGTTGATGAGATGACAAAGAACGGCCAGTTCTATCAGGCACCGCAAAAGCCGGTGGATACCCTGTGGTCGTTTGTCACCTGCAGCTATGAGTTTGATGATGCCAGAACCATTCTTTACGCAGTATCAGCCCCTTAAATTGAAAAAAAGGCAGGTTTATGATATAGTACATATCACTTTGTATCACCCCAGTAGTATAAAAGGAGAATAATAATATGGGAAAATATTTTGGAACAGACGGTTTTAGAGGAGAAGCAAATGTAACACTGACGGTTGAGGATGCGTTTAAGGTAGGCCGGTTTTTAGGCTGGTATTATGGCCGGAAAAAACCGGAGGAGGTATGCCGGATCGTAATCGGAAAAGACACAAGGCGCAGCAGTTATATGTTTGAATACTCTCTTGTGGCTGGTCTTACAGCATCAGGATCAGATGCGTATCTTCTGCATGTAACCACAACTCCCAGCGTATCCTATGTTGTCCGGACAGAAGGCTTTTCATGCGGAATTATGATTTCTGCAAGCCATAATCCTTACTACGATAACGGGATCAAGGTGATCAATGAAAAGGGAGAGAAGTTAGAAGAATCAGTTATTGCGGAAATCGAGAAATATTTAGATGGTGAGATGGAAGAACTTCCCTTTGCCACCCAGGACCAGATCGGCAGAACCGTGGATTTTGCAGCAGGCAGAAACCGCTATATCGGTTATTTGATTTCAACGGCAACCAGATCCTTTAAAAATAAAAAGGTTGCTTTAGACTGTGCCAACGGAAGCGCGTCGGCAATTGCGAAGAATGTCTTTGATGCGCTTGGTGCAGAAACCCATGTAATCAGTAATGAACCCAATGGATTGAATATTAACACAGGCTGTGGTTCCACTCATATTGATCAGCTGGTGAAGTTTGTAAAAGAAGTGGGAGCTGATGTAGGATTCGCTTATGACGGAGATGCAGACCGCTGTCTGGCAGTGGATGAGAATGGGAATGTAGTTGATGGAGACGGTATCTTATATATCTGCGGTAAATACATGAAAGAGCAGGGCGTCCTTAAAAATAATAAAGTGGTAACAACCGTAATGTCTAATTTCGGATTGTATAAAGCGCTGGAGCGGGAAGGAATTGAATACGAGAAAACCGCTGTGGGCGATAAATATGTCTATGAGAATATGGTTGCCAATGGAAACTGCCTGGGCGGTGAACAGTCAGGTCATATCATATTCAGTAAGCATGCAACGACCGGAGATGGGATTTTAACGTCATTAAAAGTGATGGAAGTGATTCTGGAGAAAAAAGAAAGCCTTGGTAAGCTGGTTTCTGAGCTGGAGATCTATCCGCAGGTTTTAAAAAATGTCAGGGTTCACGATAAGACAGCAGCCCAGGATGATGAAGCGGTAAAGGCTGAAGTGGATAAAGTGTCACAAAGCCTTGGAGACAGCGGAAGGATTCTTCTGCGCCAGTCAGGTACGGAGCCTGTGGTCCGTGTGATGGTAGAAGCCGCTGATTTAGAAACATGCGAGCAGTATGTGGAACAGGTAATTGATGTTATGAAATCAAAGGGGCATGTTATTTCCTGATCGGAAAGGGGGGCTGATTGTAAATACCAAAAAATCATGCTATGATTGTACTTATCTGCAAACTTATTTTGGGAGATCGGAAATATGGATAAGAAAGATAAATCGAACTTAGGAGAACATATCCGCAGCACAGTACAAAGTGCAATTGATTCCAGGGATTTTAACCAGCTGAACCAAATGATATCCGATTCCGTAAACTCTGCGCTTGAGGAAGTAAAAAACCAGCTGGTAAAAGGATCGAAAGGATGGACCCAGACGCTTAAGCGGACTGATCCGGGTGAAACCGGTGAAGAAAAAAAACGTACGGATGAGGGACCTGGCTACAGAGCATTTCAGACCAGCAGCACCGTAAAGGCAGGGACAGGCAGACAGGAGATTAAGATTAACCAGCAGGGACGGGTATCCGGGATACTTTTAACTGTTTTTGGAAGCCTTTTTCTGGGTTTTAATTTTATTGCTCTTCTTGCTGCTCTGTTTATTTCTCTGATTTTAAAACCTGTTGCATGGGCGGCAGCCATTGCTTTTGTATCCCTTCTTGCAATCGGAACTGCTTCTGGCTTCATTCTTTTTTCCGGACTGTCCATAACCGGAAGATTAAAAAGGGCCAGAATCTATGCGAAGCAGTCAGAAAAACGGATGTATTCCAATCTGGAGGAATTAGCCGCAAGTGTTGGAAAGTCCCGTGAATATGTGCTGAAGGATATAGAGAAGATGATGAAGCTGGGGATTTTCCCCCATGCTTATTTAGATGAACAGAAAACCTGCCTGATATTAAGTGAGGCTACCTATAACCAGTATCTGGAATGCCAGAAGGCATTAAAGGAGCGGGAAGAAGAAGCCAGACTCAGTCAGATTACTGAGGAGGCTGTGCAGGAGAATCAGGCTTTACAGGAGATAATGGCCCAGGGCAGAAATTATCTGCGGGTATTAAAAGAAGCCAACGATGCCATTCCAGGCGAAGTGATATCCCGGAAAATATCCATGCTGGAGGACGTAATACAGAGAATTTTTGATACGGTTTTAAAGCATCCGGATCAGATGGGAGAGATAGAACAGTTTATGGATTATTACCTTCCTACCACCGTAAAGCTGGTGAACGCCTACCGGGATTTTGACAGCACAGGAATCGAGGGCAATAATATCCTGAATGCAAAAAAGGAAATAGAAGGCACTCTTGACACCATTAATCAGGCGTTTGAACGGCTCCTGGATGATCTATACCAGGATACGGCTATGGACATCACCACAGATGCGTCGGTGCTGCAGACCATGCTCAAAAAGGATGGCTGGGCGGAAAGCGATTTTACAGGAGGAATGAAAGAATGAGCAAGGATATGGAAGATATGATAAAAGAAGCACCCCAGCTTACACTTACTCCATTTGAACAGACGGAGGGTGTGAAAGAGGGTGCAGAACTTTTAGAGCGTGAAGCTACGGTTACACAGGCAGTGCCGGACCCGGAGCTTACCCCGGAAGAAGAGCGGCTCGTTTCTGATTTTGCTGAAAAAATCAATTTAAAAGATTCCAATATGGTTCTCCAGTACGGCGCAGGAGCACAGAAAAAGATTGCTGACTTTTCTGAGACGGCTCTTGATAATGTAAAGTCAAAGGATTTGGGAGAAGTTGGACAGATGCTTTCCAATGTGGTCACTGAGCTGAAAAGCTTTGAAGACGAGGAACAGGAAAAAGGCTTTTTTGGCTTCTTTAAAAAGAGCGCCAACCGTATTGACAGCATAAAGGCTAAGTACGCTTCTGCGGAGACCAATGTAAACCAGATCTGCAAGCTTCTTCAAAATCACCAGATTCAGCTTTTAAAGGACGTTGCTCTGTTAGATAAAATGTATGAGTTAAATACCACTTACTTTAAAGAACTTACCATGTATATTCTGGCAGGAAAAAGAAAGCTGACCAGGGTCCGGCAGGAGGAACTTCCTCTTTTGATGGATCGTGCGGCAAAAAGCGGTCTTCCGGAAGATGCCCAGGCGGCCAATGATCTGTCTGCCATGTGCGGACGTTTTGAAAAGAAGATCCACGATTTAGAGCTGACCCGTATGATTTCCATTCAGATGGCACCTCAGATCAGACTGGTTCAGAATAACGATACTTTAATGACGGAGAAGATCCAGTCCACTCTGGTCAACACCATACCACTCTGGAAAAGCCAGATGGTGCTTGCTATTGGAATCAATCATTCGGAGCAGGCGGCAAAGGCGCAGAGAGAAGTTACGGATATGACCAATGAGCTGCTGCGAAAGAATGCAGAAGTGTTAAAGACGGCAACCATTGAGACTGCGAAGGAATCAGAGCGCGGAATTGTGGATATGGAAACCCTGAAAAAGACCAATGAATCCCTGATTACAACCCTTAATGAAGTGGTTCGCATTCAGGTTGAGGGCAGGGAGAAGCGAAGAGAAGCAGAAGCAGAGCTTGCCCGTATGGAAGGGGAATTAAAGACCAAGCTTTTACAGATGAGCAGATAAATGTTGTTAGTTTTGAAAAGTTTTTCTTGTAAGTCATTTTTACTCATGCTATAATAGCATAACACTTTACCGTGGTGGTTTGTTACAGCACGGCATGTGATTTTAATGCAAAGGAATGATGATAGATGGGGTTAGACCTTTAAAGCCTACGTTGTTCATTGTCAAAAAATACAGCGTGATTTATCGACTCCAGAGCCTGGACTGATTTTTTATGTAACGAGGTAAAAGCAGACATTAAGGGAAGATGGAGGAGATCAGACATGTTGAATTATGAAAGATATAAGCGGGTACCGGTAGTAAGCTATCCGGAAAGACAATGGCCTTGCAGGGAGATTATGAAAGCGCCGATCTGGTGCAGTGTGGATTTGAGAGACGGAAACCAGGCTTTAATTGAGCCTATGGTGGTGGAAGAGAAGATTGAGATGTTTAACCTTCTGATTAAACTTGGTTTTAAGGAGATTGAAGTGGGATTTCCTGCTGCTTCCCAGATTGAGTTTGATTTCTTAAGGCAGCTTGTGGAACGGAAGCTGATTCCGGACGATGTGGTGATTCAGGTTCTGGTCCAGTGCAGGGAGCATCTGATTAAGAGAACCTTTGAAGCCTTAGAGGGAGTTAAAAAATCGATCGTTCATATTTACAATTCTACATCTACATTACAGCGTGATGTGGTCTTCCGTAAAGAGATGGATGAGATTAAGGAAATTGCTGTGCAGGGAACCCAATGGGTGAAGCAGTACATGCAGGATTTTAAGGGAGAGGTTATGCTTGAGTATTCTCCTGAAAGCTTTACCGGAACAGAATTGGAATTTGCCCTTGATATCTGTACGGCAGTGCAGGATACCTGGGAAGCCACTCCGGAGAAAAAGATTATCTTTAACCTTCCGTCAACAGTGGAGATGACTACTCCCAATGTATATGCAGACCAGATAGAATGGATGAATTCCCGTTTTAAAAACCGTGACAGCATTATTTTAAGCGTTCATCCTCATAATGACAGGGGAACCGGAATTGCGGCTACGGAGCTGGCACTTCTTGCGGGAGCAGACCGTGTGGAAGGTACCCTGCTTGGGAATGGAGAACGTACCGGCAACGTGGATATTTTAACCGTTGCCTATAATATGTTTTCCCAGGGCATTAATCCGGAGCTTCATCTTGAGAATATCCGTGAGATCGTAGATGTTTACGAACGCTGTACCAAGATGGAGGTGGAACCCAGACACCCATATGCCGGAAAGCTTGTTTTCACCGCATTCTCAGGCTCTCATCAGGATGCCATCAACAAAGGCATGCAGATGATGCATGAAAGGAAGAATCCGTTCTGGGAGGTTCCTTACCTTCCCATCGATCCTTCCGATATTGGAAGGCAGTATGAGCCCATTGTCCGGATCAACAGCCAGTCTGGAAAAGGCGGCGTAGCATTTGTTATGGATACCTTCTATGGCTTCAAGCTTCCGAAGGGAATGCACAAGGAGTTTGCTGATGTCATTCAGGCAATTTCCGAGAAGCAGGGTGAAGTTGCGCCTGAGCAGATTCTGGAAGAGTTTAAAAGCTGTTATACAGAGAGAAAGGAACCGGTCCATTTCAGAAAGAGCCAGATTACAGAGGCAGAGGAAGATGTGGAGTTCTCAACTCTTGCAAAAGTCCGCTACACAGACCATGGTGTGGAAAAAGTATTCGAGGGAGTCGGGAACGGTCCTATCGATGCAGTCCAGAAGGGTCTGGAGAAGGAGCTTGGTATCGAGATCCGGGTGCTGGATTACTACGAGCACGCTCTTACATCAGGATCAGGAGCACAGGCTGCCTCCTATATCCATCTGCTTGATGTGAAGACCGGTAAGGCAACTTACGGTGTGGGAATCAGTTCCAATATCACCAGAGCGTCGATCCGGGGTATCTTCAGTGCGGTAAACCGTTTGTTTTATTAAGATCAGATAATGAAAGGGATCCTATCTTTTTTGAGACAGGGTCCCTTTTTTGTCATTTTATTCTCTTTTTAAAGCAGACTGCCTCCGGCGTTTACTTTTGTGGCAGACTTTAGTATAATAAATGCAGTTTATAAACGACGGGAGAGTAAAAATGAAGAAATATGATTATGTGCTTGTCGGAGGCGGCCTTTATTCCGGCGTATTTGCATATCTTGCTGGAAAGCAGGGAAAGAAATGCCTGGTTCTTGAAAAAAGAGAGCATCTGGGGGGCAACCTGTATTGTGAGGAGACGGAAGGAATCCATGTACACCGGTATGGCGCCCATATTTTCCATACCAGTAACCGTAAGGTCTGGCAGTTTGTAAATGAACTGGCGGAATTTAACCGCTACACCAACAGTCCGGTTGCCAATTACTTAGGGCAGATGTACAATCTCCCCTTTAATATGAATACCTTCAGCAAGATGTGGGGAGTGTCTACCCCGGAGCAGGCGAAAGAGAAGATCAGTCAGCAGAGACAGGTGATTACAGGCGAGCCGAAAAACTTAGAAGAGCAGGCAATCAGTCTTGTTGGAACAGATATTTATGAGAAACTGGTAAAGGGTTACACGGAAAAGCAGTGGGGCAGAGACTGTAAGGATCTTCCGGCTTTTATTATTAAGCGGCTTCCAGTCCGCTTCACCTATGATAACAATTATTTCAATGATTTATATCAGGGAATTCCAATCGGCGGTTATAACGTGATAACAGACAAGCTTTTTGAGGGCTGTGATGTGGAGCTTTCTGTGGATTATCTGGAAGACAGAGAGAAGTATGACAGCCTAGGGGAAACGATTATCTATACAGGTATGATTGATGCCTTTTACGGATACCGGTTTGGAAAACTGGAATACCGCAGCCTGAAATTTGAAACAGAGACTCTTCCTACAGACAATTATCAGGGAGTTGCAGTTGTCAACTACACAGACCGTGAGACGCCTTTTACAAGAATCATTGAACATAAGCATTTTGAGTTTGGCACACAGGAAAAGACAGTGATAACCAGAGAATATCCCAGTGACTGGAGTGAGGGTATGGAACCTTACTATCCGGTAAATGATGAAAAGAATCAGGAATTGTATCAGACCTATGCGGCACTGGCCCAAAAGGAAGATCGTGTGATCTTCGGAGGAAGACTGGGAGAATATAAATATTATGATATGGACAAGGTCATCGAGTCTGCTATGAGAATGGCGGAAGCTCAGCTTGCTCTTTCCAGTCAGCTATAGTACAATACAACGGAAAAATCGGCAGGCCGGGGAGGTTATGATGAATGTAGTTTATGCATCCAACGATAAGTATGCCAGACACCTGGCAGTTTCTCTCTATTCTCTTTTAGATCATAACAAAAAGATAGAAACACTGGATATCTGGGTTTTATCCATGGGGTTGTCAGAGGAAACAAAAGACCGCTTATGCGGGATAGCAGAAGAATTTGACCGGGAGCTTTCGGTGATAGAGCTGGGAAATTTAAAAGAACGGTTTTCCCATAAGGTGGATACCGGGGGATTTGATTTAAGTATTATGGCCCGTTTGTTTTTAGGCGATGTGCTTCCTGAGCATGTGGAACGGGTTCTCTATCTGGACTGTGATACGGTGGTGCTGTCTTCCTTAGAGAGACTATGGAAGGCAGATCTGGGGCCCTTTCTGCTTGGCGCAGTGATGGAACCTACCATTTATCCATGTATTAAAGAGGAGATCGGCTTAAGTCCGGAAGAACCTTATTTCAATTCCGGAGTACTTTTAATAGATTTAAACCAGTGGAGAGAGAAGAACGCCCAGAAGATGCTTCTTGATTTCTACCGCTCCAAGGGAGGAAAGCTCTTTGCCGGAGACCAGGATACCATTAATGGAAGCTTAAAGGGCAGAATCAGGCCATTGTCTCCCCGCTATAATTACTTTACCAATTACCGGTATTTTCATTACCGGCATTTGGTCAGGCTGTCGCCGGTGTATGCCATGATTACGGAGAACGGCTTTAAACAGGCTGGCAGGCACCCGGCGATTCTTCATTTCATGGGAGATGAAAGACCCTGGAAGGAAGGAAATCTAAACCACTACCGCAGAGCGTACGAGAAGTATCTTGCGAAGACTCCCTGGGCAGGGACTCCTAAGGAGAAGGGAAACCGATTCTATATGGCAGCGTATCATCTCATGAATTACGGCACATATTTATGCCCCCCGTTTCGTGACTTTATAAGCAGCCGGTTTGGAATGAAGCTGGTGAATTCCAGAAAAGGATCTTAAAAGGAGCAGATATGAACGTAAGCTGTATCATCTTGAACTATAACGATGCCGATACCACCATAAGACTGGTTCAATCGATCAAAGAGTATTCCTCTCTGGACTCCATTGTTATCGTTGACAACCATTCCACAGATGATTCTGCCGCCAGATTAAAGGAATTAAGCGGCGGAAGGATACATGTGGTCAGCTCCTTAAAGAATGGCGGATATGGCTATGGGAATAATCTGGGTATCCGCTATGCATACAGCGAATTAGGTGCTACCCATGTACTCATTGCAAATCCCGATGTCCTGTTTTCACAGGAGACGCTTCTTGCCATGAAGGCTTTATTTGCTGCTGATAAATCTGTTGCAGTGACAGCTGCAATTCCCGTTGACCAGAGCGGTAAGGCAGGGCTGCCTGGCTGGAAGCTTACAGGTCTGTTTGCGGACCTTTTGGATACCGGGCTGGTTACACGCCGGCTGTTGAAGCGGTGGCTCACCTATGATCCGGATAAGCGTGCTTTTTGGGCGGCTGTACCAGGGGGAGCAAAACGCTGCGCTTTAGCAGATGCAGTTCCTGGTTCTCTTTTGCTGGCAGATGCAGATGCATTAACTGCATGCGGACTCTATGACGAAGAAGTCTTTCTCTATTATGAGGAGAAGATTCTGGGCCATAAGTTGAAAGAAAAGGGGTATAAGACACTCCTTTTGCTTGACAGGACCTATGTCCATCTTCACTCGGTCTCTATTAATAAATCAGTTAGCTCAATACTTAAGAAACAGGCGCTGCTGCATAGAAGCAAGCTTCATTATTATAGAAAATATTTAAAAATAAACCGGTTTCAGGAATTGGCAGCAAAAGGATTCCTGAATTTTCTCATGTTTGAGATCTGGTTTTTAACTAAGATTCTGGGAATGTCATGGTAATTGGAGTTGAGAGAGGGGAATGGAATGATAACAGTACTACTGGCTGCCTGGAATGGGGAAGCATATTTAAAAGAGCAGATGGAATCACTTTTGAGGCAGACCAATCAGGAGTTTACCATTTTAATATCTGATGACGGTTCCTCTGACCGGACTCCCCAGATTATTATGGAATATGAAAACTGGTTTCCGGACAGGGTGGTATCTTTAAAAAACGGGAAGCCTACAGGCAGCGCAAAAGACAATTTTTTCCGCCTGTTAGAAGCTGCCTCGGATGAATATCTTATGTTTTGTGACCAGGATGACATCTGGCTGCCGGATAAGGTGGAAGTAACCCTGCGGGAAATGAAAAAGATGGAGAAACGATGGGGCAGGGATATGCCGCTTTTAATCCATTCCGACCTTTCGGTCATGGACCAGTCAGGAACGGTGATTTCCCCTTCCATGGCAAGGTACCAGAAAATCGGAGTTAATGATAACCGCCCCAGCCACTATCTGGTTGAAAATAATATTACAGGCAATACCATGATGATTAACCGCTCCTTAAAAAATCTGGTAGTGCAGATTCCAAAAACATGTGTTATGCATGACTGGTGGCTTGGTCTCGTTGCAAGCTGTTTTGGAAAAATCTCCTATATTGACAAGCCGCTGGTCCGCTACCGGCAGCATGGCACCAATCAGGTAGGAGCAAAGAGCGGAATAAAACAGCTCTCACAGAGAATTGGCCGCCGGGAGAAAATCAGGGAAAATTACCACAGTTTGTTTGAACAGGCAGAGTCGTTTCTTTCTATCTACGGACAATCCATGACTGACGGTCAGCTGGAATTGTTTCGTGAATTTATAAAGCTTTCCGGAAGAAGCAGAGCGGGAAAGATTAAGACCATTATAAAATACAAACTGTTTAAAAGTACCCGTGTAAGAACGCTGGGACAGATGTTTTCCATCTGAACGGACACAGCGTATGGGAAAATGAGGAGAATGGCAGAATGATACCAAATGAGAAAGAAATACTGGTAACGAGGGCTTCCATGCCTTCTTACGAAGAATTTATAGAAGAGATCAAACCAATCTGGGAGACTGCCTGGATGACCAATATGGGCGAATTCCATGACAAACTGAAGGACCAGCTGAAGGATTATTTAAAAGCGGAAAATCTTCTTCTGTTTGTGAACGGACATATGGCTCTTGAGATGGTGCTGCAGGCGATGAACTTAACCGGAGAGGTAATAACCACGCCCTTTTCCTTTGCTTCCACCACCCATGCTATTGTGAGAAATAATCTGACTCCTGTATTCTGTGATATCAGAGAAGATGATTATACCATTGATGCCGGTCAGATCGAAGCTCTGATTACAGATAAAACCACAGCCATCCTTCCCGTTCATGTGTATGGAAATGTCTGTGACGTGGAAAAAATAGAGTCTATTGCAAAGAAGTATAACTTAAAGGTGATTTATGATGCAGCCCATGCCTTTGGTGTTGAGGTGAATCATCGTGGAATCGGAACCTACGGAGATGCTTCCATGTTCAGCTTTCATGCGACCAAGGTGTATAACACCATAGAGGGAGGCGCGGTTACGTTTCAGGAGCCTGCGCTGGAGATCCTGCTCAATTACTTAAAGAATTTTGGAATAACCGGGAAAGAATCCGTGGAATACATTGGCGGCAATGCAAAGATGAATGAATTTCAGGCAGCAATGGGAATCTGCAACCTCCGCCATGTGGAGGAAAACATTGAAAAACGAAGGATCGCATCACAACGGTACAGAGAGCATTTGGAAGGGATTGCCGGAATCCGTCTGAGTCCGGTAAAAGAGGGGATCCGGCATAATTATGCTTATTTTCCTGTGTCATTTGAAGGCTTTTGCCTTACCAGGGACCAGGTATATGATATTCTTGCCTCCCACAATATCTTTGCCAGGAAGTATTTTTACCCCCTGATTACTGATTTTGACTGTTACAGGGAGCGTTTTTCCGGTCTGAAGCTTCCCAATGCAAAACGGGCGGCGGACAGTGTTCTGACTTTGCCGCTTTATGCGGATCTGCCTCTTGAGGATATAGACCGAATCTGTAATATAATCATAAATGCTGCACAGGAAGGAACCCAAAGCGTATGAAAGCTGCAGTTGTAACAGCGATCGGATCATTTTCCGCTGACATTGTAATTAAAAATTTAATAGAACTGGGATTGAAGGTGATCGGCTGTGATATCTATCCTGCAGAGTGGATTGTTGATTCTTCCAATGTATCTGTATTTTATCAGGTACCTCTGGCTACACAGGAGGATGAGTACATTGAGGAGATTCTTACCATATGCAGGAAGGAAGCTGCCGATGGACTGATTGTTCTGACCGATGCAGAAGTGGATGTGTGGAACCGGAACAGAAATAAACTAGAGGAAGCCGGAGTAACATTATGCTTATCACCGGAAGAAACCATAACGGTCTGCAGAGATAAAATGAAGTTTTATGAGTTCCTTTCTGAAAGAGGTATTGGAAATCCCATACCCACCGCACGGCTGGACAGCATGACTCCTGAATCTATCCCTTATCCGGCAGTTGTAAAGCCGTATAACGGCAGAAGCAGCCAGGGGCTTTGCTATCTTCACAGCCAGGAAGAGACGAAACGGTTTCTTGCCGGCTGTGAAGCGGTTAATTATGTGGTACAGCCCTTTTATAAGGGAAATGTGATCACAGTGGACGTGGTGCGGCAGGCGGACCCTGAGCGGTCTGCAGCTGTCTGCCGCAGGGAATTGCTGAGGACGTTAAATGGTGCAGGTACCTCTGTTATGGTGTTTTCAAGTCCTGTTCTGGAAGAGTTATGTAAAGAGTCAGCAAGGGCGCTTGAAATTACCGGTTGTGTTAATTTTGAATTCATTGAGGGGGAAGATGGGACGTATTCCATGCTGGAATGTAATCCACGGTTTTCCGGCGGCGTGGAATTTTCCTGTATGGCAGGGTATGACTTTGTCTCCAACCATGTGAGGTGCTTCATGGAAGAGGAGATCGATGCCCAGGTGGCTGTCACGGAAATGTATATCGCCAGAAAATATGAGGAATACGTGACAAAGGTGTTGGAAAAGGAAGGAACTACAGAATGACAGACGGATCAAACAGGAATATCATGGCAAGCATTAACTGTGTTACTTATAACCACGGTGCGTTCATCCGGCAGGCTCTTGACAGCTTTCTGATGCAGAAAACGGACTTTGAGTATGAGATTCTGGTTCATGATGATGCTTCAACCGACGAAACCAGCGATATCATCCGGGAATATGCCGCTAAGTATCCAGATAAGATCCGCCCTCTGATTCAGACTGAAAACCAGTATTCCCAGGGGATCGATAACATCAGCGGCGCATTTAATTTTCCCCGTGCAAGAGGAAAATATATATTTATGTGTGATGGGGATGATTACTTTGATTCACCAGATAAGCTTCAAAAGCAGGTGGATTATATGGAGTCTCATCCGGACTGCACCCTTTGCATTCACAGTGCAAGAATTCAGCTGATGGGGAAAGCGGTTGCAGAACGCCAGATGAGGCCTTACCGGAAGACCACAGTTCTTACGCCTGAAGAGATCATAGACAAAGCCTCCGGGTATGCCATGTCTTCCATGGCATTTCCAGCCAGACTTGTGAAGGAACTCCCTGACTATTATACGGACTGTCCCGTAGGAGATACCCCCTTGCAGCTGATGGCAGCAGCCAATGGGTACGGTTATTACATGGATGAACCTATGAGCGTATACCGGGTAGGTGTTGCAGGATCCTGGACTGCTGAAGGGAAAAAAGGAAATTATGCCGGGAAGCAGCAGGCCTATTATGAGCGGATGAAAGTGGTCTATGATGAATTTGATAAAGCAACAGGCGGCCGTTTTAAGGCGGCCGCCATGAGTGCTTCTGACAGAACCTATTACCAGACGAAGGTCAATACCAGAGATTTTAAGGAAATATTAAATCCTGCATTCCGAAGGTATTATAAGGAGCTTTCGCCTCTGACCAGGTTCTTTATTCAGTTTCAATACCGGACTCCCGGCTTATACAATCTGCTTCGTAGGTCATTTACCGGAAGCAGATAAAATACTTGTTGTTTTTATAGGTTAGGATCAGTCGGATCCCAGGTCTGTGTATCCGGTATAATCTGCTCAATGGCAGGACGTTCATATGGTCCGGGAACCGGTGATTCGTAAATGTTTACCGTAGTACCCAGTGCGCAGTGATCATAGATCCATTTGGCATCACCGGAGAGGAGGCGGACACAGCCGGCTGACTCGGCAATACTTAAATAATTATAGGTAGAGGGATCAAGAGTCATCTTGTCTGGACGGCTGTAAAGAATAGAATGGATCAAAAAGCCCTTCCAGATCCTTGTTGCATACTGAGTGAAAATCCCATGATTCATATCCCTCCAACGGTACTTTACAGGTGTCTGGAAGGTTCCAAGAGGAGTATCCGGACCTGTTGAGGTTAAAAAGGATTTGACTGGAATAATAAATCCATTGGCTCCGTCCTTAGCAAAGACCGTAAGACAGTTCATCTGTTTGTTGATGCTGATAAAAAACGGACCGCTGCTGCCCACAAGAGGCTCTAAATCAGTAAGCATTTTACCTGAATTTAAATCAAAATAATATTTGAAGCCGTCTATGTACTGCCAGCCTACAACTGGAAGAGAGTCCTTAAAATAGTATCGGTCATTCTCCTGCCAGGCCCAGCCGGTAAAGGGAGTGCCGTCTCCGTTAAAGTAACGCAGTCCGCCGTCAATAATCTGCATACCGTCTTTAGCAGAGGAGATAAGCGGCTTGTCAGTCTTATAAGGAAAGACAGAGTTCTTTGCATAGAATGCCATTCGAAAGCCTGTGATATAATGTCCGGTTCCCATGGTTCCCGCACTGGTACCGTTCTTTGCCCAGTCGGTGGTGGTACCGTCTTCTAATTTCGCTGAATAATAGAGATTGAACTGGTTATTTACATAACCGGAAAACCGCATCTGTATGGCTTCGATATTCACATCATTGGGATAATTGGTGGTCTGCTGTCCGTTCATAACCCATGGGGACCAGCCAGTGCCTGATGTATAGGTCCGGTAAAGCACGTTTCCTACTATATTCGTGAGAAATGTAGATAATCCATGGAAGCCCTGTCCGTCATTGGTAATCCAGGCGTCGTTGACAAAAGGCTGTGTCCAGTTGCCGTCGCCGATCATAACTGTGGTCTGAAGACGGGGGAAGTTTGCTTTCATTGCTTCCTGGGCAGCTTTCGTGGCTTCATCCACAACGCCGTCCTCACCTCCTCCTTCTCCTTCCTGTCCAATATCTATTCCTGCATTTGCCAAAGCGGTTTCTGCTTCCTCTGTTGTAACGCCTCCCTCAGTTTCAGCCGGTTTCTGAGTTTCAGACTGGCTGATATCACTGATGCTGACGCCATTCCTGTAGCCTGGTCCATATGCCTCATCCGCCCAAGTAAGGGCAGCCTGTCCGAGCACAAGAGCAGCTGTCAGGCAGAATGCCGCCAGGCCGCGTGTCAGTTTACGCATGTTAAAAACCTCCTGTAAATCTTTCTAAATTTTATGGTGATTCCATAATACTTTAACATAACTAATTGGAAAATGCTATATACGATTTACATTTATTGGTCAATATAGTACAATAAGGCGGAAATGTAAATTGGATAATTGAGGAGAAAAGCCAGTATGTACCAGGAAAATATGAAAGAGAGAGTGCTTTCCGGACTGTTTTGGAAAGTCATGGAAAACGGGGGAACACAGGGAATCCAGTTTCTTGTATCCATCCTTCTCGCCAGACTTTTAACGCCGTCCGAATCCGGGGAAGTCATGCTGATCATGATATTTATTACCATCGGCAATGTATTTGTCCAGAGCGGTTTTAACACTTCTCTGATTCAGAAGCAGAATGTGGATAAAATGGATTATTCCTCTGCTTTTTGTGTAAGCTTTCTGATTGCCTTTGTTCTATATATAATTCTGTTCTTTTGTGCACCTGCAATCGGGAATTTTTATGGACAACCAGTATTTGTTCCAGTCCTCAGGATTTTATCCCTGACTCTGTTCTTTGGTGCAGTCATATCTGTCCAGTCCGCATCGGTTTCCAGAAACATGGAATTTAGAAAGCTTTGTATGGCCAGTCTTTTTGCAGCTGCCGGTTCCGGTATCATCGGTGTTTTGATGGCATTAAAGGGTCTGGGGCTGTGGTCTCTTGCCATGCAGCAGTTTTTTTACAGTTTTTTTCTTATGGTTGTGCTGCATGTTTTAAAAACCTGGAAACCCAGTTTTAAGTTTTCCCTTCAAAAAGCAGGGGATTTGTTCTCTTATGGATGGAAGATCCTGATGTCCGGACTGATTGACACGGTTTTTACCAATGTTTACGGATTGGTAATTGGAAAAATATATAATTCGGCTATGATGGGGCAATACTCAAGAGGAAACCAGTTTCCAGCCCTCATTGCCAACAATCTGGGGGCTGCCATTCAGTCTGTGATGCTTCCTGCCTTTTCATCCTTCCAGAATGACCGGGACCGGGTGAAAAGCATGGTAAGAAGGTCCATTGTTACAAGCTCCTATCTGGTCTTTCCCATGATGGCAGGTTTAATTGCCGTAGCAGAACCCATGGTGAAGCTTCTGCTGACAGATCAGTATTTACCCTGTGTTCCCATGCTTCGGCTGCTTTGCATTGCCTATGCCACCTGGCCGCTTCACGTGGCAAACTTACAGGCAATCAATGCCCTTGGAAGAAGTGAGATCTTTTTAAAGCTGGAAATTATTAAAAAAGCAGTCAGTGTGGCCGCTTTGCTTATCAGTATTCCATTTGGGATTTATACCATGGTGGCGTTACGGGCATTGACTGATTTTATCTGTACCTTTATTAATGCATACCCCAATAAGAAGCTTCTCAATTACAGCTTCTTTCAGCAGTGGAGAGATGTATTTCCCTCTCTGGTTCTGTCCGCAGCCATGTGTGCCCTGGTTTACAGTGTGCAGTTTCTGGTTAAAGGGACACTTTTGACATTGATATTGCAGATCATCACAGGAGTTCTCTTTTATGCAGGTTTTTCCTGGCTGCTCCGGTATGAAAGTTTCTTTTACTTATGCAGGACGGTGAAAAACATGAGGAGGTAAGAAAACGCCGGCAGTTTACTTTTCTGGGCGTTTCATGTAGAATAAAAGGAATTGAAATGAAATGAAATGAAATGAAATAGAGGAATAATAATGGAACGAAAAAATGTAGCATGGAATATGATTGGAAGCCTGGTTTATGCAGGATCCAGCATGCTGCTGACGGCTCTGGTCAATCATCTGGTGGGAACAGATCAGGGAGGAATCTTTGGGTTTGCTTTCAGTACATTCGGGCAGCAGATGTTTCTTGTGGCATATTTTGGAATGAGACCGATTCAGAGCACCGATGTTAGAGAGAGCTATACCTTTGGAGAATACCGGCTTGCCCGTCTGGTTACCTGCGGCGCTGCCCTGTTTTCCGGCATCTGCTATATTCTGTGGAAAGTTTTTATTTCTTCCTCCGACTATACGTATGAAAAGATCATGGTAGTGTTTTTCATGGTTCTTTATAAGGTCTTAGATGGTTTTGCTGATGTTTACGAGTCGGAATTTCAAAGAAAAGGAAAGCTTTATTTAACCGGACAGGCTATGACCTGGCGGACACTGTTTTCTGTATGTTTGTTTTTAGGAACTCTGGCATTTACCAGGGATCTCATTGTTTCATCAGCGGTTGCAGCCGCATCCCAGGCAGTGGGGATTTATCTGTTTGATAAACGAATGGCAGACCGGATAACGGATATTACTTATGTACATGCTAAGGGAAGGTACAGACAGCTGTTACAGGACAGCTTCCTTTTGTTTTTATCTGTATTTTTAGATGGTCTCATCTTTGCCATGGCAAAGTATGCCGTTGATTCCCAGATGACCTCTGCAGACAATGCTATTTTTGTTGCAATCTTCATGCCCACATCTGTGATTAACCTTGCGGCCAATTTTGTAATCCGGCCGTTCCTGACAAGACTCTCCATTCTCTGGAATGAAGACAGGATTCCGGAATTTCGCGTGGTACTAAAAAAGCTGTCGGGAATTATACTGTTTCTTACTGTAATTGCCCTGGCAGGGGCGTGGGCGATCGGAGTTCCTGTGCTTTCCGCTGTGTTTAACGTGGAACTGGCTCCCTATTTATCAGGACTTCTTGCCATTATTGTGGGAGGCGGATTTTTCGCAGTCATGAATTTATTTTATTATGTCCTGGTGATCATGAAGAGACAGAGACTGATATTCTGGGGATATGTTCCGGTCTGTATCCTTTCGTTTATACTTTCCTATCAGTTTGTAAAAACAGGCGGAATTAACGGCGGTGCGTATTCGTACATGCTTGAAATGCTGATTCTCATGCTCTGCTTTATGGGGCAGGCAATCCGTATTATTCATACGAAAGAGAAGGGAAGGAGAGAACAAAGGATATGACAGACCGGGTACTGGTAGTAATACCTGCATACAATGAAGCCCTGAATATTGAGCGGGTGGTGGGAGAGGTCATAGAGAATTATCCCATGTATGATTATGTGATTATCAATGACGGTTCGACTGACAATACCGCCAGAATCTGCAGAAGGAACGGGTGGAAGATCATCGATCTTCCCATGAATTTAGGACTTGCAGGCGCGTTTCAGACCGGACTGAAATATGCCCACAGGAAGGGCTATGGTTATGCCATACAGTTTGACGGAGACGGACAGCACCGGCCGGAATTCATCCTTCCAATGAAGGAAAAGATGGATGAAGGTTACGACATCGTCATAGGATCCCGTTTTATAGCGGACAAAAAACCTCACTCTCTCAGGATGCTTGGCAGCCGAATGTTAAGTGGTGCCATCTGGTTTACAACAGGGGTGAAGGTGAACGATCCCACATCCGGAATGCGTATGTTCAGCCGTAAGATGATCAAGGAATTTGCAGACGGGCTGAATTATGGACCCGAACCGGATACCATATCCTATCTGATCCGCCACGGTGCCAGGGTTGCGGAGATCCCAGTGGTGATGGATGAGCGGATTCTGGGAGAGAGTTACTTAAATCCCTTAAATGCGGCCCGGTATATGGGTAAGATGCTCTTTTCCATTTTACTGGTACAGAGCTTCCGCGTCCGGGACAGAAGATAAAGGAGGGAGTGCGTGACATGACGTTATTACTGCGCTGCGTGCTGATAAGCGTTTCTCTGGTGCTGACTATTTATGTATTGGCAAGGATACGCCACTCAAAAATGAAGATAGAGGATTCGATTTTCTGGGTTATGTTTTCCATGCTGCTGGTTGTGTTCAGTGTTTTTCCCAGAGTGGCAGATTTTATATCAGGCATGGTGGGAACCTATTCCACAGCAAATTTTATTTTTACCCTGATGATTTTTATCCTGCTCACCAAGGTCTTTTTCCAGTCCATAAAGATATCCCAGTTAGAACGCAGGGTGACAGAGCTGATCCAGATGCTGGCCTTAGATAAAGAGGAAGCGTCAGAGAAGGAGGAGCATAAACTGTGAAACGTTTGATAAGGACGAAAGGCTTGTGGCTTGCTGCCGGAAGCATTCTGCTTTTAATGTTCCTGTTTGTCAGAACCTATATGAAAACCATCGTGGGGATTCCCTCACCGGAGTTTGAACCGGTCCGCCGTTTTTATTGGTGGATGATTGTTTTCGGTTGTGGATTTCTTGCTGCGTTTGCCTTCCTTTTGTGGATCAGGGAAGCAGTTTTTCCCTGGTTATATCCAATTGTGGTAATAGGACTGGGTTTTTTCTACTTATTTGCCTTAACACCTTTTTCTGCTCCCGATGAAGCCGCCCACTTTGTCAGCGCCTACCGTCTTTCCAGCCAACTCATGGGGAAGCCGGCCGTGGCAGACGAGGCGTTTTTAAAGCATGCTTCAATTCAGGAACAGGAACGCATCAAAAAAGGAGCTAATGTCCTGGTAAGAAGCGGTGATGACGTTCCCGGTCTTTATAAGGAGCCTGGTCAGAGAACATATAACCGGGTTTTGACAGAACTGTTTTCTGTTGATCACAGTCAGTCGGTGACTGTCCGGGAGGAGATTCCGGTTAACACCACGCCAGTGGTCTATCTTCCCCAGGCAGCAGGGATCACCCTTGCTAGACTGATGCATCTGGGGTATATTCCGCTGGTATATTCAGGACGGCTTATGAACCTTCTGGCGTTTGCAGCTATGGCAGCGGTTTCTGTCCGCCTGATGCCTTTTAAAAAAGAAGTACTGATGGCAGTCTCCTGTCTTCCCATGACTCTTCATCTGGCAGCCTCTTATTCCTATGATGCTGCATTTATCGGGCTTTCCATGCTTTTGCTTTCCTGGTGTTTTCATCTGGCTTATGAAAAGGAGAAGATAAGAGGAAAAGATCTTCTGGTTCTGACGCTCCTGCTGGTGCTTTTAGAGCCTGGAAAAATTGTTTATCTGCCAGCAGCGGGAATCTGTCTGCTGATTCCAAAATCTAAATTTCAATCCCGGAGACATTACTGGATTTCGCTTTTTTGTGTCCTTACTGTGACGCTGCTTTCTGTTTTTCTGGTGAACCACCTGATACTTTCAGCATGGGCAGGCGCCACGGAAAGCTATGTGGGATGGAGCGAAGCAGCAGGTTATAACTTATCTGACGTATGGCAGAGACCATTTCAGGTATTTACGGTTTACTACGAAACTCTTGTCACTCAGTACGACTATTATCTGGTGACTATGCTGGGAGGGTTTTTAGGGAATCTGGATCCCAACCTGACGGTTCCGCCGGTTTGCTTAACCCTGCTTTGGTACGCTCTCTTTATCAGTGTCATAAAGAGAAAGGGAGAAGAGGTGCTTATGACTGACGGACAGAAGCTGTGGATATTATTCGTGGTATTTACCAGCTCCGTTCTTGTTCTGACCTCCATGTTTCTGGGGTGGACACCAAGAGATTTAACGTATATTACAGGAGTACAGGGACGTTATTTCATTCCCCTTCTGCCCCTGCTTCTACTGACTATATATGACCGCCGCCTGGTAATCGGCGCAGATTTAAGAAAAAGTGCATGGTATCTGGAATGTTTTGTCAGTATCTATGCGCTGATCCGGATCTGCTCCACATCGTGCCTGCGCTACTGATAGGAAAGAAGGAATCTGAAATGGAAGAATTAACAGGGGAGAAAAGAACGGTTGATGTGATCATTCCGGTTTATAAGCCGGATGACACGCTGAAGCGGCTTTTTCACAGGCTGGAGGAACAATCTTATCCCATACGAAAAATAATTGTTATGAATACGGATCAGTCCTTCTGGAAGGAAACTGATTATGAACACATAAAGAATCTGGAAGTCCATCATGTGACGAAAGAAGAGTTCGACCATGGCGGTACAAGAAACCGGGGCGCCGGCTATTCGCGGGCAGATATTATGGTGTTTATGACAGATGATGCGGTTCCTGCTGATAAGAATCTGATCCGTTCTCTGGTAAAGGCGTTCCTTGCCACTGGCAAAGGAGGGGAAAGGGTAGTCATGGCTTATGCAAGACAGCTTCCCAATCCGGACTGTGCCCTTGCAGAGCAGTACACACGCTCCTTTAATTATCCGGCAAGGAGCCGGGTTAAGACGGAGGCAGATCTAAAGGAACTGGGGATTAAAACGTTTTTTGCATCCAATGTATGCTGTGCCTATGACAGAAGCATATTTTTAGAGGCTGGGGGATTCACAAAAACCACCATCTTCAACGAAGATATGATTTATGCAGGAAATGCAGTGCGCTACCGGGGAGAGGCCGTGGCATATGCAGCGGATGCAAAAGTAATACACTCCCATAATTATGGGTGTATAGCCCAGTTTAGACGGAATTTTGATCTTGCTGTATCCCAGGCAGACCACCCGGAGGTGTTCGAGGGAATCCGGTCAGAAAGCGAGGGAATCCGGCTGGTGAAGAATACCTGTATCTGGCTGGTAAAGCAAAAGAAACCCTGGCTGATTCCAGGTGTCATCATAAAAAGCGGCTTTAAATATATGGGGTATCTTATGGGGAAACGGTACCGTACCCTTCCCAGACGTCTGATTTTAAGCTTTACCATGAACCGGTCTTACTGGGGAAAACACAAAACAGAATAAGAGCTTTCCAAGGATTAATAAAGTATTTTTAACTATTGCAGATAAAAAAAAGCGGGCGGGCAATGGCCGTTAAATGAGACATATCGGTTTTATCCTCAAATAGCATAAGTGTAGCAGCTTTGCAGGATAGAATACCTTCAGTAATGTCTTTAAGTAAGTACTCTTTTTTTAGTGAAAAAGTAAGGGTTTCCTCTCTGGTTCGAAGCTGGCATAAGTAAGAACATTCCTGATGGCCGGGACTGTCTTCAAGAAATATTTTAAGCCCATCCTGCGTCAGTTCCCAGTCAAGGACAGGGCCTTTTGTAACGCAGGCGGAACAAGTCCGTATGGCCTTGTCCAGTTTAATGGAAAGAGGAAGAGAAGAATCTTCCTCTTTTACAAAGATATATGTGGAGAAAAATCCTTTCATAGAAACTGGACGATGAAGGTCCATTCCTGTCACCGGACAGATATTGAAACCGGAAAAAATCAAATCTTCCCACCACAGGATGGCTTTCTGGTTATCCGGATCCATTGGATGGGAGTTGTTTACAACCTCAATGAAATCAATCAGTCCTAAGTCATGTATCTTCATGGACCAGCGCATTCCGTTTGAAAAAGGAGAGGGAATGGAAAACGGGTGGGCAGGTCCTGCAAGTCCTCCGGCTTCATGAACCCTTAAAAACAGCAGATCTCCATTCATTTCATCAATATCATCCCAGGGAATATAATTAGATACGTTTTGGCAGAGAAGATGCCCGTAATAAGAAGTCAGCTCAAACCCTTTTATGAATTCAACCCGTGAAGAATGGGAAGCAAGTTTTTCTTCCAGTTTCGTAAATCCGGATATCGTATTGTGATCCGTTAATGAAAAGGCATCAATCCCCTGTCCTTCCAGATAATCCACAAGCTCCGCTGCCGTCATGCTGCCATCTGATTCTATGGTATGATTGTGCAATTCAATTCTTTTCCACATCTTCATAATCCCCCTTTATTTCTAATTGGTAAAATGTTTCATTTTCCACGCATTGGAATACATTAACAATCACTTTTCCCATGCCCTCCAGGGGATAAACTGGGAGGCAGCCTCTGGAAGAAGTGTGTTCTGATATGAAAATCTCTTTTATCGTCCCCGGCATATGTACGTTTCCTGCAAAATTATTGCCAATAAATAAGGCGGGCTGAATTTCGGTTTTCATAGATTCCACTGCCTTTTCAAGCTCTTTTACAGAGACTGGTCTGCCTCTGTAAGCTTCATAGGCTGCCCGGAATTGCTCAGGGTCAGTTACTGTGGCAGGATGTTCTTTTGTATAGGTCAGCTGTATGGAAAGTGCCCGGCAGCCGGAAGGAATTTGAAAGCGGTAAGTTACATTTCCCTGAAAGCCACGGTTTATTGTTCCGTTAAAAGTTTGAATTGTTCTCATTATTATTATCCTTTACAAAATATAGAAAGTTTTATTATCTCAAGGTAGTTTAACTAGATTATGATAGAAAAAAGCGGGAGACAAGTCAATATAATTATTGTAAAATTCACGTAATATATAGTTGTTAATTTAAAATATAAAATTATATCAATATTTTACTGAAAATTTTCGAAATGATGGTTTTTAATTTACATTGGTTTGTTACAATCAAAAACATGGTAAAAACGCAATCATGGGAAGGAGAAATCATCATGGCAGTTATTACAGCACATTCCGGCTGCGATGGAACCAAAGACAATTCTATTGAGTATATAAGATATGCATTGAATTCAAAAGCAGATTGTATGGAAGCAGATGTAAGAGAAAATCAGGTGGGAACATTGATTCTATCTCATAATAAAACAGATGAAAAATGTGTGACACTTCAGGAAGTATTTTGTATTTTAAAACAGTTTCCTGAAAAAAAAATGAACTGCGATTTAAAGGAAGAGGGACTTGAAGTCTCCGTTTATCAGCTGGCAGGGGAGAATGGAGTCAGACAACAGCTGATCTATTCAGGAGAGATTGATTTGAATTTACTGTCTGAAAAAGAAAAATGGTATCCAGAAGTACAAGTTTATATAAACCCGGAAAATCTGCAGGCGGATTTTTATAAGAGAATGGAAGAGAAGGGAGCTGTAAAAAGCCTTGAAAAACTTCTGACAGCGGTTAAAGATTATCCTGTATCCTGTATCAATATGGAATATCATACATATACAGATGAGGTCATAGAACTGCTGGCTAGAATGCAGGTAAAGGGGTCCGCTTGGACCGTGAACGAACCGGACGGTATTCTTCGTCTGTTAAAAAAAGGACTTTTTAACATTACAACCAGGAACTTAACAGCTGCACTGGAACTGAAGGGAGAAGCTAAAGGATGAAGCTTTTGTCGCCTAGGGCATTTTATTATATATTGGGAAAAAAAGGTTTTTTTCAGTATCTGCTGTTTGCGGGGTTCCTCATCTTTTTTTATCTTCCACTGATGAACTTATGTATGCTGGCATTCGCGGACAAATATGAAGTGCCGGCGATTATTCCACAGGAGTTCGGTTTTAAGTGGTGGGGATTCGTATTGGAGCAGAGAAGTCTGGTCAGCTCTATTTCAGTCTCATTTTTTCTGGCCATAATCGTCACTTTTGTATCATTGGCTGTCTGTATACCCGCAGCCTATGCCCTTGCCAGATATGAGTTTTTTGGAAAACGTATTTTTCTCCTTTCCTTTCTGCTCAGCAATGCATATCCCAGGATGGGGCTTTACATATCAATAGGTATATTATTTTATAAGCTTGGTTTAATGGGCACTCTTGCAGGGGTTGTCATAATCCATTTTTTGAATTCCATGATGTTTATGACCTGGATTCCTTCCGGCGCGTTCAGAAGTGTTTACAGGCAGCAGGAGGAATCGGCAAGGGATGCAGGAGCCGGTCCCATAAGAACATTTTTTAAAGTCACACTGCCTTTAGCCACACCAGGTATTGCAGTAGCAAGTGTATTTACTTTTTTAAGCTCCTTAGAGGAGGCCCAGGGCACGCTTTTAGTAGGATTTCCCCAGATTAAAACAATGCCGGTGGAGCTTTACGGCGTGATTATGGAGTATCCCCTGACTGCCGGTCCCGTCCTGTCTCTGATTCTTATAATTCCTACGGTGCTGGTCCTGTTTTTCATGCGCAAATACATTAATGCGGACAGTCTGTCCGGTGGATATGGGGTGAAGTAGAAAGGAGTAATTATGGAGAAAAAGATAAAGCTGAAAATTGCTGATATGAAAAAGCATTATAAAAATGGTGATGGTGTTGATGGAATCAATATTGATGTCCATGAGGGAGAATTTGTAACAATGTTAGGACCATCCGGCTGTGGAAAATCTACTATTTTACGGACTCTTGGAGGCTTCTTATCCGTAGATTCCGGAGATATTCTTATAGATGGTGTCTCTGTGAAAAGTCTTCCTCCGGAAAAAAGGCCGACAGCAATGGTATTTCAAAGCTATAATCTGTGGCCTCATATGACGGTTTATGAAAACCTGGCTTTTGGACTGGAGATAAAGAAGATTCCTAAAAACGATATAAAGGCTGAAGTCGAGAGGGGACTTGCACTGGTAAATATGAGCGGGTTTGAAAAGAAATACCCCGGTCAGCTCTCCGGCGGACAGCAGCAGAGAGTAGCCATTGCAAGGGCACTTCTGCTGAAGCCCTCCGTTCTCCTACTTGATGAGCCGTTTTCTGCTTTGGATGCAAAGATTCGGAGTCAGATGAGAGAGGAACTGAAAAAGATTCAGGAAGAATTAAACATTACCGTAGTATTTGTAACTCACGATCAGGAGGAAGCAATGGCTCTGTCTCACAGAATCGTGGTGATGAACAAAGGGGTTATTGAGCAGATTGGAACTCCGGAGGAAATTTATGACCGTCCTGCATCACAATTTGTGGCTTCTTTTATTGGAGAGATGAATTTCCTCATTCAAAATGACGGAAGCGCCATGGCAGTGCGTCCGGAGGACATTGTGATTACCAAAGGAGAAGTAGAGGGACAGATTTGCGGCAGAGTGAGAACTGCCATGGTGCTGGGGCATTATGTTGAAATCAACGTGGAGGTTGGGAATCAGGTAATGAAAGCCTATGTCACCCGTGCTATTGCTGAAGAAATCAAGCCAAGGGATGTGGTATCCCTGTTGTTTACAAAAACCTGTAAGTATTGTGCCTGAGAATAAAACACTGAATATGAGGAGACTTAAAATGATGAACAAAATAATTGGAAATACAAAAAGAACTGCGGCAATTATCCTGTCTGTTTCGCTTGGAGCTATGCTGATTGGAGGCTGCTCTGCAAAAACAACAGCTAAAGCGGATGGAGGAAAGAAAGTTACCGTATGGGCCGGCGGCTCTGATAACGTAAGAATTCAGTTTGAAAAACAGATTGAGCAGTTTAATGCTTCCCAGGATAAATATACGGCAGAGCTTCAGTTCATTACCTCCGGAACCGGAGCGCAGGGTCTGTTTGACCGGGTTGTAGCAGCCAAGAAGGCGGGACAGTCTGATACGGACTACGATGTCATTGAATTAGGAGGAGATGAGATCAGCCGTTATGTGGAAGAGGGCGGAGAGGACTTTTTTGTAGCTCTTGACAAATCTAAAATAGAAAATATTAAAAATCTTAAGGTAGAATCTTCTTTCCGTAATGATCTTGTGGTTCCTTACAGGGGAACAACGGTTGTACTGGCTTATAATTCAGACACAGTACCAGAACCTCCTAAGACGACAGAAGAGCTTTATAAATGGATTAAGGATCATCCCGGCCGCTTTGCATACAATACTCCGGGATCAGGCGGAGCCGGCGGCTCTTTTGTGACAACCAGCGTGTATAATTTTATGGATGAGACTGCGCTCACTTCCACAGATCCTGCCAATAAGGAGAAATGGAATAAAGGATTTGACCTTTTAAAAGAGCTTCATCCCTTTATGTACAAGTCTTCCGGAAAAGTCGTTTATCCAAATAAGAATCAGGGAACCTTAGATCTTCTGGCAAATAAGGAAGTGGATATGATTCCTGCATGGGCGGACATGGCAATTACACAGATCAAAAAGGGAACATTACCAGACTCCATTAAGATTACCCAGCTCAGTCCCTCCTTTACAGGAAGTGCAGTAACACTTGGAATCCCTTCTATCGGCTCTAATCAGGATGGAGCGTATGCATTTATCAATTATATGATAAGTCCGGAGGCACAGAATACCGCTCTGGATACTATGGCTGCTATACCGGTCATTGACTTCAGTCTTCTGGATCAGGAACTGACAAAATCCATTGCGGATTTGAAAATAGATGAATTCCGTATCAGCAGTCTGGGAGATTTAGGAAGTCAGCTTTATGAGCAGTGGGACAAAGAGATTGGTACGTTAGAATAAAGGCCGGGAGTTAAGAACATGATGAAAGAGAAAGTGTTTGGGAAAATCTTTCCTTATCTGCTGATCCTTCCTTCCCTGGTTATTCTGGCAGGAGTTGTATTTTATCCGATAGCAGCAAGCCTTCTTCGCAGCTTTGAGCTGGAAGAGGGCGGCCTGGGTCTGGATAATTACCTGTATTTTTTTACAGATAAAATTCAGAGAGATAACATAATCTACACTCTTCAGGTGGTTATGATAACGGTGCTGCTGGCTGTTGGAGTTTCTTACTTTCTAGCCTTATATTTAAGGTTTTCCAATACCTGGACCAGCAGGCTGATCGGGCGGCTTTATCTTCTGCCCCGGTTTATTCCTGGTCTGGTGGCAGTCAACGGAATGATCACGGTTATCCGTGATTCCGGTCTGATCAACCGTATTTCCCGGCTGTTTGGACTTGAGATAAAACTGGGACTTATGTATAACAGCAAAGGGATTATTCTGATGAATTTGTGGTTTAACATTCCCTTTGCAACCATGCTTTTAGCAGCTGCCCTCTCAAAGATCCAGAATTCTTCCATAGAGGCGGCAAGAGACTCAGGGGCAGGAAAACTCCAGATTTTGAGAACCATGATTTTACCGCTGACCTACAGGGATATTTTTATCACTGCAACCTTTGTATTCATGAGCAATTTAGGTTCGTTTACCACCCCATATCTGATGGGAGGGAACAATCCTCAGATGCTTGGTATTTCTCTATACAGCCAGTTTAATAACGGTCATTATGAGAGGGCAGCTGCTCTTTCCGTGATTATGTTTTTACTTTCCCTGCTTTCTGCTGTTGTCTATGTATATACAAATATGAAAAAAAGTGAATGGGAAAAGGGAAACGGCTGATGGAGGATATAATGCTATGAATGGAATCAGGGAACAAGGTATGAACAGAATGACAGCACAGGAACCGTGGAAAGTGATTGTGCTGTTTTCTGTTCCTTCTTTTTTGGGAAATCTGTTTCAGCAGCTTTACAGCATGACGGATGCCATAATCATAGGGCGCCTGGTTGGTATTAAAGAACTGGCGGGAGTCGGTGCTGCGGGAGCTATAAATTTTCTGATTATCGGATTCGCTACCGGGATCACAGGAGGATTTTCGGTGATAACAGCACAGAGGGTAGGAGCGAAAGATACGGAAAAAACAAAATCCTCTATTGCCGCTTCCTTTTGCCTGTGTGCTATAATAACACTGGTTTTAACCTTTTTCGGAGTGGTGACTGCCAGCCCTCTTTTGGAAAAAATGAATACACCGGAAGATATTTTTCCATATGCGTTACGATATATGCTGATTGTTTATGCAGGTCTGGGAGCGACTGTTTATTACAATCTGATCGTCGGAATACTAAGGGCGATCGGTGACAGCCGGACTCCCCTTTATTTTCTGGTTTTATCTTCTGTATTAAATATTATTCTGGATCTGGCTGCAGTATTATGGCTTCACGCCGGAGTGACGGGAGTGGCGGTGAGTACGGTTTTTGCCCAGTTTTTTTCGGCTGCAGTCTGTCATTTTTATGCTCATGGAAAATATCCCCAGATCAGACTGGAGAAGCGGCATTTTGGCGGATTTTTCTCAGAGGTGTGGAGACATATCAGAATTGGTCTTCCCATGGCACTGCAGTTTTCTGTAACAGCAGTGGGTATTATGATTTTGCAGGCTTATTTAAACCGTTTTGGATCTCTAGTGATTGCCGGCTATGTGGCGGCAAGCAAAGTGGAGAATCTGGTGACGCTTCCTTTTACCACTCTGGCCATAACCATGGAGGTCTATTGCGGGCAGAATTATGGTGCGGGAAATAAAGCCAGGCTCCGGCAGGGTATACGCAGCAGCATCCTAATGGGGCTGGGAACGGCAGCGCTGGCAGCCTTCATAAGTCTGTTTCTGGGCAGACAGTTCATTGGGCTGTTCCTGGATCATTATGATGTCAGGGTGGTAGAGTATGGATATCGATATCTTGTGATTATCGCAGTTTTTTTCTGGCTGCTGTGTTCGCTTCAGATATTAAGAAGCTCCCTTCAGGGGATGGAGGAAGCATTAGTGCCTTTGGCTGGGGGTGTAATTGAACTGATTGCAAGATGGGCAGGCTGTATTCTTTTCATTCCATATGCAGGATACGCAGGAGCGTGCCTTTCCACTCCTCTCGCATGGGGGTTGGCTCTGATACTTCTTCTGATCCGCTTAGCCAGAATTATGAAGTGATAAAGACGGTGCCGTTGAGTCTGGCGGACTTTATTAAAGGTAGCATTTGACAAAAAAATGCTACCTTATAACAATTTTCTCCTGCTTTTGTTTTCCTTAGTAATTTAGTATAATGAAAGAAGCAGGTACCCAATCTTCATTTGGGACAAGGAGGGCATATATGGAAAACGGGAAAAAGGGTCTGCTGTTTTTAATGCTTGCTGGACTGACCGGGATCATATTTCTCACACTTTTAACTTCCTCCTTTTATGGATATGTGTTAAAAAAGATAGGAGTAGAGCACGCGGAAAACACGGCTGCATACCGGTATCATTATGTAATGATTATCGACAACCTGGATTCCAAGTTCTGGAACGATGTATATCAGAGTGTGAAGGAAGAGGCAGCACGCTATGATGCCTTTGTAGAATTAAAGGGAAAAAACCAGTCATCGGAATATACCACTCTGGATTTTATGGATATGAGCATTGCAGCTAAAGTTGACGGGATTTTACTGGAGTTTACAGGAGAACGCATGCTGGAGGACCGGATTAATGAAGCAGCCAGGAACGGGATACCAGTCGTCACCATTCTAAATGATGCCCCAAACACAGAGCGGAAAAGCTATGTAGGCATCAATTCTTATCAGCTGGGTCAGGAATACGGCAATCAGATCTTAAAGATTCTGCCCTCCCATGAAGGGATTACAAGGGTCATGATGCTTCTTCATGATAATTCCATAGACAGTAATCAGTCTCAGATATTCAATCAGATTAATAACCGGATGGTCACATCCAGGGAAGGCGGAGGCAGTATCAAGGTGGAAGAGATTAAGATCCCTTCTGGAAGAGCCTTTGAATCAGAAGAGGTCGTCCGCAATCTCTTTCAGAACGTCCAGGGTCCACCGGATATTATTGTATGTATGGATGAGGTGGATACGGAAGCGGTTTATCAGGCAGTCATAGACTATAACCAGGTGGGGAAAACCCAGGTAATCGGCTATTATAAGTCCAAAGCAGCGCTGGAAGCAGTTGAAAAGGGAACCATGGCAATGACTCTGTGCATTAATACCAGTCAGATGGGAAAGTATAGCGTACAGGCGCTGACAGAATCCATAAAGGATGGACGGACCAATTCCTTCTACAGTGTGGATTTACAGTTTGTGACGAAAGATCAGGCGCCGGAATACTTGAAACAGGAGCGGAAGACCCATGAACATTAAGCCAAAACCAATCTGGGAGAATTTACCCATTACCAGAAAGCTTTTTCTGGAAATTGCGGTAACGGCGGTGGTCCTGTTTGCCAGCAATCTGTTT
Organism: Lacrimispora amygdalina; assembly: GCF_900205965.1. Classification (GTDB taxonomy): domain Bacteria; phylum Bacillota; class Clostridia; order Lachnospirales; family Lachnospiraceae; genus Lacrimispora; species Lacrimispora amygdalina_A. The sequence goes on from NZ_OAOF01000003.1 coordinate 296,252, forward strand.
ATTTATGCCCAGATCAATCAGATGGTGGAGCGGATGAATTCTGTTTATATGAGCAATGTGAATCTGAATGAATTATCCGACGCATTGACGGGTGTACAGAATTTTATGTACAAATACTTACAGGTTAAGGATTCGGAGTCCTTAAACGATTACTACCGCGCGGAACAGGATTACAGAAAACTTCTGGAAGGACTGAATGTGCTTGTAACAGACAATCCAATACAGATACTGGAGAAAAATATCCGGAACATGTCTGACAGTTACTTAGCTGTTACAGATGAGACGGTTCAGGCAAAGCGGGGGCAGAATGTAGAGAAGTACAAGAGCTCCTATGAATCTGCCTTAAAGCTTTATCAGTTCATTAATCACGATATTTCAGTGCTTAACAGCAGACAGTTTAAGAACAACTCCGCAAGCTATCAGACCCTTCAGGCAGCTCTTCAGTATCTGGAGGTGATCAGTTCTGTCATACTGATTATTGTTATGATTATCAGTCTGTCGGTTATGATGATGATGACAAGGGATATCGTTACACCCCTCACCAGTCTGGCCCATACAGCCAAGCTGGTTGGACAGGGCAATTTCCATGTAAAGGTGCCTTATATCCGGTCTGGGGACGAATTGGGAATCGTTACCAGGACTTTTAACCAGATGGTGGACAGTTTAGACGAGTATGTGAATAAAATTAAAGAGAGTGCGGAAAAAGAGCAGGAGATGAAGGCGCGGGAGCTTCTCATGGAGAACCATTTAAAGGAAGCCCGGCTTAGATATTTACAGTCCCAGATCAATCCCCATTTTCTTTTTAATTCCCTAAATGCAGGTGTACAGCTGGCAATGATGGAGGATGCGGAAAAAACCTCAGTATTTATGGAAAGAATGGCTGATTTCTTTCGTTACAATGTAAAAAAGAGTTCGGAGGATGCCACCATACGGGAAGAGGTGGAGACTGTTGAGAACTATATTTACATTCTAAATGTCCGGTTTGCCGGAGATATTCACTATGAATCCATGCTGGAAGAGGAAGCCATGGGTTATTCCATACCCAGTATGACGCTCCAGCCATTGGTTGAAAATGCAGTGTCACACGGAATACGGGATATCAGCTGGCAGGGAAATATCTGTCTTTCCGTTAAAAATCAGGAAGATGACATAGTAATACGGATTGATGATAATGGAAAAGGAATCGACAGCGAAAAATTAAAGCGGATACAGGAAGGCGTGCGGGATAAGAAGGATACCAATTCTACAGGAATCGGAATCTATAATGTAATCTCCCGTCTGGAACTTTACTACAATAAAAAAGATCTGTTTTCCATTATCAGTGAAGGGGAAGACCAGGGAACTTCAGTAATTCTAAGGATTCCTAAAAAGGGGGACGAAGTACATGTTTCGGATACTGGTTGCAGATGATGAAGGAATCATGCTGGAATCCATACGGAGTATAATTGAATCAAACTTTGGCAGCGATTGTGAAATCGTCTGCGTGAAGACAGGAAGAGCAGTGATTGAGCAGGCTGGACTATTTCGTCCGGATATCGCTTTTGTGGATATTCAGATGCCAGGATTAAGCGGAATCCAGGCAATCAGGGAAATACGCAAATACAATCAGTCTATGGTATTTATTATCATGACTGCTTATGATAAGTTTTCTTATGCCCAGGAAGCAGTTAATCTTGGAGTCATGGAATTTATTATGAAGCCGGTGAATAAGAAAAAGATTCTTGACGTATGCGTAAAAGCCATGCATCAGGTTGACGAGGCAAGACAGAAGCTGAGCGATGACCTGAAAATAAGGGAACGGCTGGAAATCGTTGTACCAATGATTGAAAGCGGCTTTATCTACACCATACTTCAGGAAGATTCGGGCCCTCTTCACAGCGGGTATCCGGAAATGCTGGATATCCGCAAGCCATATGGTTTTATCGTGGTTTTGGAGTTCGGGGACAGCATGGAGGGGGGTACCATGACCAATGCCATCGGTGTGGGCGTAAAGGTAAATAAATATTACAGCATGATCCGGGAGATACTAAAGGACTACTTTGAATGTGTCATCGGACCTGCCATGGGAAACCGCCTGGTTTTATTTCTTTCCTTTGACCAGGAACGAATGCAGTATGAGAAAAGGGTGGAAATCATTACCAGAACCAGGAATGTCATTCATAAGCTGGAGACCAGTATGGATATTAAATGCAGAGGCGGAATCGGCGCCGTAAAGACGCTGGCGGCAATCAGGGATTCCTACAAGGAGGCCTTAAGATCTCTGCGGGAGAGTGACAGCCATGTGGTTCATATCACCGATATTCCGGCAGTTGCAGAATACGACGGTGAGTATCCCCTGGATCTGGAAAACCAGTATCTTCAAAGGGGGATGAAAGCAGACCGGGAGGGGACATTATCCTGTGCCAATGAATTTTTTGACTGGATGCTGGTACATGACGGAGATATGAGATCCAATATTGAAATCAAGATTCTGGAACTGGTGATGAGACTGGAGCGCAGGGCATTTGAAGCTGGAAATGTCCGCTATGGGTTCCGTTACCGGGAAAACTATATGGATGAACTGAAAAAAGCAGCAGACGGGGAGGGGATGCGGCGCTGGTTTCTAAACAAAACCAGGGATATATGCGATAAGATCAGTACTTCCAGGGAGCGTGAATATGAAAATGTGGTATCCAGAGTAAAGGCATATATTGATGAGAATTATGCCAGGGAGATCTCACTCGATGATGTTTCACGCATGGTGGATATCAGTCCCTATTATTTCAGTAAGCTGTTTAAACAGGAGGTAGGGGAGAATTTCATTGAATATGTGACCAGAACCAGAATTAAAAACGCCAGAAGGCTGCTGGAGGATCCCAGATACAGCATTAAGGAAATCTGTGTGATGTCCGGCTACAGTGATCCCAACTATTTCAGCAGGATTTTTAAGAAGTATGAAGGGATGACACCAACCGAATACAGGGAGAGGTAAGTGTTATGAAAATGTGGGGCGGGAGGTTATTACTAATGGTATTTGTCTGCAGCATTCTGATGACAGGGTGCAGACAGGCAAAAGTTGAGACTGCAGAACAGACTCCGGAAAAGGAAGGGGAACGGCCGGTACAGATCGGTCTGAGCATTGACTCTTTTGTCATTGAACGATGGATCCGGGACCGGGATGTGTTTGTTTCTGCTGCAAAAGAGATGGGGGCAGAAGTTAACGTACAGAATGCCAATGGTGATGTGAATGAGCAGATTGAGCAGATCCAGTATTTTATTAAAAAACAGATGGATGTCATTGTAGTGGTAGCTGGTGACTGCGAAGAACTGTCGGATGTAATGAAAAAGGCAAAGGCAGCGGGTATAAAAACCATGAGCTATGACCGGCTTGTTTTAAATGCAGACAGTGATATGTATATCTCCTTTGACAACCGGGGAGTGGGAAGCCTGATGGCAGAGAATCTGGTTAAGAACATTCCTGAGGGCGGCAAGATTGTCATGATCCAGGGACCGGAGTCCGATCACAATGTTGCAATGATCCGGGAAGGATTTTATTCGGTGCTGGAAGGAAAGAATTTAGATGTAGTTTATCAGAACAACTGCGAAGGCTGGCTTGGGGAACAGGCTTATGACTATGCGAAGGAAGCACTGGAAAAATATCCTGATGTGAAGGGAATCATGTGTGGAAACGATGATCTGGCCACCCAGGTTTTTAAAGCACTTTCCGAAGACCGGCTGGCAGGAAAGGTGTGCCTGGTAGGTCAGGACGGAGATTTAATGGCCTGCCAGCGGATTGTGGAGGGTACCCAGAATATGACTGCTTTTAAATCAGTGGAAGAGGAAGCCAGGCTGGCAGCGGAGTATGCGGTAAAGCTTGGCAGGGGAGAACCCTTAAAAGGAGTTGACCAGACCATTCATGACGGTACGTATGATGTACCATATCTGGAGCTTAAGCCGGTTGCAGTTACAAAGGAAAATATGGATTCCGTCATCATCCAGGGAGGATTTCATCCCAGGGAAGATGTATACTTAAATGTCATAAAGCAGTAGCATTTTTTTGCAAGATAAAAAAGTCCTGTATTTTCAGGGCTTTTTTTATGTGGATAAATACGTGCTAACGGTTGACAAACAAGTCCTGATTCTTCCGTGTTAAGATAAGTATATCAAAAACAAGTATTGGAGGAGGATTTATCAATGAAAAGAAAACTTTTAGCAGTGGCGATGACTCTGGCCATGACGGCAGGAATACTGGCCGGGTGCAGCGGCGGGGGAAGCAAAGCACCGGAAACAAAGGCACCGGAAACAACAACGGCAGCTGCCGCTGATACCACCAAGGCAGATGAAACCACTGCAGCAGAAGCTAAAACATTGAATAAGGAAGATGTAACAATCGGCGTTGCCATGCCGACCAAGGATTTACAGAGATGGAATCAGGATGGCGCCAACATGAAAAAAGAACTGGAGAGTGCAGGATATAAGGTAGATCTTCAGTATGCCAGCAATGACGTTCAGACCCAGGTATCCCAGATTGAAAACATGATCTCCAATGGCTGCAATATGTTAGTCATCGCTTCTATTGACGGAAGTTCTTTAGGAGAACCGCTCTCCCAGGCAAAGTCCATGGGAATCCCGGTTATCGCTTATGACCGTCTGATCATGAACTCCGATGCAGTTACATATTATGCTACATTTGATAACTACAAAGTAGGACAGAAGCAGGGAGAATATCTGGTAGAATCTCTTGGGCTTGACAAGGGCGGAGATCCGAAGAATATCGAATTCTTTACCGGTGATCCTGCTGATAACAACTGCAAGTTCTTCTTCGGAGGAGCCATTGATGTCTTAAAGAAATATATTGATAACGGACAGTTAGTAGTAAAATCAGGCCAGGTAGAATTTGAGCAGGTTGCAACTGAAAAATGGGATTCCGAGAAAGCCCAGAACCGTATGGATACCATTATCGCAGGTAACTATTCAGACGGAACCGTACTGGATGCAGTTCTTTGCTCCAACGATTCAACCGCTCTTGGTGTTGAGAATGCACTTGCATCTTCTTACACCGGCAAATACCCGATCATAACAGGTCAGGACTGTGATATCGCAAATGTTAAGAACATGATTCAGGGAAAACAGGCCATGAGCGTTTTCAAAGATACCAGAACTCTGGCTACCCAGGTAGTAAAGATGGTTGATTCTGTTATGCAGGGCGGCAAAGCTGAGATCAATGATACCAAATCCTATGACAATGGAACTGGAATCATCCCCACCTATCTTTGTGATCCGGTGGTTGTTACAGTTGACAATTACAAAGATATGCTGATCACTTCCGGCTACTACACAGAAGATCAGTTAAAGTAATCAGGCGGATTTCCTTAACGGGGACGGCTTTTATGAATGAAAGCCGTCCCTGAATTATAAAGAGGGAGGGATATTCTTGGCAAATATACTTTTGGAAATGAAAAACATCACCAAGACGTTTCCGGGTGTGAAAGCCCTGGATCTCGTAAACCTTCAGGTAGAAGAAGGAGAGATCCATGCTCTGGTGGGCGAAAACGGAGCGGGCAAGTCCACTCTGATGAATGTACTCAGCGGTATCTATCCCTACGGATCATACGAGGGAGACATCATCTACAACGGAGAGATCTGTAAATTCAGTCATATCAGCGACAGTGAAAAAAAGGGAATCGTCATCATCCATCAGGAGCTGGCATTAGTTCCCTATATGACCATTGCCGAAAACATGTATCTTGGAAATGAAAAAGGAAGAAAATACGCAATCAACTGGAATGAAACCTTTGGGGAGGCTGATAAATATTTAAAGACAGTAGGACTAATGGAATCCTCCCATACACTGATTAAAGATATCGGTGTAGGAAAGCAGCAGCTGGTAGAAATAGCAAAAGCACTGGCCAAAAATGCGAAGCTGCTGATTCTCGACGAACCGACTGCATCATTAAATGAAGATGATTCCAAAGCTCTTTTGGATCTTCTGAAAAAATTTAAATCACAGGGTATGACCTCGATTATCATATCACACAAACTGAATGAAATTGCCTATGTAGCGGATAAAATCACCATCATCCGCGATGGCTCAACCATAGAAACACTAAACAGTAAGACAGATACGATAACAGAAGACAGGATTATAAAAGGAATGGTAGGCAGGGAACTGGTGGACCGTTTCCCGAAGCGTACGGACATTACAATCGGAGAAAAATCCATGGAAGTGGAACACTGGAATGCCAGCCATCCGCTTTACTCGGAACACAAGGTAGTAGATGACGTCTCTTTCTATGTGAGAAAGGGCGAAGTAGTGGGAATCTGCGGTCTGATGGGAGCGGGAAGAACCGAGCTTGCCATGAGCCTGTTTGGAAAAAGCTACGGAGCCAATATCTCAGGGACTCTTAAGATTAACGGGCAGGAAGTACATCTTCACTCTGTACGGGATGCCATCCGGCATAAGCTGGCATACGTAACGGAAGACCGGAAAGGAAACGGCCTGATTTTAGGAAATCCCATACGGATTAATACAACGCTTGCTAATTTGGGGGCAGTCAGCAGGAGAAGTGTCATTGATAAGGACCGGGAAATACTGGTTGCGGAGGAATACATTGAAAAGCTGAAGACGAAATGTCCTTCTGTAGAACAGGCAGCAGGGAATTTAAGCGGCGGAAACCAGCAGAAGGTTCTTCTGGCAAAATGGATGTTTGCTGAGCCGGATATTCTGATCCTTGACGAGCCCACCAGAGGAATCGATGTGGGTGCCAAATACGAAATCTACTGTATCATAAACCAACTGGCAGCCGCCGGGAAATCGGTTGTCATGATATCCTCCGAACTGCCGGAGATACTTGGAATGTCTGACCGCATTTATATTATGAATGAAGGAAAGATTGCCGGTGAGATGAACGCGAAAGAGGCTACGCAGGAAAAAATCATGGCATGTATTTTAAATTCAGATAAGCATTCTTCGGGTATACCTTTAACCCCGGATAATATGGGCTTGAAAGAAGAAGGGAGAGTAGAAGATGGAGAATAAATTAAAAATGTCGGAAGCACTTAAAAAATATACGATGGTCATCGTTCTGGCAGTTGTGGTAGTTTTGTTTACAGTAAATACAGGAGGGAAAATGCTTCTCCCCCAGAATGTAAACAACTTAATCGCACAGAATGCATATGTGTTTATTCTGGCAACCGGAATGCTCTTCTGTATTCTGACCGGCGGCAACATCGATTTGTCGGTTGGTTCTGTGGTTTGTTTCGTAGGAGCTATAGGCGGAAGCATGATGATTAAGATGGGAATGAACCCCTATCTGTCTCTTTTTTCCATGATAATAGTCGGCGGTCTGGTCGGAGCCTGGCAGGGCTTCTGGATTGCATACGTCCGTATCCCGCCATTTATCGTAACCCTTGCCGGAATGCTGATCTTCCGCGGGCTCTCCAACGTGGTGCTTCAGGGTATGACTTTATCCCCTGTACCGGACAGCTTTTTAAACCTGTTTAATACGTATGTTCCAGATGTATTTGGTATGGAAGGGTTTAACCTTACCTGCTTTCTTGTGGGAATTGCAGCCTGCTGTATTTTTATCGTGACAGAAATAACCTCCAGAAAAATAAAACAGAAGAAAGGGTACCGGGTAGACCCGCTAAGCAGCATGATTTTAAAATTAACATTGATCAGTGCTGTTGTCCTCTTCTTTATGTATAAGCTGTCCTTGTACAAAGGAATTCCCAATGCCCTGATCTGGGTTGTGGCAATTATTGTAATTTACAGTTACATAGCTTCCAAAACAACTACCGGACGCTACTTCTATGCTGTGGGCGGAAATGAAAAAGCGACAAGACTATCCGGAATCGACACCAATAAGGTATATTTTCTTGCATATCTGAATATGGGTCTGCTGGCAGCAGTGGCAGGCATGGTTACAGTGGCCCGCTTAAACTCTGCAAATCCAACAGCAGGAAATAACTATGAATTGGATGCCATCGGCGCCTGCTTCATCGGCGGAGCTTCCGCATATGGTGGTACCGGTACTGTACCTGGTGTTATCGTAGGTGCTACACTGATGGGCGTCTTAAATCTGGGTATGAGTATCATGGGTGTGGATCAGAACCTGCAGAAAGTGGTAAAAGGTGCTGTTCTTGTTGCGGCAGTTATATTTGATGTGGTAAGTAAGAGAAAAACATTTATTGTAAAACAGTAAGCTGAATTGAAAATAGTAGTTAGGCGTGGGAATAGGATGATTCATCTTTGAATAGTCCCGTTCCTGCGTTTTTATATTTAAAATAAGGGGAGCTGATTGTAGCAAATAAACATTGTTGAATATGGGAATATATGGTAAGATTTATTTAGGAGTAATCGAATACAGGGTGGAACCTTCCAAATTTTATGTCTTTATGTCGTAACAAGATGGGATGTGTGCAGATGGATATATACCAAACTTTAAGCATATTGTTTTTAGGAGGTACGTTTCTAATCGCATTGCTGACTTACATAGGAAAAAAATAGCCTACCCTGACGCCAACAGGATAGGCATACTCATCATCAGATGAGCATTTAAGCAATCTTGGAAGCTTCCACCTTGTGTGGCGGTTACTCTTTTATAATATAAATATACCACATTGCAGATGTAGTTGTAAAGAGAAAAGTTATCTGTGATCGATAGAAGAAAGCCGCCGTCTGACTGAAAATCTTCAGCCGGCGGCAATTTTGCTATTTTGTATCATATATGCTCTTCCAACCGGACCGAAACTAATAAAAATTTTCCTATATATAGAAATCTTTGCTGAGTTGTGGTAGAATGCTACAAGTAAAAGAATGTTTTGAAATGTAAAGGAGCATAAAAAAATGGGAAAGATAAAAGTAACATCATGTGAGATAGAAGGGCTTTATGTGATAGAACCAACAGTATTTCCGGATTCAAGGGGATACTTTATGGAAACCTACAATCAGAACGATTTCAAAGAAGCAGGCCTGACTATGAATTTCGTGCAGGACAACCAGTCCATGTCTGTAAAAGGAGTATTAAGAGGACTTCACTTTCAGAAACAGTTTCCTCAGGGAAAGCTGGTCCGTGCAGTAAGAGGTACAGTTTTTGATGTAGCAGTGGATTTAAGAGCATCTTCCAAAACGTATGGAAAGTGGTTCGGTGTGGAGCTGTCCGCAGAAAACAAAAAACAATTTTATATTCCCGAAGGTTTTGCCCATGGTTTTTTAGTTCTGTCCGATGAAGCTGAATTTGCGTATAAATGCACAGATTTCTATCATCCAGGTGACGAAGGCGGAATTCTCTGGAGTGATCCCGAGATCGGAATTGAATGGCCAATTTCAGAGGGAATGGAGCTTACTATTTCCGACAAGGATCAAAAGTGGAGCGGCATCCGGGATACGTTTAAATTTTAGCGAGAGGAGAAAACCATGAACTATCTGGTTTCCTTATTAAAAGAAATCTATATAAAGAGAAAACTGATTCTGGATTTATCCAAGGCAGATTTTAAGAAGCGGTTTGTAGGCTCCTATTTCGGCATCGCATGGATGTTTTTACAGCCCATTGCCACCGTCCTTGTTTATTTTTTTGTTTTCCAGATGGGATTTAAAAGTGTGCCGCCAATTAAGGTTTATCCCTATGTACTTTGGCTGATCCCGGGCATTGTACCATGGTTTTATTTAAGTGAGATTTTAATCATGGGGACCAACTGCCTGCAGGAATATAATTATCTGGTGAAGAAAGTGGTTTTCCGCGTGGAAATTCTTCCATTTATTAAGATGTTTTCCTGTCTTATGGTACATGGTATTTTTGCTGTTATTATGTTTGTAGTATTTTTATGCTATGGTTTTTTGCCAAAGGCCAGCTGGATTCAGATTATATACTATACCTTTGCGGCCTCCATGCTGTCTCTGGCTATTTCCTATTTTACCAGTGCCATTAATGTATTTTTCAAGGATATGGCGCAGATTGTGGGTATCTGTCTGCAGTTTGGCATGTGGATGGTGCCGATTATGTGGTCTCCGGAGATGTTTCCCTCAGCACCGGAGTGGCTTCCCAGCCTGCTGAAAATAAATCCGGTCTATTATATTGTGGCAGGATACCGTGACAGCATGATATATGGAAACTGGTTTTTTGAACGGCCAACCCTTGGTCTTTATTTCTGGTTTGTTACCATTGTCTTATTTTTAATAGGACTAAAAGTATTTAAAAAGCTGCGTCCGCATTTTTCCGATGTGCTGTAGGCAGTTACAATGGAGGATTCAATGTCCGTAGAATCGAATAACAAAGCACTGTCTGTTAATAATGTAACCAAAATATATAAATTATATGAAAAACCCATTGACCGGTTAAAAGAGGCCATGAGTGTGACTCATAAGAATTACCACCGGGATTTTTACGCCTTAAACGGAATATCCTTTGATGTGGAAAAAGGAAAGACCGTAGGCATCATCGGCACCAACGGATCTGGAAAATCAACCATTTTAAAGATCATCACCGGCGTTCTGACCCCTACTACTGGAACTGTGGAGGTAAATGGGGTGATTTCCGCTCTTTTAGAGCTTGGAGCGGGATTTAACATGGATTATACCGGAATTGAAAATATCTATATGAACGGTACCATGATGGGATTCTCCAGAAAAGAGATGGATGAGAAGCTAAAGGACATCCTGGATTTCGCCGATATCGGAGATTTTGTCTATCAGCCTGTAAAGACGTATTCCAGCGGTATGTTTGTGCGCCTTGCATTTGCTCTTGCCATTAATGTAGAGCCGGAGATTCTCATCGTCGATGAAGCATTGTCAGTCGGAGACGTATTTTTTCAGGCCAAATGTTACCGCCGTATGGAAGAAATCCGTAAAAATGGCACCACCATTCTCATGGTTACCCATGATATGGGCGCTATTATCAAGTATTGTGACCGTGTTGTAGTCTTAAATAAAGGCAATTTCATCGCAGAAGGTGAGCCGGGGAAAATGGTGGATCTTTATAAGAAGATTCTTGCGAACCAGATGGATGACTTACAAGAAGTGCTGGATCAGGAGGATAACAGTCTGTACAATGATTTCTCAGGAGACCGGGCACTTTCTGAACGAAGCAGTATTTCACAAGGCGCTCTGATGAAGGATAAGCTTACCATCAACCCGAACCGTACAGAGTACGGAGATAAAAGGGCGGAAATCGTTGATTTTGGTCTTCTTGACGAGAGAGGAAACATTACCAATCTCCTGTTGAAGGGAGAGCGTTTTACCATAAAGGAACGGATTCATTTTCATGGAGGTATTGAAGCACCGATTTTTACTTACACCATCAAGGACAAGCGTGGAGCCGATTTAACAGGAACTAATACCATGTTTGAGTCCTCCGATGTAAAGGCTGTGAAAAAAGGTGATGAATACGTGGTGGAGTTCACCCAGAAGATGACTCTCCAGGGCGGAGAGTATCTGCTGTCCATGAGCTGTACCGGTTTTGAGAACGGGGAACATGTGGTTTACCACCGTCTCTATGATATTGTAAATATTACCGTTATATCCAACAAGAATACGGTGGGTGTTTACGATATGGAGCCGGATGTAAGCCTGACACTTCTCCGTGCAGAAAAGTAAGGAGGAAGTATGCATGAATGATATCAGCCCTGAACTTAAGAAGCTGTATCAGAATTATAATGGTGACATCAAAAAGCTGTTACAGGACAATCCACGGCTTGATTACTTATATGCCTTATCAGATATAAGAGAGAATCTGCTGGACTGGTTTGAATTTAAACCGGAGGCCACTCTTTTGCAGGTGGGTTCCGACTACGGCGCACTTACAGGCTTATACAGCAGACGGGTAAAAGAGGTTACGGTTTTAGATCCCAATCAGAACAATCTGTCTTTTAACCGACTCCGCCATGAGAAACGGAACAATATCCGTTATGTAAATGGAGATATCCACTCATTTACCAGTGATCAGAGGTTTGATTATATCGTTTTTGCAGGTTCTCTTTGTGAACCATATAAAGCCGCTGCTGAGAAAGCCAGAGAACTTTTAAAGCCAGAAGGAATCATGATTGCCGCAATCGCTAACCGGCTGGGATTAAAATATCAGGCGGGTGCAAAGGCGGAGCAGTACTCTCTTTCCAGAACGGAGCTTAAGGAACTTTTATGCGGCAGCGGGGAAGATGAGGGAACTTTGAAGTTTTATTACCCTATGCCGGATTACCGCCTTCCCGTAACTCTTTATTCCGATGGATATCTGCCGGGAAAGGGTGATTTAACCCATGCTATTCTTGCCTATGATTATCCCAAATATTTACGGTTTGATCTGGGGAAGATGTTTGATGAAGTATGTGAAGGAAAACAGTTTGAGACATTTGCCAATTCATTTTTAACCATTTGGAGCCGTAATGAAGAAAATTAATTTTGTAAAATATAATAAAACAAGAAGAGAAGCTTTTCAGATACGTACCAGTCTGGTGGAAGAAGACGGACTGCCGTATGTGGAAAAGACTGCCCTGACGGCAGAGGGAGTTGCTCATATCCGTTCCTTTGAAGAGAAGTACCGGAATTTGAAGGAGCAGAATCAGAGGTTAAATGTGGCAGATGTGACCGTTACTCCTGATGGAACCACCGCAAGGTTTGAGTTCTTGAAAGGGGAGACCTACGCGGAGCTTCTGGGCAGGGAGATTCTGAATGGAAAAGTTCCGGAAGCCAGTCTGGAAGATGGGATTTCCATGATCCTGAAGGTTCATGATGATTATATGACACCTTTCCATGTTACTCCGGAATTCGAAGAGGTATTCGGCGAGCTGCCCGACAACGGAGAGCCGATTAAGAGGGACTGGGCATTTAAGCATTCCAACATTGACTGCCTGTTTGAGAATATCATGATGACAGAAAACGGACCTTATTGTCTGGACTATGAATGGGTATTCTCATTTCCTGTACCTGTAAACTTCATTAAATTCCGGGTCCTTTATTATTTTTATGAGCAGTATAAAAGCATCCTGGACTATGATTCTATGGAATCATTTATGCAAGAGCAGGGAGTGGACAGGGAGCTGATCGGGATCTATGAGGAGATGGAACGCCATTTTCAGGAATATGTCCACGGGGAAAACCAGCAGATCTATCTCTTAAACTATATGCATGAAACCTTTAACCTGCCAGAAAGCATGTTTGAGCTTTCCCGGATCATTGATGATACCAAAGACCGGATCGCACAGATGGAGGCAGAGCTAAAGGAAAAGGATTTAACCATAACAAAACAGCAGGAAGAAAAACGCTTAACGGATAATCACGTAGCCAACCAGGACATGATCATCGCCTCCCTCCGGAAGGACTGCGAAACCATGCAGGGGATCATCGAACAGTTAAGAAAGCATGAATCCTTTTTCTATAAGGTATGGCGCAGGCTGGGAAGAATCTTTAATGAGAAATTCCCGAAAGGCACGAAAAAGCGGAAGATCCTGTTTTACATGAAGGAAACCATTCTTCACCCCATCAGGTCCATTGCCCTCTATACAACGAAAGAGGGGAGAAATCTCATGGAAGGGGATATGAAAATCGGGGAAGATTACCGGATTCACGGAAAGCTTCGTTTCGTGAAGGAAGGGCATCCCATGGTTTCCATAGTCATTCCCGTTTACAACCAGATCCATTATACGTATGCCTGCCTGCTTTCCATACTGGAGCATACGAAGAATGTGGATTATGAAGTAATCATTGCCGATGACGTATCCACTGATGCCACAGCAGAACTTTCTAAGTTCACAGAGAATGTGGTAATCTGCCGCAATGAGACCAATCAGGGCTTTTTAAGAAACTGTAACCAGGCAGCAAAGTCGGCAAGAGGAAAATACATCATGTTTTTAAATAATGATACCCAGGTAACCGACGGATGGCTGGATAGTCTGGTGAATCTAATTGAATCAGATCCCTCCATCGGAATGGTGGGCTCCAAGCTGGTTTATCCCGACGGACGGCTTCAGGAAGCGGGCGGAATCCTCTGGAGCGACGGCTCAGGCTGGAATTACGGACGTCTTGATGATCCGGAGAAGCCTGAATACAATTATGTAAAAGATGTAGATTATATATCCGGTGCCGCAATCCTTCTTTCCAATGATTTATGGAAACGGATCGGCGGCTTCGATGAACGTTTTGCACCAGCTTATTGCGAAGACTCCGATCTCGCTTTTGAGGTGCGCAAAGCCGGTTACCGGGTCGTTTATCAGCCTCTCTCCAAGGTGATTCATTTTGAAGGTATCTCCAACGGAACTGATGTCAATGGCTCAGGTTTAAAACGCTATCAGGTTGAAAACAGCAAAAAGCTGAAAGAAAAATGGGCGGCGCAGTTTAGCCTGCAAAGTGAAAACAACGGCAATCCTGATCCGTTCCGTGCCAGAGAAAGAAGCCAGGGAAAAGATATCATCCTTGTGGTGGATCACTACGTTCCTACTTATGACCGGGATGCCGGTTCCAAAACAACATACCAGTATTTAAAGATGTTTATTGATAAAGGATATGTAGTCAAGTTCCTGGGAGACAACTTCCTTCATGAAGAACCGTATTCCACCGCTTTGCAGCAGATGGGAATCGAGATTCTTTACGGCAGGGAGTACCAGGCAGGTATCTGGGACTGGTTAAAGACACATGGAGGCGATATTAAGGCTGCTTATTTAAACCGGCCGCATATCGCCCAGAAATATATTGATTTTCTCCGGGATAATACCAGTATGAAGCTGATCTATTATGGACATGACCTTCATTTCCTGCGGGAAGGCAGGGAATATGAGCTTACAGGAGACCCGAAAAAGCGGGAAGCATCCGAATACTGGAGATCCATGGAGCTGCGTCTGATGAAAAAGGCGGCAGTATCCTACTATCCTTCCTATGTGGAGCGGGAAGCCATTCATGAGATTGAGCCTTCTGTACCGGTAAAAGCAATTGTAGCATACGTTTTTGATAAGTTTTTAAACCACATTCCAAGTGACTTTGAGAAGAGGGAAGGTCTGCTGTTTGTAGGCGGCTTTGCCCATCCACCCAATGCAGACGCTGTATTGTGGTTTGCCAGAGAGATATTCCCATTAATAAGAGAGCAGATACCGGTTAATTTCTACATTGTTGGCTCCAGGGTTACGGATGAGATCAAGGCTCTGGAACAGCCGGATAATGGAATTATCGTAAAAGGCTTTGTCACTGAAGAAGAACTGGCAAGCCTTTATGCCACCTGCCGGATTGTGGTAGTTCCGCTGCGCTACGGAGCAGGTGTGAAGGGCAAGGTAATAGAAGCGCTTTATTATGGCGCTCCTGTTGTAACGACCTCCATCGGAGCTGAGGGAATTCCAGAGGCAGAAAAAGTGATGGTGGTAAGAGATGAGCCGGAGACATTTGCCGGGGAAGTCATTGCACGTTACAATGATCCGGACAGCTTAAGACAGATGAGCCAGAACTCCCAGAATTACATCCGGACGTATCACAGCATTGATGCGGCATGGAGCGTTGTGGGAGAGGATTTTTAATATTGAAACAGCAGACTGATGATAATAAAAAAGGGAGGACTGAAAGATGCAGGCAGTATTGCTGGCAGGCGGGCTTGGCACCAGACTGCGTTCCGTGGTAAGTGACCGGCCAAAGCCTATGGCGCTGATAGAAGAAAAGCCTTTTATGGAATATGTAGTAAGACAGCTGATCCGTTACGGCGTGACAGAGATTATCTTTGCCGTAGGATACAAAGGCTCTATGGTGGAAGATTATTTTGGAGACGGCAGCAAATGGGGAATCCGGGTGTCTTATGCATATGAGGAAGAACTTTTAGGAACAGCCGGAGCGATAAAAAATGCAGGAAAACAAGTGACAGAGGATGCGTTTCTTGTTTTAAATGCAGATACCTACTATCAGATCGACTGCAGCAGCTTCACAGAACTGATGGAGGAAAAGAACTTAGATATGGCTCTTGTTCTCAGAAAAGTTTCTGATGTCTCCCGCTATGGACAGGCAGTTTTGGAGAACGGCCGATTAACAGCCTTTGATGAAAAGGTGGAAGAGGCCAGGGAAGGAACAATCAACGGTGGATTCTATTTTATAAAACGCGCTCTTTTAGATACCATACCGGAAGGAAAGGTGTCACTTGAGCATGATATGATTCCACTGTGGCTATCCCAGGGGAAAAAGCTGGGAGGCCTTGTAAACGACGGGTATTTCATTGATATCGGAATCCCGGAAGACTATTACCGTTTCATAAAAGATGTAAAGGAAGGACGGGTGAACATATGATAATCAGAGGACGGGCGCCTTTGCGCGTTAGTTTTGGCGGAGGCGGTACCGATGTAGCCCCCTTCTGCATTGAACAGGGAGGCGCCATCATCGGCAGCACCATCAACAAATATGCTTACTGTTCCATTGTTCCCAGGCAGGATGACCAGATCATCGTCCATTCCCTGGACTTTGATATGACGGTTAAGTATAATACAAAAGAAAACTATGTATACGACGGACGTCTGGATCTTGTCACTGCTGCGCTGAAGGCAATGGATATCAAGCAGGGCTGCGAGGTTTATTTACAGTGCGATGCCCCTCCAGGATCCGGTCTTGGTACCTCTTCCACTGTGATGGTAGCACTTTTAACAGCCATGGCCAGATGGAAGGGTGTGGAGCTTGACAGCTATGCCATGGCCGATCTTGCCTATCAGGTGGAGAGAGAGGATTTAAAGATCGACGGCGGTTATCAGGATCAGTATGCCGCAACCTTCGGAGGTTTTAACTTTATTGAATTCCACGGTCGCAATAACGTGGTAGTAAACCCGCTCCGGATCAAAAAGGAGATCATTCATGAACTGCAGTACAATCTGCTGCTTTGCTATACAGGTAATGTTCATGTTTCTGCCAATATCATCAAGGACCAGGTCTCAAATTACGAGAAAAAGGATCCCTTTGAAGCTATGTGCGAAGTGAAGGCACTGGCCTATGCCATGAAGGACGAGCTTTTGAAGGGCAATTTATACAGCTTTGGAAAGCTCTTAGACTATGGCTGGAAGAGCAAAAAAAGAATGAGCAGCAAGATTACAACCCCCCAGATCGATGAGCTTTATGAGGAAGCATTAAAAGCCGGTGCACTTGGAGGCAAGCTTCTTGGAGCCGGCGGCGGCGGATTCTTACTGGTTTACTGCCCCTATAATGTGCGCCATAAGGTGGCAGCAAGAATGGAAGCGGCAGGAGGCCAGCTGACAGACTGGAACTTTGAGTTAAGAGGTGCCCAAAGCTGGATTACCGATGAAAACCGCTGGGATTATGAGAATATCAAGGTATCCATACCAGACGGACAGTATCATTTTCAGCTGTAGGCAGGAGAACACATAAACATGGATAAAATTGTTTTTTTAGACCGGGATGGAACAATCAATCAGGAAGTAGAATATTTACACAAGCCTTCTGACTTGGTGATCCTTCCCGGTGTCCCAGCCGCTTTAAGACGTCTGAAGGAACAGGGCTTTCAGCTTGTGGTGGTTACCAATCAGGCAGGAGTTGCAAGAGGATATTACAGTGAGGCGGATGTCGTCCGGCTGCATGAATATATGAACCAGCTTCTTTCCCGGGACGGAGCAGAGATAGACCATTTTTTTTACTGTCCCCATCACCCGGTTCATGGAAAAGGTGCGTATAAACAATCCTGCCATTGCCGCAAACCGGATATTGGAATGTTTGAAATGGCAGAGAGCTGTTATCAGGTGGATAAGTCCCATTCCTATATGATCGGAGATAAGCTTCTGGATACGGAAGCAGGACATAGATATGGCGTAAGCTCTGTTCTCGTCGGCACCGGATATGGAAAGGAATTATATTCTGGTCTGACAGAAGAGGAAAAGCAGAAGGCCTTTGATGCTTATGCGGACGACTTAAACGCAGCAGCAGAATGGATCTTAAAAAGAGAAGGAGTGTGAGCTTAATGGAACCCATGAAGTATTTAGAAGAGCTTCTTGTCCGTTATCCGGTATTAACCAGTGTAAAAGCTGAGATAAAGGAAGCTTATGAGATTCTTGAGAACTGTTATGAAAATGGAGGAAAGCTTTTAATTGCCGGTAACGGAGGAAGCTGTGCGGATGCAGAACACATCGTCGGAGAACTGATGAAGGGCTTTGTAAAACGCAGAGCTGTTTCCGAAGAATTTGCACAAAAGCTTTTAGAGGCAGACCCGGTCCGCGGAAAAGAACTGGCGGATAAACTTCAGGGAGGGCTCCCGGCCATCGCTTTAACCGGGCATCCCGGACTTTCCACTGCGTTTTTAAATGATGTGGACGGAAGCTTTATCTATGCACAGCAGACATACGGATATGGGAAAAAAGGAGATGTTCTTCTTGGCATTTCCACTTCCGGAAATTCACAGAATATTATGTATGCCATGGCTGCAGCCAGGGCGATGGGCATGAAAACTATCGGTCTTACCGGAAGAGACGGAGGACAGCTGAAAGAGACAGCAGATACGGTCATCGTTGTGCCGGAGAATGAAACCTTTAAGATTCAGGAGCTTCACCTGCCGGTCTACCATGCACTGTGTCTGATGTTAGAGGAACGGTTTTTTTAATGTTACGAGAACAGGAGGAAAAAATGGAAGAGAGACAATGGATGGGTAAGGAAGCGTTATGGAAAAACGAAGTCATTGCGGCTCTGCTTTTGATTTCCTTTGCTTTTTTCATAAACAGGGGAATAAAAATAAACGGACTTTACATGGATGATCTTTATCTCTGGTCCTGTTACGGCGAACAGACCTTTCGTCAGTTTGTATTCCCTCTGGGAAGCACCCGGTTCCGTTTCGTTTATTACCTGGCGGCATGGCTTGAGATGATGGCTCTTGGAAGCCATACCGAATGGTTTGTGCCCTTTAATATACTGTTAAACAGCTGTATTGCATTCACCATCTACCGGTTCGGGAAACGGCTTTCCCATCGTTGGCTTGTGGGAATTGGCTGCGGAATTCTCTATCTGCTTTCCAGAATGTCCTACTATCAGATCAGTCAGGTGTATGGACTTATGGAAAGCATGGCCCTTTGGATGGCAATCGGAATCCTTTACTTTCTGTACCGCTATCTGTCTGAAAAGGACAAGACGGACCGTTATATCCAGGCAGCAGCAGGTCTTTACTTTTCCGTGTGCTTTGTCCATGAGCGTTATATGGTACTCCTTCCCTTGTTTTTCTTTGCATTCTGGATTAAAAAAGAGAAACGGCCTTTGTGCTGGCTTGGAATAACCGGAGCTTTTCTGGCAGTTCAGGCTATCCGTTTTTTTACCATTGGAAGCATTTCACCTGCGGGAACAGGAGGGACTGATGTAGCGGATACATTTAATATAACCCAAAGCTTCCATTTTGCACTAAGCCAGGTTCTTTATATATTTGGAATCAACACAGGACCGGATTATTTAAGCGGATTAAGCTGGAGTCAGTCACCCTCCTGGGTAAGGGTTCTTGTTATGCTCGCTAATTTTTCTCTTCTGATTATGACGGTTGGTTTCTTACTGGTTCTGTTCCAGGACAGAAAAAAATTAAAAAAACGGCTTCCTGTAATTGGCCTTTTTCTTATTTTTATCGCCCTGTGTATCGGCTCCTCAAGTGTGACAATCCGGGTGGAGACCAGATGGATCTATGTATCCATGACTGCCGCATGGCTGTTTGCCGCGTATTTATGCGGGGAAATGGTACCTCCGGGAGAAGGTCAGACATTATCCGGGAGACCACTGATATTCTGCGGACTGTTTCTGCTTTACGGACTTCTCATGTTCCCGGTGGAAAGCTTCTACCGTGGAAAGTATGAGAATCTTTACTACTGGTCCTCCCAGCTTCGCTATAACTCCCTTGCGGAGGAGACCTATGTAAAGTATGGAAATGACATATTCGGGAAAAAGATCTATATTATCGGCAATACCTACAAAATGAGTGATTTTACAGCCAGGACCTTTTTTAAGACCTTTGACCGTAAACGTCTGGCTGAGGGAACAGAAGTAACGTTTATTAATTCCATCAGAGATATCGGGCTGGTAACGCCCAATATGCTGATCCTTCGGGAGGATCCTGAACATAATGCATTTCAGGATGTGACTTCATTTGTCAAGGATTTAAAATTCCAGCGGGTCTATGGCAGTTATGAAGACGGCTGGCTGGACGAAGATGCGAAGATCAGAATCATGGCTGGCAAAGAGGGAAAGATCAAGATGAAATTCTACTATCCCGGTGAAATAACAGGACTGGAGCACATTACTGTGATGGTGGAAGGACAGGAAAAAACAGTTGTAACCATTAATTCCAGCACAGCAGCTGCAGAAATTGATGTTCCCCCATATAAAGTATCGGAACTGACGTTTAACAGTAACTTTTATTACAAGGCGGCATCAGAGCAGCGAAGCGAAAAGCACCTGGCTGTGGTCGCTGAAATTACAGCAGATTAAGTGACAGAGGTGAGAGGATGAAACAAAAATACGTTTATTATACAGTCCCGGTTCTGGGAACCATATTCTGCCTCTGGTACATCTTTGCGGCAACCTGCGATGGGATTTACTCAGACTATATTCGCCTGGTAAACAGCTATCTTCCGGATGTTTTTAATCCGAAGCTGTTTTTTGTGCCGGATATTCTCACAAGAATCCCCATAAATTATCTGGCAAGAATTATCAATGTCACCTTCTTTGATTATAATATAATGTTTGACCGTATTCTGGGTGTGCTGGCCCTGGGCCTTTCCGGTGCTTTCATAACTGCCTATTGCGTCCGTAAAAAGCTTTCCTATGGCTGGCTTCTGGTTGTGATGGCAGTCTTGTTCAGCCTGAATAAATGGGAGATGTTAAACAATGGAAGCGGATTTGCCCATTTTTTGTCGTTTGCGCTTTTCTACTGGCATTATGAGGGAATGGACCGGGTATGGAGCGGCAGTGACCGTTATTATGACCGTATTCTTCTGATCGTTCTTCCGTTTCCAATCACTCTTCTGGTGGCAGGACCGTATTGCGCCATTTATACCGTGACAGTGCTTCTTTCCTGTCTGATGATGTATCTGCTTAAAAGACGGAGACTGGGACTGCAGCCGCTTGTTTATGGAGGTGCAGCCCTTGTTCCGTTTCTTTTATATTTATGGAGCAATGCATATGCGGTGGAAGACCATGCAGCACCCGCGACCGTTCCGTTGCTTACACAGCTTATGGATACTCCCGGATTCTTTATCCGGTTTTTTGTAAAATCCTTTTCATCTATGGTCATTGAAGGGGAGAGGGCAGAACAGATTTTTCGTACCAATGGCCCTTTTCTGTTCCTGGGACTCCTTGTAATTGCATTCTATCTGCTGGCACTGTGGTACAACTGGTATTACCGCCTTTATGAGGAAACCATTCTACCGTTTCTCTTAATCATATCCGGAGGCTGCAATCATCTGCTGATTGTATTATCCAGATGGATCTTTCTTAATGAAAATTACGGACTGAGTTCCAGGTATGCACTGCAGTTTCAGACCGGCATACTGGGGATCCTCCTTACGTTTGCGTTACTTTTCAGAAAGAGAAAATACCGGATCGGTACAGGAGTGAAACTGGCGGCTGGAATCGCCTGTCTTGTATTTGTATTAGGAAATTGTTATACCACTTATACGGAGATCAAAAAAGCACCTCACAGGCTGGAACTTTATGAAAAGAGGGCGAAACTATCCTTAAAGTTTGAGCAGCTGACAGACGATGAACTCCGGGAAAACTTCGAGTATCGTCCCAACAGATCAGACAGTGGTCAGAAAGTAAGAAGTGCACTGACTATATTAAAAGAAAATGGTTACAGTGTATTTCGAGAGGATAACCAGTAACGAAGGAGTAGATTTATGAAAAAGACATTATCGGTCGTTGTTTCATGCTATAATGAAGAACTGGCGCTTAATCAATTCTATGAGGAAACGGCCACTATTTTGAAAAAACTAAGCTGGGACTATGAGCTTATCTTTGTAAATGACGGCAGTCAGGATCAGACGCTTTCTGTACTTACCCGTCTTTCCGAGTTAGATGAGAAGGTAAAGATGATCAGCTTTTCCCGGAATTTTGGCCATGAAGCAGCCATGATAGCCGGCCTGGATTACAGTCAGGGCGATGGAATTGTGTGCATGGATGCAGATTTACAGCACCCGCCGGAATATCTTCCTGAGATAGTAAAAAAGCTGGAAGAGGGCTGTGATGTAATCAACATGGTCCGTACCAGGAATGAATCCGCCGGCTGGTTTAAAAACTTTGCCTCTGCTGCCTTTTACCGTCTGATCAATGTACTCTCTGATGTAAAATTCGAGCCCAATGCCTCCGATTTCTTTGCTGTATCTGGAAAAGCGGCAAAGGTTCTGAAGGATAATTACAGAGAAAAGGTCCGCTTCCTGAGGGGATATGTGCAAAACATCGGATTTTCCAGAACAACGATTGAATATGAGGCCAGGACCCGGGTTGCAGGAGAAAGCAAATACAGTATAAAGAAATTAATTGCATTTTCCGTAAACACCATCATGTGTTTTTCCAACCTGCCTTTAAAGCTGGGGATTTATGCCGGCTGCGGAGCCGGAGTACTTGGAATTATTATGATGATCTATACCATATGGAGCTGGGCGAGAGTGGGAACACCAAGCGGGTATGCTACAATTATCGTACTGTTGTGCTTCATGTTTGCAGTTCTGTTTCTGATTGTCGGAATTATTGGAAATTATATAGCGATCCTGTTTGCAGAATTAAAAGACAGGCCGATTTATATTGTGGAAGAGACGAAAAACATTCATTGATTCCTTTCTTTTGAAATGTTATAATAAATATAGGATATTTTGTATTCCCTGGAGAGGGAAAGGAAACAAATGATAAAGTATAAACCGTATGATGAACTTGAGCTTACGGACGATTTTATGTTTTCTTATGTGATGCGCAATGATAAGGAGTTGTGCAGACAGTTATTAGAAAGCATACTGAATTTCCCCATTGAAAGAATTGATTATATCAGTTCACAGGAGACCATTGATACTTATGCTTCTGCTAAGGGAGTCAGACTTGATATATTTGCTAAAAACGACAGCAGGATCTTTGATGTGGAGCTTCAGACTTCCAATAAAAGAGATATCCCGCAAAGGAGCAGATACTACCAAAGTCAGATGGATACTGCCATTCTTCAGAAAGGTCAGACGTATAAAGAACTTGGAAACAGCTACATTATATTTCTCTGCACCTTCGATCCGTTTGGATATGGACAGTATATTTATAGCTTCCAGAACAGCTGCACTATGCTGCCGGAGCTTACATTGAATGATGGGGCCTATAAAGTGTTTGTAAATGCATATGGAACTTGTGGAGCAATTGGAGAAGAGTTAAAGGAATTCCTTCATTTTTTAAAATCTCCCGGTGAATTTCATACAGGAGCAAATGGTGAACTTGTAAATAAGGCAATCATTGGAGTGAAGGAAGGACGCAGGAATGAAGAATGGAGGTTGATTTATATGACGCTTATGACTAAATATGATGAACTTCTGGCAGAAGGCATGGAGCGTGGATTAGCCGAAGGGCGTCGAGAAGGTTTACGATTGGGTAGACAGGAAGGCAGACAGGAAGGCAGACAGGAAGGCAGACAGGAAGGCAGACAGGAAGGCAGACAGGAAGGAATGGCAGAAGGCGAGATCCGATTTGCACGTCTTACTGAAATTCTATTGTCAGAAGGTAAATTAAATGATTTAAAAAGGTCTGTCTCAGATAGACATTTTCGTCAACAGTTGTATATAAAATATAAAATATAGGAGTAAAGATAATAAAATAACAGGAAAAGGTCTGGGAGTTGTTGATTCCCAGACCTTTTCTAATGGATTATTTATGCATTCCTATACCCGGTCCGATCTCTCTTCCCGGAGCGGTTTCGCTTGCAGTTCCTGAATTACCGGTATCTGTACTTTCTGTTTGTGCAGGAGTGCTTTGTCCTGTGGCGTCAGGTGTTGTGGCAGGCTGAGTTTCTCCAGCAGTCTCCTGAGGTACCTCTACAGGAGTGAGTGAGCAGACACCGCTGCCATCTGCCGTATAGGAGACACCGTCTATTGTAAAGGTTTCCGATGCCTTCATCTTGCCATCAGAAGGATTTAGATAATACTGCTTGCCATCTACCGTAATCATGCCTGAAGACATGGCTCCGCTTTCTCCGAAGTAATACCAGCTGCCGTCTACCTGTCTCCAGCCGACGGTCATCTTGCCTGATGAATTGCTTAAATAATACTTCGCACCCTTATCATCCAGCCAGCCGGACTGCATCTTACCATCGCCAGCCAGGTAATACCAGTTTCCGTCAGGATTTACCCAGCCGGTGTTCATATTACCATTGGGATTGAAGTAATACCAGCTGTTGTCCAGCTGCTTCCAGCCAGTCGCTGCGCTTCCGTCTTCTGTCATGTAATATTTAGTCATTCCATCAGTATGCCAGCCGGTTGCCATTGATCCGTCATTATTTAAATAATAACGCTTGTTGTTTAAATCAATCCAGCCGGTTGCCATTACGCCGCTGTCCTGTAAGTAATAGCGTTTTCCGCTATAATCCAGCCATCCGGTCATCATATGTCCGTTGGTTTCATCCATGTAATAATGCTGGTCATTTAAATCCACCCAGCCAGTCGCCATGGTACCATCCGAATTTAAATAATACTTCGCGCCGTTATCTATCAGCCATCCGGTATTCATGGAGCCGCCTGCATTAAAGAAATACCATTTATCAGAAAGCTCCTTCCAGCCTGTAAACATCCGTCCGTTGGTCTCGTCCAGGTAGTAACGCTGTCCGTCCTTGTCAAACCAGCCGGTAGAAGGCTGACCTTCATTGTTCATATAGAACCAGCCTGTTCCGTCGTTGATCCAGGTATCCTTCTGCATGGAGTAGTTCTGATAATAATAGGTCTTGCCGCCGATTGTTCTCCATAAGCTTCCCGGCAGCTTTGGTGTCAGATCCTGATACAGAAAATCAATATCTACATTCCCGTTGATTCCCTGAATCTGTCCGGTGCTTGTGACCTGCCACATAACCGGGTTCTGGAATGTATGCTTAGCCTCATAACGGGCAACCCATATATCATAATTCATCTGGGATAAATCAATCTTATTGGCCAGCCAGTAATCATTGGCGTAGACAAGCGGATGGTAACCGGCTTCTTTGATGCGGTCACAGAACGCGTTGATCACCTGGCTTACCTGATAAGGGGGGAGCGTTCCCAGAGTGGAACTATCCTCCGCGTCAAAGGCGATTGGAAAAGAGATGGGATAGTCCTTAACAAGATCCAGTACAAAATCCGCCTCTGCCCTGGCCATATCGGGAGTGGTAGCAAGAGAATAGATATAGGCGCCTACCTTCAGTCCTGCAGCTGAGGCACCCTGTACATTTGTATGAAAATTTGGATCAATCATCCCTTTGGAGCGGGTTCCGAGCATAACGAAACTGACGTCATTGGCAGCAACAGCTGTCCAGTCCACAACCCCCTGCCATCGGGAGACGTCAATGCCTCTGGAAATGGCATCATTAATGATAGTGCCATCTTTTAACTGATAGTAGCCATTAACCCGTTCATAAAGCGCAGCCTGCGTATTCATGGCAGGCCAGAAGCCCATTCCAATCAGGGCACTGAGTGCAGCAGCGGTAAAACGCATACCGATTTTTGTGAATCTCAAAGTAATATCCTCCTTTATATCTGAAGTATTTTAAAAATTATCTATGTACAAAAAAGACGAAAAATAAGTGCAGGCATCTGCCAAACGTGCAGATACCCACACAGAATTAATCGGTCAGTGATCAGCCAGGTCCGCTGGTCAATCCAGGTGCTAACTGATAGGTATTGCTGCCGGAAGGATTGGAGGTTCCCCCTGGCGTATCATTGGACTGACTGGTGGGTGGGCTGCTTAAATTGTCTGCTCCTGCAGAGGAACCGCCCGGTCCTTGAGAATTGGTGGAAGATCCGCTTCCAGGTGCAGAGCTGTTGCTTTGAGTACCACCCGGTGCATTGCTATTACTGCCCGTTGTTCCCCCGGGAGTACCGGAAGAGCCATTCTGATACGCTCCGTTGGAACCGAAGGTATAGCTCTTACCATCTATGGTGAGGGTGGTATTAGCTGCCATCTTGCCGGTAGACGGATCCAGGTAGTAATAAACACCTGAGAGCTGAATCCAGCCTGTAGTCATATGTCCTGAATCACTGAAATAATAGTAGGCTCCGTCGATCTGTTTCCAGCCATGAGCCATCTTTCCATTGCTGGTATCCATATAGTACTTATTGGTGCCGTCACTGAGCCAGCCGGTCATCATCTTTCCTAAAACAGATTTAGAATCAGCATTCAGATAATAATAGGCATTGTCAATCTGCTTCCATCCGGTTACCATCTTACCGTCAGTTCCGAAATAGAACCAGTCATTGCCAACCTGTCCCCATCCGATGGTGCAGGTGCCGTCTTCTTTAAAATAGAACCAGCCGTTGTCCATCTCTCTCCAGCCGGTAGCCATGGAGCCGTCACCCTTCATGTAGTAGTAATTGCTGCCAATCTTTAACCAGCCTTTTACAAGAACTCCCGTATCGTCCATGAGATAGTAATATTTTCCGCCATCCTTGATCCACTTGGTAGCCATGGAACCATTGGAATGGAAATAATACCAGTTACCATTGATCTGCTTCCAGCCGGTAGCCATAATACCGGTAGTTAAATCCAGGTAATAATAGGTACCGTCAGATGTTTTCACCCAGCCCTTATGAACAGATCCATCGCCATCTATATATTTCCACTGGGAACCTTCCTGTACCCAGCCGTTAGCGGCCCAGGCTGTATTAGCCGGTATCAGAGCTGCGGTCCCTACAAGTCCTGCAAGCAGCATAACCGCCATTTTCTTTCCGTATCGCATACCGTTTCTATTCCTCCTGTTCTTGCCATATCTTTATCACACATAGGGACATTATATCATAGTGCTGTTCATAATACCTAAACATTTTATTACGATTTGCAGACAAATTTCCAAAAATGTCAAAAATTTGGAAGTTCGATGCATTTTTTATAATAGGTTTTGGCGTACCGGTACATGATTATGGTATATTCACCAAATTCCTCCCCCAGAAAGGCTTTATAGATTGCCCAAAGGCTCCATAAGAAGCCTCCCAGGGCCATGTAAGCATAAACCGTATACCGTTCCTCGGTGTCAGGAGTCCGTCCCAGATACCGTTCAATGAGCCGGTCTGTCTCCTCTTCGCTATAATAGGAATAGATTGCACACATGGAAATATCAACAAGAGGATCGCACATTCCGGCATATTCCCAGTCAATCAGACGGACGCTGCCGTCAGCAAGAATTAAAAAGTTGTCCACAACTGTGTCTAAATGGGAAAGAACTTTCTGATGTCCCAGGCTGTCTAATCTCTTTAACAGCTCAGACATATGACTGCGGACTTCCGGATAATCCTCAAAAGGAATGGTGCCATGTTGTTTGCAGAGGTTTTCGTAAAACTCAATTCGTTCCTGAAAATCGAAGCTGTGGGAAACTTTAATCCCTGATTTATGAAATTCCCGTACAAGATCCATACAGCGTCCAATTTCCTCAAAACTGTCCGGGTTGGCGTTGTGGGCACCTTCATAAAACTCCGCAATCTTATAACCTGTTTTTCCGTCAAAATAAATCACCTTTTCTGTAATATCATAGGAAGAGAGTGCATCGTAGACCGTTTTTTCCTGCTGTCTGTTAATCAGCAGCTCTGTGCCTGGACCTGGAATCCGGCAGATATAGTGCCGTCCTTTGATTTTAAATAAAAAGGATTTATTGGTCATACCCGCTTTTAAGCAGCGGATTTCCGTGATTTCCGATTCCTTAACAGAGAAAACTTTAGATATCAGTTCAAGCGCTTCGTTGTCAGAACGGTGCTGATACTTGATATCAAAAAGCCTCAGTTCCTCCAGGTTCTCAAATTCATAAACCTCATCAGCCGGTCTCCGGTTAATATATATTTCAATCTCACGCCCGGCTTCAGGAAGATCGGGAAGACGTTTTCCTGCCTCTCCGGAGAGCATTTCTATTAAGACATTTTCCCAATAGAACTGCTCAGTTCCAGGAAGCTGATAATAGGCTTCCAAAACCGGCAGAAACTGCTCTGAGAATGATTTTGAAAAATATACAGGTCCGTACATAACCCATTTGTCCTGACCGCCGACCGTTGCATTTAAAATGCGTCCCTTCTTATTAAAGTCAAAGCACCATTCAGAAGTTTCCCCTTCCATATAAGAGGAAGAGTACCAGGCGCCCCCTTCGTAGGCGTGATACATGTTGTGGCGCATCCAGTTATCAGAGGAAAGAAGATACATGTTTCTATTTTTAAATAAATCCATGGCGTGATAGATGGTAGCCAGGGTATTCTTTTTAGAATATTCCGGATTATAAAGAAGTTTAACCTGATATTTATCGATAAGGTATTCGAATTTCTCCTTCAGATAGCCAACTGCAATTGTGATATCAAAGATTCCAGCCTCGTGCAGCTGTCTGATCTGGCGTTCTATCATACGCTCGCCAAACACTTCTAAAAGTCCTTTGGGTGTCTCAAAGGTTAGCGGAACGAAGCGGGATCCGAAGCCGGCGGCAATAATTACGGCACCATCCACCTTGTGATTGTTTAGAAGAGCCTGTCCTGCAGGAAGCAGTTCATAGGATTCATTTTCTTTACCAGGTGCAATTAAATTCTTTTCTATGCAGTCCTTTACCAGACTGTTTGCTGTACCAAGGGAAACCATAAGCTCCTGTGAGATCTCTCTTTGAGTGACTGCCGGGTTCTCCAGAACAAGGCGGCAGATAATAACGTTACGATTCATAGATGTATAACCTCCATATAAGATATTAAGTTTAATCGAATGTTCAAAAATATAATAGCATGTATTCAATATGAACATTATACCATTGAACTGGTAAAAATCAAGATAGCATTCACCGCGTAAAAGAAGCAGAAATTGAGGGTGAAACAGTGATTTTAATAGAAAAAAACGGCTTATGTATTTTAAAAAAACAATTTATCCTAAAAAAAACCATTTCGTAATATTTATGTAAGAAAATGAACAGATAAATGTTATAGCATTTTTACAAAAAATGTATTATACTGTTCCATGTGATGGAGGAATTGATAGCTTCTTCCGGAATTGTTAATATTTTTTTGAATATGCAAATTATGCAAAAAAAGTAAAAAAAGTATTGATAATTTCCATTATAGGAAGTATAATTACCTCGTAATGCTATTAGGAATTTCAGAAAGTATTTCAAAAAGAAAAAAGGAGAGTGCATTAATTATGAGAAAGCAGACTAAATTAGTTGCTGTTTTATCTACAGCAGCACTGCTGGCATTAGGCGCTTCCATGTCCTCTTTCGCAGCTACTGGCTGGCAGGAAGAAAACGGTACATGGGTGTACTATGACAAGAGCGGAGACTTAGAGACAGAGAAGTGGGAAAAATCTGGTGACAACTGGTTCTACTTAAATGAAGATGGCGAGATGGCTACCGATGTTGTTGTTGAATACAATGACAACTACTACTATGTAGATGATAATGGTTCCATGGTAACCAACAAATGGGTTTCCATCGAGAATGAAGATTATGATGGAGATAACGAAGATGAGCCAGCTAATTATTGGTATTACTTCGGATCCAATGGTAAAGCATATAAGAGCTCAACTAACAGCTCAAGCGCATCTTTCAAAACTGTTAACGGAAAGAAATATATTTTCGATGACGAAGGTAAGATGCTGTATGGTTGGGTAAACAAAGACGGCGAGAGAGTTACAGGCGATGCTGCTTGGAAAACTGAAGAAGGCGGCTTATATTACTTAGGCGACGAGAACGATGGTGCACAGTCTATCGGCTGGAGATTACTTGATATCGTTGATGAGGATTATGAGGAATCTGGCTCAAAGGCTGGCTATTCTAGCAATAATATTTTTGATGATGAGAATCAGAGCCGTTGGTTCTATTTCCAGAATAACGGTAAGAAGATCTCTGACAAAGACGGAAAAGGAATTAATGGCAAGAAATACAGCTTTGATTATGATGGCCGTATGAATGCTGAATGGGTAATTTTTGATGCATCACCTTCTACATCTACACAGGGTAATGCAACTTACTCATCAAGCTTCAAGTATTTCAATTCTGTAGAAGATGGCGCTAGAGTTACCAAAGGATGGTTCAAAGTTGTACCTGATGAGAATTTACAGAAGGATAAATATGACGATGATTCTTCTTATTGGTACTATGCAGATGGCGATGGCGATATCGTAACATCTGAGATCAAGACTATCAATGGTAAGAAGTATTTATTTGATAACTACGGCAGAATGAAAGATGGTCTGTTAGTTGTTGAAACTGATGGAAAGAAAGTTGAAACAATCTTAGATGATGACGGTGCTCTTCCATACGATACAGAGGATCATTTCAAAGAGTCAATTAATGGTATTATTGCAGGCAAATATCGTGTATATTACTTTGGCGATGGAAATGACGGAGCTATGAAGACTTCTAAGCAGACAGTTGACATTGATGGAGATTCCTGTGATTTCTTATTCAATAAATCTGGAAGCTATAAGGGAGCTGGTAAGACTGGCGAAGACAACAACAAGTACTATGGTGCCGGTATGTTGTTAAAGGCTGATAAGGACGATAAATATGCTGTTGTTAAGATCGATAAAAGAAAAGAAAATACTGAGTATACTCTGTTAACAACAGACCAGTTCCTTGCTGATGCTGAAAACGAAGGAATTCGTAGCGTTGATAGCACAAAGTTAGTAAAAGATTATACAGAATATTACAACATCGCTCCTTTAGCTGATGTAGAGTATAAGCTGGTTAATACTACTGGTTCTGTTCAGAAAAACAAGAACAAAGCTAAAGATGGTAATGACACATGCTATTCTGTAAAGAATGAAGTAATCAAGACTGTTTTTGTAGAAAACTAATATTTAGTTAACAAAAGGTGGGATTCGTGAGAGTCCCACCTTTTTGTGTGTTGAGTATGCTTAAAATCATCTATCTGCTCTTTGATGGTGTGATGAATCTGTGTTAAGGAATATCCTAGAGATACTGATGACCATCTTCATGATTTGCATGGGATAATTTGTCCGGGGATATGACTAGTAAGATTACAGGCGAAATTTCACCAAAAATAAAGCAATGATATTATGCTGTTCGTTGATATGCCAATAAATTTCCATGTTCAATATAGAATATTTTATAGATTATCTCAATATTAGGTACAAAATAGATATAATGGGAAAAAATTAAAATTTTGTCAATATAATATTAATGATGTCAAGTTGCTTAATTAGTTACAAAATGTTATACTAAACTAAGCATAAATATAGGAGAAGGTAAAATGGAAAATATTTCATCAAATAGATTAAAAAGAAATAACTTGGCGTCAATAATTTATGTTTGCATTATATTAGGTGTTTTCCCATTAGTTTTTCATGATTATTATTTTGATATGCTAACATTTAAGTATCAATTTTATTATAGTATAACTTCAATATATTTGTGTTTTATAATTGTTAATAATATTGCAGATGCATTTATGAACAAGAGAATGAAATTTACCTATCATAATATATTTAAAAAATTAACTATGCCAGAATTAAGCATATTATTTTTTTTAATTATAGCTATATTATCAACCATACAATCAGATTTTTTTTATGAATCATTTTGGGGAAATGAAGGTAGATACACAGGACTTTTTACTTTGATTTTGTATGCGATTGGTACATTGTTTATAATAAGGTACTTGCATTTTAAAAACTGGATATTATATTTGTTTCTTTTTTCTGGCTTTCTAGTATGTTGTCTTGGAATAACAGATTATTATAAACTAGATATTTTGGGTTTTAAAGTTAACATAGCACCTACTCAATACAATATGTTTATGTCGACTATTGGAAACGTAAATACATATACCTCTTATGTGGCGTTAATAATGGCAGTTTCAGCGGTCATGTTCTCTACAGAAGAAACACACTGGAAAATTATATTATACTATTTTTGCATGGTTTGTAGCTTTTTTGCAATAATAATGGGACTTAGTGATAATTCATATCTTTCCCTTTTGACATTATTTGGATTCCTTCCACTATATTTGTTTGGTACTAAACGAGGTCTTAGAAGATACTTTCTTATTATAACAACATTATTAAGTGTTATATATATGATTATAAATATTAATAAAGCTTTTCCGGATAAGGTTTTGGAGATGCAGGGGATTATTGATCATATTCCTTTAACTGTATTAAAGGTCCTTTTGATATTTATGATTTGCATTACTGCCATAGCATATATTGTGAAATATTGGTTCAAAAGCGAAAACGATAATTTGGGTATGATATGGAGATATATATGGCTAGCGTTGCTGTTAGTTATAGTTGGAGTGATACTTTTTACGATGTATGATATAAATATAGCATTGAATAAAGACAGGTATGGGTCATTAACACAATACTTATTGTTTAATGATGATTGGGGAACGCATAGGGGGTTTAACTGGAGAATAGGAATGGAAAATTATAATCGTTTTTCTCCTATACATAAAATATTTGGTTACGGTCCTGATACTTATGGAATCATAACTCATTTTAATGATTATAAGGAGATGGCTGAAAAGTATAATGAAACATACGATAGCGCACATAATGAGTATTTGCAGTACTTTATAACGATGGGACCTTTAAGTCTTATATCTTATTTAGTATTTATAGCTTCATCTATAAGAGCTTTAATAAATAAATCCAAAGATAATATTTATGCCATTTCTATAATGTTTGCAGTTTTATGTTATTCAGTCCAAGCATTTGTTAATATTAGTGTTCCTATCGTTGCACCTATAATGTTTGTTTTGTTAGCCTCAGGGCTAGCTAAGATTAATTGGAATTTATCTGGAACCTCTAAGGAGAATCATTTTTAATGAAGAATTTGGAACAATATAAACGTCTGGTACGTATAACTGCATGCCTAATCTTATATATGGTCGAGATGTTTATGTATTATTATGTTTGGTGTACATATTATAATCATTTAATGCAGATACCATATTATCGGTTGGGTAATTGGATGTTGTTTTGCGTATATGGTATTGTGTTGATAATATTTGGATATATATATGGCGGTTTTAATGTTGGTGTAACAAAAGCATCAAATTTAATATATTCTCATTTTTTGGTTAGCTTATTCAGCAATATTGTAATGTATATTATTGGTACGTTAGTTATTAAATCGTTACACACCATTTATCCATTATTAGTTCTTACAGTGGTAGAATTAGTTGTTATAATTATATGGAGTAATATAATAACAAAAGTATATCAGAAAATATATCCTCCCAGAAAGGTGCTACTTATATATGGCGATAGACCTATTAGCGCTTTTATAGACAAGCTAAATAATAGGACTGATCGATTTGTTGTAGCAGAAACCGTAAATATACAAGATGAATTTCATGAAATAATAAAAAAAATAAACTTGTATAATGGAGTTATAATTGGTGATATACCAACAGAAAAAAGGAATAAGATCTTAAAGTATTGTTATGGCAGATCCATCAGAACCTATACCATTCCAAAATTATCTGATATATTACTTAAAAATTCAGAGTGCCTTCATATGTTTGATACTCCATTATTCCTGTCACGAAGTAGTGCGCTGACGATAGAACAATTATTCCTTAAAAGAATTATGGATATCATCATTTCATTAACAGCTATTATTGTTTCATCGCCGGTTATGCTAATTACAGCAATAGTCATTAAATGTTATGACCATGGTCCCATTATATTTGTCCAAGACCGTTATACAATCAATAAAAAAATTTTTAAAATATATAAATTTAGAAGTATGGTGGTTGATGCTGAAAAGAATGGGAGTGTTATTCCTGCTAAGGAAAATGACCCTAGAATTACCCCGGTCGGGAAGATTATTCGGATATTAAGAATAGATGAACTTCCCCAGTTATTTAATATACTCATGGGTCAGATGAGTTTAGTGGGACCTCGTCCAGAACGTGTGGAGCATGTACAGGAGTATAACAAAGAGATCCCAGAGTTTATATATCGTCTAAAGGTAAAAGGCGGATTAACTGGTTATGCACAGGTATATGGAAAGTATAATACTACGGCGTATGATAAATTAAAGTTGGATTTAATGTATATCGAGAATTATTCATTATTGCTTGATATTGAAATATTATTTAAAACGGTCAAGATTCTTCTGATAAAAGATAGTACAGAGGGATTTGATGAAGAAACTTCATGCACAATGGAAAAACAATTCAGCGAATCGAAAGAAGATAAAGAATATGATGAATGAGTGCAAGGTTTCTATCATAACAGTATGCTATAACAGTGAGTCAGTAATAGCAAATACAATGGAATCTGTTTTGAATCAGGATTATAGTAATATAGAGTATATTATTGTAGATGGAAAATCATCTGATAGTACTATGCAAATTATCGCTAAATTTAAAGAACGCTTTGAAAATAAAGGAATTGAGTTTAGGGCAATATCAGAGCCAGATCAGGGTATCTATGACGCGATGAATAAAGGAATATCAATGGCAACCGGTGATCTGATCGGGTTAATCAATAGTGGTGATTGGTATGAAAGCTGTGCAGTCAGTACTATGATAGAGTATTATATAAAGTATGGATTTGATATGTTTTATGCAGATATTAGAATCTTGCGTAAAGGCAAAACGATGATAAAAAAAGCTAAGCTGCAGAATTATGTAACTTCGCGGGACTGGAATCACCCCACCACATTTATTACAAAAGAAACATATCAGAATTTCAGATATGCATGCCGGGGAATTTATGATGACTGGGACTTGATTTTAAGAATCAGGCGAAGTGGGCGTAAGATCGTTATCTGCAATAAGGTTTTAGCTAACTTTACATTTGGGGGTATCAGCAATAGAAAGAACGTAAAAGATGCCTGGAGACGTTTTAATGAGCGATATAAGATATACCGGGATAATGGCTATAGCAAATGGTATATATTTGAGTGTTTATTGATGGAAACCGTTAAATACTTTGCAGCCTGATGAGGAGGACAAGATGACAGTAGGAGTGGATTTATCATTTATACGCCCAGATCACACAAATGGTGGTACGGAGTCTTGTATAAAAAATCTGATACGTGGCTGGATTATTAATGGAAAAATAAAAGAATTTATTTTTTTTGTTCATGAAGATATACACAAGGATTATAAAATGCTATTTCCGGAATGTCGCTTTATTTGTTATCGGATGGGAGGAAGCCATAAAGTAAGAACAACATGGTTTCAGACATTTATATTGCCTCGGCTTGTAAAAAAGTACAAGATTGATGTGCTATATTATCCAACCTACACCAGTGGATATTACCGCATCTTAGGCGTTCCTGTAGTGGTTAATCCTCACGATATTCAATATAAATTTTATCCGGAATATTTTTCTTTTCTTAAACGCTGGTATCTTAATTTGGGATATTCGCATTCTTTAAAAAAAGCGGATAGAATCATAGCGATATCTAATTACGTAAAGGATAGTTTACTTGAATTTTATGGTGATCAATGCGGAGATAAGATTCAGACAGTTTATGATCCAGTTGATTTTGACAGAAATCAGTCAATTCAGCCGAAGGGGATATCCCAGCCATATATATTAAGTGTTTCCTCTATCCAGAAACATAAGAATATGATAACATTAGTGCGAGCATTTGAGAGAATTCATGCTAAGATTCCACATCAGTTGGTTATTGTAGGATGTAAAGGGAATGGAATGGAGAAAATACAGGAATATCTGAAGGAAAAGAATATCTCAGATCGAATACTCTTTACTGATTATATTAAAAGTGAAGAGCTTGATTGGCTTTATGAAAACTGCAGTTTGTATGTGACGACTTCACTATATGAGGGGTTTGGAATGACGCCTATTGAAGCGATGGGAAGAGGTAAACCAACCATATCTTCTAAGTCTACCTCCCTGCCGGAGGTTACACGTAACAAGGCGTTTTATTACGAGCCGGCAGAAGATGATCGTGTCTTATCTGAATTAATGTTAGAGGTTATAGAAAAAGGCTTTAATCTTAACAATGCGAAAGAATTAATTGACTGTTATGACAAAAGCATTATATCAGCTCAACTATATAAGGTGTTTGAGGATTTATTATGAAGATACTATACTTAAACAATATCCCATCTCCATACCGAGTTGATTTTTTTAATGAGTTAGGAAAGCATTGTCAACTTACCGTTCTGTTTGAACGGCCAAACGCTTCAGACAGGGACAAGCGGTGGAAGGCAGAAGAAATCCGTAATTTTAAAGGTGTATTTTTGAAAGGAAAAAAAATAGGAACTGATGCAAGTTTTTGCCCAGGAGTGATCCAATACTTAAAAAAAGATTATGATGCGATCATTTTAGGGGGATACTCATCTCCGACTTATATGTTTGCCATGGAATATATGAAGCTTCGCAAAATCCCTTTCTTTATGAATGCAGATGGAGGTTTTATTAAGTCTGATACCTGGTTTATAAGAAAAATCAAAACGCATTATATTGGGTTAGCATCAGCATGGTTGAGCAGTGGTGGGGAGACAGATAAGTATCTGAAGTATTACGGAGCTGACGCTGATTATATATATCAATATTCGTTTTCATCTGTATCAGAAAAGCAAGTGTCACATCCGAATGAAGAAGAAAAGCGATGCTTAAAAGCGCAGTTAGGGATAATGGAGAGCAAAGTTGCTATTGCTGTAGGACAGTACATCCCGCGTAAAGGATTTGACTATTTGATTCAGGCAGCAGGAAAGATCCCAAAAGAATATGGCGTATTATTAATCGGAGGCCATGCGGGAGCAGAGTATAGTAAATTAAGAGATATGAGTTCTGCATCAAATGTACACTTTCTGGACTTTATGAAAAAAGAACAATTGAGTTTATATTATAGAGCTGCCGATATTTTTGTGTTTCCGACGAGAGAAGATATATGGGGACTGGTGCTTAATGAAGCGATGTCATATGGTCTGCCGTGCGTGGCTTCTGTAAAAGCAAATGCTTCTATTGAGTTGATTGAAGAGGATAAAAATGGTTATCTGATTGACCCTGAAAACGTAGATCTTATGGCAGAGCGAATGTTGAGGTTGTTCCAGGATGATAAGAAGCGTATCTGGATGGGAGCAAACGCTCTAAAAATAGCTCATAACTTTACAATTGAGAAAATGGCGCTGCAGCATATTGATATTATAAATAAATGGAAAAAATGCATGAATGGAGGATCTTGACATGCAAAGAACCAAAAGATCCATAACAAATGTATTTGTCACATTATCAACAAATGCCATTATATTAGTGACAGCATTTATCGTTCAAAAGATACTAATCATGAAATTAGGCTCCGATTACAATGGTATTAATGGTCTGTTTACCAGTGTCATATCTATGATGTCATTAACAGACCTTGGCATTGGGAGCGCGATAATCTATCACTTGTATCGTCCGGCAGCTAATGCTGATTATGATGTTATCTGTTCGTTATTGAGATTTTATAGAAACAGCTATATCTTAATTTCAATTGTAGTTTTAATAATAGGCTGTGTACTTTTGGGTTTCATCCCAGTAATTGTTGGGAATGTTGTTATTAACGATAATATATATTTGATTTTCTTGCTTTTTTTATTTGACTGCCTGGTATCTTACTTTCTTTCCTATAAGAAATCACTGTTATATGCTTATCAGTTAAATTATGTATTAGATGGAATCCACTTTATTTATTATATATTACAAAATGCAGCACAGATCTTTGTTCTTGTGTATTTTCAAAGTTTCATACTGTTTCTATTATTAAAGACCATATGTAAAATTATAGAGAATATAACAATATCAGTGTATATCAAAAAGCATTATTCTTTTACTGGGAACAGGCAGGTACTGCCTTTAGCGAATGATATAAGAAATGATATTTTTAAAAAGATAAAAGCTTTACTCTTTCACCGTTTGGGAAGGTTATTTATAACAGGAAGTGACAGTCTGGTAATAACAGGAGTATTAGGGATTCTGCAAATGAGTCTGTATACTAATTATCATTTGATTATAGGAGGAATAACTGCACTATTGAATAAGGTTTTTGAAACACTTACTTCAAGCGTTGGGAATTTTTTACTGGATAGTAATAAAAGTGAAAGATATGAAACATATCGAAAGATTGATTTTTTGAATTTTTGGTTTTTTGGTTGTGTGTCGGTTGTTCTTTATTCAGTTATGCAGCCGTTTATTTGTTTGTGGGTTGGAGAAAAGTATCTCTTTGGAAATATTACACTATTTTTCCTAGTAGTTAATTTTTATCAGGAGGGGATGAGAGCTTCTATACTTACATTTAAGGATGC
Organism: Lacrimispora amygdalina; assembly: GCF_900205965.1. Taxonomy (GTDB): domain Bacteria; phylum Bacillota; class Clostridia; order Lachnospirales; family Lachnospiraceae; genus Lacrimispora; species Lacrimispora amygdalina_A. The sequence continues at coordinate 334,607 of NZ_OAOF01000003.1, forward strand.
TGCCGGGATTTATCATGAGGACCGGTACATACCAGTGATAGAAGCATCATTAAATGTAATCATTTCGTTGGTATTGGCGCATCAGATAGGGATTACAGGGGTATTCATTGGAACCATTGTTAGTTCAGGGATTGTATATTTTTACAGTTACCCCAAATATGTATGCAAACCTTTATTCAATATGAGTTGGTTGGACTATATTCGTCAAACACTAAAACATCTCATGACTGTTGTTTTTTGTATGTGGATGGTTCAGTTTGGGATATCCATGATACCGATAGGAAATCTAATGGTAACAATTATTTTTTCTGGTCTGATATCAATAGGAATCTTTCATGCTTTCTTGATTGCTTTTTTTGGAAGGGGCAGTGAAATGAAATATTTTTGGAACATACTTATGAAATTTATTAAGAGACAGAAAGAGGTGTAGTATGTTTGGGAAATTAAGAAGTCAATTTAAACCATATAAAGATTGGTTTTTTATGGCATACTTTTTGCCACTGGCTGGTTGTGTGGCAATGGGAATATCATCGGATCATATTATTTATAAATTATGTTTTTTATTGGGTCTAGTATTTTTGGCAGTAAAAGTATGGTTGACAGATTATGAGAAGTATGAAATCATTATTATGATGTTGTTTATAGCATTGTTAGGTTATGTTTTTTTTAGGACTAGAGAAAAATCTTTGATTATAACTACTATCACTATATTTGGCTGCAAGGATGTAGATACCAGAAGAGCGCTTAAGTATACATTATTTGTATACATAATAGGAGTGACGGTTCGTATGGGACTTTCTTGGTTGAAAATATTACCAGGAAAATATTTCACGGCATCAAAAAGTGGAATAAGGCAGATAATTTATGATTTTGGTTTCTCTAACCCTAACAGTGCTTACAACCATATTTTGATGATAAGCTTAATGGTTGTGGCAGTTTATAAAAATAAAATAAAGTGGTATCATTATATTCTGATGTCTTTCGCCATGGTTGCATTTTATAATATGTTTTTTAGTCGCACCGGAATTTTAACGTATATTATACTATGTGTATTTTTGCTTATGCTATTTACTGTGAATAGCAATAAAGTTAGAAAAGTGTTGGGGTTGTTGTACTTGTTCATACCATTATGTATAGCATCTCTAAGTTGTGTATTTTTATTGATGTATCGGAAGCATTTTGCTTATCTAGATAATCTAAATCAATACCTCACTAGAAGAATAGAACTGTCTTATAATGCAGTATGTGTTTCAGGTATTAATTTTTTTGGGTCTATAGATAAATCATGGAAACAACAATATTATGTTGACAATGCGTATATTAACCTTCTAATAAATTTTGGTGTTCTTATTTTTATAATTTGTATTTTAAGTTATTTAGTAAGTGCTTTTTATTATTGGAAAAATCAAGAGTATTATGTTTTAATTCTATTAGCAACCATGTCAATATATGCATTTATGGAATATTCACCTGTTAATATAACCTGGAATCCTATTCTTTTATATATTGCTGATGGTATTTTTAAAACTTATAGGACACAGAATGTAATATCTCATTATGATTAGAAAAGTGGTCTTTGGCTAAGATTTATTAATTATTATTTTTTGATTCAATTTTTAATTGCTATTTTGGGAGTGTTAATTTCTTGTCGTAACGTGTAGTCTTTTAATATTATTAGGATTTTGGCTAAAGACCCAAAGCAGGAACTCAATAATTATGATGTAGGGATAAATGACTAAGGTTAATAAAAAAATATCATTTAATCAATTCGATGGAATTCGTTATATTATTACGAGAGTTATGTATATAACAGTGATCGTAGAAATAACGAGAGGTAGGAGGGCGAATGAAAGAAATGAAGAGATTGCTAGAATATGCCCATTAGATTATATCTAATATGGTATTAAAGTGTCATTTGTTAGTGGAACCAGCGAAAGGTTTTCTAAACTTATCTAAAGCAACTGCCATTTGCAAAATATCGGTTTACAGTGAGTATTATAGAAGCTAAGCGTAAATCATGGAATTACTTCATAGAAAATGTCAATAGTATGAATGGAGGCTCAGGAGAGCCTGAGTTTAGAAAATCAATAAGCTGGGTTGCATAAATAAGTGGGTATCATACTTGGTTGAAGTTATTGTTACAGTTAAAAAGGTCAGTAGCCAAGTTTATGTCTTATCCAAAAGTACGGAGTAGGTCCATTTTCTTGAAGATAAAGAAAGAGAGCCAAGTTTGATGAACATAGGAAAGTATGGCAAAATAATAAAGAAAATTTGAATTTATTATATATGAGAATTAAAAAAATATAAATTTCCCGTACTAATACAAATACGTACTTTAATTAATTTGAAACTAAGAAGTCAGAGATATAATTACAAAAAAATATTTAATTTTTCTCTGGAATAGGAGGTGATAATTTGAAGAAGAAACTTTTAATTTATGCTCATTATTACATACCAGATACGGCATCCACTGGTCAAATTTTGGCAGAACTTGCAGAAGGTCTCCAAGACCAGTTTGATGTTACAGTTATCTGTGTAATACCATCTTATGGTGGGAAAATTGAAGATAAATATAAAACTAAGAATTATTACTTTGAAAAAATAAGAGGCGTGAATATAATTAGGGTTCGCGTACCTGATTTCAGTAAGACAAATAAAATGAGTCGCATTAAAAATATCGCAGCATATTTCTTCAGAGCAATGGGTGTAACTAAGAAGATTGGCAGGCAAGATTATGTTTTGGCCGTAAGTCAACCTCCAGTGCTTGGTGGATTGCTTGGGGTGTATGGAAAATGGAAACTTAAGAAGGCTAAATTGATTTATCAAATTCAGGACTTTAACCCTGAACAAATTATAGCGGTTGGTTATCTGAAAAGCAGACCGTTATTGTGGTTGTTAGGTAAGTTAGATGATTTTTCCTGTAAGCAAGCTGATCTTGTTATTACTGTAGGCCGCGATTTAGTTGAAACGGTGGAGAAGCGTTTTAGAAAAAATCTTAAGCACATGCCTAAAGTGGTACTAATTAATAACTGGATTGATGAGAAAGAAATTTATCCGTTGGAGGTAAAACACCCTCGTTTAGTCAAATTCAAGGAAAAGTATGGACTGACTGATAAGTTTGTAATTTGTTATTCAGGTAATCTTGGTCACTATTATGATCTTATGAATTTGCTAAAGGTTGTAGAGAAGTTTAAACCAGATACGGTTACTCCCCCTAGTGAGAAGTATCTGAATGGTAGAGAAGTAATTTTCGCCTTTATTGGTGCCGGCTCCTTACTGGATTTTATGAAGCAATACGTGGCTGACCATAATATGACAAATGTTATCTTCATTCCATATCAGGAAAAAGAAGATCTCATTTATTCTTTAAACGCTGGAGATATTCATTGGTGTGTTAATGCTAAAGGCATAAAAGGTGTTAGCTGTCCGTCAAAATATTACGGCATAGCTGGAGTCGGAAAACCTGTGCTTGGCGTGCTGGAAAAGGGTAGTGAGATAAGATGCATTATTGAAGAAACAAATGGTGGGCTAGTTTGTACGCCTGGTGAGTATCAAAAGGTGGAAGAGAACCTTCGCTGGTTTATCAGACACGCTGGTACTATAGAAATGGCGAAGATGGGGAAAAGAAGCAGGGAGTATCTTTTAAATAACCTTACAAGAGAAAAGTCCATCTCTAAATATGCTGAGGAGATATTGAAACTCTAATTACATATGGCTTTAATATTAAAAATAAATTTTGTAGATATTTAGGAAGGGAGCATCATGTATAAAAAAATTGCAGTGGCAGGTACCGGTTATGTTGGTCTTTCAATAGCTATATTGTTAGCGCAACATAATCATGTTATGGCTGTGGATATAATCCCGGAGAAAGTAGAACTTATCAATAACAAAAGATCTCCAATTCAGGATGAATATATTGAGAATTATCTGGCAAAAAAGGAACTTGACCTGACCGCTACTCTGGCTGGTAATTTGGCGTACTCAACAGCGGATTTTGTTGTTATAGCAGCTCCAACCAATTATGACAGTCATAAAAATTATTTTGATACATCGGCTGTTGAAGTCGTCATCAAACTGGTGACGGAAATAAATCCGAATGCCATCATAGTTATAAAGAGTACTATTCCAGTTGGATACACAGAGTCAATAAGAGCGAAGACTGGAAATAAAAATATCATTTTCAGTCCAGAGTTTTTAAGAGAGTCAAAGGCACTGTATGATAATTTATATCCAAGCCGTATTATCGTGGGAACAGATATGAGAGATAAGCGACTTGTAGAAGCAGCTCATACTTTTGCGGACTTGCTTAAAGAGGGTGCTATGAAAGAAAACATTGATACACTATTTATGGGCTTCACAGAAGCAGAAGCAGTCAAGTTGTTTGCTAATACTTATCTTGCTTTAAGAGTATCTTACTTTAATGAATTGGATATATACGCTGAGATGAAAGGGCTAGATACTAAGGCCGTTATACAAGGAGTGGGATTAGATCCAAGAATTGGTACACACTACAATAATCCTTCTTTTGGTTACGGTGGTTACTGCCTACCGAAAGATACGAAACAATTGTTAGCGAACTATGCGGATATACCGCAAAATATGATGTCTGCTATCGTTGAGAGCAACAAAACAAGAAAAGATTTTATTGCTGATCGTGTTCTTAAAATGGCTGGATATTATAGCTATGAGAAAGATAACCAGTACTGTAAAAGTATAGAAAAAACGGTTGTGATTGGTGTTTTTAGATTAACTATGAAAAGCAATTCCGATAATTTTCGGCAGAGTTCTATTCAGGGAATTATGAAGCGAATTAAAGCGAAGGGTGCTATGGTAATTATCTACGAACCCACTTTGCAAGATGGTGAGACTTTCTTTGGAAGTAAGATCGTAAATGATATGGCTGAGTTCAAGAAGGAATCCGTTGCTATAATTGCAAATAGGTATGATAGTTGTCTGGATGATGTGAAGGAAAAAGTTTATACGAGAGATATTTTCCGGAGAGATTAGATAAAGGAAGCGATAGTAATATTGTTCACTAGAAAGGACTCACTATGAACTGTAATTGGTTTAAGATTGTTATGAAATTGAATAATATTGAATATGGAAAAAAACTTAAGTTGAAGGGAGTTCCGGTTATCTTTAATAAGTCTGGTGCAAAGTTAAGGATAGGTGACAATGTTACAGTTAAAAGTAGTTTTTTAAGCAACTTGGTGGGAATATACAGTCGTACCATTATTGTTACGAGAACACCAGGGGCTGAAATTATTATTGGTGATAATGTAGGCATTTCTGGTGCGACTATTTATGCACGTAAAGGTATATATATCGGTGACAGCACCGCAATCGGAGGAAACTGCAAAATTTTGGATAATGACTTCCATCCCATTGATGCAGAAAAGAGATTGAAATTATTAAGTGATGTGAATGGTGGCGATAGTGATATGATTATGAGCAGAGAGATACACATCGGTAGAAACTGTTTTATTGGTTGTAATAGTATTATTTTGAAAGGCACTGTTCTAGGTGATGGTTGTGTTGTAGGGGCTGGAGCTGTGGTTGCAGGAAAGTTTGGAGCCAATTGTGTAATAGCTGGAAATCCGGCAAAAGTGATAAAGAAGTTAAAAGATTAATCATAAGTTGAAATAAATGTATTAAGAATAGTATATAACATTATGGAATTTGACTATGGGCTGTCTTTGTTTTGCTTCTTTGATTTTTGTAAGGCTTTCGGAAATATAAATATTCTTGAAATGAAGCCTTTTGTAACCACACTTAAAATTGTATTTTTCAAAGTGATTGATATTATGCTACAAACTTAGGAGGTGATACTTCATGGTAGATTTAACTATTATTATCCTGACAAAGAATGAAGAACAGAATATAGAAAAGTGCATATCTTCTTTCAAGAGTATTGCGAGACGTGTGGTCATTATAGATAGTTATAGCATAGACGATACCGTTGAAAAGGCAAAAGAACTAGGAGCAGAGGTATTTGAACATCCGTTTGAGAATCATGCTGCACAGTTCAATTGGGCTCTTGAGAACATCAATCTTAACACACAATGGGTTGCTAAGATTGATGCTGATGAGGAGTTTACACCAGAATTAGCAACTGAAATTGAGAAAAAATTAGACAAGCTACCTAATAATGTGAATGGAATTATTCTACGTCGGCGGGTCTATTTCATGGGACGTTGGTTGAAGCATGGTGGAAAGTATCCTGAATTATTGTTGCGAATTTTTCGCGTTGGACATGGTATGTCTGAAATAAAGATGATGGATGAACATCTTATTATCACTGATGGAGAGGTTGTACAGTTTAAGAATGATTTCAGCGATAACAATAACAAGAACGTTGAATGGTGGATAAATAAACATAACTGGTATTCCAACAAGGAGGTGTTAGACCTACAGATGAAAAAAAATAAAGATCAATTTCTGAGCGGGACTGTCACATCCACACAAGCAAAGATAAAACGTTTGATTAAGAGCAATGGTTACTACTTTTTACCGAAGTTTATTAGAGCGCACATTTACTTTATTTATAGATATTATTTTTGCCTAGGGTTTCTGGATGGTATAGAAGGAAAAATCTACACGTTCTTACAGGCATATTGGTATAGATATCTTGTGGATGTTAAATTGTATGAGTGTGAAAAATTAGGAGTTGTCATAGAAAAACAAGGTGCATTAGAAGCGAAATCAAACTCACCTAATAAAGTATAGCTTTGCCCTTCTTTTATTAAAGAATGTTTTTGCAGTCGCTATATTAGTCGTTACCGAAAGTTGGCTGACAAATTTAGAAAACTTTATGTGACGATTGATCAAAAGTGGTGTCATAATCCTGTATATATACAGACCTGAAAATTTCTTAAATGATAAGTACTGTGTGAACTGTAAATTATAAGTTGGCAGATGAAGCTTTAAAAGAATACTAGTTAATTCTTAAAATGATCTTAATATTATAATTGAATAGATTCTGAATTATAGTATATAATTGGTATAGCGAATTTAAGTTTAGTATAGGCGAATTGGTCTGTCCTTTTATTTTTTAATGTACGATTGCTAGTAAAAAGTGATGCAGATTAAAAAAGAGAGTTTGAGTTATGAGGAAAGGGATAAGATGCGAAGACTGTTAGTATTGATTAGGAATATATTATCTATTCCATATAGAATTTTTTGTACACATATTGCGGTAATCGCTGTACTTCAAGAAGCCGTGGTAGATAAGAATGCAGCTATTTGTTCTGGAGTGAAGTTTTACCGAGGAAAGCTTGGTAAGTATTCATATATTGGTAACAATAGCTTTGTTACAGATACAGAAATAGGGAATTTCACTTCAATATCTATGAATTGCTATATAGGTGGAACTGCACATCCTACAGAGTGGGTCTCAACATCACCGGTATTCCACAAATGGGGAAATGTCATGAAGAAGAATTTCTCACGTCATGAGTTCGAAATCTTTAAGCGTACAATCATAGGTAACGATGTATGGATTGGAAACCGTGTAATGATAAAGGCTGGTGTTAGCGTGGGCGATGGTGCAGTTATTGGCATGGGCTCGATAGTTACAAAAGATATAGGAGCTTATGAAATTTGGGCTGGTAATCCGGCTAAGATGATTAGAAAACGCTTTGATGATGAAATGATATCTAAATTGGAGGAAATCAAATGGTGGGAATGGTCAGACGAAAAATTATTTAATTACGCAGAAGAATTCGTTTCACCAAAAGAGCTTTTTAGAAGTATGGAGGAGTAGCCCGTGAAGATAGTTCATATGTGTCTGGGGTGTTTTTTCCCAGATAATTATTCTTATCAAGAAAATATGCTACCTAAGTTCCATAAAGAACTTGGTTATGAAGTAGAAGTAATTGCATCTTTAATGACTTTTGATAAAGATGGTAAAAGCACATTTTTGAAAAAGGGAGTTATTTATCAAAATGAATATGACATTAAAGTGACTCGGTTGGATTATAAAACTCCGTTGAAGGTTTACCGGAAGCTAAAACGCTACAATGGAACAATTGGAGCGCTTGAAAAAGCTAAACCTGATATTTTATTTATTCATGGTTGTCAGTTTATGGATATCGATGAGACTGTAAAGTATGTGAAATCAAATCCTGGAGTGAAGGTTTATGTAGATAATCACGCTGATTTTTCTAACAGTGCGAGAAACTGGTTTTCTAAGAATATTCTTCATAAAATGCTCTGGAGATATACTGCTCATATTATAGAACCTTATACAAGTAAATTTTATGGTGTGCTTCCAGCAAGAGTCGATTTCCTTGAACATATTTATAACCTTCCGAAAGATAAGTGTGAGCTCCTAGTTATGGGTGCCGACGATGATAAGGTAGAGGCGGCTAATAGGCCAGAAATAAGGAAAGAAATTCGAGAAAAATATGGGATAACAAAAGATGATTTTCTTATTATGACAGGAGGTAAGATAGATTCATTTAAAACTCAGACACTTTTACTCATGGAGGCTGTAGCAAAGATTAAAAACCCAAAGGTTAAGCTACTAGTGTTTGGCTCTGTGACACCTGATTTGAAAGAAAGATTTAATAAATTATGTGTAGAGGAAAAAGTGATTTATGTGGGCTGGGTGAAAGCAGAGAATTCATATTCTTATTTAACTGCAGCTGATTTACTAGTTTTTCCTGGCAGACATTCAGTATTCTGGGAGCAGGCATGCGGACAGGGTAAGCCTATGCTTGTTAAGTATTGGGATGGCACCACACATGTTGATTTGGGAGGAAATATAGGTTTTCTTTATAAAGATAGTGCAAACGAGATATATGAAAAAATTAAAGAATTAACAGATTTCCCTGAAAAGTTTGAAGCAATGAAAGCTGTTGCCGAGAGTAAAGGAATGGAAGTGTTCTCTTATAAAAAGATTGCAGAAAGGTGCCTCCAATAAAATATGAATGTTGTTAATAAGCTTGACCATGTAAGAAAGATTAAAAATAGAAAAATAAAGTCAGTAGCTTATAGAATAAACAAGCTACTGCTTAATTCACTGTATCCTGTTTCAACTAGATTTAAATATGGAATTGATGAAAAATCAGATATTATTATTTCATTAACTTCTTTTCCTGCAAGAATAAACACTGTTTGGATTACAATACAGACTTTATTGAATCAGACTGTTAAACCTAAAAAATTGATTTTGTGGTTGGCAGAAGAACAGTTTATAAATAAAGAGAAAGACTTGCCCCATAAACTGTTAAAGCAAAAAGAATATGGATTAACCATTAAGTTTTGTGATGATCTTCGTCCTCATAAAAAGTACTTTTATGCAATGCAGCAGTATCCAAAGTGTGCTATTATAACAGTTGATGATGATATTTTTTATCCGGAAACATTAGTAGAAGAACTGCAGAAGCTATCGAAAAAGTATCCAGATACGGTATGTTGCACATGGGCACATGAGATTACATTCGAGAATGGCGAGATAGCGCCATATGGACAATGGAGCTATGGAGTAAATGGGTATGAACCAAACATGAAACTTATTCCTATTGGTTGTGGTGGTGTGTTGTATCCTGCCTCAATTTTACCAATGGAAACTTATGACAAAGAAACAATTAAAAAGATATGTTTAAATTCAGATGACTTATGGCTAAAGGGTATGTCTGTTTTAAATGATGTTCCTGCTGTTAGAATAAGAAAGGAACCATTAATATATTATTCACTCGTCAATACAAAGTCAAGTGGTCTTTATGTAACTAATATTGGACAGGATAGAAATGATATAGCCTTAAGAAAAATTATAGAAATTTTTCCAAAGGTGAATGAAAAGCTGTTATATAAATAGATTAGAAAAAGAAGGAGTAACATTCTTGTGGGTTCAAAAACAATGAAGAGAATTTGTTGGCTGTGCATTTTTTTATGTTCATTGGGAATATCATTTTTTTCAATTAGATTAGGTTCAATAGCGCTTGATAATTCCAAATTTGCTTTTTTGATTTTGTTAATTTCAATAATAATCTGGTGCCTTAGTTCAAAACACGCGATACTTAAAATAAAAAGAGATTTTTGTGGTCATATTCAAATTTTTATGTTTATTTGGTTTATCTATGGTCTTATTAATGTTTTCTTCGTAAAAGAAATATATGAATATTTAGCAAATTTAATTGCTCTTTTTGAGGGATTAGTAGCAACTATAGCTTTTTGTACATTTTTTGATAAGTTGGATGACATTATTGTTTCAATGAAGGCTTTTCTAATTGCAGGCGTGATTCATAATATTATAGGTTGGCAAGAATACATTACTGGTAATTATAGATTTGTTAATGAAGACATTGTATATGCCTTTAGAAGAACGAGAAACCCGGTTTCCTCATTTGGTAACTGCAATGATTTCGCGACTTTTATATTCTTTGTTCTTTTTATCTCAATAATACTTGTGTTAATATCCAAGAAAAAAATAGCAAAAATATTATATTTTGGAATAGCCGCCTCTTCTGTGTTAATGATTGTTTTTTCTGGATCCCGTGCGAATATGCTCGCTACATTTATAACTGCATTTATTTTAATTGTGTATATGGTATTTAAATCAAGCGGTAGAAAAGGATTAAAATATTTATTATTAGCAATATTAACAATTTTTTTAGGAATTATTATTGGTTTATATAACGGTTTACAGTATATTATATTGAATTTTTTTAATGATCCAGGAACTGTTAGCTCTAATTCTGAGAGGATAAAGTTGATTTTAAATGGTATTTATTTTTTAAAAGATTCCTTTGGCTTAGGGATAGGTGCAGGAAGTGTTGACTATTGGTTACAGAATTTAGCTAGATATCCTGTAACTGTTCATAAATTACACAATTGGTTCTTAGAAATCCTGACCTCTTACGGAATATTTATTTTTGTTGGATATATGTGGTCATATTGGAAATTAATTAAAAGAAATATATATATAGCCTGTAAAATTAAAAATGAAAAAGAAAAATGGACCTCTCTGTGCTTTGGAATATTGCTAATAGGGTATGTATTGTCCTCTATTAGTGATGGGTCAAATTTTCTACATATTTGGTTGTGGTGTTTTTGGGGGGTTGCTATTGCAAAGTGTAATATATCACCCAACTTTCAGAAAGGTAAATAACTATGATATACTTATTAATGAACAATGGTGGACTAGGAAATCAAATGTATCAATATGCGTTTGCAAGAAAGCTGCAAAAATTATATGGTGACCAGATATGTTGCGATGTAAGTAAGTTTGCATATAAAGAATCATCTGCAACTAAAAGACCATTTGCGTTGGATAATTTTATGTTGACAAATAATTTGAATATTGGAGTCTTTTCTTTTAGACGATTAGTATGTAAATTAAAGCAAAAATTGAATAAATATGAAAAAGATAATGAAAAATTGGCAAGAAAAGGGTTATTTATACCTAACTCTTATATGGATTATTATCCAACTGAAATTTGTTTATCAAAAAATAAATATGTAAAGGGTCTATTTCAATCTCATCGATGTTTTGATGATATTAAGGATATATTAAGAGCTGATTTTGTGTTAAAAGAGAAATCATCAATATCAGTACTGGTCTTACAGGAAGAAATCAAAAAGGTTAATTCAGTATGTGTTCATTGGAGACGAGGCGATTATCTTGAGGCTCAATATGCACATCTTAATATTTGTAATTTGGATTATTATAAAAGGGCAATGGATGCAGCTTTAAAGGAGTTAGTAAACCCTGTTTTTTATATTTTTACTAATTCTATAGATGACGCTAATTACATTAAAAACAACTATAAATTTCCATATTGTATAAAATATATAAATCTGGAATTAATTGATACTTGTCATTCTGATTTAGATGATTTTATCTTAATGAAATCTTGCAGACATTTTATTATTTCTAATAGCACATTTAGTTGGTGGGCGCAGTATTTAAATGATAATAATAATAAATTAGTTTATGCTCCTTCAATCTGGATGAGAAGTAATATAGATACTTCTGAGTTATATCAGGATGATTGGAAGATTATAGACATTGGGGATAAAACCATTGAATAGAGGAAAAAGCATATATAACAATAGTTTTATGGGATTATTAAGTCAAATTATAACATTATTTTTCACTTTTCTAACTAGAACAATATTTATCAAATATATTGGATCTGAAATATTGGGAATTAACGGAACTTTTACATCTATTCTTAATACATTAGCATTATCTGAGTTGGGATTTCAATCCGCAGTTGCATTTAATTTATATAAACCTATATATGAAAAAGATACAATACTCATAAATTCTGTGATGAATGTATTTAAATTGATATATAGATGTATTGGAATATTTTTTATTTTGACTTCTCTTTTGATTATGCCATTTCTAAGCTTTTTTATTAAAGGTATTGAAATTACAAATGATATATATATATTTTTTTTATTGCAAGCAGTAGCATCTGCGAGTACATATTTTTTTGCATATAAACGCACTTTATTATACGCCGATCAACATGATTATATATCTAAAGCGATAGATATGTTAGTTAATACTTTAATAAATATTGTTCAATGTATTATCATTATTAAGCTAAAAAGCTATTATCTATACCTTGTATTAAAAATTGGACAGTCAATAATTTCGAATATAATTGTGCATATATATAGTTCTCATAAGCATCCATATTTACATTCAGAGCATTTGAATAAGAAGATATTTAAAGTAATATTGAATGATGCAAAAAATGTTTTTGCTGGTAGGATTGCTTCATATATTTACACGTCAACTGATAATTTAATAATTTCTGCTTTTGTGGGAACATCAATGGTTACATGGTTTGTAAATTATACCACTATAACAAACAGTATTAAAAATCTAACAAATAGCATACTGAGCCCTTTGATTCCTATAATTGGAAGCTACCTTGTGGATGAATATGACAATAAAAAAAAGGAAGAAACATTTCTAATATATACGCATATTCGGTATATATTAGCAATGATTTTAGTAGTTCCCTTTTTTTTATTAATTGATGATTTTATTGTTATGTGGGTTGGTAATGAGTATGTAATGCCAAGAGCGGTTCCTATTCTATTGGGCGTTGATTTTTATATACATTTGGTACATAGTGCAACAGCTGACTTTATAAATGGTGCAGGTTTATTTAGAATGGAAAGAAATATAGAGATATTGGGTGCTACAACTAATATTTTATCATCGCTCATATTAGTAGGTTTTTGGGGTATACCTGGAGTTTTAATAGGAACAGTCATTAGTCAAATGATTTTCTGGATTGGACGGAGTTGGGTGGTATATAGATTTTGTTTAAAACAGAATATAGGAAGATATCTTAAATACTGGTGGCGAAATATGATATATGCTTTTATATTAGTTGGAACTGTGTTTATATGCACGAGAGCTAGTGATTATTTATCTATCTCAAATAAGCTAGTGCGATTTCTTATGGTTGGTTCTTTATGCGAACTCATTGTAGTGATTATTTTAATTATATTAATGACTGAACTTAGAGAACAAAAGATAATATTTAAAATGGCAATAAAATTATTGAAAAAACATTAATGAAATTGGAAAGAGGTATGAAAATTGAATTATAGATTGGTTGGTATAGATATATGAATCGGTTGCGGTGGTTAGATGCTTTAAAGGGCATAGGTATAATTTTAATAATGGTTAGTCATTCTTTCGTGATTCCTTATTTGGGGAGGGTACTTAATGCATGTTTTATCCCGCTATTTTTTATATCTACAGGATATACTTATAGTAAAAAGGGAATAAAGAAGTATTTGACAGATAAAATAAATAGACTACTCATTCCTTATTTTTTTTATGGAATCGTATTAGTTATTCTTCTGGCAGTATTTAAATATATGAGAAGTGGAAATATTCTAAATAACACATTATTTGGGATGATAAGTTTATTATATTCGAGATATTGTTTGTATCCCAGAACAGCAAATGAAAATATACGTTTTTTAGCGAATGAGGTAAGTCCGCTGTGGTACCTAACAGCGGCGTTTGTTACATCTATTATATTTGAATTCATACCCAAATCGAATCGTAAGCAGATTTTGTTTAGTTGTATAATATGTATAACTATAACTATCTGGATGTCCTTTTTACCAGTTCTTTTGCCATGGAGTCTTGACACAGCTTTTTTGGGAACAGTATTTATGCTATTTGGATTATTAATTCGTAGAATTAATTTGGAAAATCTTAATCAAAAAAAATTGGTAATATACTGTATAGTAATTATATATATATTATTGGCTTATTTTAATCCTGGAATTAATATAAGTGTTAGAGAATATGGCAAATATGGTGTTTTAAGTATTGTCCTAACTATTATGTCAGACGGCGAATTACAGTCGGGAATAACGGCAAACTAAATTCCCGACTGATACCGACCAGACTGCGCAGTGTCATCTATAACTGCGCAAAAATACCTGAACAACTGCACACTCTCGTAGTCTTGTTTCAAGACAGGATATTCCTGCTTTGAAACAAGGCCATGAGCCACAGCTCACAGCCTTTGAACCTTGAAAAATAAAAACTTCATTATGAAAGATTTTGATTATCTACAGCTGCAAGAATAACATCTATATCAATAGTATGTTTGCCAGCCTGAGAGCCAAAAGCGATGGCATCGGTCATTAGATTATCAATTAACCGGGGATTTCCCTGTGAATAACCATGGATGGAGGCAAGTGCTGCATCATCAATGATGGATTTAGAGCCTCCTGCACGTTCTAGCTTGTGCAGAATATAAGCAGCAACTTCTTTGTCATCAAGTCCAGCGTAATTATAGTGGACAGTAATTCTTTGGCGAAGAGCTTCATGAACGGGTTTACGGAGAATGTCATTCAAGTGGGATTCTCCACAAAGAATTAGGGTAAAACAGTTCATGGAATCGTAACCATAGTTCATCAGCATTTTGATGTCATTGAGAATTCCAGTACTCAGATACTGTGCTTCATCAATGACCAGCAAAAGTGGCTGCCTTTTTTCCTTGTACTGGTAGTAGATCTGCTCCTGAATTGCTTTGAACATGCCAGTTTTACCACCTTTATCACTGACCCCAAGTACAGAACAGAACTGCTTGTAGAATTCTGCAACAGAGATGGTAGACAGGCATAAATAAGCTACATGGTAAAGATTGGGGTTCAGACTTTTGGAGAAGCATCTGAGGCAGTAGGATTTTCCCATGCCGGGTCTTGCAGTAAAGATGCCGATACCACGGATATCTTTTAAGTAATCCAGTCGGTGGGACATCTCTTTAAAGTCTCTGGAAGCAAAGGAGTCCTTCTCAGAAATGGATTTATCAAAGGGATTGAAGGAAAGTGCGTAAAAGTCGTTATACATTAGAAGGACCTCCCATCTTTGAGTAGTCAATCGATGGTGCGTTGTTTCTCTTGGTATGGCAGTTGGCATTTTTATCCGTTCGAAGAAGAGGAAAGTGCTTACCGTCATAGAGGATGAAGGCAGAATCCATGTCATTTGGCTGATAACGAATATCTACTTTCATAGAAATAAACTGCATAGGAACATCAAAGCTGTTCTTGTTGATGGAAACAGTGGAATCTTTATTCACTTTCCTGGAAATACGATTGAGGAAGCATTCATTGAGCCAGTCTCTGGATGCAGGACATCTTACATGAGATTTTGTATACTGATAGCGGGTAAAAGGAGTACAGTCAATACCTGTGTGGAAGGTTGTGTTATAAGAGCGCATGTAGTCTTTTAAAAGGCTGTTAAATTCAGCCAGTGAAGAAATGCGTTCAATATCAAGCGTATAAAGCCAGCGTTCTTTCAGTGTACGAAAATGGCGTTCTACTTTTGCTTTGGAAGCTCCGTCACGGACTCTGGTGTGCAAAAGCACAGTACCAACTGCTCCACAAATCATGGAAAGCTGTTGGTTAGAATAGGGTGAACCATTGTCGACGTAAAGTTTATCGGGAATGCCGTAAGTAGCAATGGCATCTTTTAATACTTTCTGAAAGTTAGCAGCATTATCGTTATAGAAGAGTTGACCGCCTACTAACAGTCTGGAATGGTCATCGATAATCATGACACAGTAAACACGGCGGCAGTGCCCGTCTTCCGTGATATGTGGAAGATAACAGGTGTCAGCCTGCCACATTTTGCCAAACATATCCTCTTCAAAGGCTTTGCGGTCGCGGACATTTGGATTTCTAGCTGATTTTAAATCATTGTGTTTGATGAAACGCTGAACGGCATCTACAGATACGGAAGCTGGGATAAAGGAATCAGCAATTAACTTCTGGTGAATCTGAGTGGCATTGAGCCTTGGAAAGTTTTCTTTTAAATGGTAGATTTCTTCAATTGCAGTATCAGAAAGAGCACGGGAAGTGCCTTTATCAACACGATCTTTTGGCATCAAGGCATCAATGCCGCCAAGACGGTACTGAGAGACCCATTTCTCAACGGTTTTGTAATCGTAGACTTTTGTTGTACCGTCTGGAAGAATCAAGGGTTTTTCAGTGACTCTCTTGTAATAGGCGGTTTTGGAAACATCAGGAAATAAGTCCTGGATCACCGGAGCGATGAGGGCAAATCGAAACTGTGCAACAGCAGCTGCGTTTGATAGATTGTTATGTTCATTCATGGCATGTTTACCTCCTTCATTGGTTATGAATCTATGGTAAACCGTAGAATAAAAGATGCCTATTCCCACGTTGTGTGGAAAACGGAATTTAAAACAGGTCAGAAATGCTTCCGGCCAAAAAGTGCAGTGGGATTCGCGTGGCTCTGCAAAAAGGAAGAGCCTGTAAGCCGGAAGAAACCAGAGGAGAAATCAGAGAAATGTTCCATGAGGCATAGAAATCTGATAAAATCCTTTGGAAGTTGCTCTTTCTGATCAAGAATACTGAGCCAGACAGAACGATTTTGTAGAAACATGTCACGCCACCGATAGAGCATGGAAGGAGTGATGTTGTAAGCTTCACAAAGAGAAGCCACAGTTTTAAGGTGAGTAAAGTACTCCGCAAGAACACGGAGAATGAAAAAGATACCATACTGGGAATAAGGAATGATAGTATCTGGAAGAATGGCATGGGAATGACCACAGCTTTCACAGATGATCCTTGTAACACAGATATCCTGATAGACCGGTTTTCCATGGATGATATCTATGATTGATCGGGAATAGGAAGCGTGAATCTTACAGTTTCCTTTGGAATGACAGATGGGACATTCCACGGTTTTGGGCTGAAAAGAGCGCATGAAATCAAGAAATAAAAATTTTGATGAAGTTTTTATACGAATAATCTTGCAAAACAGAGAGTTTTTTCTTATCATAGAGATGGACTTAAGCAGACTGCTTTTTGACAGGCAACCATAAATAGGACATAGATCCTGAACCGGGACCTGCATGCGGCGCTTAGTTTGGTGAAGAGAAAGGACGAACTGTAGGAAGGGCTGTTCTTTCTCTTTTTTTGTTGTTATGGTTACATTAAAAACTATATGGGAATGAGAAGAAATGGTCAATAGAAAGACAGAAAAAAACGTGCAGTAAAATACAGCACGTACCGATAGGTAATATATGTAGTTGCAGAAATTAATTTGCAGTAAAGTTACAGCCGGTTGGAATTATAATTTGCTGGCTGACACTATTATAATAGGAGTTCTTGGAACAAGCAGCTATGCACTTGTTTGTAAGATATTTGAAGATACATTTGTAGTTAAAGGATTGGCTTTAATTGGACAAAATACTATTTTATTATTAGCGCTACACAGATTTATCTTTTCCATCATAGATAGATTGATTTCAAGATCGATTCATAATCATTACATTGTTGGGTTATTAGGAGTACTTGTTTCATTGCTTATATGTCAGTCGATTAGAATAATTTTAAATAAAACATCTTTCAATATAGCATGGGTTAAATATCTTTTTTAGAGAATGTAAAAGTTCTCAATGAATCCTCCCAAAGTTATAGGATAAAGGAATAACACTGTGATTGTTATTTAGTATATTAATATACAAGTTGGTAAAAAACAGTGGGCTTTTGAGTAAAAATAATGAATAACGTGTAATTGTAAAGAACCAATGAAAGCCAGAATGCTCATAAATGTGTTAAGAAGGGAAGGCGGAAATTAAGATTTGGCATTATCACGTTGGCTATTTGAAAATTTGTTTAGAATTGTGTATAATATTTGATAAGAGCAAAATATAAGAGAAATTTATAAATAAATGAAAGTTGAGGTTTGGACTATGATGAAAAAAGCATTAATTACAGGTATTACAGGTCAGGATGGCTCCTATTTGGCGGAATTTTTGTTGGATAAGGGATATGAGGTTCATGGAATTACACGTCGTTCATCAATGTCTAATACCACTCGAATTAATCATTTAATTGCTAAGAATGCTATTACTTTATATGATGGAGATCTTTCTGATTCCTCATCTTTAATACGCATTATTAGTATTGTTCAACCGGATGAGATCTATAATTTAGCAGCACAGAGTCATGTTCAGGTTTCTTTTGATGTACCAGAATATTCCGGTGATGTGGATGCACTTGGTGTTTTACGTATTCTGGAGGCTTGCCGCATTCTTGGTCTGACTAAAAAAACAAAAGTTTATCAGGCCTCCACTTCTGAATTGTACGGAAAGGTAGAGGAAGTTCCACAAAAAGAAACGACTCCTTTCCACCCATATAGCCCCTATGCTGTTGCAAAGCAGTATGGTTTTTGGATCACTAAGGAATACCGTGAGGCTTATGGTATGTTTGCTGTAAATGGAATTCTTTTTAACCATGAATCTGAACGTCGAGGTGAGAATTTTGTGACTCGTAAGATTACACTTGCGGCTGGACGCATTGCAGAAGGTTTACAGAATCATCTGGAGTTAGGGAACATGGATTCTCTACGTGATTGGGGATATGCCAAAGACTATGTTGAATGTATGTGGCTGATGTTACAACATGATAAACCAGAAGACTTTGTGATTGCCACAGGGGAACAGCATACGGTTCGTGATTTTACTGAAAAGGCGTTTGCAGCTAATGGTATTAAAATTCGCTGGGACGGTTCTGATATGAATGAGAAGGGATACGATGTAGCGACTGGGAAAATGTTGGTATGTGTAAATCCTGAGTGGTTTCGTCCAACAGACGTGGATAACCTATGGGGGGATCCAACAAAGGCAAAGGTTGTTTTAGGTTGGAATCCACAGAAAACCAGTTACGAGGAACTTGTTAGTATTATGGCAGAGCATGATCGTGAGCTTGCTAAAAAAGAAAAGGCAGTAAGAACAGCCTTGAACTAATGGATATTATCTGTAATTAAAGGAGAGTAAGTTTTATGGATAAAAATGGAAAAATATACGTAGCCGGTCATCGCGGCATGGTTGGTTCTGCCATTGTTCGCGAACTGGAGCGTCAGGGATATAACAATATAATAACTCGCACACGTGTAGAACTTGATTTATGCCGTCAGGAGTCTGTTGAGTCATTCTTTGAAGCAGAAAAGCCGGATTATGTATTTTTAGCCGCTGCGAAGGTAGGGGGGATCGTCTCCAACCAGAATGCGTTAGCAGATTTCATGTATGAAAATATGATTTTGGAAATGAATATTATTAATTCTGCATGGAAAAATGGGTGTAAAAAACTGGAGTTTTTAGGATCTTCCTGTATCTATCCACGGCTGGCTCCTCAGCCAATGAAAGAGGACTGTCTGCTTACTTCTGAATTGGAGAAAAGTAATGAGGCTTATGCTTTAGCCAAGATTTCTGGATTGAAATATTGTGAATTTTTAAATAAGCAATATGGAACAGATTATATTTCCGTCATGCCTACGAATCTATATGGCCCTAATGATAATTACCACCCAACTAATAGCCATGTATTGCCTGCATTGATCCGTCGTTTCCATGAGGCGAAAGAAGAAAATCTTTCGTATGTTACCTGCTGGGGGGATGGTTCTCCTTTACGAGAATTTTTGTATGTAGATGATTTGGCAAACTTATGCGTCTTTTTAATGGATCATTACAGTGGAAATGAGACTGTAAATGCAGGAACCGGCAAAGAATTATCTATAAAAGAACTGACGGAGTTGGTCGCCAGGATTATTGGATATCATGGAGAAATCCGTTGGGATACCAGTAAACCCAATGGTACTCCTCGTAAATTGTTAGATGTTTCTAAGGCAGCTAATCTGGGTTGGACATACAAGACAACTCTCGAAGATGGCATCCGATTGTCTTATGAGGACTTCTTAAAAAATCCAATAAGAGCAGAGCGATGAATACAAACAGCAACAATTCTATGTACAAGTTTGATGATGAAAAGGAAGAATTGGATGAATATAGTATTATTATCTGGCGGTTCTGGGAAAAGACTTTGGCCGCTATCAAATGATATTCGGTCTAAACAGTTTATAAAGATTTTTAAAACAGAAGATGGTTATGAATCTATGGTTCAACGTGTGTATCGCCAAATTAAGAGTATAGATTCAGATGCTGTAGTTACAATTGCTACTTCCAAATCTCAGGTTTCTGCAATACATAATCAATTGGGAGATGAAGTCGGCATCAGTATTGAACCATGTAGAAGAGATACGTTTCCTGCAATAGCGCTGGCTTGTGCATATCTTCATGATATTCAAGGAGTGGACGAAAATGAATCCGTTGTTGTCTGCCCAGTTGATCCTTATGTGG
Source organism: Lacrimispora amygdalina (assembly GCF_900205965.1). Taxonomy (GTDB): domain Bacteria; phylum Bacillota; class Clostridia; order Lachnospirales; family Lachnospiraceae; genus Lacrimispora; species Lacrimispora amygdalina_A. The sequence continues at coordinate 355,273 of NZ_OAOF01000003.1, forward strand.
ATGAGGACTATTTTCAGGCAATAAAAAAATTAGGTGATTTAGTAGAAATTGAGGATGCCAACCTGGTACTGATGGGAATTGAGCCGACTTATCCAAGCGAAAAGTACGGATATATCATTCCAGAAAATAAGAATCATGTCAGCAGCGTATCCATGTTTAAGGAAAAGCCAGTTAAAACGGTTGCGGAAGAATATATATTACAAGGGGCGCTTTGGAATGCAGGAGTTTTTGCTTTTCGCTTAGGACATATTCTACAGCGTGCCCATGAGCTGATTCACTTTAAAGATTATAAAGATCTTTTCAGTAAGTACGAAACGTTACAAAAAATCAGTTTCGACTATGCTGTGGTTGAACACGAAGAGAAAATTAAGGTCATGCGTTTTGCGGGTCAGTGGAAAGACTTAGGTACATGGAATACGCTAACAGAGTCAATGGCTGGCCAGGCTGTTGGAGAGGCGATTTTTAATGAAGAATGTGAGAATGTTCATGTAGTAAATGAACTAAATGTACCTGTTCTTTGTATGGGATTAAAAGATGTTGTGGTTTCTGCAAGTCCTGAAGGAATTTTAGTTTCTGATAAGGATCAGTCTAGCTATATCAAACCTTTTGTGGATGCCATAGACCAACAAATAATGTTTGCGGAAAAGTCATGGGGAAGTTTTCGCGTGTTGGATATAGAAGAAAATAATATGACCATTAAAGTGACATTAAATTCTGGACATAGAATGAATTATCATAGCCATGAGTTCCGAGATGAAGTTTGGACAATCATTTATGGTGAGGGCAGAACAGTTATGGATGGGGTAGAGCAAAAAGTAAAAGCAGGTGATGTAGTGACGATGCCTGCAGGATGTAAACATACAATCATTGCAGATACTGAACTTCATGTGATAGAAGTGCAATTAGGAACTGAAATCAGTGTACATGACAAACAAAAGTTTGAATTTAATTAATTTCGGATTAAGCATTTAAGCGTGTCCCCATATAATTTTCCATTCAAATCACAGGAGGATGAAAATGGATAGTAGTATTCAAAAGGAATATCAGCGTTGGTGTTCAGAGGCAACTGCTGATAATGATTTAATAATAGAGCTGAAAGAAATAGCAGAGAATAAAAAAAGAATAGAGGATGCATTTTATACTAATCTTGCTTTTGGTACTGGTGGACTTCGCGGTATAATTGGTGCGGGCACTAATCGCATGAATGTCTATACGGTAGCAAAGGCATCTCAGGGTCTTGCAGATTATGTGATAAAAAACTTTGTGGAGAAAGACCGAAAGATTGCAGTCAGTTATGATTCACGTAATAAGTCATACTTATTTGCACAGGTGGCTTCGGGAGTATTTGCTGCTAATGGAATCAAGGTAGAAATTTACACAGAGCTTATGCCCACACCATGTTTATCTTATGCGGTAAGAAAGCTTAACTGTGCTGCTGGGATCATGGTAACTGCATCTCACAATCCTTGTGAATACAATGGGTATAAAGTATATGGATCAGACGGTTGCCAGATAACTATTGAAGCAGCGACTCAGATATTGACAGAAATTAATAAATTGGATATTTTTCATGATGTTAAGACTATGGACTTTGAAACAGGTTTAAGGACAGGGAAAATATCCAATATAGGAAATGATGTTTTTACTGCGTTTGTAGAAGAAATAAAGAGACACACAATGTTGTCTGATGATGTGGTGTTGGATAAAAATGTATCAATAATATATTCACCGTTGAATGGCACTGGTCGAAAGCCTGTTTTACGTACTTTAAAAGAGTCAGGTTATATGAATATTACGGTGGTGAAAGAACAGGAACAGCCAGATGGTAACTTTCCAACTTGTCCTTATCCTAATCCTGAAATGAAAGAAGCAATGGCACTAGGAATGGAATATGCAAAAAGATATAAGGCTGATTTACTTTTGGCAACAGATCCAGATTGTGATCGTGTGGGGATTGCTGTAAAAAATGAAAATAGTGAATACAGATTGTTATCAGGGAATGAAGTTGGAATGCTTCTGCTTGACTATATCTGTTCACGACGTCAGAAAATGAACAAGATGCCCGAAGACCCGGTTTTAATTAAGACTATTGTAAGCATTGATATGGCAGAACGCATTGCAGCAAATTACGGAGTGCGTACAATTAATGTTTTGACTGGTTTTAAGTTTATTGGAGAGCAGATTGGCTTACTGGAGGCAAAAGGAAAGATAAATTCGTTCATTTTTGGATTCGAGGAAAGTTATGGCTATTTAAGTAGCTCGCATGTTAGAGACAAAGATGCAGTTGATAGTGCCTTTATGATCTGTGAGATGTTTGCTTATTACAAAGCTCAAGGAGTTAGTCTGTTACAAAAACTGAATGAATTGTATCTTCAATATGGTTTTTGTTTAAATACCTTGCATTCTTTTGAATTTGAAGGGGCAGAGGGCTTTGCAAAAATGCAAAAAATTATGGAAAACTTTCGTGATGGAATAAAAGCAATTGGAGGAAAAAGGGTACTTAGTTGCCTTGATTATAGTCTGGGATTAGCTGGTCTTCCAAAGTCAAATGTTTTGAAATTTCTGCTTGAAGATAACTGTTCTGTAGTTATTAGACCTTCAGGAACTGAACCTAAATTGAAGATTTACATTTCTATCAGTGCAGGAAACTCCAAAGAGGCCGAATATTTAGAGGGTATAATAGCAAAAGAATTAAATACACTTTTTGTATAAGTTTTATAATTAAAGATGTAAAATAATTGAGTGCAGTACATGTCAGTTCTTCTTTATTTTTTGTTTAATCAAGATGGAGATAAATACTAGCAGTAAAAAATTATAAAAATCTTAATTGTTCATTAATGGCGAATCTGTTAAAATGATTATAGATGTTTTATGTATAATATGCAACTAGAGTGCGGTAAAAGGAGTAAAAATATGTATCAAAAGAGAAAATCAGTTGAGAAATTACTGATATTATTAATAGATTTTATAGCCATTTGGATTAGTAGTGGTATAGCATATTGTTTACGCTATGGTTTTTTATTTGGTCGAAATAGTCATATAGATCAGATATGGCAGATCACACTCATTAGTTTACTATATGGATTATTAAATTTTTTTACTGATTTTAATCACCATTTTTTTAGAAGGGGTAATTTTGAAGAATTTGTATCCGTAGTCCGTAATCAATGTATATTTACCATATCTTGGATATTAATTCTATTTTTAATTCATAAATCGTCTGAGCTGTCACGATTGGTTTTCGGTTATTTTTTTGTAATAAATATAGTTTTAACTTTTTCGTTCAGGATTCTTTTTAAGCAATTTATGACCCGTGTTTATAAAACAAGTAAATATAGTAGCCGCCTTCTAATAGCAACCACTTCCATGAAGATAGAAACTGTACTAGAGAATCTTATTGGTTATAACGAGTGGAACCGCATATTGGTGGGAGTGGTATTGACCGATATATCGCAGATCGGGGAAGCTGTATGTGGATTACCGATTGTAGCTGACCGAACAACACTTCTTGATTATGTCGTTCATCATAACGTTGATGAAGTGTTCATAAATGATAGCACCATAATGCAGGAACCAGTCTTAAGGGAATGGATATCAGAACTTGAAAATATGGGAGTGATTGTTGATTTAAATATAGATATCTTTAATATCCCTTCAAGTGGTAAAAAAGTATTGAACCGAGTTGGGAAATATGCGGTTGTTACGTTTGCCAGAAATATATTTTCTAACCGGCAAATATTACTCAAGCGAATGCTGGATATTGTTGGAAGCCTTGTGGGAATAATAATACTTGGAATCGCAACCATCTTCGTAGCTCCCGCAATAAAATTAAATTCTCCTGGTCCTATTTTCTTCGGACAAACCAGAGTCGGAAAAAATGGAAGAAAGTTTACGTTTTATAAATTCCGTTCTATGTATCAGGATGCGGAACAGAGGAAGAAAGAGCTTATGAAAAAAAATGAGGTCAAAGGTCTTATGTTTAAGATGGAGGATGACCCCAGAATTACCAGGGTGGGAAGATTCCTTCGTAATACCAGCATTGACGAACTGCCTCAGTTCTGGAATGTTTTAAGAGGGGATATGAGCTTAGTGGGGACCAGACCACCGACAGTGGATGAATTTGAACGGTACGAAGCCAAACATAAGTGCCGGCTTAGCATGACACCTGGTCTTACTGGCTTATGGCAGATCAGCGGACGCAGTGATATCAAAGATTTTGATGAGGTCGTTAAGTTAGACATGCAGTATATTGATAACTGGTCTATTTTAAAGGATATTAAGATTTTGATTTTGACAGTCTGGGTTGTCCTGACAGGAAAAGGATCCCGCTAGAACAAGACTTTAAACATATCAGAGGAGAAAAAAATGGAAAATAACACATATGAGCAGGAAATAGATTTAAAGGATCTAATGTTTGCGGTCTTTAGGAAGTGGCGCCCAATTATACTTTTTGCTTTTGCCTTTGCGATAATATTGGGAGGGTACAAATGCGTAAAAGAGTTAAGGAATCAGAATGATGAAGCATATATTACGGAGCTTAAAGAGCAGTATCAGACTGATAAAGAGAAGTATGAGCAATCCGAGAAAGGATATGAACGCGATATTGACAGTTTCACTGCAAGTATCGCATATCAGGAAAAGTATAAGGAAAATTCCATATTGCTGAAAATAGACCCTTATAATAAGGGCGCTGCTTCTGTGGATGTCTTTGTTAAAATGGCAGAGATTCCAGAAGAGAATGGGATAACTGTAACCCCTGTGGATTTTGCAGATGGAGTAGTAAAGGCGTATGCATCCGCGATTCAGCAGGGGGGATTTTTAGAAACTTTATCCGATGAAATGGGAATTGATCTGATTTATTTAAAAGAATTGATAAAAGTTACAACAGACTATGATAGCAATATGCTGAATGTAAGTGTTACCTATACAGATAAAGAAGGAGCAGGCAAGATTTTAAATGAGATTGTAGATAATTTAAAGTCTATGTATCCGGACATTCAGGATCATTTAGGTCAGCATAGTTTATCTGTCATGAATCAGGATATTGGTGTAGTTACTGATCAGACATTAGCAGATTACCAAAAACAAAAGGTAGAAGATTTGGCTGCTACAAATAAAAACTTAGAAGATGCGGAAAAGGGATTAAAAGAATTAGAAAAACCTAATAAGCCAATTGCTTTATCCAGGATGTCGATCGTGAAAGCAGGAGTAAAGTATGGCATAGTTGGCTGGTTTGCCGGAGCATTTTTAGTAGCATTTGTTGTATGTGTTGTATATTTGCTCAATGGAAAAATAAATACCAATGAGGACTTGAAGAATCGGTTTGGTCTGAGGAATTTGGGAAGTTTTAAGGAAAATAGGAAAAAGAAAGCATTCTTAGCTATTGATAATTGGCTGGATATGATCGAAGGAAAAGAATTGATCCCAGATGATTTAGTCTGTGATCTTACTGCAACGAGCATCCATGGAATGTTAGAGGCAGAACAATCCATATACTTAACCGGAATAGTAGAAGAAACCCGCCTGGCTGATCTCTCTGGAGAAATCCAGCAAAGATTAAGTGAACTTAAGATTGGATTTGGAACTGATATTCTTCATAATGCTAAAAGTTTACAAAATTTACAGATGTATGATGCTGTTATTTTAGTAGTAGTGCGCCGACAGTCTAAAATGAGAGAGATTGAAAAAGAACTGGAGACGGCTCTTAATATGAATAAGAAAGTGTTGGGATATATTGTTATGGACTCCGTTTATACTTCTGGAGCTTGATTTTACGATTCCCATGAACTATTTTCAGGATAAATTACAAAATTATCGTTGTAACCATTGAATTCCCTCCCCCCATCTGCTATCATAACAACAGAATACGCAGTCAGGGAGCAAAGCCATGGAATTAACCGATAAACTATTAAAGCCAATTCGTGAAACAGCCTATTTAACGGCGGAGAATGCCAGACGTTACCGTGTCATTCTCCGCTATTTCTATATGCAGTATGAGAAGATCAAGTACTGGATGGAACAAGATGAGATCCACCGCGAACTCTCATCCCACCCGGAATTCTCCGACTATACCATCGACCAGTGCCGCCAGGATTTAGATGCTCTGGTCCACTGGGGAAACCTTCTCACCATGCAGGATACCAAGCGGGTGACCTCCATCGAAGCCTTTAAAAACAGGCAGTACCGTTATCAACTTGCAGAATATTCGGTAGAGATCGAGCGAATGACCATTCGGTTAGAAAAACTCTTCGTGGAAGGCGCCTCCCTCGAGCCTACTCTCCTTGAAAAAATACGGCTGGAACTATCAAAAATCTTTGAAATATCAGAAAAATCCCCCTTAGAAGTTTACGGCTGGTGGAATAGCTTAAACAACGATTTCATCCGCCTCAACCAGAACTATCAGGACTACATGAGAGATTTAAACAGCGCAAGAGCGGAGGAATTAATGAAGACCGCCCAGTTTCTCATGTATAAGGACAAGCTCATTGAATATCTCCGCTCCTTCGTAAAAGGTCTCCAGTTGAATGTAGGAGTAATCGAGGAGATCATGAAACGCATTACTCCCCCGGTCCTTGAACTGATTTTTCAAAAAACAGTAGAATACGAGCTTTCTATCCCACGTCTGGATATGGAACCGGACAGAGAAGAACTTTACGAGCGCACCAGAGGGCGTTTTACAAGTATGGAAGAATGGTTTATGGAGACAGCCGGGGTGCCCAGTGAGGCCTCCCGGTTATTTGACATGACCAATGAAAGCATCCGGAGAATCACCCGCTATGCCACCCAGATCAGTGAGCAGTTTACAAGCGGCGCAAACCGCAAGGAGGAGTACAGAAAGCTGTGTGAGACATTTTTAGCCTGCAGTGATCTTAAGGAGGCGCATTGCCTGTCAGCCGTTGTATTTGGTGTGGAAAGACCTATGCATTTAAAGGGGAACTTCGAAAAGACCACGGACAGCATCAATGCAGGGATTTATGAAGAACCTCCCTGTATCCTGGAGATAGCCCCCAGGATCCGGGAGTACAAAGAGAGAGCAGAGCGCAGCTTCATCAGAGATTATTCTGCAGAGAAGGAGCAGGCCAGAAAAGAGGAGATGGAAAAGCAGGAGAGGGAGCAGTTTATGATGGACAGCTTTTTAAAAGACGGAGAAATCCATTTTGATAAACTTCCTGTTCTTGAAAAAAGTGCCAGGAATATTCTCCTTCGCTGGCTTGCCAGGGCTTTGGAAGGTGACGGATTGGGGAAAACAGGAGACGGGAGGGTTTACCGTGTGGAAAACCCGCAGACCAGAGAACGCTGCATCGTAAACTGCCAGGATGGCAGCTTTGAGATGCCAGCATTTGTGCTTCGATTTGAGGAGGAAAAGGAACTGTGAATATACTGGAAGAATTGATGAATGAGAGGTGGATATCCAAATACCGGGACAGGGATAAGTATTACCGTATTAAGGATGAAATCAGTGAGATCCGTCCCTTCCTTGTGGAAAAGCTGGGATACCGGATTATCAGCAACAGCAGCCTGGTAAAGCTTGAGAAGCTGCCGGGAGAAGCACTTCCCTGGATGGGGATCAGGGAATTTAAGGACACCTCTGATTATGCTCTTTTTTGCGTGATTCTTATGTTTCTGGAAGACAAGGAAGCGGAGGAACAGTTTGTTCTTTCCCAGCTGACGGAATATATTACCGGGAACTATCCGGAAGGGGAGATGCCGTGGACCGTCTTTTCCAATCGTCAGAGACTGGTACGTGTGATGAAGTTTTGTATGAAAAACGATCTGTTTGTTATGGATGACGGGAATGGGGATCAGTTTGCTGCTGATCTAGAGACAGAAGCCTTATATGAAAATACAGGCCTTTCCAGATATTTTACAAGAACGTTTACCAGGGATATCAGTATGAATAAAACAGTGTCTGACTTTTTTCAGAGTGAATGGCTGGACATGAATGAAGACAGAGGTGTGATCAGGCGGCAGAGGGTATACCGCAAGCTGCTGCTTTCCCTTGGTCTGTACCGGGAGAACGGGCAGGATGAGGATTTTAACTATGTAAAGAATTACCGGAGTGTCATTGAGAATGATTTGGAACAGTTAATCGATGCTTCTCTTCAGGTTTACAAATCCAGTGCTTATTTAATCCTTGGGGAAACAGGAGATCTTGGAAAAATATTTCCGGCCAGAAACAGCTTATCTGACGCTGTTTTGCTTCTCCATGGAGAGATCAGATGTCAGGTTGAAGCAGGGGAGCTAAAGACAGGAGTCAACGAAAGAATCGCCCTTCCGCTGATCAAGCTAGAGGATATCATACGGACCACAAGGGCGAAATATGGAAGCGGATTTTCAAAGGCGTTTCGTAAGATGCCGGACCATGAGTTTATAAAGATTCTTATAGAAGAGATGGAAGATCTGGATTTTTTGAGAATTGATCCGGTCACAGAAGAAGCAGAAATTATGCCTGTGGCGGGTAAGCTCACAGGAAGATATCCGGAGCGTTATCTGGGACAATTAAGCGAGGAGGACAATACCAATGAAAACCAGTAAATGGGTGATTAACCGGATCGGACTGATTGATTTCTGGTATTACGATGAGGAAGAATTTCATTTCCGGGATGGGCGTCTGCTGCTGCGCGGTTCCAATGGATCGGGAAAGTCTGTTACCATGCAGAGCTTTATTCCCCTGCTTTTAGACGGCAACAAGGCAGCGGAGCGTCTGGATCCCTTCGGGACCAGAGCCAGAAAGCTGGAGAACTACCTTCTTGAGGAAAATGACGGACGGGAAGAGCGGACCGGCTATTTATATATGGAATTTAAGCGAAAGGACAGCGATTCCTACATTACGATTGGGATCGGACTTTGTGCAAAGAGAAATAAAAAGCTGGATTCCTGGCATTTTATTATCCGGGATGGACGGCGCATAGGAAGGGATTTTTTCCTTTACAAAGAACTGAAAAATAAGATTACCTTAAGCAGAGTGGAGCTTACCAACCGTCTGGGAGAAGGCGGTCAGGTAATCGATGGTCAGAACGACTATATGAAGCTGGTCAACGATACTCTTTTCGGTTATGAAAATGTGGAAGAGTACAAGGAACTGGTGGATCTGCTCATACAGCTTCGTACGCCCAAGCTTTCTAAGGACTTTAAACCCACCGTACTGAACGAGATATTAAGCGGTTCCTTATCACCTCTATCCGATGAAGACCTTCGCCCCATGTCAGAGGCGATTGAGAATATGGATAATTTAAAGACAAGGCTTACGGAGCTGGAAACCGGCAAAAAGGCAGCGGACAGAATCAATGAAGTCTATCAGCAGTACAATCGTGCAGTGCTGTACGAAAAAGCAGATCAGTATCGGAAGGCGGATCAGGAATACAGGCAATATGAGAAGGAATATTCAGGGGTACAGCAGGAGATAGAAGAAAGCAGCCAGAACCGTCAGCAGGAAATTCAGAAAGAAGAAGCCCTTAATATAGAACAAAACACACTTCAGGAAAAAAAGGAACGTCTGGACAGCAGTGATCTCTCAAAATTGATGGAACAAAAGCTGGAGGCAGAAAATAAGCTTCTTCAGGCAAAGAAGGAGCTGGAGGAAAAGGAAAAAAGTCTGGAGGAGAGAACCAGGAAGGAAACCGAGCTTTCCCATGCCTTAAAAGAGCAGACGGATAAACTGGAGCAGCAGGAAAATGAGATAGAAGAAGCCCTTGATGAGATGGAAGCAGGACTTCAGGTGCTCAGCTTTGATGAGCATATGTTTATGGCCGGCGATTTAAAGAAAGAGATTACTGTGCCATATCCATTTCATACCTTAAGAGACCAGATGGCGTCGATCCGGCGCGATATTGATCTGGGAATCGGTCTCCTGGAAAAAAGGCAGCGGATTGCTGAAAAGCAGGAGGAGGAACTGGTCGGACTGGAGAAAACCAGACAGGAAAAGCAACGCCTGCTTCTCCTTAAAAAGGATCAGGAAGAGCAGTGCAGAGAAGTGAAAAGTGAGTGGGAAGAGGCATTTTATAAGTGGGTCAGAAGCAATCAGCAGCTGATACTTTCCGAGGAGGAAGAACGTTACTATACCTCAAGAATCCGTTCCTACGATACACTGACTGACTCCCTTGAAGCCAGGGAGCTGCTTCGGGAGCATAAAGACAGAATCCTTCAATCACTTCAAAAGTCAGGTGTGGAGCTGGAGCACCGGAGAGATCTGGAAGAAGCAGATTGTGAGAACAAGAGAAAGGAGCTTGAGGACTGGAAGAACCGGAAGGACCCTGAGCCTGAAAAACAGGAGCCTGTACTTGCAAACCGTTTGTGGCTGAAGGAAAAACGCATCCCTTACTATCCTTTTTATAAGGTTGTGGATTTTGCAGAAGCTCTTGATGCAGGTAAAAGAAACCGGCTGGAGGAGGCGCTCTCCTGCATGGGTATGCTGGATGCCGTGGTTGTGCCTGCAAATTACCAGGAGCAGGTGTTGGCAGCCAGAGAGGGTATGAGAGATACCTATATCTTTGGTGATATCGGCAAGGTGAAGGAGAATATTGCCAGACTCTTGGAGGTCTCCTCTGATGTGGATGACATTGTATTTTATCAGGAGCTTTCTGATGTTTTGGGAGCGGTTGCTACGGCAGCCGGCGGTCAGACCTGGATTGATGAAGAGGGAAGATTTGGTCTGGGAATATTAAAAGGTACCATTACCCATTCCTACGAAGCAAAATTTATTGGTGTCAGAGCTAGGGAACAGTACCGCCTGGCAAAGATACAGGATTTAGAGAAAGAGCTTTCTGAATACTCCGGAAAGCTGGAAGAAACAAAAAAACAGCTGACAGAAAACAGAGATAGAATTACATGTCTTGAGGAAGAATATTCCAGATACCCCTCAGAGTTTGATGTGAGGGAGGCGGTCAGTGAGCTGCATGAGACGTTGGAGCACATAGAGAAACTGGAAGCAGATTTAGAGGAGAAGGAAAAGAAAGTTTCCCTGCTTCAAAAGGAACTGACGGAAGCAGGACTGGCTGTAGCGGAAAACAGTAAAAGGCTTTATTTAAAGGCCGAGCTCTCTATATACAGAGAAGCAAAAGAGGAAGCTCTGTCTTATTATGATTCCATCGGAACCCTGGAGCTGCTGCATCAGTCATATCTTCATACGCTTGAAAATGTACAGGTTTTAAAAGACCGTATGGAAGAGATTTTTATTCTTCTTGATGAGGTCCGCTATGAGATCGGCAGAAGGAATCGGGAAATAGGAAGCCTGAACAGTACAATTTCCGCGTGTGACGAACAGTTAAAAGCAAAGGATTATGAAGCTGTGAGAGAACAGCTGGAATACTGCATCAAACGTCTTGCTGCCATTCCGGATGAGTTAAAGGACTGTTATTTAAAGCAGAGCGGTTATGAAAAGGATTATAATTTCGGTAAGGACAGGCTGATTGCCATTCGGGAGCAGAAGGAAAAAAGACAACTGGATTTGGAACTTCTTAAAAAGGCCCTTATTGATGAGAAAAATCTGTCTTTTGTAAGCGGACTGGAAGGATTATCATGGGAGAATCCTTCTGAAGCGGCGGGCAGCGTTCTGCGTCAGCTGAAATCAGAAAGTTTAAGAAGCAGCGGAGAATTAAGCAGCCTGCTCCAGCAGAGATTTTACGAGAATTTAAGTGAACTGGTGGACTATAACCTGACCATTCAGCCGGTGTTCGGGAAAGAAGATTACGAGGATCTGCCGAGAGGGACAATAGAGCCGGAATTTAAACGTCTTGTCATACTTGCCAAATATAAGGGCAGAGAGGTATCCTATGATACTCTTCTAGATGGCCTTGCGGGAGATGTGGAGATTCAGAAAAGTCTTGTAAAAGAAAGCGACAGAACATTGTTTGAAGATGTACTGGCCAATACAGTAAGCAAGAAAATCCGTTATAAAATCTATAAAAGTGAGAGCTGGGTGGAAAAGATGAACCGGCTCATGGGCAGTATGAATACCTCCAGCGGATTGAAGCTGAGTCTGGTGTGGAAGAAGAAAAAAGCGGAGGAGGAAGGTCAGCTGGATACCAGGGAACTGGTAGAGCTGCTGAAAAAGGACGCAGGACTGATGAGGGAAGAGGAACTGGAACAGCTGTCCCTTCATTTTCAGACCAAGGTCCAGGAAGCGCGGCGAATCATGGAGGATACAGGAAGTGTCCGGAGCTTCCATGCAGTCATGAAAGAGGTACTGGATTACAGAAAGTGGTTTGAATTTCAGCTCTTTTTTCAGAAAACGGGAGAAAACAGAAAAGAGCTTACCAATAATGCGTTCTTCACCTTCAGCGGCGGAGAAAAGGCCATGTCCATGTATGTTCCTCTGTTTTCATCTGTAGTGGCCAAATATGACGGTGCCCGAGACGACGCGCCCAGGCTGGTGTCTTTAGATGAGGCATTTGCCGGTGTGGATGAGCAGAACATCAGTGATATGTTCCGGCTCATGGTTGATATGGATTTTGAGTTTATTATTAATTCACAGATTTTGTGGGGAGACTGCGAGACCGTTCCGGAGCTTGCGATTTACCAGCTTTTGCGGAAGGAAAATGCCAAATTTGTCTCAGTGCTGCCCTATATCTGGAATGGAAAGGTACGGAGGCCCGCAAAGGATGGAGAAATGGAACGGGGATGAGCTCCTTAAGGAGGCAGTGGAGTATTTCAGCTGTCCGGGATTCCGGCGCTTAATGGAGGGACTGAGGGAAAAATACCAGTCCCTTTCCAGGCTGGGCGGAAGTATTGTTATTCCGGAACTGACTGAGGAAGAGGCGAAGTCACTGGAAGGTTTTCTTCAGATGGAGGTAAAACCGGGAAAAACGCTGTCCATTACGGTCCAACGTATTAAAAAATCCATGGATCAGACGCGTTTTGCAGGCTGCAGCTTAGAGACGCTTGTATCTGCGGTCTTAAATGACACACTGGTTTCAAATAAAGACAGAAAAACAAAGGAAGAAGCCCAGAGGGAGAATTATTTCCGGCAGTATGAAAGCCTCTTTCAGGGGACTTATGCAGGAACGTGGTTAAAAGACGCTCTGGTAAAAGGGAGCGTTTTAAACTCTATGATGGTAAGAGATTACCATTCCAATCCTGATTGGCTGGAGAATCAGCTTCCTGTCATATGCAGAGGGATCAATCAGCTCCCGGTATTTTCAGGCATTTATGAAAGGCTTCCCGTGTTTGCCGCCTCTGTTTCCGGGAATCCCCATTATTTCGATGAAGGAAAAAGAAGTCTGACCTACCTTTTACTTGGAATCCGCACACTTCTGGGAGAAAGCAGCCCTTATAAGACCGCAGTGGAAGGCAGAACCGGAATGCTTTACCGTGCAGGGATTATGAAAGATGATTTAAATAACTGGGTTCTCTGTCATGGAATCAGGGGATTTATATCGGGCGGAGTTCTTCATGAAGGAATGGAAGTGTACGTAAAAAGAAAGGAATCCCAGATTTTAACACTGCAGAATATAAGTTATTTAGAATCTGTAACACCAGTTGGACATGAGATTTATGTAGTAGAAAATCCTTCTGTTTTTTCCAGCCTTACAGAACGGAATAAGAAGGATTATACCTGCGTCTGTTCTGGCGGCCAGCTCCGCCTTTCCGTGGTTGTATTGCTGGATCTGCTGGCAGAGAGCGGAAAAGAAATTTATTATGCCGGGGATTTTGATCCGGAAGGGCTTAGTATCGCCCAGAAGCTGGTTTCCCGCTATGGAAATCAGCTTAAGCTTTGGCACTATGAGGAAGAATTATATCTCAAATCCATGTCTTTGGAAGACATCAGTGAATCACGGCTTAAGATGCTTGATGGTCTTACAGATGAGAGATTGACAGCAATAGCAGCACTTTTAAAAGAATACAGACATCCCGGATATCAGGAAAACATGATGGAGCAGTTTGTTTAAGATATCCGGGGCGCTGTCCTCGAAGAAACAAAACTAAAATCTGATTATTATCTTTATATTCTTATTTAGAAATCCCAAAAGTCAAAATTTATTTCGTGTATCTCCCCCTCCCAATATAGTATCCTAAGGTATCAACAGCATGGTATAACGCTGCATCCCCGCTCATCTCCCAATGTCCGGGCTTTACCCACGCTGTCTATAAGAAGGAGAAAAAGGAGGAATTTTTTATGGACCCATATATTGGCCAGATACAGCTGTTTCCCTACAATTTTGAACCCAGAGGATGGATCCTCTGCGATGGAAGATCACTGCAGGTCATGCAAAATCAGGCATTATATTCTCTCATAGGAACTACATTTGGCGGCAATGGAACGACGACTTTTAACATCCCCGACTTAAGAAACGCCAATCCACTTGCCATGACAAACCAGATGAAATATTACATAGCGGCTCAGGGCCTGTACCCCCAAAGATCTTGATGATTCATCAGTTCTTCATCACAGATAGGAAAGGAGAGAAAATGCATGGATGAATTTTTAATAGGTGAAATCATTCCTGTACCCTATATGTTTGCGCCAGCAGGCACCCTGTATTGTGACGGGAAGGAGTACCCGGTTCAAATGTTTCAGGCACTGTTTGCTTTAATCGGATCTACGTATGGAGGCAATGGTTCTACCACATTTTGCGTCCCCAATTTAAAGGGATTTGAATCCAACCCTCATGTTCACTATGTAATAGTGACAGATGGTCTGTTTCCTGATCGGTATTAGTCAACCGCTGATACCGATAAATAACTAATTTCAATTTACCTGAAAGGATTGATGAGATAAATATGGGTAACAATTTGGCTTTAAATGCATATATCACTGCAAGCAGTTATGTGGATCCCTATGTACCTTACAGAGCAGTAAACGGTATAACCAGCGACCCCACTTCCAGATGGCTGTGTGCGGCTCTGCCAGGGTGGCTGAGCCTTGATTTAAAGAATTCCCGCTGGATTGGCCAGTGGACTGTAAAAAGTCCGGGAAATCAGGCTGGCTGGCCGGTGGACTATTGTATGACATCATTTCGCCTGGAGAGCAGCTTAGACGGCACCAATTGGACCATTGTGGATTCTGTGACTGGGAACAACAGCAATCTATGTACCAGAGTACTTCCAAGCCCGGTATGTGCCAGATATTTCAGACTTTACGTTCCTGGTGGGGGAGGATTAAAAGCTAACCGGGCAGCGGCATCCATTATGGAACTGGAACTGATAGAAGCAGATGCAGCCGTTTTGTCTTCGCTGGAAATAAAAGATAACAATGGGAATGATGTAGCGCTGACTCCTGGATTTTACCCGGATACATTTATCTATGTTTCCAATGTGGGATTCGACTCTGATTGGATTACAGTGATTCCGGCTGCTTCTAAAGCGACAGCAGTTATCACGGTAAACGGGCAGGGACTGACAGATGGAAAAGCCACCGTTGAGATGAATAATGGATCTAATACAGTAGAGATTAAGGTGACTTCGGCAGATGGCGTTACTGTAACCTACCAGGTCGCAGTTACAAGGGCCAGCAGTCCCTATCTGACCTCTGTGAAATTAGCAGGATTGCGTTTTTCCGTATTTGAAAAAACAACGTATAGTTATGATCTGAGTACCAGCAGGCTTACCGAAACTGCAGTGATACCGGCAAGTGAAGATCCGGAGGCAGTGGTTGAGATCACTTTAAATGATGTTGTATATAGCAGCGGCCAGCAGATTCCTTTAAATGAGGGCTTGAATCCAATCAATGTTACTGTTACCTCAAAAACCGGAGATGACAGTAGAAATTATATCTTTAATATAAATAAAAGCACGTAATTTTATATTTTGACAGAGAGAGTGATAGAATGGTTTTTAAAAGTAAGCGTTATTTAAGCTGCGTTCTCATTTCAGCAATGTTGATTTGCGCTGTTCCCATAAGCGTATATGCTGAGACAGGACAGATTTTAAGTGAGGATGACAGGGACGCAAAATCAACAGCAGGATGGGTTGGGGAGTTTGATCCAAGAAATGATTTCGATTTTAGCACAACTAGTCCAGGAACTAACTGGTATCAGAATATTGATATATTTCAGTATAATATTATTTCTCCTACAGATTCAATTGATGGAACAAGAGATATGTTTGAGTATTGCCCATTTTATAATACAAGAGATAACAGTAAAGGTACGATCTATAAGGATTTACCGGTTACTCCTGGTTATTATATGCTGTCAGCATCTGGTGAGATTGCATTACAATTCTCCAATGATACAGGTAAGCTAAAAATTGAAGTGTATGATAATACTGCTGGAACGGGATCCCCAATCAGCAGTTCATCTGCGTCAGCCCAATACAAGACTGGAGATTGGGACCCCGTTTCAGTCAATAATGTATATCTGACTCCTCGGGCTAAAATGATTCGATTGGTCTTAGAAGCAGCTACAGAGGAAATTGATGAATACCACTATATCGATTTTGATGGTTTAAGTGTATCGCTTGCCCCAACTGCCACGCCCCCCATTATAACTAATATGAATAATGATTTAGCGGTATTTACAAAAAGTGGTCCCCCAATACCACTGGATAAAGATCAGGATATAACAGTAAAGGTAGATTCCGGTTTTGGCAGAACCTACGAAGGCGGCTCGCTCACTGCGTCCATTACTGGTAATGGCATCGCTTCAGAAGATGTACTGGAGATTGCCCAGACAGGCGGCATTACCCTGTCTGGTGGTTCTGTCTTATATAACGGAACATCTATTGGAACGTATTCAGCAGGGGGGGCAGAAATGAACCTGTCCGTTTCATTAAATGCCGATGCCGGTGATATCAGTGTAGCAGCTTTGATTAAAGCTATTGTATACAGGAATACAAACACAGTAAATCCCAATACAACCCCCAGAACTGTAATGGTATCTGTTTCAGATAACAACAACGCATCAGAACCAGTCTTTATAACTGTTAATGTGAATTATCCTCCGGTCAGAAAAAGCGGAGTTTCCGCCTCTGATACATCAGACAGGACGGTCAATTCACCATATTTACTGGATTTAATTACAATTTTTGAAGACACAAATAATGACCCACTGACTTATAAGGTTAAAGTAAATGAGGGGGCCGTACAGTCGACTGGAAACAGCTATTCTTTCACCCCAACAGAAATCGGAACGTATACACTGGTATTTCATGCCTATGACGGAAATGATGAATCCACGGATACTTACACAGTAACACTAAATGTGAAGGCACCTAATACGCCTCCCGTTAGAAAGTCTGGTGTGAGTGATACAAAGCTGGAAACCATTGCAGTGAATAAAGCCTGTGAAATTAATTTGGATACAATTTTTGAAGATGCCGACGGCGATTCATTAACTTATGTGGTAAGTGTGAACGGAGGAGAGGAGAAGGCTGTGGCCGGGGACTATTCCTATACCCCTGCTTCTGAAGGAGCATACACGCTGGGATTCAGAGCCTATGATGGCAGTGCATACTCTACAGACACCTATAAGGTAAACATTACAGCAGTAAATACCCCTCCGGTAAGAAAAAGTAATGTTGAGGAATCAGTAAATGAAAGTTTAACTGTGGGTATGGCATATGCTCTTGATTTAACAGAGATATTTGAAGATGAGAATCAGGACCCCCTGACTTATAAAGTAAAGGTAAATGAAAATGCGGAGGAGATCATCAATAAAGACTATACATTTACCCCTGCCGCCACAGGATCATACACCATAATATTTAAAGCAAATGACGGTACTGATGACTCCACGGACACATACACAGTAACACTGAATGTAAAACAGCCAAACCGTGCACCGGTCAGGAAAAGTGGATTAGAAGAATCAATGTCATTTACAGCTTCGGTAAATTCCCAATTTTATATAGGCCTGGAAAATGTATTTGAGGATCCGGACGATGATCCATTGAACTTTATGGTAAAGATTGACGATAACCCTGAAGTATCAGCCGATGATAACTTTAACTATACAGTTACTTCGGCAGGATCCCACACCCTGGTATTTAAAGCCTCTGACGGGAGATTGGAATCAACCGAAACATTTACTATATCAATTACAGCAACAAAAATCCCACTCAGATCAGTCACGCAGCCTGACGCAGTAACCGGAATCCCCAATGGTTCAGCAAAAACAGCTGCTGCACTCGGCCTGCCTGAAACAGTAAGACTTGTTACTGATTCAGGACCTGAAGACGCAGACGTCACCTGGAATGTGGCAGCGTGCTCCTATGATCCGGATCAGGAGCCAGAGCAGACCTTCGATGTGGAAGGAACAGTCAGTCTTCCTGACTATATCAGTAATCCGGATGGTATTTCCTTAGATGTAACAGTCCGTGTAACGGTTAAATCTAAATTGCCGGCGGATATGACTCTGGTGAGCATTGTACCGGTAACCCCCATTACCGGCATTCCCAATGGCTCAGCAAAAACGGTCTTATCACTGAATCTGCCTCTCAATGTGATTCTTGTAACTGATCAGGGAAATATATCAGCCGGTGTTACCTGGGACCTGGAATCTGGTACCTATGATCCGGACCAGAAAACAGCTCAGACCTTCGAGGTGGAGGGCGTAGTGAGCCTTCCTGCCAAAGTGGTTAACCCGGATGGGGTATCCCTTTCTGTCACTGCAGAAGTAACCGTTGATGCAGAATCACTGACTGATAAAACACTGGAGCGGATTTATTCAATCTCTCCCGTAAAAGGCATTACAAACGGGACTGCCAAAACAGTAACCGCTTTGGGGATACCAGCTAAAGTACTGCTGGGAACCGATGACGGTAACGTTCAGGCGGATGTGAACTGGGATCTGGACTCCAGTTCCTATGATCCTGGTTTAAGTGAAGAACAGACATTTACTGTAGATGGAACCGTAGAGCTGCCGGATAACGTAATCAACCCGGCTGGTATCTCTCTGGATGTAACCGTTGAGGTAACTGTCCTGGAAGAAGAGGAAGAGCAGGAATACTACACTCTTCGGATCAAAGTGACAAAGAGACCGGATAAGGTAAGCTATACGCTTGGAGAGGATTTGGATACCCAGGGGCTTGAGGTAACAGAATATCAGAAAGCCAGTCCTTCCAATGCTGTTAGAAAAGTTGCTTTATCAGAGGATCAGTATGATCTGGAATATAATCTTACCAGAACAGGAACGCGGCACGTGAAAGTTATTTATTATGGAACCGACCGCAATGGTGATGAGAAAGAGTTTAAAGATGAATTTACTGTCAGGGTGAAAGAACCGCCGCGGGATGACAGCAGTGATGACGATGACGATGATGATGAAAGGGAGATTATAGAGCCTGGAAGGAAATCAGCGGGCGGAGACGAGGATCATTACTATCCCGGTACCTGGAACAAGGATGATACTGGCTGGAGACTATCCGGAAAAGATGGAAGCAGAGTAGCGAACACATGGGTGTATACGGACTGGCTGGGTTCGAAGGACTGGTATTTCTTTGATGAAAAAGGCTACATGATAACTGGCTGGTTTGAATACAAAGGAAATGTCTATTATTTAAATCCGGTCAGTGACGGTAAAAAAGGCTACATGTATATGGGATGGAATATGATAGAAGGAAAGTGGTATTATTTCAGCGAGGCAGAAGACGGAACAAAAGGTTCCATGCTGAAAAATACGGAAACTCCGGATGGACATCGGGTAGGACCGGATGGGGTTCGTATTTCTTAACCTGTCTTTTCCCAGAAACGAAAAATGAGAGAGAGTAAGCGGTAAGCAGCATCAATAACCGCCTGCTCTTTTTCTTATGTTTGACTAGAAGAAAAATATTTATCTTGCCATATTTTTCCTCAGATAGTAAAATGAAACAAAAATGCAACTGGTCTGAGGGAAGATAAAAATAATGAAAGAAAAACGCAAAAAAAGTAGAAACGCCCTGTTATTTTTAATTCTGTCAGTATGCATTATATCAGGGCTGGTCAGTATCAGAAATCAATATATTACATATCCCATATCAGACGGATTCTTAAACCTGTCAAATGAGAACATAGAAGAAAAGGCAATCCGCTTAAATGGTACCTGGAAATTTTATGAAGGTACATTCGTTACTGACGGCTCCCGGCCGGCAGGTACATTAATGGTGCCGGAAAGCTGGCGGGGGACGGTAATAAATGGGAAAAAACTTGAAAAGCACGGCATCGGCGTGTATGAACTCCGTCTAAGAGTCCCCGCTCCCGGAGATTACTGCATGAAGCTTAATTATGTTTCCAGCGCATATGAACTTTTCGTTAATAACAAAAGGATTCTTGAGAACGGAAGGATTGGAATGGATAAGAATTCTGAAATTCCAAGCTGGACATCTCAGTTTGTCTACTTTCATACAGATGTAAAGGATCTGGTGATCCGTCTTAAGGTTTCTAATTTTCACTGCAACAACGGAGGCATCGTACTTCCTGTCTATTTTGGCAGACAGGCACCTCTTATCCGGTTCCAACTGTTCAATCTCATGAAAAATATAGGCTTTATTGGCATTCTGGCCGGCATGGCGTGTTATTTGTATGTATTTAACTGGTGCCTGAATAAGAAAGCACAGTCTGTATATCTATGGATTTTTTGTATCTCCGTATTGGTCGCTGCTTCCATTATAGATGGTGAGAGCCTGGTCAGTATTTTTCCATTTTTAACCATAGAAGCAGTTTTAAAGATTGAGTATGTGTCCTTTATGGTCCAGATCGTAGCCATTCAGTATTTTCTGTGGAGTATGTTTCCAGAGCTGGGTAAAGCTCATCCCCTTTATTTTTTAAAGGGTCTGGATTTTGTTTATACTGCTGTTTTAATCTTTCTTCCGGTCATGCCTGTTTTATATGATGACAGGATTTTTGTGCCGGTTATGGTGATCAATGCGCTTTGTTATTTCTTGCTGATTGCTAAAGCATTTCGTTTGAAAAAGACGAATGCCGGCCCGATTTTTCTGGGGTATTGTGTATATGTCCTGTCCTGCATCTTACAAATTGTGGATATTCAGCATAACATTGATGCAGCTTACATAAGTGATTTTAATTTCTATTATTTTGGTGTACTCTTTTTCCTGCTTAGCCAGGGCTACGTTCTGGCAGTTAATGTGGAAGACACCTTCCGCCAGTCGGAACTTGCCCATGAGATGGAAATCGCCTCTCTGCAGGCTCAGATCTCCCCTCATTTCCTGTTTAATATTCTAAATAATATATACTGCCTCATGGACACCAATGTTAAGACAGCGAAACATATGCTGATGTGTCTGTCTGATTTTTTAAGGGTGAAGTACCGGTTTGATTACAGGACCTATATGCTTTATCAGCTAAGGGAAGAGCTGGATCTGGTGAGATCCTATGTAGAACTGCAGAATGTGAGAATGAATGGTGCCTTAAAGCTTATCATTGATGCGCCGGATGAACTCCTTTCAAATGTCATCCTTCCCCTTACCTTACAGCCCCTTGTGGAAAACTCCATTAAGCATGGATATGAATCCGGTGAGCTGGAAATCCGCATCAGCGTTAAACAAAACGGAGAGACACTGGTAATATGTGCCGAGGATAACGGGAAAGGAATCCCTCCGGAAGTCCTTGAGACCATAGGCCGGAGCAATACTTCAAAAGATGGGGTAGGAATCAGCAATATCAATTACCGGCTTAACATATGTTTTAACAGCAGACTGGTCATTGAAAGCCAGTGGTTAAAAGGAACGAAGATCAGCTTTCAGATACCAAAGAGGGGAGAATAGTTTAAATGCAGGTTGTAGTAATCGATGATGAAAGAAATTCAATTGAATATCTCACGGAATTATTGAAGAAAAAAGGAGAGTTTACTTTAGCCGCCGCATTTACTGATTCCAGAGAGGGACTGGCATATTTACTGAAAAATCCATGTGATCTGTTGTTTCTGGATATTGATATGCCGGGAATTAACGGAATGTACATTGCAGAACAGATCACCAGTCTTCATCCGCAGACCAAAATCTGTTTTGCAACAGCGTATAATGGTTATGCGGCTAAGGCATTTGAACTGAATGCAGTGGATTATTTGTTAAAACCCTACACGGAAGAACGGTTTTTCAAGTGTCTTCATAAATTAAAAAACGCTGCAGCAGGGCAGGGGATATACCAGGAGATCAGCGGGCAGTATGAATATAATTTAGATATGATCTGCGGGTTTAACGAGGAAGATATTGTTCTTATACCTGCGGCTGATATATTCTATATAGAAGCATTACAGGGGACCTGTATGATACATACCAGGGATCATGTTTTCCGTGGCAATAAAACCTTGAATTTTTATGAAGAGAAGCTTAAAAAGAATTCATTTTTCCGGACTCATAAGTGTTATCTGGCTAATCTGGCCAGGGCAGACCGGTTCCGCCCACGGATTAATTATACCTATGATATGTATTTTAAGGATATTCCGGATGTGATACTGGTCAGCCGGAACAAGGTGAAGGAACTGAAACAATATTTCAATTAACTTTAGGAGGCAGAAAGATGAGCGAAAAAGTCAGGGTAAGTGAATTGAAGGCAGGAGATATTCTTTTGCTGGAACCAAGTGAAGACAAGATCTCAAAGATTATTGCATGGGTCACCAGATCGGCGGTAAGTCATACTGCATTGAGCTGCGGTCCCTGCAAACCAACAGGAACTGTGATTGAAGAAACCCCTCCGTGCGCAATCGAGGATACCATTCTTAAGAGAACGGCAAGGACAGCCTATGTAATGCGGTTAAATCCGGAAAAAAGCAGCTGTCAGCCGGTCATGGACATTGCAGCCCGGTATGTCAGCGATCAACTGCCGTATGCACGGGCGCAGCTGCCTTTTATCGGTCTTTACTGCATCTCCAATAACATATTGGGGGATACCGGGCTGCAGGGCATTATAACAAAGCTTGTGAAGCTTGCCATGGGGATTTTGATGGAACTGGAGGATGCGGCGATTTATAAGGGCAGGGAAGCCATGATGTGCTCTCAGTTTGCTTATCACTGTTATAAAGAAGCAGGAGCAGAATATGAGATTCACATAAAGGGGGATACAGGTTTTTGTCTGATCGACCAGATGATGGAGGCAATACAGAAGGATCCTGCCCGGTATAACAGCCGGATCTTTGCTTTAAATGGGGAAAACCGGGTGGTAACCGACGAAAGTGTGGATGAAGCAGTCAGTGAGTTATATGAAGCTCTGAGTAAGAACCAGGCTGCTCCAAGGCTTTTGACCGCTCCGGAAATGCCGGACAGCATTATTATAGAAATAACCCGTTTCTGCATTCAGTTTGTAAAGACATTTTTAAAGGATGCAGACAAAACCCGGGAGGACGCTGTTTACTATCTGGAAAAGCTGAAGGATATGAGAGAGTACTTCATTTCTCCATGTGACTTATTTCAGAATACATTAAACTTAACCTGCATTGGAACCGTTGATTATGAAGGTTTATAAGGATTCTTATAACCGTTTATCACGCTGATCTTACTGGTTATGGCGTTATTTTGCATCTTGTGGAAATTCCGCCTCCGGAAAATAAAATATAGATATAATGTAGCCAGCTGGTGAAGAGAAACCAGCTGGCTTATTTTTATGGAAAAAAGCCGGAGACAGCATATCAGGAAGGCGGAATCAAATGGACTACGAAAAAACGAAACTATGGCTCAGTGATCATGGCGTGATACTGGAGGAAAGCTTTTATTCAGCAATAAATAACCTGGCAAAGTCCTACAAGGTATCAAATGACTTAAGACTTCTTGAGGAAGTTTATCAGAAACTGGGGGTAAATAAACAGGCTTTATCCTGGTGGAAAAACCACCCGTACAGTACTCAGGCCAGGGAATCCAAAAAACAGGTGATTTCTTCCTGCGCGAAAGTGTTTGGCTTAAATCCGCAGGAAGCAGAGCTTCTGGCTAATAAGGCCGGACTCTCCATTTTTAGTGACCACGATTTCTGCGGATATTTCAGACAGTATTTAGATGGCAGAAGGGGAAGATACAAGTCCATCTGTGAGGCAGCCAACGTCAGCGAGCGGATGCTTCAGTATAGCAGGAGTCAGAAGCGGCCCTCAAAGGAAACGCTGCTGGCAATTGCCATCTCGCTGGGACTTGGGATTGACGAGATACAATCCCTGCTGAGAAAGGCAGGTTATGCATTATCAGCGTCTCTTCCCAATGATGCGGTTGTCTGCTGGTTCCTTACCGGTGACAGAAAGACCGATGGATCAGTTCCGATTCTGTTTCGTATCAACGAAGTGCTTTTTGAGCTTAAGTTTCCTCTTCTTATGACAAGAGTGAAAAACTAGTGAATCTAAATGAAATACCTGATTATAGAAAGATATTGATAGCCGGACATTAATCCGGCTTTTTGAGGTTGAAAAATCAATAAATAGATATATGGCATTAAAATTGTCAAAAATCTGACGAGATATGAAAGTTAAGAATAAATTATAAAAATAGGGAAAAAAACCAGGATAATTGATATCAATTATGTCGACAATATAAGATTTAAGGGAATCGCACATTTAGTGCCTGTCTTTTTTCGACAGGGCATATGTAGTACTTTGTTAAAAATCACCATGGAAAAATGAAAGGATTTGGACAGGAAAATATAAAAAATGTCGAAAAATGCGATAAAATTTACTTTTCAAACACATCGAAAGGACTTATATTGATTACAAGTAAAGCAGAAAAGGAGGGGGTATCTTTTATGACAGATGCTGAGAAGCTGCGGATTGTAGAGATGGAGAAGGAGAAGCTGATGGAAGAAAATTCGAGACTCCATAAAGTGATTGAAAGGTTGAATCAGACGCTGAACAGATTGATCGGACGTTACATAAGTACTGACAAAATCGCCTGACAGGGGATGGGTAAGGAGTGCAGGGGGGCACTCCCGGTATGTCCCTGTCAGGGATCAGTCCCCTCTTGGGAATGTTCCTGTTCATTCATGTTGAGTCCTTTGTTTTTGCGTACCATTTCCCAGATTGTCTGATGCATCCATTCAATGGTTTTATTCAGCTTTTCATTTTCAATCTCCAGTTCGGTAATGCGATCGCCCATTCGGGCGATGACTTCCCGGTTGTTGTTAACTTTGTGAGGGATAAGCAGACGCTTCACATAAGGAGACGACGAGGCAATGATCTGGGAAGACAGCAGTTCGTCCCTTTCTTCACAGGACAAATCCATAAAAGCCTGATAACTGATGGACAACGGCAGCATGTCCACCTTGCATTTCGGGCATACCGCGTTCCTTTCCAGCTGATAATAACCATAATACCCGCATCTGGAACAATAGTATACGGAAAGTTCTCTCATTAGTCTCCTCCTTTTTTTGTTTAGATATTAAACAACCTACTCCTATATGTATAACGTACAATCGACAAAAATATAACGCAAAAACAGTGATATCGATAAAAATATTTCTATTTATCTATATTGTACACGTAATCGGCTTGCAATTGTATAAAACAAATAAAAACCCGCAGCAAATTCGCTGCGGATTTTTTGGCAATTGAACGGATGATTCATTTATAAGGTGCTTTGTATTACTGTATAACACCATTTACATCAACAACATAGAACTTTTCGTTGGTGTCTTTATAATCTCTGAAGCCTGCGCCAAGCTCTGGCTTAATTGTGGACTTGGAGGTAGAGGAAGCTGTCTGAAGAGAACCATTGGTATTTACCAGGTAGTTCTTGCCGTTCAGAGTATATGGAGCAACTCTTAAATCGTCATCAGCTTCTTTTCTTAAACCGTTATCGTAAAGAGTGTCATCAAGAATGCCGGTATAGCCCTGGCCCTTTTTAGAACCTGAAGTCGCAAAGTACCAGATCTGGTTCTCGCCTAAATCGTCATCATAGATGGACTGTTTACCAGTTTTAATAACGCCGTTGTCTGCGAAATAGTAGTTTGCAGTAGTTCCGTCTTCAAGAGTAACAACTTTAAGACCTGTCTGCATTTCACCTTTTGTATTAAATCCATATTTCTCGGAATTTACAGTAAATATTTCAATACCCTTTTTCGCAAAGTAAGGTGCACCGTTTTTAAAGAAGAACCAGTGCTGTTCGCCTTCTGCGCTGATGTCCTCGATGCCTTCGATTTCTTTCCAGCCATCGACTCTTGCACCGCTTTCGTCATAGTACTGATAGCCTGCTGCGGAAGTATTGTTGTCAGTATTTTCGGCCGCTTCTGAAGGAGTTGCTGTTACAGGAAGTTTGTACCAGCCAGTCTGCATTTCACCATTTACAAAGGTGTAGTAGTTACCGTTGATTTTTTTGTCAACCTTGTCTGTTACCATGGTACCGTCTTTGTCAAAATAGAACCAGGCAAATTCATTTTCAGAGTATTCATCAACGCTTTCAAGCTGAAACCAGCCTGTCTTCTTTGCGCCGTCATTTTCGTCACCCAGATAATATGTGGAACCTTCGATCTCTACCTTTCCGGTAAGCATCTGTCCCTGATCGTCAAAATAATACCAGTTGTCGTTAATCTTCTGCCATTTGGATACAACGGCTTCTCCGTCTTTTCCGTAATAATGCCAGTAGTTTTCTGGTGAATCAGGGGAATCCCAGTAGCTGTCATTGGTGACAGAAACCCAGTAATTGGAGACTCTTTTTCCAGTCTCGTCTACATAGTACTCATCAATTTCCTGGCTGGTAGCGATCTCGCCATCCTCATTTAAGTAATACCAGTCATTTCCGTATTTCTTCCAGGAATCAGTAGCGGCGTAATCACCCTCCTCATAGAATTTCCATATACCATCTTCTTCTACCCAGCCAGTTGCTTTGGCATAGACAGTTGAGGCTGTGGTTAAGGTCCCGAATTGTGGGGCTGCAGCAGTTAAAATACCGGCAGCGGATAATACAGCCATCAATTTCATTTGCTTTTTCATAAATATGTTCTCTCCTTTTTTGCAGTAAGTTTGATCGTGGCCGAAAATCCATAGTTGCATTACTCTGCGATTATAACGTACATAAACAGAACAAAGAAAGTGTGGTTTGATGGCAGATATGGAAGGCGCTTACAAAATAGGAGAAAAGTTGTGGACAGGCAGGGGTTTCCCTTCTGGTATGGGAGTCCTGTAATGTCGTGAATACGGGAAATTCCGGAGAATTCTAAGGAAATGGAGAAAGAAACGGAAGAAAAATGGAAATGCAGGAAGGAATTAGAAAGTAAGAAAACTTTAATAGGAAAATAAAGTTCGGTGTGGTATAATCACAGACAGATAATTACCATTCCTTAATAAAGGAGAAAATAATCATGAGAATGAAAATATCCAATTATATTGCCCGGAGGCTGGTGGAACTTGGTATCTTACAGGTGTTTACCGTGACAGGAGGAGGTGCCATGCATTTAAACGATGCATTGGGCCATCAGGAAGGGCTTAATTGTCTTTATAACCACCATGAGCAGGCCTGTGCCATTGCTGCGGAGTCCTATGCCAGAATCAGGGGACGTATTGCGGCTGTCTGCGTTACCACAGGCCCCGGGGGTACCAATGCCATAACCGGAGTGTTAGGCGGCTGGCTGGATTCCATTCCCATGCTGATTCTGTCAGGACAGGTCCGCTATGATACCACTGCCAGATGGTCCGGCGTAGGAATACGTGCCATGGGGGATCAGGAATTTGATATTACCAGAGCCATTGACTGCATGACCAAATACAGTGAGATGGTAATCGATCCCATGAGGATCCGCTACTGCCTGGAAAAGGCAGTCTATCTTGCGTATTCCGGTCGTCCGGGACCGGCATGGCTGGACATTCCGTTAAATGTCCAGGGGGCTTATGTGGAAACTGATGATCTCATCGGATTTGATGCAGATAATTATGAAAAGGGCGGTGACGGCTGGGCAGCTGAATCCGTAGCAAAGATCCGCGAAGATGCGTGCGGTTTCGGTGAAAAACGCCAGATACTTCCCCGGATACCGGATAAGGATACGGTGCGTGAAGTCCTTTCAAAGATCAAAGAGTCATCCCGCCCAGTGATCAATGCAGGGAGTGGAATCCGCATCGGACAGGCCCATGAAGCCTTTCTCCGGGTGGTTAAGAAGCTGGGAGTGCCGGTTGTGACAGGCTGGAACAGCCAGGACTGCATCTGCGATGAGCATCCTCTTTATACCGGAAGAGGAGGAGGGATGGGAGACCGTCCGGGTAACTTCGCCATCCAGAACAGTGATCTGGTTCTTTCTCTTGCCAGCCGCTTAAGCATCCGTCAGGTGGGATATAATTATGCCACCTGGGCCAGAGAGGCCTTTGTAATTGTCAATGACATTGATCCGGAGGAACTAAAGAAACCCTCCGTTCATGCGGATATGCGCATTCATGCGCACATCAGAGACCTTCTGGCTGTGATGGAGGACCTTTTGGATCATGAATTTATGGCAACTGCAGAGGAACCGCTCTTTCGGGGCGGAAAGGGAATCGGCTCTCTTACCTGGAACGAGACCTGCCGCATGTGGAAAGAGACATATCCTGTGGTTCTTCCCAGGCATTACGATCAGGAAGAGGGGAAGGAAGTCAATATTTATGCATTTATAAAAGAATTAAGTATGCATCTACCGCCTGATCGGATTACTGTGGTCGGCAATGGTTCGGCCTGTGTTGTGGGCGGTCATGCGTATGTCATCAAGCCCGGCCAGCGTTTTATTACCAATTCTGCAGTGGCGTCCATGGGATATGATCTGCCTGCAGCCATCGGCGCTGCCAAGGCGGATCCGGGAGAGGACATTATCCTGGTGACGGGAGACGGGAGCATACAGATGAATCTGCAGGAGCTGCAGACAATTATACACCACCGCCTCCCCATTAAGATATTTGTAATAAATAACGGCGGTTATCACTCCATCCGGCAGACGCAGAAGAATTATTTTGGTGAGCCCCTTGTGGGAATCGGAGAAGACAGCAGGGATTTAAGCTTTCCTGATATGGAGAAGCTTTCTGCTGCATACGGGTATCCCTATGTCTGCGCCCGCCACAATGGTGAGATTGACCAGGCACTCCTTCACACCCTGTCACAGGACGGACCTGTGATCTGTGAGGTGTTTGTCAGCAGGGATCAGAATTTTGAACCAAAATCAGCGGCCAAGCGTCTTCCTGATGGAACCATGGTATCTCCTCCCCTGGAGGATTTATCCCCGTTCCTTTCCGAGGAAGAGATGGAGCGCAATATGCTCATACCCCGAATCAGGGATTAGACTTATTACAGGGAGGAAATACGGTGAACGTAGTTGTAACAGGAGCTACCAGCTTCCTGGGAAGAGCGGTGGCGGACCGCCTTTTAAAACAGGGAAGCAGGGTCTATGGTGTGGTACGTCCCGGTTCGCAGAACATGAGATACTTACCGGCAGACCAGCCGGGATTTATAGTAATAGAGCGGGAGTTAGAAGCACTTGATACACTGGATCAGGTGATCGGGGAACCCTGTCAGGCATTCTATCATTTTGGCTGGGATGGATCCGGCAGCCAGAACCGGATGAAGCGGGAGGTCCAGCAAAGGAACGTACGGGACTCTTTAAAGGCATTGGAGGGAGCCAGGCGTTTAGGATGCAGCCGTTTTCTTTTCAGTGGTTCCCAGGCGGAATACGGAATCCATACCGGTCCGCTGCCGGAGGATACGGTCTGCAGTCCTGTCTCTGAATACGGTAAGGCAAAGCTGGAATTTTTAAGGCAGGCCGAAGAAATGACCAGTCAGTGGAGACAGGCGGGGATTTCTTCGATGGAATACATTCATGCACGGATTTTCAGCGTTTACGGACCAGGAGACCACCCCTGGTCCCTGGTGGAAAGCTGCTTAAGGGCATTTGGCAGAGGAGAATATATCTCCCTCGGAGAATGTACACAAATGTGGAATTTTTTATATCTGGAAGATTGT
Source organism: Lacrimispora amygdalina (assembly GCF_900205965.1). Classification (GTDB taxonomy): domain Bacteria; phylum Bacillota; class Clostridia; order Lachnospirales; family Lachnospiraceae; genus Lacrimispora; species Lacrimispora amygdalina_A. Next base: position 385,021 of record NZ_OAOF01000003.1, read on the forward strand.
GTCCGGGCGCTGATGCTTTTAATGGAATGTGAAAAAGAATCGGTTTCCGGAATTTATAATGTTGCAGCGCCGGAACCTGAAACAAAGCCTCTGAGGGAATACATCCGGCAGATGTATGAAACCATGGGATATCACGGAGGTTACAGCTTTGGAAGAAGGCGTCCCAATGCAGAAGGGCTTGCAAATCTGATTCCGGATATAAGAAAGCTGGAGAAAGAAACCGGATTCTCCCCCCATGTAAGCTTTTCAGAGGGCATTTGGAAAACTCATGGATATGAAAAAAGGATTGACATGGAAGGGAAATTGTGATATGAGAGATAGGATTTGTATTGTGTGTAAACAGGCGCTTGATGGGGAGCCTTTGCTCACACTGGATCATATGCCGGCATCTGCACAGGATATACCGGGCCGGGAGGAGCTGGCGGAGGACAGAGGCATCTGTCTGAATCTGCACCAGTGCAGCCGCTGCGGTCTGGTACAGTTCGACTGTGAGCCTGTGCCATATTATAAAGACGTAATCCGGTCAGGAGGCTTTTCTACCACCATGGTGGAGTTAAGAAGACGCCAGTACCGGCATTTTATCGATTCTTATCATCTGGAAGGGAAGAAGCTTATTGAAGCCGGCTGCGGACAGGGAGAATTCCTTTCTGTTCTTTCCGGGTTTCCGGTTACTGCCTGCGGGATCGAGCACAGGGAGAGCCTGGTTAATCTGGGAAAAGAAAAAGGGTTGAATGTCTGGAAGCAGTTTGCAGAAGAAGGGGAGATTTTAGCGGCTCCCGATGGCAGCATGAACGGTCCCTATGATGGATTTTTGTCCTTTAATTATCTGGAGCACCAGCCGGATCCGGTTGGGATGCTTCGCTGTATTGCAGAGAATTTAACGGATGAGGGCGTTGGTTTAATTACAGTGCCCAGCCTTGAATATATTTTAAAGTATGACGGTTATTACGAGCTGATCCGGGATCACATCGCCTATTATACCTTTGATACACTGCGCTTTGCAGCAGATCAGGCTGGCTTTGAGGTGCTTGAGGAGGAAATGGTAAACCGGGATACGCTTTCTGTTATTGTCAGAAAGAGGAAAAGCCAGGCCAGGCTTGATGTGTCCGGTCTGTTAAAGAGCCGCGTCATGATCGGTGAGGAGCTGAAAAACCTGGCGGGCAAATTAGAGTCAGAGGGTAAGAGTCTTGGGATCTGGGGCGCCAGTCATCAGGGATTTACCCTTGCTTCCACCACTGTAATCGGAGAATTTGCCAGATATATCATTGATTCCGCTCCTTTTAAGCAGGGCAGATTTGCACCTGCCTCCCATCTGCCGATTGTGGCACCGGACTATTTCCATAAGGACCCGGTAGACGTTATTTTAATCGTGGCACCGGGCTATACGGAAGAGATCGCCCGGATTATTGTGGAAAAATTTGGTCAGAATGTAGAGATTCTGGCGTTGAAATCCAATCATTTGGAAAGGATATAAGTAGAAAGTATGAAAGCATTTGTCTTAATTGAACCGGGAAAAGCAGGCTGGCATGATGCGCCGGAGCCGGAACTTACATCATATGGAGCGATTCTGCGCCCTGTTGCAGTAGCTCCGTGCTCCTCTGATGTTCATACCGTTTACGGAGGGGGTTCAAGAAAAGCACCGAATCTGGTATTGGGTCATGAATGTGTGGCGGAAATCTTAGAAACCGGTGAGCTGGTGAGGGATTTTAAGCCTGGAGAGATTGTTGCAGTTCCTGCTATTACTCCGGACTGGAGAGCCATGGGGATACAGGAAGGAAATTATAAACATGCATCCGCTCCATTTTCCGGTCATCAGCTGGGGCGGTCTATTCCCGGCGTATTTGCAGAAAGGTTCCTGATTCCGGATGCGGATACCACTCTGGCAAAGATCCCGGAAGGTGTTACCCTGGAACAGGCGCTGATGTGTGTGGATGTGGTAACGACCGGTTTTACCGGAGCGGAATACGCAGACATTAATTTTGGAGATACGGTAGTGGTGATGGGGATCGGTCCCATCGGTCTGATGGCAGTGGAAGGGGCCAGGCATTTAGGGGCAGCACGCATCATTGCAGTCGGGACCAGACCGGTATGTACCAGACTGGCTATGGAATTTGGGGCGACGGAAGTTTTAAGCTATAAAGACGGCAATATCGTGGATCAGGTGATGGAACGGACAGGCGGTCTGGGAGCCGATGGCGTCATTATCTGCGGAGGCGGGGATGAGGTGTTTACCCAGGCAGTTGATATGGCAAGATATGGTATTGGAACTATATCCAACGTCAATTATTACGGCGGCACCGGTAATCTTTCGTTCCCCAAATTTTCAGGCGGCAGGGGAATGGCTGGAAAAACCATTCATACGGAACTGGCGAAAGGCGGGAGAGTCAGGATCGAACGTCTTTTAAAAATGATTCAGTACGGCAGAATCAATCCCCAGAAGCTGGTGACCCATCACCTGCACGGACTGGATCAGGTGGAGACTGCGCTCCAGCTGATGAAAGAAAAACCCGCAGATTTAGTAAAAGTGATGGTGCAGACAGATGGGAAGTGAACAGATGAAAACAATTAGCATTGTAGTTCCCTGCTATAACGAGGAAGAGAACGTGGAAGCCATGTATCAGGCGATTGCCGGCGTTTTTGCCAGGGAGTTGAAGCAATACCGTTATGAAATTATTTTTATTGATAATGATTCTGCAGACAGGACCAGGGAATTAATCCGTTCGTTATGCGCAAAGGATACAGGTGTAAAGGGGATTCTGAATGCGAAGAATTTCGGACAGTTCAATTCCCCGTACTATGCCATGCTCCAGTCGGAAGGGGACTGCACGATCTTAATGGCGGCAGATTTTCAGGATCCAGTGGACATGATCCCCAGATATGTTAAAGAATGGGAAGATGGTTATAAGATTGTAATCGGAATCAAGAAGTCCAGCAAAGAGAGCAGGATCATGTACTGGCTGAGGAGCTGTTACTATAAGATGATCAAAAAACTATCGGATGTGGAGCAGATTGAGCATTTTACCGGATTTGGACTGTATGATAAAACATTCATTCATGTTTTAAGGCAGCTTGACGATCCGACTCCTTTTCTCAGAGGGATTGTGGCAGAGCTGGGCTTTCGAAGAAAAGAGATCCCTTACGAGCAGCCAAAGCGCAGAGCTGGTAAAACCAGCAATGATTTCTTTAAGCTCTACGATGCAGCTATGCTGAGCATTACTTCCTACACAAAGGTGGGACTTCGTGTGGCAACTATATTTGGAAGCATCTGTTCCTTTGCCAGCATGATGGTCGCCCTCATTTATCTGATTTTAAAGCTGGTTTACTGGGACCGTTTCCCTGCAGGGATGGCTCCGCTTTTGATTGGCATGTGCTTCCTTGGCTCTGTTCAGATCTTTTTTATCGGTCTTGTAGGAGAGTACATTCTTTCGATCAACGCCCGCATTATGAAACGTCCTCTTGTCATTGAAGAAGAGCGGATTAATTTTACAAGCAGAACAAAGGAAGATACAGATGAGGATCTGCTTCTTACGGCAGCCTCCATGGAGGATGGGAATCAGAGATGAAATATAAGATTGACGTAGCAAGGATCCGCGATAATTCCATCGTATTAAATGGCTGGGTAATCGGTAAGACCCCGGAAGAGACGGCGAAATTCCAGGTGCTCGATGAGCAGGAAAATCCGGTTCCGTTTAAATATGTGCCGGTTCGCAGAGATGATGTAAGCCAGATATATTTTAAGAAGACGGTAGAGAAGGACCTGGGATTTGACATCCGGATTCCTTATGTCCGGGACAGTAAAAAAGACCGTACTCTGGTGATACAATGTGAAAATAAGTCGGTCCGTGTAAAACTGAATGCGGATATTATTGAAAAGCAGAACAGCTCCGCACATAAGAAATCAGCCAGATTAAAGAGTATGATGAACAAACAGACCATGCAGTCTGCCGTGGACTTCCTGATGGAGAACGGTCTGAAAGCCTTTATGATCAAATCCAGGCATAAGCTTCAGGGGATTGACAGCGATTATGATTATCCGGAGTGGGTATCACTGACCAAAACTACGGAGGAAGAACTGGCAAAGCAGAGAGAGACGGTGTTTGATTACAGTCCAAGGCTTTCCATTGTCATACCTGCATTCAGGACACCGGAGCGTTTTTTAGCCGCAATGCTGGATTCCCTTCTTGCCCAGACGTATACCAACTGGGAGGTCTGCGTGGCAGACGGAAGCCCTAAGGGAGAAGGGGTGGAACGGGTACTGAAGCGTTATGCCATAAAGGATGAGAGGATCCGTTACGTGATCCTGGGGGAAAACAAGGGAATCGCCGGCAATACCAATGCTGCCATTGAGATGGCTACAGGTGATTTCGTTGTTCTTGCAGATCATGACGATACCCTCGCACCGGATGCTTTGTTTGAATGTGTAAAAGCCATTAACAAGGATCCTGAGATTGATGTGGTTTATACAGATGAAGATAAGCTGGATATTGACGGAGGCGAATTGTTTGAGCCGCATTTCAAGCCTGATTTCAGCCCGGATTTATTAACCAGTGTTAACTACATCTGTCATCTGTTTGTGGTGAACCATGAGCTCCTTCTGGAAGTAGGCGGATTCAGACAGGAATTTGACGGAGCCCAGGATTATGATTTTATTCTGCGATGTACGGAAAAGGCCAGGAAGATCTGCCATATTCCAAAAGCACTTTACCACTGGCGATGCCATCAGGATTCCACTTCCAGTAATCCGGAAAGCAAGCTGTATGCCTTTGAGGCAGGTGCGAGAGCAGTCAAAGCCCATTATGACCGGTTGAATATCCCCGTGCGTTCCGTTGAAAAGGGAATTGATTACGGTATTTACCACACCACATTTGAGATCCCGGGAGAACCCCTGGTATCAGTGATTATTCCAAATAAGGATCACAGCGCAGATCTGGATCTAAGCATGCGCTCTCTGATTGAACGATCCACGTATCAGAATCTGGAATTTATCATTGTGGAAAATAACAGTACAGATCCTGAGACATTTGCCTATTACGAGAAGATTCAAAAGGAATTTGAATTTGTCCATGTCGTAACATGGGAGAGAGAATTCAATTATTCAGCCATCAATAATTTCGGCGTCTCGTTTGCGAAGGGAGAGTATCTTTTATTCTTAAATAATGATACGGAGCTGATTAATCCCGATAGCATAAAAGAAATGCTTGGCTATTGCCAGAGAGAAGATGTGGGAATTACCGGAGTCCGGCTTTTGTATTCCGATGATACCATTCAGCATGCCGGAGTGGTTGTGGGATTCGGTGGAATTGCGGGTCATACTTTTATTGGTCTGCATAAGGCAGAAAGCAGCTATTTCAACCAGGCGATGTGCGCAAGGAACTACAGTGCCGTGACAGCGGCATGTATGATGAGTAAGCGGTCTCTGTTTGATAAAGTGGGAGGATTCTCCGAAGATCTGGCAGTTGCCTTTAATGATATTGATTACTGCATGAAGATCCGTTCCTTAAATAAACTGGTGGTATATGCGCCCTATGCCCTTTTCTACCATTATGAGTCAAAGTCCAGAGGACTGGAGGATACGCCGGAAAAGGTGGAACGCTTTAACCGGGAGATCCGCAAATTCTCAGAAAAGTGGCCGGATATTTTGCGGGACGGTGATCCTTACTACAACCCCAATTTAACTCTCCGCAAATCTAATTTTGCACTGAGGGATTTAAAGAAAGAAAAAATAGGGGAACCCTATCAGTTAGAGGTTTAAGATGACAGAGAAAGTAACCATCATTATACCAAATTATAATGGATTAAAATTTATGGAACCGTGTTTTAAGGCCCTCAGAGCTCAAAGTGATCAGAACTTTGAGCTTCTTGTGGTGGATAACGGTTCCACTGACGGCAGCGTTTCGTGGCTGAAAGATCATAAGATTCCGTCCATATTTCTGGAAGAGAACACAGGGTTTTCCGGCGCTGTTAATATCGGGATTCAGGAATCAGTCACTCCCTATGTCATTTTATTAAACAATGATACGGAGCCGGAGCCGGATTACGTAAGGGAGATGGTAAAGGCGATTGAGCGCTCCCCAAAGATTTTCTCTGTCAGCAGCAAGATGATTCAGCTATACCATAAAGATCTCATGGATGATGCCGGTGATATGTACAGCGTACTGGGCTGGGCCTATCAAAGAGGGGTGGGACAGAAAAGCAGCGGCTATAAAAAGGCCTGCCGGATATTTTCTGCCTGTGCCGGTGCGGCCATCTACCGGAGAGAGGTTTTTGGTAAAATCGGAGGCTTTGACGAGATGCATTTCGCATACCTGGAAGACATGGATGTGGGGTACCGGGCCAGGATATGGGGCTATGAGAACTGGTACTGTCCCAAAGCGGTGGTTTATCATGTGGGAAGCGGAACCAGCGGTTCCAAATATAACTCCTTTAAAGTAAAGCTGGCTGCGAGAAACAATCTGTACTTAAATTATAAAAATATGCCCCTGCTGCAGCTGATCCTTAACCTGATTCCACTTCTTGCCGGTATGGCAGTAAAATATTTGTTTTTCCGCCGTATCGGGTTCGCTTCTGATTATATAGAAGGTGTGAAAGAAGGAATCAGGACTCTGAAAAAAACGAAAAAAGTACGGTTTCAAATGTCCCGCCTTGGAAATTATATAAGAATTGAGGGAGAGCTGATATTCGGCACATTTCTCTATGTATGGGAATTTCTGAAAAGGAAACTAAAAATTGTCAGGTCAATTTAAGAATAATTTAATGGCATCATATTGACATATCATGTATAATAAACGGGAAATTATCATGGAAGAGTATGAGTCATGCAAGTAGGAAGGTTTTGCTGCTATGATTAAAGATAATCAGAAAAAATTTAACGGGTTCCATGTAGTACTGGATGGACTGGTCATTATTTTGTCCTATGTGATAGCCTGGCTTCTGCTTCTGCTGGGTAACCGGATATTCAGTCCTTATAAACAGGTTCTGCCTCCACAGTACTATTTTGCGGCGCTTCTCCTGATTTTGCCGACCTATCTGCTCCTCTACGGCATTTTCCAGCTGTATGCACCGAAGCGGGTTCAGGAAAGACGATACGAGTTTACCAATATTTTAAAGGCCAACGTTCTGGGGCTTCTGCTGTTTTCACTCAGTCTGTTCCTGGCTAAGAAGAACCCGTTTTTAGGTAACTTTTCAACCAGAATGGTATTTTATTTCTTTGCTGTCAATGTGATTCTGGAGACGGCTGAGAGGAATTTCATCCGTATGGCGCTCCACTCCATGCGGTCGAAAGGATACAACCAGAAGCATATTCTTCTGCTGGGATACAGCCGGGCAGCGGAAGGCTTTATTGACCGGGTTCTTATGAATCCCGAATGGGGGTATCAGATCAAGGGAATCCTTGATAACAACAATGAGTGGGGCTTTGAGTATAAAGGAATTCATGTCATTGGGAAGGTGAGTGACTTAGATGAAATTCTCGCCCTTAATTCCCTTGATGAGATTGCCATTACCTTAAGCATCAGCGAATATGCAGATCTGGAGCGGATAGTGGCCTCCTGCGAAAAATCAGGCGTACACACCAAATTTATACCCGATTATAACAATATGATTCCCACAAGACCTTATATTGAGGATTTACAGGGGCTTCCTGTGGTGAATATCCGGCGTGTGCCTCTGACAGACCCGGTAAATGCCATGATAAAACGGGCAGTAGATATATTCGGCGCTGCCTTTGCCCTGGTTTTATTTTCACCGGTTATGCTCGTGACCGTTATATTGATCAAGCTCACTGCTCCCGGTCCCCTTATTTACAGGCAGGAGAGGGTAGGGCTTCACAACCGGTCGTTTCAAATGTACAAATTCCGGTCTATGGTGGTACAGGCTCCTTCAGAAGAAAAAATGAGATGGACGACAAAGCACGATTCCAGAGTGACACCAGTCGGGCGTTTTATCAGAAAGACCAGTATTGATGAGATGCCTCAGTTTTTTAATGTCTTAATGGGAGATATGAGTCTGGTAGGTCCCAGGCCCGAACGTCCGCTTTTTGTGGAGAAATTCAAAGAAGAGATTCCCCGCTATATGATCAAGCACCAGGTGCGTCCGGGAATTACAGGCTGGGCACAGGTGAATGGGCTTCGCGGAGATACTTCCATTACAAAACGGATAGAGCATGATCTGTATTATATAGAGAACTGGACACTTGGATTTGATTTTAAAATCCTGTTCCTTACCATGTTCAAAGGTTTTATTAATAAAAATGCGTACTGATTTCGGATACGACACAATTAGGATGAGGATAAGTAAATGAGAAATGAATTTGATGATGAATTAAACCGCGGGAATGAACGAAAGGAAAGGCGCGGTTCTGATTCGAGGCCAGATTCTGCTGGTACCAGCGGTCCGGCAGGCAGAGAGGGAAGAAGGTCTGTAAACGAAGGACAGCCTATATTCAGGGGACAAGCATCGGCAGGAAAGCAGCCATCGCCCGCAAGTGGGGCACGCAGGCAGCCGGAGGGCGGTGCCAGAAGAACTGAGAACGGAAGCAGACAGCCGGCGGGCGGACAGCAAAGGACTGGTGCGGGAACTGCCAGGAAGGATCAGATCGTGATAGGAGATGGAGCTTCCAGACAGCAGCCCAGAATATCGCCTCAGGAAAAGGCCGCTTTAGCCAGCCGTATGGCAGTTCATACTGAAAAAAAGAGACGGATCCGTAAATTCATAATCCTTGCAGTTGCGGAAGTTTTTACCCTCGCGCTTATTTTCTCCTATGCCTATGTGGCGAGACTTATGGGTGCGATTCAAAAGCCCGATGATTTTAACACCAATCAGGTACGTAACGAGGTGATGTCTCCGGAACAGAAGAAACATATGACCGGATACAGGACCATAGCAGTATTCGGAGTGGACAGCCGTGACGGCAATGTAAATAAAGGAACCAATGCCGACGTGATTATGCTTTGCAACATAAACAGAGGCACAGGAGAAATTAAAATTGTATCCGTTTTCCGTGATACATATCTGAATATAAATGACGGAAGTACTTATAATAAAATCAATGCAGCCTATGCCAACGGCGGAGCTGCCCAGGCACTTGCGGCAATTAACAGAAACCTGGATTTGGATGTAACCGAATATGTCACCTTTAACTGGAAGTCGGTTGCGGATGGAATCAATATGCTGGGAGGCGTTGATATTGATATCAGCAAGGCAGAATTCCGCTATATCAACTCCTTTATTACAGAAACCGTTGAAAAATCGGGTGTTCCTTCCGTCCATTTAAAATCTGCAGGTCCCAATCATCTGGATGGCGTCCAGGCTGTGGCTTATGCCAGACTCCGGAAGATGGATACTGATTTTGCAAGAACAGAACGTCAGCGCCTTGTTTTGCAGAAATCCTTTGATAAAGCAAAAAAAGCGGATCTTGGACTGTTAAACCGTATTCTTCTTATGGAAGTGGATCAGATCGGCTCCAACTTAACATTTAGTGATTTTACAGAACTGCTTCTGGATATTGGAAAATATCACATCGGTGAAACCGGAGGATTTCCATTTGCCCGTGGAGATACGAAGATGGGAAAAAAAGGCGACTGTGTAATCCCCCAGACTCTTGAGACCAATGTGGAACAGCTTCACAAGTTCCTGTTTGATAAGGATGATTACGTACCATCAAATATGGTGAAAAAGATCAGTGCGAAGATTGCGGCTGATTCCGGCATGTATAAACAGGGAAAAAGCATCGATCATGTGCCTACGGATAAAGGGCTTGATACAGAAGAAACAAAGCCAACGGTGAAGGAAACCAAGACGACTGAAGAAGAAGAAACTTCTAGCGGGGAAGAAACAGTGGAAGCCACAGATGAGTTTGGAGATCCCGTAAAGACAACAGAATCATCGGAAGGCGAGATAGGTCCGACGAAAGAAACAAGGCCTTCTGAAACCACAAAAGGGAATGGAAAACCGGGAGAAACAAGACCAACTGTTCCCGGCAGTAATGAAACGACGGCTGAGGCAGGACCAGGAACCACCTCAGGTACAAAAGCACCTGTTCCCGAAGAGACAGAAACAACTGCTCCAGGTCCTGGTGAAACGCAGACAACCCAGCCACAAGGGACGACTCCAACCACATCAGCTGCTGTTCCTGGCGGCGGAACGGATGCCGTTGTAGTTCCTGCACCACCGTCCGTTTAAAAAATACAGATATCCCTGCATATTGTGCTTTTACAAAAAAAGTACAATATGCAGGGATTTTTTCAATTCACATATTCAATATAAATTTATCACAGAATGGTCACATTTCATTGGTAGACTTTGTTTATCAGATGAGATAATAACATACATGAAAGGAGATTGGTACTATGTATGACGAAAATAACAATTTAGAAACAGGCCGTGTAAATCCGGAAGACAATAAAGAAGAAGCAGTAACAACTAATTTTACCATGAGAGATCCGGAGCCGGTAAAGGATCCGTCTCATAACAGCATTCCTCATTATCAGGAATACCGCTATCAGAGAACACCGGATCAGCTTCCATTTCACGAGGAAGAAAAGAAAAGAAAAAAAGGCGGTTTTGCAAAAAAGGCAGCAGGAATCGTAGGCGGTGCTCTTGTATTCGGAATTGTTGCCGGCAGTACAATGGTAGGAATCAACTGGGCAGCAGGTTCCTATACCCAGAAGAACCAGGTAGAGATCAGCCGTTCGGAAACCATTCCCTCTACAGCGGACAATAATGCACTACCTGCAACTAATACCTCCAAGATTTCTACATTAAACGATGTATCTGACATTGTTGATAAAGCGATGCCCTCTGTTGTAGCGATAACAAGCAAGGTTGTGTATGAAAGCCAGACATGGTTTGGACCCATGCAGCAGGAAGGGGAAGGAAGCGGTTCGGGTATTGTGGTCGGTAAAAATGACGACGAGCTTCTGATTGTGACCAATAATCACGTAGTTCAGGGAGCCAGCGAGCTGAAAGTAACCTTTATCGATCAGACAGCTGTTGATGCGGCAATTAAAGGGACTGATGCAGAGAGTGACCTGGCAGTAATAGCAGTTCCGTTAAAAAATATTTCTTCCGACACATTGTCCAAAATAGCCATTGCCTCACTGGGCAAATCAGATACCTTAAAAGTAGGGCAGGGAGTTGTTGCCATCGGTAATGCACTGGGATATGGACAGTCCGTAACAGTAGGCTATATCAGTGCACTTGACCGTTCCGTACAGACTGAAGACGGAACAAACCGCGATCTGCTCCAGACCGATGCAGCCATCAATCCTGGTAACAGCGGCGGCGCTCTTTTAAATATGCAGGGTGAGTTAATCGGTATTAACTCAGCCAAGTATTCTTCAACTGAGGTAGAAGGTATGGGATATGCCATTCCTATTTCCAAGGCCCAGACCATTATAGACAGTCTGATGACAAAGAAAACCAGAACACAGGTTGCGGACAATGATCAGGGCTATCTGGGAATACAGTGCAAGAACATCGACTCCACCACCAGCCAGCAGCTTGGTATGCCTCAGGGTGTCTTTATCTATAAGATTGTGGAAGGCGGAGCAGCATCCCAGTCCGATCTGCGTGAAAAGGATATTATCACCAAATTCGACGGACAGGGAATCAAGACTTATGATGACTTAACCGGTATGTTAAAATACTATGCCGGCGGTACAAAAGTCACTCTAACCGTACAGTCACTTGAAAACGGACAGTATGTGGAGCGCAACGTGGATATCACACTTGGCAAAAAGCCAGCTGAAGTAAAACAGCAGTAATAACACATAAAAACCATACAAAATATATTGTCTCCCGGAATTCAGATCTAAATTCCGGGAGTTTTTCATTTCATTAAAAAAATCTAAACTGTCTGTCTCCTCTTGTAGGAGTCTTTTAAATGCATTATAATAATTGGGTATACTGGATAGAATGAAAGATAAAAGGAGATTATACTTTGAGTGATAATGATATTCTGGAGGAGAAGATGGATGAGAACGAGATCCAAAACTCTGATGTAGATAAAGAAAAAAAAGATGATGAGCAGGAATACGAAAAAATCTGCTATGTGTGCCGCAGACCGGAAAGCAAGGCCGGTGCTATGGTCTCCATGCCAGGCGGAATGAATTTATGCCACGACTGTATGCAGAAAGCATTTGATTCGGTGACCCAGGGAGGTCTGGATTTAAGTAAGATTCCGGGAATGCCCTATATGAACCTGAATCTCAACGATCTCGGAAGCTTAAACAAAGACCTTGAGATCCCGAAGAAACAGAAGATTAAGAAGAGATCAGACAAGGAACCGAAAAAGCAGATGGAGCGAAAAGACATTCCTGCGCCCCATACTGTCCGCCAGAAGCTTGATGAATATATCATCGGGCAGGATCAGGCGAAAAAAGCCATATCCGTAGCAGTTTATAATCATTATAAACGTGTTTACCTGGCTGATACTGCAGGAAAAGAGGAAGATGCCGTTCAGATTGAGAAATCCAATATTCTCATGATCGGACCAACCGGAAGCGGAAAGACCTATCTGGTAAAAACACTGGCCAGACTTCTCGATGTCCCTCTTGCTATTGCAGACGCAACCTCTTTAACAGAGGCAGGTTACATCGGTGATGACATTGAAAGCGTAATATCAAAGCTTCTTTCTGCTGCAGACAACGATGTAGAGCGGGCTGAACGGGGAATTATTTTCATTGATGAGATAGACAAGATTGCCAAGAAGAAGAATACAAGCAGCAGAGATGTAAGCGGTGAGTCTGTGCAGCAGGAGCTTTTAAAGCTGCTGGAAGGAAGTTCGGTTGAGGTTCCGGTAGGAGCAAACCAGAAGAATGCCATGACTCCAATGACGACTGTGCGTACGGATAACATCTTATTTATCTGCGGAGGTGCATTCCCCGATCTGGAGGACATCATCAGGGAACGTCTGAAAGAAAAGTCCTCCATAGGATTTTCCGCAGAATTAAAGGACAAGTATGAAAAGGATGCCAACATACTTTCCCGCGTAACCAATGAAGACTTAAGAAAGTTCGGAATGATTCCCGAATTTCTCGGACGGCTCCCTATTACAGTCACCTTAGAAACATTGACAAAGGAATTGCTTGTCCGGGTATTAAAAGAACCGAGGAATGCCATATTAAAACAGTATCAGAAGCTTCTGGAACTTGATGAAGTAAAACTGGTATTTGAAGACGATGCCCTGGAATGGATCGCAGACGAAGCAATCAAGAAAAAAACCGGTGCCCGAGCACTTCGTGCCATTCTTGAAAGCTTTATGCTTGACATAATGTATGAGATCCCCAAGGATCCTAACATCGGATCAGTCATTATAACCAGAGCTTATTTAGATAAAAACGGCGGACCTCTCATTCAGATGAGAGGATAAGAAAAAGGAGAATAAATTATGATCTATATCGGTATCATAGGAGTTCTGGCGGCTCTGGATTTATGGATCAAGAAGGCCATAGAAGAGCAGAGTGACTCTGATTTCCCCAAAGAGTTAAACGAAACCGGCGGAAAGATCCTTCTATACAAGAATCACAATCCCGGCTTTTCCTTTGGCTATTTAAAAGACCATCCGGAGCTGGTTTCCATGATTCCCCTGGCAGTTGCCTCCTTCATCGGAGGCATGCTTGCATGTCTTTTAAGAAGCAGGGGTAAGAATGCAGAGAAGCTTGCCTTATCCATAGCACTGGGCGGTGCAGTCAGCAATCTCTATGACCGTTTAGTCCGTCATTACGTAGTGGATTATTTCAGCATCCAGTACGGAAAGCTGAAAAAAGTAGTCTTTAACCTGGGAGATTTCTTCATCTTTCTGGGGGCGGGTCTCGTCATTATCATTGAAATGGTACGTGCATTCAAAGAACGCTGAACTTAAAAAAGCGGCTGTCTTCTTGACACAGCCGTTTTTCTATTGTACAATCATTCATAAAATATTATAAAACAGGAGTTGATTTTTTTGGATTCGAGTGACTATATACAGTTGCTTATTTTGATTTTTTTAATTGGACTATCAGCATTTTTCTCATCAGCTGAGACAGCACTTACAACGGTGAACCGGATCAGGGTCAGGACTCTGGCGGAAGCAGGCAACAAGAATGCCATTACGCTTGCAAAGATTCTGGAAGACCAGGGTAAGATGCTCAGCGCGATTCTCGTTGGTAACAATGTGGTTAACTTAACCGCCTCTTCCATGTCCACCACACTGGTCATGAGTATCTGGGGGAATAAGGCAATCAGCATTGCGACCGGTATTCTGACGCTTGTAATTTTGGTTTTCGGCGAGATTTCACCAAAGACCATATCTACCTTATATTCCGAAACAATTTCTCTAAAGTATGCGAAAATCATATACCCGTTTATGACAATCATGACACCAGTCATCTATGTGGTGCATATTCTTTCCTCCAATTTTCTGCGCTTGGTGCATGTCAACCCAAACAGAAAGCAGGACGCCATTACCGAGGATGAGCTGAGAACCATCGTAGATGTAAGCCATGAAGAGGGAGTCATAGAATCAGAAGAAAGAAAGATGATTAACAATGTATTCGATTTTGGTGATTCTGTAGCCAGGGACATTATGATACCCCGTATTGATATGACTCTGGTAGAGGTTAACGCCACATACGAAGAGCTCATCGATATATTCCGTGAAGAGATGTACACCAGAATACCAGTTTACGAGGAAACCAGTGACAACGTGATCGGAATCATCAATATGAAAGACCTTCTTCTAAACGACAACAGCACTAATTTTAATATCCGTAATTTCTTAAGAGAACCGCTCTATACATATGAGTACAAAAAAACGGCTGAACTCATGATAGAGATGCGCCAGACCTGCAACAATGTAGTTATCGTACTAGACGAATACGGAGCAACCGCCGGCATGATCACCTTAGAAGATCTGCTGGAAGAGATTGTAGGTGAGATCAGGGACGAGTATGATGAAGACGAAGAGAACGAACTGGTGGAAGTAGCACCTTATGAATATCTGATGGAAGGATCCATGAAGCTTGACGATTTAAACGACAGGCTGGGTCTGGAGCTGGAATCAGAGGATTACGATTCTATCGGCGGACTGATTATCGGACTTTTGGACCGGCTTCCGGAGCAGGGCGAAGAAGTAAGCTTTGGAGATATCAGGCTGGTGGTTGAGGCGCTGGATAAGAACAGAATTGATAAAGTTAGGATGTATCTGCCGAATCAGGATTTGATGGGGTGATGGGTTGATGGGTTGATGAAAAAGGACAGAGCAAGAGGGGCAGAGACGGAGTTTCGGCGGGAGAACTTCTAAGGCCGGACAGGCACAAAAAACATGGGATCGGAAACACTTCACCCGAATTTCTGAAAGAAATTCGCGCTCAGGGTTTCCTCGGAAATTGGCTTTGATGCCAATTTCCGCCCACGCTTTTTGCACCTGTCCGGCCTAAGAAGTTCTAACCCGCCTCCAAACCGTCTCTGCCCCTCTTGCTCTGTCCTTTTTCCCCGCAACGTCTTCAAAACCACCTGTTAAGTAGCAATAAAGTCCGTGAGTAAGAAACATACCCTCCGACTGCTAATGTTTTTTTACCAGACGGGCCGATACTGTTTGGGAGAAAATGAGGAGTGGTGTCCCCGACTGCGGCGATTTGCGAAGGGCGTCGATAGGTGTTAGGGAGAGGAAGCGGGGAAATGAGGACAAAAAACGGACATACAAAGTCCGTTTTTTAGGCGCCATTCATCGGGTTTTCATCAAGAAAACCCGATGAATGGCGCCGGTGTCCTTATTTCCGTGCTTTCTATCCCTTACACCTATCCCGCCCGGAGCCATGAGCGCAGGCGGGGACACCACTCCTCATTTTCCTTCAACCCGTAATCAACTTAGCATCCCCCCCGCGGTTCCGCTTGCCGCGCAGATCGCCATAGTCGTCAGAATCTGATTCATCGACCCATTGATCCCTTTGTTCAGTATAAAGGAAACTGCCATAAGCACAAGGAAATACAAAAGACCCAGTAACAGACCCCAGAAGAATCTCCGCTGCTTTATGCTTTTTCCCATAAGAATACCGCCAAAGAGACAGGTGATGATGTAAATTGCATTGACACCCAGCCGGATCTGACCTTCCTTCAGCCGGAATCTATAAAGCGCTAAGGCCAGGACCACCAGCAGGACTCCGGTCAGTATGTAGGTGACAAGCAGATTTCTAAGTGTGACCTGAAGCTTTGATTTTTCCATGTAATTACTCCTTACGTCTTGTCTTATGGTTCAGTATATTCGTCCATTGGGGAGGATATTCAAATATATTCACGGTTCCAAAAATTGTTTCAGCTCCTGGTCAGGGGGGAATAAATCTTGCACTGGTTAGAAACATGTGGTATAATCTCAGGGAATTAGGTAAACACAGGAGGTGTAAGTTTATATGAAACACGTGAAAACATTAAGTTCCAGTACATTAAAAGAATCTATGAAAAAAGGTGGCTGCGGTGAGTGCCAGACTTCCTGTCAGTCAGCTTGCAAAACATCCTGTACAGTAGGAAACCAGAGCTGCGAGAACAGCAACCGCTAGTATATAACTGTATAGACCAGCCATAAGGCAGATAAGCAGATGCCCCTACGGTCGTTAGACGGTAGGGGTTCCTTCGCTTGTCTGCTAAAAATGATTAAAGGTTAAATTTAAATGAAGGAGAATACAAGTGATCCATCAATATATCAATAATGGCTTCCATATTATTATGGATGTCAACAGCGGTTCTGTTCATTCGGTTGATCCGGTTCTGTATGATGCTGTAAAAATAGCAGCAGAACTGGTGCCGGATATGGAAGAACCGGCAGCACTTCCAAAAGAAGTGGAGGATAAAGTGCTTCATGCTCTTACAGGGACTTATGGAGAGCCTGAGGTGAGAGAGGCACTGGAAGAGATTCAGTCTCTTATTAATGAAGGAGAACTGTTTACCAGGGATATTTACCATGACTATGTGGTTGATTTTAAAAAGAGAAAGACGGTTGTAAAGGCACTTTGCTTACATATTGCCCATGACTGCAACCTTGCATGTAAATACTGTTTTGCGGAAGAAGGCGAGTATCATGGACGCCGTGCCCTGATGTCATTTGAAGTTGGAAAGAAGGCACTGGACTTTCTGATTGCAAATTCCGGGAACCGCAAGAATCTGGAAGTGGACTTTTTTGGCGGCGAACCTTTGATGAATTGGGAAGTTGTTAAGCAGCTTGTTGAATACGGACGCTCAAAAGAGAAAGAATATAATAAAAACTTCCGTTTTACCATGACCACCAACGGCGTTCTTTTAAACGACGAGATCATGGAATACTGCAACAGGGAAATGAGCAATGTAGTGTTAAGCCTTGACGGACGCAGGGAAGTCAATGACCGGATGCGGCCGTTCCGTAATGGGAAAGGCAGCTACGAGCTTATTGTTCCCAAATTTCAGAAGTTTGCAAAACTGAGAGGGGAAAAGGATTATTATATCCGTGGTACATTTACTCGGAATAATATGGATTTTTCAAAGGATGTGCTGGAGTTTGCTGATCTTGGTTTTGAGAGCATGTCCATTGAACCCGTTGTTGCTCAGGAGGAAGAGGAGTATTCCATCAGACAGGAAGATATTCCTGCAATTTTAGAGGAGTATGATAAGCTGGCTGTTGAGTATATTAAAAGGAAGAAAGAAGGAAGAGGATTTAATTTCTTCCATTTTAATATAGATCTGACTCAGGGACCCTGTGTAGCGAAACGATTGTCTGGCTGCGGTTCAGGGACCGAGTATCTGGCAGTTACCCCGTGGGGGGATTTTTATCCATGCCACCAGTTTGTCGGAGAAGAGAAGTTTCTTCTCGGCAATGTAGATACAGGTGTGACAAATACACAGATCCGCGACGAATTTAAACTTTGTAATGTTTATGCTAAGGATAAATGCCGGGATTGTTTTGCAAGGTTTTATTGCAGCGGAGGCTGTGCAGCCAACTCCTATAATTTCCATGGAAGCATTACCGATGCTTATGAAATCGGCTGTGAGATGCAGAAGAAGCGGATTGAGTGTGCGATCATGATCAAGGCAGCTTTGGCTGAAGAATAATGTGAAGGAGAAAAGTCATGAAAAGTAACAAAGGCAAGGGCCTCTTAGGGCTGATTATTGCACTGGCACTGGTTGGTTTGTTCGGCTATTTCGGATATACCACCATGAGTGACATTAAGCTTGGATTGGATCTGGCGGGGGGCGTCAGCATTACTTATCAGGCAAAGGAAGAAAAACCAAGTGCCGAGGATATGAAGGACACAATTTACAAGCTGCAGCAGAGAGTACAGAATTACAGCACGGAAGCTGAAGTATACCAGGAAGGGGACAACCGTATTAATGTGGATATCCCCGGCGTATCCGATGCCAATGCAATTCTGGAAGAGCTTGGAAAACCCGGCTCCTTAACATTTACTGATGAAGCCGGAAAAGTTATCTTAAATGGTAATCAGGTATCAACAGCAAAGCCGGTTATTACTGAGAATAACGGTATCAAGGAATATATGGTTGATCTGACCTTCACCGATGAAGGGAAAAAGGCATTTGCAGACGCGACCACTGCCAATGTTGGAAAACGGATTGCCATCATCTATGACGGAAAGATCTATTCCAACCCGGTTGTGCAGGAACCAATTACTCAGGGACAGTGCCAGATCAGCGGTATGGACTCCTATGAAGAAGCAGAAACACTTGCTTCCACCATCCGTATCGGTTCCCTTTCTCTGGAACTGGAAGAACTCCGCTCCAATGTAGTTGGTGCAAAACTTGGACAGGAAGCCATTACCACCAGCTTAAAGGCAGGTGCCATCGGATTTGCTATTGTGGCAGTATTTATGATTCTGGCTTATTTACTTCCGGGATTTGCTGCAGTTGTTGCATTGTCTATTTATGTAGGCGTTATATTAATTCTGCTGGATGCGTTTGAGGTAACACTTACGCTACCCGGAGTTGCAGGTATTATTCTCTCCATCGGTATGGCGGTGGATGCCAATGTAATTATCTTTACCCGTATCAAAGAAGAGATCGGGTCTGGAAAAGCAGTAAAAAATGCAATACAGGTTGGATTTAACAAGGCACTGTCTGCTATTGTGGATGGTAACGTGACCACTCTGATTGCCGCAGCGGTGCTGTTCTGGAGAGGTTCCGGTACAGTAAAGGGTTTTGCCTCCACACTGGCAATCGGTATTGTACTGTCCATGATTACTGCACTGTTTGTAACAAAGTTCATTTTAAACAGCCTTTTCCTGCTTGGTTTTGAGAATGAAAAGATGTATGGAATGAAAAAGGACAAGAAGTCCATTGACTTTGTATCCAAACGTAATATCTGGTTTTGTGCGTCACTTCTTGTAATCATCGTGGGACTTGCATGGCTTGGTGTGAACAAATCCCAGACAGGGAATATCTTAAATTACAGCATGGAATTTAAGGGCGGTACCTCCACCAATGTAACCTTTAATGAGGATCTGTCCCTGGACAAGATCTCTTCTGAGGTAGTGCCTGTTGTGCGGGAAGTTACCAATGATACTGATGTTCAGACTCAGAAGGTAGCAGGAACCAATGAAGTAATTATTAAGACAAAAACGCTGACTGTACAGGAAAGAGAAACATTAAATAAAGCAATGGTAGATCATTTCGGTGTGGAAGCGGAGAAGATTACAGCGGAAAGTATATCCGGTGCGATCAGCCAGGAAATGAAGAGAGATGCTATTGTTGCAGTTATTATTGCTACCATCTGCATGCTGCTTTATATCTGGTTCCGGTTTAAGGATATCCGTTTTGCAGGAAGTGCAGTACTGGCACTGGTTCATGATGTACTGATCGTGCTTACCTTCTACGCAATCCTGAAATGGTCCGTAGGATCTACGTTCATTGCGTGTATGCTTACCATTGTAGGATATTCCATTAATGCGACAATCGTTATTTTTGACCGTATCCGTGAAAACTTAAAGACTCAGAGTAAGCTGGAGCTTTCTGAGATCGTTAACTTAAGTATTACCCAGACATTTACCAGAAGTATTAATACCTCACTGACCACATTTGTCATGGTATTTGTTCTGTTTCTGATGGGAGTTTCATCCATTCGGGAGTTTGCCCTTCCGCTCATGGTAGGTATTATCTGCGGTACTTATTCTTCTGTCTGCATCACAGGCTCTCTGTGGTATGTCATGACTGCCAGTAAGAATAAGAAAAGTGTGAATGCAAAAGCAACTGCGAAAAACAGCAAAAAATTAAAGTAAGGAATTGTAAATGAACTATAAAATCATTGCAAAAGACGGACGTGCCAAACGGGCAGAAGTAACCACCGTTCACGGGACGATCCAGACGCCGGTATTCATGAATGTGGGGACGGTGGGGGCTATCAAAGGAGCTGTTTCCACCGATGATCTCCGGGAGATTAAAACCCAGGTGGAGCTTTCTAATACCTACCATCTTCATGTGCGCACAGGCGACCGGTTAATTAAAGAGTTTGGCGGGCTCCATCAGTTTATGAACTGGGACCGCCCCATTCTGACAGACTCCGGCGGGTTTCAGGTGTTTTCCCTGACCGGTTTAAGAAAGATCAAAGAAGAAGGCGTGTATTTCCAGTCTCACATTGACGGCCACAGGATCTTTATGGGACCGGAGGAGAGCATGCAGATACAGTCCAATCTGGCGTCTACCATTGCCATGGCATTTGATGAGTGCCCACCCCACCCTGCAACCAGGGAGTATATGCAAAACAGTGTGGACCGCACCACCAGATGGCTGGAGCGCTGCAGAACTGAGATGGGAAGGCTGAATGAGCTTCCGGACACCATTAATAAAGATCAGCTGCTCTTTGGAATCAATCAGGGCGGCACCTTTGAGGATATCCGGATTGCCCATGCTAAGACTATATCTGCCATGGATCTTGACGGATATGCACTGGGAGGTCTTGCGGTTGGCGAGAGCCATTCGGAGATGTACCGCATTCTTGATGAGACAGTGCCTTACCTGCCGGAGAATAAGCCCACATATCTGATGGGCGTGGGGACTCCTGCTAATATTTTAGAGTCTGTAGACCGGGGAGTTGATTTCTTCGACTGTGTATACCCGTCAAGAAACGGCCGTCACGGCCACGTTTATACAAACCTAGGAAAATTAAACTTATTTAATTCCAAATTTGAACTGGATCATAGGCCGATAGAAGAAGGGTGCCAGTGCCCTGCCTGCCGTTCCTACAGCAGAGCTTACATCAGGCATTTATTGAAAGCAAAAGAAATGCTGGGCATGCGATTATGTGTCTTGCATAATCTGTATTTTTATAATACAATGATGGAAGAGATTCGAGAAGCGATTGAGAATCACCGTTATGGAGAATATAAGGAGAGGAAGCTATCCGGTATGGCAGCAGGCACATCCGGGGAATAAAGCGCTCCCTTTAGACAGGCATACGGCAGAATCGATCTATAAGGAGGAAACGGTTATGTTATTAGCAACAGGCGGTACGATGGGCATGGGTTTCTGGGTAATTTATATTGCAGTAATCTTAGGCTTTATGTATTTTATTGCAATCAGACCACAGAAGAAAGAGAAGAAAAGACAGCAGGAGATGTTCGCCAGCATAGCGATCGGTGACAGCGTATTAACCAGCAGTGGTTTTTACGGAGTCATTATCGATATGACGGATGATACCGTAATTGTAGAATTCGGCAACAACAAAAACTGCAGAATTCCTATGCAGAAGACAGCCATTGTACAGGTTGAAAAGCCAGAAGCATAAATGCATCGATAGAAGCATTACCCGGAGAAAGATTACTTTTTCCGGGTTTTTTGTTGTTTTGGGTTGACAGGTTATCGCTTCTGAGATATACTTCAAAAGTAAATAGTTCAATAATGAACTAATAATAACGTGAGAATGATTCAAACAGTATACAGAGTGGATGTTTTCTCATATGATTTAGTAAGGGTGTTGGAATGAATGAGACTGTAATGAATATGCCGGGGGAAAGAATGAGTCTGGAAGAGGAATGCTGTCTGGCATGTTTTGTAAAGATCGATAAGATCTATCAGAAACTATGCAGTCAGTCGGTGTCAGAGTATGGATTTACCCCCAATGAAATAGTAGTCATGATGTTTCTTGCAAATAATGGGGGATTAAAGAGTGCTTCGGAGATTGCCCAATACAGAAACATCTCCAAAGGTCTGATCGCAAAATCTGTGGATTCTCTTTGTGAGAAAGGATACATCACGGCAGACAGAGATAAAAATGACCGAAGGCTGGTTCTCTTAAAGCTTACAGAGAAAAGCGATGAGGTTGTGGACCGGATCAGGCGGTGCAGGAAGTACTTCGTGGAAGAGCTTCACAAAGATATTCCCAAAGAAGATATCGGGATACTTCACCGCACCGCGTCAATTATGAATCAGAATGTGGAAAGCCTGTTAAATAAAACCCCCGTCCAGACCGATAATCTGACCGGTTAAATAGGAGTTTTTATAGCCCAGATGATAGACAAGATCTGCGACTTCTTCGGCTTTTCCCAGTCTTCCGGCAGGGATCTCATCGATTAAGGCGATCAGCTCATCTTCACTTAAAAACTGATTCATCTCCGTATCGATAGCTCCGCACGCAACCGCGTTAACCTGGATATTGCTTGGAGCCAGTTCTTTGGCAAGGGCCTTGGTAAATGCATTGATTCCTCCCTTGGTAGCGGAATAGGCTACTTCACAGGAAGCACCCGAGATACCCCAGATGGAAGAGATGTTTATAATTTTACCCTGCTTGCGTTCCAGCATTCCTGGGATAGCCAGCTTGGAACAGTGGAAGGCGGAGGTTAGATTGGTCCGTATAATACGGTCCCAGGCCTCAGTTGTCATATCCTGTAAAAGACCGATGTAGGAGATCCCTGCATTGTTGACAAGAACATCCAGAGAACCAAACTGTTTTTTGATCCGCAAAAAAAGTTCCTGGCATTGATTGATGTCACCCATGTCACCCATGTAGGAGAGGCAGGAGATCTGATAGGACTCCAGTTCCTTCCTGGTCTGTAAAAGGCGGTCTTCATTATGAAGACAGTTAATGACCACATTGTATCCTTTTTTTGCAAATTTGACAGCAATGGCCTTACCGATTCCTCGGGAAGCGCCGGTTACAAGTACTGTTTTTCGAGACATAAAACCACCCTCTCTGTCGTTGTATGATGCCTATATTTTAACAAATTCTGCTTCAAAATGCAACGAGGGCATTGCATACAAAAAGATGGGTGAGATATAATGAATACAAAAGAATCTGTATTTACAAAATAAAGAAAGCAGGTAGATAAAATGAATGAGATTTATGACGTTGTGATTATAGGGTCAGGTCCTGCAGGACTGTCCGCTGCAGTATATGGTAAAAGAGCAGAACTGAGAATGGTAGTGATCGAGAAAGAGGTAGCCAGCGGAGGCCAGATTCTCAATACCTACGAGGTGGATAATTATCCGGGCCTTCCAGGTATTAATGGATTTGATTTAGGTATAAAATTCAGAGAGCATGCTGAAAAGCTGGGAGCCGAGTTCTCCACAGATGAGGTGCTTCGTATAGAAGCGGCAGATGGAGAATTCACAGTTGTCGGCCAGGAACGGTCCTATGTGACTAAAACGGTCATTATCGCAACTGGCGCACAGTACCGGAAGCTCAGCGTCGTTGGAGAGAAGGAATTGACCGGAATGGGTGTTTCCTATTGTGCAACCTGTGACGGAGCATTTTTCCGCAACAAGGTAGCCGCCGTTGTAGGCGGAGGTGATGTGGCAATTGAAGATGCCATATTCCTTTCCAGAATGTGCAAAAAGGTGTACTTAATTCACAGAAGAGATGAACTGCGGGGAGCGAAGACACTGCAGACACAGCTCTTTAACCAGAAGAATGTTGAAATCATCTGGGATACGGTAGTAGAAGAGATTGAAGGCGGAGATCAGGTGGAATCGCTCACCATTAAAAATTCCAAAACAGAAGAATCAAGCAAACTTTCCGTTGATGGTGTGTTCATAGCAGTGGGAATCAATCCACAGAGCGAAGCTTTTGACAATCTAGTGGAAATGGATCATGGATACATCAAAGCAGGGGAAGACTGCGAGACCAATATACCTGGTATTTTTGCAGCAGGCGACGTAAGAACCAAACAGCTGAGACAGGTTTCGACGGCAGTTTCAGACGGTGCCAATGCAATTACAAGCGTGGAGCGTTATCTGACACGAAACGGAAAATAATATTAAATATTAAATAAAACTACTAACAACAGCCATGATATGCTCTCTTCACAGAAAACAGTTAAATATTTTAACTGTATTGAGAAGGGAGCATATTACTATTAGAGTCTGAGGTCAGTAGTTTTTTTGATATTGAAAGACAGGTTTCAGCCTTCGTTAAAACATATAATCTACCATGATTTTTCATATGGTTTCTCCGGTTGTGAAAAGAAGTGAAAATAATAAAATGGTATTATATCAAAGGCTGTAACCGTAGTTATTTATTTGAGCAGGTTAAGCATGGCTGATAAGTAACGGGAAACGGTCTGCAGCAAAAATATAAGGAGGTAAAGAGATGAAAAGGTTATTGGGGAAAGCAGCGGCAGTTTGTTTTGGGGTAGTGGTTTGTGTTAATCTGACTACAGGCACGGGCTGGGCTGACGGTCAGGGCGCAGGAAACCAGGAGAAGAAAGATGTTAAGCTTGAAAACCTTACCCCTCTAAAGGATATCTATAAGGGGAAATTTCTGATTGGCAATATTTATAACAGCTTTAACTTAACAGGAGTGGACAGAGAGATCATACTCCGCCATTACAATGTGGTTACACCCGAAAATATGATGAAACCAGAGGCAATGCAGAGGGAAAAAGGGGTTTTTACTTTTGAATCCGCAGATGCAATGACCGGATTCTGCCAGGAGAACGGTTTGCAGACTGTAGGGCATACGCTGGCATGGCATAGTCAGACTCCTGACTGGATGAATGCCACTTGCAGCCGGGAAGAAGCAATTGGCAGACTGAAAAATCACATTTCCAATGTTGCAGGGCATTATAGTGGAAAACTATTATCCTGGGATGTGGTAAACGAAGCGATTCAGGATGGTGCCAGACTTCCGGCAGACGGAAACTGGAAATCCTGCTTACGGGATACTCCGTGGCTGAGAAACATTGGAAACGATTATATTGAACTGGCTTTTCAGTTTGCGCATGAGGCAGATCCCAATGCAAAACTGTATTATAATGATTACAATTTAAACGATGTAAACAAAGCCCGGATAGCAGCCGCAATGTTTTCTGATTTAAAGAAAAGGGGAATTCCCATTGACGGAATCGGTATGCAGGCACACTACAGCACCACCCTGCCGGTGGCTACAGTAGAACAGTCCCTGGAATTGTTTAAAAAGACCGGGGCTGAACTATCAATAACGGAGCTTGATGTCGTAGTCAGCAAGGCTGAGGCATCAGGGCTTACAAAAGAACAGGAGATTGCTCAGGGACAGATATATGCCCAGCTTTTCAAACTTTATAACCAATATTCAGATGTTATAAAAAGAGTGACGTTTTGGGGATATACAGATACAAAGAGTTGGAGAAGTTCTAATTTTCCCTGTTTATTTGACGGAAATTACAAAGCCAAAGAAGCTTATTATGCAGTCGCAGATCCGGAGGGGTATTTAAGAAAACACCCTGTTAAGGAAATTCCGGTTCCGAACACCATAACCGCGGTAAAAGGTACACCCATAATTGATGGAACTGTAGATGAAATCTGGAATAGTGCAAAGGAAGAGCCGGTTAACATTATGACTATGGCCTGGCAGGGTGCGTGCGGCACTGTAAAAACACTTTATGACGAAAAGAATATTTATGTTCTTGTGAATGTGAAAGATAAGGTATTAAATACGGATAGTCAGAATGCCTATGAACAGGATTCGGTGGAATTGTTCTTAGATGAAAACAACAACAAATCCTACTCTTACCAGGACGACGACGGACAGTTTCGCGTGTCATGCAAAAACGTTGTAACGTTTGGAAGTAATGGAACGAGAGAAGGGTTTGAGTCAGCGGTAAAAGTGACAGAAGACGGGTATCTGGTAGAAGCAAAGATTCCTTTAAAAGGTAAAGCACAAATAGGTAAAAGCATGGGATTTGATGTTCAGATTAATGACAGCAATGAACGGGGAGAACGAATTAGTGTAGCTAAGTTTAATGATGAATCTGATAACTCCTGGCAGTCAACAGCCAGGTGGGGAAATCTTCTTTTAAAGTAGTAAATAGATTATTACCAGCTTCGGCGCCTTGAAGGGCTGACAGAAGGAGGAAGATATAAATGAAACAGATTTACAGACAAAAAGAATCAGAACTGCTGATTTATACCCGTCATCCCGACAGGGAACAATATCCGGACGGACTGGCGCGGAGCATTCACTTTGGGTGGAGTAAAGATGGACGCATCTATCAGCCGTTAAACCGGAATTATGGAATACTGTTTGCAGAAGCTGTTATTAACAGAAATAATACCATCTGCGCCAAAGGGCTCAAAAATCCATGGGTATTTGAGATGGCCGGCGGCTCCTATGGAATATTTGCAATCCGGGTGAATGAAGACGGGAGTGAAGATCAGGAGAGTCTGGGATGCGTTTTCTTATGGACAACAGATAATTTTATAGAATTTAACCAACGAGGAATGTTGAAGCTGGGTAAGGATATTCCTGTTCAATGGGTATCGTGTCAGTACCTCAGGACAACTGGTCTTTATAAAATATTATGGGAGGATAAAGAAGGCGGTCTCTTTTATAATACAACCTCAGATATAACCAATCCATCGGATCTTTCTGCTCCCCAGCCTGCTATAAAAAGAGGGAAAGTTATGGAGATTCAAGGGCCGGAAGGAGCAGTACCTGGTAATTGTATAAAGGTAAAAAGCGATTTCTGTGACCGTATAGTGGGAAAATGGAGACCTGTCAGGAATACAGAGATTATTGTTCCGGAAAAAGTGGAGGTTTCATCTGAGGAGGATCTAAACCAGATTTGCGCAACGGCCTTTTATTCAGATGGATCCAGTGCGTTAAAGGCAATCCGCTGGGATCAGAACTGCGTGAATTATAAACTGCCGGGGGAATATACGGTGAACGGAACAGTTGCAGACCGGAAGTATCCGTTTCCCCTTGCAAGAGGATTTGCAGATCCGGTCGTTTTCCAGTGGAACGGATCCTATTATTTCATTTCAACCAATGATAATGTAAATGACGTGGGTCTCTATGTCCGGCAGGCAGATACGCCGGAAGCGCTTTTTTACGAGAGTACCAAACATCATCTGATTCTTGAGTACAATGAAGAGTATGATTTCATACAGACTTTTTGGGCTCCTGAATTTCATATCATAGGTGGTGAGCTTTATATTCTGTTTGCAGTCGGGGGCAAAAAATGGTCTCCCCAGTGCCACTTAATGAAGCTGAAAAAAGGCGGAAATATACTGGATAAAAACAGCTGGGAAAAGCCCATACGAATACAGAAAAGAGATGGATCGTGGCTGACAGATAAGGGGATAACTTTAGATATGACTTATTTAAATGTAAAGGGAGTCTCCTATATGATATGGTCTTACCGGGAACACATCGGTACGGATTTGGATACTGGATCAATGCTTTATATTGCAACAACAGATGAAACGCTTCCATGGAAATTAACCAGTGATCCGGTTCTGCTGTCACGTCCCCTTTATGGTTGGGAAAATGTGGAGGGAACCATCAATAATGAAGGACCTTATGCATTTGTAACAGATGATGCAGTATATGTTACATATTCCGGAGGTGCGGCCAATGGCTACACATATGCCTTAGGTCTTTTGAAGGCAAAGACAGGGGACGATCTGTTAAAGCCGGAAAGCTGGAACAAAAGTGTTACACCGGTACTTTCCTATTATTCTCTGGAACACAGATATGGTCCTGGCCACAATTCCTTTTTTGAGGACCCGGAAGGGAATTTAATGATTGCATACCATGGGGTGGAATCCATAATGGATCACATTCGGTGTAGTGGAATTCACAGGGTTCATTTCGACATCAATGGCAATCCTGTATTTTCCCTTTCGCCGGAACGGGATTTGGACCCAAAGCTTAGTAAGGTGAAGACCAGGGTGGTTGTAAAATAATTTTAATTAAAATATACCCTGATAGTCAGATGCAGTAAAAAAGCTGTACTTAACTATCAGGGTGTAGTTTACCTCTCTGCTAATTGTTAGATTCCTGCTTTTCAGGCATATAGGTGTCAAAGGGTTTTCTGCTGGAGACTGCCTCCGGGCTTTCGCTATCTGCTTTTTTCTGAGCGGAGGATGCCTCTGCTTTCATCTGTTGAATCTGCTTGTCCAATTCTTTAATTCTTTTTTCCAAATCTTTGTATTTGCTGCTCTGCTGCAGTGCGAAAGGATTTCGTTCTTTATCCCGCTGACCTTCCAGTTTCCCTTTTTCCTTTTCCAGCGTTTTTATTTGCTGCTCAATATCACTGGTGTCAGGCTCAGCTTTTTGACTGGCGTCTGCTCCTTGAGAATATTGAGGTGAATAAGTCCCCATACTGCTGATATTCATAGTAAAGCCTCCTTTTATCTTTAGATACTATAAATATATGCAGTATAATATGAAGTTTCAAGAGCTTTGCAATGAGATGCTGTTTGATTGTAGTGGAATGATAAAAAGCACATTTAGACGGAACATTTTCGTATCTTTTTCGATTCGGACTGTGCCGTTATATTTTTCAGCCACTGCTTTTATACTGTCAAGCCCGATTCCGGAACCTTTGATTATCACATTATCGTCCAAACGGCTGTTTTCAATTTCAATCAAAAAGAAGTTCCCCTTTTGAACGGTTTTCAGTGTCAGATATGGGTGAGTTTTGCTTTTACTGCTGCAGGCTTTGACAGCATTATCCACAGCATTTGAGAATACGATGCATAAATCCATATCATTGATGAGACAGTTCGGCGGTATTTTTACTGTGCAGTCGACATTTATTCCCTTTTGATGAGCGATCCCTAATTTGTTTGTCAGCAGCATATCTAACACTGCGTTTCCTGTCTGGCATGGAAAAGAGAGCTGATCTGACATCGTGGTCAGTTTCCCCAGATATTCTAAGGCCTTTTCATTTTCTCCTGTCTTTAAAAAACCGCCCAGTACGGTCCAGTGGCCATTTAAATCATGCCGGAATGTTCTTGTCAGTTCATAACGCATCTGCATCTCCTGGACGGAATTAGCCTGGACGTTTACCTGCTGTTCCAAAAGAGTATTTCGCATTTGCAGCGCAAAACTTTGCAACAGTTCTTTATAAGCAAATAGCACTGCAAACAGACATAAATAAGCAGCAATCTGTATAATCAGCATCGTCCAGTCATTTATATCAGGTGAGATTCTGGTGCCGTCTGAACTGACTGTAACGGTGCTCCCGTATGTGGTAAAAACCTGCTGCATGACCAGAAGCACGAAGAGTATGGGCAGTAAAAGAATCAGCATATAACGAAGCATGGGTGCTTTCCTGTCTTTCAGCCATTTGAGAGCAAGCTGATAGGAAAAAAATACCGCTGCCATTACTAACAGACTGCTTATTACCGTAAGAACCATTGTATAAGGAAACAGGAGTGTCAATACAATATTAAGCAATGACTGAAATATGCCGTTAACAACCTGCATGATGCAAATTGACAGTATAGCCGCAGAAGCAGACGATGACGGCGGACATTTTAAAGCCAGCCATCCGAATAAAAAAAAGTGTTCCCAGCTCCAGGAGGGTGGAGACAGGAAATGCAGACCGGGTGAATAATTCAATTGCAGACAGCAGATAGATGAGAAGAATGTAACCTACATAATGATACCATTTTACAATTTGTACCGTAAATCTGCCGAAAAACCAGATTTCCAGCAAGGCCAGACAGGCATTCAATATACAGAAGAAGTAAATAAAATCAAACCATCCAATAAACAGACCGGCTACTGGCATCTATCTTCCCCCTTTCTTCATATAGTTGAGCATTGCTTCCATGAACTCCTGCCTGCGAAGTCTTGAAACGGGAATGTTCTCCCCATTAATTAACTTAGCCTGGCCGTTTTCATACCCACAGACAGCCTGAAGGTTAACCAGATAGCTGCGGTGACAGCAAAAAAAGTCAGGTGACAGCTGTCTCTCCAATTCATTGATTCTGAAATAGTAGTCAATAATTTCCTTTTTTGTATGAACAAAAATTTTTCTATTAATGGCTTCGCAATATAAAATATCAGTCAAACGGATGGATTGACACCAGGATGCCTTCTGAATTGTTAAGACGGCTGTTTTTTTCTCCTCAATATAGGAAAGTATGCGGTCCATAGTGGATTGAAAACGCTGACTGTCCAGCGGTTTCAGCAGATATTCGGATGCCTCTACAGAAAAGGCATCATAGACGTATTCTTTTAGAATTGTTACAAAAATAAGAAAGCTTTCTGAACCGGACTGCCTAAGACGTTTTGCTGCTTCCATACCGTTTAGACCGCCCATCTGTATATCAAGAAAGACTATGTCAAATGATTCATTGCATTTTAGCAGGTCTTCTGCACAGGAAAAGGCAAGTATATCAGCGTTATAACTGGTTTTATCCATATAATCACATATCTTGCTTATCAATTCCTGTATCATATTATTATCATCATCACAAACCGCTATTTTAATCAAGATCAATACCTCAGTATCATGTAATATAATAAACCACATTAAGAATACATATGAAATCACAAAAATTCAAGTAAAATGTTGTGAAATGAAGGCAGAATGATTGGTTATGTAGTGGACGTTTTGGTCAGGTAAAAACAAAAGGCAGAAACCCATGCTGGTTTCTGCCCTTGCTTTATAATTATTTAATAAAAGGTTTTCTTAAAATTCCGGTTCAATCAGTCCGTAAGAACCGCCTTTTCTTTTATATACAACATTCACTTCATCGGTATCCGCATTGAGGAATACGAAAAAGCTGTGTCCGAGAAGCTCCATCTGCACACATGCTTCTTCCGGATCCATTGGTTTTACTGCAAATTTCTTTGTTTTCACTATTTCCACATGATCATCAGAAACGGTTTCATCTTCCATAAATGCTTTTGAAAAGGAAGGTGCGTTTAATTTTTTGTCGATTAATTTGTTTTTATATTTTTTCAACTGGCGTTCCAGGATCTCTTCAACCAGATCGATGGTTACGTACATGTCATCACTTGATTCTTCCGCACGTATAATATGTCCTTTCACTGGAATAGTCACTTCGATTTTCTGCATTTCCCTCTGCACGCTGAGTCTTACTGTTGCTTCTGTAGCAGGTGCAAAAAAACGGTCCAGCTTTCCAAACTTGTCCTCAATAGCCTCCCGTAACCCTGCTGTCACCTCAATATTTCTTCCTGTAATTGTAAAACGCATAAGTCATCAGCTCCTTTTTCTTGAGATGGGTATAGTATATCATATTTATTAGAATAATTCAATGTGGTTGTAAAATATTAAGATAATTTATGAAAAGTTAATGTAAAAATCCTCTTCTTATTATTTTATCAATTTATTGAAAAACTATAGATACGACTAAAAAAAAGTCAAGGGAAAAATGGAATTTTTCGTCGAAAAAGTAAATTTTATGACAAATATACAAAAATGAATGGTTTTGTCATTGGCATGGGAATGCTGGGTATATGTGGAGAAAAAATGTGGATAATGTGGATAACTCGGTGCATAACTGATTTATTTCGCAATTGCGAGGGTTGGTGGTGGGGATAAAAGTGGGGGAAAAATACACAATCGGATGTGGATAATGTGGAAAAGTCGGGAATCGAACAAATTTTTTGTGCAATGTGTCAGGTTAACCATAATTTTCTTATGAATTGCTGGAGGTTGCTGATGAATTTGGCAGTACCTGGCAATAATAAGTCTGATTATTACCAGAATGTTAATTTTTTATGAATTCGTTGAATTAAAGACGGGTTAGTGCTACAATATACAGGATTGTACGGTGTATATTGAAAGATAGAGTAGGAGAATAAATCATGAACTTGGTTCAAAAAATATTTGGAACTCATAGTGAAAGAGAATTGAAAATTATTAATCCCATTGTGGATAAAATAGAATCTCTGCGCCCGACCATGGTTGCACTTACGGATGAGGAATTGAAGAACAACACGAAGCTTTTTAAGGAAAGACTGGCAGCAGGAGAAACTCTTGATGACATCTTGCCGGAAGCGTTCGCAACTGTAAGAGAAGCCGGAAGGCGAGTTCTTAATATGGAACATTTCCGTGTGCAGTTAATCGGTGGTGTGGTTCTTCACCAGGGACGTATTGCGGAGATGAGGACTGGTGAAGGAAAGACTCTGGTGTCAACATGCCCGGCTTACTTAAATGCACTGGCAGGGAACGGAGTACAGATTGTAACAGTAAACGACTACCTGGCAAAGCGTGATGCGGAGTGGATGGGAAGAATCCATGAATTCCTTGGTATGACAGTAGGCGTTGTACTCAACAACATGAACTCAGATGAGAGACGTGATGCTTACAATTGTGACATCACCTATGTAACCAACAATGAGCTTGGTTTTGACTATTTAAGAGACAACATGGCCATCTATAAAGAACAGATGGTATTAAGAAATTTAGATTTCTGTATCATTGATGAGGTCGACTCTGTTTTAATTGATGAGGCAAGAACTCCTCTTATTATTTCCGGACAGAGCGGGAAATCCACAAAGCTCTATGAAGTCTGTGATATTCTTGCACACCAGTTGGAAAAGGGCGAAGCTTCCGGAGAATTCTCCAAGATGGGCGCCATCATGGGAGAAGAAATCATTGAGACCGGTGATTTTATTGTGGATGAGAAGGACAAGGTTGTTAACTTAACAGAACAGGGTGTGGAAAAAGTAGAGCAGTTCTTCCATATAGAGAACCTGTCAGATCCGGAAAACTTAGAGATTCAGCATAATATCATCCTGGCTCTCCGTGCCAACTATCTCATGTTCCGGGATAAAGATTATGTGGTTAAGGATGACGAAGTCCTGATTGTAGATGAATTTACAGGACGTATTATGCCAGGAAGACGGTATTCTGACGGTCTTCATCAGGCGATTGAGGCGAAGGAGCATGTGAATGTGCGCAGAGAGAGCAAGACTCTTGCAACCATTACATTCCAGAACTTCTTTAATAAATACAACAAAAAAGCTGGTATGACCGGTACGGCTCTGACAGAGGAGAAGGAATTTAGAAACACCTATGGAATGGATGCAATTTCCATTCCCACCAACCGCCCCATTGCCCGTATTGATCAGGAAGATGCAGTTTATAAAACCAAGAAAGAAAAATTTGAAGCAGTATGTGACGAAGTGGCAGCTTCCTATGAAAAGGGGCAGCCGGTTCTGGTTGGTACCATAACCATTGAGACCTCCGAGATGTTAAGCGCAATGTTAAAACGCAGAGGCATTCCCCATAAAGTCTTAAATGCAAAATATCATGAGCTGGAAGCGGAAATCGTTGCAGATGCAGGTGTTCATAAAGCTGTTACCATTGCAACCAATATGGCAGGCCGTGGTACGGATATTAAGCTGGACGACGAATCCAAAGCTGCAGGCGGTCTGAAGATTATCGGTACAGAGCGCCATGAATCACGCCGTATTGATAATCAGCTTCGCGGACGTTCCGGTCGTCAGGGAGACCCAGGTGAATCCAGATTCTATATCTCTCTGGAAGATGACTTGATGCGTTTGTTTGGTTCCGAACGCCTTGTGGGTATGTTTAATGCATTAGGTGTACCGGAAGGAGAGCAGATTGAGCATAAGATGCTGTCCAATGCCATTGAAAAGGCACAGATGAAGATAGAGACCAACAACTACGGAATCCGTGAGAACCTGTTAAAATACGATGAGGTCATGAACGAGCAGCGTGAAGTGATCTATGCGGAGAGAAGAAAGGTTCTTGACGGAGATAATATGCGTGACGTTGTCTTAAAGATGGTCACTGACATCGTGGAGAATGCGGTGGATTTATCCATCAGCGACGAACAGCCACCGGAAGAATGGGATTTAAATGAACTGAATACCCTTCTTCTTCCTGTAATCCCTCTTCAGCCAATTACCATTCCGCAAGACGGAAAAGTGAGAAAGAATGAGCTGAAGCATATGCTCAAAGAAGAAGCGATTAAGCTTTATGAAACGAAAGAGGCAGAGTTCCCGGAGGGAGAGCAGATCCGCGAGATCGAGCGCGTAATTCTCCTGAAAGTGATTGATAATAAATGGATGTCCCATATTGACGATATGGACCAGCTGCGCCAGGGAATCGGACTTCAGGCCTATGGCCAGAGAGATCCCCTTGTGGAATATAAGATGAGCGGCTATCAGATGTTTGATGAGATGACAGCAGCCATACGGGAAGATACCGTACGTATTCTCTTCCACATCAGAGTGGAGCAGAAGGTGGAACGTGAACCTGCTGCCAAGGTGACAGGAACCAATAAGGATGACAGCTCAGTGAAGGCACCGGTGAAAAAGGCTGAAAATAAGGTCTATCCCAATGATCCATGTCCATGCGGTTCCGGCAAAAAGTATAAGCAGTGCTGCGGACGTAAATTAGTATAGTATTTTTATGAGATTGGAGTCCGTTCCCTTTTAGGGACCGGACCCCAATTTTATATTGATAAATTAAAAAACAGAAAGTGGGTGACACAGTGGTAGAATTAGATCAGTACAAATACGAATTATCGACGTATGAAAAACCATTAGTGGAAGTGAGGGATTCACTTTGACTTAGATAACAAGTTAAAGCGAATCGATGAGTTAGACAAGTCCATGGAGGAACCTGGCTTCTGGGAAGATCCGGAAAAGTCGGGAAAAATCGTCCAGCTTGCTAAGAATTTAAAGGATACCGTACAAAGCTACAAAGACTTAGAGCAGCAGTTTGAAGACATCGGAGTCATGATCCAGATGGGGAACGAGGAAAACGATGCGTCCCTGATTCCGGAAGTGGCCGAAATGCTGGCTGAACTAAAGGAAAAACTGGAAGAGATGCGGATTAATACCCTGCTTTCCGGTGAGTATGACAGCCATAATGCCATTTTAAGGCTGAATGCAGGTGCCGGCGGAACCGAATCCTGTGACTGGTGCGGCATGCTTTACCGCATGTTCTGCCGATGGGCTGAGAAAAGAGGTTTTCAGACAGAAGTGCTTGATTATCTTGACGGAGATGAAGCAGGTATCAAATCCGTGACTGTCCAGATTAATGGTATGAATGCTTACGGTTATTTAAAATCAGAAAAAGGGGTGCACCGTCTGGTACGGATTTCCCCGTTTAATGCGGCAGGCAAACGCCAGACATCCTTTGTATCCTGTGATGTAATGCCGGATATTGAAGAAGATCTTGATGTGGATATCAATGATGAGGATTTAAGAATTGACACCTACCGCTCCAGCGGAGCCGGCGGACAGCATATCAATAAGACTTCCTCTGCCATCCGTATCACTCATCTTCCGACTGGAATTGTGGTGCAGTGTCAGAATGAGAGATCTCAGTTCCAGAACAAGGACAAGGCGATGCAGATGTTGAAAGCAAAGCTTTATATGTTAAAGCAGCAGGAGAATGCACAAAAGCTTTCAGGAATCCGTGGAGATGTAACGGAAATCGGCTGGGGAAACCAGATTCGTTCCTATGTGCTTCAGCCCTATACGATGGTGAAAGACCACAGGACCAATTCAGAAACCGGCAATGTAAACAGCGTTCTCGATGGTGCATTGGACCAGTTTATGTATGCCTATCTCCGTTGGTTGAGTACCGGAGCAAAAGCTGGTGAGGATTCTGCAGATATCTAGTTTTTTCATGCATTTTTTTCAATACCGAAAAAAATAAATATAAAAATAGTTGCATACCAATTATAAATATGATAATATCTTCCCTATGAGCACAGATGTATTTCCGATGCGGACACAGAAGGGAAGATATTTTTTTATGGAAGATAAAAGTAAATATTTTGTGGTAAAGCAGAAGGCTGTACCTGAAGTATTGCTGAAGGTAGTTGAGGCAAAAAAATTACTGGAATCGGAACGGGTTATCACCGTACAGGAGGCTACAGACAGGGTTGGAATCAGCCGCAGCTCCTTTTACAAGTACAAAGATGATATCTTTCCGTTTTATGACAATGCCAAGGGTAAGACCATTACGCTGGTAATGCAGATGGATGATGAGCCGGGTCTTTTATCCGATTTGCTTCATGTGGTAGCTGTGTACCGCGCGAATATATTAACCATTCATCAAAGTATTCCGGTCAACGGCGTTGCCACCCTCACAATAAGCGTGGAGGTTCTTGAAACAACAGGGAATGTTTCGAAGATGGTTGAGGATATGGAAGAAAAGGATGGGGTCCACTACGTAAAAATTTTAGCCAGGGAGTGAGAATATGATGAATGTTGCAGTTATGGGCTATGGTACTATCGGATCAGGTGTTGTTGAGATTCTGGATAAGAATAAAGATATCATTGCCAGACAAGTTGGTGAACCGGTGAATGTGAAGTACATTCTTGATTTAAGAGAATTCCCCGGTACACCCATTGAAAAGAAGATTGTTCATGATTTTTCCGTTATAGAGAAAGATCCGGAGGTATCCATGGTAATTGAGACCATGGGTGGTTTAAATCCGGCGTATCCTTTTGTAAAAGCCAGCCTGCAGGCAGGTAAGCATGTGGCTACCTCCAACAAGGCTCTGGTGGCTGCATATGGAACAGAGCTGTTACAAACAGCAGAAGATAATAAGGTTAATTTTTTATTTGAAGCAAGCGTAGGAGGCGGTATTCCTATTATCCGTCCTTTGTATACATCTCTTGCCGGTGAACAAATTGAAGAGATCACAGGTATTTTAAATGGTACCACCAACTACATACTGACCAAAATGGACAAAGCCGGAGAGACCTTTGAAGAGGCACTTAAAAAAGCCCAGGAACTGGGATACGCGGAGCGGAATCCGGAGGCAGATGTGGAAGGACATGATACCTGCAGGAAAATAGCCATATTAACTGCCCTTGCCACGGGACACGAAGTGAATTACGAGCATATTTATACAGAAGGGATAACAAATATAACGGACGTTGATTTCCGTTATGCCGAAGCTCTTGGAACTTCTGTTAAACTGTTTGGATCCAGCAGAATCAGCGGGAATACAGTTCATGCCTTTGTAGCTCCGGTCATGATTGGAAAGGACCATCCGCTGTATTTAGTAAATGATGTTTACAACGGCATTCTGGTAAAGGGAAATATGCTGGGTACTTCCATGTTTTATGGAAGCGGAGCCGGAAAGCTCCCAACAGCCAGTGCCGTAGTAGCGGATATTATTGAAGCCCTTAAAAACCCGGATCATCATGTGAAGATGGGCTGGGATGGAAACAGTCTGAAGCTCTCTTCCATGGACAGCGTGCCATTTCGTCATTTCGTACGGATTAAGGGGATTGCGGCCAAACGGCTCAGTGAGGCAGAGGATGCCTTTGGAAAGGTAGAAGTCACGGAACTGGATCATATGGACGAATTCGCAGTTATGACTGAAGTTATGACGGAAGAAGAATACAGGTTAAGAGCGAAAAAGCTGTCCGGGATCAGACAGCGCATCCGCGCAGAAATTTAATTTCGCCAGGAGGCATCAATGTTAGTTGTTAAAAAATTTGGCGGTAGTTCCGTCGCAGACAAAGAAAGAATATTCAATGTAGCAAAACGCTGCATCGAGGAATATGAAAAAGGCAATCAGGTGGTAGTGGTTTTATCGGCAATGGGAAAGACGACCGACGGTCTGATTGCCAAAGCCCATGAGATCAATCCCAATCCTCCCAAGAGAGAGATGGATATGCTGCTTGCAACCGGTGAGCAGATCAGCGTCGCACTGATGTCCATGGCTATGAATGTTCTGGGAGTACCATCGGTATCGTTAAACGCGGCACAGGTTGCCATGCATACCTCATCAGCCTATGGGATGGCCAAATTAAAAAAGATAGATACGGAACGGATCCAGCATGAACTGGAAGCGAAAAAAATCGTTATTATCACAGGTTTTCAGGGCATTAATAAATATGACGATTTGACGACTCTCGGACGGGGAGGATCGGATACGACTGCCGTGGCACTTGCTGCTGCGCTCCATGCAGACGCTTGTGAGATATACACAGATGTGGATGGGGTATATACGGCTGATCCCCATATTGTACCTGATGCCAGAAAGCTTCTGGAGGTTTCCTATGACGAGATGCTGGAATTTGCATCTCTGGGGGCGAAGGTACTTCACAACCGTTCGGTGGAGATGGCAAAACGATATGGAGTCCAGCTGGTCGTACGGTCTAGTCTGAACAGAGAAGAAGGTACCATCGTCAAGGAGGAAACAAAATTGGAAAGAATGCTGGTGAGCGGTGTTGCCGCAGATAAAAATGTAGCCCGTATTTCAGTGATCGGGGTAAAGAATGAACCTGGAATCGCATTTAAGATCTTTAATCTTCTGGCAAAACACAACATTAACGTTGATATCATTATCCAGTCCATTGGCAGGGAAGAAAGAAAAGATATCTCCTTTACGGTGGCAAAGCCGGATTTAAAGGAAACCATGGAGCTTTTAAATGAGCATAAGGAAGGGATCACAGCCCAGGGTGTAACCAGTGAGGAAGATGTGGCGAAGGTCTCAATCATCGGTGCAGGTATGACGAGTAATCCTGGAGTTGCTGCAAAGATGTTTGAAGCGCTTTACAATGCGGGCATCAATATTAAGATGATCGCGACCTCTGAAATCAGGATCACGGTCCTGCTTCACGAAGAAGACGTAAACCGCGCCATGAGAACGGTTCATGATGCCTTTGATCTTGCAGATTAAAGGAAGGTAGAACGAATGATCTGGTTAGAAAAAATATTGAAATTAGGATCCGTCTGTATCTTTCATTCCCTCACCGGGCTTTATTGTCCCGGGTGCGGGGGAACGAGGGCAGTCCGGACATTGTTACAGGGGGACCTGCGGATGAGTGTTCAGTATCATCCGCTGGTCCTTTATACTGTTTTGGTTTTCATAGCAGAGATAACCATACGGCTGGTATCAAAAAAAAGAAAGCACCCGTTTGACCATGGAAAAAGGGAACGGATACTTGTTCTTATGGGTGCTGCTATTGTGATCATAAACTGGATTTTTAAGAATTATATGCTGGTGGTAAAAGGAAT
This sequence comes from Lacrimispora amygdalina, assembly GCF_900205965.1. GTDB lineage: Bacteria > Bacillota > Clostridia > Lachnospirales > Lachnospiraceae > Lacrimispora > Lacrimispora amygdalina_A. The sequence goes on from NZ_OAOF01000003.1 coordinate 424,176, forward strand.
TGATCTGCTTCCCCCGTTAAAATAAGGTTATTTCCCGGAGGTGGGCATCAGTGCCTGAGTGGTTGCTTCAAATACCTGTCTGAAATACAGCCCCAAAGGAGTGTTGGTATCCATGACATCATAGACAAATATGATAAATAATGCCAGTAAAAGACCGCAGACAGCAGAAATAATGGAAAGAATCAGACCAAGCTGTGCCTGATGGCTGAAGGGCTTTCCTTTCTTAGATAATACGGCCAGAGCAATACCGGTTAGACCAAATATAAGACCTGCGGGCAGGTTCCAGATACTGAATAAGGGAAGACAGTCTGTAAGCAGTCCCAGACCGCCGAAAAGGACAGACCAGAATGCAAAAAACGATCCGGTATTCGGTGTTTGCGGAAGCATGCCGTTGTTGCTGTTATAATTTTCTCCCATTAATTTTACCTCGTTTTTGTATAGTACATAAGAACATCCAGGATTTTCCTGATATAACTGTATTGTATGATTGTAGCACGAAATAACCGCTGTGTCCAGACGGGTATTGCATTACTCAGAATGATGAATTATAATAGTTGAATTGAACCAACTATGAAAAATAAGAGGTATAGCATGGATATCATAAAGATTTTGCAGGAAGAACTTTCCATTTCCAGGAACCAGGTAGAAGAGACGGTCAGACTCATCGATGAGGGGAATACCATACCTTTTATCGCAAGATATCGCAAAGAAGTTACCGGTTCTTTAAATGACGAAGTTCTGCGTAACTTAGACGAAAGGCTTCGTTATTTAAGAAATTTAGAGGAGCGGAAAGAACAGGTACTGTCATCCATCCGGGAACAGGAGAAGCTGACACCGGAATTGGAGAAAAAGATATTAAATGCCCTGACCCTGGTTGCAGTGGAAGATTTATACCGCCCTTACAAGCAGAAAAGAAGGACAAGGGCTACGATAGCCAAAGAAAAGGGGCTGGAGCCGTTAGCAGATTTGATTTCCCTTCAGATGATAAAGACACCGCTTCTTAAAGCTGCTTCGGATTATATATCAGTAGAAAAGGGAGTAGCCTCTGCAGAAGAAGCAGTGAGTGGAGCGATGGATATTCTTGCGGAACGGATTTCGGACCAGGCAGAATACCGTACTTACATCCGAAGTACAACCATGAACCAGGGAACTCTTTTCTCAACCGCAAAAGATGAGGAAGCGGAATCAGTTTATGAGATGTACTATCATTATGAGGAAGATTTAAAGAAGACAGCAGGACACCGGATTCTTGCCATTAACAGAGGAGAAAAGGAAAAGGTTCTGACTGTGAAGGTCCTGGCTCCGGAGGAAGTGATTCTCCGTTATCTGGAAAAACAGGTGATTACCATGGACAATCCTGTAACTGCTCCTGTGTTAAGGGAAGTCATAAAGGACAGCTATGACCGTCTGATCGCACCTGCAATTGAGCGGGAAATCAGAAACGATTTAACGGAAACAGCGGAAAATGGAGCGATTCGTGTATTTGGTAAAAATTTAGAACAGCTGCTTATGCAGCCGCCTATTGTCGGTAAAGTAGTTCTTGGCTGGGACCCGGCCTTTCGTACCGGCTGTAAGCTGGCGGTGGTTGATGAGACTGGAAAAGTGCTGGATACCGTTGTCATTTATCCTACGGCACCTCAGAATAAAGTGGAGGAAGCCAAGACAGTTTTAAAGAAACTGATTAAAAAGTATAAAATATCCATGATTTCTGTTGGGAATGGAACTGCCTCCAGAGAATCGGAAACCATTATTGTGGAACTGTTAAAAGAGATCCCCGGGCAGGTTCAGTATATTATAGTCAACGAAGCAGGCGCTTCTGTTTATTCCGCCAGTAAACTGGCAACAGAAGAATTCCCCAATTTTGATGTAGGCCAGAGAAGTGCTGCTTCTATTGCCAGAAGACTGCAGGATCCTCTGGCAGAACTGGTAAAAATTGATCCCAAATCCATTGGTGTGGGGCAGTATCAGCATGACATGAATCAGAAGCATTTAAGTGAAGCATTACAGGGAGTTGTGGAAGACTGCGTGAATAAAGTAGGCGTGGATTTAAACACAGCTTCTGCCTCTTTACTGGAATATATATCCGGTATCTCAAAGCCCATTGCCAGAAATATTGTGGTTTACCGGGAGGAGAACGGAGCGTTTGAAAGCAGGAGCCAGCTGTTAAAGGTAGCAAAGCTGGGACCGAAAGCATTTGAGCAATGTGCCGGTTTCATGAGAATTCAGGGAGGAAAGAATCCTCTTGATGTTACCAGCGTTCATCCGGAATCCTATGATGCCGCGAAAAAGCTTTTGAAGAAGCTGGGATATGAGGCCAAAGAGCTGATGAATGGCGGATTAAACGGAATCAGTAAGAAGATTCATAACTATAAAGAGCTGGCTGAGGAACTGGAGATTGGTGAGATTACCCTTCGTGACATCGTAAAAGAGCTGGAGAAGCCGGCCAGAGATCCCCGTGATGAGATGCCAAAACCAATCCTGCGAACAGACGTTATGGAGATAACGGATTTACAGCCGGGAATGGTGTTAAAGGGAACCGTAAGAAATGTTATTGACTTCGGTGCTTTTGTGGATATCGGTGTTCATCAGGACGGACTGGTTCATATTTCCCAGATATCGGACAAATTTATTAAACACCCGTTAGAAGCGGTCAGTGTGGGAGATATCGTGGAAGTTAAAGTGATAAGCGTAGATATTCCTAAGAAGAGAATTGCTCTTACCATGAAGTTCTAAGAGATACAGCTTGCGGCTGTGCAAAAGGAGGAAAACGTGGAACAAAATAATCCGCTTGTGTTAGATATAAAACTTACAGCTAAAGATCTCTGGAAATTCTCCATGTATCATTCGTACCGGGGATTTCAGGGGATTTTCAGTATCCTTTTCAGTGCTGCAGCGCTGTATGCGCTTGCGACAACCTGGAGGACGGCAACGCTTCCTTACCGCCTTCTTTTAGTGGTCTGTGTACTGATGTTTACTGTATGGCAGCCGTTTGTTCTCTATATGAAGGCAGCCAGGCAGGCAAAACGGTCTGTGATTCATGATGGGATGACTCTTTCCATCTCAGCGGAAGGCATTGTGGTAACCCAGGGGCAGGAAAAGCTTGAATTGCTGTGGGAAGATGTGGTTTTAGTCAAAAGAATCGGAACTATGCTGATTATCTATATGGACCGGATTCATGCCTATCTGCTTCCGGATTCTGTGACAGGTGAAAAAACAGCAGAACTGACTGCATTCATAAAAGAGAATCTGCCTCCTGAGAGGCGAAAGAGGATATAAGTGATGGTAATAGAAAGCTGGAAACCTGAAGAAACCTATGAATTTGGAAAAAAACTGGGAGAAGACGCACAGCCTTCCTCTGTCTTTTGCTTAAATGGAGATCTTGGAGTGGGGAAAACTGTTTTTACCCAGGGGTTTGCCGCAGGTCTTGGAATTAAAGAGCCGGTGGACAGCCCTACATTTACAATCGTGAAGCAATATGACGATGGGCGTCTGCCATTTTATCATTTTGATGTATACCGGATTGGTGATGTCAGCGAAATGGATGAAATTGGTTATGAAGATTGTTTTTATGGCGAAGGTGTTACACTGATTGAATGGTCCGGACTGATCAGAGATATTCTACCGGAACGCGTTATTACAGTAACAATAGAAAAAGATTTGGAAAAAGGATTTGACTACAGAAAAATCACCGTGGAGGGAATGTAAATGAACCTGTTAGGAATTGAAAGTTCGTCTCTCGTTGCATCTGTTGCACTTCTGACGGATGACATACTGACTGCAGAATATACGGTTAATTTTAAAAAGACCCATTCCCAGACACTGCTGCCCATGTTAGACGAAATTGTCACCATGACCGGTATCCGCTTGGAAGATATAGATGCCATAGCAGTTTCTGCAGGACCTGGGTCATTTACCGGTCTCAGGATCGGTTCTGCTACAGGAAAGGGTCTGGGTCTGGCACTGAAAAAGCCGCTGGTTTCTGTCCCTACCATAGATGCCATGGCTTTTGAGTTTTACGGCAGTGCATCTATCATCTGTCCGATTATGGATGCCAGAAGAAACCAGGTCTATACCGGTATTTATGATAACCGCAAGGGCTTTTCTGTGATAAAGGAATCCTGTGCCATGGACATCAGGGAATTAATTGAAGAGCTGAATTCCATGGGACAGAGCGTGATTTTCTCTGGGGATGGAGTACCGGTCTGCAAAGAAAGTATAGAAGAATTCATGAAGGTCCCGTTTGAATTTGCCCCTGCTCATCTTAACAGACAGCGGGCAGGTGCTGTGGCGGCCTATGGAGCCCGCCTGTTTTCTCAGGGGAAAACAGTCACTGCAGCGGAGCATGCTCCCGATTATCTGCGAAAGCCGCAGGCAGAACGGGAGAGAGAAGAGGCATTAAAAGGAGAATAATATGGTTCATGAACTGACTTCGGAAGAGATTCCCGTTATTCTGGAAATCGAGCAGCTGTGTTTTATGGATCCATGGTCTGAGCGGATGATTGAAAACAGCTTAAAGAGCGGTCTGGATACCTGGCTGTTGCTGACAGAAGAAGGGGCAGCAGGATACTGTGTGTTCCGGATTGTGGCAGATGAATGTGAACTGCTTCGGATTGCAGTCCGTCCGGAATACAGGGGGAGGGGCCTCTCTAAGAAACTTATGGACCAGCTGGTTTTTTATTCCAGACAAAAAGATGTAAAATCTATATTTTTAGAGGTCCGTGAAAGCAATGAGCGGGCCAGAAACCTTTATAGATCCTATGGATTTACGGAAGAAGGGATCCGAAAGCACTATTACCTCAATCCGTGTGAAGATGCAGTCATAATGGTTTGCCGCGATATTTGAAACATTTACCACTAAAAATAAGGCATAACACCGTTTATAATGTAGGGGTATCCAGTAAGGATGCCCTTTTTTCTATCCCGGCGTTCGGGGAGAGAAATTAAGGGATAAAGCTGGAAAATGCGAAAAAGGAACGCCTTGCAGGCATCCCGGTATGTCTGGAAAGAAAAGCTTGGGCGGTAAAAGGAAAGGTGAGACTAAGATGAGAAAGTACAAAAACGGCGGTCAGCTAGAAACAGTTGTTTGCAACTGCTGCGGCAAAAAAATTATTGTGTCAGAAGGGATTGCCAGGGAAGGGGTTATAAACATCAACCACGCGTGGGACTTCTTTTCAGAGAAAGATGGGGAGATCCATCATTTTGATTTATGTGAAAACTGCTATGATGCATTGATATCTGAGTTTAAGATACCGGTGGAGGTAGAGGAACAGCTGGAATATTTATAGTTGCTAATTCCCTCTGCTTTGTGTTATGATTTTATGTGGCAGTTTTTTTATAATGCCCATTGAATGAGACAAAAGCGAGGAAATTCTATGTTGGATATATGTTTGCTGGGAACCGGGGGCATGATGCCTCTGCCATACCGCTGGCTGACAGCTATGATGGCCCGGTGTGATGGCAGCAATCTTTTGATTGACTGCGGGGAAGGAACCCAGATTGCATTAAAAGAAAAGGGCTGGAGCCCAAAACCCATCGATATCATCTGTTTTACCCATTATCATGCGGATCACATCAGCGGTCTGCCCGGACTTCTGTTGACAATGGGGAATGCAGAGCGGACAGAACCTTTAACTCTGATTGGTCCAAAAGGGCTTGAGCGGGTGGTGGGAGCACTACGTACCATTGCGCCGGAGCTTCCGTTTGAACTTCAATTTATTGAACTCTCCGAAAACAGGGAGAAGATAACCATGGCGCCTTACGTAATTGATGCATACCGCGTCAATCATAACGTTGTCTGCTATGGTTATTCCATTTCCATTCCAAGAACAGGAAGGTTTGATGTGGACCGGGCCAGTAAAGCCGGTATTCCGCAAAAGTTCTGGAGCCGTCTGCAGAAAGGAGAAACCATCGACAATGATGGTAAGATCCTGACCCCTGACATGGTTTTAGGACCGGACAGGCGTGGGCTTAAGGTAACCTACTGCACTGATACCAGACCCGTACCCGTAATTGCGGAATATGCAAAGGATGCCGATCTTTTCATATGCGAAGGCATGTACGGAGAAGATGGGAAAGAGGCAAAAGCAAGAGAGTACCGTCATATGACATTTTATGAGGCCGCCAGACTGGCAAAGGAAGCTCAGCCAAGGCAGATGTGGCTGACTCACTACAGTCCCTCTTTAACCAGGCCGGAGGAGTTTATGGATAAAGTCCGTGAGATTTTCCCCAGGGCAAAGGCTGCGAGAGATGCCTGGACACTGGAACTGGAATTTGATGAGGAATGAGGGTATGGCCATGAAGAAGAATCATACAGAAGATGATGTTTATATACTTGCAATTGAAAGCTCCTGTGACGAGACAGCGGCGGCAGTGGTGAAGAACGGAAGAGAGATTTTATCCAATGTAATCTCCTCACAAATCGATCTTCATACCTTATATGGAGGTGTGGTTCCTGAGATAGCATCAAGAAAGCACATAGAAAAGATCAATCAGGTCATCGAGTCTGCACTTACAGAATCAGGGCTTACGCTGGAAGAGATGGATGCAATCGGAGTTACGTACGGACCAGGACTGGTGGGAGCGCTTTTGGTAGGAGTAGCAGAAGCCAAGGCAATGGCATATGCGGCAGACAAGCCTTTGGTAGGTGTTCATCATATAGAAGGTCATGTATCCGCTAACTTTATTGAGCATCCCGATCTGGAACCGCCTTTCATGTGTCTGATTGTATCCGGCGGCCATACGCATCTGGTGATTGTACGGGATTACGGAGAATTTGAGATTCTGGGAAGAACCAGAGATGATGCGGCAGGCGAAGCATTTGACAAGGTAGCAAGAGCTGTGGGGCTGGGTTATCCCGGCGGGCCTAAGGTTGATAAAGCGGCAAAAGAGGGCAATCCACACGCGATCAAGTTCCCCAGAGCAAAAGTGGAAGGGAATATTTACGATTTCAGCTTCAGCGGGTTAAAGTCTGCGGTTTTAAATCATATTAATCATGCCCATATGATGGGAGAAGAAATTAATATTCCGGATCTACTGGCATCGTTCCAGAATGCGGTCGTTGATGTTCTGGTATCCCATACGGTAGATGCGGCAAAGGCATATGGTTTTAATAAAGTAGCGATCGCAGGGGGAGTGGCCTCTAATTCCGCTCTCCGTGCAGGGATGAAGAATGCCTGCGAAAAAAATGGAATTTCATTCTATTATCCGTCTCCCGTCTATTGTACCGATAACGCTGCCATGATCGGTACGGCAGCCTATTATGAATATATTAATGGTGCCAGGGCCGGCTGGGATTTAAACGCAGTGCCCAATCTCAAACTGGGGGAAAGGTAACGGAATATGGAACGAACAGCAGCAGTTGTGCTGGCAGCAGGAAAAGGAACCCGTATGGGAAGCCAGATCCACAAACAGTATATGGAGCTGTGCGGCAGGCCCCTTCTTTATTATACCCTGAGAGCATTTGAAGATAGCTCTGTGGATGAGATTGTTCTGGTAACCGGTCCAGGTGAGGTTTCATTCTGTCAGAACGAGATCGCAGACCGCTATGGGTTTCGCAAAGTTTCCTGCATAACAGAAGGCGGCAAAGAGCGGTATCATTCTGTTTATGCCGGATTAAAAGCGGTAAAGGACTGTGCCTATGTGCTTATTCATGACGGTGCAAGACCCTGTGTTACGAAAGAGATCATTAATGCATCCAAATCTGCAGCAATCAGATATGGGGCGTGTGTTGTTGGAATGCCGGTTAAGGATACCATTAAGGTTTCGGATGAAAACGGATATGCGGCTATAACTCCGGACCGGAACAGCCTTTGGCAGATCCAGACCCCTCAGGCTTTCCGCTACGATCTGGTTTTTCGTGCTTATACCAGACTCATGGATTCAGAACAGTTTCAAAAAGGGGTTACGGACGATGCCATGGTAGTGGAAACCATGACGAAAGAAAAGGTGAAATTAATACAGGGCGATTATACCAATATTAAGGTGACTACACCGGAAGATTTAGAGATCGCCGGTATATTTCTGAACAGAATATATGAAAGCAGATAAAAGGAATGCTGTAGGAGCAGCTTCCTTTTATTTTTTTTCACCTGTTTTTAACAAATCCCTGACAATCAGATGAAGGTGTTCAAGCTGCTCTCGATTTAAATGCTGTGCATCATCCATAAGTTCTTTGACTTTGGCCGGACAGTTTATGTCGCGGGAAAAGAATTCGGCAGGTTCAATATCCAGATACTCACATATATAGAAAAAACCCATCATAGACGGAAGTGCCCGCCCATTCTCTATTTTATGAATATATGTGGGGTTCTGTCCGAGAGAAAGACTCATATCACGTGCGGATACACCTTTTTGAGCCCTGAGCTCTGAGAGGCGTTTGGAAAAATTGAAGTCTATATACATGGATAACTCCTCCTGATTCCATAGTATTGCATTGAATGAAATATGTGTAGTAAATAATGCATTCGATCACTTGACATGTTGCATTCATTACAATATTATTATTTATATAAAGTATGTAATGTATAATCAGACTAAGAGATCCGCTATCAGGATCATATGGCTATTAGATAGTATCAGTTGTTTCGACAGATGAAAAGCAGGAAAGAAGGTACATTTAGATGGAAACTGGAAAGACCAGGAAAGAAACGGATTCAGGCACCAGGGAGGGGCTGTTGGAACGGATCGCATCAGAATTGGGCTGCATGTATTTATCAGATCTGCGGGGAGCCACAGCCAAGGGGAAGTTCCGTTTTATTGTTTCTGATATTCCGGCAATGGATTATTCAGTAAAAGTATGGCAGGATGCGTTGTATTATATAACTGGAATAAAAGAAAACTTTAGCACTGCTGAGCAGGCAAAGCAACGTCTTTTGGAGTATTTATTAGGGTGTTAAAAATTATTTGAAAAATATGTAAAAATATGTTGACAGATGAAACAAACAATGATAAACTATCGAAGTTGCCGCTGATGAAGCCGGTAATTGAGAGAAAAAAAGCTCCAAGAGATTTGAAAAAATAGAAAAAAGTGCTTGACAAAAGTACAAACTTCTATTAAAATGTAAAAGCGCGTTTGGAGAGGTATCGAAGTGGTCATAACGAGGCGGTCTTGAAAACCGTTTGTCCGCAAGGGCGCGTGGGTTCGAATCCCACCCTCTCCGTTGGCAGGTTTTAGCCGCTAATAACATAGAAATCAGCTTACTGCAGAAGTACCCAAGTGGCTGAAGGGGCTCCCCTGGAAAGGGAGTAGGCCGTTAGTAGCGGCGCGAGGGTTCAAATCCCTCCTTCTGCGTCAGCATTGAGTTGAGACAGGCGTTTCTGCAAGATGCAAAGCACTTTGAAAACAGAAGATTGAACAGTATGTAAAACCCTGAAAATTCTAATAAATAAGCCATGTTTGAGTGGCTTTGAATGAGAAAATTCAGAACGAATACAAGTGATTGTATACGAACCAAACAACAAGTAAAACGGGAAATAAATTAGCTAGTAGTTGATTTTGACCGTGGATTGAACACCATTTAATTTGAGAGTTCGATCCTGGCTCAGGATGAACGCTGG
>NZ_OAOF01000014.1 GCF_900205965.1 Lacrimispora amygdalina
TTGATTTAGTGTGGTTGGCGAACCTACACTTATTATATCATTGGAGGTTTTTTCTGTAAGCTAAAGCGGCTGTGGACGCACCTGCATAGCAGGTGGTTTATTAAAAGACTGCTATACAACAAAATGGCTGTCCTTATATTAGGACAGCCAACAAATCACTTACACTTTATTTTCTTCCGCAGCAACGCTTATATTTTTTTCCGCTTCCACAAATACACGGATCATTCGGATATATTTTCTTCTTGTTATTCTGCACCAAAAACTGCTCTGTTCTACGCTCAACAATTTCTTTACCAAATGCTTTTAACTCAGCTCTTTTGCTTTCAGGAATATCCTTCTGAGCATATAACCTGTACTGAACCTCCAAAATGTTATCTTGTTCGTCCATCACAATTGTAATAGACCAGCATTCTTTTCTATCATTTTGCGCCAAATTTGCTAATATATACTCTTCTCGCTTTTCGTTCGGATAAAGTATTATATTTGGTATTTCCACGAATAAAGCATAACTACAGTCCCCAAAGCTCATTGCCGGAAGCATTCTACCGAGTTCTCTTTCTCTTCTAGCTAAATTACTTATGGATTTATCGAAGTTTTCCCTACCTTCAGTTGACAAATCCAAAAGAAAATTAGAAAACCGAGTTACCTCATCTTCATTGATTATCACATTTTCCAAAATCTTAGTCATTCGGGGTGGAATTGTTTGCTTAGGCTTTTTATAATTGACTCCAACATGGATGCCAGATAAATACTTATCCAACTCTTCTCTATATCCAACAAAATTCACATGTTGACCTTGACCAATATCTTTAGCCTGCAATGAATACATGTTATGGAATATATACATCCCCAAATGATCCAACTCATCATATGTTGCAATTTCTACCGTTTCAGTAGCAATAGTTCTTTGCTTTAAAAAATGAATGAACTGTAATGGATTATCAAAATAGTACTTGTAAACCCACAAATCATTAAGAGAAATAGCTATTATGCCTTCATGTGCCTTTGCTATTTTAATTTTCTCCATTTGAGATGCAAACTCATTGAAATCAGAGACCGTCACATCAAACATATATATTTGATTATACTTGTTTGTATTTAAAGTAAATGCTTCCGTTTCTAGGTTATCATCGGCATAAAAAACTTTCTCATAGTCCTCGCCATCAGTTATATATTGTTTCACGCGAATGCACTGATTCTCAGCTTTTTCTACTAACGCTTTGAATGACTTTTTGTGGGCGTCAAAATCCATCATTGCTGGAGTATAAACAAACGTACCAGCTTTTACTTCTACAATGAGAAGCACATCTTTATACTCAATTAGAATATCGTTTTCTGCACTATCATTTTTCTTTAATGGATAGTGATTGGAATAGTGCACCTTACATCCAGGTAACAGATTTTCAAATACAATTCCAACCGTCTTTTCGCTAGAGTGTCCCTGAGCCGCGTTCCATCTATCGGCATAATCTTTGCCATGAGATCTTATTGCTCGTTGAAGAGCAACATAAAAGTTATCAAACAAATTATAATAGTCAAAGCAATATGCGATACCATCTATCTCTATAAATGGTTTGTACTGTATTGGCAAATTCCAAATTGGCCATCCCGGAAATTCCTCATAAGATAGAAATGCCTTATCGCTATTAATCCCCAAGGATAAATCGCTAATCAACTCATCTGTCCATTTTGTATTTTCTTTTACCTCAAACAAAGATGTCCCTATCGCTTTTAATACGACTTCTTGGCTTTCTTTCAAGTAATCTTCATCTGGTTCAGCACCTTCAAATATCGCCAATTTATCCATTTGCTCTCCGAAAGCCAACATAGCATCAAGTCTTCCGGACGACAAATTCTTTTCCAATACTGAAAGTCCTGCTATTATATCAGCGACTGATAATCCGTATAGTTCTTTCAGAAGAGCATCATGTGGCAATAATAATTCCTTTAATATCGGAATTCTAAACGCCTGGTATTGTTCGCCACGAACTTGTGACATCATCTGCGCAAAAACTATATACTCCTCATCCTCAGGACTAAGTTCTCCCATTTTCTGTTGTTGAGCTGCCCAATACATATAGAACAACGGCATCTTACTGTATAGTTCTAAACAATGATTTGCTATTTCGTGATAAACAGCCTCTTGTTTATCCTCTTCTATTTCATTTGCCTTATCATGTTCCATCGAAACTAATAAACTTTGGACATATTCTACACTTCTTAATTGAAAGGAAATGTCGGCAGGAATTTCTGATTCTGTAGTCAGTTCTGGACTCATCAACATCATTGAGTTCATTGATGTAAGAAAATTAAACAATGTAAGAGGATCTACCTTGGCAAGCTTTTCTTTGATTATTTCTATAATCGCATCGATCTTTTCTTTTTCCTCAGTGTAATGGCCTGCTAACCCCGAAATCCACTCCTTATGCTGATCTTCGGTCATATTATTATGTGTAACAACGGTATTACCAAATCTCGCTGCCTCAATTAGCCCATTACTAAAGTATTCATCAGGCTTTATTTTTTTCAAATATTATCAGTCCTTCCTTTTTCAGGCATATCCTTTATTCATATTATTTTATTGCCTCTGCAAATCTGTTAATAAAGTACGAAGGATAAGATTCTAGAGTCTCCTTTATCACTTCAAAATGAGATTTTGTTACTGAAATAATTTTGTCATCAGAAATACCCTGTGCTCCAATAATATCAGTAACTTTATCAGCAATAAGTCTTTCGTTACATATTTTTTCACAAATCGAAATAGATGTCTCGGATGAGACTCCGTATTTAACTTTCTTTTGCAGATCCATCATCCCCTGGACATTGATTCCATCATCCTCAAGATAATCAATAATGTTTCCTATACAAAAACTCAATTGAAAAGATATACTCTGACCACATTGCTTTTCTATATCTGTAACTTTTACACCAGTCTTTTTTTCGATTGAATAAAAAGTATCTCCATTAATCCAGCCTGCACAAATTGTCTCATCTATACAATCATCTTCATTTATAGAATTGTAGAATTCCACAATGATTGATAATAGTTTCTCCTGTGGATAAAAAACGGTATTTAATTCCTTTTCAGAAATCAATTCATTTACTGCTTCTGAAATGTTAATATCAATCATAGATTTCGATATCACCTTTGCATATATGCTTTTTTCAGCAATCTTTTTTGCCAAAGATGCAAATAGCTTTTCTAATAGACATTTTTCATCTTCCGAAGCCAAATAGTATGCCAAAGTCTGCTTAACCACCCCAACAGATTCATTTATAACTTGCTGCAAGTTTTCAATAGATATAAGTTCGTTTTTCCCTATTTCATAGCAAAGCTCATTCTCTATAGTTCCAATTATTTTTCGATAAGAATTTACCTTGGATTGTATGATTTTGATATGGTAATCTTTTTTATCATATTCTTCATTCAAAGCACTAATCAAAAGGCCTTTTAAATCCTTATCCCAGTCATTATTAATATTATCTATAATATAATTGATTATTGCTTCCCCTCTGAATACAACATCATAATCAATTTCCATATCCCTAAGCAACATTAGTATTGAGCTGCTACAAGCCTCCGCGTTATTAGGGTCAAATAGGGCAATAGCATCTTTCCAAAGATATGCCCCTCTTCCACCATTCCTATCATCATACAGTTTAGGATCCGAAATAAGAACACTGCCTTCTGTATATACTCCGGACCGAGCTGTCCTTCCAATCAAATTTTGAAAGCTTCTGGTTGTTATCATTTTTGTAGCTGAATTCAAACTGGTCATAACCATGTATTTGATTGGAATATTGACTCCCTGAGCCAAAGTTGAAGTACATACAACAACTTTAATTTTTTCTTTTCGAAAGGCAAACTCCACTGCAAGCCTAAGCCCATTAGGTAATGTTGAATAATGCGGAAATATACCAGCCTTTGCACCCTTTGCGAAAACTGATTTATCCCCATAATACTCTGCAATAAACTTTTGGAGTCTGTCTATTTCATCTACATCAGAGCAATCCATAATATTGGCAAAACTATAATTCTTATTTGCAACTTCAACAAGTCTTTTTATTACTGTAGAAGCGAATCGCCTTTGACTGACATAAATAGCCACTCCACCTTTTTTGCACAATAGATTAGCGTAATATAACGCTATATCATTGGCCTTTTTCTCTGGAAAAATCTTTCTCTTGCTTCCACTCCTGGTTTTTAATTCGGATACCCTAATTGCTCTTGGAATATAGAAATCTTCCTCTTCAAAAGAATCTGAATAATAATGAATCTCTTTTTCAGATGTCAAAAATCCAACTACTTTAGGTGTGCTCCTAATACTTGAATCAAATGCAACAACACCTTTTTCTCCTAGAACCCATTGTTTAATAGATTCTGCATTAGATAAAACTGCCGATAAAATAACTAATTGTTGAACATCATTAAGATGACTCTTTATATCCATCATTAAAAACTCATATAAAGCCCCTCTACTCATATCATCAAACATATGTCCTTCATCAAAAATAAAAAGATCTATAAGAGGTAAAATATCCGGCTGATGATGAAGGATAAACTGTAACTTTTCAGGAGTACATATTAGAATTTTGTTATCTGCTGTGTTATTAAAAGCATCAATGTAATCCACTTCTAAAACATCCGAAAACTGATTGATTGTAGCATCTTCTCTAAAAGCTTTCCGCATATCCCCGGTTATCTCATTACAAAGAGCTCTTAACGGAGCTATTACGAGCGCAATTCTACCTCTATTAGATAAGAACATAGATTGAATTATAAGTTCAATGCTTTTAGTTTTGCCCACACCAGTTGGTAACTGCACTATAGCATTTTTACCAACCAATAATTCTTTCTCTCCAATAAGTATTTGTGATGGCCACATCATACGAACTGAATTCTTCTTCTTAAAATAATCCGCCCATTTTGTAAAATCCAAGTTTGAATATTGAGGTAATAACTTATATGCCGATTTTTCACGTGCAATTTCAATAACAGCAAAAACACTTTCCACCCAGAATAGGTCCGTTTCTTGAGTACTATTAAAAGAACGCTCCCGAATATAACTTAACTTTTCAATAATGTTATTATCTACATTCTCTATAAATGAGCTTTCAAACGCATCAATTACCGAATCTTGAATATCACTTATTCTATGTCCGAAAAAAATAATACTAAATACATTTACTAATACCCCTCTAAAATCTTGTGGAATATCTAAGGTCTTAGCCTCTTTTATCAAGACCAAGGAACTACCAAAATCGCCATGAAAAAAATACGCAACTGCCCCCATCAGAATAAAATCTAGATCATGTATTTCTTGCTCTCTTGATTTTAATGCAGCGTCATAAAACTCGGCACACATAGAAAGATGTTCTTTATATGATTCCATCATTTCTTTATTATTATCTATTACTGCCTGCGCATACTCTGAAATAACATAGACTGTTGGAAAAGCTAACTCCCTGTAATTTAGAGGAAACCTTGGATAATCTTTATGTTCAATTTCGTATTCTAAAAGTTTTACCTTTGCTTTTTGATACTTAAGCATATATTCTGCTTTTGAAAAACTCATTTTGTGCACCTCTCAAATACTTCGTGTGTTAGTTTCATTAGATTTTTTCCATGCACAAAAAAAATACAATTCCCATGACATAGTTTAAGATCATTACCGTCAATTTCAGGAATAATGTGTATTTTTTCCTCCCCGACAGTTACTTCGTCTAGCTCTGCAAGGCTTGTGATACCAGCTGGAACATAGAATATCGAATAATCATACTTAGTTTTAAGTTGAAAACGTTCAATATCCTTGGATTCCTCCAACTTGCCATAATGCTTCAATTTTTTTCTCATATAGTTTAACGTTTGCGCTACTCTATACTCGTCCTTCACAGAATCTTCTACCGCGCTTTTTATAACCGATGTATCTGTTTTAGATAAAACCGCCTTTACCTCTGCAGCAACTAGTTTGTCTTTGGATGATGGTGTCTTGTCTTCTTTTTCAAACTGGTAACCTATAACATCAGTACCATGCTCAGATACAGTTGTTCCAGACATATTTGTTTGTCTTATTCTTGGAACATGAAATCCATAAACAAATTCTAGTAAGTCAGATATCAAGATTTCTGTTATCGTATTGGATCTTGACGTTGGCCCCAAATGAACATTTTTTTGAGGAATTACACTAGCCCTTAAATATTCTTCTGATGTTAATCCTAGTAATGTGCAATCCTCTTCTAGCTCATCGTCCGGTATATAATGTCTTCTAATATGTAAAGCCCAATCATCTAGTACATCTGGATCATTATTATATTCAATACGATAACATTTAAGTGGTATTGAATTATCCTTAATCACACCATCTTCTTTTATTATCCAACGTAGATACTCTGGTTTATTCAATCTATCCTCTCCCAACTACACAATCAATTCACTTAATCCGCCATAACATGTCACGCATGCGCTCTTTCTTGCTCTTGTAAGAGCAACATAAAGCAGACACTTCTCTCCTGTTCTGAATTCCTCAAGAGAAATATCATCTTCAAAATCTGCTCTTGTTCCAAAAGGAAGTACCTTTTTGTTTACTGCTACCGCAAAGACGTGATCGAACTCAAGACCTTTTACTCTATGCATAGTTGCTATTCTTACACCTTCAAAGGAACGATCATCAGTCTTATTGGCTTTAATTTCAAAGGACTTTATTCCAGACCTCTGTAATCCCGCAATATAGTTATCAAGCAGTTTATGAGTCCTTGCTACGATACAGATATTTTTCTGTTCTACACCGGCAGCTTCCAATTCATGGATTCTGTTAATCAAGTAGTCAAGTTCTTCCTCTGGAGTAGCAAACTCCTTAATCTCAGGTTTATCTCCATGAGTAAGTGACTGACACCCTTTACCGTTATCATAATCCTCATCAAGATCATCAAAAGAAACTCCATTAAGCAACCCAAATGCAAACTTTCGGATTTCCTCTGTAGTTCTATAATTGATTCTCAAATAGCTACTTCTTCCACGTACATTAATTCCGCATTTTGAAAGTACTGCCTTGTTTCTATATATTCTCTGATGTGAATCACCCACAATAAAAATATCATTCTGATGCTCATCACCCGCAAGTGCTCTAAGTAACCTATACGCACTTGGACTAAGATCCTGACCTTCATCAACGATAATGGATGTATACTGGCCTGTAAGTTTCTTGTTTTCAAGGATCTTACGACACTCATACATAGCAGTCTCTACGTCACGTTGCAGCTTTTCGTTCATGATATTTTGATATTCATCAAATACATCCCATATCTGCATACGAACTTTTCTATCGAGACGCACTCCTCTGCCGATTCTAGGAGCTTTGCAGTAAGATACTTTGTCATAAACTTCCTGCGCCTGGACTACCTTAACCCACTCATCTTTATAGAAGTTTTCTACAAAACTTAAGTCGCCGCCTGCTATAGCAATAGCATCTCTCCATGCCTTGTCCACTTCTTCATCATAAACAATCTGATATTCATATCCTTGTCTACGCAAGAAATTAGAGACCCACGCATCAAGATTGATAATATCAATTTTCTTCATTTCCTCAGCTGAACAAATTTTTCTAAGGTTCTCTTTTATATCTTCTGCCAAGTTCTTTGTGTAAGTGGTAAAAAGGATCTTTCCTTCAGCTTCTAAATCAGCAGCAAGCATTTTTGCTCTGTGCATGGCAACAACTGTTTTACCTGTTCCAGCTCCGCCTAATACTCGTGCTGGGCCATTGAACTTCTTGCCAACGACTTTGCGCTGTGTTGGATGAAGAAAGATTCTCCACTTCTCAAGAGGCTCTTGCATAATAGCCTGAAGTTCTTCCTCTCCATCGACAATAACAAAGCTTTTTTTACTGGCATCAGTTTGAAGAGCTGCCGCAAAGTCATTTTCCTTAACTTCAACATGGTCTATCTCTGGATACAAAGTATCCAAAACTTCCTCCACCGTAAATCCATTTCCGAGCCATTCAAGACCTTCGAAAGCATCCTCTGGAATAGCCGCCTTCAATGAACGAAGTCCTTCTAATGTCTTGATTGCTTTAATCATAGGGAGCTGTTCTTCAGGAAGACCAATTCTTTCAAACACCTCATCTGAAATGCTTGCAAATAATGCAGGCTCATCAATTGTGTTTTGCTCTTCGATGACCTCTTGAACATCAAAAATCTGCACACTTCCTGTAAGCTTATTGATTGAGCACTTCTTCCTCTTAGCCCATGCATAAGCTTCATCATGGTGATCTACCCAAAGCAGAATATAAACATTACTTTCCGGTTCACGCACAACAATACCTCTATAAGTATCATCAATTCTCACAGAGCAAATATTCTTGTCGATTCCTTCATTTATCTTTTCAAAGTTAATTCCTGGATGCGTAGGATTGTTTCTGAACTTATTAAAAAACTCAGTTACCTTTCCTTGTTTCTGTCTTGGTAGTGCTGCATATGCAGTTAAAAAATCAGCCGAAATAGCTACTGTTGGCTTATTATTCATTTACAGTTCCTCCAAATACATTGATGTTAATTTCTTCACTGCTTAGCAGTACTGTCCAACCTTTACCCTTAAATACATCAGCATAATCTTCCTGTTCAGGTAAAAGCCAAGCGATTTTCTTATCTTCCCAAGCCATTTCAGCCTCAGCTATAGTAGCTCCTGATGATTCATCTGATAGCTCAAAGCCAACAACACTTGGAGCCGGAATTCCATTGTTATGCATCTCAGTTGCGCATGTTATAGCGATATCATCAATGAAATCATCCATAATATCATTCCACTTCTCATCAACCACAATATCTGTGCTTGAAGTCACTTCAGGTGCATCATCTTCAGCAATAATTGTTCCAAGGTTGCTGTATATAGCCTTGCTCATTCCAAGCTTGGATAAGAAGATGGCAGTGCTATTAAACTGCATCACATTTACAAAATGCCAAAAGCCATTCCAGTCTGGTTCATATTTATCGGTTCTTGAATCAGGAACATCATCGATAATTGCCACAACTTTAAGTGGTGCTCCCATCTTCATTCCAGCCATTTCTGTTAGAGAAACTTCAGCAAGCACGTCTATATTTCCCATATCTTGACGAGGACGCCATGTTCCGAAAATAGCCTGACCGAAATCATCCACCTCATCTAATGAACCAACGGCATTAAGCACTGATTTCCATTTACCACTCCACTCTCCATATAAAACCTGATTGCTCATCTGCTTCATGTCTACAATCGACATTGCAAACGATCTTGCGTGAGTCGCAAATAAGTCTTCTGCGTTTGGAATTGATAAATAATCAATTAATAATTCAAAGCCATTTTCCTTTTCAGGATTAATCGATTCAGCATTTGCACTCTTTACTGCCGGCTTATATACTTTCCCAGATGGCATTTTCACGGAGTTTAAAGTCTCCGTTCGGTAATCTCCCTGGCTTTTGAATACATTATGTACATCCTTATATGTAAGGGACCACACTCTATACTTACCGGATAGCATGATAGCCATACGCTTTAGTGTATCTTCCTCTACGATATCCTTGTGATAATAATAGCCGTCTGTAAATACAGCTATAGTCTTCTGATTTCCTGTCGTTCTCTTCGGTCTAATTACAAAATCAGGTCGAGACTTTACAGAAATACCCATAGATGCATCGAAGTCTACCTGTGGTTCGATTGTCCATAAGCTCTCACCAACCTGAAGAGAATAGCCTTCCTTCTCATTAACCAATGTCTTATGAATTCTAATTGGTCTTTCTGCGGTACTCATCTTTTCAAAAGCACCAACAAATTCTCTTTCAAGCTCACTATCAAACAAATGATTTGTATCTACTTGTGAAAGCTTTTTGATTTCAGTTCTATTTTCTTTTCCACTTAAAATTGTCTTTAAAAGTGTTATTGCAGAATCTCTAGAAATCTCACCAATATGCTGACTCTGTCTGTATGCATATAGACACTTGTAGCAACCATCTTTCTGAGGATCATCATTACAACTACAATGTTCCATAGTCTCTAACGCGCCCTCAAAAACATCTATAATACCGTTTTCCTCATTCATGAGCTGCTTAAGATAGCCTGTTCCACCGGGCACAGAATCATATATAACCAAATACTGTTTTCTATAATCAGCCTCAGGAACCGGAACCTCACTAACAGTTGCTCTTAAATGATCAACATTACCAAACTTCTTTTTCATTCCAAGCATGAATGCAGCTACGAAGGATTCGACTCTCACATTTGTAGCATCCATTGTTGTCGCTGGAATTAAAAGACGCAAAGCCTCGGTTTCAAACTCTCTATACAGGAAGAGACACTCTTCAAAAGGATCTGTAACAATAGTATTATCCTTTACCATCTTACAGAAACGAGAATGCTTAGGTTTTTCACCCTGAACTTGAATCTTTCCGCAATATTTACAGATAGTGAATCCTTTTCTAACACCTTCATGTCCTGCGACAAGAAGTTTATCTCCAGTGATTGATTGTTCACCGAAGTTAATCTCACGCATCGTTGCTTTCTGAAGAAATTCATAACCCCACTTGAATTCTTTGTTATCCATTTCAAATGCCTGGATAACATCCTTATCTTCATCTACCTCTACAAGAAGCTCCTTGTCATAGAACATAGATGCACGATCTTCACTGTCATCACCGATTTGGCTTTCTTCCTCTTTCATGTTGGAATATACCATCTGTACCTTGAACATTGAGCGTACCTGCCCAGCATCTGCCCAACCCGGATTACCGCACTTAGGGCATACGTGTGCTGGCGTACTTGAATCCTCAATTGAAGCATGAGAACAGTTCGGACATAATCTCCATGGCTCAACTTTAGCAGTATTAATGTCTACCTGATCAATCGTAAGTTTATGTCCACCCGCATAGAAACTATTTAAAGGCGCGAACTCGCTAATTGCAGACGAAGCAGACCTATTGTATTCATAGGTCGTACTTTCATATTTATTCTTCTCTCTATCGTTCTCGTCTTTTTCAACCCTTGTAAGGACTGCCTTTAATACAATTCCAGCCTCAGGGAATGCATAGTTTGGCAATAATCCCGCATCAGAAAGGAAGTTGAAAACATTCTTCTCGTTAATTTTTGCAACAACGCTTGTCCAAGCAGCACGTTCTGCTTTTAATTCTTTAATCTGTTCATCGTAAGATGAATCCTGTGGCTTATCCTCAAGAGCTTTAATCATCTTGTTAAGCTCTTTTATACTGCTCTGGATACCATCACGCTGTTTCTTTAAATCATAAAATTCATTGTAAATCTTTATATGCATAGGGCTATTAGTTGTACCTTCGCCCATAGCAAATGCTTTAATATCTTTGATTGAGTTTTCGTCAAGACCATCCCCATTTCCTGGATTTACGGAAAATGTCTGGATAAACATTCTTACAAGCTTTGCCATGTTGTTCTGAACATAGTAAAGGAAGTTATTTGGGAATCGATCTTTTGAAGTATCGTCCAATTTAGCTAAGCATTGACTTACTTTATCCGGTACCAATGCAGTTCCAGATTTAACCCAGCAGTCCATACAATAGGCAGTAAACTGTCTTGCAAGTACTGCGGATGCCTTAAGAAACACCTTTGGAGGTTCAACAGCTCCAGCTATCATTTCCATCGGATCCTGATAGAAATAGAGATCATGAGGTCTAGCATTAGCAATTGCAACAGTTAATGCATTACCATCTTTACGTCCACCACGTCCTGCTCTTTGGGCATAGTTTGCCTGTGCAGGCGGAATAGAACTAAGGATAACCGTAGACAAGTCTCCAATATCAATACCCATTTCAAGAGTAGGTGTACACGACAAAAGATTTGGATCCCATGGTTTTTGTTTATCTTTAGACTTTTTGAATTCACGCTCTAAATTCTCACGGTCGTCTCGTTCAAGTAAGCCAGTATGCTCCTTTGCAACAATACGAACAAGCTCACCCTGGCTATATAATTTGCCATAAAAATCCAATCTTTTATCTTCTGCGATATGCATATGACCATTGCAATCATGCCTTGTACAGCATGCACCATCAAAGAATTCCGCATCCGATTCTGACATAGATATTTGGGTACCGCACTCATCACAAACAAGCTGCTTAACTTTGCTTGTTACCCTACATTTTTCAGGATTAATTGACCAAACATCGACGTTATCAGGAGTTTCTACCTTATCCAAAACTCCTACTTTCGTAAGTTCCTCAAGAATAATCTTCATGATATCAGAAGCATCCGAATCCAATGAAAACATTGGAAGATACTTATTAATCCACTTTGAATACCATGACTTACTCTCAATACCATCAAATCCCTTTAATTTCTTAGAACCACGATTGATGGCAACAAACTTAGGAACATTAAGACCTCTGTTTACTCCAGGAAGCCATTTTTTTCGTTCATTAGAAAGATGATAATAGTTGGCTCCATTATTAATGAATTGCTCGAAAGCATAGTAAGTAAAGGCACCATTTGTTTTCATCTGATATAAAACACCTAGTACCATCCTTGTAAATGTTTCTACATCTGCGCTCTGTAGTCTACCTACTTCGTTCGCAACTCTTTCCATTATTCCTGGAATCGCTTTTTCGTACTCAAAAGAAAGTACCGAACATCCAGCCTTTTCAAGAGTTCTACCGATTCTTGAAAGGATTCCATACTCCATGAGGATTTCATATTTAAATCTCTGCTCTACAAAACTTAACAGTGTAGCTGCATCTTCATCTTTTCGAAGTGTACCTTCATTGCACATTCTCTCGTATGCGCGCATCCACGTAAGATTTGCAGGTATAAAATTGGCAACAAAATAATCGTCACCAAGATAATTTTTCCAGTAAGAAACAACCCTCTGAATAAACTCATCAAAAGAGTATTCTTCAGAATCAATGTTAATAAACTGAGTTATTGCGGTTCTGAGTCCAAACTTCCAAGTTCTTGAATTATAGAATCCTGCATGATGAGCAGCATCCTGAACATTATCAGTAAATGCTAAAAGTTTCTTATCATCATTGAACTTTGACGCATACAGCTCCGATATTCCCGCACTTATAGCAGTCGCACTTCTTAAACCTATAAGAGACATTGTTCCCTTACCATTACAGAAAGGACACTTATAGGCTTTAGAATTATTTCTACCTTCCGTCTTTAAGTCTGGTACCCAAATCGGAATCGTTTTATGTCCATTTGAGCATAGAGTTCTATTTGGCTCATCAAACATAATCTCCATACATTCAGGACATAATCTCATACGATTATTAAGATTAAACGCCTCTTCACCTTCCTTGTGTGGGAACATTATTCTCACTTTGGAATCACCAGAGAAGAATGCATTGTAAAAAGCCCTAATATCTCTTATTTCTACACTGCCATTATCCTCTACAGATGCCCAACCAGTCTGTCCACACTCACGGCAATTGATTACCGGCAAATAATGTTTTGCCTGATGTTCATTAAGATCTGTTGAAAGTGCATATTTAATATCCTTTTCTGCCACTTCGCCAACAAGTCTTCTTAACTCTCGCATCCATACCTGAACTTGAACATTTAAAAACGGACGAAGTTTGCCCGATGATGTTCTAGTTCTGGCATGAGAAATCAGAGCATAAAGTGCATCGATAACGATACATGCAAGCTCTTCACCCAATTCACCCAATAACGGGAATCGCTTAATCAAGTTTTCATATGCAAAAGAATTCTGCATATATGAGCCCTTAGCTTCCGCAATAATACTCTGCGTAAAGTTGTGATGCATAAGCTTCTTTCCAAGTTCAACCCTAGCATCATCACTCATGATATTAGCTATTGCTGTGCCATCTTCAAGCCAGCATTCTGCGGCGGCATAAAGATATTCTTTTTCATCTTCCCCAGAAGATAATTCCTTTACTCGAAGAGCTTCTTCTCTTGAAGGTATTTTATAATCAGTTACATCATATCCAGCAAAGAACTCTTCCGAAGACAAACGATCTTCAGTAACAACTGCATCCTCATCAAATATTTCTCCAAATACATCTGAAGCATATTCTCGAATACTCTTAGCACTATCTTTTGCACCCATTGTTGCAGAAGTTCCGATGCAACAGATTTGTCCAGGCAACACATTAAGACGTGCTTTTAATCTTCTAAGAAGGCACGCCAAATCTGTTCCTTGAGCTCCATCAAATGTATGAAGCTCATCAACAGCAATATATTTTAATGTATCCGGAAGATTGTTCTTCCATAATTCAGCATCCTTAGGTCTAACTAAGAGATAATCCAACATCTTATAGTTAGTCATAAGAATATCTGGTGGTGCGGCAAGAAGTGTCTCATGATCTGTAATTACTTTGTCCGGAAGCATCATCTTCGCAGATGAATGCTCCTGGCCTCCGACATACATTCCAACACGAATTCCAGCAGACTTAAGTTCTTCGCTACCATCAACTAGCTCCGCAATACGCTTAGACTGATCTGACGCCAAGGCATTCATCGGGTAAATAATTAACGCCTTAATTCCTTTTTCCCCACGATGCTTATAGCAATATTCAAGAATAGGATAAAGGAAACACTCTGTTTTACCTGAACCAGTTCCTGTAGCAATTAACGTAGATCTACCATCTTCACCTGTAAGACGTTCAAAGGCTCTTTGCTGATGAACATATGGGCTAAACGGCTGATGAATCGCCTCAAATAAATTTTTATCCCCTTCATAAACACGGAAAGGCAGACGCACTGCAACATATGGCTCATGAAACACTGCATCTTTTGTGTTTAGCATATTCCTAATAGACCCTTTGAATATCGGGTTCGTTATAGGAAATGATGTATCAATATAATCAATCAGGCCTTCCTGATATTGTCTTGCAAGAATTGATGGTAACATCTTGCCTGCCTCCAATCTTAATTAAACTAACCTTTTCTCAAAATGATGCCATGCTTCTTCATAATCTGATAATCTATTACACTTGAAGAATGGTGGAATATAAAGCTTTTTGAATAGAACTTCCTCATCACCAAGGTATCCAGCTTTATTCTCAATCTCCACAGGCATCGTCTCTATTCTTACATGTGAATTCCATTCTTCTTTTGAACAACCTATCCCATTAATACTTCTACTATTTGTATAAACGATTTTGCCTTCCTGATCATACCAAGTATCTTGTTCGTACATTTGCATTACTGGGAACTGTACTTTATAAATGGTTTTAAGCTGCTCTAGTGTCATTCCTAATTCCATTGCGACTAATACATCTAATTCAAGTAGTGCTTGTCTTCTTTGATAATCATTTCTAATCGGTGTGTTACTATTCCACTGTTGTGAGATATCACTAAAAGTATCCTTTGGTAAAAGTTCACTTTCTTTTCCCCACTCACACTCTCGATAACTGTCTCTATATTCTTCTTCCCAAAGACTTGAATAATTTGAAGAAAGACAATTAAGTAGCAATGCTCTAATTCTAATGTCATCCGCAAATCGACTCTCAGTCATTAATGGGAATGAAGAAAACGTGTCAAAATGTGCATTAGATTTTCCTGTCACCCTCATGTAATAATCATATGGCAATGAAGCCATTGCCCCAGCAATAATTGCTACATCACTTTTTACAACCATTCCAAATATTCCATTAATATAGGAAGTTCCAGGCGGAAGAATCGATGTATAAAGCGATCGTTCGCTAGTAAGGTTAAGCATCTTTCTCGAACATATCATATAATTCTGATTAAACTTATTCCCCCAATTTGTGTCTATTATTGCCGTAGAAAAATCCTTTTTATTTGCAATATCATAGTTTACTCTTGGAAGATAATCTTCAGGTATAATACTTAAATCAACCGTATCATAATCGCTATTTAATTCACACTTGACTCTAGATGATTTATTAAACGGATTAGCCAATCCTATATGTGGCCCCGAATATATTGCTGATTCTAACGAATCTGGAATATGCACTTCTCTTCTAATTATTTTCTTTTTTTGATCATTAGCCTCGTGCCACATTTCCGAACAAACAATATTTGTACCCAAGGCCTTTATCTGCATATTATAATTTGCAAAGCATTTTAAAACTGAAATATATTCGTTTAGGTGGATTATTGGTAATCTTGCTTCCATCCAAAGATCATTTCCATCAAATACACGAGCAAAAATCTTTAATTCTTCCTTTGATACGCCAATAATGCGATTCTTATGGCCCCTAAGTTCCCAGTTACCTTCATTATTTTTCAATCCTGGGACATCTGCATCACCAAGCTTATCCGAATAACATTCCTCAATTGTAGATGGATCTAACAAATTTGATATCACTTCAAAAAACTCACCAGGGGAATTAGAATATACATTAAGGCTAAAATTGGTATTGTGATGGACCTCATCAAATAGCTTTAATTCGTTCGTAAACTGAAAATGTTTTCTAAGTTTTGGATAAAGTATTCTTCTTAAGCGCCCACCATTTGGATCATCAAAAATACCATTTGGATGAACAAATGCACTTATAGAGTCACTATTTCCAATCTCCCATGCTAATGGCAAAAAACATTTATATAAATTCGTTTGTTGCCCTTTCAGTGAAGAATATAGCATTTCTGTATTTAAAACATTCTGCGTTCCTGTAACGCCTACATACTCAGACAAATATAAGCTATATATATCTTTGTTCTTTAGAATGTTTTCTCTATTATCTGCCACTTGTGAAGCACTTAATTTTTTCACTGACAGAATTGGGTTTTTGTCACCCAAAACTGCCTGTTCATTCCAACTTGTTTTTAACCAAGGTGGATTTCCTATAATACAATCAAATCCTCCTCTTTCAGCAAATACATCTGCAAATTCAAGTTCCCAATGATTAAATTTTTGTTCCATTGCAACTTGGTTCGCTATATTAAGACGTTCATGTCTCTTTCTTAGTTCATCTAAATTAACTCTTCCTAATGTTGCATATTGAGCCTGAAATTCTAAAGCGATTTGGGAACCTTCTGTTACAAGGTTAATTCTTCCCGCATCATCATATGATGCATTTCCTTGACTATCTACAAAACTCAACTGACCAGTAGTATTCGTTGAAACAGATCCAATTGTTCCTTCAAGCAACAATGACATCTCAAAAAAGAATGTTTGTCTATCTGGTAATAATTCTGCTTTTTCGATTGGCCAAAACCAAAGCGAGCACCAATAATCCATTGCTGCTTTTAATCTGGCATATGGCCCTGCGTTATTCATGTGTTCAGATTTGAATAATTCTTTATAAATAGCATCCTTTTCCCTAGTTGTTAAATGCGTTCCTTCTGCCACATCCTCATATCCATATATACTAAGTGGTTCAAAGGTAGCCTCTTCGACTTTCTTTCTCAACTCAACTGTTTTTTTCCATAAGTCATCAATCCTTTCTGAGAGGCTAAGCAAAGTCTTAATGTCATTTTCATCGTACTTCTTAGTAAATTCTTTTCTCCACGAATTTATGAATTTTATTTTTTCCGGTTCTAAAGCTTTAATTACTTTATCAGAATAATTAGCCATTCCCGGATCGCCTAAAAGGAAATGATAAATTTCCTTTGTTCTAGTCTGCTGTCTATCTTTCGTTCGTGTCTCACTTGGCATAATTCTTCTAGGAGCATTGTCATACCATTTCCCAGCCTCTAATGCAGACTGTGAATATACCTGTCGTCTTGCTCCAATAAGTGAATTACCATTTACAAGCTGTGTACCAAACCACGGTACATAAGCACCTTTATAAATAGTATTTAGCCATAACGAAACCTCCGCTAACTCAACAGCTATCGGATTCAAATCACAACCATATACATTTCTATCTGCAATAAACATTTTTACTTTTTGCAATTCTTCAAAACGTTTATCGTAACTTATTGTCTCTCCAAGTTCTTCCTGCTTCTTTGTAAGATATGCTTCTGCAAGCTGATTAATAGTTTCATTTAAGAATGCAGCACTTCCCATCGCAGGCTCACATACTGTTAGATGTAGAATTTCATCAGCGGTCTTATCTTTCAAAAGCTCTTTAAGAGCATACTTAACAAGGCACTTAGTAAGCACCTCAGGAGTATAATATGATGCTGACTTCTCACGTTCTCTTCCAGCGAGTCGATATATGAAGGTTCCCTTCTCATACATTCGAAGTTGACCTTTCTTCTCTCCCGACTCATAACGAACACGTTCCGTCTTTTCGTCATAATTAACTAATTCATTCTCTTTTACAAAATATCCAACATCTAATTCGTTGAATTTATCTCCAGCTCTCTTTACTTCATAAAGATCTTCCTCTGCAATAAAACCTCTATAGCTAAGAAGGGCCTCATATACTGCACCCATCTGGTTAATGCCAAGAGCCGAATATGATATTCTTCCTCTTCTTTCTTTAGAATTTCTTGGCCTTGAGATGCTCATCAAGTCAACAATCTGTAGCATTGCGCAATTTCGAAGTCTTGCCTTTGTAATAAGCTTCGTAAATTCAGGATCGAAGATATGTGCTTTTAAAGCTTCAATAGTAAAAGCATCATGCATAGATGTTTTCTCAATTGCTTTTTTGTACTTTTCCAAGTTTTCCGGATAACCAAAATAAGTCATATGGAAAAGTTTTTTTAGAGTATCATCGATATAATAGCCTTCAGATAAAACTTCACTATCTTCCTTCACTTGATCACACACATCGCGAAGTCCTTCAAGAGAATATCCTTGTACGTATGTCTGAGACTTCATTGGCGCGTAACCTAGCTCTGGTCTGGCCTCGATAAAAAGCATGAAGAGAAAACGATACATATATCTAAGACATTCCAGAGTAAGTTCAGAAGCATCCACAGGGTTTCCATCCAGATTGATTCCCTGTCTTGTTTTCATATCATAGATAACTTCATTTCCAAGTATCTCTATACTTTCTCTTAATGCATATTTAAGTGCATCAGAGACACCTGCACTATGTTTATGCGAGTTTTCATCTAAGGCATCCAATACACTTGCACCATCAACTGGGCACAGGCTCTCCTTATGAAGAAGAACAGTCATGGCCATAAAAGTCGACTCTTCATGTCGACTATAAATATCTTCCATCATGAACTGAAGATATCTCTTTTCATTCCATTTATTTCTGTCGATTAACGCAATCTGATTGATTCCAAATAACAGGATAAATCTAGGTGCTTCTTCTCCTGCAAAGAATAATTTTGCAAGGATCTCATCATTCGAAATATCAACCGATGCGCCATTTTCATCCTCATCGTCACTCTTTTCAAAAATATAGCCCTGAAGGATATCATCATCGCGTTCTGCTGCAACAGACAAAAAAGCCCATAATAAAGGTGCTCCATTTGCTTTAGTAACTTCATGAAAGATAGGTACGTTTAAGCCATCCGCCACTTCTTCCGAAACACTATTTATTGATTCATATCCCAGCGCCTTTAAGTATAGAGTCGCAAGCTCCTGAATCATCGGTTTGCTCACTTCTTCATTTTTAGAGCGAAGATATCTATCACGAATGTTATAGTACTGTGTTCTTACATCACGAAGTCTTTTCCATGGTAATTGGATTTCTTCATCCTTCTCTTTTTGCTTCCACTTCTTTATGGTGTCTTCAGCATTATCCTGAAAAATAGAAGTGAAGTAATGGTTTGTGTAATATTCATTTTTATTTTCAATTCCTGTTAGAATCATTTCCATGTTATCTCACTCCTGTTACAACTGCGATAATTCTAATGTATGGGTTTTCTTCAATTTCCAGAGTGTCCTTTTCCCAGTCCATGAAGTTTGTAAAGATTGCTTCAATTTCACGTTCTTTCTCTGACTTTTTACGTTCCATTCCCGGAATCCCTAGATCAAAGAATGAAAGCTGCGCATCTTTATGTCTCAGCTCCAATTGCTCCAATCTTTCCATCTCTTCATAAATGTACGGATCAGTCTTCTCTTTATATTCAGCACACTTATCTGCCATTATCTTTCTTGCACGACCAACCACATCTTCCAGAAGATTCTGGCCCTTTGATATTTGTTCTTCAGAAACTTTCTGTGTATTTGGTACCTTTACATTCAAATGTGTTTTCTGCAATACCTCACTCATTGAAAGGATGCTTTCGAACTGACCATTTTTGTAAAGCACACCAAACCATTCATCAACGACAGTGGTTGATTTTCTATTTGGTATAAGACCAGCCACGATAAATAGCATTTCTTCCTCACCAATGCTATTAGTCAAACCTAAGACAGGCACTTCACTTCTTTTATAAAAGACTCCGGCTTTATCCTCTATCCAATTAAATACTGGATGAAGTTTCCACAAATACTGTGTTGCTGGCCATGCAGTTTCAGCTAAATCATTCTGCATACAACGCTTCATGTCATTTAAGCAGTACTCTCTGTCTGGAGATAAACGTAAATAGTCATCCGACGGCATTGCTTCTGGTGGGATGAGTTTTTTGATACGTTTCTTCAAATTGTCGGTAAGCTTAATTTCCACACCCTGCGTCCCTGATAAATCAGAATACTTTATTTCTTCCGTATCAGTGAAAATATCCAACGCATTCTTTACATAATCAAGATCAGAGAAGAGAGTTTCTTCGTCACTATATTCAACTTTAACTTCTTTCTCATCCCCAAGTCCCATTAACAATTCCAATGGATCAAATTCTTCTTCATCAGTATCAAGAAGCTTTTCAAAAGCATCTGCTCCTGCTCCACTTTCAATTGCTTTTGCAGTTTCCTCTTCCTCTTCTTCCTGATTGAACTTTCCAAAGAGCATAGCAGGATCTCCAATATTTTTAAGGGCCTGTTCCTCTTTCTTTACAAGTATTTCCATGATTCGAGCATCGCCCTTGATTCTCGGATTATTACTATCAATAAGCATATATCTGATATCTGGTTGCTCAGTCTGACCATATCTATCGACACGACCATTTCTCTGCTGGAATACCATAAGCGACCAAGGAATATCAAAATGAATCAATCTATGTGATAAGTAATGCAAGTTGATACCTTCAGATGCAACGTCAGATGCAACAATAACTCTAATTGGTGATTCTGCTCTACCGAATTCATCTACAATTCTCTGAAGCTCCTTATCACTCATTCCACCATGCATGACTTCGAGCTGATTATCCTTTAATCCAAGATCCTTCTTGAGATTTTCAGCAAGATATTTCATGGTTTCAATTCGTTCAGTAAAGATTACCAAACGATCATTATTCTTTGATGGAGACCATCCATATTCATCACTATTCAAAAGTTTTAATAACTTGGCATATCTTGAAAAATCAGCTGGACTGATTAACTCAAGAGCATCTTTTAATTCTTTCAATGATGCTATGTCAGGCATATCCCCATCCGGATATTTCTTTTCAAGTTTTCTAATTCTTGCCTCAATACTCTTTATACAAGCAGCCGGTGAAGAGAAAAGAGACTTTTCAAGACTCGTCTTAAATAAGATTCCTTTTCCTCTAGTCCTTGATTCATCCATCTCCAGTTTCATATCAGCAAAAATATCATAAGCAGCTTCTTCACGTGCAGAAGCTGCACATCTTTCAATCGTAATTACACGCTCTTTAAATGCACCTGACACCTGATCTTGAATATCTTTCTTGAAACGTCTAATAAGAAGTCCTTCAATATCATCCTTTGTATAGTTTTCCTCATCAGCAATCGCTGTCGGATCCAACATATTCATTAGGGAAGCAACTGACTGCCCTTTTCCATCATGCGGTGTAGCCGTAAGCATAATAAGCGTATCTGAGCGGTTAGCAAGTAGAGAGGCAAGCTTGCTTCTCTGAGAACTTCTATCTCCTCTTTTTGCTACATTATGCGCTTCATCTATAACGATAATATCCCACCATGCATTCTCAAGATGAGTACGGTACTCAAGATCATTTTTCAATGTATCAACTGAGATAATGGTCTTGTCATAGTAGAAAAATGGATTATAGTTTGTTGGAATCTTAGCTCTTACACTCTGAATACTTGAAGAATCAAGACGCACCAAAGGAATAGTAAAACGATTCCACATTTCTTTTTGGAACTGTGTCATCATACTCTTTACTGTAACAACAAGTATTCTTTTCCCCTTACCTCGTGCGATAAGCTCGGACATAAGGATTCCAGCTTCAAGTGTCTTACCAAGTCCTACCGTATCTGCTATAAGAATTCTCTGTCTTGTTTTATTCAAAGTCATCTGTGCAGGCTCAAGCTGATAAGACATTAAGTCCATAGCAGCCTTGTTACCAATATGAATCTTATTGTCAGTTGGAATCTTTCCTCTCCACTGACTCTCGATATAAACTTTTGATTTTCTAAAGAACGCAGAATCATCCGGCACAAGAGTTACCTTCGCCGGATCAACAATCTCTATATCATCTTCAACATCCACAAGGAACATCGACTCATAATCTTTTACAAGCTGAGAAAGACCTATTACATGTAAGGTCTGGTTTCCTAAACTATTCGTCTCAACTTTTTTTACCATCCACTCCTCGCCACGAACGATGATTCTCATCCCCGGAGCGTATTTCACTTCAACCTGTTCCATAAGTATCTTCTCCTGTATCAATTCTGACTTTC
The DNA here is from genome assembly GCF_900205965.1 of Lacrimispora amygdalina. Taxonomy (GTDB): domain Bacteria; phylum Bacillota; class Clostridia; order Lachnospirales; family Lachnospiraceae; genus Lacrimispora; species Lacrimispora amygdalina_A. The sequence goes on from NZ_OAOF01000014.1 coordinate 22,524, forward strand.
GTCTTTTTCAAAATGAATTAAGTCTCCGAAATCGCAATCCAACTCCATGCATATCTTCTCCAAGACACTCATGGACACAGTCTCACCCCTGCTCATTTTGGCAAGTGTGCTACTACTGATTCCGATGTTTTCGTTCTCAACAAGATCCATCTTTTTCATGTTCTTGTCGATCAATAATTTCCATAATCCGTTATAAGATACAGCCATATAATTCCTCTCTTATGGGGATTACCCATATTTGTGAAGAACCTTACGGTTCCTATAAATAGTCCTAGATTACATTATACTCGCACTTTCACATATTTTCAAATACAATTTTCGACTTCTCGAAAGTCATTTTCGAATTAATATTTAAATAGTTTTATTTTTTAAATACAAATTGTTATTCTCTTGTCAAATTCTCCCCGCTCTTCGCGCGGCACCATCTTTGATGGTGTTAGGGCGCGTCTTCGCAAAGTGGCGAGCAGTGCTTTTTTGTACAAAAAGCTATTATCCGCTCGTTGGTGGCTCATCCCCAATCCCCTTGAACAAGCTAAACGCGTGGCTACGCAATTCTTACGAATCGCTATTTTCTTCCGTTGGAAATTTTTTCAGAAATGAAAAAAGACGGGGAACCTGCAAGTACGAAACTTACAAATTCCCCGATAGATTTATAGAGTGATTCCTCGTTTTCTGGTACGTTCCTTCTTCTGCTCTTCATCACTTTTAAGGAACTGATCGATATCGTATTTTGCTCTTTGAATCTCCTGCATATCTTTCTTAACCTGACGATATTCACCGTACAGCTTTTTCTTTTCTGCAAGGATTTCGGCATACTCTGCACTGAGATCTTTTACCTTAGGAAGCTTCTTCAGATGAAGCTCATCAAAGGCATTCTTGGCAGCCTTATGAAGCAGGATTTCCTGTCTGTGTTCTTCCAGGAACTTCTTGCTATATCCGCATTTACGATAATCCGCATATACGTCTTTGGTCTTAAAGTAATCAAAGACATGTTTCTTCAAGACCTGAATCTCAGCAAGTCTCTTCTCCTTTTCCTTGATAGAAGCTGAAATTTTCGTAAATCGTTCTGTTGCTGTTTTCACATTTTTTTCAAGATCATCATAGCTTCGAATGTCATGCTGCTTCAGATATAAAACTGCCTTAGACACCTGCTTAGTATTAAAGTTCTTGGCAAAGCGGACGTAATATTTTCCTTTGCCCTGAGCCAGTTTCTTTTGAATATCGATAAGAAGGTCAAACTCATGATCTTCCTTTTTTCGTTGGTAAGTCTTTGGCTGTTTCTCAGCTTTTTCATTATCTTCAAATGCATGCTCCATCTCACCGGCAAGAATCTTCTTAAGGTCATCTTCTGAATAACCAGCACCCAGGGAACGTAATCGGATGAAGCGCTTCTGATTTTTTCCCTTTAAAGAAATATGCTTTCCACGCTTAATCTCGTATCCGGCATCTTCCAGTTTATAAAACAGCTCATCAAAATCTTTTGCGCTACATTCCTTAAGAATCTGATCAATCGCCTCTCTGATATCGTCTCGAAAGGATTTCTTCTCAGGATAGGTCGTTCGCTTAATACGCTCACTTGGCTTTTTCTTTTCTATGACAGATAAGCCATGCTCCAGGCAGATGATATCTGATAATCTCTGCAGAGCTAAGCCTACGAAAAAGAAATCCCTGAACTTATGAGTACAATCTAGACTCGTAGAATTAAAGATGATGTGATTGTGAATATGCGCCTTATCTGTATGAGTCGCTACGATAAAAGCATGATTGCCTTTGGTAAATCGCATGGCGGTTTCATAGCCTACCTGGTTTGCTTCCTCCGGTGTGATTTCTCCTGGCTTAAAGGATTGCCTGATCTGATAAGCGATGATATTGCCCTTCGGATGTCTTCCAGTAAGGCGCTCATATTCTCTTTTTGATAGCATGAATTCTTCATCAACACTCTCAGCCTGGCAAGCGTAGGAACTGATATATTGACCATGTTCCGTCTTCTCTCCATTCTTGGCATAATCTGTTCTGTCGCTAAGAGACTTCGCTACGCTTTTACCTTTATTCTGATGCATCGTGATAAGTCTTGTAGCCGCCATGCGCATTCACCTCCTTCCTTAGATTGTAGACAGGCGCTTTAGTATTTCCTTCATCACTTTCCAAAGTTCTTCCTGATGAAGTCTGATATCATCGATATCTTCTTTGTAGATACTGCCGGTTTCATTTGCTTTCTTTGCATACTGATTCATGTTGGAAGATGTGATGCCAAGAAGCCTTACAGCCTCTTTGACATCACTTAAATCCATCTGGATAAGATAACCATCAATCGCCATTTTGCGAAGATAAGCACTCTCATTTAAGATGCCGATTTCTTTCTCCCTGTCACGAATCAGTTTAGCTTCCTCAGGAGTTGCAAAGAAATGAAACTGCTCCGTTCTGTTATTCATGATTACATCTCCCTACAGGGACAAATCACAGGAGTCTTCTTCTCAGATTCCGGTATTGGAGCCAGCTTCACTTTTTCCTGCTGCTCTTTTATCTTCTCCATCACAGAAGCCTTGGTATCTGCAATAATATCCTCCTGATCTGCCTTTTCATTGATTTCTGCAAAATCAGGCACAGGAGCTGCAGGCACATTATTGATGATTCCGTCAAATGAATTATCATTCTGTTCCACCATATCCTCGATACCGCGCATATGATTTCTGCTGATAGATGGACCTGCACCAACATCCTCTATCGGATCAATGGACTCAGGAATCTGTTCCTCTACTGCATTTCCTGTGACTTCATCCCATTTTCTGATTTTCTTCATCTTTGCCATCTGGACGCTCCTTTCTTCGGATACTTTTTATACTGTTTGTACTGACGAGGTGGAAAGAGTTTATCTGCACCCTTTACAGGCTCATAGGTCTCAATCAGATCAACAATCATATCCTTGATTTCAGCCATAAAGTCTTCCGATGCAATATCTTGTTTCTCCACTTCCAAAAGTTTCTGCTCCCACTCAGCTGTCATCGATGCCGATTGAATCTGTTCCGGCATGACAGTAATAAGAGAAGTTCCCTTTTCTGTTGGAACCAGATATTTTGTTTTCTTACTACCCTGTCTTTCTACAAAACCAATACGAACCAGCTTCTCAATAACACCGGCTCTTGTTGCAGGAGTGCCAAGCCCTTTACGCTCTACCTCATCCGGCATATCTTTAGCACCGGCTGATTCCATAGCAGAAAGAAGTGAGTCTTCGGTAAATCTTTTCTTAGGAGTTGTTTTTCCTTCCTTTACCTTAGGATCTCTGGCAGGAAGCTCACGACCTTCTGATAAAAGAGAAGCATCCGCTTCCAGGATTTCCAAAATGCCATGTGAACCACCATCATCTTTTTTACCGGAGTCCTCTTCCTCCTCGTCCTGCTTTTTTCCAAGAATCCAGTCTTCCAATAGATGCCAGCCAGGACTTGTGATGCACTTACTCTTTGCCTTAAAAACTTCACCGGCACATTCTACTTCCAGGGCATACTCTGTAATCTCAGCCGAATCTCCAACAGAAGAAAGAAGCCTTGCAGTTACAAGGCCAAGAATCTTTTGTTCACCGGATGGGATTTCTGAGTAATCAGCATCTGAAACATTTTCTGTAGGAATAATCGCGTGGTGATCTGATACTTTGCTGCTGTTTAGAACCTGCTTTGTAGAAATAGGAACCATCTTCGTATATCCGTATTTATCTTTCATCAGGCAGCAGAGACGAGCTGTACTGTCATCCATATCATCTGTAAGATATCTGCTGTCTGTTCTTGGATAAGTAACAAGCTTTTTCTCATAAAGACTCTGGGTATAGTCAAGAGTCTGCTGAGCAGTAAAGCCATAATACTTATTAGCATCCCTCTGAAGACTTGTCAGATCATAAAGAAGTGGTGGCTTCTCAGTTTTCGTAGTGGTCTCCATTTTAGAAATTTTCGCCTTATCAGCTGCATTGATTTTCTCTACAAGTTCATCTGCCTCCTGCTTATGTTTAAAGCGTTTTGAGGTAACAACAACACCGGAAACCATCATCTGAACGGTATAGAAGTTCTCAGGCTTAAAGCCCTTGATCTCAGCTTCACGCTCTACAATCATTGCAAGTGTTGGAGTCATGACACGGCCAACATTTAAAGTCTGACCGTAAACTGTAGAAAAGAATCTTGTAGCATTGATACCAACAAGCCAGTCGGCACGTTCACGGCAAAGAGCAGCTTCATAGAGATCATCATAGTCTACGCTTGGTTTCAGATTAGCAAAGCCATCTCTGATCGCTTTATCTTCCATGGATGAAATCCAAAGTCTCTCAAAAGGCTTTTTACACCCTGCCTGATCATAAACAAGTCGAAAGATAAGCTCTCCTTCACGTCCTGCATCAGTTGCTTCTACAAGGCTTTCTACATCGGAACGCTTCATGAGTTCCTTTAATACCTGATACTGCTTTTTCGTGGAAGCTGTTACCTGATATGAAAATGGCACAGGGAAAATCGGTAAATCTTCCTTGCGCCACTTCTTATATTTCTCATCATAATATTCTGGGTTCGCCAGCTCGATCAGATGCCCTACGCACCAGCTGACAATATAACCATTACCTTCCAGGTAGCCATCTTTTTTCTGATTTGCTCCAATGACTTTCGACAGCGATTGAGCAACCGAAGGCTTTTCCGCAATCACTAACTTCATATAGCAACTTCCTCCTTCTTCTTTGATGTTTTGGATTTCTTAGGCCTTGCAGTCTTCGCCTTTTCCTTAATCTTTTTGGATACAGATTCTTCTTTTTCAGTTCCATTAAGTTCAGGTAAAAGCTTTGTGATTTCATCAGCTGCTTTCACAACAAGAGGATGTGCTGCCAGATCAGGAAGGATATCTTTCATCTCCTGCATATTCAATCTGTTGCCAACAACTAGGTCATATTCATTAGCAAGAAGCTGATCATCTTTGATGACAAAACCAATTGTCTTTACACCATTCATCCTGTCAGACGGAATCGACTTATAGATGTCTACTGCCTGCTGCAAGGTCAGATTCTCATGAAACTCGCCCATGGAATGAAACTCACCACATTCAGCTACATAGAAACTGATAGGTTCCTTCTCTGCGGTAAGCTCCTGTACTTTCGCATCAATCTTTGTAATAAGATCAGCTGCTGCCTCACGAATCGTATTAAGTGATTCCTTTAACTCAGGCATCTCCTTTCCCTGAGACCAGGTTGCAACATATGCAAAGCTGTAATCAGAAGTATCAATGCCATAATGCTGACACACGGTATAGGCAACGCTCTCAGCTTCCACCTCTTTGCTGTTTTTGGACTGCTTGTTATCTTTCTGAGCTTCCAAATTATGAAGCTTGGCATGAGCCATTTCATGAATTGCAGTCTTTACTGTCTGAATCTCACTCATGCCTTTATTGATAGCAATGCGATTATCTTCAACATGAAAATATCCCTTGGCACCGGACTTGATATCCTCAAATCCGATAGGTACAGGACTTGCTGCCTTGATTGCTTCAAAGAATGTCTGATATCCTTCCACACTTCCGGTAAGCTCATCTACACCGATGGATGGAAGTGGTTCACCTTCTGTCTGAGAGATATCAAAAGTACTCACAGGCTTAAATGCAGTAAGATTGATTTCCACCTTTTCCTTTACAGCTTCGCCATCTTTATCAAGAATGACTTTGCCAGCCTCATCCACCTTTTCCTGTTCTTTTTCCAACTTAAAAGGAGCCGGGGCAAGGATACGGATTCCCTTCTCACTCTTCTTTACAAAGCGTCCCATCTTCTTCCATCCGGTATAGGATTGAACAAGCGTTGCGTCCGGCTTTTGCATCATGATAAGGATATTGTTATTCACCGAGTAATGCGGAAACTTCGCCATGGTATCCAAAAGATTTTGAAACTGCTCTGAACCAAAGACATCCTGCACACCTTTTTCCAGCTTTTCTGTAATATCCTTCATTTCAGCTTTTCGCTGCTCAGCTGCCTTTTCAGGATCAAAATTTGTGGTTTTACCCATTCTCCCTCACCTCCTTTTTGTACTGATTCAATTTCCTGGTAAGAGACTTTTCCTTTTCGATTTTTCTACGTTTTTCATGCTTGGCTTTCAGCTGTTCCAAGCCTTCCACGTAACACAAATATCTTGATTTTCTTGCCATAATCTGCCCTCCAAAACAAACCAGGGCAGCCCTTATGGACTGCCCCGTGAAATCAATTATTCAATTACTCATCCTCTTCAGAATCAGGCTCTTCCGATATATCTTCCTCAGCCTCAGGAACTTCTTCATCAGGTTCCTCTTCTGCATCTTCAAGATAATCGTCCTCTTCATCCTCTAAGTAATCTTCATCAGGATCAGGTGATGTCGATACCTTCTTAGGCTTCTTTTCCTTCAAGTACTTAAATCCCATATATCCACCTGCACCAAGGAAAATAATAAGCGCTACAATAGCAGCCGGACCAACAGAAGGTTTCTTCTTTTCTTCCTTTACCTCAGGCTCCGGTGTGGTCTCAGTCTCTTCAACTGTTTCCTTTGTAGTTTCCTCTTTTTCCGCGCTCTCTAAAGATTCCTGGAGAGCTTTCTGTTCATCCTCATCCATTAGTGACAAGAGATCAGCTTCATCCACCATATTCAAGAAATGAACGGTTTCTGTACCGTTATCATCACGGTCTATGATGATATAGAAGTAATTACCTTTCTTGGTAACAACAGTAATAAACTGCTTACCACCAGCTTCCACCGAACCATAATCATCTACCAAAGTCAGATTACCATCCGGAGTAAGAGGCCCCATCTTCTCTTCTTCCTTTTCCTCAGGTTCCGCAGGCTTCTCTTCACCCTGACAGATAGAAATATCCTCTTTGCATACAGGGCACTCTTCATTTACACAGTCCTCTGTGCATTTCGTCTCACAGGTACATTCCGCTTCCGGACCTGTATGCGCAAAGGCTGTCATGGGAGTCATCCCAATAAAAAGAGCTGCAGCACATGCTACAGCTCCAGTAAGTCGCTTATTTAATTTAGTAATCTTCATCCGCTGATTCCTCCTTATTATCATCACTGTCATCATCCCCATAGATGGATGATGTAGTTTCTGTAGTTGTGTTTTCCGTCTTATTCTCAGCTGTTGGAACAGAAAGCTGTCCGGATGCAGCAAGCTGTAAAAGCTTTGCCACCTCTTCCGGAGAAAGCTTCAAAGCGCCTACATCAGACAAGATCTGACTGGCCTCTGCATCCTTTAATTTTGCCTGAGCAGCTTTTAAGCGCTCATTAGCTTCATCTCTACGCTTTTCACAGCGCCTGACTTCTTCACGAAGTTTATCTAATTTCTCAAACATGCTATTTCCTCCTATCGAATTCTTCCAAATGTGTAAAAATGCTGTTGCCAATAGTTTGTATTAATGGATGTGTACTGAATCGGATTGCCGCAATGAATCATCATGCCATTACCTACATAGATGCCTACATGACTGGCTCCTGATGTATCATAAGTTCCCTGGAAGAAAATAAGATCTCCAGGTTTTGCATCTTCTTTTGAAACTCTGGTGCAACAATTATTGAGAAGTCCATCCGCAGTCTGTCTACCATAGCTCCATCCATTACCACAGTGATTGATGACGTAGCTTACAAAACCTGAACAGTCGAAGCTGGTACTTGGACTGCTTCCTCCCCACACATATGGATAGCCAAGATACTTTTCTGCCTCACGAATCATATTGGCAAATCTGGTATCTGTAAGAGCTTCCGGTGGGATGTCATAGTCCTGATAATCACCCGGATCGGGATTGGAATAAGGATCACCCTCAAAGAGATAAGCCTTGTTACCTCTTGTTTCTAACAGAAGTTCATAACGGCTCATCTGATCCTCAGTCAGTCCCATATTTCTTACAACAGAATCCATAGTGTTGTTGGTAAGAGTTGTCACAAGAACATGCCAATCATACTCAACTTCCACCGTATAAGTGTAGGAATGCGTATTACCTTGCTCATCTGTATAATGACCGGTCCTGGTTTCTGTCCTGGTTCTCGTCTCAACGACTTCCCTTGTCGTAAGCTTATATTGTGCGTTGAAGATTTCTGTAAGCTTAGCTTCCACTTCTTCCTTCGTATAATCCTCATACAGTACTGTCAAAAGGGCTGCCAGCTGATAAGGATTATGATTGATTTCAGCCAGGTTATAACGGTATTCATCATATCCAGGATGTGTTGTAGGGATGTTGTTTACCTGCGTCTGCAGATCTGACTCCTTACTCTTATAATCCCGCTCTACAGCACGAATATCATCGTCATCTGCAGTATAAGAAGTAGCTATTGTAGTATCACTGAAGGAACCAAGCATTCCTCCTGCAAGACCGGCACTGCCGGAAAGCATCAGAATCAGAATAAGAATCACAAGCGCAATAATGATTACCAGCGGATTATCCATGATTTTCTCACGAATCCATTCTGCGAATCTGCCAACCAGGTCTTCTGCCTTATCGACAAATTTCTTTGATATGCTTCCAACCTGATTAGCAGCTTCTTTCTGTGATTTCTTATAGGCAGCTCTTTGAAATTCCTTTTTCATGTAATTCTTTTGAACTGCCTTTGTGGATGTGGTCTCCTCAGCGCCCTTTTTGACATCCTTCTGAAGTTTCTTAGAATACCTGCTCTGATGAAGTGTTTTTGCTGTATTTTCAGCAGTCGCTGTAGTCTTATTCAAAGCCTCTGTACCCACATTCTGATCTTCATTCGTTTTGTCAATCTGACGATGAACGGATACGTTCTCAGCTACTTCACGGCGGATTTTATGCCGCCCCTGTACCTGAAGCTTTTTAATCTTTTTCTTTTCCTCTGCAGTAAGCTCCAGGTCCTTTTTTCCATGACGGAACTTCTTTCCATAAGCCTTTTTAGCAGAGGTTTCACTTTTCAGCTTCTCCCCCTGGCTTTTTTGTCTGTACCTGCCGGAGGCTCTCTTCCGTGACTTTTCCTTCGAAAACTTCTTATCTTCATTCATTTACATCTCCTCCTGAGACTGTGCCACCTCATCAAGCTTGGTGGTCATGATACGATAAAGTTCCAGATCCTTAGGGAAGCGATCCACAAACGGAAGGATGACATTGCCATAAAATAAAAGCCCTTCACCTTCTCCCGAATGTGTTACATACGAGAGCTGATGAGGGCTGATATTCAGCTGCTTGGCAAGGATTGCTCGATCTCCTACCGCCTGATTTAACATATAAATAAAATCAGAGTTCTCAAAGATATTCTCAACTTCCTTAGAAGCAAGTAAGTCCTTTACGTTCTGGGTGATACCGGTCGGAATACCACCCCACTTTCTGAAACGCTTCCAGATTTCTACGGTATAGGCTGCTGTCTGCTCCTCACGAAGAAGAAGGTGCATCTCATCCATGTAGTATCTGGTAGATTTACCCTGGCTTCTGTTCTCTGTAACTCTGCCCCAGACCTGATCCTGAACAACCAACATTCCGATTTTCTTCAGCTGCTTTCCAAGGTCTTTGATGTCATAACATACAAGTCTGTTTGTGATATCCACGTTGGTTCTGTGATTAAATACATTCAGGGAACCTGTAACATAGATTTCAAGGGCTGTTGCTACATTCTTAGCTTCCGGCTCATCCTGTTTTAAAAGCGCATTGTAAAGGTCCTCAAGAAGAGGCATGTTCTCAGGAACAGGATTCAGGAAGTACTTCTGATAAATCTGATGAATACAACGGTCAATGACAGTCTTCTCAACAGGCTTAAGTCCTTCCTTTCCACCGACAATAAGCTCACACAAAGACAGGATAAAATCTGCCTTTAAGGCAATCGGATTATCATCATCGGAATAGTTCATATTGATATCCATCGGGTTGATGTACTGACTGCTGGTAGGACTGATCTTAATGACCTGACCACCAAATCTTTTTACAAGGGCGCTGTACTCTGACTCAGGATCTGAGATGATAACATCATCATCTGTAACAAGAAACGCATTTGCAATTTCTCTTTTTGCCGAGAACGATTTACCGGCACCAGGTGTACCAAGGATAAGACCATTCGGATTCTTAAGCTTCTTTCTATCCACCATAATCAGGTTATTAGAAAGAGCATTCAGGCCATAATACAAAGCCTCATCTCCTGCTTGGAATAATTCCTGCGTTGTAAACGGAACAAAAATTGCTGTAGAGCTGGTAGTCATTCCACGCTGAATCTCAATCTCGTTATAGGCAAGAGGCAATGAACTCATAAGTCCCTGTTCCTGCTGGAAATTAAGTCTTACCAGATTGCAGTTATGCTTCTGGGCAATGGAATTTGCCTGGAACACATTGTTCTCAAGCTCCTGCTCTGTCTTTCCGGTATTCAATACCAGGAATGTCAAAAGAAACATACGCTCATTCTGACTCTGCAATTCCTTTAAGAGTGCTTTTGCATCCTTACCATAGGTTGCAAGGTCTGATGGAATAATGTCCATATCATAACCGGCTCTTACCGCCTTCTTCTGCTCCTCAATCTTGCTTCGATCAAGTTCTGTAATGGTATGTTTTACCGTTTTAATCGCCTCAGTCTGATCTACTGACTGCACATGCATAGTTACAATCTGACTAGACTCCATACCAAGGAAATCTGCAAGCATTCTGTCTGAGATATCAGACGCTGTGATGCTTAAGAAGCTCATGGCTCCATAGAGATTACCCATCTGGAATAATCTGCCGTTTTTGAAATTAAGTCCTGCAGGTGCAACAAAGTCTTTTACAGAAAGGCCGCTTCCCACAAGCCATTTCCAGTCGAAGAAGAACTTCTCATCATCTCCCATATGAAACTGCTGGTGAATCAGCTCTAAGCGTTCTGCACCATTTAGTGTGTTTGCCTGGACACCAAGTCTCTTGAAGTTGTTAAGAAGATCCATCTCGATATGAATAAGTCTCGGTTTTGCAGCTTTCATAGACTCTGCATGAATACCAAAGGATAAATACTTGGTCTTGGTAAGACCATTATTACCAGCTTCCATCTGACGTTTTAACATGCCGGTATACTCATCCCTGACTTCATTAAAGCCATCGTTCTGATGTGGTATGGCAATGGACTTTTCAAACTTCTCAGCATCCGTAGCCATATTCATGAAGCTGAGTTCAAAGTGAACCGAGCTGTCAAAGAAATTCAGGAAGCTGCACCATTCCTCAAAAATCTCTGTCTGATCTTCCTGCTGTGCCAGCTGATAATTGATATCCTGAAACTGAATCGTCTTTGTATAATAATCGCTGCCTATTCTGCAAATGCCATCCTTAAACATCCTGTCAAAAGGAATGCTCTGCTGAGCTGTTCTGGGAACACCATCATTTTTCTGAGCTTCTTTGATGACGGCTCTTACTCTTTTCTGGTCTGCTCTCGATAACCCTGCCGGCATTGCGATGTCTCTTTTTTTCGCTTTCAGAAACAATTTTTTCTACCTCCTTCTCTGCTTTCTCCTGCCTCATCAGGGCAGCGTAATAATTATCTGTTTTGTAAGGCCGGATCTTCGGCCTGATAAATGTTGCCTGAATAAAGTGATGCAAGAATACCTCAAGCGGCTGTCCGTTCTTTTCATACATTGCAAAGAAAAACAGCGGCATCATTACAATCATCATGCCCATAGCTGCAAAGGTTGAGTCTCCAATCTTTTTCAAAAGGAAAAAGGTAGGAACACCAATAGCTGCAGCTATACAGAAGCAGATGAGCTGACGCTTGGTGAGGTTGAATGCCACTTTACTCTTTACCTTCGTGAGATCACGAGGCACCGGAATATAAGATGCCATTTCTTTTCCTCCTTAATGTGCGTGGAATACAGATCTTGCAATAGAACCTGTCTTAAACAAAGTGAATGCAAGAAGTAATGTGATACCAAGGACATTCCACAAAGAGCCCATGATATCTGAAGAAAATGAAACTGACTGAACCAAAGCTGCATAAATTGCAACACAAACCATGATTAAAAATCCCTGGAAGCCAAGAGCAAAAAGGGATCTCAAATAGTTCTGTCCGATCATGCTCTGTTCTCTATTGCCAAAGGTCGCAAAAGGAATCGGAGCAAGGCTGATAGTCAAATAGATTTCTATCATTCGACCATAAACAATAGCCCAGATCAGAATTGATAAAATCTCAAATAAGAACTTCACCGCAAAGGACTGTAGGAATATACCAAACAATGGCCCGACATCCATTCCTTCCAGTGTCGTCCTCATGGTATCCAGCGTAGAACCATCTACTGCTGTACTTCCCGCTATGAGTGATCCTGATTGATTGACCACATGTTGTGCTACATCAAAGACTGCCATGGTGATATTAAAGGTATTTGTAATCAGCGTTACTGCTACAAAGGTCTTGAATACCCACTTGAAAAAGATCCAAGTTTCAAAGTTTGCCAGATTGTTGTGAGCAATGACCAACTGTATCAGCTCATAACAGGCAATAAACGTAAGGATAATTCCTGCTATGGGTAGAATCACATTCTCCGACAAGTTCCTGATCAGGTTATAAACCGTAGGCTGGAACTGGTCCGGAGTCTGTGCTACCTGTGCTGTTACTTCTCCAATCTTCTGATTCAAAGTTGAAAATGTAGATGTGAGATTATCCATAATCCCACCCACCAGCATATCTTTGAGCCAATCAGTCAGTTTTTCTAACAAACTATCCAACGATTGCCTCCTTTCTCAGGGAAGGGCAGCTTGTTACGCTGCCCCTCCTGATTTTTGTTGGTGATAGGCCGGATTAGAAAAGTCCGGAAAGAAGTGGAACGAGTGTAGTACCGATGAGGGCAACTCCACCACCGGCCATGAGCTGCTTCATGCCCTGTGACTTAGCTCCAGGGTTGTCATTGCCGTAACCCTCCATAAGGTTTACAACGCCCCAAATTCCAAGACCTGCACCAAGTGCGATAACGAGTGTCTGAAGTACGCCTACTGCTGAGTTGAAAAATGCCATAATAAAATCCTCCTTGTGATTAAAAAAAATTGATTGTTTGTAGTTGCGGGCATTAAAAAAGAGCCATGGCTGATCAGGCCGTGACTCTCGTTAATTACCCTTGTAAAAAGTTCCTTATTCAGTTGTAAGCCGAATGTCTTCTGCAGTGACTTTTCCGGCACAGCGCTGCATTAATTAACGCGGAATCTTCCGCTATACTCCTCTACAGGAGTAAATACGGCGGCAGGTTATGACTCCTGCTTTACAATCGCCCTAGGGCTACGCCGCAATTTTTTATAAAATAGTTACCATTGAATCAATTGGATTTCTTTTTTTATCGCTAGATACACCTTTGAAATCGCTAGCGCGAAATCCCAAATCCAGGAAACAAATAGGATAGATGTTTTCTGGCAGGTCAAAAACCTTCTGTGTTTTAAGAACATCATTCACTCCAGCCCAACATGTATCCAATCCTATATCTGTTGCTGCCAGCATCATATGTGTTGCTGCAATAACACCATCTGTCAAATAGCTATTTCCACCCTGAAAATTACTTGCAGCATTTTTATCGGAACATACTAGAATTACCATCGGTGCTCCATAACGGCATGGATGAACACTGTCCATCCTCTGAAGAGCTTCTTCACTTTTTAGTATATACACTCGTTGTGGTTGTTTATTAAAAGCTGTTGGTGCTAAGCGCCCTGCTTCTAGAATATATTTCACTTGATCTTCTGTTGGCTTTGTATCACTGTACTTACGAACAGACTCTCTCTTCTGAATAACTTTATTAAATTCCATATCTATAATCTCCTTTGCTACATTGATTCTGTTATTTAAAAGATATGGTAGTTACTCAAAAAATCCAAAACTCCACAGTAACATAGCAAATTTCATGAATCTCATTCCTCCAGCGAACATACTAAGTATAAGTTAAATAACTCATCCTCAATTATACGGGATGAATTTTAAAAATGTCAGTGAAAAATTTCTTCTCTTATACTCCATTAGCCTAGGCATCGTTAAATAATTCGTATTCATCATTTGGATGTAGGACAAGCTTTCTGTTAAGATATTTCTCAATGTCAAACCAATTCTTCTTGTCATAATCTGCTGTTAGCGGATAGTTTGGATGCTTTGTCAGGTCATACTTATCTGAGAGAAAAGGTCTCACACCTCTCACCTGCACGATACATTTACTGCCATCCATAACTGCAAGCTCATCCATACTCATCAGCTCTTTTCCGAGCTTCTGATAATTCATGTTGTAAGACTCCTGGGAGCCCTTGGTATTTCCTGTGGTGTACATATCAATGGTTTCCTTGCCAAGAATCTCTGTAAGATCCTTAAGCGTTGTCTTCTCAGTTCCTCCAAGGAAAATCTGTGAATCCATGTTACCGATAATGGTATCAGCATTATCTTTGTAGATTGCCTTAAGCTGTGACTTTGCCTGAAGCACTAGGCAGGCACTAATCTCACGGGAGCGGATGGTTGCAACCAGCTTCTCCAGGTTAGGGATCTGTCCGATATTGGCGCACTCATCCACAAGGCACCTTACATGAACCGGAAGCCTTCCACCGTAAACATCATCAGCCTTCTCACAAAGGAGATTAAACAGCTGCGTATACACCATAGATATCAGGAAATTAAAAGTGGCGTCCGTATCTGACATAATCAGAAACAACGCCGTTTTCTTATCACCGATCGTATCCAGTTGTAATTCATCATAAGCTGTAATCTCTCGAAGCTCCTTGATATCGAATGGTGCTAATCTCGCACCACAGCTTACAAGGATTGACTTAGCTGTCTTTCCAGCTGCCAATTTGTATTTCTTATATTGGCGAACTGCAAAATGATTTGGATCTTTTTCTTCCAGCTCATCAAAGAGCATATCGACTGCGTTTTTGAACTCCTCATCATCTTCTCTGACCTCCATTGCGTTAATCATTTCAAGAAGTGTTGTGAAGTTCTGTTCCTCTATCGGAGCCTCATAATGGATGTAGCCTATAAGCGCTGAATACAGCAATTTTTCGGCCTTTTCCCAGAATTCATCACCACCTTTTCCTTCTCCTTTAGTATTGGCAATCAGCGTAGTTACAAGCTTTAGGATATCCTTCTCACTATGAATATAAGCGAAAGGATTGTAATGCATACTCTTGTTAAAGTTGATGGTATTGAAGATTTTAATTCGATACCCCTTCTTCAAAAGTGCATTGCCACATTCAAGAACTACGCTTCCCTTTGGATCAGTTACTACGAATGAACAAGGATAATCCTTACTGTCACACTGTAGCAAATTCGGCTTAATAAAAAACCTCGTTTTACCTGAACCGGAACCACCTACAACCAGCACGTTCTTATTTCTTGCGTACTTTGGCTGAGACGGTCTGGAACTAAGTGTAATCTGCTCTGTCTGGGAGAGAATCACATTATTCTTCGGATCAGGATCTTTGAAAGGTTCTATGTCGGAGGGCTTCCCCCATCTGGCTGAACCATATTCTTGTCCATGCCGAAACTTCTTTGCATTCTTTCCCTTTAGATAAACTGCAAGTCGTAGTGCTGCGCCACAGGCTGCACCAATGAGTAAATCAAAGGGATGTAAACTAGGAAGCGGATTCGTAAATGCGGTTTGAAATCCACCTCCGATAATAAGCCCCTGAAGCTTTTCCGAAACATTCATCCCGTCTGCAATTCTCCAGGCCTCACCTAAATTGGTGGCAAACAGACCTATTGCAACATAAGGGATATTCAGGATAATCTTCTTTTTTAATTTCTGATTCATCGTGTCTGCTCCTTCCTCTTCTCTACTACCTTGCGAGGTATAGAAGCAACCTTTTCCTTAAGTTTCTTAAGCTTACCAAGTACGCTCTCCTTTGCACCTTTTTCTTTTCCAAGGGTTCTCTTGGTATAATCAGCCACCAGATCAGAGATAGCATCTGCATCCTGAGCCTTGAAAAAGATCTTATACGTACCAGCCTCTTTATCTTTTACCACGGCGTAATCTACACCGTACTTCCTGGCAAGGCGATTAAACAAATGGATATCTTCACCATCCAGCTCAATTTTCTGAGCACCTTTGCCCTGCTTAATGAGCTTTTTCACAGGCATCTTACCTGTTTTAACTTTTTCCTTTTGCTTTTGATTCTGTGCTTTAAGCTGGAGACAGATTTTTTCCAAAGATTTTATGATTTCTTTTGCTGCAGGCTTCACAGCATAATCAACCACAAAATGAAGCGACTTGGCTGATAGTTCTTCATTTACCATAATCTATCGCCCCCTTCCTGAAATCCACCCATCATAGGCCAATTACTCCATCTAAGGTTGTCACAATAACCTTGGATTTTCTGGCTATTGCGATATCATCCTTCACTTCTTCATTCTGCTTATTACCACAGATAACAAGGAATCTTGCTCTACGAAGCAGATCTTCAGACATCTCCTTGAATCTCTTATGAGCTTCTGTGTCCTCAGCTGAAAAGATTCCATCAAAAGCAAGGATAGGGCAAAGTGGAAGATATCCTTCTTTTACCAGTTCCTGACAGTATTTCTTAGCATCCTCTTTTGCTATAACCGGATTCTTATTCCATGCTGCAGTAACATAGGCTCTTGGTATTGTTCTACTCATGATTTTCCTCCCTTAATCAACACGCATTGCAGAAAAGCAGGCATCTCCTGCCTTCAAAGTATCCATCTGTGCCATAGCAACCTCTAAGAGATCACCAATCTCATCATCAGGAATAGCCTTGAGCACATTCCCTGCTCTTTGAAAAATGAGAACACTGCCTACCAGGTACTCCTCACCTTCAGCCTTAAAAAGCTTATCTTTGTTGTAAACAGCAATATAATCTGACTTTCCAAGGTGAGTTCCTGCCCCACAAGTAGCCATCTGATCAAGGATTGTCTCTGCTTCCTTCATAGAAATCTGTCTGATTTTGCCGTTGGTTCCAAGAATCACAGCATGAGCATCTGGCCTGGATACATCTGTCTCCGGTACTTTTATTCCATCCTTCATAGGATCAAGCTGAATATCAATTGTAATCTGTTCCATTGTCATTCCTCCTTAGATTTTTCCTGTCGCCATGTCATGTTGGACCAGCGACTGATAATAGTTGTTAATCGTAATTGGCGCATTATAAAGTGCTGCCACTATGTATTTCTTTACATTGCGAACCTTTGTAGTCTTGTCCTTCATACTGTCCATTACAAACTGAATATGGCTGCTATCCAGCTTCATGAATCTGCTTTTCACTACGTTAATAGGCTTTTTATCCCCGGATATAGTGATAAACTTCTGATTGCTGCACAGCACATCCAGGATTATGTCAAAAATCTCATCTATCTCTTCTACTCCATAGGGATAGCGCTCTTTGAGTATCTCTATATCCAGTGACTGGTATAAATATTGTCTGTATAGCTCCCTCTCATCTTCTCTGCTCTTAGATAAGATAAGATTAGTATTACTACACTCAGTATTATTTAACTCAGTATTATTAGGTGGTGATTCTCGACATTCCGGTCTGGTGATTTTCACTACACCGGCATGGTGATTTTCACCACTCCGGTCTGGTGATTCCTGAAGCAGGATAAAATTCTTCACATAGATCCTGTCAGGTTTACAAAGTCCCTGCTTAACTCTTTCGATAAGTCCATAGCTCTCAAGCTCCTTTAAAAGCTTTAATGCCTTCTGACTTGCACAATGCAAATCCTCCTGGATACTGACAAGGGTGTAATAGACATACACTCTGCCTTCTTCATCAATCCAGTGATTCTTCTTGGAAAGGGATACCCGATTCAGAAATAATCCATACAGAACCTTGGCATCCGTAGAAAGCTTTGCGAACTTTTCATCCTTAAAGAGCACCTGGGGAATCCTATAGAAGGCAAACTGCTCAGACTCTTCTTCATGAAAATAGCCAAAGTCCATACCACACCTCTTTAGGCATTACCTGTAGCAACACTGTTACTTCTGCTGTCAGCAACAAGATTCTTATAGCAGGGAAAGCAAAATGATCTTCCATTACCGTAAGGGCAAGGATTACTGCAATTGCAAGGTGTAACTGGGCCAAGCTTAGGTGCTACACTGTGAGGCACTCTTGAAATGCCATTCTTATTAAAGTTCTTCTGAACTCTCATATATTTCTTACTCATCTTAGATATCTCCTTTCGCCATTGAAAAAGGCCTCCCTAAAAATAGGGAAGCCTCTCTCTTACTTATTGATGGAGCTTATAAAGAAGTCTCATGCTTCTTGGTTGCAGCCTTTGTTGCTGCATCCTTAGCCGGATCTTTCTTTGCAATCTCCTGTTTCTTTTCTTTAAGATCTCCAAGGACCGAATCCTTATCAGGTGCATCATGTTCAGCCTCACGCTGACGTTCCTCATACTTATCAGCCAGCTCAAAAATATGATTCTGACTGTCGTAATGATAAACATGATCCGTAAGCTGATCTGCAGGCTCAACCTGAGTAGCATTGACCTCTTTGACCATGTTTTCCAGCTCCTTGGCTGTCATCTGGCCATTGTCCTTTACAAGCAACACCTCATGGATACTGCTTGGGAGAACGAAGAAGTCACCGCCCATCTTCTGAGCTGCATCCTCCATGAAATTCGGATATGCGATAACACCGGCTCCATGAATCTTATCCGGAACTGTAGCAACAAACATCTGCTCATCTTCCGGTGCAACCTCAGGAATCATGCCAGGTGCAAGTTCACTCATCACTTCAGACATACCTCTGATCTCAGATGGTCTGATTTCAGGTGCATTCTCCATGGCATCAGCGCGAAGCTGCTCTTTGGTAATGCCATACTGATCAAGCAACTGATTAGTAACAAGGATTGTCCCGTTACCGGAATCTGTCTGATCAAGCACAAAGCGATAAACAACCGCCATATCCTCCATTCTTTCATGAGGTACGCTTTCAAGAAGTTCTGCATTCTTCTCTGCAGATACCACTTCCATAGAAAGCTTGCTCTTCATCTGCTCATAATCAGAAAGCGACTCCAAATCTACCTGAGGGGATTCACGGAATCCTTTCTCTACTGCATCAGCAAAATGCTCTGCAATCTCAGGGATTGGCGTTCCATTCTCATAAGCAGCAAACGCCTTTTCAACGCTGATGTTTACTCCAATAGAACTGTCCGTAGGTCTTACTGTGATAGCATCATAGCTTTCATTCATCTTATCTACTCTTCGAGCAGTAAGTTCAACATCAGCTCCTCTAACAGCTAGTTCAGCCTTTAAGGCATCCTGGAAACCTTCTTTGAAACGTTCATAATCCATATTCAATTTTCTCCTTTTCTTTGACAGTTTTAATAGAAACACCGGCGCGCGCTTTCCGGTTTCGGGTAACAAAAAAAGCGCCGCACACGACCTTGAGGGTTTGGTCATGTGGACGCTTAAATCTGCTTCCTATTCTTCTGCAAAAGAAAAACAAGTGAGTGGCTTTTGTTTACCTCTCACTTGTCTATGATAATAATAGCACCGTTAAATCTATAAGAAAAGTGCTAATGTCGGTCGAGACGAGACAAAACGAGTCAAAACGAGACAATGTCGGTCAAGAACTCAACAAACAGGAAGTTGCCAGCTGATTTTCATATTCCGTGAAAGAATATTAATATTTCAACAGATCATCCGTTGTGTTTGTTATGCCAATAAGTTTTACCCCTTTAGGGGAAAATTTCAGATCAACATTCCAGCACTCCACGCCTTTTCCAACAGCCTCACGCATCACCGCTGATACTTCTTCAAAATTTGTGCTATGAAGATGCGGCTTTATTTCAGTAGGCTCATACTGATGCACTGTCAGCAGGATTGCCCTCTCATGATTTTTAAGTGACCCTGCCAGTTCCTTCACGTGTTTTACCATTCTATCTGTGGAAGAAAACGGCGTTACCTTCTTTGTCTTGACCTTATCGCCATATTTCACGTTGATTGTTGTAAGAGGCGTTTTTACTTCAAGGTAAGTGCTCCCCACAAGAAAATCCAATTTTGAAATACCAAGAAAGACCTCCCGCTTCACTTCATCGTAATCGGATACCATATTATCCAACTGATGCGTACTCAGCAGAAACTCTACGATCTTGTTTGAAAGAATCAGGTTAATTCCCACCCATTTCTTATCCTTCTCATCAGGATTGTCCATCGAAACTGCTTCTACTGTATATTTAAGTTTTCTCTTTGGGTCATCGCTCACGGAAACAAGACAATGAAGACCGGCCACATCTACGTCTCCAATCCTGGTCGTGGCGGGACAATGACATTTTTCTTCCCGGCCATCAATCAGCACATTCATGGTAAACTGCGAATTGCGCTTTATGATGACCGCCTCTTTCAGTTCTTTGTTAAATATATATTCCAGCAATTATCAAACCTCCACAGACTTCGGAACAACCGTAAATATCACAAGATCCTCATCACCGTCATTTATGATACTGTGATTCTGGCCGTTCCTGCAGTAATGGCATGTTCCGGGAGTCAGTTCTTCCTCTTCCCCGTTACAGATTGCTTTGCCATGCCCGCTTATCACATAATTAATATCGGCGCTTCCATTATGTGTATGCATCCCAATGGAACTGCCCGGATGAATGCGGCAGTAGACCATCCTGTTTTCAGCATCCGCATACATCCTTGATGACATAGTGCCGGTTCCATCATTCATGCCCGGACAGGTAATCTCCTGCATAGAATTAAAGTCAAGCAGCATTTACATACCTCCAAGATCGGCAATATGAAGAGCCGGAACATCATTTTCTTTTCCGGAAAGCATCTCAAGGCAAACCATATTTGCCGTATCCACGCCTTCAATCTTCACTCTCTTTATCACACGGCACTTGATTGCAGTTCTTGCGTTGTCAATCAGGATAGCTCCATCATCCTCTGTGTAGGATATACTCGCAAGCTTATCCACAGTATCCGAATGCTTCTCCATATCACCCAAAGTAAAGCAGACCATCTGCTGTCCATTTGCAAGATTTGAGAAGCCAACAATATCGCCTTCTTCTATGGCGTTCCCTGTACTGCTCTGTCCACCGACTGCGCACAGGATGTAATCAGCAGAAATCTGTGTAGCCCATGCAACACACATTCCATAGCGCTTTCCATTCTTTTTCATTGCCAATACATTTACATTATGATCGATTGCTTTGATATCCATCTTATTTCCTCCTACGGTTGACTTTATGCAACATTTGTTGCATAATCAAGATATCACAAACAAAAAACCATTTCAACACTTCAAGTACTAGGTGCAACAAAGCCAAATAAATTGTTGCTTAACAGGAGGCGCTATGAAACATAAAAATGTTACCAACGAAATGATAAGGGATTATGTCGTGGAAGCCCTGCTTATTCTCATGCATACAAAAGATTACAACAGTATCACCATCGGTCAGATCACGGAAAAAGCAGGAGTGAACCGATCCACATATTATCGTAACTTTGACTCCAAGGAGGATATCATCCGCCGCTTCTATGCCAGGCTACTCGAAAAGAGCCTCGACAGTATTGATGAGAATGTCAAAGCATCCATGCGAAGCTATCTAAGAGTCCATTTCAACACTTTTTATGAGAAAAAGAATGAACTGCTTCTCATCCATAAAGCAGGGCTTTCTTATCTTCTCCTTGATGTACTTAACATGATCTTCATAGACAAGCAGCATCTGGAGCATGATTTCATCAAAGAGATTTCCGTATATTATCATACCGGCGGAATCTTTAATTCTTTTATTCTCTGGTTTGAAAAAGGAATGTCGATTTCCCCAGATGACTTTGCCAGCATCTGTGCGGAAATCTATCCAAGTGAGAAAAAGCCCATGCTTCTCTAAAATCGATCAATATCATCCTGAGATGCCATTTTTGTTGAAGTTTTTCTGAACTCTAATATATTTCTTACTCATCTTAGATACCTTCTTTGAATAGTGAATAGTTACTGCTCAAAATGAGCACAAAAACCTGCTAAGAAAAGTCAAGCGTAAAATTGCTTTTCCCAGCAGGTTTTCTTTTTGCCCTATTCTTATTATTTTTGTGCACACTAAAAAGGCTGACTTTTATCAGCCAATAATAAGCTATATTTTCTACTTTTTATGCTTTGTAAACTTCGCTTACACGAGCATAGTAAATTCGCAGAAACTTATTTAGTCCTGCTATCTTAGCCTGACGTTTAGATTTCCCTTCGGCCTCTTTCTTTAGAATAAACCGGTATACCGCATCATCCTCTGGAGCTTTGTGCGTTTTTAAAACTCTCATTGTCTCATAACCAATCTTGCGCAGTAGCTTTGAACCACGTTTGCTAATCTTTCGATTAGTTCCCACAAATTGGCCGGACTCATATGGCGGTGCATCTATACCTGCAAATGCAATAAGCGCCTTACCACTATGAAATCTTCTTATATCGCCTATCTCCGCAATCAGTTTAGGTGCCAAGACATCCCCAACACCTCCCATCGCTCGTACAGTTTCATATTCAGGAAGTGTCTTTGCCAGTTCTTTCATTCGTGTTATTATCTTTAGTAAGGTACTGTCGATTTCTCGAAGTACCCTTACTGCTTCCAATACTAGCATTTTGGTCGATGGGGTATTGGCAGGCAATGTTGGGATACCATCAGATGCAAGATCATAAAGCGTAGCTGCTTTTGTTCGATTCTGGTGGTATTTCTTTTCGGCAGCCCAGGAAATATAGTCCTCAATAAAGTCTTCTTTGGTCATCGCCGTTATATTATCGAAATGCCAGTACCTCTCTACGAAATCACTTAGTTTGTCCTTCCCGTTGCTCTCATTCCAACTGTTAAACTCCTTCTTTACTCCTGGCATTGTATAATCCAGCATATGCGTTAATTCAAGCAGTGCCTTTACGTGAAGCTCCATGTAATGGCAATACTGCCTTCCCAAAAGCTTTAGTTCTGAGTACACATCGTCACTTCCTTGATGGTTTTCCAAGCGATACCAGTTATCAATTCCATAGTTCGCGATAGTGATTGAATCCTGCTTATCGGTCTTTACCCTTCTAAGTCCTCTGGATGCATACTCCTTCATTTCAAAAGGATTGATCACAGCCACAAAAAAGTTCTGGTCTTGAAGCGCTGACAACATTGGCAAATGATATATGCCGGTTGCCTCCATAACTATACGAATTTCTCCATCCAGCCGCTGAATCATTTGAATCAGATTATTCAACTCACTCTCTGTGTGCCTTACCTCAAATGGGCTTGCGACAATCTCTCCATAAGGTTTCAGTATACACACTGTACTTTTTCCCTTTGAAACATCAATACCTACGCTGATCATACATAACCTCCTATACTTGAATTAGTAATTGTTTACCACCCACACTTATTACCATTCATTTTAGTTGGTTACACGGGAGCTTATCCCTACCTGCTTAAGCGAATACTTATAATAAGGGGTTGGTTGACAGTTTTTGTTGCCGGATGTGATAATCCAAAAAGCAGCTCGCCATACCAATTACTCCCCTTATTATAAAAAAATAAGTGCAGATGTCAGAGTTAATTACTCTCTAACAACTACACTTTTATGGTACTAAAAAGCAGCTATCTCGATTGAGATAACTGCTATGTAACGTTCAATATTCAATTAGGTCGACAAATTTGAATTTGTGCGATTAACTTCCGGTTTATTCTTCCATCAAGGATTATGTATTACATTTCTCTTTCCACTATTGGCAGTTCCTCTTACTTCTTCGTGGTAAAAGTAATCTACGATTGTTGGATGTCCTTTTTCTACTCTCTCATACGGAGTTTCATTATCAACAAACCTGCAATCATACTTTTTAGCCAGCTCTTCTGCTTTCTTTTCCAGCGCTTCAAAATAGCTGCGGTTCTTTTTGTTATAAATTTCGTCATACAGCGGCACCAGATCCGGATGTTTATCGGAAATGTATTTCATGATATCTGCCTTAAAACCTCCGCGAAGATTCAGATTCTCAAGCCATATAAGGTCACACTGATCTTTTGTCCTGTCTATGATTGCTTCTATATCCGTAATCCCCGGGAACACGGGTGAAATGAAGCAAATTGTACGAATGCCTGCCGCATATACCTCTTTCATTGCAGCAAGCCTTCTTTCTATGCTTACTGCCGCATCCATATCATCTTTAAACTCTTCATCGAGAGTATTGATTGACCATGATACTGTAAGTCTGTTATTTTCATTGATCTCTTTTAGCAGATCCAGATCTCTTAGTACAAGGTCTGACTTTGTGCAGATAAGTATGTCCGCACCACTGTCCTTTAGTTCTTCCAAAAGTCTTCTTGTATTTTTATATGTTTCCTCTAGCGGATTATAACCATCCGTAACTGTTCCAATGATCACCTTCTGGCCGGCATACTTCTTTGGATTCTTTATTTCAGGCCAGTCTTTCACATCCATGAAGGTTCCCCATTCCTCCGTATGCCCTGTAAAGCGTTTCATAAAAGATGCGTAGCAGTATTTACAGGCATGGGGACACCCCACATAGGGATTCACCGAATATCCTCCAATAGGAGTATTCGATTTTGTCATTACACTTTTTGTTTCTATATGATTTACTTTGATTTCTGCTTGTTCCATATTCTCTGTTCCTCCAGCACTTTGTTAAAAGCATCCGGCATTTCCTGTATCATTTCTTCTCCCATAATCGGAACAAGATCTTCTTTCCAGAATACAGGAATGTTCAGTTCATGAGCCTGTTCTGTCAATGAATAAACCCACACGGGATCTGTTTTAACAGTCCTGCTCTTTGCACCTGTCATGGTTCCCACCACAATCCAGTCAATGCCTGTAAGATCAACCTTACCCGGATCATCGAACAAAGGCTCAAAGGTAACGTGATATTTTTTTGCCTTCACATTGCTCCGCAGTGCATCAATACGCCATAACTCAGACTTTCTCGTAACTGTGACGCCAAACCATGCATTATCAAGATCTGTTTCAAAAGACAGAAGATCCGGTCGTTTGGTAAGAAAAAGAAACTGGTGCTGAGGATTCTCTGCTATCTTTTTAAAGACTTCCTCTCTCCATTCCTCATGCCAGCCCGAGAGATCGCTCATACCGGTCAGCAGAAAATTCTGCGGCTTTTTCTTTTCCATCATACGAAGCTTTCCTTGAAAAAACTGTGGCTTTTCAAAATCATCTATGATGTGATAACGCCTCGTATTGTTTCTGGCATAGCAGTATGGACATCCTACATTGCACCCAATTACAAGATTCATGTTCTGAATCTGATCTTTAATACAAATACTCATTTGTCACTCCATTCCTCAAGGTTTACCCTGATGCGGTTAAGATACTCTTCAAACTGAATAATCTCTTTATCCGTAAAATCGCGATAATAAATATTCCCCATCTCATTGGATACGGAGTCATAAGCTCCTTTAAGTTCTTTGGCTTTATCTGTGAGGAACAGAAGAGTTTTTCTCTTATCAGCTTCATCAGTTTTGCGGCTTATCAGTCCGTTTTTTTCCATCCGCTCAAGCATGGTTGTAAGTGAAGTAATTGCAAGTCCGCTTTTCTCGGAAATAATTTTAATAGGAACACCATCTTCCTGCCATAAGACATAAAGAATCCTTCCCTGAGCTCCGTTAAATGCATCAATGTTTTTTTCTGCCAGTATCCTTTCAAATATACGATCACCCAGCTGTTTTATTTTTGTAACAAGAAATCCACCATTTGTCTTCATAATTAAATACTCCTATATCGTAGTTTTATACTACGATATAGGAGTATTTTTGTCAAGCACACATATCATAACTTCCAATTTCTCAAAATAAGCACTTTTTCGTGCTGCTTCTTATCTTAATGCACTATAGCTTTATATTCTTGCTAATAATTCCTTTAAGCAACCAATCCCTTCAGCTCCCCATAGAGTTAATGCCTGAGGAACCACTGCAACAAGAATACCTACAATAAGTCCTTGCCATCCAAGAGAAGCAGATCCATTAATAAATGAACAAATACCACCAATCACAAAGAAAACACCCAGCACCCAGCATACAAGATTTGCTAGGCCACCGATAAAACCAATTGCAAGCATCAGCAATGTAAGAACTGCTTGTACAGGTAATAATGCTATTCTAAGGATAACTCTTAAAACTGTTCCAATACCATACAATACTGTCATTATAGGTTCCCCCTTTCCTTCTCCATCTTAACTTTATAAGCAATCAATCGAAGAACATAATCTGGAGCCTGTCTACGTCCCAGCTCCCATTCTTGCATTGTTCGATAAGGAATTCCAAGCCAATCAGAAAAGTCTTTACGATTCATACCAGCTTGTTCTCTAATAGCCTTAAACTGATATGCTATAAGTCTACGTTCACGATCAGCATCATCCTTATCTATATGTTCTACTTCAATTTCAATGCCTTCAACATTGTAGATTTCTTTCTTCATAGCCGCCTCCTTTATGTAGTCAATGCGTATATCTCTATCTAAATTATAATGTAGTCAATGCGTATATCTCTATCTAAATTATAATGTAGTCATTGCGTATATGTCAACTTAAAAAATACCCGCAAAGCAGGTGTAATCTGCAATGCGGGCATCCTGAGTCTTATTTAGTTTTTAAAGCACTCCTTCAACCTTACGCTTTATTACCCAATAAACATCTTCAATATCACGATCAGATAATTTCTCAAGTAATTTAAAGAACGAACTGTACTTAGCTGCAAGTCTCTGCTCTTCACCGGCTTCTGTAAACTCTAGGAACAGTAATTCTCTTACATCAACTTCATAAATACGAGAGAACTGTGCAAGTTCATCAGCAGATAAATTTCTCTGTGCCGCTTCAATCTGACTGATAGCTCTCTTATTCAACTTCATAAGACTAGCTGCTTCATCCTGTGACAATCCTGCTCTCACACGTGCTTCTTTAAGCTTCTTAGCTGTAAATTCCGACATTTTTAAACCTCCTTCAAAGTTTCGATTTTCGAAACAAAATCAAAAATGGGTCATTTTTCGTGTTACGATTTTCGAAACAAATGCTTCGAATTTTTGTCGAATGCAGTCAACAATTTCTTGTGTCTAGCTCTCATTACAGCCTGGTTGAAATTATTCTTAAGTAAAAAAATATAGGGTGTCTAAGCAGACACCCTATACTAGGAATAGCTTTATTTCAAGCTTTTCTGGGTAATGGAAAGTATTTTCCGGATGATAAATCCTCATACTTTGCTTCATGAAATCTTTGGAGATTTCAAAAGTTCCCAAAAAACAGCTTGCATCTTTTACTGACGTGACTCGGCGATAGCTGCCTGTGCTGCTGCCAGTCTTGCAATCGGCACACGGAACGGGGAGCAGGATACATAGTCAAGACCAATCTTATGGCAGAATTCAACGGAAGAAGGATCTCCGCCGTGCTCGCCGCAGATACCTACATGCATATCAGGACGTACTCCTTTGCCTAACTTAATTGCAGTCTCCATCAGCTTGCCTACGCCGGTCTGGTCCAGCTTTGCAAATGGATCACTCTCGAAGATCTTGGTATCGTAGTAGGCATTTAAGAACTTGCCTGCATCATCACGGGAGAAACCATAGGTCATCTGAGTTAAGTCATTGGTTCCAAAGCAGAAGAATTCTGCATCTTTTGCAATATCATCTGCAGTCAGTGCTGCTCTCGGAATCTCAATCATGGTTCCTACCTGATATGTTAATTTGCTGCCTGCTGCTGCAATCTCTGCATCTGCAGTCTCAACAACAATCTTCTTCACAAATCTTAATTCCTTCTCATCACAGATCAGAGGAATCATGATTTCAGGACATACATTCCAGTCCGGATGTGCCTTCTGAACGTTGATTGCAGCGCGTATCACTGCTTTTGTCTGCATTTTTGCAATCTCCGGATAAGTGACAGCAAGACGGCATCCTCTGTGTCCCATCATCGGGTTGAACTCGCGAAGAGAATCAATGATTGTCTTGATCTGCTCCACAGTCTTGCCCTGTGTTTCAGCCAGCTTTTTAATATCCTCTTCCTCTGTAGGTACAAACTCATGAAGAGGCGGATCTAAGAAGCGGATTGTAACAGGATTTCCTTCCAGTGCCTCGTAGAGAGCCTCAAAATCACCCTGCTGTACCGGAAGAATTTTCTCCAGTGCTGCTTCTCTTTCCTGAACCGTATCGGAACAGATCATCTCGCGGAATGCGTCGATTCTGTCTCCTTCAAAGAACATGTGCTCGGTACGGCAAAGACCGATTCCCTCTGCACCAAGCTCTCTGGCCTTCTTTGCATCAGAAGGTGTATCTGCATTGGTTCTTACTTTCAGTTTTCTATATTTGTCAGCCCATGCCATGATTCTTCCGAACTCTCCGGCAATAGCTGCGTCTACTGTAGGAATAATTCCATCGTAGATCCGTCCGGTAGATCCATCCAGAGAGATCCAGTCTCCTTCATGGTATTCCTTACCTGCAAGAACAAACTTTTTCGCTGCTTCATTCATGGCTATCTCTGAACAACCAGATACGCAGCAGGTTCCCATTCCTCTTGCAACTACCGCTGCATGAGAGGTCATTCCTCCTCTTACAGTCAGAATACCCTGAGCAGCCTTCATACCTTCAATATCTTCAGGAGAGGTTTCCAAACGGACTAAAACCACTTTTTCGCCTCGTTCCTTCCATGCTTTCGCATCATCTGCAGTAAATACAATCTTACCGCAGGCAGCACCCGGAGATGCGGCCAGTGCTTTTCCAACCGGCTCTG
This sequence comes from Lacrimispora amygdalina, assembly GCF_900205965.1. Taxonomy (GTDB): domain Bacteria; phylum Bacillota; class Clostridia; order Lachnospirales; family Lachnospiraceae; genus Lacrimispora; species Lacrimispora amygdalina_A. The sequence goes on from NZ_OAOF01000014.1 coordinate 51,119, forward strand.
TCTTCTTTAATACTTCTGCATCAAATTGAGGATGAAGCAGAGTATCCAAGTTTCTCGGGTCAATCATCTTAACTGCCTTTTCCTCTGTGATCATAAACTCGTCAACTAAATCACAGGCAATCTTTAAAGCAGCTTTTGCTGTTCTTTTGCCGTTACGGGTCTGAAGCATATAAAGTTTCTTATCTTCGATGGTAAACTCCATATCCTGCATATCTTTGTAATGATCTTCCAGAATACTGCAAATGCCTACAAATTTGTGATATACTTCCGGCATAATCTCTTTTAACTGTTCGATCTTCTGCGGAGTTCTCACACCGGCAACTACATCTTCTCCCTGGGCATTCATTAAGAATTCTCCCATCAGATGTTTTTCACCAGTCGCAGGATCACGGGTGAATGCCACACCGGTACCCGAGGTTTCTCCCATGTTTCCAAATGCCATCATCTGAACGTTAACAGCGGTTCCCCAGGAGTAAGGAATATCGTTGTCACGGCGGTAAATGTTCGCTCTTGGGTTGTCCCAGGAACGGAATACGGCTTTGATCGCCTCCATTAACTGTTCTTTGGGATCAGTCGGGAAATCGGAACCGATTTTTTTCTTATACTCTTCTTTAAACTGTACTGCAAGCTGTTTTAGATCTTCTGCAGTCAGGTCCACATCCTGGGTCACGCCCTTCTTTTCCTTCATCTCATCAATCAGTTCTTCGAAGTACTTCTTTCCCACTTCCATAACTACATCAGAGAACATCTGGATAAACCTTCTGTAGCAGTCCCATGCCCAGCGGGGATTACCAGATTTTTCAGCAAGCACTTCCACCACCTGCTCATTTAATCCGAGATTTAAGATCGTATCCATCATGCCTGGCATGGATGCCCTGGCTCCGGAACGAACGGAGACCAGAAGTGGATTTTCATTATCACCAAACTTTTTGCCGGTGATTTTCTCCATCTTTTCGATATGATCCATGATCTGCCCCATAATCTCGTCATTAATCGTTTTCCCATCTTCATAATACTGAGTACATGCCTCAGTCGTAATCGTAAACCCCTGCGGAACCGGCAGACCTAAATTGGTCATCTCTGCCAGGTTTGCCCCTTTGCCACCTAACAGGTTTTTCATATCTGCACTACCCTCAGTGAACAAATAAACCCATTTTCTTGCCATAAGTAAAATCCTCCTCAAAATGTGTAAATTATGCTGCTCCCCCGCGCTTTCCATTGCGGAAAAGCCCTGAAAGTATTATAGCACAATTAAAGGGGTAGTAAAGAGGTTTTCATTGATTATTTAAAGTAATTTTCTCTTTTTTAAATACAATTGCATTGAAAGCACTTACAAAGTCTGTCTTTTTCCGATATGCGATTTTCGTTCGTATATACGAAACTTCATTCGTCAAGAGTCCTGTTTCTTCAACATAATTCGACATACCACAAGGGTCAGTGCTTCTGTCACAGGCATAACTGCCCAGACTCCGGTGATTCCCATGAAAGCGGGAAAAAGGAAAACCAGAAAGCTGTTTAATACAATCCCCCGAAGCAGGCAGATTTTCAGTGCAGCCGCAGGTTTCATGACTGACTGGAACCAGGTCGTGTATAACACATTCATACCCATTGCGGCAAAGGACAGGAAGTAAATTCTTACTGCTGGGACCGCCATAGCCAGAATTTCCGGATCGGGCTTTACAAACGCTTCTGTCACCAGCGCTGGAACCAGAAGTCCTGTCACTGCAAACACAGCTCCGGATATAAGGGCTGTTCTCTCTGCCAGCTGCCTCACTTTTGTTAACCTCTCCTTTTTACCTGCACCGAAATTCGTTGCCAGGATTGGCTGGACTGCCTGGGATATCCCGTTATTGACAGATGATGCAATATAGGAACTGTTGGATATAATTCCGTAAACCACCACTCCCAGCTCTCCGGCTATGGAAAGAATCTGGCGGTTAAAAAGGAACGTGACAACCCCATTGCACATATCCAGCAAAAAGCTGGAAATTCCGTTTTTTACCACTTCCGCCGCCTGTCCAATCTGTGCTCCTGCAACAAATCGCAGGGTATTTTCTTTTGAAACCAGGTGCGTCAGCAGAATTACAAGCGTTAGGGCTGAACCTGTCACTGTGGCAGCCGCAGCCCCTGCCATACCCATCTTCATGGAAAATATCAGAATATAATCCAGGATAATATTAAAAACTCCCCCGGATACCACAGCAGTCATAGCAATTTTGGGAGCTTTGTCATTGCGCACAAATACCTGATAAAAAGAAGAAAATAAAAAAGCCGGAGCACCGGATATCAATATTCTTCCATACTCCTCCACATAAGGAGCCATTGTTTCATTACTTCCTAAAAACCTGGTGACAGGTGTGAAAAATACTTGTCCCAAAACTGTATAAACCGCACTCATCACTACAGCCATAAGAAATGCAGACGTATAATACTGATTTGCTGCTAAATCATTCATTTTCCCTTTTGATACTGATAAGAGAATTCCTCCTCCTGCTCCAAACAGCATACCGGTGGCAAAAAACAGACTGAACAGGGGCAGCAGTATATTTAAAGCGGCAATTCCAATGGCCCCCACACCCCTTCCAATCATCAGAGTGTCAGCTAATATATAGATTGATGTGACCATTGTTGCACTAATTGATGGAAGTAAGTATCTTGCAAATAATTTATTCACAGGATCTTCTAGTAAATTTACTTGTTTCATAATTAAGTCTCCTCGTATCATTCTTAAAATAGTTTAACATAATTTAATTAAATAACAAGGAAAAGAAGGAAAGAGCCTGTTAACATTTAAAAGTAAAATCATTTCCTTTAAAATAACTGATATTTTTATCTTAGTTTTTCATCAAAATATCATCGATTAAGATTGTTTCCATTGCCAAAATATGATACATTAAAGGTATCTCTGAAAATCTATTAATAACAGGAGGAAAAATAGAATTATGAAGAAAAGAGCTCTCGCATTAGCTATGGCAGTCATGATGGCTGCAACACTCAGCGCATGTGGTTCTTCCAACTCCGGAACCGCCACAACAGCAGCCTCTTCCGCAGAAACCACCACTGCAGCAGAAAAAACTGCAGAAACCACAGGTGCAACTTCTGTAAAGTCTGATTCATCAGACGGATATGAACTGGCGCTGGTTACCGACCTTGGTACTATTGATGACAAATCATTTAACCAGGGTGCGTGGGAAGGTATGAAAAAGTACGCAGAGGAGAACAAGATTTCCTACAAGTACTATCAGCCTCAGGAGGGTACCACAGATTCTTATTTAGAAACCATTGGCCTTGCGATTGAAGGCGGTGCCAAATTAGTTGTATGCCCTGGCTACTTATTTGAAGAGCCGGTATTCCTTGCACAGGATCAGTATAAGGATGTACACTTCATTCTTCTTGACGGAGTTCCACACAACGCAGATTATTCTGAATATAGGACAGAATCCAATGTTATGCCTATCCTGTTCCAGGAGGACGAGCCCGGTTTCTTAGCCGGTTATGCTGCAGTAAAAGACGGCAATACAAAGCTTGGCTTCTTAGGCGGTATGGCAGTTCCTGCAGTAATCCGTTATGGTTACGGATTTGCTGAAGGTGCAGACTACGCTGCGAAAGAAATGGGCATTGATAACGTTGAAATTATGTACAACTATACCGGTGCTTTCGCTGCTACTCCGGAAGCACAGTCCATGGCTGCCTCCTGGTATCAGAACGGAACAGAAGTTATCTTTGGCTGCGGTGGTGCTGTAGGTAACTCTGTTATGGCTGCTGCTCAGGAAAAGGGCAAAAAAGTAATCGGTGTTGACGTAGACCAGAGCTTTGAATCCGATACAGTCATCACATCTGCCATGAAACAGCTTTCCGTTTCTGTATACGATGGTGTGAAAGATTTCTATGACAACAAGTTCCCAGGCGGCGAGACAAGTGTCTTCTCAGCTAAGAATGATGGAATTGGTCTTCCTATGGAAACTTCCAAATTTACCAAATTTACCAAAGATGATTACTCAAAAATTCTCGGTGAATTAAAGGATGGCAAGGTAACCCTGGTACAGCCGTCTGAGGATAATAACGATCCAACCAAAGACTTAAAGCTTGAAAAAACAAAAATTAACTTTGTAGAATAATCCGAAGAGGTAACTCTTCGGGGACATAACAAGGAAAGGAGATGCCGTTTGATTCACCAGTCATATCAGATCTGGTCTCTTACGGCATCTTCTTTTTGATTCAGAACTTTATTAACCTGGTACCGGGTCCCAGAGATAGGTACCGAAGTAAGGGGGATTTTATGGACTACATTATTGAGATGCTTCATATCACAAAAGAATTTCCCGGTATCATTGCCAATGATGACATTACACTTCAGCTGAAAAAAGGCGAGATACATGCCCTCCTCGGAGAAAACGGAGCAGGAAAATCCACTCTCATGAGCGTTTTATTCGGATTATACCAGCCTGAAAAAGGTACGATACGGGTTCGTGGTAACGAAGAAAAAATCACAGGTCCGCTGGATGCCAATGCACTTGGTATCGGCATGGTGCACCAGCATTTTAAGCTGGTAGAGAATTTCACAGTTTTACAAAATATCGTACTTGGTATGGAAACAACCAGACATGGATTTTTAAAAATGGATGATTCCCGAAAAAAAGTTATGGAATTAAGCGAACAGTACAAACTGTTTGTGGATCCGGATGCATTGATTTCTGATATTACTGTTGGTATGCAGCAAAGGGTTGAGATCTTAAAAATGCTGTACCGTGACAATGAAATCATGATATTTGATGAACCTACGGCAGTTTTGACTCCTCAGGAAATCGATGAACTGATGCAGATCATGCGGGATCTTGTAAAGGAAGGAAAATCCATTCTGTTCATCACTCATAAGCTCAATGAAATCAAGGCGGTTGCAGACCGCTGTTCCGTTCTGCGCCGCGGTAAATATATTGGAACTGTAGATGTGGCAGATACCTCCAGGGAAGAGATGTCAGAGATGATGGTGGGCCGTAAGGTCAATTTAACCATTCAGAAAAAAGCATCTGAGCCTGGCGAAGTAGTTTTAGAGGTAAACGGCTTATCCGTAGAAGCGAAACGGGAAGGACAGACCAAAAAGCTGGTTCATGATGTCTCCTTTCAGGTAAGAAGAGGTGAAATCGTCTGTATTGCCGGAATCGACGGCAACGGGCAGACAGAACTGATCCATGCAATCACCGGCCTATCCGATCCAAATTCCGGTTCTGTTTTAATAAACGGAGAAGATATGACAAAAAAAAGTATCCGGTATAAAAACACCCATGGACTCTCCCACATACCGGAGGACCGCCACAAACATGGTCTGGTACTGGAATACAACCTGGCATACAATCTGGTTCTCCAGCAGTACTTCGATAAGGAATTCCAGAGCGGTTCATTTTTAAAGAATGACCAGATCTTTGATTACGCACAGAAGCTGATTGAAAATTATGATATCCGAAGCAGTGAGGGGACCTTTACCACTACGCGCAGCATGTCCGGCGGCAATCAGCAAAAGGCAATCGTTGCCAGGGAGATCTCAAAGGCACCGGACATTCTTCTTGCAGTACAGCCTACCAGAGGACTGGATGTTGGCGCCATTGAATACATTCACAACCAGCTGGTAAAGCAGCGTGATGCAGGTGCCGCAATCTTACTGGTATCACTTGAATTGGATGAAGTTATGAATTTAAGCGACCGTATTTTAGTCATGTATGAAGGAGGCATTGTAGCCGACTTAGATCCGCAGAACATTACAGTTCAGGAATTAGGTCTTTATATGGCAGGCGCTAAGAAAGAAGGTGGCAGACAATGAAACCGAAACAGATCAAAGATCATACAGGTATCGTCTCTTCCGTTTTCGCCATTATTCTGGGTCTGATTGTGGGACTGATTATCCTGTTTCTGTGTAACAGAGAGCAGGCGCTTCCGGGGTTTGCTACCATATTAACAGGAGCCTTTACCCACGGTTCAAAGGGGATCGGCCAGGTATTTTATTATGCGACCCCGATTATTCTCACCGGTCTTTCCGTAGGATTCGCATTTAAAACCGGTCTCTTTAACATCGGTACTCCCGGTCAGTTTATCATGGGAGGCTTTGGAGCCGTATACGTGGGCATTCTCTGGACCTCACTGGGGCCGGTTCACTGGATAGCAGCCCTTGCTGCAAGTGTGATTCTGGGCGCATTGTGGGGACTGGTACCTGGAATTTTAAAGGCTTACTACAACGTGAATGAAGTAATTGCCTCTATTATGATGAATTATATCGGTATGTATCTGGTAAACTGGATTACCAAAAGCTACAAACCGCTGTTTAACAATCTGCGGAATGAATCAAAGAACGTGGCTGCTACTGCCAATATTCCAAAGATGGGTCTGGATAAGATTTTCCAGGGCTCCAGTGTCAACGGCGGAATTATAATCGCCATACTGGTTGTCATTCTCATCTGGGTTGTTTTAAATAAAACCACATTCGGCTACGAATTAAAGGCTGTAGGCTTTAACCGGGATGCCAGCAAATATGCCGGTATTAATGAAAAAAGAAGCATTATACTTTCCATGGTGATTGCAGGAGCCATTGCAGGTCTTGCAGGCGGACTTCTGTTTCTTGCAGGTACAGGAAAACATATTGAAATTAAAGATGTGCTTCCTTCGGAAGGCTTTACTGGTATTTCCGTCGCACTCCTTGGTCTGAATAATCCCATAGGGGTTCTGTTCTCCGGTATTTTTATTGCATATCTGACAGCAGGCGGCTTTTATTTACAGTTGTTTGAATTTTCAACGGAAATTATTGATATAATCGTTGCAGTTATCATTTACTTCAGTGCTTTTGCCCTGATGGTTAAGATTATTATGTCAAAGTTAGTGAGCCAGAAAAATACAAACTCAAACGAAACGGAGAAAGGAGGCACGAAATCATGAGTGTTATTTATTTCATTTTTCAGCAGACCATGTATTTCATGATTCCTCTCATGATCGTTGCCCTTGGAGCCATGTTTTCGGAACGCAGCGGTATTATCAATATCGCGCTGGAAGGTATTATGACCATGGGCGCTTTTACTGGAATTCTGTTTTTAAATTTAACCGGGAATAACATGAGCGGCCAGCTTCAGCTGACTGCCGCCATCTTAATTTCCATGGGAACGGGAATGATATTCTCTCTGTTCCATGCTTACGCCTCCATCAATATGAAATCAAACCAGGTAATCAGCGGTACTGCCTTAAACATGTTCGCTCCTGCTTTTGCAATCTTTGTAGCCCGTGTCATTCAGGGGGTACAGCAGGTTCCGTTTAACAACACCTTCCGCATTGTCTCAGTCCCGGTTTTAGGAAGTATCCCTTTTATCGGACCACTTTTATTTCAGAATACCTATATTACCACATACGTTGGTATCATCATCTTTCTTTTATCTGCAGTCGTTCTGTACCGGACCCGATTCGGTTTAAGACTTCGTGCATGCGGGGAACATCCTCAGGCAGCAGATTCCGCAGGAATTAACGTTTACCGTATGCAGTATGCGGGCGTTATGATTTCAGGAGCGTTAGGCGGTCTGGGAGGCCTGGTATTTGTTGTTCCCACTTCCACCAACTTTAATGCTGATGTAGCAGGATACGGTTTCCTGGCTTTGGCGGTATTAATCTTCGGTCAGTGGAAACCGGTGAATATTATGCTGTGCTCTCTTTTCTTCGGACTGATGAAGGCGATCGCTTCCTCCTATTCCGGAATTCCTCTATTAAGCGCTCTGGGGATTCCAAGCTACTTCTACAAAATGATACCTTATATCATTACATTAATTGTACTGGTCTTTACCTCAAAGAATTCCCAGGCTCCAAAAGCGGAAGGAATTCCTTACGACAAAGGACAGAGATAACGAATATGCCGCAGGACCGGGATCCAACTGGATTTCCGCCTGCGGCATTTATGTTTTCCTTTTAGAGTCACTGATAAAAAAATACTGCCATATAATACAATACAGAATACGAAAAGAGTGATCTCATAATGTCTGACTGTGATTCCTTTTGCAATGTCATCTGCCACAACCGCTCCTATAATTCCTGGGATGTGACTGATTACGGTCCTTTTCCTCTCATTCTTAATATCCGCGATGAAACATTAAGAAATCCCTCCTTCCGGACAACAAGATGGACCGGAGAACATATGCAGCTTACTTTAATGAGTATTCCTGTGGATTATGAAATTGGTGCGGAGATTCATCCCAATGAGGATCAGTATTTGTGTGTGATAGACGGTGATGGAATTATTTATATGGGAGACAGTCCATATAATCTTTTTTACTCCCACTCACTGGACAATGGCTGTGCGGTTTTAATTCCTGCCAGTACCTGGCATAATCTGATTAATACCGGAGACCGTCCTCTGAAACTCTATTGTATCTACGCTCCGGTTGTCCATCAGCCGGAAACCGTGCACTGGACCAAACGAGAATCTGATATGGAAAAGTAAATTCAAAAGGTGCAGGAAAAGGCATCAGCCCCTTACCTGCACCCTGATCTTCAGTTATTAAAAACAGAATTTATCTTCGAAATAGCTCTTAAGTTCTGCAATAGGAACTCTGACCTGATCCATGGTATCACGGTCACGGACGGTGACTGCGTGATCTTCTTCTGAATCAAAGTCATAGGTAATACAGAATGGTGTACCGATCTCATCCTGTCTTCTGTAACGTTTTCCAATATTTCCCCTGTCATCAAATTCACAGTTATAGTATCTGCGCAGCTCGTCAAATACTTTCTCTGCACCTTCATTTAATTTCTTGGACAATGGAAGGACCCCAATCTTAACCGGAGCAATTGCCGGATGGAAATGGAGAACTGTACGCACATCGCCTTCTGCAATCTCTTCCTCATCGTAAGCAGCGCATAGGAAGGCAAGTGTCACGCGGTCAGCTCCCAGAGACGGTTCTATTACGTATGGAATATAACGTTCCTTTTTCTCGTCGTCAAAATAAGTCAAGTCCTGACCAGAGGTATTCTGGTGCTGGGTCAAGTCATAATCGGTTCTGTCAGCAATTCCCCATAATTCCCCCCAGCCGAAGGGGAATAAAAATTCTATATCAGAGGTTGCCTTGCTATAGAAGGAAAGTTCTTCCTTTTCATGATCTCTGACACGCATTTCATCATCTTTGATGCCTAAGTTCTTTAACCAGCTGATGCAGAACTCTTTCCAATAAGCAAACCACTCTAAATCGGTATCCGGTTCACAGAAGAACTCCAGCTCCATCTGTTCAAATTCTCTGGTACGGAAGGTAAAGTTTCCAGGTGTAATCTCATTACGGAAGGACTTACCAATCTGTCCGATTCCAAATGGGATTTTCTTACGGGAAGTTCTCTGGACATTCTTAAAGTTTACAAAGATACCCTGTGCTGTCTCTGGTCTTAAATAAACCGTGTTCTTCGCATCCTCGGTAACTCCCTGAAAAGTCTTGAACATTAAGTTGAACTGACGAATATCGGTAAAGTCATGTTTTTTGCAGCTTGGGCAGCAGATGTTTTTCTCATCGATGTATGTTTTCATCTCTTCCTGAGACCATGCGTCTACGGAACCTTCGATAGTAATTCCATGTTCACTCATGTAATCTTCGATCAGCTTATCTGCACGGAAACGCTCCTTACATGCCTTACAATCCATAAGGGGGTCGGAAAATCCGCCTAAATGGCCGGAAGCGATCCAGGTCTGGGAATTCATCAGGATTGCACAGTCCACTCCTACGTTATAGGGACTTTCCTGGATAAACTTCTGCCACCAGGCTTTCTTAACGTTATTCTTTAATTCTACTCCCAGATTGCCGTAATCCCAGGTATTTGCAAGACCTCCGTAAATTTCTGAGCCCGGATATACGAATCCTCTTGACTTTGCCAGTCCCACTATCTTTTCCATTGTCTTTTCCATGATCTTAACCTCTCTTATTTATAAATAATGTAGCTTTTTCCCTTTGTTGTCTGTACTGTATGTTTATCTTTTATTACCACATTGTCAGAGACAAACAGCAGCCTACCCTGGGTCTGTATGGTTACCGGATTTTCCGACGTCACTACTATCGCCTGGTTCTCTCCTCTTTTTGACAATGCTTTCCTGTCTGCTTTTTTCCCGTCTGAAGCTTTTATAAAAGCCGTTCCCTCTGATTCGCTCTGATCATAAACATCAGACAGTCTGCTGACTGCAATGGATTCCACCTGGTTTGCCTTATCCTCATACTGTGTTGTAAATCCAATCAGTGCGTCCGGGGAAGCATAATGAAACATCATCCTGGCTGTTCCGCTATCCAGAGTACAGGAATCTAAGGTTACCTGGTTTTGACCGTTTTCCCCGTTATACTTAGAAACTGCCTCTTCCAGAAATGATTTCAGTTCATCTGCGCTGTAATAATCCTGCTGCGCATAAGATTCCACCGTTGCAGTCTGAAAAGTTCCTTCTTCTGTTACAAAGATTCTGCTGCTCTCTGTATTCAGGGTACTGCTGCCGCCAATTCCAAGACAGCCTGTCATCATACCTGCTGCCAGCACAGCCGCCAGAACCGCTTTTAATTTTTTCATCCAAATTCCTCCTGCATTGGCACATATGAGAGCATTATATCAAATGCTGCCTGTCATTTCAATACTTTACTCCCCATCATAGTCTGCAAAATCTCCAGAGAATGAAACTCCCGGTCTACATACCGTTTTTTATTGATTTCCACACACCGGGAGAATTCCAAAAGTACCGGTTCCGTCAGGGTAAAGGTATATAAATGCTCCATGGGAGAAGCAATCACATACTCCCAGGCATAGTTTGCCGAATCACTGACCTGCCGGGGGGGCTGCTCCGTATATTCTCCGTTCAATACCATGGACTTAAGTTCGAATATCCGCTGTACCAGCTGATTATTTAGGGCAGGCTTTAAAAGAGCTCTTACTGACTGGTATAAAAGCTTTAAGAATCCGGTCCCGTCGATATTCTCCCTGGAATAGTAATCGGCAAATTCCAGAAAGTAGGAGCCATAGCAGGTGCATTCCATATCTGCTGCCAGCTCATCAAAATAATTGGAGATTTCCGCAGACTGGAGCGTATAGGAATCCCTGCCGGCATATAGGGAAAACTGACCAAAGGCGAAGGGCCTGGCCACCGCCATAAACGGATTGCCGGGTCTCCTCGCTCCTCTGGCAAATGCGGTGACCTTTCCTCTTTCCCTGGTCAGTATCACAAGACGTTTATCCATCTCTCCTACCGGAGATACCTTGATTACCATCCCCGTCAGTTTTTCTGTTTCCCTCAATGTTAACCACCACTTTTAAATATCCTTCTGGCTATACCCATAATTTTTCATATACAATTCACTGTCACGCCATTCTTTGCGGACCTTCACCCATAGCTGTAAATTCACTTTCATCTCCAGCTGGCTTTCAATTTCCCGGCGTGCCGCACTTCCGATCTTCTTTAACATGGAACCGCCTTTTCCGATGATGATTCCCTTGTGGGATTCCCTCTCACAGACAATGTTTGCTTCAATATCCATGATTCCGTTGTCCCGTTCCTTCATCTTTTCTACTGTTACGGCTATTCCGTGAGGGATCTCATCGTTTAACAGACGAAGTGCCTTTTCCCGGATCAGCTCTGCAGAAATCTGGCGCATGGGCTGATCTGTTACCGTATCTTCATCATAATACTGGGGACCTTCCGGAAGATACTTATATATCAGCTCCAGCATTAAATCCGTATTTTTATCCTTCAATGCGGAAACAGGAACAATCTCCGCAAACTTACAGATATCCTTATAGGCGTTTATGAACGTAAGAATCTCTTCCTGGTTCTTCACCGTATCGATCTTATTGATGACCAGAATAACCGGTGTTTTTACCTGGTTTAACTGCTCTGCGATATGCTGCTCCCCGGCACCGATAAAGGTGGAGGGTTCTACCAGCCACAGCACTACGTCCACTTCCTTTAACGTATGCTCTGCCACATTCACCATATATTCTCCAAGCTTGTTTTTCGCCTTGTGAATTCCAGGAGTATCAAGAAATATGATCTGCCCCCTGTCATCCGTATATACAGTCTGAATTTTGTTTCTTGTAGTCTGTGGCTTATCTGATGTTATGGCAATTTTCTGCCCGATTAAATGATTCATCAGGGTAGATTTTCCCACGTTTGGGCGGCCGATTAAGGATACGAAGCCAGATTTATAGTTATGATCCATATAGTTTCTCCTTTGTGTTATGAATGGAATAAATTCTTGGTCTCTGCAAACAGAGCATGATCCGCTGTAATTTTCTCTTCATTGCCGATCACACAGAGACTGTTTGTGCTTAATACCGCTTTTACGATAGAGGCCAGGTTCCTGATATCTTCCTGGGAAGCATTTAACACCTCTTCCCGCTCCTTTATCATCATCTCTTTCGTCACACCTGATATATAGGCAGACAATCCCCGGTTTCCTTTGGTAGACGGCGGATACGGTACATCCATATCGCTGATGGTTCCGATTACGTATTTGGTCATATCCCGGTCTTCTACCTGGAAGTTTTCTAAATACTCCACCACACCTTCGTAGATCCGGTTTGTTTCTTTTAAATTAGGGTCACGGTAGGAAACGAAATAGCCCTCGCCGGAACGGCCGAATCCGCTCATGCAGCCATATGCGCCTCCTTTGACTCTTAAATTGATCCAAAGGTAATCGTAGCTTAAAATTACTTTTAATATCTTTAATGCCCCGGTATACTTCAGTCCTGTGCCTGCAAAGGTTCCGCACCTTGCCACATAGTTAACCTGTGATGCCGTTGTAAATCCCTCATTTCTGTTTCCTGACGGATAAAGAAACGGAATCCGCAGACCGTCTCCGGAGGGCAGAGCATCAGTCAGTTTTTTCATCGCATCGGGAAGAAGGGCATAACCTTCCTCATCCGCCGTATAGCTAACTATCATATTGCCGGTTGTAAAAAGCTTTTTCACCACGGACTGAAATCTGGCAATGAACATTTTCTTATTGGCTGGATACTCCTTATCCAGCTTCTCTAAAAATTCATAATATCCGATACCGCCGGTTATATCATTAAAATAAGCAGCCGGCGAAAAATAGGATGTAGCTCTTGTCACTGCTGCGGAGTGGCAGGCACCCTCCAGTTTCATTCTTGCTCTGGATCTTGTTTCGCTGATCACTTCTCCCACCCGCTTCTCATCATCCAAAAGAGAACGTGTCAGGATTTCATTCAGAATGGAAAAACCAAAGTCGATCTTATCATAAAGTACTCTGGCACTTGCCATAAAATAACCTTTAAACTGGCCTCTATTCTTTAAATCAGGATAGGACGTTACGCTGAAGCTGACACCTCCGCTGTTTAAATGAATCTCACTGGTTAAATCCCCGTAGGTGTAATTTTCCGTATTCACATATCCTAGCAGAGATTTTAAAAATCCCACATATGGCAAATCTTCCATAGGAAGAACCGATGTGTCAAATAGCACTTTTAAATATCCGATACCAGAACTGAACATCTCATGATGAATGACCTTAATCCCATGGACTTCCTTCTCCTCCCAGATAATCTGTTCCGGTTCCCTGCTTATATCCTCTCTGGAAAGCATGGGAATCTTCTCTAACTCCTGCTGTGGAGATGGGATTTCCTGATATTCCTTTAATGCTTTTGTCTGTTCAATCAACCGGCTGATCTCTGCTTCTGAAAGAGAAGCTTTATATTCTGCAAGCTTTTCTGCTGTTTTTTTATCTTCCTGGGCTGTTAAGTTCTTCTTCGGACTGACCGTCAATACTGCCTCGAACGGATTATCCAGTAAATATTCCCGGATCAGCTGTTCAAAATATCCATCATCTACAACCTTCTTCAAATAATCAAACGTAGCCTGGTACTGTAAATGCATCATGGGATCACCATCATAAAGCCAGCTGTCCATGCACTGCAGACCGTACATCAGCCCCTTCGGTGCTGAACCGTAATCTGCTTCCCGATAACGGAATTCATAATAATTCATCCCGGCTTTTAAACTCTTTTTATTGATTCCTTCATCAGACAGTTTTCTCAGGGTACCCTTGATCACTGCGAGGAATTCACCCAGCTGCTCTTTGTTGGCGTTTTTGGCAATGACAGTAAAATATGGCTGCAGAATTCCGTTGTTATACCCACCGATAATGTCCTGTCCGATCCCTGCATCAATAAGCGCCTGCTTTAAGGGAGCGCCTGGTGCATCCAGAAGGGTATATTCAAGAATCTGGAATGCCACATACAGTTTGGGATCCAAACCGGTTCCCACTACGGTATTAATGGAAAGATAGGTGGCATTCTCTTCTGATTCGCCTTCCGTTATGGAATAGTATGTCTCCTCCTGCACCGGCTTCTCAAACGGCTTCTGCATTCCGATTCTGGAGTCCACCTCAGTCTTGTCATATCGGCTTAAATAATCCTTATCCAGCCACGTAAGTTTCTCCTCCATATCCATATCACCGTACAGGTAGATATAGCTGTTAGAAGGATGATAATATTTTCTGTGGAAATTCAAAAAATCCTCATATGTCAGGTCTGGAATGAAGGAGGGATCTCCGCCGGATTCCTGGCCATAGCAGTTATCCGGGAAAAGCACCTTCCTGGTAAACCGGTCAAGAACCTCTTCCGGCGAGGAAAACGCGCCCTTCATTTCATTGTAAACCACACCGTTGTAGATCAGATCGGAATCTTTGCTGTCCAGCTCATAATGCCAGCCTTCCTGCATAAAGATCTTCTCTTCCTTATAGATATTTGGATGAAGTACAGCATCCATATAAACATTCATCAGGTTATGAAAATCCTTTTCGTTACAGCTGGCAACCGGATATACGGTCTTATCCGGATATGTCATGGCATTTAAAAATGTGTTAAGGGAACCCTTAACCAGTTCCACAAACGGATCCTTGACCGGAAACTGGTCGGAACCGCATAAAACACTGTGCTCCAGAATATGAGCCACTCCCGTGCTGTCCTTTGGAGGAGTCCGAAATCCAATGTTAAATACCTTGTTCTCGTCGTTACATGGTATGATAAATATCCTGGCTCCGCTTTTTTTGTGATGGAGTACGCACCCTGTAGCGTTTAACTCCACAATTTCTTTCTCCTCAACAACCTCATAGGCTGCAAGATTTTTCAACTGATTCATATATGATTTCTTCCTCCTGAAATACTGTATTAATTACATATTGCCCACTAATTTGTCTTTTAATATTGCCGCGCATTCCCTGACACAAAAATGTATAAAAAGAACCGGATCTGAGCCGCAGGATATCCCGTAAATATCAGGTATTCCCCATTTTTCTGCAATCTGCTCCGCCCGGAATACATGAAAATCGCTGGTCAGTACGCCGATTCTTATGGGCTTATCCGGCACTTCTTCAAAGGCTCCCGGAATTATAATATCCGGGCCGTTCTGCCTGTGGGCCTTCTTTCTGGCCTGGTCCTCTTCAATGGCTACACGGCTGTATGCAATATTCTCAACTGTGCTATGGGAACGTGTCTCCAAAATAAGCTGCTCTTCCCGCACACCGTTATACACTAGATAATCTCTCATGGCAACTGCCTCAGCGACCGGTTCATCCTCACCCTTTGCACCGGACAATATAAGGATAGTGCCCGGGTTTTTATCTACATATTCCACCGCCTTATCCAGGCGTTTTTTTAAGGACTTGCTGATTCCCGTATCCTTGACTCTGGCACCCAGAACGATCACATAGTCCAGATTTGATGTATCACGGGCAGCTACTCCGGTAAATACCAGAATTTCCACCACAGCAAATACAAGGACACCGGTACAGCACATGGTAACAACCGAAACCGGAAGCCATAGGGGCACCTTATCCTTATGCTTTATATAAGCTTCCCATCCTGCTGCCAATCCCATGCATATGACTGCAAAAAACAGCCAGATCAGGGAAAAAGAAGTGGTTAAGCCTGAATAAATGACAATCACAATATAATAAATGACACATAAAACAGCTGTCAGCCATAACAACCATATCATACGTAAGCCTCCGCTCTTATAACTTCTTTCTATAAACCGTGTAGACATTGTATAGCATACCACAATATGGCAGTTTCTACAACAGCCATACATCGCCCCGGAAAAAGAAAAACACTGTCCGGCTGGGTAACCTGCCATGCCGGACAGTGTTTAAAATAAGATCATTTATTCCATTTCGCTTCTGCGAAGTATATCGAATGGTTCGATCTGTGCGTCAAGATCGACAAAAAGGATCTGCCTGGAATGAGGCGCACTATCCTGCGGTTCTCCCTCTTCATTAAATATACCCTTTACAGGAACCTCCAGGTTCCTTCCATCAGGCTTCATGACCTCAATGGTTTCTCCCACGGTAAATTTATTCTTCTGCTCGATTCTTGCATATCCTCGCTCATCAACCGCTTCAACTGTCCCTAAATAGGTGTAATTCTTAACATAGGTGTTGTTGTCATAAATCTGAGTGGTTGCGTCTGGTTTTCCAAAGTAAAAGCCGGTGGTAAACTCTCTGTAGGTACATTTTCCGATTTCAGACTTATACCAGTCCATATTGGCTTTATAAATCTCCGGATCTTTATTATAGTCATCGATGGCTTTCCGGTAAGTTCTTGCCACAGTGGCCACATAAAGAGCCGTTTTCATACGTCCTTCAATCTTAAAACTGTCGATCCCTGCATCCATCATTTCCGGAATGTGCTCAATCATGCACAAATCCTTGGAATTAAAGATGTAAGTCCCACGCTCATTTTCATAAACCGGCATATACTCACCCGGACGCTTTTCTTCTACAATGGAGTATTTCCATCTGCAGGGATGGGTACAGGCTCCCTGGTTTGCATCTCTGCCCGTCATAAAGTTACTAAGCAGACAGCGGCCGGAATAGGACATGCACATGGCTCCGTGTATAAAGCTTTCAATCTCCAGTTCATCCGGAATCTTTCCACGTATATCCTTAATTTCAGCAAGGGATAGTTCTCTGGCTGATACCACACGTCTGGCTCCCAGTTGATACCAGAACAGGTACGTTCCATAATTTGTGTTGTTCGCCTGGGTGCTGATGTGAATTTCCATATCAGGAATCACCCGTTTCGCAATGGCAAATACCCCCGGATCGGAAATAATCACGGCATCCGGTCTGATTTCCTTTAACTCATTAAAATATTCTTCTACTCCGGAAAGATCTTCGTTGTGGGCCAGAATATTGGCTGTTATATAAACTTTTACCCCGCGGTCGTGGGCAAAGGCAATCCCTTTGCGGATATCTTCATTCGTGAAGTTTTTTGCCTTTGCACGCAGTCCAAAGGCTTCTCCTCCGATATAAACAGCATCTGCACCGTAAATAACTGCGGTTTTCAACACTTCCAGGCTGCCTGCCGGAATCAAAAGTTCGGTCTTTCTCATGAAACTCCTCTCTCGTATTTCTCTTTTAAAATGCTGACGGTAATTCCATCTCCAATAGGAACCACCGATGTAATAAGCTGGTCACAATGCTTTAATTCAAACAAATATTCCCGCATCCGTCCGTGAATGGTACGATTGCGCCGCTCCACGGCATATCGTGATTCAATAATATCTCCGTCCTGGAGAACATTGTCTGAAATCAGCATTCCGCCCGGTCTTAAAAGTTCAAGAATTCTGGGAAGCCAGATTAAATACTGACCCTTGGCCGCATCTAAAAAGACAAGGTCAAAGGGGCCGTTAAGCCCCTCTAATACCTCCTGTGCATCTCCCTCGTACAGGGTGATCCGTTCCGTTTCTCCGGCCATTAAAATATTAGACCTGGCTTGTGGAATTCTCTTCTCATATTTTTCTATGGTAGTGATATGGCAATTTTCTGGCATAACCTCTGCCATCAAAAGTGTGGAATAACCAACAGCTGTTCCCACTTCTAAAATCGCCTTCGGCTGCACAGCTGCGGTCATCGTCTGCAGAAAAGCCGCAGTCTCCTCCCGAATAACAGGTACCCCTTCTTCTCTCGCTTTTGTTCCGATCTCAGTAAGAAGTTTGCTCCGGTCAGTCTCCAGAGATTTAATATATTCCGTTATCCTGTCGTTAACAATCATTGTTTCTCTTCCTTTTCCTCCGTATTATCATTCATCATCTGAAGGATCTCTTTGGAGGTCATGGAAGTGTTAAAGGTATAGACTCCCGGATTCACCTTGTAATTAAAGAACTCCGCCTGTATGATAAAGGAATACTCATTGGTGATTAAACCGCTGCCCTTTAAAAGCTTTGCCACCCGTACGGCCGAAGCACCCTTTTCCACAGTAATGCTCTTATCATGTCCCGGGCTCTGCTCTACAGCGGAGGCATAAAATATATCATGCCCAAACTCATAGCCCCTGGTCACACCCTCATACACCAGCAGTACGACCAGTGCTAAAACGATAAGTCTGGTGGAAACAGCAATGATCGCTCCTGTTATTTTATTTATCTCATTGGTTGTCCGGCTCATAACGATCTAATCCTTTCGCCTCCTAAACCTCCATAATAATCGGCAGAATCATGGGATTACGCTTCATACGCTTCCAAAGGAAATCGCTTAAACTGTCCCGGATGATATTCTTGATTTTCCCCCAGTCATTGATCTTGCGTTCCAGGCAATCCTGTACCGCATCATTGACTATGGTTCTTGCCTCTTCCATCAGGTCTTCCGATTCTCTCACATATACAAATCCTCTGGATACGATATCAGGTCCAGCAAGAAGCTGATTGGAGTATTTTTCTAATGTGAGCACGACTACAATAATACCGTTCTGAGCCAGATTCTGTCTGTCTCTTAATACAATGTTACCAACATCACCAACACCAAGTCCGTCTACCAGAATACCTCCGGACTGAACATGATCCACTATTTTACAGGATTCCTGTCCCAACTCCACCACATCACCTGATGACATGATGACGATATTCTCTTTTGGTATTCCCATTGCCTCAACCAGCTTCTTCTGAGCCATAAGGTGACGGTATTCTCCATGGACCGGAATCGCGTATTTGGGACGCACGAGGGCATACATCAGTTTAATTTCCTCCTGGCACGCATGCCCGGAAACATGTGTATCTTCACAAATAACCTCGGCTCCTTTCATGGACAGTTCGTTCACTACCTTAGAGACCGCCTTTTCGTTACCTGGTATCGGATGGGAGCTTAAAATGATCACATCATTCGGCTTAATAGAGATCTTTTTATGGGTGCTGCCTGCCATTCGTGAAAGCGCAGCCATGGATTCTCCCTGACTTCCTGTAGTAATGAGCACTGTCTGCTCATCCGGATAATTTTTCAGCTGATCAATATCAATCAGTGTCCCTTCAGGTATGTTAATATATCCCAGTTCACTTGCTGTACCAATTACATTAACCATACTGCGGCCTTCCACAACAACCTTACGTCCGTATTTTGCAGCCGAATTGATAACTTGCTGCACTCTGTCTACATTGGACGCAAAGGTTGCTACAATGATACGGTTGTTTTTATGATCAGCAAAAATGTTATCGAAAGACTTTCCTACGGTCTTCTCAGAAGGTGTAAATCCCGGTCTGATTGCATTGGTGCTGTCACAAAGCATAGCCAGAACACCTTTCTTCCCTAATTCTGCAAACCGCTCCAGATTAGCAGGTTCTCCAAATACAGGTGTGTAATCAATCTTAAAATCACCGGTGTGTAAAATCACGCCTGCCGGAGAGAATATGGCAAGGGCGGAAGCATCGGCGATGCTGTGGTTCGTTTTTATGAATTCAATACGGAAACACCCCAGGTTAATGGACTGTCCATGTTTGATCACTTTTCTTTTTGTATTTTTTAAAAGGTTATGCTCTTTTAACTTATTGTCAATCAGACCTATAGTCAGCTTTGTTCCGTATACAGGTACATTGATATCCCTTAAAATATAAGGGAGTGCACCGATATGGTCCTCATGCCCATGAGTGATTACAAATCCCTTCACTTTGTCCAAATTTTGTTTTAAATAGGATACATCCGGGATAACCAGGTCGATTCCAAGCATATCATCTGTGGGAAAAGCCAGTCCGCAATCCACAACAATGATGCTGTCCTCGTATTCAAAAGCAGTGATATTCATACCAATCTGCTCCATTCCACCTAAGGGAATGATTTTTACTTTCGCGTCAATATCTTGTTTCTTCAATCTTTTACCTCCGTTTTATTATTTCCCGTCCTGTTCTTCCATTTCCTCCCGGCATTCCCTGCAGTACCCGTGAAGTTTCACTTCATGATCTGTTACCATAAACCCCTCTGTATCAAGAAGTGCCTGTTCCAGAGTATCTAAAAGGTCGCCCTTAAAGGAAAATACTTTACCGCATCGGCTGCAAATCGCATGGTGGTGGTGATGTCCGGACTCACGATTAAAGCCCCCCAGTTCATAGCGGGCAAATCCATCATCAAAGCTGACCTTATCAATTACGGATAAATCCACCAGTACCTGTACGGTCCTGTAAATCGTAGCAAGCCCTATCTCCGGACAGCTCTGTCTGGCCAGATCATAGATCTCCTCTGCAGTCAGATGTTCTCCCGGACGCTCAGCCATGAGTTCCAGTACCAGCATGCGCTGATTGGTCACCTTGAGTCCTTTTTTTCGAAGCATATCTTTAAAAACTTCCTGTTCCATACAACAGTCCCTCAATCACTTACCATCATTTTTCAATATCTACATCCGCTCCGTCAAGCAGTTCGGAAAATATTTTAAATAAATAATCTATCTCGTTATCATCCTCAACAAACTCATACAGGGCATCTTCTTCATCCCGTTTTGACAAGTCTTTTAAGATGTAACATTCTCCTTCTTCGTCCTCATCTGCCGTGTCTGTAACCAGCAGATAATTCATACCATTAATTCTGGTTTCTTCTAAAACATAAAAAGCAATCTCTTCCCCTTCGTCATTGGTCAGGGTAATTTTCTTCTCTTCACTGTTCATTGCCTGTCTCCTGTTTTAAGCTGTCTAGATATCCCTGCAGAATCAGTCCTGCTGCAACCTTGTCAATTACCGCTTTCCGGTCTTCCCGTCTTACGCCGCTTTCCATTAAAATTCTCTCAGATGCGGCTGTCGTCAGTCTCTCATCCCATAAAACTACAGTAAGACCTGTCCGGCGTTCAAGCATTTGTTTAAATTCTTCTGTTTTTTTCGCTCTGTCACCAGCTGTATTATTCATATTCTTAGGATAACCCAAAACAATGGTTTCAATCTCATAGTCCCCAATAAGCTGCTCAATCCGGGCACAGGTTTTTCTCAGTTTGTTTTCTTCTTCTCTCGTAATTGTCTCCACGCCCTGGGCGGTTATACCCAGTAAGTCGGAAACAGCAACTCCAACAGTCTTAGAGCCGTAATCAAGTCCCATGATTCTCATATTTTCTCTACTCACCTTCATACGCGCACGAATTGCGCTTAATTTTTAAGCTCCAGCTATATATAGCAAAAAAATGTGTAACAAAATAAAGCTGGTCCCAGCCAACTGGATAAAAACAAACTGTCAGACTCCGCCTCTTTCCACTTCATCTGACAGCTGTAACGCACTGCAAAGGTCTTATAGAGTTGAAACCTACCGGACTGACGTATCTGACATCAGTCCTTTAACATCGTATCAATATATACCCGCATCAATTCTTCCAGAATCTCGTCCCGCTCCACTTTCATGATCAGACTTCTGGCATTCTTATGGCTGGTGATATAGGTAGGGTCACCTGACATAATATACCCCACAATCTGGTTAACCGGATTATAGCCTTTCTCTGTGAGGGCAATATAAACCTGTTCCAGTACCTGACTTACGTCCAGCTTATTTTCCTGGACTGCTTTAAAAAATTGTGTATTATGAATATCGCCCATGTTTCTCACGTCCTTTAACTGTTCTTCCTTATTTTAAACCATAATCATGAATTCGGCAAGATAAAAATAAATTTTGTCTGTCAGCGTTTTAAAATTATAATATCATTGGTCAGCATTTTCCATAAGGTTCCTGTTATCATGGTACCCTTTATACCATCTTCAAATGGCACTGCTGCTTTTATATATTCTCTTGTATGACCGATCATATAACGAGTTCCATCCACTTCATATTCCTCTTCCATAAGCACTTCGGTCAGTGTGCCCAAATGGGATTTACGGTAAGAAAGTGACATCTCCTGTTCCAAAGCGAGAAGTTCACTGCTTCTTTTCGTTTTCACTGATTCCTGTATCTGATCCGGCATATCTGCTGCTCTGGTTCCATTTCTGACGGA
Source organism: Lacrimispora amygdalina (assembly GCF_900205965.1). Taxonomy (GTDB): domain Bacteria; phylum Bacillota; class Clostridia; order Lachnospirales; family Lachnospiraceae; genus Lacrimispora; species Lacrimispora amygdalina_A. Next base: position 73,340 of record NZ_OAOF01000014.1, read on the forward strand.
ATATTTAAACACATGCATTTCATAAAACTGAAGCTTTTTTAAATATTCCCTGGTCGTTTCAAACTCTTCTTTGGTTTCTCCCGGAAACCCTACTATGATATCGGTTGTAATCGCAGGATTCTTAAATGCCTTGCGGAGAAGCTCACACCCCTCAAGATATTCTGTAGTGGTATATTTCCGGTTCATGCGCTTTAATGTGGTATCACATCCGCTTTGCAGAGACAAATGGAAATGGGGGCATACCTTTTTTAGCCCTGCAAGTGTAACTGCAAATTCTTCCGTTATGATACGGGGCTCTAAAGAGCCGAGACGAATCCGTCTGATCTGGGGAATCTCATGTACCTTTATAATTAAATCCAGTAGACTGATTCGTTCCTCCGCCGGAAAATCCATTCCATAAGAACTTAAGTGGATACCGGTCAAAACAGCTTCTTCATATCCAAGAGCCGCCAGACGTCTGATCTCTTCCACCACTTCCTCTGGTTTTCTGCTTCTGACCCGGCCTCTGGTATAAGGAATGATACAGTAGCTGCAGAACTGGTTGCAGCCGTCCTGAACCTTTATAAATGCCCTGGTATGATCTCCAATCCTGCTGATAGAAAGATTCTCATACTCTGCTGTGTGGCTGATATCAATCACAGTATCGTCTTCCGCTTCCTGATTCTTAGAAAAGTAATCTTCCAGAATGGTAATCAGATCCGTCTTCTTATTATTCCCGATAACCAGATCCACTGCATCATCCTTTTTCAGTTCTTCACCTGCTGCCTGGACATAACAGCCTGCCGCAACAACGACTGCGCCGGGATTTAATTTTTTTGCGCGGTGAAGCATCTGTCTGGATTTCCTGTCTGCGATATTGGTAACAGAACAGGTATTAATAATATATACATCTGCTCCCTCTGTAAACGGAACAATTTCATAGCCTGCGTTTTCCAAAAGCTGCTGCATCGCTTCTGTTTCGTATGAATTCACCTTGCAACCAAGGTTATGCAGGGCTGCCTTTCTCATTTTATTTTCTCCTATCTAAATAATGCTTAAATTTTCAGTATTTTCATGTAAAATTACCATTGACTTTTATACAATAAATCAGTAGTATTGAAGTGAAAAAGGGGCGGTTCCCTGATTAATATAAAAGCTCACGCAAGGAGGTTTCTCACATGAAAACAGTTCGTATATCTTTAAATTCCATCGACAAAGTAAAATCTTTCGTAAATGATCTGACAAAATTTGATACAGACTTTGATCTTGTTTCCGGCAGATATGTGATTGATGCAAAATCTATTATGGGTATTTTTAGTCTGGATTTATCCAAACCCATTGATTTAAACATTCATTCCGAGAACAGCGTCGATGAAATCTTAAACATTTTATCTCCATATATTGTAGATTAACTGGATTAAGAATCATGACCAAATGGGATCCGTCCTTTTAAAAAGGAGCCGGACCCCATTTTTTATTTCTAACACCAGATCTTTTCTACCGTGCGTATGGCCGTCTCAACCAGCTCATCAATCTTTTCTTCCAGTTTTTCCTCTGACCGCTCGATCATCTTGATACTCGGCTTCGTCACCGGATGCTTCGCAACAAAGATGGTGCAGCAGTCCTCAAACGGAAGCACGGAAGTCTCATAAGTACCGATCTTTTCCGATACATCAACAATCTCCTGTTTGTCAAAACCAATGACTGGGCGGAATACTGGAATTGTGCAGGCTGCATCAGTGGCTGCCAGTGACTGCATGGTCTGAGAAGCTACCTGTCCGATGCTTTCTCCTGTAATCAGTGCCTGGGCTCCTGATTCCCCTGCCAAATGCTCTGCGATCCGCATCATATACCGTCTCATGATGATGGTAAGCTCCTCATGAGGGCATTTATCATAAATATACAGCTGAATATCAGTAAAATTCACAATATGAAGATGAATCGGTCCGGAGTATCTGGATACCAGCTTTGCAAGATCAATTACCTTTTCCTTTGCCCGTTCACTTGTATAGGGCGGAGCATGGAAGTAAACAGCATCAATCTTCACGCCTCTCTTAGCAATCATATAGCCGGCCACCGGACTGTCGATACCGCCGGATAATAAAAGCATGGCTTTTCCGTTAGTGCCTACCGGCATTCCTCCCGGTCCCGGAATGATTCTGGAATATATATTAATTTTATTTCTGACTTCCACATGAAGCATTACTTCTGGCTTATGAACATCGACCTTCGTCTCCGGAAATGTATGAAGAATTATTTCTCCCAAATCACGGTTGATCTGTTCGGAATTCACAGGATAACGCTTGTTTCCTCTTCTTGTATTTACTTTAAATGTAAAATGCTTATCCTCATAATACTGTTCCACATAGGATAAAGCCTGCTGTTTTAAATCCTCATAGCCATTGTCTTCTACCTGAACCATGGGGCAGATGGCTGCGATTCCGAATATGCGGCTTAATGATTCAACCACCTCATCATAATCATAATCTGATTCTGCTGTAGCATAGATACGTCCTGATTCCTTTGAAACGATAAAATCTCCATCCAGTCTCTTTAATGCGTGACGGATGTGTGCCACAAGGGCATCTTCAAATAAGAAACGGTTTTTTCCCTTTACACCGATTTCTGCGTATTTTATTAAAAATGATTGATATTGCATCTGTTGTCCTTTCTTTGTAAAACCCTAACCTCTCTGATACCGTCTGAGCACAGGCAGCAGTTCCTTTAAAGTATCAATGCAGTAGTCCACTTCTTCTCTTGTATTAAAAACTCCAAAACTGAACCTTAAGGTGGAATCCAGAAGCTCTGGCTTCAATCCTATTCCCTTTAAGGTCCCGCTGACAGCCGGGTGATTGGATGAGCAGGCGGACCCGGAAGAAACATAGATCTCCCGCTCTTCCAGCGCGTGAAGAAGAACTTCACTGCGGATATTTAAGAAACTGGCACTGACTATCTGTGGTGCCGACAATTCACCCTTAAAGCTGTTTATCGTTACTCCCTCTATTTCAGAAAGTCTGTCAATCAAATAGTCCTTAAGCTCTATGATACCCCGTATTTTCTCCCTGTAATTGGTGTACATAAAGCTTGCCGCAGCAGATAAACCTGCAATCCCCGGAACATTTTCCGTTCCGGAACGCATCCCTCTTTGCTGGCCGCCGCCATAAATTAACGGTTTTATCTTAACCCGTTTGTCAATATAGAGGAAACCTGCGCCTTTCGGTCCATGAATCTTATGGGCGCTTGCAGAGAGAAGATCAATTCCCTGGCTCTTTGGCCGGATTAAAAGCTTTCCATATGCCTGAATGGCATCAACATGGAATAAAATATTGGGGTTTTTCTTCTTAATCACTTTTGAAATGGCTTCCACCGGCTCAATGGCACCGATCTCATTGTTCACATACATAATGGAAACAAGAATGGTCTCCGGACAGATTGCATCTTCCAGCTCCTGTAAGCTGATATGCCCATGTTCATTCACAGAAAGATACGTCACCCGAAATCCCTGCTCTTCCAGATAGGCAAGAGGGTTGTATACGGACGCGTGTTCAATTCCGGTACTGATGATATGATTTCCCGCCCGTTTATTGGCCATGGCAGTCTCTATAAGCGCCATATTGTTGGACTCTGATCCTCCGGAAGTAAAAACGATCTCCTTTGCAGCCACCTTTAAGGTTCCGGCTATGGTTTCTGCTGCTTCTTTGATATACCGTTCCGCATCCAGTCCTTTTTTATGCCTTGCAGATGGGTTTCCATAATCCTCCATCATTGTTTTTATCACAATGTCTTTTACCGGCTCCAGAACTCTGGTTGTAGCCGAATTATCAAAATATGCTTCCATTTAAGTCATCTCCTTAAACGCTTTCCAACTGAAACGCCAGTACGGACAGGACAAAAAGTCCTGCTGTTTCCGTGCGTAAAATCCGTTTCCCCAGTGTAATTGTATTCGCGCCGTACGTTCCTCCCAGTTCCACTTCTCCGTCTTCAAAGCCGCCTTCCGGCCCAATAAAGATCCCGACTTTCATACCCGGTTTTATAAGGGAGAAAATCTCTCTGGTCTGTGTCATACCTTCTGCGTGCTCAAAAGGAAGTAAAAGTATATCAAACTCCTTTGCATATTCAAACGCTTCCCGAAGAGTCTTCACACCTGTCACTTCCGGTATTAAAAGCCGCTTGGACTGCTTTGCCGCGCTTTCTGAAACAGCGGACCATCGTTTGATTTTGGATTCCTCTTTCTTCTTATCAAGCTTCACCACAGCACGCTTTGTTTCAACAGGAATAATCTGATATACGCCAAGTTCAACTGCCTTTTGTATGATCAGCTCCATCTTATCGCTTTTGGGAAGTCCCTGAAACAGATAAAGTTTTACAGGCAGCTCAGAGCCGCCTTCACGGACTTCTAATATCTTCGCTGTTACCTCATCAGCTGAAACGGATTCAATCTCACATAAGTAATCCTTATCCACTCCGTTACTGAGCAGGATTTCTTCTCCCGGTCCCATGCGCAGGACATTTTTAATATGATTCACATCAGTTCCTGAGATCCGGACCGTTGTCTCTGTGATCTGCTCCTGCTTCACAAAAAAATGGTACATGATTTCCTCTTTTCTGTCCATGTTCTTTGGACATAAAGGTATGTCCGCAGGACGCGCTCCTATTTCTTCCTTACCGTCACAGAAACCCATTCACCCTGATAGGTAATCTCCACCAGTTCAAAAGCATCGTTGGCAGCAAATGCCTGTTTCACCGCTTCTTCTTTCATATTAATGATACCTGAAGTAATAAAAACAGCGCCCTTCTTCATATGAACAGGGATTTCCTTTTGCAGGGGGATAATGACATCAGCCAGAATATTAGCGACTACAACATCATATTTTTCAAAGCCTGCAGCTTCTTTTACTTCTTTTTCATCGATGATATTTCCCTTTAAAACATGAAACTTGCCGGGATCAATGTGGTTGGATTCCATATTTTCCATAACAGCTGTAATGGCGTTCTCATCCAGATCTGTTCCGAATACCTCTCTGGCACCCAATTTTAACGCTGTGATTCCAAGAATCCCGCTTCCTGTGCCCACATCGAGAATAAGGGTATCCGGTGTCACATATTTTTTCAGCTGGCGTATGCAAAGCTGTGTTGTTTCATGCTGTCCTGTGCCAAATGCTGTTCCCGGATCAATTTCTATTAAAAGCTTATTCTTATGTTCTTCGGGAATTTCTTCCCAGGTAGGCTTAATTAGAATATCGTCAACTGTAAATGGTTTAAAATACTGCTTCCAGTTATTTATCCAGTCCTTATCCTCTGTCTCGCTGGTCTCAATGGTACGTGCTCCCAGATCGGTAAACATGGAAAGTTCATTCAGACCCTGCTCCACCTTTTCTAACATTTCATCAATATTGGTATCGGAGTCCGGGTCCAGATAGAAACTGACTCTGGCGATCCCCTCGTCAGGCGGCAGTTCCGGAAGAATATCAATAAACATCCCCTTTGTCTCCGCCTCTGTAAGAGGAATATTATCTTCTATTTCAATTCCTTCAATTCCAATTTCATCAAACATGCTGCTGACCAGATCAACAGCTTCCGTTGTTGTTGTAAGCGTAAATTTTTTCCATTTCATAACTATTTCCCTATCCTTTTATAATTTTCACAAAGAGACACAAGAGTACTGCCAGGACAACAGGACGGACAATCTTCAGACCGTTTTTTACCACAAGTCCTGAACCGATGTAATGTCCGGCAATACAGAAGAGGCCGGCTGTAAGCCCCAGCGGAATTAATACTTTTCCATTTATTAAAAATGTTATGAGAGCCGCTATATTGGAAGATAAGTTAATAACCTTTGTCGTTCCGGATGCATTCCTGATATCCATACCTGCAAGTCCGGTCAGAATAAGTATTAAAAATGTTCCCGTACCAGGACCGTAAAAACCGTCATAGCAGCCAATTACAAGGGCTGCTCCCATAGCAACCAGAATCATTTTTTTCTCAGATATTTCCTTTTTATCCTTCTGCTCTCCCATATCTTTATTTTTTAAAACATAAAATGCAACAACCGGTAAAGCCACCAGCATCATGGTCTTTAACACCTGTTCGCTGGCCAGCATGGATAAATGAGCTCCGATTACAGAACCAGCCATAGCCAAAAGCGCAGCACCCAAAGACAGCTTCACTTTTATATAACCATTTTTCGCAAACCTTGCCGTAGATACCACTGTTCCCATGGCAGATCCCAGCTTATTTGTTCCAATTGCGAGATGAGGCGGTATTCCTGCTGCAAGATAGGCAGGCAGTGAGATCAGTCCTCCCCCACCGGCAATGGAATCCATAAGGCCCGCAAGAAAAACGAGAGGACACACAATAAAATATTGAATCATCGTCTGTTTCCTTTCTTTTGTAGGTTCCTCTTCGAATATAGATCCTTCATAAGGAAAACCACATGATATCATAACATACAATGATATGGGTTGCAAGCGCAGAAAACAAGGCATTTCAGGGTATATTCCGAAAAAAAATATTTTTTTGAAATTTTTTTAAAAAGTATGCAATAAAAATTACTCCTACTGCATTAACTAATTGAACGGATGAAAAAGACTTTTGTTCCGTACCGGATATAAGGGCAAAAAAAATATCAAGTAAACGAAATTCCTTGATGCATTACACCCCATCACACCCGCCTGAGTGTCCGGAACCGGAACAGAATCTTTTTTACAAAATTACAATCTAAAGGCAATTAGAATTTGTAATGAAAAACAGGAGGAATTTGAATGGCTGATCAGTCATTACAAATTTCTCCTGTTTTTTTTATATGAAACGGATCTTACTGAACCCATGCCCCGTCAGCCCCCACCTTATATCCATCCGGTGTGACTGTATTTAAAAGGAGCCTGCCCAGTGTTCCATCCGACATGGTATTAAAATAATAGGCCTTACTATCAATCAGCTGCCAACCGGTTCTCATGGCGCCAAGCATTCCGTCGTCCACCGGATTTAAATAATACTTAGATCCGGACTCGTCTGTATACCAGCCAGTCAGCATATGACCTCCCTGGTCAAACCGGTACCACCTGCCATTTAAATATTTCCAGCAGTTATTCGGCCAGCTTCCGTCCCCATACTGGAACCACCAGCCTGCAGGGCTGTAGTACCACCCTCTTACATAACCATAGTCCCCGGGACCGTCTTCATCTTCATCCTCGTCATCCCAGAAGCAATCTGAGTTATACGGTCCGTTTACTTTCGTTCCGGAACCATTCCATCCCGGAAAGTCCCTCACGGACCTGTCATAGTCTGCCCATGCATTCATGGACAGCAGGATCATCATTCCCATGACTGCTGCTGCCCATACCATTTTTTTCCTTACCCCGTTCATACCTTCCCCCTTCCTGTGACATGTACATGTAAAAGTTTTATTTAAAAAGTCCCTTCTTTTTATGTTTATCGCTGTCGGAATTACCGTTCATCGCATCATCAAAACTTCTAAGGGCCTCTTTCTGTGCTTCTGTCAGCCGCTCAGGCACGGAAACTACCAGTGTGACATAATGATCCCCTCTGACGGCACGGTTTCTCAGAGTAGGAACACCCTTTCCTTTTAAGCGCACCTTGGTATCTGTCTGGGTTCCTGGTTTTACTTCATATTCCACATCGCCATCTACTGTTTTAATCAGTATCGTTCCGCCCAGCGCCGCTTTTACAAAAGAAATCGGAACCGTGGAGAAAATACTGGTATCCTGGCGCTTAAAGATGGGGTGATTGGATACCACTGCTTCTACCAGAAGGTCTCCTCTTTCTCCGCCGTTGCTTCCAGGTTCTCCTGCTCCAGCTAAACGGACAGACTGTCCGTTATCAATTCCAGCCGGAATGGTTACTTTGATCTTCTTTCTTTTCGTTATATATCCGGTTCCATAGCAATCCGGGCATTTCTCTTTGATCACCTTGCCGGTACCGCCGCAGTCCGGACAGGTCTGTACGTTTTGTATCTGTCCAAAAAAGGATTGCTGGGTGTACATGATCTTGCCCTTGCCGTTACATTTGTGGCAGGTTACCGGGGAAGTCCCTGCTTTTGCACCGCTTCCGTGACAGGAAGCGCACTCTTCCTTAAAATTGATCTCAATTTCCCGCTCACAGCCAAAAATTGCTTCTTCAAAGCTGATCCGGATGCTGGTTCTTAAGTTGGCTCCCTTTAACGGACCGTTATACTGGGCGGTTCTTCTTCCGCCGCCAAAGATATCTCCGAAAATGTCTCCGAAGATATCTCCCATATCCGCTCCATTAAAATCAAAACCGCCGAAACCGCCTGCTCCGCCGCTTCCGTCAAATGCAGCAGAACCAAACTGGTCATACTGGCGTCTCTTATCGGGATCACTTAAAACACTATATGCTTCGGAGGCCTGTTTAAACTTTTCTGCAGCGGCAGTATCTCCAGGGTTCGTATCCGGATGGTATTTTTTAGCCAATGCTCGATAGGCCTTCTTAAGCGCTGCATCATCTGCATCTTTGGAAACACCAAGGATTTCATAATAATCTTTTTTACTTTCTGCCATCTTAGGTCTACCTCTCATAATTGTAGGGAATTTATTCCTGCGGAAAAAGTGCTGTATTCCTACAACACTTTTCCCAAAGCCCTGTCAAACGACTTCTTATTAAACTTCTTTATAGTCTCCGTCTACCACATCGCTGTCCTGGTAAGAAGCTCCTGCTGCTCCCATGTCAGGACCTGCTTCTGCTCCGCCCTGAGACTGTGCCTGCTCATATACCTTTGCAAACAATGCCTGTGCACTGGTCATCAGTTTTTCCTTGCCTGCCTTGATATCATCAATCTGAGCATCTGTCATTTCTTCGATTGGTGCTCTGTTAATTGCTTCTTTTAATGCATTTAAGTCAGCTTCTACTGTTGCTTTATCATTCTCAGAGATCTTATCTCCCACTTCCTGTAAAGCCTTCTCTGTCTGGAATACCATGGAATCTGCGTCATTTCTGGCATCAATGCCTTCCTTACGCTTCTTATCCTGAGCCTCATATTCAGCCGCTTCTTTCACAGCCTTATCAATGTCGGAGTCGGACATGTTGGATCCGGAAGTGATGGTAATGTGCTGCTCTTTGCCTGTTCCTAAGTCCTTAGCAGAAACATTAACAATACCGTTGGCATCGATATCGAATGTAACTTCGATCTGCGGAACACCTCTTCTTGCTGGCGGAATTCCATCCAGACGGAACTGTCCGAGAGTCTTGTTATCTCTTGCGAACTGTCTTTCACCCTGTACTACATGGATATCTACTGCTGTCTGGTTATCTGCTGCTGTGGAGAAAACCTGGCTCTTCTTTGTAGGAATTGTTGTGTTTCTCTCAATCAGTCTGGTTGCAACACCGCCCATTGTCTCAATGGATAAGGAAAGAGGTGTTACGTCAAGAAGAAGAATATCTCCTGCACCTGCATCGCCTGCAAGCTTGCCGCCCTGGATACTTGCGCCGATTGCCACACACTCATCCGGATTTAAGGATTTGGAAGGTTCTTTGCCTGTCAGCTGTTTTACCTTCTCCTGTGCTGCCAGCATACGGGTAGATCCGCCGACTAAAAGTACTTTTCCAAGCTCTGCTGCTGTGATACCTGCATCTTTTAATGCGCTCTGTACCGGAACTGCGGTGCGTTCAATTAAATCCAGTGTCAGTTCATCAAATTTTGCTCTGGATAAATTCATATCCAGATGTTTCGGGCCTTCTGCTGTTGCTGTAATGAAAGGTAAGTTGATGTTTGTGGTAGTAGAAGAGGATAATTCCTTCTTTGCCTTTTCAGCAGCTTCTTTCAGTCTCTGCATAGCCATCTTATCAGCGGATAAATCAACACCCTCTGCCTTTTTGAATTCATCCACCATCCACTGTGTCAGACGGTTGTCGAAATCATCACCACCTAAATGGGTATCACCATTGGTAGAAAGTACTTCAATAACTCCGTCACCGATTTCAATGATGGAAATGTCGAATGTACCGCCTCCTAAATCGTAAACCATAATCTTCTGCTCTTTTTCGTTATCAAGACCGTAAGCAAGCGCTGCTGCTGTCGGCTCGTTGATGATACGCTTTACATCAAGACCTGCAATTTTACCTGCATCCTTTGTTGCCTGACGCTGTGCATCGTTGAAATAAGCCGGTACTGTAATAACTGCTTCCGTAACTTTTTCTCCTAAATATGCCTCTGCATCAGCTTTCAATTTCCGAAGAATCATAGCAGAGATTTCCTGAGGGCTGTAATTCTTACCGTCAATGGTTACTTTATAGTCAGTACCCATATGTCTTTTGATGGAAGAGATGGTGCGGTCCGCATTGGTTACTGCCTGACGTTTTGCAGGTTCACCAACCAGTCTCTCTCCGTTTTTTGTAAATGCAACAATTGATGGTGTTGTTCTAACGCCTTCGCTGTTGGGAATAACAACCGGTTTACCGCCTTCCATAACGGCTACACAGCTGTTTGTTGTTCCTAAGTCGATTCCAATGATCTTACCCATAGTTTTTTCCTCCTATTTGATAAACAAAATTGTGTATGTTTCTGATTTATGTTGTTAATTAGCTACCTGCACCATGGAGTGTCTTACCACGGTATCCCGATAGGTGTAACCTTTCTGAAGTTCCTGGGCAACCACATTCTCGCCCAGAGAATCATCTTCCACATGCATCACTGCATTATGGTAATTGGGATCAAACGGCATTCCAACCGCTTCAATCGGCTTAACGCCTGCCTCTTCCAGTGTTTTCATCAGCTGTTTATAGATTTTCTCCATTCCGTCAGCAAATGGTGATTCCTTTTCCTCTTCCGGAACTGCTGCCAGTCCCCGTTCAAAATTATCCACTACGGGAAGGATTCTCTCAATGATATCCCTGGCTCCGATTTCAAACATGGCTGATTTTTCTTTTTCTGTACGTTTTCTAAAGTTGTCAAATTCTGCCATCGACCGCTGGAGACGTTCTGTCAGCTCTTCTATCTTCTCATCTTTTAAATCTTTTTTCTCTTTTTTCTTGCCGAAGAAGCCTTTCTTTCCAGAATCCTCTTTGCCATCATCCTCTGAATTTTCCGGCTCTTCCTGCACAGCTTCTTCGCTGCATTCACAGGTTTCCTCTATCTCTTTTTCAGCGGATACGGCGTCTTCCTGACTGATCGTCTCATCCGCCTGCTGTCCGTCTGTTTTAACATCTTCCATGCTCAATATTCTACCCTTTACCTTTCCTCTTTTTTCAATATTGTATCCAGCTGGATCATTAAATTTCTCAGCGTATTTAATACCTTTTCATAATCCATCCGCTTAGGACCGATAATACCAATTGTGCCTCTTAATCCTTCCCCAAGCTCATAATTCGCAGTAACAATACTACAGTCCTTCATCGTCTGTACAGGCGCCTCATCTCCGATGTATACCTGTATTCCGGAACTTCTTTCCGAACTGTTAACATCATCTACCAGTTCCTGCAGCAGTTCCTTCTGTTCCAGTGCACCGATTAACTGACTTGCTTTTTCTCCATCGCTAAGCTCGGGATATTTAAAAATGTTAGTTGCGCCGCTGGTATAAATCTGAAGATCTTCGTCATCGGCTCTAATTGCTGCTGCTACTTCAGACAATACCTGATCCACCACTTCACTGTGAGGACCAGCCTGAACCTTCAGTCTGCTGATTACTCCTAAATTAATCTCTTCTATCGAAAGCCCGTTTAAAGCATTATTTAAAAGAATATTAAGATTCAAAAGCCCTTCATCGCTCAAATCTGAACGAACAGGGATTATGGTGTTCTTTATAATATTGCCTTCAACCACAATCACAACAAGAAGTTTTCCTGCATCAACCTTAGACAGCTGGATAAACTTTAATTTATTGCGATGGTACTGGGGCGCGCTGATCATGGCTGCATAATTGGTATTCTGTGCAAGCAGCTTTGCCATCTGCTTGAGCAGAAGCTCTACCCTGTCCACACGTTTCAGCATTAAATCCTTGATCTCTGTAAACTCATCTTCTTTTTCCTGAAGAATCTGATTTACATAGAAGCGGTATCCTTTATCGGAAGGAATCCTTCCTGCAGAGGTATGGGGCTGCATAATAAAACCCATCTCTTCCAGATCAGACATCTCATTGCGGATGGTGGCGGAGCTTAAATTTAAGTCTGTATATTTAGAGATCGTGCGGGAGCCTACCGGCTCTCCTGTTTCCAGATAAGTTTTAATAATCGCTTTTAGTATAATGATCTTTCGCCCATCCAGTTGATCCTTATCATCCAAACTGCCACGCTCCTTTCTGAGTGTTCTGTTAGCACTCAACGTTCAGGAGTGCTAACATCTTCTTTTCATAATATATTCTTTTTTTCTACATTTGTCAATACATTCCTAAAAATTTTTAAATGAAGTTTTTATTACCAGCATGTCCAATTTATATCAAAATTCTATCAAATATTACAAACCCTGTGACATTTTTTTCTTGACTTTTAACACTTTTGTAATATAATGGTAATTGATACACCATAACAACACGATTGCGAGGTAAATCATGAATAGTTTTTCAAGACGAATACGGGTCACCGGATTCCTGACACTCCTTTGTATTCTGCTGTTATCCACTACTGCATTGGCTGCCCAGACGGCTGAAAGCCAGAGTACAGCAAACCAACAGTCCTGGAGTGTTAAAACGGATAACCAAATGAAAAAGAACAGTACCGGAACGGTAGCTACTGCAAGTGAAGCCACGATGAGTGAAGAAGTAGGACCGGGCATAGAGAAGAAAGTACAGCCAGAAGAAACAAAACCCACAGGTCCGGTTTATGAAAAAGGAGCATCTCTCGGAATATTCTCTGCAACGGCCTACTGCCCCAGCAGTTCAGGAAAGCAACAGAGAACTTACTCCGGCACGATACCAAAGCCGATGCACACACTATCTGCCGATCTCACTGTTCTGCCTCTTGGAACAAAAGTCATGATTGACGACATTGTTTATACAGTAGAAGATACCGGAAGCGGAATCAGAGGTAATAAAGTAGATATTTATTTTGGAAGTTATGGAGAAGCCATTGCGTTTGGAAGACGACCGAAAGAAATATTTGCTGTCATAGAAAGATAATTAAAAATTGAATATTGAATATTTTCTGCCGGAAAGCGTACCAATCGCTTTCCGGCAGTTTTTTTTATGAAGAAAAGTGAGTACGGGCATAAAATATCTTTAAAAACTTGACAAATCTGGAAAAAAGTGTAAAATGTGTACTTGTACCTTATTTATTACAAATATGTTACATATATTTATATTATATTAAATCATATGTACTTTTTGTGAAAAAGAAAGGAAGAAAGTATTACATGAAGAATTCAAAGAAAATAAAGTGGTTCCTAGGAACGTTACTAATGATAGCATTTTTAATACCATCTCCCACCGTGGTCTTTGCAGGAGCGGCCCCGGGAATTATAGACGGTGCGGATGAAGCCGGTGTCAGAGGCTGGGCGTGGAACAGCTTAGATCCGTCTGCATGCGAAGAGGTTAAAGTCACAATCACAAGCCAGACAACCGGAACGGTTGTGGGGGAACTGACCTCTTCTGCCTCCAAATACAGAAAGGATTTAGCTGATCAGGGCACAGGCACGGGAAATTATGGTTTTGAGATATCCGTCCCATGGAGCAGCTACGGGGATGGCTCCTATCTTGTGGAGGCCTATGCCGGCGGACAGAAGCTCTCCGGTTCCAGAGTATATGGGGTGGGTTCCTTTGCCTCTGCGTCAGGAATCCGTTCTCTGGGCATTTTTAAAACAACTGCCTACTGCCCCTGCAGAAGCTGTTCCGGCAGATGGGGCGGACGGACCAGTACCGGTACGGTTGCCACTGCAGGACATACGATTTCCGTTGATCCGAGAGTCATTCCTTATGGAAGCCGGCTTATGATTGGCGGAGTTATTTACACGGCAGAGGATTGCGGCGGCGGTGTAAAAGGAAATCACATCGATATCTTCTTTAATACACATGGAGAAACCCGGGCTTATGGAACCAGAGATATGGAGGTTTTTCTGGTTCCATAACATAACCAAAAAGGTCTGCAAAGAGAGATTGGAAAACACACTCTTTGCAGACCTTTCTGTTATATCAGAAACTGGCTCATAACATAATTGCTGATGTCAATCCCCCGCTCTGTCAGACGGTAGTAACCGTCTTTTATTTCAAGCAGTCTATCCTGCTTTAACTTATCAAGAACAGGACCGTATACGTGACGTATATTCTGTCCAAAGCTGCTGACAAACCCCTGGGCAGATACCCCTTCTATCAGGCGGAGTCCTAAAAACATATACTCTTCCATCTTTTGTTCCGTAGTAAGCCGTTCAAACTCCTGCCTTAATAGCTGGTCAAAATCTTCTTCTCTTCCAAATCTGCCGTTCTTATACGCCTGATAACTGGCTGTATTATGAAACCTGCAGCCATTCATATAGGAAGAAGAACCAAGTCCCAGCCCTAAGTATTCGACTCCTGTCCAGTAGCCGATGTTATGCCTGCATTCATATCCAGGTCTGGAGTAATTGGAAATCTCGTACCGCTCATACCCCTGTTCGTTTAAGAATGCCCTGGTCAGGTAATACATCTCTCTCTCCATATCCTCGTCAGGAAGGTCCGGAAGAGCCATGAGATGCCGTCGTTCCTCTTTTGACATGGAATCGTTGTCCAATGCCACATGCTCTCCGTAACGGTCATAAAACGGGGTTCCTTCCTCCACAATGAGGCTGTAGGCAGAAATATGCTCCGGTTTTAACATGGTGACCTTTTTTAATGTATTCTTCCATGATTCCACCGTCTGACCGGGAATTGCTGAAATTAAATCTACATTTACGTTATCAAATCCCGCCATGCGGACTCTCTGGAAACTTTTTAAAAACTCGTCGTAGGTGTGTATCCTTCCCAGATATTTAAGTTCTTTGTCATCAGCCGACTGAAGTCCCATACTGATCCTGTTTACTCCAGCCTCCCGGTACTGACAGAGTGCCTCAGAAGTTACAGTTCCCGGATTGGCTTCTAACGTAATCTCCGCCTCCGGATGAACATCAAACTGATGGCTTAAGGCGGTCAGAACAGCGCTCATCTGATGGAAATCCAGAATCGAGGGTGTCCCTCCACCAATAAAAATACTGATGACCTGATATTCTTTGGCATATTCACTCTGGTATTTTATCTCTTCCAAAAGCCGGTCAATATATTCCTGCTGCATCTGCCTGTTTCCTGGAAATGATAAGAAATCACAGTAAGCGCATTTTTGTGCACAAAATGGAATATGCACATAAATCTCTAATTTTTTTTTATTCATCATCTAATTTCAGTACGCTCATAAATGCCTTCTGCGGTATCTCAACGTTACCGACCTGGCGCATACGTTTCTTACCTTCTTTCTGTTTTTCAAGAAGTTTCTTCTTACGTGAAATATCACCGCCGTAGCATTTGGCAAGTACATCTTTTCTCATGGCTTTTACTGTCTCACGGG
Organism: Lacrimispora amygdalina; assembly: GCF_900205965.1. Classification (GTDB taxonomy): domain Bacteria; phylum Bacillota; class Clostridia; order Lachnospirales; family Lachnospiraceae; genus Lacrimispora; species Lacrimispora amygdalina_A. Next base: position 88,793 of record NZ_OAOF01000014.1, read on the forward strand.
CGATGATCTTGCCACCGATGGCTGCCTGAATGGGAATCTCAAAGAGCTGTCTGGGTATCTCATCCTTTAATTTTTCACACATTCTTCTGCCACGTTCATACGCGGACTCCGCGTGAACGATAAAGGAAAGGGCATCCACTTCTTCTTTGTTGACTAAAATGTCCAGTTTTACCAGTTCGGACTTTTCATAGCCCTTGAGTTCATAATCAAAGGAAGCGTATCCTCTGGAACGGGATTTCAGTGCATCAAAAAAGTCATATATGATTTCATTCAGCGGAAGCTCATATTTAAGCAGCGCTCTGGTGGCTTCCATATATTCCATTCCAAGATAAACACCCCGGCGTTCCTGGCAAAGCTTCATAATGGCTCCAACAAATTCAGTTGTAACCATAATTTCCGCACTGACAATTGGCTCTTCCATATATTCAATCTCAGTTGGATCAGGCAGATTGGAGGGATTGGTCAGTTCCAGCTTCTCCCCATTCTTTTTAAATACATAATATACAACACCTGGTGCGGTCGTAACAAGGTCTAAATTGTATTCCCGCTCCAGACGTTCCTGAATGACTTCCAGGTGAAGAAGACCTAAAAATCCGCATCGGAACCCGAAGCCCAGTGCCAGAGATGTCTCCGGTTCAAAGAATAAGGAGGCATCGTTAAGCTGAAGTTTCTCAAGTGCATCACGCAGATCGTTGTAACGTGCTCCGTCTGCCGGATACAGACCGCAGTAAACCATGGAGGTTACTTTTTTATAACCTGGCAGTGCAGATTTGCAAGGCCTGTCTGCATGGGTAATGGTATCTCCCACTGCCGTATCCTTCACGTTCTTGATGCTGGCGGTTAAATATCCAACCATACCTGCCGACAGCTCTTCACAGGGTAAAAACTGTCCTGCGCCGAAATATCCCACTTCTACCACCTCTTCTACCGCACCTGTGGCCATCATGCGTACCTTGTCTCCTTTTTTAACCGTTCCTTCCTTCACACGGAAGAATACGATTACGCCTTTGTAAGAATCGTAAAGGGAATCAAAGATAAGGGCCTGGAGCGGAGCAGACGGATCACCAACAGGTGCTGGAATCTTCTCAACAATCGCTTCAAGTACCGCTTCCACATTCAAACCTGTCTTGGCGGAAATTCTGGGAGCATCGTGAGCTTCAATTCCGATCACATCTTCTATCTCCTCAACCACCCGCTCCGGCTCCGCACTGGGAAGGTCGATTTTATTGAGAACCGGAAATACATCCAGATCGTGATCCAGTGCCATATAAACGTTAGCAAGTGTCTGGGCTTCAATTCCCTGGGAAGCATCCACCACAAGGACAGCGCCATCACACGCTGCCAGACTTCTTGAAACCTCATAATTAAAATCAACATGACCTGGTGTATCGATCATGTTAAAAATGTATTCCTGTCCGTCATTAGCTTTATAAACAGTACGGACTGCCTGGGCCTTAATGGTAATCCCACGCTCCCGTTCCAGATCCATATTATCAAGAATCTGAGCCTGCATCTCTCTGCTGGTGAGCAAACCTGTCTTCTCTATAATACGGTCTGCAAGGGTTGATTTTCCGTGATCAATATGAGCAATAATGCAAAAATTACGTATTCTATTCTGCTGGGCAGCTGCCATATAGTATAATCCTCTTTTCTGATGTTTCTAATGTCTTCAAATATACCATTAAAATCACCGGTTGTCCACCGGGAAAGCGTTGATTTGCCTGAATCCTATTACTAGCTAGCGTAAAGTTTTATTCGGATAATGGGAAATAAATAAAAAGAGAACACCACTTTGTGATAAAGTATTTAGCGACAAACTAATACAAACAAAGGATTGGTGTTCTCTATGATTAATAGTATACGATATTTTGAGGAAGAATGCATCAACAGATTTGAAAAACTTGAAGATAATTTTATGAAAAATCCGCTGCAAATGGCAGAATACATAATCAGTATGACTGCAGAGCTCCATAACCTGGGGTTACGAATGATACAGGATTCCTTAGAAACAATGGACCAAATGCTTCAGGACAGCCCTATCCGATTAAAACATTGGATTGTAGAGTCTCATACAACAAAGCAGCTGGTGACTTCTTTGGGAACTGTCACATTCCGCAAAACATTATTCACCAACAAAGAGACAGGAAGCAGTGAATATCTGCTGGATAGAATCCTTGGTCTGGAGCGGAATGAAAGACTCACTCAAGACGCAGAAGCAAGACTGTTAAATGAGGCAGTACAAACTTCTTACCGGCGGGGTGGAGAAGAAACCAGTCTGACAAGCGAAGTGAGCAAGCAGACGGTAAAGAACAAACTCCATCAGTTGAATTTTCCAATGCATGAGGTAAAGGCAGAAAAGAAGAAAGTAGACTATCTCTATATCGATGCCGATGAAGATCATGTATCTTTGCAATGGCGCGAGAAGAAAGGCGATCTGCGGGAAAATGAGAACCATCAGAAAAATAACAACCTGATAGCAAAACTGGTCTATGTTTACGAAGGAATAGAAAACGAATCACCGAAGAGTAAACGGCACCGTCTGGTTAATCCGTATTATTTTTGCAGAGTGAATACAGGAGAGGATAATCTAAAGTTTTGGGATGAAATAAATGACTATATCACAAACCACTATGAACTGGAAACAGTCAAAAATATATATTTAAATGCAGATGGTGGAGGCTGGATTAAGGCCGGAATGAATCGTCTGGAAGGAGTTACCTATGTACTGGATGAATTTCATCTGGAAAAATATTTGACAAAACTTACGAGCCATATGAAAGACAGCCGCGATGATGCGGCAGATGAACTCAGGAAAGTGATCAGAAGCAAAACAAAGAAGGAATTCACAAGGCTGGTGGACCGTTTGGAAGAATATCTGAAGGACGAAACAGGAGTAAAAAGAATTAGGGAAGCCAGGGAATACATTTTGTCTAACTGGACAGCAGCAAAGCTAAGGTTAAGTCATCAGGATGGAGTAAAAGGAAGCAGTACAGAAGGCCATGTAAGCCATGTACTCTCAAGTCGTATGAGTTCAAGGCCAATGGGCTGGAGCCGAAAGGGAGCGGGAAAGATGGCACAGCTGCGGGCGTATTATCTAAACGGAGGCGATATGCTGGAATTAGTGAGATACCAAAAGAAGGAGCTTCCTAAGGCGGTAGGTGCCGAATACGATGTTCTGAGCGGAGAAGTGATCCAAAGGTCAGAAAGAAATCGGCACGGAGAGCTGGGAAAATATACGGACCGAATATCACATAGTATCTCTCTTCAGAACAAGAAAATCGTATACTTTAATTCTCATATCTGGGGATTATGATACAAAGCCAGGTAAATATCAGGAAGACACTTTGCTCGTCATCATTGCTCTGCAATCAAGCTCAGGGCTTGTTTCGAATGCAAAAATGATGTATATTAAAGCCACAAGTCATTGCCTGATACGTTATCAGAGCATCGTGGGTGAACTCTGCACCATTCAATCCGAAGATAAATTTACGCAGTCCCTATTACTATTTTCGCTTGCAAATTGAGTAAATATGTATTAGAATAATAGTAAAGAAACAACCGCCCCAATACAAGGGGTTGGCCAATGACAATGATAGAAATCCATCCTTGCTACCGTCCAAAGTATACAAGGGTGGTTTTTCTATGCCTGTTACCAGGTCTTTATAGAAATACGCTACTTACAATTATAAAAAATAAAGGTAAGTAATGCTAAAATGAATGTACCAAAGGCCATAAGGTCCTTAAAGTCATATTTCATCCGCATCACCTCCCATCTATGTAATGATGGAAGGCCAACGCCCCTGCAGTGACACGATTGTTCCTTGTACTTATGGTAACATATCCCAATTTAAGATGCAATTAGTTTGCCCGTTGCAGAAAGCATTTTTTTAAGAATAATTAAAGCTGGATAAACCTGATATAAAAACAGGCCTCCAGCTTTTATAGTACCAGTATGTTCTTTGTTTAATTTCCTTTTAAGACCATATCCAGAACCTCTGAAAGTGGTTCCATGGCATTTAATGCTTCCTGATAGGAATTGGTCTGGGCACCTACTTCAATCAAAGTGGACCGGGCTCTTAAATGCTGGTTATAGCGAAGTCCTTTTATGTAGATCTTACGGGTGAGACCCGGAAAATAAGCTGCGCTGTCTAACTGCATCTGAAAGCTGAAAGCAAGATTTTTCTCTCTGTATGGATTGGGAAGATATTCAATGGGACCTTCGGGGGTCTGGCAGATTCCGTTAAAAAACATAATCGGCGCCGTCATTTTTCCATTTACCTTGTTCACCATATGCAGATCACTGTTTACTCCATCCCGGTGAATATCCATAATCACTTCGATGGAAGGGTTTTTTTGAAGAATTCCGGTTATGCCGTCAAGCGCGTAGGTATAAGCCTTATTTCTGTCCAGCTTTCCGTTTTGCAGATCATAAACAGATGTATCGTGTATGACATTATATCCCTTTGCCGTTAATAATTTCGTTAAATAGGTTCCGATTCCCACCACTGTGGCTTCCTTATTCCCAGGTCCGAAATCAGAATATTCTTCCTGAGAGTGTGTGTGATAGATCAGAATCTGAGGTTTGTCATTTCCTCCTTCCAGAGTGAAATTTTCCGAAAGAAACTGATCGGCTTTCATTAAATCACGTCCTGCGGTCGTAGAGGTATGAACACTGTAAAAATGCTTCATCATATAATCGTAATCTGCCAGCTGTTCCTTTCGGTAAGTGGTGCCCACAATCGGCCAGATACTGCTTGATGCACAGGTCATCGCAGAATTTTTATCCTTATTTACAGGGATTTCTGGTTGTGTCACAGCACTTAAATCCTGCTTAGAACCATCTTCTGCTGGGGTTTCCTGTGTCTCTGGCTGGGCCTTATGTGTCCCTGCATTTACGCTTCCGTCCTCTCCGCTTTCTTCCCCTCCATCATATAGAAGAAAGCTGTGTTCTTCATAGAATTTCCCGCTTTCCAGATAGCTTATATATGCCGGATCACTTTCTCCGTAATAATCTGCTGTCTTCCTGCTTCTGCCTGTATACCGGGAAAGGGGGGAATGGCTGAAGAAAAACCCGCAAAATAAGCTTCCAAGAGATTTTTCCTGATACAGCGCTTCCCCGTCTTCTACTTCTAAATCCCAGGAAGCAGCAGGATACTGGTAATGCCAGATAAGGGAGACACTCTCTGCAACTCCTTCGCCGACCCAGTTTTGTATATCCTTTATATCCAGTCTGCCTGCTGCCTGGGCTGCTTCCTTCAGACTTAAAAAAGCGGCCAGAATCAGGATTACTGCAATCATTAATTTTTTAATAAAATTGTTCCATTTATCACTGCTTTGTCTCATAGCCGCCTTCCTGCATTCTTACTTCATACTATACTATGCAGAAATCCTGCCGTTTACTACGAAACTTCCTGTCCCAGAAAGGTCATATGGATTCCCTCTGAGATGGTAAAGCTCAATTCTTTCACCGTTTCGTCAATATCCGGAGGGGTCACATAAAGCGGCCCGAATTCCGGTTCCAACAGCTCTCTGATCAGATCATACTGCTCATCGGAATTTAAATTTTCCACAAAATCTCCCATTCCCTTGGTTTCCATATTATCGGACAATGCTCTGATCAAGGTTGTGACCGTATCGTGAACAATGGCAGCTGCTCCTACCACGGTGGGAACGCCAATAGCCATGACCGGTACTCCTAAGCTTTCTTCTGTTAAGCTGTGACGGTGGTTTCCTACTCCGGAACCTGGATGAATTCCCGTATCTGTTAACTGTATGGTGGTACCAAGACGCTTTACGCTTCTTGCGGCTAACGCATCAATTGCAATAATGAGATCCGGATTCGTTTCTTTTATGATGCCTTTTAAGATTTCAGCAGTCTCCATTCCGGTCTGTGCCATAACGCCCGGGGCGATTCCACTGATCACTGGCATGGTTTTTCCCTGCCAGAATTCATCTCCATACTGAACCTTTAAATGCCTGGTAACCTGAAGATTATTGAGCACTCTTGGTCCCAGTGAATCCGGAGTTACGGAAGAATTTCCCAGTCCTGCCACCAATACGTGAAAATTTGGTTTTTTGAAATCCTTTCCCTCCAGCAGCTTGGAGATCTGGGCTGACAGTTCTTGTGACACCTCCCTGTGATAATCCTCGTCTTTTAAAGACAGCTGGTCTGCCTCCAGAGTAATGTAGGTTCCAATGGGTTTACCCATCGCCTTTGATCCATTTTCATCAAGAATTTTTACCTCTGTCATTTTAATCCGGCTGTTGGAACGGTGCCATTCCCGTAAGGATACTCCCGATATTTCACCGCCGTCACCAGGAAAGCTTTCTTTTTCTTCAACCGCAAGGTCTGTACGCACTTCAAATGTGTTTTCCATTTCTTCCTCCTTTCCAGTATTTCTAAGGTATTTTCTGCAAAAAAGCAGGAATTATGTATTGACATCTGTATTGAAATTCGTTAAAATATAAAAGTATGTTTACATTGAACTGTCCGTGTCCAGGCTTTGATGCAAAACAAAGAATAAATCATATTACATTTTATTGGAGGTGTACAGATTGGCTAACATTAAATCTGCAAAGAAAAGAATCTTAGTTAACGAAACTAAGGCTGCTAGAAACAAAGCAATCAGATCCAAAGTGAAAACATCCATTAAGAAAGTGGAAGTTGCTATTAATGCCGGTGACAAGGCTGCTGCACAGGCATCATTAGTAAGTGCTATTACAGAGATCGACAAAGCTGCTACCAAAGGCGTATATCATAAGAATAACGCTTCCAGAAAAGTATCCAGAATCTCTAAAGCTGTTAACGCTATGGCTTAATTCATAAACGATATTGATCCCATTCAGACTAACCCGCTGAATGGGATTTTTTGGTTTAGCGGAATCAGCCTTTACCGGTCTGATTCCGCTAAATTTTTATAAAGTTTGAAGTGCGCCATTTTTATCCGTCTGCAGACGCATCTCTCCTTCGTACATACTTCCGTCAGCCGTTAACCGGTAAAGCTCTTCCTTCCAGATCACCCATTGGTTCTTTGCCATTTTTCCGGTATCTCCTAGATAATACCATTTGCCGTTACTTCCGGTCTTCCAGGTGTCCTTTACCATATATCCGGCATCATCAAACCAGTACCAGTCTTCTCCATCCTGATACCAGTCGTTTTTTACATAATCTCCCGTGTTTCCTAAATAGAATCTCCAGCCGTCTTCCTCTTGCATCCATCCGGATTTTACTTCTGCAGCAGATACAAGGGATTCTTTAAAATCTTCCCAGGTATGGCTTGTGTGATTGTATACGTAAGGATTGGGGCAGATTTTACCGGTCACATCGTAGTGGCGGATTACGTGATCTTCTCTGATCCCGTACTGTTCCATCAGATGCTTGGTCAGTTTTATTGCGGATGCAACGGTTGCATCTTCAAAATACCAGTCTCTGCTTGTATCGGACTGGCTGCCTTTATTTCTGACGCACAGTTCAATGCCAATGCTGTTGCTGTTGCGGCATTCCGGGTGGATGTAGGATTTGGCTCCGCAGTGCCATGCGATGTTTTTGTCCTCTACGGACTGCCAGATCTCCCCGGAAAAGCCTACAAAGTAGTGGGCGCTGGCTCCAACATACTGGGAAGCATAGTATTTGCAGTTTGCTTCTGCTCCTCCCAGTGCCCCTACATAGTGAATAACAATATATTTAATACGGCTTAACTCGCCGTTGCTGTAGTTATATGGGGTTATAAGTTTGTTTATTTCCACTTAAATCCCCTCCCTTCTTCCCGAGAATCCCATGTCGTCTGCGTCAAAGGATTCCCGGAACCTTCAATTTCTGTATGATCGGAATTTTTCAGATTTTCCTGTATTCCGATAAGTTCTATGCGGTTCATGTCTTTGGTTGATTCGCTTTTTACCATGGTTATCACCTTGTCCCTTTTTATTAATATATGAAGGAATGTTTAAAGGTGTACCGTTTATATATAGGTTTGTCCATGAAAGAGACTGTTGGGTGAATTTTTATTATGAGGGCTGTGATTTCTGATTTAGTAAATCAATCGCCTTTGTTAAAACTGCCGGTAGAGGAATTCCCATAAGCCCGGCATTTTCTACTATGGATATAAGCTCATTCGCCATAAAACCGATAACTACAGTATCTCTAATGTATGTAGTCCCAATTGATAAATCAAGACGATGAGCAATTAAAACAAAAAGTAGAGTCATGGATTTTCTGCACAGACCTTTCCAGCCCGCTTTTGATTCCAATGTTCCAGTCTCTGTTTTTTTGCTGTTATGGAAAATGGCGGCTACTACAATTCCGGATATGAAGTCAATTGCCATGAACATAATTAAAGTGGCAATACCAGTATCCCAGCCGCCGAATAGCGTTGTGATTATGCTGCCAAGTATACCTGTTAGGGTGCATAAGGTGTTTTTCATATTGATTCTCCTCAATTTTGATTAATGTTTTAAAAACATATAATCTTCATTTTTTATAATTTAAGTAGTGATTTAAACGGTATGAAATTTTATACCACGCCAGAGCAACTGGGACTAATAAACCCCACTTCCATAGTTGATGTGATTAATGCAATGGCTGATAATAGTGTTTTATTCATAAGAGTAGCTGATGATACGCCTGCTTTTCAGACCTTATGTCCTAAATATTGGGGTCTATTAGAAATTGTAAAACTTACTATCTATAGGGTTAATTTTAAATTTTCAGATGTAAATAAATTAAAAATAATATCTATCAAGCAAATTATTATGAAGATAGTGGGTTTTCAGGTTGGAAAAGGATTATATTGAGTAGTGATTTAGGTAGTTTGGTTTCTGATGCAACTGCAATAGCCGATTGCAACTCTATTTTTAAAAATTTTGGCGTGTCTATACTGCGCTGGGATGCAAATACGCAAAACACTCCATATAAGCAAGGGTTATATGTTAATACAAATCAAGGATTTATAATAGATTTTCCAATTGCATCAACCTATAAACACAAATTGCAACTGGAGGAGGAATTAATACAATCGCAGCTCGTTCTGGGTATGCCGGTACTTGGAATAATTGGTCTATGCTGGCAAATATAAATGATCATTTAGCTATACCAAAAAGTATTATAAAATATATTACACCAGATTGATTACATTATTATGTAACCACATAGTAACCGTCTCCTCCATCACCCCCAAAGATATTAATACTATTTTGGGATTTTATTATAAGGTTGTAGACATTAAAATTTATTGATATTATCCTGCGGCCAGAGCCATTTCCTGTATAACTTGTTGATACAACTTTTGTAAGACTATTAAATTTAACATTAATCTCTGCCTATATCGACCATCATGATCACCAGTAGTTTTATGTATATTAAATGTAGTTATAGCAAGTTTTTTACTTAAATCATTATTATATTTGATCCGATAATAATGGCCACTGTTGCCACTCCACTGTCAGACAGGTGAGGCTGCAGATGCCGTTTGCAATGTTGTAGGTGATTTTGCCTACTTTTATTGTTTCCTGATTCATATTAAGTCCTCCCTTATGAGTTTGTTGGATAAGTTACACTTAATTGAATAACTGTACCAACTGGTTTTTGAACATTTGCAGACATTTGCAAATATCCTGTCGAACTTTGGAGCCAGCTATTAATGGTCGGTGGCGTATTTGAAGCTACCGCAATATCATTAACTGTAATTGGTTTTGGAAATCCAGTAATTGAATATACTGTTCCAGAAGTTAGTGTGGTTGTTGTTGTTACTTCAAGGCATATTGATACCATAGCCATACCATTCAAATTTCCATGTCTTACATATCCACTTTTTAATGTCCCCCACGTACAAGATAAACCCGCAGTTATCAAGCCTGAAATCTGAGTACCATTTGTATCTACTATCATACCACCAGAAGTTTGCATCAATCCATATGTACTTCCAGGATATGTGCCCAAGATATGTAGTACTGATGCGCCAGAGGTGTTGCAAGCATATGAATTATTTGCGCCAGTACAATTTTGCATATATGCCTGTGTATTGACACATGCTACTGCTTGTAACTTTCCTGTGATATCACAACCCGCAATTCTAACGAGATTTGATTCACCACATCGTATGCCCATTTTGGTAGGTGCAAGTGTAGTTATTTTCAGGTTGTTTAATAATACATTTGAATTACTAGTCACTCTAATAGAAGCATCATCATCACTATTGTTAATCTTGATACCACTTATTATAGTTAACGCGGAACAGTAGTTTATGTTAACGTATGATACAGTCACTTCATCAGAAACAGTTTCAGCGTTACTTTTTATGTATATAATACCCCCATGAAAACTATCAACTTGCAATCTTTCGAAATAAACACCGTTAGCAACTATAATTGTTGCAGTATGTCCACCTAAATCTTTGGGTAGTATATCTACCGCGTGCTGTATGGTCCTAAATGGATTTTCACTTGTACCATCACCTGTTATATCGGATCCCGTAGTCGCCACATATAATGTCAAATCATATCTTAATGTACCAATTTTAGCTCCATAATTGCTAGCAACAATACCACCAGATACATAATAATCATCTAGTGTCGTACCGGTAGTTTGATACATATCGCCTTTAAAAATTTGACCTCCACCTCCTACATAAGTCCCGTATTGATTACCAACACTATTAGACCAACTACCAGAATATATGTATGAACTATATGATCTTAAACAAATAGCGTGGTTTAATGATCGGCAATTAGTAATCCTAACTGTTGGCGTGTAATCAAAACTAAACGAAGGATTACTAGGCGCACTGACAATAGATTGACAAGCCTCAACAAGTACAAACTTACACCGATCTACATACATACTTGTTACATTTTCAGTAGTGAAATTAAGCCCTATTACTGATATAGATTCACATGTATTAATAGCAATTGAACCCGCATTGCAAAGTGAATTTAATACCAGATCTCCTTGCCTACGCAAAACCAATTGTCCGTTATCAAAACCACGAATTGTGATATTTTCATTATATGTACCATCAGATATAAATATTGTTGCTTTGCATCCACTTAAGTCCTTTGGTACTACGCTTAATGCCTTTGTAATACTGGCATATGGACTTGTTTCGCTACCATCACCTATTGTATCTGATCCAGTTGTTGCCACATAATAAGACACATCAGAATATAAACTCAACGCCTGCAAATCACTATTTAATTTATTATACAAATCAAACAACGTCTTCCCATACCTCGCATCAAGAGCATACCCTCCCGCAGTCGTACTCCCATTATTTACCAACTTCCCCACTGTGATGATACCAGTCTTAAAGTTATTATAATCCTGTATAAACTTCCTGACTTTCCCAAAAAACTGTCTGGAACTTTCCCCCTCTTCCGGAACAGGAAATTCAGATGAAACGGAATCCAGTGATTTAATTTTAGTATCTGAGATATCACCATCAGCCGATACTTTTGAATTCCAGTCCTTTTTTTCTCCATCGGAAACAAACCGATTCGCCCCATCCGTTTCAATATCCGATGCGCGTCCTGAAAATGCGATATTCTTCATTTCAGAGAACCATTTTTTTATCTTACCATGAGTTAACGATAAGGATTCCCCGGACTCAAGATTTTCCCGTAACACCTCTTCTTCAAATGTGGTAACTGTCTGCGAGGAATCTCCTGTTTTATCCAGTTTTTTCTGTTCCTGATTCATAAGTTCCTCATCAATTGAATCCAATGTCCCGTTGTACTCATTTATATCATAGAAATCGTCTTCCCCTGGTTTGGGAAATTTATAATTCTTCGTTTCATTTTTCATTATTAAGCACCTCGTTTCGTATATGACCGTGAGTCCACGCTGCTAATTGCCTGTGGGTATAATTTTTCAGCAGTCCATGCTGATTATAAAGAAGATCTAAATCTATCACCATGTTGCAGGGAGTAAATTCTTCCAGCAGTTCAGCCACTTCTGAAAAGCTCCGTTTACTCTTCAATGCAACACGTACAATAATTATTTTTTCCGGTTTTATTTCCATGAAAAAGCCATCATTCCCACAGAGCATTGACAATTTTTTTCCTAAAGTTGCCCTGGTATATGGAATCATCCGATTCCATTTTGATAAAACTTTAAAACGCCTGTCTTCCAGCGTGTCTCCACTTTGTGGGTATACCTTGAGCATTGTTTCATAGCGTTTTATATTCCGTTCATCGGAGCTGTTTATAAACTGATTGTCAAAAAGTACTTCTGTTTCATCTTCCAGAATCTGGATTTCAGGCTGGATTACCTTCTGAATCACACTCATTTCCATGTATTCTCGTAAAAAATCAGGAATATAAGACAATAAATCAACTTCACGAATCAATTGCCACCCCTCCATTTACCGGTATCTGATACGGATTTAACTCCAGGTTTACCGTTTGTCCATTTATTTTTGTGTTTTTAATATCATAGATTCCCTCTATTGATAAAATTTTAGATTCCAACTGGGAAATTCTAACTATACACCCATAATCGCCCATACTCTCCCAGGAAGTTCTGATTTCTTTTAAATAATCTTCTACCGCCTTATTAATCAGTTCTTTTAATGCCTCCAACGTGTAGTTTTCATTAATTTCTAAAGCAGTACTGATTTGTATCGGCACAGCTTCAGCTGAAACAACAGTAACCCGATGATCAATAGGGGCCAGACCATCTCCATTAGCCGTTTCTGCTGGGTCCATTATATTTTGTACTGTCTGCACTAACACATCCGAGGCCTTGTTGCAGTCGGAATCCAATATGGTCAATTTTACTGTAGAAGGACCATCCCATGCCCTGGTAACTTTCGTTGCCCCAACTCCTGCAATTCCATTTGTTTTCTCAATATAATCCTGTTTATTTCCCCCATACGATTTTTTCTCAAAAGAATCAAAATAATTCTTCCGAAACACCTCCGTATCTACAGACTCCTCCCCAGGTATAAGAAGTTCTGTAATTTCCATAGAAGTAAGACCGGAAATATTCTGAACAGGGATCAACCTGCCGAACTGATGATTTCCCTCTTCTCCGGCTTTTTCGCAGACTACCTGAAATGTACCGTTACCCATACTTTCTGAAACAGTATAGTAATAAGTGCCCTGGCGGAACCGTTCCCCCTTTTTTATAAGAACTGTATCAGGAACTGCTACTGCTTTTAATACTGCCCTGGTAGCTTCCGTTGGCTGCAGCCCCCGTTCTGCCGCTCTGCGGATCAGATTCTCCCTGGAGGCTGTCTGGGCAAATGTTTCTTTTAATATCGTATCAAACTCTATGTATACAATCTGCATTTCAGCTGCCGCCGCAGAAAGTGCTGTATAAATCAAAGATCCTTCCCTTTTATCCAGTCCATTTGGAACACGGTCCATCATCCTCTTTAATATCACTTCATATGTCATACTTTCATACATCAGGTATTCACCTCCTTCTCTATTCTTAAGTCACCAAATATGGAGTTGACAGTAAATGTTACGTGAAGACTTTTTTCTTTCATTTCAAATTCAAAATGATCCACGTTCTGAATACGGTCGTCCTGGAGAAGTGCCTCACGGATTCTCTTCTTTATTTTTGTCTTTACTAATCCAGAGGGTTTACCGAATAAATGATTAAGCTCAGCTCCATAATTCCAGCTGTAAATCAGCCACTCAAACCGCTCTGTATTTAAAATACAATAAACTGCCTGTTTCACTGCATCTGATCCATCCACACTTCCATTTATCCGCTTATTTTTTATATCCAGATAAAATGTTGTTGATGGCTGCTGTATTATATTAAAATCCTGCTGCAATATATTGCCCGTTACCGGAATCATTCTACTCCCCCTTTCTTACCACTTTCCAATGGCCACAAACTGCTGACCTCCTTTTTTCTGGATTAACAGCACATGATCTCCCGATTTTAATGTGTTTTTTACCGTAACTGCAACTTCTCCCACTCCAGGAATATCCATTATTTCCCTATGTTCCAAAAATTGTTCTGTCAATAGTATCTGATTCTGGTTTAATATAGTCTTTTGACTAATTTGAATTTCAACCGGATGTTCTTTTACAACTGTTCCAGCTATTACATCACAAGGGTCTGCCGCTTCCATTGCCTGAAACACAATTTTCTTTATGTTATCTACCCAAATAGTATCAGCCACTTATTTTTGCTCCTCTCAATGTCAAATCCATTGTATGTATCCCTCCCGCTATCTTGTGGGTAACGGATTCAATGATAAGATAATTTTTAAGACCGATATCATTGACATTTAATATTACAGGAATCAGACTGCCTGCTCTTACACGGATATCTCCAAATGCATCTTTAATTGTTAAGGTTCTTGAAGGTCGATTATATAAATTCAGATATCTTTCCGCGATTGACTGGGCATCTACTCCTTTTTCAATGGATTCATCTTTTTGGAGAATTCCCCATTTATTAATGGATTCGGAGTTTTTTGTCATAAAAATTTCTCTTTTTTTACTGTCAGTATCATCGTAATAAAGCTTGATCTGATTATAGGTATTGCTGTCTATACTTACCTTATAATCATAATCCTGAGCTGTCGTATCATCTATCTGAATATCAAGTATCATACTCTCCATATTTTTTAAGGCCAGTTTGCCTGCATCATCATAAAATGTGTATATCTGTCCGATACGGATCATGGTAAGGTCTAAGTTATTCAGAATAATGTCAAACAAAGTCTTGTCCTTTTCATTTCTGGAAAATGATATCCCTGTATCTTCCAATTCACCTACGTTTAAATGATAATCCTGTGCTATCATCTGAATCACTTCACCTGCTGTTAAATTAGTGTAATTGTAGGAGTCTTTATTTTTTAAGTAGCGAAGCTGATCATATGCGGTGACCTTCATCTTTCCATCATGATTCCAGCTCCGTTCAAAAATAAATCCGAAAAAAACTGATTTTCCATTAACGTCAAGACGTATTGTATTCCCTTCTTCTATTACAAGATTGCTGTCAGGGATCAATGTAAAGGAACACTTACCAGGCTGGCCTCTTCGCTGAAGTACCCAGGAAATGGCTCCTTCCACCACTGGTTCATATACAGTCTGACCGTTTTGAATATATAAATGTGCCTCCAATTCCTTCCTCCCTTTACGGTATAATCAGAACCTGTCCAGGATAAATAAGATTCGGATTCTTGATTTTATCCTGATTTAACTGATAAATCTCCTGCCATCGGTTCCCATTTCCAAGTTGCTTTTTTGAGATTGACCACAGACAGTCTCCTTTTGTCACTGTATAATTTTTTTGAGTCTGCGGCTCCCCCTGCCTCTTTGTACCATCTTGTGAAGAATCCGTCTCCTGTTTGTCATCTACAATAGTGAAGTTCATAATTTTAGTGCCATAATGTTTATATTCCTTCATGGAAAGAGAAACCTTTACATCAAGTCCCTCTCCCACATCATCAGACACCTGATATTCTTCAAGCGTTACATCCATACTGGTATCAAACAGACTTTCTCCAGATGGTCCCTGACGAATTATTATGAATTCAAATGGTCTCTTGCTTTTTTTTAATTGACCAAGCCTTTCTAAAAAACCTTCTGCGTTGTCTATACTACCATCCCATACTGCACACGGGTAATCCATCTGCGGAATTATGATATCAAGGCTTATATCTGCCAGACCAGATGGCTTAATTAAGTTTATTTCTTCTCCATTGATTAGACTTACCGTTTGATTTTGACCATTATATTTAACCGGGATTTTTTCAGGCGGCAGGGGAAGCAGCATATCATCTATATATATTTCATAAGACATATTAACCCACTCCTTCCGCTGCAGATGCTAATATCTCACCAGTTACATCAGATAGTCTGCGGTTTAATTCATCAAAATCCGTAATATTTTTTATGGTATTGTTATTATTTACATCCACCTTCAGTTCAGCAAGAGTAAACCGGTTGATAATCTCCTGCTCTGCTGCATCCCGCATATATTTTAATTCCTCATCTACAACATCCATAGAATCTGCCATGGCTGCTGTACTCATTGCCGTATCACCTGTATTTCTGATAATATTTTCATTTGAATCCAACTTGTTATCTGTATTTTCTGTAGGATCCTGCTGCTTTAAAAAAGTTTTGAAATTCTCATATTTATCTTTAGCACCAGCTTCCATATTTGAACCAATTTTATCACCTGTTTTGAAACTATCTTCATAATTTATATGTTGGAAATTGAATTTTTCACCTAAATCCATAGTTTCAAACTCTTTTTTATATTTACCGTTCCCATGTTCTTTTGCAAATTTATCAGCAAAGTCAGAAACGCCTTCTCTCCAAACTGATACCGTTGCTTCCATCTTAGTGCCGAAAACCAGATCCAGAGCCTTTGCTAACTTCTGAATGAGTCCCAGAACCTGATCTGCAAAATCTGCAAATAGATGCACGGCTGCTCCAATTGGATCCCGGAACACATTTGCTATAAAATTGGCCAGTATAATAAATGGATTCAACATAAATTCAACTACTCCAAAAACCAGTTCAGCCATAGCCATCAGTATATTGCTAATAGCTGCTAATGCCATGAAGAATACTCCAACAATGATTCCTGTTACACTATAAGAAGTTCCGGCAAACTGATTAATTGCTGCTACTCCGGCATAAAACAGAGCGATTAACATAATGATCAGTATTATGATCCAAGTCAGAGGGCAAGCCGCAAGAGCCGCATTTAAACCTTCCGTAGCAATTGTTTGTGCTGTAGTAGCTGCTACCTGTGCCCAGCTGCAGACCGTACTCCAGGCAGTTGCAGCCGCACTCCCAATCATCGTCAGCCAGCCAACTCCCAGAACTGCATTGTAAACAACCAGCGCTGCAATAATTCCCAGGATAACAGGTTGTAAGACGGACCATGATTCTGCAATGTAATTTCCAATCTCTCCCGCAACTAAACCAATTACACCAAATATTCCACTGATATTTTCCACATCCCCCTGCAAGCCTGACGTAAAATCTTGGATGCTTTTTGTTACAAAATCTACCACTCCGCCAATTGGACCGGCTAATCCCACATTTATTGTTTTTGCAAGTGAACTGAGAGCACTTGCCGCATCATCATACTTTGTCCTGTTTAACTCCTCCAGATGACTCTTTGTCAACTCTACGGATCCACTTAAATCAGTAAGTGCAGTAACTCCATCGCTTCCAATATTTTTCCATGCCTCTCCAAACAACTGTACACCGGCCAGATTCCTGTTAACCGGATCTTCCATGTTGTTCAAGGCGTTCATTGTCTGTTGGAATGCCTGCTTCGCTGTCTCTCCCCCGCCTCTGAATGCTTCTGTCATCTTATTTGCATCAAGTCCCAGAGCTGAGAATCCCTGACTGGAATCTTTACCTCCGCTGACAGCACGTTTTGAGAATTCACTTACTGCATCTCCAAGTGAAGCCACTGAGATTCCTCCGCTTTCAGCACCATTAATCATAGCCTGGAACATTTCAGCACCGCCAAGACCGAGGCTTTTAAATCTGGATGAATACTGATTAATTGTCTCCAGCAAATCCCCGTTCTTATTAAGCCCTGCCTGGGTTCCCTGAATAATCAGATCGAACGCTTCCGCACCGGATATTCCAAACTGCTGCTCTAACATTCCTGCAGATTTTATACTGTCTGTCAGACCATACCCAAACGTATCCTGCATCAGCAGTCCTGCACGGGTGATCTGCTCTAACCCACTTCCCGTCTGCCCTGTAAGCTGATTAACTGCAGACAGACTTTGGGCTGCAGAGTCCAGACTGGGGCTTAAATTATCAATGTAGAGATTAGATGCACTTTTTTCTGCTGCTTTGAGTTCCGGTCCCTGTAAGCCAGTTCTATTCTGAATAACATTACCAGCAGCCTTCCGATCATTAGCCTGGTTAAAAACCTCCATAGGACTTGTGTTTATTCCCATATTCTTTGCTACAGAGACCACTTTTTCCCAGGCTTTTTTCAGCCTTTCCATTTCCTTTGTATTCTCACTTGCGCTCTCTGTTAACTCGTCTTGTTGATTCTTCACTTTATACATAGTCTCTTCTACCCGGTCATACTGGATACGCATCCCCGCCAGAGAAGATTCCCACATCTGCATTCCCGGTAATGCCAGCGCATTAGATGAAGCCATCTGTAAGCTGCGCATCAGGCGGGCGGTAATCTTTATAGAATTGCTGACTCTTTGCAGTACAGGAGTCGCTCCATCCACAATTTGTATCGAGTTTTCTGCTGTTGCCACACCACTACCTCCTTCCTTTTGTTATTGGGAAAACGTCCGTTAAGACGTCCTCCCTTTTTCTATCTGTGCTTTGATTTTGCTTTTTGAGCCTGTTTTTTATCATTTTCCAGTTTAAGATTGACTGCTGCTATGATAAACGCCTTTTCATACCGGTCAAGACTTAAAAATCCATGGGGCCACTTATGAAGCTTATGGAGGCAATAGTAGGCAATATTTGCTTCCATATCGCCTCCTTCTATCAGTTTTTTGCTTCTTCTACCTGTTCTTCCAGAGTTGTATCAAATCCATTTACCTGCTGAATCCGTTCCAGATAGCCTGCATATTCTCCTGCAGTGAGCATTGCCTTTAACAGTGCATCTGCTCCCATCACATGATAAGAATCCTGAAGGCTCTTATCATTTAAATTAGGGTATACAGTACATTCCGCAGCCAATTTTCCAAGATAGAGATTGTAATCTGTCTCCTGCGTATATTGTCCTTTTTTACCGGTCACCTGTACCCGTTTCGTACATTCTTTTCTCAGTGCTTCGTCTTCTTTTGAAGTAATGGCTTTTATTTCCCATTCCACCGGCTTATTCTTCTGACCAACAAATCGTTTCGATGCTACAAATTTTTCATTTTCCGCTTTCACAGCATTCTGACTTAAAAAGCAACTTAAATCTCCCATAATTAATCTCCTTTTTTCTTACTGCATTCCAGCAATTGATCCAAAACGTTCCGGCATCTCCCAGCTTTCAAAAGTAAATTCAAATTCATCCTCTAAATATTCTCCGGATGCATCGAATTTGGTAATAATACCGCCATTAATGTTACAATTTTTTAAAATAACCGTCTGCCTTCCCACGCTGGAAGCAGGATCTTCATTTGTAACCTGGATATCAAAGTAAATATCTCTTCCGGTCTGCTGGTAGCGGTATAAAATGTCGCGGAAGATACTTGTGTTATAGTGAAATTTTGCGGATCCGGTCCCTTTCATACCAACAGTCTTATTCCCCTTCATGGCACGTCCAAGAATGGGGATCTCAGATTTCACCTTCTCAATTTTAGCTTCCAGATTCAAAGCCTGCATAAAATTGTACCGCTCATTTTCAATTGTTATAAAGCACTCCGCCTTTGTTGCGCTGACTGCATCCCATGCATTCATAGTTATATTACTCATAATTCATTACTCCTTTCTTATGAAACAACGACTGTCATGTATAAAATACTCATACAGTTAACCGGCTGAACTGGAAAATTAACTAAAACAGATCGTTTTCCATCCCCCTTATCCACAGTAACTGCCTCTGTGTCAAAATCATCAATTGCTCTTAAAGCAACCAGATGCTTTCCATAAGTAACAATATCATTCCAAAGACTGATACGCCCTCCATTATCATTTGGCATTTTTCCAAGATAACGGGAAGAAAAAAGTTCGGAAATGTCGTTACCAATCTGGTCCAGAACACGGACAGTCTGATTATTGGAAAAATCTTCTCCCTTTTCATCTGTATAGGTAACAAATGTATTAACATCGGTAAGAACACGGATCTCACTTCCAACTTTATGGAAAAGAAATTTTCCGGCCTTTATTGCATCCGCCAGCTGAGCCTGAGTATAAGGAACCTTAACGGTATATTCCCCGTTATACTTTCTGTTTTCTATGGTTTTGTTAATCTCACATGCAGCTTCAGCACCCGCAACCCAGTAAACAAGACCTGCTGCACTTTCCTCTGCTTCATTTTCCACCGAAATAATTCCCTCATGGTCCGCTTTGGCGTACTGATGTAAAACTGTCTGGAATTTTACGCCAACTTCATCTCTCATTCTCTTTGTAAATGCTGCAAACAAGGCTTTTACACTCTCATCCTGGGAAGGGCAGCAAAGAATCTGGAATGAACCGCTCTCTACAGCACTGAGAAACTCTGAATAATCTTCACCAGTTATGTCACTGCCATCTGTGCCGCCAGAAAGCGTAAGACCAGCATTTTCTGCAAGTGTTCCATCTTTCTTAAACGTTACGTAATGGTTGTCCTTCAGTTCAGCGGCTTCGGAAACTGTCTGCGCATCCACTTCTCTGCCATCAAACATGACTCGTACATCGTACTTTGAATTTTCATCAACGTTCTTTGATATAACAATCATTAAACTATTTCCTCGTATGCCGGAATATCTTGCTGTACCATAATCACAGGAGGCCTGCACACCAGAATTTAACCGGTAAAAAATACCCTTCTTTAAATTTTGAAATAATTCTCTGATGGGGCGCATTTCCTCTGCATCATATGAATAACCAAATAATTCTTTGCTGTTATTCTGAAATTCTTCAGCTGAAACTTCAAAAGTCTCTCTTTCAGGACCCCAGCTTAGTTTCATGGGGATTGCAGCTGTTCCTCTGCCTCCCATAGCTGCCCCAGAAGCTGTACGATTAATAAAATTTATGTACGCACCAGGAAACACCTTATTTTGAATCTTGAAATTACCTCCACCTAACATACTTTTACCTTTCCTTTCTTAAATCGAATCATTATTTCATCCGCTTCTGCAAATGTATAAGTCTTACCATTTTCCAGAAGTGCACACAGTAAGTCGCTTTGATTGCAGTACCTTTCCGAACAAATTAACTGTTTCTTTGTATAACGTGATGAATTTGCAGCAATATCTCTTTTTTTACCATTCTCAGTCATAAATTACCTCTTTACTTTAACCTTATGTCCTCCATGGACACGTCTTCCCCCTTATTTTTCAAGAAAAACATCTGGTATTCCGCCTGAAAAATCAATTTTCCATTTTCAAATTTACCATTTCTGCTGACACAGCCCATAGACATCCCATTCTCCATAGAAACAAATTCCAGATGCTCCATTAACAATTCCAGAACATGATACTGGTCTTGACAGGACTCTTCTGTATCCATTGGATGGTAATTAACAAATAGTCCTATGGAACAACAGTATCGGTTTCCATTGACACATTTTTCCGACACCTGTGAGATACCGGCTTCAAGACAGGATTCCTTTTCCCCTTCTTCTATTTGACCTGACACAATTTTTTTATCAGGAAAAATAACATTCAGCTTTCCAATTACAGAATCCATAATCTGGCTATACATTATCAACCATCACCCCTCTTCTGTTTTTGTAGTCTTTTTGTCTACTTCATCATTAAAAAAAATATCCCTCATTTCCTCTAACGACGCAATCCCAAGCAATTCACACAGCAATTTGATCTCCCCCGCCTTAAACTGGCTCTTATTCCATAACTTTCTCCGAAACCCATAGCAGGATAAGTGAAGCCTGTCTGCAATCCACCCCTTTTTCAGCCCGGATTTTCTGATTAACTCATTTAGCCGAACCGTATTTGTCATTTCTTCCTCCTTTCTTGTAGTCTTTTTGTCTACACCACAATCATACTCTGTTGTTTCTGTTTTGTCAACACTTTTCTATTTTTTTGTTGAACACAGTTCTACTGCATGGTATAATACATTTAAGGAGGTGATCCTATGGACATCGGTCAGATCATAAAACAAAGAAGGGAAGAACTGGGAATGTCTCAGGAAGAACTTGCGCAAAAGGCGGGTTATAAATCCCGTTCTTCCATTAACAAGATAGAAGTGGACGGCAGAGGACTTCCCCAGTCTAAGATAACTGCCATCGCAAAAGCGCTGAAAACAACTCCCGCTTTTCTTATGGGATGGGAGGAGACAGAGAATACCACCCTTGGCGAATCCGCAAAAGAAATGCTGAATAATTTTCAAAAGCTGAATGATTATGGACAGAAAGAAGCATTAAAAAGGGTTAGTGAAATGGTACACATCCCCCAGTATTCCAAATCCGGCTCTGTTGTACAACCGATAAAGCCAGATCCCCGGTCTTATTTACAGCCGGTTGCCGCTCATGAACGGACAGATATCGAAGTGACAGAAGAAATGAAGCAGTATGATGATGCCTTTTTCGATGAATAAAGAATAAACTCGTTGAGGTGATTTGTTTGAATTATGACATATTATTAGAAGAAGCAGAATCTGATGGAATTCTGATTAAAGAAAAACCGTTAGTCGCAAATGATGGACGGATCAGAGGAGATCATATCCTGATCCGGCAGAATATGCCCGGATGCCAGAAGGCCTGCGTTCTGGCGGAAGAGCTTGGACATTATTACACCACTGCCGGAAACATTCTGGACCAGTCCGATGTTTCTAACCGGAAACAGGAGCGTACCGCCCGTCTGTGGGCTTACAACAAGATGATTACATTGGAAAAGCTGGTTACGGCTAAAGAAGCCGGATGCCGGAATAGCTATGAAATCGCAGAGCACTTAGATGTAACGGAAGAATTTTTGCTGGAAGCACTGGAATGCTATCACACAAAATACGGGAAAGGTTTGCAGAAGGACTGCTATTTAATCTTTTTTGAGCCATTTAATATCTATAAAATGATTGAATAGTTTTTTTTATCGTATTATAGGCATAGTTATCATATATTATCCAGAGGTGATCTTACATGCAATCTTGTGAACTCGTAGCGCTTGTGTCATCCATCGCCTGCTGCCTGGCGAAAGACCGCTCTGCCGCTGAAATTGCTCTGCTAAGTAGTATTTTCAATCAGCTTAGTGACACTCTGGAGACTATTGCTGCCCATCAGTTGCTCTGTAGTGGAGACAAGGATGTTGAAGATATCTTTTTTTTCCAAAGTAAACAGGAAAACCAGGAGTGATAAGGAACTACTCAGCCGTTCCTTATTCTCCTGGTTTTCAGTTTTTATACAACCCGTTTTCTTAATATGCTGCCGTAAGTAAAAGCTCCACTGCCAGACGGTCCGAAAGCCGCCCCGTCTTTACTGCCTCTTCAGCCTCCACGCAGGTATTCACATAGGAGAGAATCTGCTCCTTTGAAAAAGTTCTGGCCTGGGGCATCAGTTTACCTGCCGCAAAAGGCGGTATTTTAAGCCTAGATGCGATACCACTCTTGTCCATCCCCTTTCCCATCAGTTCCTTAACCTGCAGCAGCTGATTAAACTGTCTGGCTATGAGAAACAGGATTCTCATGGGCGGCTCTTTTAATGTGAGTAAATCTTCATAAAGCGCAAGAGCCTTTTTTGTCTGTCGGTTAACGATGGAATTAACCATTTCAAATATCTTATTGGCAGTCCGTTCCGTACAGATTGCCGCTACATCTTCATTCGTTATCACTTCTCGTCCCAGGGTGAAGCTGATTAGTTTTTCTAACTCCATCCGGATGTTCTCCATATCGTCTCCGGTCATACTCAGAAACAGTTCCATGGTCTGCCCTGTCACCTTCTTTCCTTCTCTGGAGAGAAGTGTTCCCGCCCATTTAGCAAGCTGGCCTATATCCTGACGCTCCATCTCTGCCGCATAGCCCAGTTCCTTTATCTTTTTAAACATTCGGCCTCTTTTATCCACTTCTGATTCCACAAACACCATGCAGGTTGTATCCGGAATCTGGGGAAGGTAAGAAACCAGCTCCTCAGCCGGGGATTTGAAAAATCCGCTGTCTTCCACCAATATCATTCGCTTCTCAGAAAAAAATGGCATGGTATCAGCTAAACTGATCAGCTCCTTTACATCAATGGACTTTCCGCCAAACTGATTGAAATTCATGGTATCTCCCTGGGTTATAGCCGATTTGAGCTGATTTTTATAGCTGTTTTTTAAAAAGGCTTCCTCCCCGTATAAAAGATAAACCGGCTTAAAACTACGATCCTTAATATCCTGATTCAGCGTCTGCATGTAATGTATCTCTCCTTTTCCTATCTTTCATTATACCCAGCCTTCCGGTTTCCGTCAACGAAAGTTGAAAAACCAATCCTGCTTCCATCCGTTACCAGTCTGACCGCTCCGCTCTCTCCCGTCTGAAAAACCGTAACGTTCCGCTTACTCAAACGGTTTAACACTTCTTTATGAGGGTGTCCGTATGAGTTACCCTGACCGTAGGAAATAACAGACCAATGGGGAGATACTGCATCAAGAAACGGTTCACTGGAAGAATACTTAGAGCCGTGATGGGCAATTTTCAGAACATTTACTTCCCCCAGGTAATTCCCTTCTTTCTTTCCAAGAAGGCGCTGTTCCTCTGTCTCCCCCATATCTCCGGTAAACAGTATATGGCAATTTTCGTAGTCCATTTTAAGGACCTGGGATTCTCCGTTGGTATCTGCCGGGGTTTCCTCTTTGCCGGGATAAAGGCAGGTAATGGAAAGCGCTCCGATTCTCATATAATCTCCTCCAGTTATATACCGCACACTGGTTCCCCGCTTTCCTGCCAGCGCATCCAGGGACTGAATGGATTCATCGTCTCTCCCATGATAAGGCAGAAACAGATTCCCGATTCGTATGTCTTCATTATTTTCCAGAAGGTATTTTACTCCGCTTAAATGATCCAGATCCCCATGACTGACAAATGCGTAATCAATTACAGAAATACCAAGAGATTTTAAACAGGGAGCAAGTGTGTACTCTCCCAGAGACTTCTTTGAAGAGCTGCCGCCATCAACCAGTATACATACGTCTTCTGTCCGCAGTAAAATTCCATCTCCCTGCCCCACATCAAGAAACCAAGCCTCCAGCCCCTTTACGGGGCGAGGCAGAAAAATCACTATAGACAGGAGGTAAATTCCCATTAAGAAAAAAAGCTTCCCCCAATACGGAATTAACCATTTATCCGCTTTCTTTTTTAATAATCCAATAATAACCATACTACCTGTAAGAAATACCGCGTAAGCAGCAAGCACCACCAAGCCAGGTCTTCCCAAAATAAGATTATTCCCAGGCAGCCCGCCTGCGGCATTTAATAGGATCTCATAAAGAGACAGTATATAATGCCCGGTTCCTGCAGCCGCAGTTCCCAAAACAGGGCTTAAGGTACCAAAAACAATCACCCCAAGACCGGAACTAAGAACTCCTCCCATAAGGGGAATTACCAGAAGGTTAAGTACCAGACCGTAAGGAGGCATCTGATAAAAATGAAAGGCCGTTACAGGCAGAATAATCATCTGGACAGCGAAGCAGGCAGAAAAACTCCTGGCAGACAGACCTTCCTTTCCCAGCCAGCTGCTAAGATAAGGAGCTGCTCCTCCAATTGCAAAAACAGCACCAAAAGACAGCTGAACGCCTCCCTGCATAATCAGATACGGGGAATAAAAACCTTGAAAAAGCAGAGCCATCGAAGCGGCAGATAATAAATCGTATGTTCTGCCAAGACAGGCAGCATAGAATCCGGCACTCATCATTATACCTGCCCTTATAACAGAAGGGCTTGCACCGGTTAACATGCCGTATAAAATAAGGAGACCCGTACTCACAAGACCAGCTTCCCAAAAACCAGCTCCTGCCTTTCTCACCAGTTTGTAGAAGGACAGACCTATGAGTGACATGTGAAGACCACTGATAGCAAGGAGATGTGCAATGCCGTTTCTCTGATACAGATCCTTAATCTGACTGGAAATTCCCATTTTGTCTCCCAGTACTGCAGCAGCGAAAATCCCGGCATCCTCTTTTGATGCATCCCGGTAGAGAAGCTCCTTACTTCGCATCTTTAGACCTCTCAGATACTCCAATAGCGGTGATTTGGAAGGATCCGTAACCTGGATCTCCTCCGCAGACAGGCGGCAATCCAGCCCCTGGGATTGATAGTAATTTTTAAAATCAAACTCTCCGGGGTTTCTTGCCTGGGAAAAAAGCTGGATCTCTCCGCGTACTGTTACGGTCTGCCCGATCCCCAATTGTTCCCAGGAAGGACCGTTTTCTTTTTTCAGGGAAACCAACAGCCCGGAAGCTTCATAAGGAACTGCCTCCCATTTACCGAACCGGAATATTCTCAACCGGTTATGCTTTAATACGAGCTGTGCCTCTCCCTCATCTTCCTCAATGGAGGAAATTCTTCCCTGAGCTTCTGTGTAACAAGACGAGATTTGATCAAGTATCTTATCCCGCTCTCTCCATTTCTCCGTTTCCGCGTCAGCACGTGCCGCTCCCAGATAGAAAAAAATCAGAGGCAGAAAGACCCAAAGCGGGGTTCTGCCTCTTCTGCAACCACAAAAAATCATCCCGGCGGCAATCAGCGCCGGAAGAAAAAGCCAAGATGTCAGAGCCAGCAGTACGGCAGTCTCTCCAAGTACAAATCCCCCTGCGATCAGACATAATGGACGTTTTATTAATTTGTTCCTCCTGTTTCTTCTGTATTTTCTGTAGATTCCTCATTCTCTTCATTATAATCCAGATTCCGCTCAAACAACTGGTTTAGGGAAATGGAGTCCCGAAACATCACTTCCTGGGAACCATTGACTGTGATCTGGACCTTATTGACAGATGATACCGCAGCCAGTGAATTCACAATGGAATAGATGGGAATGTATTCCTTTACATCCAAAGTATTATTTAAAAATGAAGAGTCAAAATTAATATAACAAACATTTTCATTCACAGATACATTTAACAGCTTGGTGTCCTTTGGCAGTGTTGGGTTTAATCCCGGCCTGCT
This sequence comes from Lacrimispora amygdalina, assembly GCF_900205965.1. Taxonomy (GTDB): domain Bacteria; phylum Bacillota; class Clostridia; order Lachnospirales; family Lachnospiraceae; genus Lacrimispora; species Lacrimispora amygdalina_A. The sequence goes on from NZ_OAOF01000014.1 coordinate 115,487, forward strand.
TGGACCAGCTATCAGCTGTTCAATAACCAGTTTTTCCAGAGAAGTATTGATGTTATGAACCACTTCTCTTGTCTCGCGAACCAGCTTTTCCCCATTTTCATCCGAAAAGTATAAAGAAAGCTCTGTTTTTTCAAATGAGTTAACGTTGCTGATGTTATCGATAAAATCCGTACTCTGCATAGGCCCGATGGGATTTCCTGCGTTATCCAGAAGAGGCTGCTCTGCTGTATAGATCGTCACGTATGCGATCCCGTCAATCTGTGTTAATGTTCTGACCAGAGCCGCTCTGCACAGAATCTCCCTGGTGCTGTTCATCATGGCGTAATTATTATCAAAATACAGGTATAAAACCGTATCCTCCAGCTTATACTTCTCAAACCCCACCTTGTCCGGTACTGCTGCCTGCCGGTCCAGATCCTTTGGTACGTTGCGGAGCTGCATCATAAGATTTTTAATTTTCCAATCTGTATCCGTTCCCGGATCATCTGAAGGCTTCTCAGGCATAGTATATTGCTGAGGCTCCATTTTGGTCATAGCCGAATTCAAATAGTAGATCTGATAAAGCTTTCCGCTCTCTGTATGTTCTTCAGGCGCCCTTCCTGCACAGCCGGATAAGCATATCATAGTCAGCAGGAAGATTACTATACCAGTTAATCGCTTCATCCTGTTCCTCCTGTTCCTAAGAAATGTATGTGAGGGGAATACGTACGGTAAAAGTAGTACCCTCTCCCTCTTTGCTCTGAAGCTTAATGGCACCCTGATGCATCAGAACTATCTTTTTCGTTATGGACAGCCCAAGCCCGGTACCGCCGGTTTCTCTGGATCTGGCTTTATCCACCCGGTAAAAGCGGTCAAAGACACGTTCCTGGAATTCTTCCGAGATGCCGATTCCCGAATCCGCTACCTTTACGTAGAAGAACTTATGGTCTGCATCCAGAGTCACCCGGACCCATCCGCCTTCCACGTTGTATTTAATAGCATTCTCCACCAGATTGCTAAGTGCAAGCGAAAGCTTCATCTCATCTACATCAGCCGTCACTTCCCGCATGCTCTCAAAAGTCAGTTCGATGTTACGCTTTCCTGCAATCGGACGCAGCCGCTTTAAAATCAACTCCAACAGACCGTTGATTTTGACCTGTGCTATGTTTAAGTTGGCTCCTGCCGTCTTATCCATACGCACCAGGGCAAGCAGATCATCTATAATTTTGTTCTCTCTTTCTATCTCTTCGGATATGTCACTTAAAAATTCCCGGTATAATTCCACCGGAGCATCCTCCATGCCCATCAGCGAATCAGCTAGAACCCGAATGGATGTAATTGGAGTTTTTAGTTCATGAGATACATTGGATACGAACTCTTCCCTTGACTTGTCTACCGCTTTCAGTTTCTTTAAAGTGGTGTTGATGGAATCCGAAATCTGTCTGGTTTCCTTATAAACCCGTGAGCTGATATCCTCTTCCAGATTCCCTTGTGCAGCACGGTTTAACAGCCGTTGAAGCTCACGAAACGGCTTCATGATAAGCTTTACAAGCAACACTGCAACAATTGCAAGTATAGAAACTATTAATAGCTGCAAAAATGAGCCTTTATCCGATACTGCCACAATCCGGTTCAGAAGATCTTCCGAGGATGCCGTGACAATCATGACACCATCGATCTCCTTATCCTGGCTGTTGGAATAGATGGGAATTGTCAGGGAGAAATATTTTTTTTCCTGATTATAATTGCTGCTGATTTCACCATTGAAACAGCGGACCACCTCTTCCGACACATTGGTTTTTCCTGCAGAAAGGGAAAAGGTATCGCTGATAATGCGGAAACTCTTGTTAATAATTATAATTCTCCCATTAAACATATCCGCTTTAACAGACATTTCATTATCCAGAAGAGGATCTCTTGGGTCCATTGTCAGGAATCCAATTCTGGTCATCTTATTGCTTAAAATCCAGCACTGGTTCTGTATTTCCTTCATCCTGGAATCAATCAGGTTCTGGCGGAATGCACCTAACAAAACTGCACTTCCTATGGAGACAGTCATGCTTCCAATCAAGATAAAAACAAGAATCAGGGTAACCTGCAGGCTTATGGTTGGTTTTCGTTTGAAACGTTTCTCCTCAAACATGATCATGCCTCTCTAATCTGCTGCTTATCATAGCTCTGTCTTTTTGGTACATGTAATAGCCAGAGCGCCGGGGCCGATGTGGCAGGATACGCTGAGGGAAAGGTGGTCCACATAGATTTCCCCTGTTTTTGGAAACAGCTCCTGTAATTCCTGTTTAAATTCCAAAGCAGCCTCCAGACTGTCTGAATGAACCACTGACATATGACAATTCACCCCTTCCGGGTCTTTGAAGCGTTCTTCCATATCTTTTCTTACAGCAGCCACCATCATGGATTTTGCCTGCTTCATAGTTCTGGCTTTCGCAAAGGCATCAAGCTTTTCCCCCTGTATGGTAAGTACCGGTTTGATTCGAAGAAAGCTTCCCAGCAGTGCTGCAGCCGGTGTGATTCTTCCGCCTTTTTTAAGATATTCCAGAGTATCCAGCGTGATATAAATAGTGGAGTCCATCTTTGTCTCCTCCAGCTTCTCCTTAATCTTCTCCGGACAAATTCCACGCTCTGCCATATCCCTGGCATCTAAAACAGACTGTCTCTGAGTCACCGAGATCCTCTGATTGTTAACTACCAGGACCTTTCCATCAAATTCCTCTGCCAGCATGGTTGCTGTCTGGCAGGAGCTGCTTAATCCACTGGACATGGGGATGTGCACAACTGCATCATAATCCTTTAACAGTTCAGTCCATAAATCCATTAAATCTCCGGGCGAAGGCTGAGAAGTGGAAATATCTGCGCCGCTTTTCAGCTTTTCATAAAACTCCTGCTGGCTTAAGCTGATATCCTCATAGTACATCTCTCCATCCATCATAAATGGCATGGGAATGACATAAATTCCAGCTTCCTTCCCCTGTTTCTGGGTTATTCCGCTGTTGCTGTCTGTAACAATTGCTACTTTCATTCCGGCTCTCCTTTATTTCTCCAATTCAGTATTCTGTTCTGCTTCGGTCACAGATGTATAAAGCTGGTAATACATGCCCTTCTTTAAAAGCAGTTCTTCGTGGCTTCCTTCTTCCAAAATACGGTTGTCTGACAAAACCAATATCCTGTCAGCATTCTGTATCGTTGTCAGGCGGTGTGCAATTGTCACAGTTGTCCTTCCCCGGGAAAGCCGCTCTAATGACTGGGAAACCAGCTGTTCGCTCTCATTATCAAGTGCGGATGTTGCCTCATCCAGAATCAGAACCGGCGGATTCTTTAAAAAAACTCTTGCTATACTGATCCGCTGCTTCTGTCCTCCGGAAAGCTTTACTCCACGTTCTCCTACATATGTATTATATCCGTCCTTTAATCCTGCAATAAATTCATGGGCTCCTGCCATTTTAGCTGCTGCTGTCACATCGTCCATAGAAGCGCCCGGACGGCCGTATTCGATGTTTTCGAATACAGTCCCTGAGAATAAATAAACATCCTGCTGCACCACACCTACCGTGCTTCTTAAGCTCTTAAGGGTTACTTCCCTGATATCCTGGCCATCAATGGAGATTCTCCCCTCTGTTGGATCATAAAAACGGGGAACAAGACTGCAGAGAGTTGTCTTTCCTCCACCGGAAGGTCCTACCAAAGCTACCTTTTCTCCCGGCCTGATGGTTAAATTGATATGAGACAGAACAGGATTGCGATCGTCCGGATATTCAAAAGAGACATCTTCAAAGGAAATCTCCCCTTTCGTATCTGTAAGAGGTTTTGCACCTTCTTCATCAAATATATCTATATTGGCATCCATCAGCTCCATGAAACGGTCAATTCCTGTCATGCCCCTCTGAAACTGCTCCGCAAACTCAATGATTCTTCGTATGGTAGCCAGCAGCGTGCTGACATAAAGTGTGTAAGCTACAAGATCACCAGGCTCAATGAAACCCTTAATCATAAAAATACCGCCTGCAACGATCACTACCACATACATCAGACCATCAAACATCCGAATGGTATTCTGGAAAGCAGCCATATATTTATAAGTTTTTCTTTTGATCTGTAAAAATTCCTGGTTATCACGATTGAATTTTTCTATCTCGATCTTTTCATTTGCAAACGCTCTTACCACCCGGTTACCCAGAAGGCTGTCTTCAATCCTGGCATTCAGTTCACCAATGTGATTTCTCTGGTGTTTGAACGCTTTTCTTACCTGTATATTAAAATAAGTACAGGATATTGCCATTACCGGAATCAGCAGGAAAATAATCAGAGTCAGCCATACATTGATCCCCGACAGAACAATAAACGAAATTACGGTTTTTAAAAATGCAATAAAAAATTCTTCCGGACAGTGATGGGCAAATTCAGTCACGTCAAATAAATCGCTGGTAATCCGTGACATAATCTGCCCGATCTTGGTATTATTAAAATAATTATCTGAGAGCTTCTGCAGATGTCCGAACGCATCCTCTCTCATATCCGTCTCTATGGCAGCACCCATTACATGACCTGTATATGCCATGTAAAAGCTGGCCATACCGTCTATAATCCTCAGTCCGAAATAAAGCGCCCCGATACTGATAATGGTACGAATGGTCAGTGCCGATATATCCCTAAGCCCCTGATTCGTAATGTACCGAAGGATCAGGGGCAGAACCATCTCACAAATGGTGGTCAGGGATGCACAGAATAAATCCATCAACATAATATTTGTATATTTTTTATAATAAGGCACAAAACGCTTCAGTAATATGCCTGTTTTCATCTCTTTTTGATTCATACATTCCTCTACTCTGTAATACGAATATTTTTAATCAGTTCCAAAGCCCAGTCTCTCTCCCCCGGTTTTCTGCTAACTATATTTATATTCATACGCTGGTCTTTATAAAGTACCTGGGCCGATACTCCATATCTGGTTTCTCCCGGCTTCTCCTCCGGTTCATAAAACGCAACCCTGACCCTGGCTTTATCCAGTTCAAAATCCAGTATCTTCTCCGCCTTCCCCTGTTCAAACCACTGTGGCTTAAATTCCGCCTGACGTCCAGCAAAAACTGCCGCATAGATATAATAATCATGACCGCCGTAGTCCCTCCCGTCATAATAATGATCAATTGCGCTGTTGTCTTCCTCGTCATACAAAAAATTTCCGGGAATTGCAAAACTCATATTGCCGATTTTCCTGTAAACCAGATGCTTTCTGCAGCCAATGGAATCATCAATATCCATTAGATTCACTGAATCCATCTCCATGGGGGTGTGATCATCAAGATTGCAGACATCTAGATAGGTCTTATGCGGAAACGGAATTTCAGGATCCAGAGTATACGCCTTTTCAAGAAGCTCTATAATTCTTTGATTTACATAAAAATCCTGGGTGCTCCGCTGGGAGGGCATAAAATAACAGGACTGGTTTAACAGTACCAGTGCACTGTTCCTGTAATATCTCGCATCCTTTACCGGATCATTCCATACAAAAAAATCCTTTGCAAATGCAACGCTCATTCCGGAATGAACCATCCCGGATATCTCTTTTAAGGAAAAAGAACGGATATGAGTAATCAGCTTTCCTTCCTGCCTGGATGGAATGTAGTAAATGGCAGGCCAGCAGAACATGTATTCCCCTTTTTCATCCCAACCGGATACCAGATCCATCAAATCGGAAAACCATTGATAAAAATACTTCTGTCTCATGGCTAGAAAATCTCTTTTTAAGAAATAACCGGTCCGGTCTTCTACTTTCAGCTTTAGCTTCTTTTCCAGGGCAGCATGCTCCAAAAATTCTACCACTGCAGCATGAAACCCAGGCCCCGCAATGTTTGTCTGGCTCTCTCCCTGAAGCTTACGCTTATTCCAGTGAAACCAGATATATCCTTCCGGACATAGCTGGACAAGCAGCATTCCTTCAACACGATAACACTGATATCCCATTTTCTTTGCCAGCTCCTTCACCATAAGCTCCGCAGACTGACAGTTCCAGGCAAAACCGGAAAATATTCTTTTCTTGGGCTCCAAAGAAAATCTGATTCTTACACTCATCTGAAATCCTTCCTAACATACCTTTCTATATTCTATCGTATTTTTGTTAGAAATGGAAGCACAAAAAGCACATGGACAAAGTTATTTTCATTCTTTTGAAAAAAAGAAGGCCACCCGGTGCGTAAACCGGGAAGCCCTCTTATTATTGCTACATTACCGGACGAGAAGGGATCTGCCTGTCATCTCTTTCGGCTGCTCCATACCCATCAGTTCGATTAAAGTCGGTGCGATATCTGCAAGACATCCACCCTCTCTTAATTTGAGGGCCGGATCCGCATTAACAAGAATGAAAGGTACCGGATTGGTTGTATGGGCTGTAAACGGTTCTCCCGTCTCATAATCCAGAAGCTGTTCTGCATTACCATGATCTGCACAGATAAAGAGAACACCGTCCATCTCCTTTACTGCATCCACGGTTCTTCCCACGCATGCATCAACCGTTTCGATGGCCTTAATCGCAGCATCTTCAATACCGGTATGTCCTACCATGTCTGGATTAGCAAAATTAACAATAATTACGTCGTATTTGCCGGAGGTTACAGCCTCCACCAGCTTGCCGCAGACAACCGGTGCACTCATCTCAGGCTGTAAATCATAGGTGGCAACCTTAGGTGAAGGAACCAAAATCCGGTCTTCTCCCTTATTCGGTTCTTCCACACCACCGTTAAAGAAAAAGGTTACATGGGCATATTTCTCTGTTTCAGCAATTCTTGCCTGAGTCATGCTGTGGTCAGCAAGGAACTCTCCAAATGTATTGATAATGGATTCCTTTTTAAACGCAACCAGCTTATTTTTAATTGTTTCATCATAATCAGTGAAGCATACATAGGTCAGATTGAGACGTTTTTCTCTCTCAAAACCGCTAAATTCATCATCGCAGAACGCTCTTGTGAGTTCCCTTGCACGGTCAGGACGGAAGTTGAAGAAGATAACAGAATCACCGTCTTTTACAACTGCAACTGGTGCTCCATTCTCTGTCACTACAAAAGGTTCCACAAATTCATCATTCTTCTCTGCATCATAGGAGGCCTGGATTCCCGCAGCAGCTGACTCAGCACGGTTTCCTTCGCCCTTTGTCAAGGCATCATAAGCCCGTTTCACACGATCCCAGCGGTTATCTCTGTCCATTGCATGGTAGCGGCCGGAAACAGATGCCACTTTTCCTATACCGATCTCTTTCATTTTCGCTTCCAGCGCTTCTACAAAGCTCTTGCCGGAAGCAGGAGGTGTATCACGGCCATCCAGGAAGCAATGTACGTACACTTTCTCAAGACCATTTTTCTTAGCCAGTTCCAAAAGTCCATAGATGTGACTGATGTGGCTGTGAACTCCACCGTCTGATACCAGCCCCCACATATGAAGGGCTGAATTATTCTTTTTGCAATTCTCCACTGCTTTTAAAAATTCAGGTACATTAAAAAAGTCACCATCTGAGATGGACTTGGTAATTCTGGTCAGTTCCTGGTATACGATGCGTCCTGCGCCCATATTTAAATGTCCAACCTCTGAATTTCCCATCTGGCCGTCCGGAAGACCAACTGCCAGCCCGCTGGCATTGCCTTTTACGAACGGGCACTGGCTCATCAGCTGGTCCATCACTGGAGTTTTGGCTTCGCAGACAGCATTGTGGTCACAGTTATCATTTAACCCGTAACCATCAAGTATCATTAATACAACCGGTTTTTTGCTCATAACTAGTTCTCCTTTTCCAAATGTTTATTCTGCCGCAAAAAGCTGCTTCCTGTCTGCCTGCAGGCAGACAGGAAGCAGCAGCTGTGTTATTTCTTATAATTAACAATATTGCCGAAATCCGGTTTTAAGGAAGCGCCTCCTACAAGACCGCCGTCAATATCCGGCTGTGCAAACAGCTCTGGTGCACTGCCTGCGGAAACAGAACCGCCATACTGAATACGGATCGCTTCTGCAGTTGCTTCATCATATATTTCAGCGATGCAGGAACGGATAGACTGGCATACTTCCTGGGCCTGCTCAGTTGTTGCAACCTTTCCTGTACCGATCGCCCAGATGGGCTCATATGCGATCACTGCCTTAGCAGCGTTCTCAGCCGGAATATTTAAGAATGCAATTTTTATCTGCTGGCGGATCCAGTCAATAGTGATCCCCTGTTCTCTCTGGGTAAGAGATTCACCACAGCAGATAATTGGAGTGATGCCGTATTCAAAGGCCTTGAGGGCCTTTTTGTTTACAGTTTCATCTGTCTCTGCAAAATACTCTCTTCTTTCTGAGTGGCCGATCACCACGTACTTTACACCTGCATCTTTTAACATAGCCGGTGAAATCTCTCCGGTATAAGCGCCCTTATCTTCAAAATACATGTTTTCAGCGCCGATGTTAATGTTGGAACCTTTTGCTGCTTCCATGGCAGGAATGATATCAATCGCCGGTACACAAAATACAACATCTACCTCATCATTCACCACCAGTGGCTTCAATGTATTGACAAGCTCCACCGCTTCGGTGGGAGTCATGTTCATTTTCCAGTTTCCTGCAATAATTTTTTTTCTGGACATAAAATAACCTTACCTTCCGCTATTTGTTATCTGCTGCTGCAACACCCGGGAGTTCTTTTCCTTCCAGGAATTCTAAGGATGCTCCGCCTCCGGTAGAGATATGGGTCATCTTATCTGCAAATCCAAGTCTCTTCACTGCATTTACAGAATCACCGCCTCCGATAACAGTAGTAGCATCGCTCAGCTCTGCAACTGCACGGCATACTTCCAAAGTACCCTCAGCGAAATTGGAGAATTCAAATACACCCATCGGTCCGTTCCATACAACAGTTTTAGCACCTTTTAAAGCACCCTTAAACAGTTCAATGGTCTTCGGTCCGATATCAAATCCTGACCAGCCTGCATCGATGGATTCTACCACTTTACGCTCTGTATCGTTGGAAAATTCCTTTCCTTCCACATTATCAATAGGAAGAAGCAGTTTCACACCTTTCTGCTCTGCCTTTTTGATCATCTCCAATGCGTAATCAACCTTATCTTCCTCACATAAGGAATTTCCGATTTCCTTACCCTGAGCCTTTTCAAAGGTATAAGCCATTCCGCCGCCGATAATTAAAGTATCAACCTTATCAAGAAGATTGTTGATTACATTGATCTTATCGGAAACCTTTGCGCCGCCCAGGATAGCCACAAAAGGACGTACCGGAGTCTCAACTGCCTGGCCCAGGAACTTAATTTCTTTTTCCATTAAGTATCCGACTACATTCTCAGATGTATATTTGGTTACACCCACGTTGGAGCAATGTGCTCTGTGAGCAGTACCAAATGCATCGTTAACAAAGATTCCGTCACTAAGAGAAGCCAGTTCTTTTGCATATGCTTCTGCATTCTCATCTTTACCGTATTTGGTCTCTTCCACTCTGTAGCGGGTATTCTGAAGAAGAAGAACTTCTCCATCCTTTAACCCTTCAGCAACCTTTAAGGTCTCAGGACCAGTTACCTTAGGATCATTAACAAATTTTACCTCTACGCCAAGACGCTCGCTTAATGCAGGAGCAACTGGCTCCAGAGACATCTCAGGAAGCGGCTCGCCCTTTGGTTTGCCCAGATGGGAACATAAAATAACTTTTGCACCCTGGTCAAGAAGCTTCTTAATAGTAGGGATTGCACCGTCGATACGGTTATAGTTCTGAATCACACCATCCTTTAACGGCACGTTAAAATCACATCTTACCAGTACTTTCTTACCCTTTAATCCGGTTAAATCATCAACTGTTTTCTTATTAAGCATCTTATTATGCTCCTTTCAGATTCTGTTATTTTAACTTTCAAAAATACAAAAGGCCCGGTCCTTTCCGACCGGACCCTTCGTGGATCTTTAGCCTAATTCAGCAAAGTACTTAATTGTACGAACCATCTGGCTTGTATAGGAATTCTCATTGTCATACCAGGAAACAACCTGTACCTGATATAAATCATCACCGATCTTGGAAACCATAGTCTGAGTTGCATCGAATAAAGAACCGAATCTCATTCCGATTACATCAGAAGATACGATCGGATCTGTGTTGTATCCGAAAGACTGGCTTGAAGCTGCCTTCATAGCTGCATTGATTCCTTCTGCAGTAACATCAGAACCCTTAACAACTGCTACTAAGATGGTGGTAGAACCTGTAGGAACCGGAACACGCTGAGCGGAACCGATTAACTTGCCGTTTAATTCAGGAATAACAAGACCGATTGCTTTAGCAGCACCGGTAGAGTTTGGTACGATGTTTGCTGCACCAGCTCTTGCTCTTCTTAAATCACCTTTTCTGTGAGGTCCGTCAAGGATCATCTGATCACCTGTGTAAGCATGAATGGTGCTCATGATACCAGACTGGATCGGAGCATAATCATTTAATGCCTTTGCCATAGGAGCAAGGCAGTTTGTTGTACAGGAAGCAGCGGAGATGATCTTGTCATCTGCTGTTAATACGTTCTCGTTTACGCTGAATACTACAGTTGGCAGATCGTTGCCGGCTGGAGCAGAGATAACTACTTTCTTAGCGCCTGCATTGATATGAGCCTGGGATTTTTCTTTGGAGCAGTAGAAACCAGTACACTCAAGTACTACGTCTACGCCGATCTTACCCCAGGGAAGATTTGCAGCATCTTTTTCTGCGTAGATTTTGATGGTTTTTCCATCAACTGTAATAGAATCCTCAGAAGCCTCTACTGTGTGAGCATTCTCACCATAAAAACCAGCATATCCGCCCTGAGCTGTATCATATTTTAATAAATGTGCTAACATCTTTGGATCTGTTAAATCGTTAATAGCTACTACTTCATAGCCTTCTGCGCCAAACATCTGTCTGAAAGCAAGACGGCCAATACGTCCGAAACCGTTAATCGCAACTTTTACTGCCATAATTCAATTCCTCCTAAGAATAAAATTAAAAGTGATCGTTAAATATTAATCAACTACCGTTTATTTTACCTAATATTCCAGTAAATAGCAAGTCCTTTTTTTATTTTTATCATTTCATCACATAATTTTTACATTTCGTTCTTGACATATCCGGCAAGATTATAAGCATGATCTGAAATGCGTTCCAGGTTGCTGATCAGGTCCAGAAATACGACTCCTGCAGAGCTGCTGCACTCCCCTGTGGAGAGACGCTCGATATGTTTTTCCCTTAATTCTTCCTCCAGTGCATCAACTTCATCTTCATATTGAATCACCTTACGGACCTCATCCATATCACCTCTTCTCCTGGCATCTATGGAATGGGAAAACGACTGGGAAGCAGCCTGGCAGATTACCTTAAGATCCGATATTCCTGTCTCGGAAAATGCCACTTCATGCTCTGACATATACTGGGCCTGTTCTGCCAGATTTTCTGCATGATCACCGACACGTTCAATATCATTAATACTGTAAAACAGGTTGTTGACTATTATTTTCTGTTCCTCTGTCAAAGACAGATTGTTGATTTTGACAAGATATTCCGTCAGCATCTTTTCCATATTATTAATCGTCTTCTCTGTTTTATACACATCCATTGCTTTATTTACATTTTTCGTAAGAACCGCATCTATGGCAAGTAATACATTATCCATGGCAATCTGTCCCATATGAACCACTTCCATGGCTGCTGTATCCACAGCAAATGCAGGTGTTTCAAAGATTCTTTCATCCAGATGCTTCATGGTTTCACTTTCCTGATCCATACCTTCTTCTGAATTCTCTTTCACATCCGGTACCACAAAACCGGACAATTTCACCAGCTGGTTAGCAAACGGAAACAGAATCAGGGTATTGGTTAAATTAAATATTGTGTGGAAAATAGAAATCTGCACTGCAGTAATGTTATGGCCTGCTATCTGTGGCAGTGCTATAAAAATAAGAAAGGAGATTATACCAAATAATGTTGAGCCAATGATATTAAACGAAAGATGAATCACCGCAGCCCGTTTAGCCGTTCTGGAACTGCCAATGCAGGAGATCATTGCAGTAACACATGAACCGATATTCTGTCCGAGAGTGATGAAAATAGCTGCATTGGTTGTAACCACTCCATTCATGGCAAGCGTCTGTAAAATACCAACAGAAGCGGACGAGCTCTGTAAAAGAGCTGTTACCAGTGCTCCGATCATCATTCCCAGAAACGGATTATTTCCGAGAACACGAAATGCCTCCGAGAATATGGGAGCATCTGTATAAGGCGAAATTGCACCTGACATAAAATCAAGTCCGATAAACAGCATGCCAAGTCCAACCAGTATCTCACCAATGGTTCTGGTTTTCTGCTTTTTCGCAAACAGAAGAAGAACCGCTCCGATTCCGACGAGAAGCGGGGCTGAGAAGGAGGGCTGAAATATAGAAAATGCGTCTCCCAGCTGGTTCATGGAAACGATCCACGCTGTAATGGTGGTTCCAATGTTTGCACCCATAATTACACCAACAGCCTGAGTCAGATTTAAAACTCCTGCACTTACGAAACCGACAACCATAACCGTTGTAGCTCCGCTGCTCTGGATAATGGCTGTAATCAGTGCACCGAGAAGCACTGCCATAATCCGGTTGTTTGTAAGCATTCCTAAAAACTGGCTCATCCGGCTGCCTGCGCTTTTCTGCATACCGTCTGCCATGATACTCATACCATACAAAAACAGTCCCAGCCCTCCGATAAATCCAAACAGACTCGCTATGTCATTGACCGACATTTGTTACCTCCTTGTAACCGCTATGTATTTTTTTCTGCAGATCCATGGTCTGGCACAGATCTGCACCGTTTAAAATAATAACATAGAAGGATTTCTTTTTTCAACGGTTTTTAAAATTTATGTAAAGATTTGATGAAATTTAGGTAAAACCGTCATATGGGATCATTGCAATTCTTTTATTGATTGTTTATAATGAACTTAATTTTTGGAAAGGAGAACCCAATGCTGCCAGATTATCACTTTCACTCAGATTTTTCAGGTGACTCCAACACTCCCATAAGAAGCCAGATTGAGCAGGCTTTATTACTTGGAATGAAATCCATATGTGTAACGGACCACCATGATTATGATGTGGATTCACCCATCGACTTTACCTTAGATCTGGACTTATATTTTCATACCATGTCCCAGCTGAGGGAAGAGTATAAAAACCGCATTGATTTACGTATCGGTATCGAGTTGGGACTGCAGCCTCATTTATCCCATTATTACAAAGAGCTGCTTCACCGTTATGATTTTGATTATGTGATTGGATCCACCCACTTTATCAACCGTAAGGATGCCGCCTATCCGGAATTTTTTGAAGGAAAGCGGGAGGAAGAAGCATATCTTCAGTATTTTGAGGCGACACTGGATAATGTAAGAATTCCGGATGCCTATGATACTGCCGGACACATGGATTATATTGTCCGTTACGGACCGAATAAAGCCGCTTTTTACAGCTATCAGGCCTACCAGGAAATCATTGATCAGATATTAAAAACTGTCATTGAAATGGGAAAAGGAATCGAATTAAATACCGCAGGCTTTCGAAAGGGAATCGGACAGCCAAACCCCTCCGCAGATATCTTAAAACGTTACCGGGAACTGGGCGGTGAGATTATTACAATTGGATCGGATGCTCACATACCGGAAGACTTAGGCGGTGATTTTCAGACTGGAACGGAGCTGTTAAGACACTGTGGATTTGCCTATTATACAGAATTCAAGAAAAGAAAGCCGGAATTCAAACCACTCTGATGCAGTTAAGACAAAACGAATTGGAGAATTAACATGAATGTATTTGATATCTTGGGGCCCGTAATGATCGGCCCCTCCAGCTCCCATACAGCAGGAGCCGCGCGGATCGGTAAGACTGCTGCGCTTCTTCTTGGAGAGCCGGTTGTAAAAGCGGATATTCTGTTTCACGGCTCCTTTGCAAAGACCTATAAAGGCCATGGCAGCGACAAAGCTATTGTAGGGGGGATTTTAAAGTATGATCCCTGGGACCCGGGAATCAGAACCAGCCTGGAAACTGCCAACAGACTGGGGATTCTTATAAACATTCATACGGGTATCATTGAAAATGTCCATCCCAATACAGCCCTGGTTACGCTGACCGGTGCGGACGGCAAGATTCTTTCTGTTCAGGGTTCTTCCGTTGGAGGCGGCAATATTGAAATTACAAGAATTAATGATATGGAAGTATATTTTACAGGTCAGAAAACCACATTAATTGTGATGCATCAGGACGTTCCCGGTATTATTGCCCATGTCACAAACCTGGTTGCTGCAGGGTATGCCAATATCTGCAATTTCCGGTTAAACCGGCAGGAAAAAGGTGGAATTGCAATCATGATTATTGAGACAGATTCTGATATTGACCCTTCTCTGGTTTCACAAATCCGGGAGCTTTCCTATGTTTACAATACTATTCTTTTAAAAATGGGCTGAAAGAATCAGCAGGCAGGAGAAAACAATGAAACTGAACTATCATTCTGTAGAAGAACTGGTTCATGCCGCTTCCACACACAACAAAAAAATCTCTGAAATTGTCCTGGAGCAGCAGGCCTATGATATGGAAACAACAATGGAACAAGTCTATGCCACGATGGAAAGCAGCTTTGATGTGATGCGGCAGTCTGTGATCAGCGGACTGGATGAAACCCTTCGTTCCCCCAGCGGTTTATCCGGCGGAGCTGCTGCAAAGTTAAAAAAAGCTGTAGACGAAGGAAGTAATCATTACGGTCATCTACTGGGCAATGCCATCAGCATGGCACTGGCAGTAACGGAATACAATTCCTGCATGGGTAAAATTGTTGCAGCGCCTACTGCCGGATCCTGCGGAGTAATTCCAGCAGCCCTGATTTCTGTAATGGATGAATACAATGTGTCCAGGCATACAATTATCATGTCCTTGTTTACCGCCTCAGCCATCGGCATGGTAATCGCCAGTCTTGCAAGCATTGCAGGAGCTGAGGGCGGCTGTCAGGCTGAAGTCGGCTCCGCTTCTGCCATGGCTGCTGCCGCACTGACTGAGATTTTTGACGGTACCCCACAGATGGTATCCCACAGCTGTGCAATTGCCCTTAAAAATACCATGGGCCTTGTCTGTGATCCGGTAGCCGGACTGGTGGAGGTTCCCTGCATCAAACGGAATGCTATGGGAGTTGCCAACGCCTTCACTGCTTCCGAGCTTGCCCTGGCAGGGATAAATAGCATTATTCCTGCAGATGAGGTGATTCTTGCCATGAAGCAGGTGGGAAATCTGATGCCCTCATCGTTAAAGGAAACGGCGGAAGGCGGTCTGGCTGCCACTCCAACCGGATGCCGTTTATGCAGCCAGATCTTCGGTCCCAGACTCTGAGATGTTTCATTTCTTAATCTTTGAAGAAAGAAATCTATAAAAATCATCTGTTTCTTCCTTTAATATGCGGTTTGGCAGAACAAATCCATGAGTGGAATTTAAGAATACAAGAATCATGGAGGGCTTTCTGGCAATGCGCTTGATTTTGTTCCAGCTTATTTCCTGTTTTCCCTCGCCCTGTCTTACATGAATCCCTGATTCATCAAACCAAATCCATGTTTCCTGACCGGCTGCTGCCTGCTTTCTGGCTTTTGTGTACACTGCAAGAGGCTGAATAACCGGAAAGAGGCAGCACGCAAAAATCAGGCAGACTCTGAACAGCAGCCCGGCAGATTCCCATTTGACAATGGTAAGCGTTAAAACTGCTGCGGTAAAAATCACGTTGCACACCCCTACCATTGATCCGTAGATATAGTACATGGACAGCTGCCAGATATCGGTAGCCGTATTCCGGTATGTGTACTCATATTTCATATTACTTTCCTCCCATAACAGAAATCAGGCATTGAAAATACAATGCCTGATTTCAAAAGTGCTTATCATTTTGCAAATAAGGACGGTAACCAAAGACTGGTTGCCGGTACAAATGTAATTAATAACAGGGTAACAATCATACAGACATAGAATGGGAAAGCGGCCTTAACCACCTTTTCCATAGGGATCTTAGCTACTGCAGATCCGATAAACAAAACGGCGCCAACCGGTGGGGTTAAAAGTCCGATTCCACAGTTTAATATCATAATAATACCAAACTGAATTGGATCAATACCAATGGAAGTTGCAATTGGCAGTAAAATAGGTGTTGCAATTAAAATAATCGGTGACATATCCATGATACAGCCAAGCACCAGAAGAATCAGATTCAGCAGCAGGGCCAGAATAACCGGATTGGAGGTAACTCCTGTAATTGCACGAGCTGCCATATCCGGAACATGGAGAGTGGTGAGACAATAGCCGAACACATTGGAAGTTGCGATGAGAATCAGAACTATTGCAAGTGTATTCACGCAGTCCTCCATTACTCTCCAGACACCTTTCCAGTTCAGTCCCTTGTAAATAAAGACACTGACAAGAAGGCTGTAGATAACAGCAACGGCTGCTGACTCTGTTGCAGTAAATGCACCGCCAACGACACCAAACACAACAATTAACACGGCTGCAAGTGCCCAGAAAGAGTTGCCCAGCTGCTTCACCAGATTTTTAATACTGAATCTTTCCCCCTTAGGATAATTTCTTTTTACAGAAATAATATAGGAACCAATCATAAGGGAAAGAGCAAGGATTGCTCCTGGAACGTAACCGGCAAGGAATAAGCTTCCTACCGATATACCGCCTGCTGTTGTGGCGTAAATTACCATATTATGGCTTGGTGGTACAAGAAGTCCCTCACAGGATGAGGTAATTGTAACTGCAGTTGAAAAATCATCATCATATCCCTGATCTACCATCATAGGAATAAGAATTGATCCCAGAGATGCGGTATCAGCAGCTGCAGAACCGGAGATTCCTCCAAAGAAGTAAGATGCAACGATATTTACCATGGCCATACCGCCCCGCATCCAGCCCACACAGGCATTGGCAAGATCAATCAGTTTTTCAGAAATACCGCCGGATCCCATGAGAACACCCATGGTAATAAAGAACGGTACTGCCATTAAACTGAAGGAACTGATTCCTTTTACCATCTGCTGACAGATAACCGCAAGGGAACTTCCCTGTGCAAGCAGACACAATACGGCAGATAAAGCTACGGCATAAGCGATTGGAAACCGCAGGAAAACCATGAGAAAGAAACTTCCCAGTAAGACCAGGATTGCAATATTAGCGCTCATCAGAGATTTTCCTCCTTTACAAACAGTTTTTTCACATCATTGTACATAGCTTCCAGTTCAAATATAATCATTGCACCACCTGCTAATGGAACAGGGAAATACATCCAAAATCTGGAAAGCGTTGGCATGCTGGTATAAAAGCCCTTTGATCCGATCCCATGAGCATACTTCCAGCCTACTGTCAGCATGATCACTGCAAGAATAAGAATGGAGATATCTGCCAGAATATCAAGAACTATGATCAGTTTCTTTGGCAGATATCTGTCCAGTGCAGTCATACGGATATGAGACCCTTTCCGAATGGCAAGAGCAGCGGACAATACCGCCATATAACTCATAAAAGTTAAAACCACTTCTTCACTCCATGCCGGATCCGGAATAAATGGGGTATATCTTCCGGCCACAGACATTGTGGTTATCAGAACATCCCCGATCAAAAGTATCTTACATACAAACAAAACAATCTTATACGCGATATCATAAGCCGGTTTTATTTTATCAATTGTTTTGAAAATTTCTGGCATATAGAACCCCTTTCTAATAACTGGGGCACAGAAAGCTTAATTTTCTGTGCCCCAACTGTTAACGCTGATTATTTCATATCAAGAATCTCCTGATATAATTCTGCATTATCCTTTGTGTTTTCAGCAATAACGTCCTTGCAGGCCTCCTGCCATGGTGTCATGTCTTTTACTTCAACGATATTAACACCATCAGCCTTCAGACTATCCAGAACTTCATTTTCTGCATCCTGGGAAAGTTTCTGATTAAAGTCAGAAGCATACTTAGCAGCTTCTGTCATAGCTTTCTGCTGATTCTCGGTTAATTTATCCCAGGAAGCATCTGAAATAATAACCTGAATGGCACCCAGAGTATGTCCGTCAAGAATTAAGTTTGGTGCAACCTCCTGGAATGCATTGCCTTTATAGTTGGCAATGGGCTGTTCAGCAACATCAACCACACCGGTCTGAAGAGCGGAATAAAGCTCGTTCATACTTACAACTGTCGGATTTGCGCCTAATGCACTTACCATACCTGTCATTACAGGGTCACTGGATACACGGACTTTTAATCCTTTCATATCTTCAATGCTGTTAATCGGTTTTTTAGAGAAGAAATGGCGGAAACCTTCCTCACCATAGAATAAACCTCTTACTCCCAGCCCGATGTCATGCGGTTCCATTAAGAACTCAGGTGCCAGATCGCTCTTTACAAATTTCCAGTAATGATCACGGCCTGCAAATGTGTATGGGATAGATATCAGCTTGGACTTATTTGCACCATAGCTGGTAAGAGCAAATGCAGAGATACGTGACATATCAATAGTTCCGCCTCCGCCAAGCATGTTATCAAGAACATCATTTTCTGCACCTAAAACACCGCTGGCCTGTAAATCAATTTTAATAGATCCACCGGACAGTTCTTCTACTTTCTCCTTAAATGCCTGATCGGTTTTACCTACAATGGTGTCTAATGGATTTACTTCTGCGTAAACAAGTGTTACCTGTGGATCTGTGGAAGAAGCTTCTTTCGTTTCTCCTCCCTTAGTTGTCTCGCCTGCCGCTGCAGTCGTTGCTGCTGCAGTGGTTCCCTCCGCAGCGGTATCATTCTTAGCAGCACCGCCGCATGCTGTCAGTGATAATGCTGCAATTGCAGCTATCATTAACGCACTCAGTCCTCTTTTTTTCATGATATAACCCCTCCTTATAAATTTCATTGCCTGATAGAAACCTTTACTTACTTATGTTTCCCCAGCGAACTAATTCTAACACACAAAATTTAATAAAACTACGGTAAAAAATTGCGAAACCTAGTATTATTTTAACATCTTCTTCTATTAGTATCCTTACTTTTATAGAAAACATGAACATTGTTTTTGATTTTTTATGGTTTTGTTTGACACATCCTTCAAAAAAAGGATCCGTACATATGAATCGGGGCTGCCTCATCATATACGGATCCTTTTATATTTTGTTTATTTTTATTCTTCTATTTTTCTTTTATAGATTTCTATAACCTTTTTCATCGCCTCCTGGCCAGGTGCACCGATGGTCATTCTCTTTTCCACACAGGTCTTTAAGCTGATCGCGTCATATATATCCTCTTCAAAAACAGGGCTGATTGCCTTGTATTCTTCCAGAGTCATATCATCTAACGCAATTCCTTTTTCAATGCAGAAAAGTACCAGCTGTCCCACTATTCCATGAGCATCCCGGAATGGAACTCCATGATTTACCAGATAATCAGCTGCATCGGTCGCATTGGTAAAACCGTTTTTCGCACTGGCCTCCATCACATCTTTTCGGAAGGACATGGAAGAAATCATGCCGGTAAACAGGGCAAGACATCCTTTCACCGTATCAATGGCATCAAATGTCAGCTCCTTATCCTCCTGCATATCCTTATTATAAGCAAGCGGAATCCCCTTCATGGTGGTTAAAATAGAAATAAGAGCGCCGTATACCCGTCCTGTCTTCCCCCTGATCAGTTCCGCTATATCGGGATTCTTTTTCTGAGGCATGATACTGCTTCCGGTACTATAGGAATCATCAATTTCCACAAAACGGTATTCATTGGTATTCCAGATAATGATCTCCTCGCAGAATCTGCTTAAATGCATGGAAATGGTTGATAAAGCGCTTAAAAGCTCAATTAAATAATCTCTGTCCGCTACTGAATCCATACTGTTTAAAGTAGGTCCGTCAAATCCCAAAAGCTTTGCTGTGTAATCCCGGTCCAGCGGATAGGTTGTCCCTGCCAGTGCTCCGGAACCCAGAGGACAGTAATTCATACGCTTTCTGATATCCAGAAGGCGGGAATAGTCCCGGTCAAACATCTCATAATAAGCACCTGCATGATGGGCCAGGGTAATCGGCTGAGCTTTTTGCAAATGGGTGAATCCAGGCATATAAGTATCCAGATTTTTCTCCATTAAAGCCAGCAGTTCTTTTAAAAGACCTTTTATAAGTGCTGCCAGTTCATCAATCTCATCCCTGGTATACAGCTTCATATCCAGAGCAACCTGGTCATTTCTGCTTCTTCCTGTATGGAGACGTTTTCCGGCTTCACCGATTCGTTCTGTTAAAACAGCTTCCACAAAGGAATGAATATCTTCATGCTCAGCAGTAATCTGAAGAACTCCGCTTTCTAAATCAGCACAGATTCCTTTCAGACCGCCGATAATTTTATCCTGGTCCTCTTGGCTGATAATTCCCTGCTTTGCCAGCATTGTGACATGAGCAATGCTTCCCTCAATATCCTGATGGTAAAACTTCTGGTCAAAAGACAGGGATGCATTAAAATTGTGAACCAGCTGATTGGTTTCCTTCGTGAAGCGACCGCCCCATAATTTCATAATTGATTCTCCTCTTTCCTTAGTTAATTGTATGAGTACGCATGGGTTTGCGTTTTTTGTTTCTCCCTGCTGCCAGTCCTGCAAGCATCAGCAATATGAGTATGCTTCCACCGGTTATGGCTCCACCGGCTTTTAAGCCCTGAGGCATATATTCCAGTGAAATTTCATGAGTCCCTGCCGCCATATGAACGCTTAAAAAAGTATCAAAGATTTTATAAGGCTCTGCTTCTTTTCCATCAATCCTGACTGTCCAGCCTTTATCATAGGGTATGCTGAGATACAAAAGCCCTGCTTTATCAGCATTAACCGTTCCTTTTACCTGTGTATCCGTCCATTTGGTAAGCTTCAGCGGATTTTTATTCAATACCTGATAAACAGATTCCAGCCCTTTTGGAAGGAATCGGTAAGCACTGGCGATTAAGTCCTGCTCATTATCATCATTTCTAAGTGTTATCTCTTCTCCTGATTTTAAATATCCCAGTTCCAGCAGATAACCCCGGCTTACATTATCAAAGTTTTTTGTCCTTTCTCCCAGAAGCGCAGTGACCTTCTCCACTTTTTTATTGCTGACGAAAACGTAGTAATCACCGTCTGTATCAGGTGTAAATGTAAAGCTTCTCCCTTTCACTTCACTGGGAACTTCTGAAAGCACCGGACTTGCACCTATTACCACTGAAAAATCATTCTGGACTTCAGCTGGATTCGTCAGTTCCAGCTGCCAGTTATTTTCCAGATCATAGGGTACCATGAAACCCAGGGGAAGAGCATACGTATTCTCCTTAAGCTGCATCTCGTCCTGAACAGAAACAAGGGAAGAGATTTCATTCTCTCCGGCTTCTTCTGAAAACAGCGCATATTTCACACCAAAAAGAGCATCCACAAGAGGGGTGCTTCCCGTTATACTGTAGGCATTGGTGGAACTTTCGCAGCCAAGCTTTTTGAAAAATTCAGACAAGTCCGCATTGGCCGTGGAGGAGAACAGGGATACCGATGGAAAATTCATCCATGCGCCGTCATTTTTGGTCTTTCTGGATACCTTTTCAACCCGGTAAAAGGACGGGTTGGGCATCAGACTTTCCGTTAAGTCTATAGACGCCTTGTTATCTTTTACATAGCTTGTACGGCTGGTGGTTGTCACGCTGGTAACCGTAGTGTTAACTGCAGCCTCCAGTGACACCACACCAAGAGCCAGTAAAACAAGCATATTCCGGCTGGTTCCTTTCTGGTAAAGGCCGATTAAGCCCGCATAAACTGCCAGAAAAATAATAGCAGCATAAAAGACTGAAAAATGGAAGGCATCATCTGTCACAAGCTTCTGAGCCATGAGCACAAAAATCACAGAGGCAAAGAAAGCGGTAACAACATGTTTCCACGGAATTTCGTGCAGATAAGTATATGCATGATATCCGGCTGTCAGTATGAGAAAAATATAAATAAAGGACTGCCTGCAGGGAAGGCTGTTGGGATAATGAAATCCATGCCAGATAAAATTCAGTACATTAATGGAAAAGCTGGCGTAAAAAAACAACAGGAGTGAACACATCACAATCTTTTCCCGCCGCCGTATCTTGCTGCATCCAAGATACAAAAGGAAAAATATAAGAATAGCCACACCACAGTAAATATTGGGCCAGTGGTCCAATCCGATCTCCGTTTCCACTGCCGGCAGATGTCTTGCAATCATATCGAAGATAGAAAAATAGGAATTGAAAGTCTGCGGGAAGTTTATATCTCCTGAGGCAGTCATCTTCATGGCATAAATCTCAGGCAGCAGCACAACCGCTGCCAGACCTCCTGCCAAAAGAGAATACAGTGCAAAATGAGCTCCATTGACCAGAATCTCTTTCCATGATCTTCTTCCTTCCATAATCAGCAGAGCTGCAAAGTAGAATACCATAAAAATGCATATCATAATTGATATATAATAATTTGATAAAATTGATAACCCCAGTGTAATACAATACAGAATACACTTTTTTTCCTGAACCAGTTTCTCCACGCCCAGCATAATAAGAGGGAATAATAAAATACAATCCAGCCACATAATATTCCAGCTGTAAGCTGCCATATACCCGGATAATGCATAAAATATCCCAAAAAAGGCAATACCGAAATCTGTAGTCTTAAAATGCCTGCGCAGATACCAGGAAAAAGTAAGACCGCTTAATCCGACCTTTAAAACAATCATATAAGTCATAAACTCAATGATATACTTCTTCGGGCAGAGGACAATCAGCCAGTTTAAGGGACTTGCCAGATAATAAGAATACAGAGCCGCAAAATTGACCCCCATACCGATATCCCAGCTGTATAAAAGACTGCCCCCATGTTTTAATTTATACTGGAATTCAGAGAAAAACGGTGCATACTGATGATACATATCCGTTCTTAAGAAGCTTTCTTCCCCAAAAGGAAAGATCCCCCTCTGGGCAAATATAATAATCATAATCACCACAGGCACAAGAAATGCAGCCATAAGGCCATCCGTCTTTTTCACAAGGCTTGCATTTTTATGTGCTTTCTTTCTATAAGAGGGAGTCACTTCTTTATAATCCAGCTGCTGATCTGTGTTCTCCTCTTCTTCCTCTGTGATTATTAATTCGTCATCAGAATAAAAATCACTTTCCTCCTCCGGTTCATCATATTCGTAAAGCTCTTCCATTCCTTCTACCGGAACATCCAGCCGTATCACAGGCATAGCTTCATAATCCGTATCCTCTTCTCCATAATCCTTCACAACCTCTGTTACCTGATTGCCCGGATTCTGATCATGCCCGACTTCCTTTATTCTGTCTTTTTTTTCATCTGATGTCATTTTAAGAATATCCTCTAATTCCTTCGAAATCTTTTCAATATCGTCATCGCGTTCCATAACTTTACCTCTCCTTAAAAGGGGGAACCTCACTCTTTCGGAATATGAAAAGCTTGCTGAATACATAGTTTACAATTACAACAACGATGGATACCAGTATCTTGCTTACATATTCATCCATATTGAGCCAGGAAACCATTATCACCATAAGAACCATTTCCATGACGCCTGAAGCAGCCCTGCACGCCGTAAAGGAGAACATCTCCTTTATTACAAATGCCGGGCGCATCTTATAGCTTTGAAATACAAAGATTTTATTTACACCAAATGCAAACAGCACAGAAACCAGCCAGGCTGCTGCCGTACTGATCCTGTAGTCGAATCCGGCTTTCACCATTCCAACATACACGATCCAGTTCACCACTGTGGTAAGGACGCCAAAAACCAGATAGGAAATGACTTCACGGTTCATAACCTTGTCCCATAATTTTTTTATCATAATTGCTTTTCTCCTGTAAAACGCATTTCCTCTATTGTATTATAGCCACTGGAAATTGTAAAGAGAATCTAAGGGGACGTAACCAGAAAGTCCTTTGCTCCGTCTGTATAGTGTACCTTATCATCATCGGTGATAAATACTCCATAAACATCATCCATGGAATTTAACAGCTCCATACCTTTTTCCAGCCCCATGGAAAAGCAGGTGGTGGATAAGGCATCTCCATCAACGGACAGCTTGGATAAAATCGTAACGGAAACCAGGCCATTCTCATAAGGATAACCGTCTCTTGGATTTAAAATATGATGATAGTTCACACCGTCTTTTACAAAATGACGCTCATAAACCCCTGAGGATACAACGGACATATCTTCTATATTTAAAGTTTCAATGGTCTCATTCCTGTCCGCATATGGTTTCTGAAGTCCGATCTTAAAAGGAGTTCCATCTGGTTTCTTTCCAATGCAGAGCACATTTCCGCCCAGGTTAATGATTGCACTTTTAACCCCCTGCTTCATAAGATATTCCTTCATACGGTCCGCGATATAGCCTTTTGCAATAGCGCCAAAGTCAACGGTGGTATCCGGTGATAAAAAGGTCAGGGTATCATCATCCAGTTCTAAGTTCTGATAACCCACTTTTTTTACTGCCGCATGGATTTTGTCAGCCGGCGGAACAACGGGATTTTGAGCCGTAAAGTCCCATAAGGAGGTTAAAGGTTCCACTGTAACATCAAAATCTCCGCTGGATATTCTGGAATAATACAGTCCCTTGGAAAGAAGTGCTGCGGTATCCGGCGACAATTTCACAGAGTTTTCCTGTGCAGGCCTGTGATTGATCTGATAAACTTCACTTCCTTCAATGGTTTTACTGAAAATATTCTCATATGAGCGGCACAGATCCAGACTCTCATTTAAAATCCTGGGATCATCCTTATCATAGATTGTGACAGTAACAAATGTATTTAATAAGAAGCCGGACTTGCTGATCGGTTCTGCTTTTCTGTGGCATCCGGTAAGAAAACCGGCCGCCAGACAGATGGCAATAACCGCTGCTATTCCTTTTTTCATTCATGATCCTCCATTTTCTTTCCGGCAGCTAAGGCATGTTCCACAAACATACTTCGCACACCTTCTATTTCCCCCATTCCCTTAAGACGGCAGGTGACATGATAACCGTCCGCTTCCAGCCGGCTTTTCCACGAATCCCTGTCTGTACCTGCCATATCATTATGGGCATGATCTCCACAGACAATCATCATGGGCTGCAAAACTATATGCTTTCCCTCATGCCCGTCTAAATCAGCCAGTACATCATCAAAGGAGGGGTCTGCTTCTACCGTTCCCACATGGTATCTGGTATATCCCTTTTTGTTTAAAATTTCCGCCAGTGTGCAATACGCTGCATTGGCCTCATGTTCCGAACCATGACCCATAAACACAATTTCGGTTCCATCTGTGTCATATTCCCTGGTATCTTCCGTTAATATAGAAACAAGCGTAAGATAATCCTCTTCCGAAGAAAGGAGCGGCGCACCAATCACCAGACATTCAAACGAATCCTTTTGTTTCTTTGCGGCATCCACTATGCAGTCATATTCTTCTCCGCCCATGACAAGTGTGGGCTGGATAATTACCCGTTTAAAACCTTCTGCTGCCAGTTTTACCAGCGCTTCCTCCACTCCGTCTATGCAGATATTATCCCGTTTCTTTAAAATATCTATTATAATCCGGCTGGTAAAAGCCCGTCTGAATTCATAGGAAGGAAATTGTTCTGCCACCGCCCGTTCGATGGGTTCTATGGTTTTTCTTCTGCTTTCATTATAGCTTGTACCAAAACTCACTACTAATAATGCCTGTTTCATCTTAAGTCCACACTTTCTATCATTTTCCTGACTACCATATCACAGAAGATTTTCGCTGTCAAATTCCTTTTCATGCACTTTAGGCGCAGAACCAAACGGTTCTGCGCCTAAAGCACACATTGCATACATTTTATTGGAGATTATCTTAAAAATCTACCTCTTTATCATAGTAACAACAGGTTAACAGCTTCTCCATCTCTGCCGGCGTAATCGCCCTTGGATTGGAGCCGGTGCATGCATCACCAACTGCTAACTCAGCTACTGCCGCTAATTTATCATTGAACTCTGCTTCGTCAATGATTCCGCCTTCGTATTCCTTAATACAGGTTGGAATATCCAGCTTTTTGTTCATGGAACGGATCTCCGCAATCAATGCATCAACCAGTTCTTCATTGCTGCTGCCCTCTAAACCAATGAAACGGGCAATCTCACCATAACGCTTTGCTGCTTCTGCATCTTTGGCGTTAAATTTAATTACTTTCGGAAGATACATGGCATTGGCACAGCCATGCACAATGTGTCCGCCTGAATAAGCAGCTCCTGTTTTATGAGCCATGGAGTGAACGATTCCAAGAAGTGCATTGGAAAATGCCATACCTGCAAGGCACTGGGCATTATGCATACGGTCACGTGCTGCCATGTCTCCGTTATAAGAATCAATCAAATCATTATGTATCATCTTGATCGCATGAAGCGCAAGAGGATCGGTGTAATCGCAGTGAAGGGTAGAAACATATGCTTCCATCGCATGGGTAATTGCATCCATACCTGTATGGGCTGTCAGTTTCTTAGGCATTGTCTCAGCCAGATCCGGATCAACAATTGCCACATCAGGTGTTATATTAAAGTCAGCAAGGGGATACTTAATACCCTTGTTATAATCGGTAATAACGCTGAATGCCGTAACTTCAGTAGCAGTACCGGAAGTAGACGGAATCGCGCAGAACTGTGCTTTCGTTCTTAAAGTCGGGAAATTAAAGGGGATACATAAATCCTCAAAGGTTGTATCCGGATATTCATAAAATGCCCACATTGCCTTTGCCGCATCAATTGGTGATCCGCCGCCGATTGCAACGATCCAGTCCGGTTCAAACTCCCGCATCATCTGAGCACCCTTCATCACGGTCTCAACGCTGGGGTCTGGTTCTACACCTTCAAACAGCTTTACTTCCAAACCAGCTTCTTTTAAATAAGATACAACTCTGTCAAGAAAGCCAAAACGCTTCATGGAACCGCCGCCAACAACGACAATTGCTTTCTTTCCCTTTAAGTTTTTTATTTCTTCCAGGGAGCCTTTTCCATGATATAAGTCTCTCGGTAATGTAAATCTAGCCATTGTAAAACCCTCCTTGTAAAATTCCTGTCGTTTCTATGCAATAATTGTAGTTCAAACACGATAGAATTACAAAGGTAAAAAAATATATATCAGTATATAAATACTGATATATATTTAACATTCTTATTATTACAATTCCTCTTTTACTCCGTTTAACTTCTCTAGAAATTTCTTATCCCATTCAGATAACGTATATCCCTTTCTTAAGATCAATGCATCCCGGTAGTTTTTCTTTTTTGCACAATGTCTTACCACCAGCTGATACCGTTTTAGCTGCTGTTCCGGCATGGGAGACACCCACATATAGGTCATAGGATTATCACACAAAAGCTGAAACTGGCTGCCCCTTTCATACACATAAATCCGTTTTGAGGATTTGGGATAACTTTTTCCTTTTCCAAACTCATCGCTCCTGCCGGGGCCACCGTCACCATGTACAATTTCAATAAAATCTGAGAGATCCTCCGCTTCTATCATTCTCTTGTCAGCCAGAGGATTGGCATCAGACAAGAGAATACTCAGCGAATACTCTAAAACTGATTCCATTAACAGACCTTTTGCCGCAATCTCCCTGGCATAATACTTTTCTGAATTAACCGGATAACGGATAATACCCAGGTTATATTCCCCTGTTTCCACATCTCTTATGGTATCTGCGGAATTGGTTTCACGAAGCCATACATTCATAGTAGCTCCCTCTCCGGCTTCCTCGATAAATCTGGAAAATGCGGTACTGATATAACTGGCTCTCGGCATAGATAAGGAAAACTCCACGCCGTTTACCTCTCCGGTCTTATAAAGATGCTCCATTTCATCGATCTGAACGAGCACATTTCTTGCATGCTCTAAAAATATCCTCCCCCTGGCAGTTGGAACAACTCCTTTGGGAGTCCGCTTAAAAATTGGTGCCCCAAGTCCTTCCTCCAGAGTCTTGATCGCCTTGCTCAAATTCGGCTGATCCATGTATAGATTGGCTGCCGCCTGTGTGATGGAGCCTGTCTTCTCCACTTCTACTGCATACTGCAATAACACGGTATTCAATCATCTTCCTCCTTTGTATCCTGCCACATATTCTTCTCTGCTTCATAAAGATATTTTGACAATGCTGCCAGAGATACTGCCATATTCTCATTCTGAACCAGGATATGGGATGGAACAGACAAATGAACCGGTGCAAAATTCCAGATCGCTTTCACACCTCCGGCAACCAGTCTGTCGCATACTCCCTGGGCATACTCGGCAGGGACAGTAATAATTCCGATGTGTATATTCATTCTCTGGCAGAGGTTTTCCAGTTTATCCATGGAAAGGACCATCTTTTCTCCAACCCTGGTGTTCACCTTTCTTCCGTCAGAATCAAAAGCCATAACAATTTCAACTCCGTACTGCTCAAACCCTTTATAGGAGAGCAGTGCTTTCCCCAGATATCCCACACCAACAAGTGCCGCCTGATTGGTATTATGAAATCCAAGGAACTCCTCCATATCGGTAATTAATTCCCTGATTACATACCCCATCTTAGGTTTTCCTGCTGTTTTAGCAACCAGTGCCAGATCCTTTCGGACCTGAACTTCATTTAACTGAAGATCTGAAGCAATGGCAGGAGCAGAGATGGTTTCCAGACCTTCATTGCATTTTCTTTCCAGATAATGATGGTAAATGGGAAGGCGTTCCAGTGATTTTCTGGATATTCCCCCGACCATATGTTTTTTTTCTTCCATAATGACCTCCCCCAGTCTCTTTTCGTAACAATCAGTTTTTACGGTCTGTCAGGAACATAGCATCGCCAAAGCTGAAGAAACGGTATTTTTCCCGAACTGCTTCTTCATATGCATGAAGTACATGATCTCTCCCCGCCAATGCAGATACCAGCATAATTAAGGTGGACTCCGGCAGATGGAAATTGGTAATCAGACAATCCAGTATCTTAAAACGATAACCTGGATAAATAAATATCTCAGTCCATCCGCTTCCTGCCTTTAATATACCGTCATCCGTTGACGCGGATTCCACGGTTCTGCAGCTTGTGGTTCCAACGCAGACAATCCTGCCCCCATTGCGTTTGGCATCATTTACCTTTTTTGCTTCCTCTTCTTCTACAATATAGAATTCGGAATGCATGTGATGAGCTTCTATCTCATCGACCTTAACCGGGCGGAATGTTCCAAGTCCCACATGGAGTGTAACATGGGCGATCTCCACTCCTTTTTCCTGTATCTCCTTTAATAAATCTTTTGTAAAATGCAGACCAGCAGTCGGTGCCGCAGCAGATCCTTCGTTCTTGGCATAAACAGTCTGATACCGGTTTTTGTCCTGAAGCTGGTGCGTAATATAAGGAGGCAGAGGCATCTGTCCAAGCTGATCCAGAATCTCTTCAAAGATTCCTTCATAGGAAAACTGGATCAGGCGGTTTCCTTCTTCTACCACATCAATAACAGTACCTGTCAGAAGTCCGTCTCCAAATGAAATGACGGTTCCCACTTTTGCTTTCTTTCCCGGTTTAACAAGAGTTTCCCAGATATCATTCTCTCTTCTCTTTAATAGAAGAATCTCAATCTTAGCCTGGGTCCCTTCCTTAACTCCAAACAGTCTGGCCGGAATTACCTTGGTATCATTAATAACCAGGCAGTCTCCCTTTTTTAAATAATTCAGTATGTCCCTAAAATGTCTGTGCTCCATCTCTCCTGTATGCTTGTCCAGAACCAAAAGCCTGGAAGCAGAACGGTCCTCTAAGGGATCCTGGGCAATCAGCTCCTGGGGTAAATCAAAATAAAAATCTCTGACGTTCATTAAACTACTCTCCTTTATCAAAAATGCTCCTCTGCACGGTGCAACGCAGAGAAGCATCTGTTTACATATTGTTCGAATCGCTGGCAGATTCACCGGACGGCTCACTGGCTGATTCACCAGTTGTTTCTGCAGCAGCTTCCGGCGCTTCCTCCCCATTCTTCAGGGCATTATAAACTGCCAGAAGATTTTCATCGGACTTTAAAGCCTTCTCAAGACCTTCGTTTACCTCTTTCGCCATCTTTTGTACTTCCTCAGAATGGTTTACTTCTTCCATAAATTCAGATTCTTCACTGCTGTTATCCGCTGCCAGGTAACAGCTCCCATCCGGTGCTGTCTTTGCATAGCAGACAATCAGACTTGGTGCCATCGTCTCTGCCTGTCGAAATTTAATATCAAATCTGACATAAACAACATAGTCTCCATCTGCAATCCCAGGTGTGGTAAAGCACACCAGATTATCAAAACTCTGATAAAACTTTACTTCTTCTTCCATTCTGGAAAGCAGCTGATCTAAACTCTCTTCTCCCGTATTACCTCCGTAAACCTGGGAAAGCGCATCTTTGTCACAGCTCTTTCTGGCATTAAAATATGACTTCATCAAATCATTTACTTCCGGCACTGCATCCTTTTGCAGCGCAACTTTTACCTTCTGCGGCTGACCCGAAGTACTTTCTGACGGCGAACCCTCTGCCTTGGCAGAGACCGTTTCCGGCTCTTTTCCGGTCTGTCCGGTTTTGTCCAAAACTACCACCGTCATGATCAGTATTACTGCAACCAATGGTATGGCAAGAAATTTTAAAAACCGTCTGGTTTCCTCTTTCATCCCTTTCCATTTTCCTATTAAGTCCTTCATATAGGCCTGACCTCCTGGAGAAACAATCTCGTCTTTATTCTATCAAAAAAACAGCCAAAAATCAACAAAT
Organism: Lacrimispora amygdalina; assembly: GCF_900205965.1. Taxonomy (GTDB): domain Bacteria; phylum Bacillota; class Clostridia; order Lachnospirales; family Lachnospiraceae; genus Lacrimispora; species Lacrimispora amygdalina_A. The sequence goes on from NZ_OAOF01000014.1 coordinate 146,270, forward strand.
AACTCTTGCGCTTTAAAACAATCTATAGTAGAATGTAAAAGATGCATCTGTAGCTCAGTGGATAGAGCAGTGGCCTCCGGAGCCGCGTGCGTAGGTTCGATTCCTATCAGATGCACTATTTTTTTGCCCGGAAATAATTCTCTGAAACCTTGATTTTTACGGGGTTTACTCTTGCTTATCTGATTTTACTATTGTTACCAGTTTTCCAGTTTTTACTATTTTTTATGATTTTTACTGAATTATAATGGATAGTTAATAGGTCAAAATAGTCACATCAACCTCTATCATCACGTTTTTAGTCTCCATTCCGATGAAAAGCTGGCTTTAATATTGGATTACTGTTCTTATATGGCTTCCACTTATACAGTATATTTAACCCTGTCCGCATTATATTCCTTAATTTTTCCCCTTAAATCAATCAGTTTGGACATACTCTAATGTTGAAAAGAAATGGCATTACAAAACATGCAAGATTGAAATACAAAAAGGAGGCGAAATTACGCCTCTTTTTTGTATTTAAGATTCCTTTATGTTTTAACTATGTTTTTTCAAAAATAATCCTTCTTGCTGTGCTAATTGTTCAAGTAATTGTAATACTTTATCTGGTGCATTAAAAACAGCAACCGAAAATTCTCCTTTAATACTAATTAGAAAGTGGAACTCAGGAAAAAGAATTTTCATGCTTGAAAAATCTTTTAATATAATCTGACGAATAATATACGCTAATTTTTTAGGTGTATTATTCCTAATATTTATCTCAAATGGAAAATTAAAATCTTTTGGTATTTTTTTTATAGGTTCTATCAAATATATCTCACATTGATAATAATATATTAACTTTAAGATTATCCTGGTAATTTTTTTTGAAAATGTTTTAAGATAACTCTTTACAAAATATTCTTCTAATTCTAAATAACTGGGGTCATTAGTATTATATGGAATATAATCAATATAATAATAATTTTCAGATTCAAAAGAATCTATATCTTCATACATAAAAATTCTCCTTCTATTTTCCTAGTACTTCACCATTTTCTCCTAATGAAGCCACTCTGTTACCTGATTTGTCTTTTAACTTCCATTTTCTTCCTCCATGATTAGCAGTATCTTTATCAATCGTCCAACCTTTTTTTTCTTTATAAGTAGTTCCATTATCATTTTTAACCTTTTGATCAAACTTACCTAAATCAACATCTCCGTTTTTATCTCGTAGTCTTGATGGAATTTGGGCTCTTACTTGAGCTATTTCACGAGCACTAGAATTGCTTAACCAGTTTGTTATGGTATCATAGAGCCAAGATCCGGCTTTAACAGCACCATAACCTGCAACAATAATAACCGTTCCAGCAAAAGCAATTTCTCCTATTCCAGGAATAAAATAAACTACTGTCGGTGCTGCCATTCGGGTATTTGAACTATTTGTTGACTTAACTAATTCTGCCTTTTTTAGTAACTCTTCAAATTCCGCTTTAGTATAATAATCACCTTTAAGATATACCCCATCATCTGTTATAATAATGTTGGCAGTAGATTCTTTTGTGGAGTAATTTATTTTTAAGTCAGTATTGGCAAAAGCAGTTGTGTTCATACTTACCAACATCGTTACAACAAGCAGTATTGATAAAAATCTTTTTAATTTAATACATTTCATTTTGTTATCTCCTCGTATAATATTTTTAAGATACATAAATGTACCTTGATAACTTAATTAATTTTGTTCAATAGGCTTAGTTAAGCCCATGATATAATTGTCTTAGTGTCAATCAGGTAATAGTTCT
>NZ_OAOF01000055.1 GCF_900205965.1 Lacrimispora amygdalina
GTTTAGGTGTGGTAGCTTAACAATACACGAAAAATTCAAAATCTGCCATATTTATTTTTGAGGTGGGTGGAGAATAAAAGGAATTTTGAACAGCCATCGCGATAGCGATTTTGTTCAATAGATCTAAATCATATACTACGGTTTAAAAGTAGAATATCACAGGTATTTATAATTTTAATTTTATTTTTTCGATAAGCAATCCATTTAAGTAGAAATAAGAAAAGTAAATCTCTTGGTTAGTTTACAATATGTGTAAGAAAAGAACAATAAAATACTGATGAATAAATATATTTCGAGATAATTTTAGAAAATAATGAAATAAGTGTTACAAAACCTTGGGGTAAAACGTTTTATTTATAGAGAGCGAATTAAAGCATTTAAAATACGAAAGGAGGAAAACTATTATTGTGTAAAACAAAAAATGGAACTAATAGTAAGAAATAGATGGGGTGTACCACTAGATGTAGTGGCTTCTGGACGGGAAATGTACAAAAAAAGTGCTAAAAAATACGATTTTTAGCCTCGTTTTTTAAACTCTTCCACGGATGACATTGGGTAGTTAAAGGTATAATCCTAATAAATTGCTATTAAAAGAGGAAAAAAACTGAGGTATAATACAAGGACGCTGGTTACGATGTCTCAGCGCATTACAGAAGAACTATGAGAATAGCTTAAGCCGCTTTATCCAATTTATATCAATACACATTCAATCATCCAAGGGAAATAACGAAGGAAGCAGTAGAGGAAATCGGTTAATTAATGCAGGTGTGATATTAGGAAACCAGAGGATGTGCGGGATTATGTCTTGCCGATGGTCATTACTTCCGGTAGCTGTGAAGTTTAAATGTTAAAGATAATATTTTAATAATTAGGTTTTCTATGCATTATTTATAATTGAACATTTCAAAATAAGTGGCTTAAAGTATTATGATTTATTGCTATATATGAAACGAAGACCGGGGGGGAGGTAATTCCATTGGTGAAGTTAAGTTCTAAATAATTTGGCATGAATAATTGATTTATTCAGTTAAGTACAATTCCTAAAAGTAGAAAACAAAACCATCAAATCATTTTATGAAAGTGAGGACAAACTTATGTTAAAGAAATTACTATCGGTTGCATTAGCTGCAATTATGGTTCTTGGTATGAGCACAAGTGTTTTTGCGGCGGAAAACAGAGATGTATTAACACCTATTCCCCCTTCGTCTATTGGAATACAGCCAGATGGAGCTAAACCGCCATCAAGTAGCGCAGATATTCATAATCTTTCTGTTTCCGAATACAATTATCAAGTAGAAGATGTTGGTTATAGAGTGTATACAAGCAAATGGCTTACTGGTGCATCTTCAATGGATGTATTGGTGGATAATTGGACCATACTTGAAAGTTATGGCGGAACCAGCAATATAGTAACTGTTCGTGTTTTTAATTCTTCAAAAAAAGAGGTAACAAGTAAAAAAATAACCATTTCACATGGTTACGGTACGGCAACTTTTACCGGACTTACTTCTAGTGCAAAATATTACGTTTGCTTTGAAGTTCCAACGAATTCCAACAGATATTCATTTGATGGAAATATTTCATAAAATACATAACTTGATACCAGAAGCAACCGGTTCTGGTATCAAGTTAAAGCTGACTGAAAGGTAGAAATTATGTTACTAAAAAAAACTATTCTTCATAAAATTCTGTGGATGTATGCTGCTTTCCTTTTCCTATTTGTTGCAGTCAAATTTAATGGTTCTTTTAATGATATTACAAGCAGAGTAAATTCTATAATGGAAAATCGACGCGATGGTATTTGGAATATCAACTTAGTACCTTTTAGATCTATTGCTCCACAATTAAAGTATATTACAGAATGGTGGTCATTGAAAAACATCATTGGAAATATCATTTTATTCATTCCTCTGGGTTTTTTAGTTCCATTAGTTTATATCAATGCTCAAAGATTCTATAAAACATTTATAATAATATTCCTAAGCGTACTTTTAATTGAATCTTTTCAACTATTTACTATGCTAGGTGTATTTGATATAGACGATATTATTTTAAATTGTACTGGCGGTATAATAGGTTACTTCCTATTTTATATTTTAAAAAGAATGGTATATTAAGAGACGCCAAACCTTTCGATACCTATCCAATAATGGTTACAGGACAGGAGATTTACTATATGTCCAGAATCGCCTCTTATTAACAGTAAACTGTTCATGTAATGATGGATTGATGTGGCAAATGTTTTCTTTTTACAAAATTTCAAAAAGATAGATCAGTTTATGGTTGTCTACTGCGACCATTTTTCATTTAACACCTTCGGAAGATTTTTCTTTTTAAAGGTGTTTTTTGGGAGCTATTTAATGAAACGACCAATTAGTATTATTTTTGTGATCGACCTGCTGTTTTATTTATCCCTGTCTATTGTTGCTTATGCTGTGGCGCTGGCGGAAATGTTAGTAAAATTCCTTGATGGGGATATTACTGGTCTGGATTATATAGAGTTAAGGACGGCAAATGAGAGAAAATTAAGCGCCATAATCTCATATATTGCGTCCAGAGAATCTGTCCTGTGGCTCCGGGACTACATTTCAGACACGCCAGCAGCGCCGTTACAAAATGCTGCCTCAAACTTATAGTGTGCCATAAAACGCTTGAAACCTTCTGTCAGCACTCGGTTGTGTCCCTTTCCCATATGTGCTACTGCACTGGAGAGATTGTCAAACACAATCCTGTAAGGAACTTTGCCCATGTATTCAAAGATATTTCTCATTCCCTGGAGCAGGCATTGCTGGTTCTCGCCACCAAATATCTGACAGTAGGAATGATTGCTGAAGGGAAATGACATCGTCAGTTTCAATGCATCCGTCATCTCTCCAGAATTATTGATATAAGAGAAATGTCCAAAGTCTATCTGTGCTTCACCTGGCGGATGATACAGCGGAAGATATGCTTTCTGCTGTGTTTGAAATAATTCCTTTTTCTTTTGAGATACATAATACTGAACGGTGCGGAGTTTTACCTCAAGCATTTGAGGATATTCATCCTGCAGCCGTTCAAACACACGCTTTGCAGTTTGACGTTGTTTACGTGGTGCTTTTAAATCATCAAGGAGCCATTGATCTATGACAGGCTTCAGTGGATCCAGTAGAGAGATGGAATCCTTTGGTGGATGAAGAGGCTCATTAAAGTCCTCCATATCCAGGTATTTTTTGATAGTTTCATAGTGATAGCCTGTCCGGCGCATGATTTCACGGATAGAAATCCCTTCACTTTCGTAGAGACGTTTGATATACTTGATATCATCCATTGATAACATTCCTTTCTTCCTCCTTAAGTTCTCGACAAACATAAGGATAATGGATTTGGAAGGGTGTTACAATGGATTTTTTTATGCAGGGAGTGTTACACTTTTGGATTGCA
>NZ_OAOF01000016.1 GCF_900205965.1 Lacrimispora amygdalina
ATAGAGTCAGAGGCGGCTCAACAAAAAAAGACCACGAGAATCTAATCTCATGATCTTTTCTTACTGCCCATTTTTTTACGGACTTTTGGTCTGTTTTAATTCGGACGTCAACATTTATTATGAGATTTGAGTAAGACGATAAGCCGGGTTATGTCGTTGAATGGCCATCTATCTAGGCCTGCCGTCGCCAGCAGGCTCAAGCGACCTACCCGGAAGCAGACGGGCCGCCTTATGCTTCCTGTTCGGTCTTGCTTCGAATGGGGTTTACATGGACCCCTCCTGTTACCAGGAGAGCGGTGGTCTCTTACACCACCTTTCCACCCTTACCGCAGATGCGGCGGTTTATTTCTGTTGCACTATCCCTGGAGTCGCCTCCGCCAGACGTTATCTGGCATCCTGCCCTGTGAAGCCCGGACTTTCCTCACCTGCAGCCTTTCGGCTTTGCAGCTGCGGCCATTTGTCTTACTCAAAACCATATAATCATATCATAATTCCAGACATTTGTAAAGCTGCCTTTTCTTTTACCTGTTTTTATACCTTAAAACAACTTCCCCCGATAAATTCTCTTACAATGGAGTTGCGGGGAATATTTTCACTGTTAAGTCCCAGAAAATAATCCAGGAATTTCAAAAGACGTTTTGCTTCCATATATTCAGGTGATTCTCTTGGTATTCCAAATAAAAGCGGTTCCGCATACTGCTTTAAGACAGCTAATTCATATACAGTAGCCGAGTTAAACATCATATCTGCAGACTCCTGAAATGGGAAAATATAAGCTTCCTCACCCGCTCTTACAGTCGGCCACATGCGGATGGTATCCTGGGCTGATGCCCCTCTCGTTCTGGCATCCCGCACCATACGCCTGATCAGACGGCAGTCTGTAGTGGGAATCCGGTTGTGTTCATCAATATTCAACTGAGTCAGCGCACTGACATAAACCCGGAATTTGCTTTCTATTGGAAGAGAATAGGACAGCTTATCATTTAAACAGTGAATCCCTTCAATCACCAGAATATCATCTTTCCCAAGTTTTAAATAATCTCCCCGATACTCCCGTTCTCCTGTTTTAAACTGATACCTGGGCATCTCTACCGTCTCACCAGCAAGAAGAGCTGTCATGTCCTTGTTAAACTGTTCAATATCCAGACACTCCAGGACCTCATAATTATAGCTCCCATCGGGATTCTTCGGGCTGTTTACCCGGTTAACAAAATAATCATCCACTGCGATCGGATGAGGTATCATACCCTGTGCTTTCAGCTGTACGGATAATCTGTGGGAAAATGTTGTTTTACCAGATGAGGAAGGACCTGCAATCATAACGAATTTTTTGCTTCGGTCAGCGCCGATCCTTGCTGCCATTTCCGCAATCTTTTTCTCCTGCAGTGCTTCCTGTATCAGAATCAATTCGTTAATATCGCCGGCTGATATGACTTCATTTAATGCCCCTACATTTGATACATTGAGACGTTCTCCCCATTTTACGCTTTCTTTTAAGACCTGGTACAGCTTCTGCTTTTTTTCTGCTTCAAAAGGAGGCACCTCCTGGGGATTATCCTTCTGGGGCAGCATAAGCATAAATCCATCATCATATGGAATGATATCAAAATATCTGATATATCCGGTATTCTGAACCATATAACCATAGAAGTAATCTTCAAAACCGCCGATGCTGTATAAGTTTACACGTGAAACCCTGCGATAACGGAAAAGCCTCTCTTTGTCATACATCCGGTGCTTATGGAATAATTCAATGGCATCGTCCGTATTCACACTTCGCTTCATAATGGGAATTTTCTGTTCCACATATTCCTTCATTCGGATCTTTACCCTGTTAAGGAGCTCCTCTGTCAGTTCAACGGTTCCGTGGGGATGAATGTAATAGCCTTTTCCCAGGGAAAAATCCACTGTTACTTTTTCTATATTTTCAATACCTGCCACATCATAAAACGCTTTCATCATAAGAAAAATCGCACTTCTGTGATAAGTCTGAATCCCAGGCTGATCCTTTCCTGTAAAAAACTGAAGGCTGCAGTCAAACTGAACCGTCTTATGAAGTTCTCTTAATTTACCGTTGATGCCAACCAGCAAAATCTCATCCTGATACTGGGGCTGGTATTCCTTTGCAATCTCCTGGTACGTGGTGCCTATGGGGTATTCTTTCTTTGTTCCATCTATCGTTACAATCGCCATTCTTTTCCTCCTTATAAAAATGTCTCAGGAAATCTCACGTCTGTCTTGTAAACCACCAGTTCCTCTCCTGTTTTTTTCTTCAGAAAATCTTCCATAAATTCAAGGAACAGATACTCCAGACCATAATGACCTGCGTCAATGACAGCCATATGGTTTGCTGCTGCATCCGTGCCGCTGTGATATCCGATATCTCCGGTTATCAGTACCTGGACACCCGCTTTCAATGCTGGTTTTATCATTCCAGAGCCTGCTCCGGGACTGATTCCCACAAAAGATACCGGTTCTTTTATATCCTGCTCTCCATATATGGTAACAAAAGGCAGCCCGAACTGTTCCTTTACCAGTCCGGCCAGTTCCCTCACAGTCATGGGCTGCTTTAAATAACCGGTCTTGCCAATTCCAAAGGCAACCTCTGTAATGCCTTCGGATCTTTCTATCGTAACAGACCCTTCTTTTTCCAATATATCTGTATTCAGCAATTTTAGTTTCCCTGCTGCCGCATCTGCCATACAGCCGGGAGCCGCATCAAAATTCGTATGCATGGCATAACAGCAGATATCATTTCTGATCAGTTTCATCAGCCTCTCTGCAATAAAATCACTGTCATTAATCCTCTTTAACGGTTTAAAAATCAGGGGATGATGAGTCAGAAGAAGATCTGCCCCAAGCCGCACCGCTTCATCTATGGCTCTTTCATCCCCGTCAAGGGCAATCAATACCTTTCTTATCTCTTTTTTGCTGCTTCCTGCAAGAAGCCCTACATTATCCCAGTCACAGGCACAGGCTGCAGGTGCCAGCTTTTCCAGTAATTCAATCAATTTACTGCATTGCATCTTGCGCCTCCTTATTCCACTTCAGTTCCAGTTCCAGTTCTAAAGTTCTGCTTTCTGCATTATCAGTGCCACTTGCCTTCAGCCCCTTTAGAATCTGACCAAGCTGCATCTGCTCTTTCTTTAAGTATTCCTTTAACACCGGATCTTTTGAATCCAATAAGTGTCTGCCGTATCTGAAACCGGATTCACTATCCCATTCCTCCAGATCCCCATTCTCTCTGTTAATGCCCATAACGGTATAATACTTACCGTCCTCTTTTATCATAGTCTCTTTTTGAATAGAAAATTCATGCTCTTTCAGGAATTTACGTACTCTATATAGTTCTGAATGAGGAGACAGGACCCAGTATGCGATACTATCCCATAAATGACGTGCCTCTTCCAATATATGTATAATCAGTTCTCCGCCCATACCGGCAATCACAACACAGTCTGCCTGATTTTTCTCTAACTTTAAAAGTCCGTCGCTTAAACGGACTTCAATCAGATCTTCTAAGCCTGCCTCTTTTATGTGAGTCCGGGCCCTTAAAAGAGGCCCTTCTCTCACATCCATGGCAATGGCAGATTTTGCAATTCCTTCCTGTACTAAGTGTATCGGGATATAGCCATGATCGGTTCCCACATCAGCCACCAGGCTGCCTTCCGGCACAAATGAGGCGATCACGCCCAAACGTTTTGATAATTTCATCGTCAGCTCCGTCTTATTACTTAATCGTCCAGATAGTCCTTCAGCTTTTTGCTTCTGCTGGGATGGCGCAGTTTTCGCAATGCTTTCGCTTCAATCTGTCTGATCCGTTCTCTTGTAACATTAAATTCTTTTCCTACTTCCTCCAGGGTCCTGGGGCGGCCGTCACTCAGACCAAACCGCAGCTTCAGCACTTTCTGTTCCCGTTCCGTTAAGGTATCAAGTACTTCCATCAGCTGTTCATGAAGCATGGTAAATGTCGCAGCATCTGCAGGCACCGCCACCTGGTCATCCTGAATAAAGTCCCCTAAATGGCTGTCCTCTTCCTCACCGATTGGCGTTTCCAGAGAAACCGGTTCCTGGGAGACCTTCATGATTTCCCGAACCCGTTCTACCTGCATATCAGCCCTTGCCGCAATCTCTTCCGGCACCGGTTCTCTTCCCAGCTCCTGTAAAAGCTGTCTGGATACCCGGACCAGGCGGTTAATGGTTTCCACCATATGGACAGGAATCCGGATTGTCCGCGCCTGATCTGCAATTGCACGGGTAATCGCCTGTCTGATCCACCAGGTTGCATAGGTGCTGAATTTATAACCTTTGCGGTAATCAAACTTTTCTACCGCTTTAATCAGTCCTAAATTTCCTTCCTGGATCAAATCCAGGAACTGCATTCCCCGTCCCACATAACGTTTGGCTATGCTGACTACAAGCCGGAGATTTGCTTCTGTTAACCTCTGCTTAGAGTCATCATCCCCAAGCTCTATCTTTTTCGCAAGCTCAATTTCATCTTCACTGGACAACAGAGGAACTTTCCCAATCTCTTTTAAATACATGCGGACCGGATCTTCAACGCTGACACCTTCCGGAACGGACAAATCGATACTTTCCATATCGATTTCTTCCTCTTCCTCAATATCCTCTTCCAGAAAAAGATCTTCATCCAGATCCAGTTCTTCTCCGTTAATGGAAAGCACATCTACCTTATTGTTTTCCAGGAAATCATAAATATGATCCAGGCGGTCGGAATCCAAATTCTCTCCGATAAAGAAATCCAGTATTTCCTGATTTTCCAAAACATTTTTTTTCTTTTTTGCCAATAATAAAAGCTGGTTTAATTTCTCTCCAAATACCGGTGATGTCTCTTCCTGCCTGCTGCCAATAACCTGCTCCTCTTCTGTCTTTCCTGAACCCACCGTCTTATCTGCTGTCTTCTTAACATTCTCGTCCATGTTCTTCCATCCTTCCACAGCCTGCCTATAGTGTACACCCTAATCCAGCGAAATATTCAGATCTCTCAACGCAGCCTGTTCCTTTATAATTCTTTGCAGTTCTTCTATTCCTGCAGCATTGCGGCTGGAATAGTCCAGACTGTTTTTTTTCACTTTTAATATTGTCTCCGAAAATGCTTTTTTCTGTTCTTCATTATCAAGAGACTCTTTTAAGCTCGCATGGAAAAGACCTGCGACAGTCCGATATTGATCCTCATCATCGATGAAATGATTTAAAATCTCAGCCGGATTCAGTGTTCCGGCAGTGTGTCCGTCAAAAACCATCTGTGCCACCTTATGATACAGTTCTTCTATAAAATCATCAGGAGTAATGACCCCCTCAATCTTATCAAATAGTACAGGATTTTCAATCAGCCAGGTAAGGAGCAGTCTTTGAGACTGCATAACGCCGTCCTCCTTCTCTTTTTTCCGCTGATTTTTTCCGCCTTCTTCCACTGCTTCTCTTGAGCCCGGACGAACTGGTCCCAGTGCAGCTCCCAGCCGGTTAACCAGATTCTTTAAATCCTGGTAAGGAATAAAAAATTCTCTTGATACTGCCTCTAAATAGTTCTCCCGTTCCAGAGCCTCAGGAAACTCCAGAAGCTTTCTGGCAGTCTGGTTATAAAATGCCGTTTTCTGCTCCGGATCATCCATTTTAAAATTCTTTCTTAAAACATCAATTTCAAACAGAAAGCTGTTACGGGCCTGTTCTATTCTCAGTTTGAATTCATCTGGTCCAAGATTCTTTATAAATTCATCCGGGTCCTTATAAGGTTCCATATTAAGAACACGAATGGAAATTCCAACTTCCCTTAAAATAGGGATTGCCCTTAATGCTGCTTTCTGTCCGGCACCGTCACTGTCATAGGTAAGAATCACTTTTTCCGTATACCGTTTTAAAAGCTGGGCATGCTGGGTGGTAAAAGCCGTTCCTAATGAGGCTACCGCATTGGTAAAACCCGCCTGGTGCATGGCAATCACATCCATATACCCTTCACAAATCAATATGTATTTTTCCCTTGAAAGTCTGGCATAATTAAGTCCGTATAAATTTCTGCTTTTATCAAAAAGCTTTGTCTCGGGCGAATTTAAATACTTCGGCTCTCCGGACCCCATAACTCTTCCGCCAAAACCAATCACCCGGTTATTCACATCCATAATGGGGAACATCACTCGGTTCCAAAACTTATCATGACTTCCCTTTTCCTCAACAGTCACAAGACCTGACTGTTTTAATATTGAATCGTCATAGCCTTTACCTCTTAGGTAGCGGTATAAATCATCACTGGTTTTATTGGAATACCCCAGCCCGAAGTGTACTATGGTTTCATCACTCAGCTGCCTGTCCCTTAAATAACGGTAACCGCTTTCCCCCTGTGGTTTCTTAAGCTGATAGTAAAAATAACTGGCCGCCTGCTTATTGATTTCCAGCAGAGCCGCCTTTAAATCTTCCTGCTCCCTTGCCTCTTTGCTGTATTCCTCAACCGGAAGTTTTACTCCTGCCCGGTCTGCCAGCATCTTAAAAGCTTCAGAAAAGGAATAATTTTCATATTCCATAACAAAAGTAATGACATTGCCGCCTGCACCACACCCAAAACAGTAATACATCTGTTTGGCCGGTGAGACGGAGAAGGAAGGAGACTTTTCATTATGAAACGGACATAATCCAAAATAATTACTGCCCTTTTTCTGCAGCTTCACGTATCCCGATACGATATCCACAATGTCATTCCTCACCCGGACTTCTTCAATAATATCCTCCGAATACCGCATAAAGCCTTCTACCTCCTTTCATAAAGATTCATCTCACAAAACTTATTTGTCAAATTGCTTTCCATGCTTTCGGTACAAACAGTTGTTCAAACCGTACAATCGCATAGCTGTCACTCATTCCTGCAATATAATCACAGACTGCACGTTCCTGGCTTGCCTCCCCTTTTTCCATGAGAAGACGGTACTCCTGCGGCAGCTTGTCCGGCTGCTCCATATAATACGTAAAAAGCATGGCTATCATATTCTGTGCTTTTCCTTCTTCCGCCTTTGGAATCTCATTCTTATAAACATGCCGGAACATCCAGGTGCGCAGCCCCTGCATGGCTGCCTCCATATCCGGGGACATGATAATTTCATTCTTCCCATAGCTATTGTTAATGATATCGTGAATCAGATTATTCAGTCTTTCCCTGACACTATGTCCCAATATACCGGTATAGCACTCAGGAAGATCCTCCTCTACAAACATCTTTGCACGAATCGCATCATCAATGTCATGGTTTATATAGGCAATTTTATCTGACAGCCTGACAATTGCCCCCTCCAAAGTAGCAGGGTGTCCGCTGGTCCGGTGATTTAAAATTCCATCTCTCACTTCCCATGTAAGATTTAAACCCTGCCCGCCTTTTTCCAGAATTTCAACAACCCGCACACTCTGTCTGTAATGGGCAAACCCCTGGGAACAGATCTTATTAAGAACGGCTTCTCCGGAGTGGCCAAAAGGTGTGTGTCCCAGATCATGTCCCAAAGCAATGGCCTCCGTTAAATCTTCATTCATACGTAGTGATTTGGCAATGGTTCTTGCAATCTGGGATACTTCCAGCGTGTGAGTAAGTCTTGTCCGGTAATGATCCCCTTCCGGAGCGAGAAATACCTGCGTTTTATGCTTCAGCCTTCGAAATGCTTTACAGTGAATGATTCTGTCACGGTCCCGCTGATAAGCAGTACGGATATCACAGGGTTCTTCGTCCCGTTCTCTGCCTTTGCTATTCTTGCTCAGGGCAGCATAGGGATTTAAATAAGCTTCCTCCCACTGTTCTGTAGATTCTCTGATATTCATTCGATCACATCCTTCGCAAAGTTATGGTACATTATATCATATTTTCAGTAATTTTAACACCCTATAATAAATTATTTGCTATCCCCCTTACCTTGTGCTGTTATATGCTTCCTGTATTCACTGGGCAGGCATCCAAACCTTTTTCTGAATGCCTTTGCAAACGCTCTGCTGTCAGGGAACCCGTGATTCATGGCGATCTCTCCAATCTCATGATCGGTTCCCATCAGTTCACGGACTGCATACTTGACACGCAGGTCAATTAAAAATGTCCGGTAATTGACCTGCGCATATTTTAAAAAGATCCTGGATAAGTAGGTAGGACTAAATCCAAATTTTAAAGCGACTAAATCCAGCTTTAAATCCTGGTCATAGTTCTCTCTCATATAATTGGTTACATCTGAAAGCTTATCAAGCTGCTTCTTCTGACGGATCACCTCTTTATCCATATTTTCGGATTTAAACTCCGTAACCAGCAGATATAAAAGCTGGTAAAACTGGCTTTTCACCTGAAAGGTATACCCATATTCCTGTTTTTCATATACGTAAAAAAGGGAAGTCACAAGATCCTTCAGCTTTCGATTTGATTCTTCCCCCTTTTTTTCAAAATTAACATAAGAATCCTCTCCCATATAATCTTCAAAGGTTTCTCCGGGAATCTGTAAAACAATGGTAATATTGGGGTTTGGGCAATCTATGGAATGCACCTCATTGGAATTTACCAGTACAAATTCATCTCTGGTAAGCGTTTGGTGTGCGTTATTGATAAAAAAGTCGATTTCACCTTCCAGTACCAGAAAAATCTCTACCGAATGATGCCAGTGCTTTGTCACTTTATAGTTACCGTCTCTGCCTTCAAAGATAAACAGCCGGAAAGGAAGATCATTATTGGGAATGACCAGTTCATGTCTGATTTTCATTTCATACCTCCGAAAAGTACTGTACCCATTATAAAACATTTCAGCCTGTTTTCCAATGGATTTTCTTTTGTTTTAAACCGGAAGACTGGCACTTACACATAAAACACCATATCCCAGTTCAGGGTTTGGATACTGGGAAATTCCCGGAAGCTTTCTTGTTCCCCGAATTAAGTAGGCTTTTATTTTTTCCCCGAAGAGAAATGGATCTCTTCCGTCTACAATACCCCATTGCATGAGAAGAGCCGCACTACCTGTTACAAACGGAGTCGCAAAGGAGGTTCCCGTTACTGTATCATAACCGCCTCCCGCATGAGCCGCGATAATCCCCACTCCCGGTGCAGCCAGATCCGGTTTCACCTGATTCGTCCTTCTTGTGTATCCTCTCCCCGAAAAATCGGCATAGGACTGATACGTATCATCATACGCACCCACAGAAATCACCTTAGTGGCTGTGGAAGGAATGGTCAGCGTTGTTTCCGGAGTCGCCCGTAAAAAGCGGGTGGACTCGTTTAGCACGCCGGAAGACGGAAGCCACAAATCATAGTTTCCCTCTACAATTTCTCTGGGCGTCAGTCGGAATTTCCAGATCCCGCCGTCAACATACGTATCAGTTGGGAGGAAATCCAAATAAATCTCCTGGGCTACACTGTATGGCCCCGGTTTTCCATAATACAATAGAATCTGGGTGTTTGCGAATTTTATCGTCTGAGGCCCCAGTCTGCTGCTGATCGGACCGATTACTTCACCGGAAGGTGTTATAATGCTGATATCAAACAAATCCGCAAAAGATTTCCAGAGCTGAACACTGAAGCTCTGCTGAAAATCTCCCACACTGAGTTCGATATCCTGCGGATTTGATATGGTTAATTTTCCGGATATGTGACCGCCGCCAACTCCTTCGTTTCCTGTGCCAACTACAATTGCAGTTTTTCCATAATTGGAGATGTCATCAAGAAATGTTTCCAGCAGGCTGGTGCCGTCATGGGAGCCATAGGTATTACCAAAGCTTAAGTTGATGGCCACCGGCATTTTTAAATCCACAGCTTCCTTCACTGCAAAATTAACAGCCCGCATAAGTTCAGTCGTTCTTGGAAATCCACCTTCCTGGGGCACTCCCAGCTTCACCACTAAAAGAGGACTCTCATAGGCAACTCCCCGGTACTGTCCCCTGTTTTCACTTCCGTTTCCTGCCGCAATCGAGGCTACTGCAGTACCGTGACCGCTGATATCAACAGAAGGGACCAGCTTTAATGCTTCTTCTCTGCTTCCTGTTGCCAGAGCTGCATCAATTTCTTCTTTTGTAAAGACACGGTCAAGCGTCTGGTCCCAAAGCTTCAAAATCCGGGTCGTTCCATCTGCATTACGAAAGTCATCATGATAATAATCAATTCCCGAATCAATAACAGCTACAAGGACTCCTCTCCCTGACAGATTGTTGGTCCCCTGCTGGACCAAATTGACACAAGAGGCCGCCTTTGCCTGATTTATGGCAAAAAACAGCCTCTTTGGTTTCTCCACATACTCGATCTGCGGGAGTTCACTTAACTGATCAATGAGTGATTCCGGCACATTTAGTATCGCATACTCATTTACCATCTGTTCTACCTTGATTCCCAACTGGGTCAGACCGCTGATATCTCCGGAATGCTTTACAATCACATCCCACGATTTTTCTTCTGGATTATATCCTACATTTAAATTACCTGACTTCGCCCTCTCTTCCGGTGTGGAACTGAGTGCGAGATTCAGCAGATTCTCCAACTTCTGATCCTGCATAATGCATCCTGCGTTTTTTTATATTCTACGCAGGATCAGCCGTTCTCATTCCTTTACCTGTTTCGCTTCACATACCTGGACACCATGGTAAAAGAATTTCAGAATATCCTCATAGGATTTCCCTTCTTTGGCCATCGCCTGGGCACCATTCTGGCTCATTCCTACGCCATGTCCGAAGCCGCCGCCATAAATATGAAATGTGGTGATATTTTTATCGTCAACCCCCTGATTGTCTATGGCAAGATACGCGCTGGGAAGAGAATCAAAATTTTTCATCACTGATCCGTCTTTCTTGGTTATTGTCATATATTTATTGCCAAGTTTAGCCCGCACCTGTCCCTCACCGTTAATGGTCATTACGCCATCTGAGCCTTCGACCCTCAATTTTTTTACAATACCTCCTACGCCCCGTTCCACCACTGTAACATTTAGAATGGAGCCAACCTCAGTTATCTCTTCCTCCAGCTGTCTGTTTGTCACAGTCGTCTCCCACCGATACATTGGATATGAAGAATCATAAGCCGGATAATCTTTATTCTTTATAAATTCCTCAAAATCAGAATTGGTGGACAGATTTAATACTGCGCCTCCATCCTGAAGCAGGCTTCCCTCCAGGTAAGGGAACTGGACCGGATCTCCCCCCCATACACTTCCATCGGTGGTATGTCCGCAGGATGTGGAAAAATAAAAAGCTGCAATCGGTGTATCCCCATAAAACAGCAGTTTTCCGTAAGTTTCCCTGACCGCATCCTCAGTTTTAGCTGCAGTTGGAAGATTATTATATACCTGAAAGCGGGTACTGTCATCCACATGAGCTCCATATTTGCTGTAGGTATTACTCTGAATCTGACGGTAAGCATAGGTTCTTGCACACACCGCCTGTGCTTTCAGCGCTTCCTTTTCATAACTGTCCGGCATCTCACTGGGCACCACCTTTGTCAGATAATCCTCCAGATACAGCTCGTTAATTAAAAGTAATCCTTCCGGATTCTTTCTGATTTCAATTGTTCCGTCATAGGAAGGTGTTCCATAGGAACGGCTGATGGAATTCACCTCTATGGAGCCGCCTTTTTCCAGGGGAGACGCTACAATTCTGCCGTTTTTTAAACGTTCATCAGAAGGCTCAATAATCACTTCAGCTTTCGGCGGTACCTGAACCGTTGCTCCGTCATAGGTTAAAATCAAACCGGTCTGGGAGGACAGTGTCACGGCAGGGTGGAAAATCGACTGAAAATTCGTATTCATCAGCAGAACCCGAATGGTCTTGGCATCAAATTCCCGTACAAGCAGTGCTGCACAGATCTTTCCATGGGCCACCACAAAATCCTGTATATCGTATCCTACAAGTATATCTGAAACCGACCGTTCTTCAAATTGTCCATAAAGACGGTAAACCTTAAAATCCTTATCAAATTTCAATGTTCCGTAATTCTCTATTTCTATGGTTGAATCCGTAATTGCAAGCACTTTTCCTGATATTTTCTTTTTCTTCATGGTAACCTTCGAAAGCTTCCCGCGTTTCAGACTGATATCTGCTACCTGATTGGTAAAGTCCTCCGTCTGGCCTAAGGATGCTTCCATAGGAAACGTTCTGACCACAGAACCTAAATGCACCTCAAATGTCTGACTGCCGTCAGAAGTCAGCCAGGCATTCCTATATGTAACAGAATCACTTACAGCTTCTTTTAATGCAATGATTTCGCTTCCTTTTACCAGAACTTTTACTTCCCAGTCTATGTAAGAATCCAGACTGATTCCTTCAAAACCAAATGCTCCTTCACTGGTATAGGCAGTCCATGAGGAAGAAGGTCTTATATTAGAAGGTGTACCATAAAGAAGCACATCCAAGGATTTAATCTGATTCTCCTTATCCAGCACCTTTTTTAAATCTTCAAATAAAAACCACCATTCATCAGCGGTGATACGTTTATTTCTGTTTTTTCTTCCTACATGAATATTCGTTCCAGAACCAGGTGCCAATGCTTCTGCCAGGCGTTCTGCTTCCTGATAGGTCAAAAAACCTTGCGCAGTCTCCTGATCTGCAGGCATAAGTGCCGGATCAAGGTAGCCATTGGCATATAAATAATCCATATATTTCGTATACCAGACGCTCTGATCCTGTTTGGAGAAATAACTCTGATTCTCCGGCATTTTTTCTAAGCTTTCTCTGTCTGTAAGAAGGAGAGCTGCCGACTTACATGCCAGCCCCCTTGAGATCCCCTCCGGCTCCGGCTCATTCAATACTATAATAAGAATAAGAACGATAACCAGAAGAGGAATACCGACGACAAACCCGATCAATGACTTTTTGTTCATGCGCTCCTCTTATCTCATATATGTTTTTTTCTCTTCTTCAATCCGCTCTAAATTCAGATAATCTTTCGTTTCTAAAGAAAGGCTCTTCTTTGACAGCGACCGGTTTACCAGTCTTGTAATAACACTGTAAATTACTGCAAATGTGGGCACTGCTATTATCATTCCCACGAATCCGAACAGGCCCCCAAATAAAAGGATGGAAAACAGAACCCAGAAGCTTGGCAGCCCCGTAGATTCACCTAGTATTTTAGGTCCCAGAATATTCCCGTCAAACTGCTGGAGCAGCAAAATGAAGATCAGGAAGTAAAGACACTTTACAGGACTGATGAGCAGTATTAAAAATGCACTTGGAATCGCCCCGATGAAAGGTCCGAAGAATGGCACCACATTGGTAACACCAATGATAACGCTTATCAGCAGCACATACGGCATCTTCATTGCATTAAGCAGCACAAAGCACATAATACCGATAATCAGGGAATCCAGAAGTTTACCTGTAATGAATCCGCCAAAAACCCGGTGTACAAACCTCACCTCATCAATGATCTGATTCGCTGTTTTCAAGGAAAAAATACTGTAGATAATCTTTTTCCCCTGGGCAGAAAATGTCTCCTTGATATTAAGAAGATATACCATAACAATCACGCCGATTAATATATTTTTAAGAACCAGAACAACACTTAACAGACCGCTGGATAAGCTGCCGATCAATGTAGACATATTAGGGACAAGATCCGTTGTCATCCAGTCCTGAAGCTGATTGGCCACTTTATCATAGATGGGGATCACTGCTTTTTCAATCGAGGGATTATCGTGAAACAGTTTTTGAAGCCACAGGGCAACATTGTTAATATTCTCTCCTAAATTTTCCTGTATTCCCATAATGCTTGTATAAATTTGAGGTATAATCATTGAGCAAAGTCCTACGACAATTACAAATAAAAAAATCAGGCTGACCAACGTAGCCAGTACCCGCGAAAAGGAACGAACCGTTTTTGGGCTGCGGGTCATCTTACTTAGTATACGGGCTGAAAAATCCCTGGACCTGTTATAAACCGGCAATAAAAGATATGCCAGCACTGCGCCATAAATGACAGGCATTAAAATTTCTACAATCAAATGGATTGTACCTTTTACCGATTCGAATCTGGAAAGGAAAAAGGCAAATGCAATACTGAGCGCGATTACCGCAAGAGCGGTTACTCCCCAACAAACGTAGGTGCGGAATTTAAAATCCTTCATGTTTATCTCCTATGTGGCTGCTTAATATATCACTAACCATACTTTAACATATTTTTCCATAAAGTTAAAGCAGCGATTTCTCGCTGCTTTTTTCTTTTGTAACCCCAAAATGCCGGTTCTTACTTATTGACGCCTAGCTGTGCTAGGTGGGCGACCTCACTCAGGCATCTGCCTTCCACTGCAATGGAGGCCTGACATCCGCCTGAAAATATTGGAATCCCTTATGTCATAATGTAGGTTCAAAAAAGGTAAGATTATCGCACATTTCAGGAATTACATACTCTATTTTCTATGGTTTCAGTATACAACACTTAATAGAAATTTTCAAGTTCCTTTTCCTGTCAGTTTTAAATCAGCAAATCAGAAAACAATATTCTTACCACCAAGAAGCCTTCCATGCTCCACGTACAAATCCAGCCGGTCTAAAACAGAATCGCAGGATTCGTCCTGAATAATCAGTTCAACCGCTTCAGCAGTTACAAGGGATAGAACCGATAGAAGTGATTTAGCATTTACAATGCAGTCTCCATTCACTAACTCCATCTGTTCCTTATATTTACCGGCTATAGTCACAAATTCCAATACGGAGTCCATGCCCCAAAAACCGATCCTGACCTTTTTCATCTGCTGTAATCCTCCTGATTCTTCTGTGTCTAATACAGTCCGTTCTCTAAATTCCCCAGTCTGTATACCTGATATTCTTTTTCAAAAATATAACCAAGTTTTTCCGCCAGACCTGCGGCAGGAATGTTGTCCGCATCCCAGGTTGGGAAAATGTCCTGTTGCAGGCAGGATAAAATCAACCCGGCGCTGCATGCCAGAGCCAGGCCCCGGCGCTTGTACTCCTTGTGTGTTGCAACCTTTACCACAATTTTTTCTTCATTAATTTCATATGCAGAACAGCCGGAAACCAGTCTGTCCCCATCGAGTGCAGCAAATCCAAATCCATATTGGCAAAACTCTTCCTTTGTTTCAAAATTAGAACAAATCTCTCTGCTCCATTCTGAATTCATCGCTTTTTCATAAAGACCTGCATCAATTTTTTTAATCTGGATCCCATCAGGAATGGAATTTAAATAATCTGCCAGTATCTCTTCGGAAAAATAAGTTTCATCTGATCTCATGGCATATCGGGACATAATCCGGCAGCTGCCGCCAAAAGTCTCCTCCAGCCACTCAGCCCAGCGTTCATCCGATGGTGTAATAAAATCCTGGCTGAAATTTTTAATCAGCAGCTCCCGAAGTTCCAGAGCCAGTTCTCCCTTAGGACAAATACCCACCAGATATACAAAATTACCCGAATGAATCAAACAAAAGGAGGGATTATCCCGTTGGGGGACCCAGACTTTTTCCATTCGCCCTTCCGCAGTGACAGAAGGTATGGTATCTTCATTCATACTGCAAAGTTCTCTGACAATCTGTCTCTCATCTTTTTCCAATTCAATCACAATAATTCTCCTTCCGCTCGTGCTTCGTCTGCCAAATTCCGATATCAAAAGGACTGTTTCCTGTTAAAGCCCTAGTATAGCACACTAGAAAAGATTCTGCAAATCAAAAATTGATTCTGCCAGAAAATCTGCTCCTGCCTCTAAAAGTTCCTGTCTGCTGCCATAACCATACAATACCCCCACTGAATCTATTCCGCACTCTTTCGCCCCCAGAATATCGTGTTTTCTGTCACCGATCATTACAGTCCCCGCCAAATCACAGATACCGCAGGTATCCAGCACATAGCGGATTACATCAGCCTTTTTGACACGAACCTCCTCAAAGTCAGCTCCACCCATAAATTCAAAATATGAATCCAGTTCAAAATGCTTTAGTATCTTTCTTACAAAAACTTCCGGCTTAGAAGATGCAACATAAAGCTTTTTCCCCGATTCACAGAGATCTTTTAAAACTTCTGCCGTCCCCTCGTATACTTTGTTCTCAAAAATTCCCTTTACGGAAAAATATTCCCGGAATATCCCAACCGCTTTTTGTGCATCAGCTTCTGAAAAACCATAGAATTCCATGAAGCTGTCCTTTAACGGAGGGCCAATAAAACAACATAGTTGGTCAAGGCTTTCTACTTCTATTCCAAAGGCTTTCAGTGCATGACGGACCGACTTTGTAATTCCCTCTTTGGGGTCAGTCAGCGTCCCATCTAAATCAAACAATACATTTTCTTTTTTCATAACATCTCCTCTGCGACTTTAAAAACAGAGACGAAAAGGTTTCCCTCCCCGTCTCTGTAATGATTACTTCAATTGATCAACAACTTTCTGAATAGCTGCCAAAGCATCATCAGGAAGCTTGTCGTATCCTTCTTTTAAAACTGCCGTATTGGCAACATATTTCACACGATCTTCCATACGTGCCTTTAACTGCGTCCTATATTCCGCATCGTTAAGATCCGGAACAAATCCTTCCCATTCAAAGATATCAATATCTGTAAATGGTCCCCATGGTTTGAATTCCGCTCTCTTTTCCACAATTGCTTCCAGAATCCCCAGGGTGTCCTTCGGCTGAACCTTCTTACCCATGAAATCGCCTGTATTAATAATATAACAGTCTACATTCTTTTCTTCCACTAATTTTTTGAATTTTTTATAATCATTAGCAAGAGGATATGTTCTGAATGGGTTTGCATAAGGAACCACTACCAGCGCGTTGGGATCTGCACCTGGAGCAAGTCTTTCTGCTGAGGATCTCTTTGTTGCAAGCGTTGCACCCATAACAGAAGCGAGGGAAGCTCCTTTTAATTTTACTACCGGTGGAATGGTAGGATCCTTCATAATCCAGAAAATTGCATTTACCGGAGAATCAATCTTATCCACCCGGTTCGGTGACCATAATTTTGATTTAATTGCCCGTCCGTTGCCGTTCCTGATATCTTCTGTTACCAGCTGAAGTTTTCCGTCTTCATCTAAGGTACAGGAGCAGTTCTGAGCGGTCAGTAAGTATTTGTTATCGTCACAGCCGGTAGGATAATCCTGTGTCTTATCAAAGTATGTAGGTTCAATTGCTATAGATGAGCAGGTATCTGTATTGATAATAAAGGCATCATCATGAAGTACGGTAACACCGTATTTGCCTCCGTGCTTTGCATGTGTAATGGTGGATTTGCCTGATCCGGATAAACCGAATACGGATGCAACATATTTTGAGCCGTCCTGCAGTGTATATTCTTTCTGTCCGCCGTGGCAGGGTGCATAGCCGTTGCGGTTGGCAAGTGCCCAAACCATGGTAAGTGTACCTTTCTTATGCTCTCCAAAATATCTCATGCCGAGAATTGCAGCGCAGTTTTGTTCTGTATTAAAATAGCATAAACATTTAGGATCGCTTAAACAGGACAGATCTACACCTGGACGGTCAGAGCCGTTCCACTGTGGATCAGAGAAAATATAGATATCAGGCTCTTTTCCATCCCCAACCGGTTTGGAAGCCTTATACATTTTGATATACTGATCAGACATATACTGGAAGTTCAGCATCCAGTTATATAAGATGTTTTCTTCCCCTTCCGGTATGAGAAGATGCGCCTTTACCATATATTCCGGATCAAGACCTGCAAATACTTCTGCATGATACATGGTCTTCCACCGTGTTTCATAAACTGCATCCATTACAACTTTATCAAGAGCCGCGCAGTTTACTCCAGGTTCACCAGCAATTCTTCTGGCTGTGGCATACCGTCCGGTAATCGCACCATCATTAAACAGCAATACTTTGGCGTCCTTATCAAGACCAAATTCTTCTCCTCTATAAACGGGCATATCCGTAACTATGGTACCTGGTGAGTTTTTTGCTAATTCATATGCCTCACGAAGCGTATTAACTTTAATAACGTTATTCCCATAGAATGGTGCCTCAATAATTGAACGTGTCGTTGCAAAGCCGGGTTTGCCTTTTCCAATTTCATTAATCGGGTAATAAGCTTTTGTTGACATATAAAATCCTCCTTATAAAATTCAAATTTGAACCTATTATCTCATTCTGTTAAGAAAAAGTCAATATTTTCTATTGCATTTTTCACAAAAATTGTTTATATTTAATATGCATTATGCATCATGTATACAATAACTAGAAAGAAGGTCAAATATGATACACATTTCCAAAGATGGTTCCGGAGATTTCGAAAGCATACAAAAAGCGCTGGATTCACTGCCAAAGGATAACAAAACAGAACAGATTCTTTACATACACAAAGGAATCTATCAGGAGCAGATTACAATTACAATTCCGCACGTTACCTTTCTCGGAGAGGATAAAGATAATACCATACTTACTTACAATTTATATGCCCGTATGGCAATGGACGACGGCATGAAACGCGGAACCTTCCGCACGTATTCCTGTTTCATCGATGCAAACGATTTTACTGCAAGAAATATTACGTTTGAAAACAGTGCAGGAAAAGGCATTGATGTGGGTCAGGCTCTGGCCGTTTATGCAGACGGAGACCGCCTCTTATTTGATAACTGCCGTTTTCTGGGCAACCAGGATACCCTCTTTACAGGACCTCTGCCTCCCAAGGAAGTGGAGCCCAACGGATTCATCGGACCGAAACAGAACGCTCCCCGGATCAACGGAAGACATTATTATAAAGACTGCTATCTGGAAGGGGATGTAGATTTTATATTCGGCAGCGCAACTGCTTATTTTGAAACCTGCACGTTCTTTTCCAAATATACAGGAAAGGAAATCAGCAGCTATGTAACAGCAGCCTCTACTCCCGAAGGCCAGGAATACGGCTACGTAATGAATCATTGCCGTTTTGAAGGCAACTGCCCTGCTGATAATGCGTATCTGGGAAGACCCTGGAGAGAATACGCCAAAACAGTTCTGATCAATTGCTTCATCGGTGACCACATCTGCAAAGAAGGCTGGCATGACTGGAATAAAGAAGCCGCTCATACCAATGCCTTTTATGCAGAGTACGGCAGCTTTGGACCTAAGGGAGATATGAAACACCGGCCTGAATGGATATTCAGACTAACGGAAACTGATCTGTCTAAATACACAAAAAAAGCTGTGCTATCCGGCACGGACGGATGGATGGCATAAAATATGGGATTCTGTTCTTTGTAAGGAACAGAATCCCGTTTTTTAATTCTCTTTGATTTTAACAATTACTTTCTTGATGGGAGCAGATTCTCCGGCAGCAGCCTTCGGTTTATGACCATCCCAAGGATTAAATATCATATATTCTCCAGCCTTTACTACTGCTTTTAAGCCTGGATTTTCATTGTCGTAAAATACAACATCTTTTTCATCGTTATATGGTACTTTTTCATTCAGTTCATCGATTCTTGCATAGGTCATGATCTCAGAACCTGAAATTACATACTGAATATCTGTATAATTATGGTGAGCTTCAAATTTCGCTTCTTCCCATGGAATTGTTGTATATTCTACTACATTGGCAAATACATTCTTGCCATCAATCTCATATTTACCTGGTTTTAGTTTCTCCAGATCTGTATTCTTAAGAAAATCCACTGCCTTGGCATATCGTCCTTCCACACCAAGGTTTCTGTAAAAATCAAGGTTTTTTGCTGTGTCAAAAATCATATGAATACTCTCCTTTTATGTATCAATATAGTCTTAACAGAATAAAAATCCTCCTGTCCACACCCTATAGTATACACCTAAAGCAGAATATTAAACAATGTTTTTATTTAAAAAATTCATGGTTTCCGTGCTGGAACAAATAAGTCAAATGGGAATCGAACCAGCTTACCGCTCCACTCCTGGAGCCTCTTCGGTACATAAAATATAAAGCTCCGTCTGAATAGTCTTCACCTGCCAGTGCCCGGTTCACACATTCTATGGTATTGCTTGTTACCTTTACAGAATTTATGCTGCCATTGGATACCGGTGAAAACTGGGAAGGCGAATAAACAACTCCTTTCACTGTACTTGGAAACTGACCGCTTTTTACACGGTTTAAAATCACATTTGCTACAAGAATCTTTCCTTCATCATCACAGATTCCAGCTTCTGCCTGCACAATCTTTAACAGGACATTATAGTCATCATCAGATAGTGATGTGGCATGAACTGCTTTTTCCTCTTCTGCTTTTCTGGCTGCCTCTTCTTCCGCTTTTTTTGCTTCCTCTGCGGCTATCTGAGCCTGCCTTTTTGCTTCCTCCTCCAGTGCAATCTGCTCATTCATGCGCTGAACTCTGGTAAAAGATTCTTTTTCCAGTTCCTGCTTTTGTATGATTTCTTTTTCCAACAGATTTCCAGCCAGCTGCTGTGCCTGCATCTTGGGATCGGTAAGGTTAATTTGTACTTTTGCTTGTAAGGCTGTTTCCTCTTCTTCAACGTTCTCATCATCTGTAGCGTCTTCCAATGCTCTGGTTTCTGCAAAAGCCGTCAGCGCATTCTTTCCACTGCTTCCAAAACCTGTGGAAGTAAAAGCGATAACGGTAATAACTGCAGCACCTGCCATAAAAACTGCCGAGGAACGATACATTCTCTTTGTAACCTTTACGGTTATTCCTCTTAAGAACTGACTAATCTGCTGAAGGATAGAGCGTAGTGTAAGCATAAATACTCCTCTTTCTCTAATCTCATTTGCCTGGGCTGCGGATGAATCCGTACCCCGTTACTTTGTGTCGTCCGTAATTATAGAAGAATCCCGTTAAAAAAGTCAATGGCAGTTTAACATTTTTGTGATAATTTAACTTCTTAATTTTTTTACTTTTTTATTTATTTGTTAGTTATACACTATTTTCCCCCTTACTTATACGCTTTTTTTGTATTAAACATGTGTTAACATTTTACAATAGTATTACATTTCTGTTAATAATTTACCTGACAGCGTCGGGCCCGTCCTAAAGTTTTATTGTTTTATGTAAACTAAATAGCCATAAATGAAGCAAATTGGCCATCTATAAAGGCAGCCAGCTTCTCCGCCGGCAGAACAATCTGCTGTCCTCTTACACCGGCACTGACAACAATTTCAGAATACTGTTTTGCTGATTCCTCAATCCACGTGGGATAATGCTTTTTCATCCCAACAGGAGAACACCCTCCCCTGATGTATCCGGTGACAGACTGTAATTCTTTTACAGAAATCATTTCTACTTTTTTATCTCCTGTAAGTTTCGCTGTTTTTTTTAGATCCAGCTCCCCATCTACTGGAATGCAACAGACAAAATACCCGGTTTTATCCCCTTTTAATACAAGAGTCTTAAAAACACTCCCATGATCGACTCCCATCATATCCGCGGCATGGCTGCCCGACAAATCCTGCTCATCTACAGTATATTCCCTTGTTTCATAGGCAATCCCTGCTTTATCAAGCATTCTCATAACATTTGTTTTTACCATATTAAGTCACTCCCGTCTTTTTTTGGCAATATACAATATTTCTTCCATCTCAGACAAAAAACATCAGGGGCAGATTTTATTCTACCCCTTTTGTCTTCATATATATATTTATTTCTATAATAATAAGAAAAATACCTTTTGTCCAGCGTTAGTTTTAATACAATTATTATTAAACAGTTTTCACAAATAATATTATCTGAAATTGATGGAGGCCATATGGTGATTTTAATTCTTTACAATACAATATGATTACTGATATAATATAAATATATAATATTTTATTATATCATAACAAAAAGTTATAAAATGAAAGGATTTTTAACATGGATCAGAATCTTTCCCAATATAAGATTTTTTATGAGGTGGCAAAAGCAGGTAATATTTCCAAAGCGGCAAAAGAGCTCTTTATCAGCCAGCCGGCAATCAGTAAATCCATCAGTAAGCTGGAAGACAATTTAGATGTGGCATTATTTACCCGTAATTCCAGAGGTGTCCAGCTTACGGAAGAGGGAAAGCTCTTGTTTCATCATACGAAAACTGCCTTTGATGCGTTAAACAGAGGGGAACTGGAACTGAAAAGGGTGAAGGACTTTAATATCGGACATATAAGAATCGGTGTCAGCAATACACTGTGCAAATACATCCTCCTTCCTTATTTAAAGGGATTTATTGAAAAATATCCTCATATTAAGATCACCATTGAAAGCCAGTCAACTTCCCATACGGTTGAGATGCTGGAACAGCAGCAGATCGACCTGGGATTGATTGCCGAACCTTCCAACCGCCGCCCTCTTTTATTTAATCCAATCATGGAGATCCAGGACATTTTTGTAACTACATCTTCCTACCTGGACAATTTATATCTGAGAGAAGGTAAGAATGCGGATTTATTTCAGACAGGCAACATCCTTTTGTTGGATAAGAATAATATGACAAGGAAGTATATTGACGAATATTTAAATGAAAATCAAATCATCCCTAATCAGCTTCTGGAAGTTACCACCATGGATTTACTGATAGAATTTGCTAAAATCGGACTCGGCATTGGCTGTGTGATTAAAGAATTTGTTCAGGAAGAGCTGGATAAAAAAGAGCTGATAGAAATTCCAATGATCTCCGGCATAAAGAAACGCACCGTAGGATTTGCCTATAATCCAAATATGGTATCCACAGCAATGGAAATCTTCTTTGAGGCAATGCAAAAGGCCGGTATACAGGGGGAATAATACTACAAAAAGGCTGATGAATAAGAGAAACAGTTTTCTCTTATTCATCAGCCCATTCTATTCATATCTGGAAAAATCCGATTTAGTTATCGATCAGTTTTCCGCCGTTATTCCAGCTGTATAACTTACGAAGATCTGATCCCACTTTCTCTAATTCATGAGAAGCTTCTGAATTTCTCATAGCTCTGAAATGTGCACCGCCAACCTGATTCTCAAGCAGCCAGTCCTTTGCAAAGGTGCCATCCTGAATATCAGACAGTACTTTCTTCATCGCTTTCTTTGTTTCATCGGTAATGATCTTTGGTCCTGTGATATAATCTCCATACTCAGCTGTATTGGAGATAGAATATCTCATTCCTGCAAAACCGCTTTCAAAGATCAGGTCGACAATCAGCTTCATCTCATGTACACACTCAAAGTAAGCGTTCTCCGGTGCATAGCCTGCTTCAACCAATGTTTCAAAACCAGCTTTCATCAGTGCACATACACCGCCGCAAAGTACAGCCTGCTCACCGAAAAGATCAGTTTCTGTCTCAACCTTAAAGGTTGTCTCCAAAACGCCTGCCCTTGCGCCGCCTAAAGCAAGTGCATAGGCCAGAGCCTTGTCCTTCGCCTTACCGGTATAATCCTGATGAACTGCCACCAGACAGGGCGTTCCTCTTCCAACCAGATACTCATTACGAACTGTATGTCCAGGTGCTTTAGGAGCAATCATAGTAACGTCAACATTCTTTGGAGGAACAATCTGTCCGAAGTGAATCGCAAAACCATGAGCGAACATCAGCATATCGCCTTCCTTTAAGTTAGGCTCTACTGATTCCTTATACATAGCAGCCTGTTTCTCATCATTGATCAGAATCATGATGATATCTGCTTTTTTTGCTGCTTCAGCTGCAGTATAAACGGATAAACCCTGAGCCTCTGCTTTTGCCCAGGAACTGCTTCCTTCATAAAGTCCAACGATGACATCACATCCGGACTCCTTTAAATTAAGCGCGTGGGCATGACCCTGGCTTCCGTATCCAATCACTGCAATGGTCTTACCTTCTAATAAAGATAAGTTGCAGTCTTCCTGGTAGTAAATCTTTGCCATCTTTCTTTCCTCCTCATATACTGACTCATAATATATTTTGTTAAAGGAACTCTGCCGACGACTCACTGTCCGCCTTTGGCAACACCTCTAGCTAACAAACTCAGACTGCTTATGGCAGGTAGCGGATATCATCCGATCCTCTGGAAAGTCCGGTGAGACCGGTCCTTGCCAACTCTAAAATCTCGTAATCTCCAAGGAGATTAATCAGCGCATCCAGTTTAGACTGGTCGCCTGTCAGCATAACAGTCAGTGAATCTCTTCCAACATCGACAATGGTAGCTCTGAAAATTTCAGCAATGGCACTGATTGCCTGACGCTCACTGGCATTGGCACTTACCTTGACCAGAATAAGCTCGCGGTAAACAGAATGCCCTGGTTTTAATTCCTTAATATCCCTGACATCTTCCAGCTTTCTCAGCTGCTTTTCTATCTGATCCAGAATCTCCTGTTCGCCGACAGAAACCACTGTCATCCTCGAATATCTCTCATCCGCAGTTACTCCTACCGTAAGGCTCTCAATGTTATAGCCACGGCGGCTGAACAGTCCGGCTATACGGCTTAAAACGCCGGCAGTGTTATCAACCAACAATGATAATACGATTCTTTCCATTCCCATCCCTGCCTTTTTGTATAATATTTAAATGATAACAATGGAACTGTTATTTGTCAACTAAATAATAGGAATGTGTATTATAATCTTAGGTTATACCTATAAGCTGATTTGTTCATTTTCTTCCATATCAATCACAGGATTCACGTGAACCATACAATGCTTTACATCAGGAAAGTGTTCCTCTATGCACAGATGTACCTTTTCTGCGATTTCATGAGATCTCACCAGTTCCAAACTTCCTTCCGCCGCAATTTCTATGTCCACATAAACCTTTGCCCCAAACATCCTGGTTCTGATTTCATCAATCCGTTTCACTCCCATAACAGTCATAGTAGATTCCCTCATTTTCTGTATCGTCTCATCGTCGCAGGATTTATCCACCATTTTATCCATAGCATCCCAGAATATATCAATAGCCGCCTTTCCGATAAAAAAGCAGATTACCATACTGGCAACAGGATCCAGAACCGGTGCACCCATCCTGGCTCCTGCAATCCCCACCAAAGCTCCCACGGATGACAGTGCGTCAGAACGGTGGTGCCATGCATCCGCCATAACTGCCCCTGAATTTATCTTTTTTGCTGCTGCTCTCGTATACCAGAACATCCATTCTTTAACACCAATGGATAAAACTGCGGCAAAGAGAGCCAGAACACCAGGTATTGCCATTGGCTCCCCATTTCTTCCAAAAATATTCTTAACTCCCGTCATGCCGATTGCAACGCCGGTTGCCATAAGCAGAGCCGAAAGTATAATGGAGGCCACACATTCCATTCGATCGTGTCCGTAAGGATGCTCCTTATCCGATTTCTGATCTGCCAGATGTACTCCAACCATAACAACCAATGTGCTGAAAACATCAGAAGCGGAATGAACGGCATCAGAAATCATTGCGCTTGAATGGGCAAAAATCCCAGCTGCCAGCTTAAAAACAGACAGCAGCAAATTCATCATAATACTGACTGCTGATACATGCATGGCAAGACTTTTTCCTTCTTTTTCTTTCTTTTTTGTGATCATACATCTCATAACAGTTACCTCCAATTAATTAAGATAGCCCTATATCATCTGCAATCACTCCCTTACGTCCACACCGGTCTAATAATAGAAAAAGCACCTGTGGAACAATTAGAGTAAACTACTGTCCCACAGATGCTTGTTAGTCATCCGTTGTCGCTCTAGGCAACCCGGCTTCCAGCGATAAGCTGATGCCTGCTCAGTTTGTACTGTAGATTCATGTGCAGTGCAAAGAGTGTATTTATAAATCCGGTTTAAAGGCTTCTGCAATATAATATGAAGGATCTGCTTTGAAAGTGACTGGTTACGTATAATCAATAATGCAATATTCATAAGCATTAATTACGATTGTACTGCCATAATGATCTTCCCGCTTAAATGCATTGCCATAGTTGGCATGGATATGACCATGAAAAAAATATCTGGGAGCATATTTGTCCATCAGTGCCTTAAAGCAGGAAAAACCACGATGAGGAAGATCCGGCTGGTCATTGAGTTCAAATGCCGGCGCATGGGTTACCAGTATATCAAACCCCTTATTTTTCTTTAACTTCCACCACATGCGCCTGATTCTCTGCTCCATTTTCTTTTCTGTAAACTGATCGGGTGAACCCGGAATATATTCCATGGAACCACCCAGTCCCAAAATTCTGACTCCATTGAAGGTAACAATCTCATCTTCAATGCAGATACACCCCTCCGGAGGACAGGTGTGATACTGACAATCATGGTTTCCCCTGACATAAAAGACCGGTGCATGGGAACAGGTAGCAAAAAATGTCAGATAATTAGCCCTTAAATCCCCGCAGGAAATAATCAGATCAATATCCTTTAGCTTCTCAGGTGTATAGTATTCATAGAGTGACTTGGACTCATGATCCGACAGTACCAGAATCTTCACGCAGCAGTTCCTCCATATCCATGTTCTCGTATATTGTCTGACCCTGAAGGCGGACCAATGACCGGGCCTCCTCTGTTAATTCCTCAAAATCAGGAATCTGCCCCACCACATTTTCCGTCAGCCAGTTCATTGTGGTAATCTCTTCCGGCGTAAGACTTAAGCCTTCTTCACACTCGATCTTCCCAGACTGAGAATAGATGGTTCCTACAAAAGGCTGGAAACTGCCTGCCCGAATAGAATTTTTCAAAAATGTAATCAGACGGTTGGTACCGTGTGGCAGGTTCTGGGAACAAATCACATCAATCACATCTGCTGACATTCCCCACCAGTAATTAATTGCCTGCTTTCCCTTCAGTTCCTTGCGTTCAACCGAACCGTGACAAGTGAGATTTACGATTCTCTCATAGAACTTTCCCCAGTGCCAGATGGGGGTGGCCAGATTTTTCAGGCTTCCATTTGGCGTTATCTGATATAGTCCATATGCTCTTGTAGGCGCCTGAGGAGTGATCATATCGTCTCCGGAAATAAAACGGATGCCTTCCTTCTTCAGTTGTGCCTGGGCATCCCGCCCATTGATCTTTGACCACTCCAGATGAACTTTTGCATAAGGATTAATCATCTTGGCTCCCAATGCAAAGGCATTGATATTGGCAATGGTTCCGTATATGGGGTAATCTGCAATGTAGCCCAGCTTATCATCCCGCGACATGGAAGCCGCCAGTGCACCCATTAAAAATTTGGACTCGTACATTCTCCCGTAATAAGTGCAGACAGAAGAATACGACATATTGACCGAGCAGTTAAATACCTTGATTTCCGGGTGGTCGATTGCAGCCTTCACGCTTAAGTTAATCATCTGGGAGGCTGTGGTAAATATCATATTACACCCTTTAGCAATCG
This sequence comes from Lacrimispora amygdalina, assembly GCF_900205965.1. Lineage (GTDB taxonomy): Bacteria > Bacillota > Clostridia > Lachnospirales > Lachnospiraceae > Lacrimispora > Lacrimispora amygdalina_A. The sequence goes on from NZ_OAOF01000016.1 coordinate 27,137, forward strand.
CCGTATCTATGGCTTTTCCTGTCTCTTCCTCCGTATCGGCGTGGAAAAAGACAATCGTCTCCGTCTTTCCCTCAAAAGCCTGTTCCAGATACATCCTGCCCAGCTCATGGCCGTAGGTCCAGCTGGAGGTTTCTGCTGTCTTTGCATGTATAAATGCTATTTTTAACATGGAAGGATCAATCATTGAATTGGGAAGCAGCCAGTTAATCAGCTTCATGGGAGTGTTTTCAGCCCCTTCACTTGCCTCCTCCGGCTGCTCTACCAACGCAATCTTATTGCCTCTGGAAGCAAGAAGAAGCTCATCCTTTATCTTAACCAGATCCTTCCTGATCTGCTTTTCTATCCGGTCTTTCACCAATTTGTAGCCAAATAGTTCTATATAAACTAAAAAGGCATCGGAACAGGTCATGTCATAATCATCACCGCCGAATGCATGAAACGCTTTGGAAAAACGGTCATAAGCAGACTTAAAAACCAGCCGGTCATCTTCGCTCCACTGTTCATCCGGATTTTTATTCATGGCTTTTAAAAGCTTATCATAGCTGCCTTCCTTGCTGAACCAGATATCACAGTTAAAGGAAACCTGATAGAAATCAAGGAATTCATAGTATAGTCTGTTGTTTAAATCATCCGTACGTCTGGGAATCATACGGATCACTGAGGCAGCGATACTGAAAGCTCCTACATATTTTAATACACTGACCCTTTTATTCCCTTCCTGTACATAATACTGATTCATGAATTCATAGACAACAATCGGGTCATGAATCCCTTCCTGTATCTGATGATCGTAAAGATATGCCCATTTCGCTCCAAATTCAGACTTTTCCGACAAAAGCGGCATAAAATTGTTGGCAAAGGCATTCGTCCGCCCTTCTGTCTTGGTACCAACCACCTTTTCAAGAGGAATGTCCATAATCCCCAGATTAACTTCTGATACGATATCTGAATACGATAAGATATCATCAAGCACCGGCAGATACGGATATTCTCCTCTTGATACGGATGCCTGGTACTGCCTTCGCCCCTTTCTTAACGCCCCTACATAATCATATAGTGCCATCCGCAGTTTCCTCCCATTATTTGATACCCTTATTTTACCATCCAATCAGCTGTCTGTACAGACAACGATTTCTTCTTACACTTTTAGGTTACGCACTTTGAAATCCCGTTCCAATTCTCGTTTCTGGTCTTTCTTAGCAATATCATCCCTTTTGTCATAAAGCTTTTTACCTCTTGCCAGACCGATCTCAACCTTAACCAGACTTCCTTTAAAATATACCGAAAGGGGGACCAGAGTATACCCTTTCTGGGCAATCTTATCATCCAGTTTCAGAATTTCCGACTTATGAAGGAGGAGCTTTCTCACACGAAGGGGATCTTTGTTAAATATATTTCCTTTTTCATACGGGCTGATGTTCATGCCAAAAACATAAACCTCACCCTTGTCAATTTTTACAAAAGACTCCTTCACACTGCACTTGCCCATACGCATGGACTTTACTTCTGTACCAAAAAGCTCGATACCGGCTTCATATTTTTCATCTATAAAATAATCATGATACGCTTTTTTGTTATTGGCGATCATTTTAAAATTTTCTCCCAAATTTGTAATCCTCCCTTAATTAAACTTTACACAATCATACTACATTATTATTATCTCGTAAAGGTGTTAGAAAATGCTTTTTAATTTTCTGCTAAGAATTATCAAAAAGCAGAAATAGAGGTAGGTCATGCATTCATAATAAAGGTATTAAAAAAGAGGTTGGAACTTTAACACCAGGTCAATTGTAAGCCAAAATTGACGTCTGGTTTTTGTGCGCCAAAATCATACACGCTTATGCTAATTTTGGCACTCAACATGTATAATTTTTGCATTTTAATCAATTTTTATTTTTTATATGTTATAATTTTACCAATCACATAACGGAGTTGGTTCCCATGATAATTTAATGGGTTATTAATTTAGCATTGTTTTAATTTTATTTTTTAATGAACATCTATTAAATTATAACAGGGAGATTCTGTTTATATAATTAAGATAATATATTTCTACATAAAAACTTGGTTGGAGTTAATATAGAGAGGGCTATGATGAATAAAACAGATAAATTGATAAGCATCACATTTTCAATCTTGAGTATCTTGTATATTGTTTCTTATAAAAGTCAGGGATATATTAACGGAGTTTCCATATGGAATTTACAGAGTTTCATATTAGCTCCAGTATTAATTATTTTAGGTTATAGTGATATAAAGAAAAAAAATATGTGGGGACTTATTAATATTATAATGGGCATAATTCAAATCATTCTAATCATAAAAAATTTTATGCTATAATGCAAATCTCTTAAAATTATCGTTTTTCACGAGCTTTACTTATTGCATAATAAGTAAAGCTCGTTTTAAATTTACGGTTTAAGCAAAGAGGTATCCAAACTTTAAAAATTGAGTATAATGTTATACCTCTTCAAAATCTCTTGCCAGTATAAAGTCGATGGTACGAAGCAGTTTATCCGTACCCGATACGATTACCTTAATGGGCTGACCAAGTTTAAAGGTTCTTCTTGTCATCTCTCCCACCAGTTCATAATGTTCCTCATCAAAATGATAATAATCATCCTGAAGATCGTTGACGTGTATCAGACCTTCCACGGTATTGGGAAGTTCCACATAAAGTCCCCAGTTAGTCACACCTGAGATGACTCCGTCAAATTCCTGACCGATATAGCGGGACATATATTCACACTTTTTAAGCTTAATGGTCTCCCGCTCCGCTTCATCCGCCCTTCTCTCAAGTGAGGAAGACTGAACCGCTACCTGCATCAGAAGCTTGTCATAATGACTAACCCGTTTCTCGCTGAGCCCGGATCTTAAATTCTCTTTTATGATACGATGGATCTGTAAATCCGGATATCTTCTGATCGGGGAAGTAAAGTGCGTATAATATTTCGCAGCCAGACCAAAATGTCCGGTATTTCCTACTGTATACTTTGCCTGTTTCATAGAGCGGAGGGCAAGGCGGCTGATTAACGCTTCTTCCGGAGTGTCCTCGGCATTGGCAAGCAGCTTCTGGACCTCCTTCGGGTATACCTCTCCGTTGTGGAAGCGGATGGAATATCCGAAATTGTTGATCAGTGTTGCAAGGCTTTTCATCTTCTCCGGATCCGGATTATCATGGGTCCGGTAAAGGAATGGGATCTCCTGCCAGAAATAATCCTCTGCAACGGTTTCATTTGCCATAAGCATAAAATCTTCAATGATTTTAGTAGCAGAGTTCCGGTCATAAGGCTTTATTTCCAAAGGCTTGCCCCGTTCATCCAGAATCACCTTCGTTTCCGGGAAATCAAAGTCGATGGAACCTCTTTTTTTCCTTTTTTCTCGTAAAATATCAGCCAGTTCCTTCATCTGTTCAAACATGGGAATAAAAGCTTCATACTCTTTCATCACTGCTTCATCATGGTTGGTGATAATTGCATTGACTGCCGTATAGGTCATTCTGCGATCCACATTGATTACCGTTTCCGCAATCCTGTGACCGGTTACTGTACCATTTTCATCAATCTCCATGATACAGCTCAGCGCCAGTCGGTCCTCTCCCTGGTTTAAAGAGCAGATACCGTTTGACAGCTTATGAGGAAGCATGGGAATCACCCGGTCCACCAGATAGACACTGGTTCCTCTTTTTAACGCTTCTTCATCAAGAGGGCTGTGTTCCGTCACATAATTGGTTACGTCTGCAATGTGCACACCCAGCGTATAGATACCGTCTTTCTTAGATAAGGTAATGGCATCATCAAGATCCTTTGCGTCTTCTCCATCTATTGTGACAGTCTGCAACTGCCTTAAATCCAGACGCCCCTGCATATCTTTTCCAGTGATGGAATCCTGCACAGACTCCACCTGTTTCATCACGTTGTCCGGGAATTCCTCCGGAAGTCCGTATGCACGGACGATGGAAAGTATATCGGTTCCAGGATCATTGACATGTCCAAGAATCTCTTTAATAACGCCCTCCGGTTTTTTCCCTTCTCCCCCGAAATCAGTGATCTTAACAACAACTTTGTGTCCGTTTACAGCCCCCATATCCTTGCCCTGGGGAATAAATACATCCTTTGATATCTTTTGATTATCCGGTATTACAAACCCAAAATTTTTATTTTTCTGATAAAAACCAATAATTTCTTCATTGGCATGCTGAAGTACTTTGATAACCCGGCCTTCTGCTCTCTTTGTGCCGGTTCCTTCCGTCTCCGCAGATATCAGAACGGTATCTCCATGAAGTGCACCGCCCGTCTTATCCTCTGGTATAAAGATATCCTTCTCAAAACCTTCTACAGATACGAAACCAAAGCCCTTCTGGTGACCAAAAAATACTCCTGCAATGGATCCCACATCTGGCTTTCCATATTTGCCTTTCTGTGATACTCCGATTTTTCCTTCTGCCAGCAGCGCATCAAGTACCTGTTTTAATTCATCTCTCTGATGTTTGGGAACCCCGAATAGTATGGCAAGTTCCTTTAATTTCATCGGTTTATATGTGGGATCCGAAAACAGTTCCATAAACATGGCTTTCCGCTGCATTAACTGTTCTTCTGTCATTATTTTCCTCTCTTTTCACGTTTTTACGATTTTATTTATGTTCCTATTATCTGCACTTCCACCTGTGGTATAACAGATATTTTCCTTAATTCGAAAAAAACACCCTTGCTGCTATACCACAAGAGTGTTTAATCGCTACAGTATATTCAGATTCAGTACCAATGACAGAATAAAAAACAAGATTGCTCCATACTTTGTAAACTTCTCCAGTTTTCCTTCCATAGAACGACCTTTGTTCCTGCCCCAGTAAGTATCCGCCATACCACCGATAGAACCAAGACCCTGACTCTTTCCTTCCTGTAACAGGATGATCGCTGATAAAGCAATGCATATAATAACAAACACGATTGATAATATAATCCGGATCATTTTTCCACCTCCTTAAGTCAAACACCGATTATCATACCATATTTTTTCAGTAAATTCAATGATTTTTTCTATTTTAGTGGGACTGTCCATAGAATTCCTCAATCCTGAGAAGCTCATTATACTTGGCTGTATACTCTCCTCTGCAGGGCCCTCCGCATTTTATATAGTCCGCTCCTAATGCCACAGCCATATCTCCCAGAAATACTTCTTCCGTTTCCTTATCGCTGTTTGAGAATATCACTTTACTTCCCATTTTCTTTGCCTCACTTACCATATTAAGAGCTCCAGTCACTGTACCAGCCTTTTTTAATTGTATCTCAACACCATTTGATGCAAAGAAATCATCAGAAACCATCAGCAGGCGGTGTTTTAACATTTGATACATCCGGTTTCTGTCAGCCGGATCATTTTTATAAAGTCCGTTCATCACAATGCCCAGCGGAAATCCATCTGCCAGCCTCAGATAGTAGGATATCATATCTTTTTGATCTCTGTGAACCGGGATACCATTTTTCAGACTCTCTTTGTCAAAACGGTAAATTCCATCCTCTTTTATATAAAGATTGTCCGCATTGCCATAGATTGCTGCAGAAACATCGCAATTTGGATCATATCCAGATAGCCTGACGGCATCCATTATATAATGAAGAGATTCCTCAGAACTTTTCATGTCAGCTGCAAAGCCCCCGCTCTCCCCAACAGACGTATCAAATCCATTTATGGATAAAAGCCGTTTTAATGTCTGGTATATTTCTGCTCCCATCCGGAGTCCTTCTGCGAAAGAACTTCGTTTCATCGGGACAATCATAATCTCCTTAAAATCGATTCCTTTTACACAGTCTCCCCCATCAATCATGCTCATAACAGGAATAGGCATTGCCGGAGCCGATGTTCCGCCTAAATAGCGGTAGAGCGGAAGTCCAAGTCCTGCACCTGCTGCCCTCGCTGCGGCCATGGAAAGAGCCAGGACTCCCGCCCTGCCTCTGCCATTTTTTTCAAGCTGCTGTATTAAAAGGCGGTCAATGTTCTCCTGGTCAGAAGCATCCTCAAATAAAATGGCTTCTGATAACCATTCATTTATGACATCTGCCTCTTCCTCTCCGTCTATTTCACCAAAAACAGAGACCGCTGCTTTTCCATGCGCACCATTTTCAAGGATCACTTCTGCTTCCACTGCCGGGTTACCGCCGGAATCATAAAGCATTCTCCCTCTTATCTGTTTTATATCAAGATCTTCAAGCATCTGTTTTGCCTCCCTTTGTTCCATCATTCCTCTACCGTAAGGATTGACGGGATTTTTCAGTTCCATGCAAGCAAATAAAAAAAGATGCCAGAAGCGGACCACGCTTTTTTTCTGACATCTTCATTCTATATTTATGCTCTCAGTTCAATACCAAGGGCCTGTAAACCATTGAGTATCTTTTTCATAACGCCTGAAACTTCCTGCTCCTCCAGAGTATGATCGGCAGCCCGGAATGTGATGGAATAGGCCACTGATTTAAAACCAGCCAGAATCTGTGCACCCTCATAGATGTCAAACAGCTCATAGCTTTCCAGAATTTTTCCTCCGCGCTGTGCAATCACTTCCTCGATCTGACCAACAAGGACATTTTTAGGCACAACCATGCTGATATCTCTTGTTACTGCCGGATACTTGGCAATTCCGGTATATTTACGGTCAAAACTTGTAAATGGTATCATGGATGGCATATCAATGACTGCCACATAAGCCCGGTCACCGATCTTATAGTTATCTGCAACCTCCGGATGAACCTCTCCCAGATAACCGATATTTACTCCATCGTAAATAATATCTGCCTGTCTCCCCGGATGAAGGAATGTTTTGCCTGCATTCGGATCATAATGGGGTTTTAATTTCATGCCGGTTTTCTCAAAGAATTCCTCGATAACCCCCTTCATATCAAAGAAATCACCATCTCCATAAAAGCCCAGGGTAAACTGCATTCTTTCATCAGGAAGCTCGGTTAACGGCAGGCTCTTAGGCAGATAGATGTTAGCCAGTTCATATAAACGTACATTTTTATTACGTCTGTTAAAGTTAGTAGACAGTGAATTTAACATTCCATGGAGAGGAGTTGTTCTCATAACACTGTAATCTTCACCCAGAGGATTTAAGATGTTAACAGTTGCGCGAAGCGTACTGTCCTCTGGAAGAAGCAGACGGTCAAAAACTTTGGGACTCTCAAAAGAATACGTCATGCCCTGTGAAAATCCGCTGAATTCCGCAACCTCTCTTGCAACTTCCTCCACTCTTAATTTGTAGGAAAGTTTACCAGTCGTCGCTTCTCCGGTTGGCAGGGATACCGGAATCTTGTCATAACCATAGAATCTGGCTGTTTCCTCTGCCATGTCTGCCATGCATTCCAGATCCTGACGGAACGTGGGAATTATGATCTCCCCTGTTTTTTCGTCATATTCAAGCTCCAGACGTTTATAATATTCAAGCATTGTCTCCGGCGCAATATCTGTGCCAAGAAGTCGGTTCATCCGCTCTGGTTCAAAAGCAATCAGCTTGCATTCTCTCTTTTCCGGATAGACATCGATCATGCCGCCCACTACTTCTCCTGCACCCAGTTCTTCAATCAGCTGGCATGCTCGGTCAATTGCAGCCTGTGCATTATTAGGATCAAGACCCTTTTCAAATTTACCGGAGGCATCCGTTCTTAATCCTACCTTTTTAGAGGAAAGACGGATATTGGTTCCGTCAAAGCAGGCACTTTCAAATACCATGGTATGAATCTCGTCGGTAATTTTAGAATTCTCTCCTCCCATAATACCGGCGATACCAACAGCCTTCTCTCCGTCACGAATCATGAGTACGGTACTGTCCAGTTTTCTCTCCTGACCATCTAAGGTCTGGAACAGTTCTCCATCTTCTGCACATCTGACAACGATTTCATGACCTGCAAGCTGCTCATAATCAAAGGCATGCATTGGCTGACCGAATTCTTCCATTACATAATTGGTAATATCAACAATATTATTAATTGGTCTGATTCCGCAGGCAGCAAGTCTTCTCTGCATCCAGACCGGTGAAGGAGCCAGCTTAATATTTTTTACCATTCTTGCACAATAGCGGGAGCAAAGACGGCTGTCTTCAACAGTCACTTTTAAATAATCGTGAACATCCTCACTGTTGCCTGTAGCGGTTACTGCCGGAGGAATAAATGGTTTGTTAAATGTAGCTGCTGCCTCTCTGGCAATTCCTATTACACTGTAACAGTCCACCCGGTTTGAGGTTACTTCATATTCAAATACGGAGTCATGAAGACCCAGAAGCTCTACTGCATCAGACCCTGGCACAGAATCTTCCGGAAGAATATAGATTCCGCTTTCAGGGGCATCCGGATACAGCTCATTTGTAAATCCCAGTTCTTCAATGGAGCACATCATTCCGCAGGACTCAATTCCTCTTAATTTGCCCTTTTTGATTTTTATTCCATTTTCCGGAAGCGGACCGCCGTCATGTCCTCCGGCAACCTTCCCTCCGTCTAAAACAACCGGTACCTTATCGCCTGTTTTCACGTTTGAAGCGCCTGTTACGATCTGTACGGTTTCATTGCCTACGTTAACCTGGCAGACAATCAGTTTATCCGCATCGGGATGGCGTTCAATCGATTGGATGTGGCCTACTACAATCTTCTCTAAATTTTTATCCAGGCATTCATAGCCCTCAACCTTCGTTCCTGTCAGTGTCATGGCATCCGTGTATTCCTGTGGAGTCACATCCAAATCCGGTACATATGCTTTAACCCATGATAATGGTGTATTCATCAATCTATCTCCCTTCCTGTTTTTAGAACTGCTTTAAGAATCTGATATCATTTTCATATAATAATCTCATGTCATCGATTTCGTATTTCAACAAAGCAATTCTCTCCAAACCTACTCCGAAAGCAAAGCCGGAATATTCGTTGGAATCAATTCCGCTCATAGCAAGTACATTGGGGTGTACCATTCCGCAGCCTAAGATCTCGATCCAGCCAGACCCCTTGCAGAAACGGCAGCCCTTTCCTCCACACTTAAAGCAGGTAACATCCATTTCCGCACTTGGTTCAGTGAACGGGAAATGATGGGGGCGGAACTTTACCTTTGTCTCAGGACCGAATAACTCTCTGGCAAACTCAGCCAGTGTCCCTTTTAAGTCTGCAAATGTTATATTCTTATCGATTACCAGTCCTTCAATCTGATGGAAGGAAGGGGAATGAGTTGCATCCACTTCATCGGAACGGAATACTCTGCCTGGTGCCAGCATACGAATGGGAAGTTTTCCCTTCTCCATGGTCCGGACCTGGACAGGAGAGGTCTGGCTTCTCAAAACGATATTGTCACTGATATAAAATGTATCCTGCTCATCTCTTGCCGGGTGATTCTTCGGAATGTTCAGTTTTTCAAAGTTATAGTGATCATACTCCACTTCCGGTCCCTCAATTACCTCATATCCCATGCCAACAAAGATTCTCTCCACCTCTTCCAAAGCGATGGTATTGGGATGGGTATGGCCTACTCTGCTTCTTTTTGCAGGCAGAGTAACATCAATCACTTCTTTTTTTAACTGCTCTTCCCTTGCCTTTTTCGACAGCGCTGCCATGGCAGCCTCTAATTTCCCCTCAATTGCTTCACGGGCTTCATTGACCATCTGCCCGATCTTAGGTCTGTCTTCCGGAGCAACGTCCTTCATGCTCTTTAATACACTGGTCAGTTCTCCCTTTTTTCCAAGATAAGCGACTTTAATGTCACCCAGTTTTTCCAGCGCATCCGAAGCTTCGATCTGCTTTAATGCTTCTTGTTTGATTTTCTCTAATTGATCTTTCATCATGCTCTCCTTCTTTGATTCATTCCCTGATACATCAAAAAAGCTCCATCCCTGAAAAGGGACGAAGCTGTGTTCGCGGTACCACCCTGATTCCTGCTTCTTAAGCAGGCACTCGGCATACGTAACGTGTACAGACGTCATGACCTACACGCCTGGCAGACAAATAAAACCGCCGGTTTCAGCCATGCTGCTTCAGTGGGAAATTCGATTTCTTAATTGAACTTAAAAGGGCTTTCAGCCGGTGACCCCTTCTCTCTGATAGAAACTAAGAATCTACTAGCACTTTCATCGCATTTGATTTTAATGTAATATTGCAATAATTATAATAAAGCAATATTAAAATGTCAAGTGATTTATTTTAATTTAAAGCCGGACACTACAGTCTTTAATTCCTCCGCGATTCGTTCCTGCTTCTCTGACATCTTAGACATATCCTGTACAACTACATATGCTTTTTCGATTGTGCCAAGGACCATACTGCTGTTTCCTGCAGTCGTCTGAACGGATTCGGAGACATTCTGGATTGCATCACGTACTTCCTGCATCACCTGGCTGATGTTAGCAGCCATCTCCTCCACCTCATTGGAGATTTCTTCTATGGTAACTGCATCCTTGCCGTATTGCTGTCCTACATTAACAAAACTGTCATAATCCGGAGTCACCGTATCTCTTAAAAAAACAAGCATGGACTGAGATCCGTCTAACATCATGGTGAATGCATTCTGAACATCTGCAATGGTTCCCTCAATTTCCTTCACAATCTCAGAAGTGTCTTTTGCAAGCTTTCCGATCTCTCTTGCAACAACAGCAAAGCCTCTGCCCTGTTCTCCGGCTCTCACCGCTTCAATTGAGGCATTGAGTGACAGTAAATTGATCTGGGAAGCCGTATTGGAAATAAGACGTGCCATATCGCCGATCCGCTCCACTACCTTTGCGTGCTGGACGGCCATCTGGAGGTCCTGCTCTCTTTCCTGGGATATCACAATGGCATTATCATAAGCTTCCCTGCTTTTTTTCTCAATATCTTTTGCCCGTTCCATGATCTCTCCGGCCATCCTGCTGCTTTTTTCCGTCTCGTCTGCAAGTATTCCTACTGATGAGTTAACCTCTGCAAGAGACGCATTCAGCTCCTCCGTCGCTGCACTGGAAGACATCATTGCCTTATCCACATCTCCCATATAGGTTTTCACTTCGCTGAATTGAAGAAGCAGATCGTTTGATACTCTATTTAAGTGGATGCTGGCATCTGTAATATCCCCTGCCTGACCGGAAATCTGTTCAATCACCCCTTTGTTGCTCTGGAACATATTATTCAACGAGCTGCTCATCTGTCCCAGTTCATCTTTTCGTCTGGATTTAAGAGGCGAAACTGTAAAGTCACCGGCAGCAAGAGAACCCGCAAACTTACGAACCTTCTTAAGAGCCGATGTAATGCTTCCCACCTGCAGTAAAACAGCTAACATACATAGAATCAATGCAGCAGCACTCAGTTTCATCAGTTTCTCGTTTAATACAACAATCGGTTCTTCAAGCTCAGACTGCGGCATCTTAATCATAATAATCCAGCCGACTCCCGGGACCGTATCATAATAGAGGTTATAAGTCTCTGTTCCCTCTGTGTAAAACGTCTTTCCACTGTCATTTGCAACCATCTTAGCTGCTGCTGCGGATAGAGAGGCATTCTCGTCCTGCTTCATATTCACCGCTTTGCTGATCTTTTCCATATCTGCACCGCTAAGATAAACGCCTTCTGCAGAAATCAGCATGGCAGTTCCGTTCTTCCCCACTTTTATGGACTTAATCAGTTCATCAATATCACTAAGCTGCATATCAACCGTCACAACTCCGATAAAACGGCTGTTACTGTCATAAATAGGAGCTGCACAGGTGGCCATCATCTTATCGAGAGTCGGGTCATAATAGGGATCTGTAATAACTGGAGTTTTCACTCCTCCTGATACCGATTGATAGTATGCCTGATTGAAATAATCGTAAGTGGCATTGCTGTAATCATTGGTCAGGGTAACCTTATCACCATCTTTGTACCAGTAAGGACCTACATACTTCTGGCTGGCGTCATATACATTCGGCTCAAACCAGATACCACTGCCAAGTATTAAGTCGTTGGTGGATATTATATCTGAAATTGCTCTGCCGTATGTATCAAGATCTGTAGTCTGATAGGACGCACTCACTATATGTGAAATATTCATGGCCGTGGTTTGGACTGCATTTAAATCATTATTAATGCCGTTAACGTTGGCTTTCAATTCCGACTCCATCGTGGAATTGCTCTGCTGCTCAATTAACTGACTGCTTGTAGTTTCACTTAATTTGGCCAGAAAGGCCAGGGCAAGCACCAGAACAGGTAAAATTCCCAACAGCATCTTAACCCCTATGCTTTTGATTCCGATTCTTCTATTCATACTTTACTCTCCTGTAATTCAACTTCGACCTTATAATACATATATCGACATTTTAGTTAAAAACATCATATCATACCAAGGTAAATTTTACTAATAAGTTTTGCTAATATTCTGTAAGCTTGATTCCGTTTTCCTATTGCAATTCCACTTCTGTACATATAAACTGGATATCAGAACTTTTATACCTGTTAAGCTCCCTTCCTCCCCGCATCTTTTACTAATATCAGCAGTTTCTAATTATACTATTGATACTCTGATTATGCAATATATGTATTTTACATATTTTAATCGTGTATTAAGGTAATTTTATTATCATAAAATAAGTACGAGAGGTGACAACAATGGATCAAGACTATATCAACAAAAGAATTACAGAATTACGTTTAAAAAAGGGAGTGGCAGAACATAAGATGAGCCTGGAGCTGGGACACAGCAGAAGTTACGTGCAAAGTATTTCCAGCGGCAGAAGCCTGCCCTCAATGGCGGAGTTTCTGGCAATCTGTGAATACTTAAATGTAACACCGAAAGACTTTTTTGATAATGATAATCCCAACCCGCCCTTAGTCAGAGACACCATAGACAAGCTTAAAGCATTACCGGAAAGTGATCTGCTGCTGATATTGACTATGATCAACCGGCTTCAGTCTAAATAGATGGGATTCAGGAAAAAAGCAGAATAAATCATTGTCCCCGTGCATATGTACGGGGATTTTGAGGTATAACCGAAAACTTATGGATTCGCACTTCCGACAGAAGCGGTTGTCTTTAATTTATTGATATCCTCAAGAGAAACAATGGCAGGAATTGCTTCCAGTGCCCTTGCATATAATTCGTCAAGATCCCCCCGATTAATCATACCAAAAAAATAACCATATAAATCCTGAAAAGACTGTTCGTTTATCATGAAATCACATTCCTTCCCCTGGCCGAATCAGAGCCAATACTTTTAATGATCTACTTCATTCACGTTATTGTAGACTGTGATGCTTTTGCGTATTTTACACAGGCAGCTGCCCCAGTCCAGCCTTTTTTCAAATGGGCAGTTAAACATCACCATCAGCAGTTTTTTACCTATTGGATAAATAATCAGCATGTTATAAAGGTTATCATCAAGAGCAGTGCTGATAAATTCCATCCAGGCAAAGGGAACTTTATTATCCAGCTCTGTTCCATCATCCAGACATACGCTCATCGGCTGAAAACGCTTTAAAACAAGATAAAACTCCTTTATTACAGTCCTGAGCTGTTCTGGCTTAATCTCCCTTTCCACCATACTGAAAGAAAAATTAACAGTTCCATCTTCATTGGTTTTTATAATTTCAGGGCGCTGTTCAGAAAAATATTTTCTTTTTGCATCTTCCGCTTTCATATCCTTAAATACCGTAGGAAGAAATAGCCCCACCTTATTATCAAACATCCTCACTTCACAGAATTGCAGCAGTTCCCCTTCCACATAGATCCCCGTTTCTATGCTGGTAAACCGGTTAATCCGCTCAAGGTGTCTGTCATCAATCAGTTTTTCATCCTCACACATGATACATCCTCTCTATTTTGTTCAGTCTTTATCCGCGATACAATGGCTGAAATTATCCACTCCAATTTCAACAATATCAGTCATCTTCTGATCATTTGCGTATATTTCCACCTTTTTTTCTTCCACAACAGTTGCCCACATCATATTTAAAAGCAAAAGTACAATTACTTCTATGACAAGCAGCAGTCTTTTAAACAGTGATCCTTTTTTACCGGCTGTTTTATGGGATTTATAGGTAAAACGTGGTATCAGGACCAGTCTCTCCTGTAAAATTCTGCATTTTACAATTCCTGGTTCACGGGATGCAAAGTCAAATAACATATTCTGACTTTTTTTGAGATAGTATAACCGATTCCAAAAATGAAGATCTCCGTATAATATATCTGTTTCCAGTTCATAATTTTTTATCTCTTCTGTCCCGTCTTCTTTACGAATGGAACAGCTTGCCCTGTATTGATAATAACTTTCATTGTTTCTTTTATTCTGCACCACCAGCCCTCCTTTCGTTCTAAGAACTACATTACTTATATTTTCCATTCTACATGGAACAGAAATAAATTCAACCGAAGTGCCAAAATTGTACACTTTGAGTTCCAAAATTTGCACACCTGACCAATTGATCCAGTACAACTCACCCACTGATTATCAAAACAGGAAAACGAGACTGGCGTAAACGCACAGTCTCGTCTTCAAATAGATTGTTATAGCTCTTTCATACCCCTCTTACTATTTTTCAGCACTCCATATACAAGCATCATGGATAGCAGAAGGTGGCTTATGGCTAGTACAACACAAATGCGGATGTTGGCAAACCAGAAGATTCCGCCTGCAATAACTTCTGCAAGCCATAGCTGTCTGCTCTTTAATCGGTAACGTCTTGTCTCCTCTTCGTCCAGAAGTTTATTCTTATCAGGAACTGGCGCAAAGATAAAGATTAAAATTCCTGATATAAGAAACCCCGCTATCGGTAAATAAAGAGCAGCCGTTCCAACTATGTACATTTCAAGCAAACAGGTGATTATAATAAGGATTGCTGATACTACGGTACAGACTCCGTTGGTTTTCGCATGATACCCTCCGCAATAGGACCGCAAGGGTATATAGCTGACAAGGAATACCAACACAGGCATAGGTGCGCGTAAAATTACTGCTATGACAACAGCCACGACTATGTTAATAATCTGGTTGAGTAAAACTTCATAAGCGTAAAGATACAATGAGCGCTGATTATCTTTTAAAAGATTCTTTTTAATCTGCCAGCTGACTATGCCATTGGAAATCCGTTGTAACATTAAAACTTCCTGAGACTCTTCGCCTCTTCAGGTACCTCTGGCTGATGATGAGCCCAGAAACAGGTTACATTCATTGTATAAGCTGCAACCAGTAATGCACATGTGTTCATTGCGTTCACCATTGACATTTTTCCCTTTAAAACATTTAACATTTTTTTCATTTTAAATCTCTCCTTTTTTTCTTTAATTTTATATCAGTAATTCCCATTTTTCAAGTCAAGTGCCAAAATTATACACGTTGAGTGCCAAAATTTGCACATCTCTCTTCTGTAAAAGCAGAAATCGTTAAAGTCGTGATAAACAAAGTCTCTTTCTGAACAAGATTTAATGATCCTCCATACTTCTCAGCAAGGGAGGTAACTATCCCTACACCCAGGCCATGATGTTTTGAATCTTCTTTTGTAGACAGGAGTTTATCTCCTTCTTTTATTGCTTTGACTTTAAAACTATTTTCAATACGGAATATAAGGAAATAGTTAGTTCCCATAAATAGTTTGATACGTACTATACGCTTTTGGGGCTCACATTTAGAAGCAGCTTCCAATGCATTGTCGAGCAGGTTGCCAAACATAGAAATCAGGTCTGAGTCAGATATAAAATCCAGATTAATATTCTTTTCTATAAAAATAGAAAACTCAACTCCAAGTTCCTTAGCTTTTGAAACACGTTCCGACAATATGGCATTAAATACAGGATTACCACTATAAATAACATTATTGATCTCATCTTGTATTTTCCCTTTCAGTTCATCTATTATTTCAACAATTTTCTGATTTTCCCCGTTTAAAGCCAGCAGTCGAAAACTATTAAAGTACGAATGAACATCATGCATAAAGCAACGGTAATGGTCATTTATTTTTAATATGTTTTGAAAGTGATCATTTTCCATCTCTCTTTTCACTGAATAAAGCTCTGCATATTTTATTTTGTTCATCATGTCAGTATATTTCTCAAGTATAATAAATATTGCAGCATTGGAAAGATATAATAAAACAGCTCCACCGCACATAAAAATTTGTAAAACTATAGATTTTGGAAAATCCATATATAAAAAGCTGCTGGAAATAGCCAGGGATAACACAGGAACAATCAGTAAATACCATGAAAACACATTATTATTCCTGATATTTATCTTTTTAATATATTTCTCAATATAAAGCAAAAATAAAAAGCCTACAATATATTCTAATATTAAAAAATATATTCCACCTGACGTAAACCACGGAGGTATGTAAATGGGAAGATTATAAGAAAGGAAGCGATATAATAGTTCAAAAAGAACTTCCTTACCTCCCACAAAAGCAAAATAAATAATTGTATAAGCAATACCATTTGAAAAAGAAATCTTAAATAAAAGCAGAGCATATACATAACAAAATAGTGGAACAGTTATAAAATTTAAGCTGACACTGCCAATTGCATTTTCAAAAAAGATCAGTAAAGTTATTACAATACTAATTATTTGACGCTTTCTTCCAAATGTTTTAAATGGATAAATGGCAGCAAAAAAACGAAACATCATATATACATCTGCGCCGCAAAACAAAAGCCTGCTTACTGAAAACAAATCATTTCCCATCTTAATTGCCATCCTTGTATTTTGATAACATAAATTCTTCCTTCAGCATATGAAATTCCTGCGCCTTGCTCCGGGTTATCTGAAACATGGTATCAACATCTTTCAGGCGCAGAATCTTACTGGTACAGTAGATCAAATATTTAAAATTAATAATATAGCTGTCATGAGGATACCCGAAACCATACTTTTTAAGGCGTTCGTAAATCGTCTCCAGTTTATCCGGAACCCGGATATCTGGGATTTCACTGCTGTCAATTTCTTTAATTCCGTAAATTCTAATGGAGCTTTCAGAAATATGAACTCTTGTATTCTTTTTATATTTTTCTATGTAAACAATATCATCTGCCCTTAGAAACAGCCGTTCCCGGTTCACGTTCGCCGTCAGAAGCGGTGCCTGTCCCAGCTCAATCATTTTATCCAGAGAATCTCTTATGTAACGGTCCATTAATTCATCGGTCATATTCTTCATAATATACCGGTAAGGCTGGACTTCAAAGCTGCGGGGTGACGGTTCTGCAAAGCCCGTATAGAAAACCAGAATCACATTATTATCCAGTTCCCTGACCCGCACTGCTGTTTCTTCTCCAGTCATCTCGTTCATCTGAACATCAAGAAAAATAATAGAAAATCTAATATTTTTAATCGCTGATAAAAGGCTGATTCCAGAATCATATTCATGTACACGGAATTTATCGCTTTCGGGCATATTCTTACTAATTCTCTCTATCAAACGCTCTCTGTCGCCCATACTATCATCGCAAATAGCAATTTCAAACATCCTTTTTTCCCCTTTATAAATTTCTTTTTTATTGAATATCGTATATTCCCTCCTATTTTATAAGAAATATGCGAAGAATACAAGAAAAGGTACCAGAAAAATACAAAATCCATACTTTTTCGGTACCTTATTCCTGATTATTCAACTTAATTATATGGCAAACTGACTGTTATAGAGCTGAGCATAAAATCCATTTTCTGAAAGAAGGTTCTCATGCGTTCCCTGTTCAATGATATGGCCATCCCTCATAACAAGTATGACATCCGCTTCCTTGATTGTAGAAAGACGGTGAGCGACAATAAAACTGGTGCGTCCCTCCATCATTTTAGCAAATGCCTTTTGTATCTTTAATTCAGTTCTGGTATCGATAGATGATGTCGCCTCATCAAGAATGAGAATCGGCGGAAGGCACAGCATGACTCTGGCTATGCACAAAAGCTGCTTCTGACCCTGGGATAAGTTTCCTCCGTCTTCTGAAATGATTGTATCATATCCCTGCGGCATGCGGGAAATAAAGCTATGCGCATGTGCTTCTTTTGCTGCTGTGACTATTTGCTCCTCAGATGCATCCGGTTTTCCGTACGCGATATTTTCTCTTATCGTTCCAGTCTTCAGCCATGTTTCCTGCAAAACCATTCCATAGGAGGATCTCAGGCTTTCTCTGGTTATGTGGCGGATATCATTTCCATCCACCTTTATGGCGCCGGCATTTACATCGTAAAAACGCATGAGAAGATTAATTACCGTACTTTTTCCGCAACCGGTAGGGCCAACAATGGCAATTCGCTTTCCCTGTGCTGCGCATAGATTCATATCCTCAATCAGTGGTACCTCCTGATTATAGGAAAAGTCAACATGCTCCAGTACCACCTCGCCTCTGGCATGCTTAAGTACCACCGCCTGGCTGTCATCCGGTATCTCTGACTCTTCATCAATCAGTTCAAATACACGTGCAGCTGACGCAAGAGCGTTCTGAAGCTCTGTTACTACGCCTGATATCTCATTAAACGGTTTCGTGTACTGATTGGCATAACTTAAAAAACTTGATAACTGACCCACTGTCAAAAGTCCATTTACTGCCGCAATTGCACCGGCGATTCCTACACAGGCATAAACGAGGCTGTTTACAAACCGCGTAGACGGATTGGTAATGGAAGAGAAAAAGGTTGCCTTAAGCCCCCATACGCGAAGCTCTTCATTAATGGTTTCAAATTTTTTCTGAGCCTCATCTTCATAAGCAAAGGCCTTTACCACCTTCTGGTTTCCCAGCAGCTCCTCCACCAGAGATGTCATTACTCCTCTTGTCTGAGACTGCATCCGGAACATACTGTACGTTCTTTTCGCAATAAAACTGGCCACAAACAGGGACAGCGGGGTAACAAGCACAACCAGAGCGGCAATTAACGGATTAATATAAAACATAAAAGCCAATGTTCCTAAAATGGTTAAAACTCCGGTAAACAGCTGAGTGAATCCCATCAGCAGGCCGTCGGAGAACTGATCAATATCAGCAATAATTCTGCTGATTATATCACCATGTGCATGAGAATCTATATACTTTAATGGAAGGCTTTCCAGCTTATTAAAAGCCTGAGTTCTGATATCCTTCACCACCCGGTAAGTAATCTGATTATTGATATGGCTCATGACCCACTGCGCCGCTGCTGTAACCAGAATCACGATCCCCATCTGTGTCAGGATCACACCCATGGTTTTAAAATCAACTTTTCCGGCACCCACAATACAGTCAATGGCACGTCCGATTAATATGGGAATATACAAGGTAAATACAACTGTAAGAAAAGCGCAAAACAGCGAAGCCATTACACTCCATTTATACTTTCCAATCTTATTTAAGATACGTTTGACTGTAGACTTATGCTTTTTTATGTTCATATTACTGCACCTCCTTTTCAGACAGCTGGGATAGACAGATCTCACGGTAAACCTCACAGGATTCCATTAATTCTCCATGCTTTCCGCAGCCGGCCATTCGTCCGTCTTCCAATACAACAATGCGGTCTGCATTCTTTATTGTGGAAGCTCTCTGGGATACTAAAAATACGGTCATATCCCTGGTTTCTTCCTTAATCGCCTTGCGAAGTCTTGCGTCGGTGGCAAAATCCAAAGCAGATGCGCTGTCATCCAAAATAAGAATCTGGGGATTTTTTACAATGGCTCTGGCAATGGTAAGACGCTGGCGCTGTCCGCCGGACAAGTTTTTTCCTCCTGCCTGTATCAGAAAGTCAAGCCCTTCCCCTTTCTCATCCACAAACTCCTTTGCCTGGGCAATGGTAAGTGCCCGGTAAATCTCTTCATCAGAGGCATCCTTTTTCCCCCACTGCATATTTTCCCGGATACTCCCTTTAAAAAGGACCGCCTTTTGGGGAACAATACCTACCATCTCTCTCAGCTGGCCCTGTGGATACTCCCTGACATCGATTCCATCTACTCTGACGCTTCCCTGAGATACATCATAAAATCTTGGAATTACGTTCACCAGTGTGGATTTTCCTGATCCGGTCCCTCCTATAATTCCTATGGTCTCACCTTTTCTCGCGCAAAATCCAATTCCCCTCAGAGATTCAGCCTTTGCACCCTGATAAAAAAGGCTTACCTGATTAAATTCCACCTTGGGTGAATCCGTTTTACCTTTTACATGGTTATGGTTGGTGTCTTTAATGCCTGGTTCCATGGTAAATACGAAACTGATCCGGTTGGCACAGGCCAGCGCTTTGGAAATGGTGATAATTAAGTTGGCAAGCTTCACCAGCTCAACCAGTATCTGAGACATATAGTTTACAAGTGCCACTACCTGACCCTGAGTGATATTCCCCGTCTGAACCCGATTTGCACCGGTGTTAATGAGTACAATGATTGCAAGGTTGATAATGACATAAGTAAGAGGATTCATTAATGCGGATATCTTACCTACAAATACCTGGAATTTCACCAGCATGCCATTTTCTTCATCAAACCTGCGAACTTCATCATTCTGCCGGTTAAATGCACGGATCACACGGACGCCGCCCAGATTTTCTCTTGCTGCCAGCAAAACCCGGTCCAGCTGCATTTGTACTTTTTTATATAGAGGCATACTGTAAAGCATAATGCCGAATACTACAGCTGATAGTACCGGTATGGAAACCACAAATATCAGGGCTGCCTTTATATCAATGGTAAATGCCATGATCATTGCGCCCAAAACAACAAATGGAGAGCGGAGAAACAGACGCAGAAACAAATTCACACCGGACTGGACCTGATTCACATCACTGGTCATTCTGGTGATGAGGGTAGCCGTTCCTATGGTATCTATTTCCTGATACGACAGAGTGTTAATATGAGCAAACAGATCATTTCTTAATGAAGTACCAAAACCTGCCGCTGCCTTTGCCGCGAAGTACTGAGCTGTTATGGAACAGGTAAGGCCGATAATGCCTAACACAACCAGCAATCCGCCCATGGACAGAATATAAGTCACATCATGGTTCTTGATTCCAATGTCAATGACCGTGGCCATCACCAGAGGCACAAGAAGCTCAAAACTGGCTTCCAGAAGCTTGAACAATGGTCCCAGAATACTTTCCCGCTTATAGTTACTCAAATACTTAAGGAGCTTTTTCATTTTCTTAATCCTCCCAAAAATAATACCTTTTTAGAATAATGCATTGTATTATTATACCATTTTGATATAATAATACAAGTATAAAATGAAATCAGATAGAATAGAGGATGTACCAGATGAATCCAATTAATTCAAAACAGTTATATTATTTCACCGTCGTTTCAGAGACCGGGAGCTTTACTGCAGCTGCAAAAAAACTGGGAATATCCCAGCCTCCTTTAAGCAAGCAGATTATGCTTCTGGAGGAGGAGATGGGAGTGAAGCTTCTTGAGCGCAGATCGAAAAAGGCAGAGCTTACAGAAGCAGGCACATATTTATATTTCAAGGCAAAAGATATTCTATCCATGATGGGCGCTGTATCAGATGATTTAAAGCATTTTCCATCTTCTGCCAGAGGTGTGCTGAAACTGGGGACCATTTCTTCATCCGGAACGGTACTTCTGGATTTTTTAAAGGACTTCACATCAGCTCACCCAGGTGTGCGGTTTGAAGTGACAGAAGGCAATACCTATGAACTCCTGGAAAAAATGAAAAATGGACTTGTAGAGTGTTCCATTATACGGACACCTTTTAATCCGGAGGGTCTGGAATGTGTCTACGGTAAGAAGGAACCCATTATGGCGGTGGGAAATCCCGTATTTTTCCCGGAGTTTACAGGAAACAAGGTAAGTCTTACAGAGTTAAAGGGGAAGCCATTAATTTATTACCGCAGATTTGATTCCATTATTTCCCTTGCATTTCAAAACAGCGGAATCAAACCAGATATCTTCTGCAGGAATGACGATGCAAGAACCTGTCTTCAATGGGCAAAAGCAGGAATGGGAATTGCTCTGGTACCGCAATCCATCAGTCTCACCCTGGGGCAGGAAAATCTCTTGTTCCGGGAAATAGATTCTTCCGACACCGTTACCCAGATAGCCGCTGTGTACAAAAAAAATGGCTATGTCTCAAACATAGCCAGGGAATTTGTAACCAGTTTTGGCAATCAGTCCCGTTGACTAATCAAAAAGGCTCAACTGGGTAATCTGGTATTTTTTCTTGTACGCGTGGATAATATCCGGCATTTTATAAAGGATCCGGTTTCGGCTGCACTCCTCAGAAAACACCTGCCATAATTTACGTGCACCTGGACTGGTGCACTGGTAATTATTACCATAACGTTTCATATACTGCTCTGCCAGGTTTTCTCCCGGGAACAGCTCTCTTAACCGGTCATAATACCATTCTCTCTGATTGCTGCGCAGCGTGACACCAAAAGCCGGATAGATAAAATCAGCGCCGGCTTCTTTGGCTGCAGTTATGATAGAACGGATATTGTCCTCATGGTCCTCCAGAAATGGGAGGACAGGCATAAGAAGGATGCCTGCAAACAGCCCCTGATCCTTAAGGGCCGCAATCAGCGACAGCCGGTCGGAAGGTCTGGATACCCTTGGTTCAATTTTAGACGCCAGATTATCATCACTTGTAGTAACCGTAACCTTTAGAATAACAGGAGAATGATCTGCTATACTTTTCAATATATCAATATCCCTTTGAAGCAAAGTACTCTTTGTAGCAATAGCTGCCCCAAAACCAAAGGCATCAATCAATTCCAGGGCATGTCTGGTAAGCTTAAGTTCATTTTCCAGTGGATTGTATGGATCACTCATTGCTCCGGTTCCCACCACTCCTGTTTTGACTTTTCTCCTCAGATCATCCCGTATGATCCGAAGTGCATCCTCCTTGACACGCACGGTATCAAAATGATCAATTCTGTAACAGTCTGAACGGCTGTCACAGTAAATACAGCCATGGCTGCAGCCTCTGTATATATTCATATTATAATCAATCCCAAACCAATCGGATGTTTTTGTTTTTGTTACAATCGTTTTTGCCGGGATGTATTCCATGATAATTCTCCCTTTTTTTATACTTTTTTTCACTGAACAGGGAATCCCTTGATATTTTCTAAGTGCCATGATAATATGCTTATACGAGATAAGAAGGGAAGCGTTCATTATGATTCGTTTTTTATTGCGCTGCAAACAGATACATGACAAATATACGAAAGATGAAATGACTGTCTATGCAGCACAGGCTTCATACTTTACCATAATTGCAGCTTTTCCATTTATGATGCTGTTACTTGCTATGATTCAGTTTATTCCTTCTATTACAAAGGCAAATTTACTGCAGCTTCTGGTCACGGTAATCCCCAGCAGGCTGGAGATTGACAGCGTTATCGTTACTGTTATTGAAGATCTCTATACCCAGTCACCTGCAGCAATATTATCTGTAACCGCCATTGCCGCGATCTGGTCCGCTTCAAAGGGGATGCTGAGCATTGAACGGGGATTAAACCGGGTTTTCGGACAGGAGAAAAAGCGGGGGTATTTCATGACCCGGGTGGTATGTGCCGGTTATACGGTTGTGTTTATAATAATCTGTACCCTGACACTTGTACTTCTTGTACTGGGCAGCTCCATACAGGCTTTTATGAATCACCATTTTCCCATTCTGGCTGAGATTACCCAGCATGTCATCAGTTTCCGTACTCTGCTCTTATTTATTCTTACCTTATGTTTTGCCATGCTTTATACCTATGTACCCGAAAAAAAGCAGCATTTTACCAGACAGCTGCCAGGAGCCGTCTTTTCCACACTGGGGTGGATCGCCTTCTCCTTTGCCTTTTCTATTTACTTTAGCAATTTCAGCAATTATTCCGTGATGTACGGCAGCCTGACTGCCATTGTTCTCATCATGCTGTGGCTGTATTCCTGCATCTGCATTCTGTTTTTCGGAGCTGAGATCAATTACTATTATTCCGAAAACAGGAACGAATAACCAAGCGGAAGACCAGAGATCCTTAAACGATCCCTGGTCTTCTTTGTCCGCCATCTGATTTTAAGAAAACAGCGGCGTAGATAAATATCTGTCTCCTGTATCCGGAAGCAGCACGATGATTCTTTTCCCTTCGAATTCCGGCCGTTTTGCAGCTTGTCTGGCCGCCCATACAGCTGCGGCAGAGGATATCCCCACAAGGATCCCTTCCGTCTGTGCGATCTCTTTGCCCGTCTCATAAGCTTCCTGATTCTCTACAGGAATGATTTCATCATATATCTCTGTGTTTAGTATATCAGGAACGAAACCAGCTCCAATTCCCTGGAGTCCATGAGGTCCCGGCTTTCCTCCGGAAAGAATGGGAGATCCTGCTGGTTCCACTCCGATAATCCGGATTTCAGGATTCTTACTTTTTAAATATTCCCCGACTCCGGTTATGGTGCCACCCGTTCCAATTCCTGCCACAAATACATCAACCTTTCCATCGGTATCTGCCCAGATTTCAGGTCCTGTGGTTTCCCGATGTATTGCTGGATTGGCCGGATTCTCAAACTGCCCTAAAATTACGGAACCTTCGATCTCTTTTTGCAGCTCTTCAGCTTTATCAATTGCGCCTTTCATCCCTTTTGTTCCTTCGGTAAGTACAATCTCTGCTCCATATGCTTTTAAAAGATTCCTTCGTTCCACGCTCATGGTTTCAGGCATGGTGAGAATAGCACGATACCCTTTCATGGCAGCGATACTGGCGATTCCAATACCGGTATTCCCGGATGTAGGTTCAATGATGGTGGCTCCAGGCTTTATTCTGCCGCTTTTTTCTCCATCCTCAATCATGGACAGTGCTGCTCTGTCTTTTACGCTGCCAGCCGGGTTAAAATATTCCAGTTTTGCAATGACAGATGCCTTAAGTCCGTGTTTCTTCTCATAATTGGTAAGTTCCAGCAAAGGAGTTTTGCCAATCAGTTCCCCGGCACTTTTTTTAATATTTTCCATAATGAACCTCTTTTCTTACTCGTTTCCTGATTTCATTTTATCTGCAGGCAATTAATATTATGATAAATCATAAAGCTTACGGTACTTCTCTTTCAGGTAATCGATGAAGTATTCCGGTGTAAATTCCTCTCCAGTTGCTGCTTTTATTAACTCACGGCTTGTCTTCATCTTACCATATTGATGAATATGGCTTCTTAAATATTCTTTGATCACGTCCAGCTTGCCATCTCTTAAAAGGCCATCAAAATCCATCTCCTTTTTCATATGGAAATACAGCTGTGCTCCAAATGCATTCCCCAGGGCATAGGATGGGAAATATCCGAACAATCCCTGGGACCAGTGGATATCCTGAAGAATTCCTTCTGAAACATTCTTCGGCCGGATTCCTAAATATTCCTCATATTTATCAGCCCAGATTTCCGGTAATTTTTTAAGATCCACGTCTTCTTCTATTATCATCTTCTCAAGTTCATACCGGATCATAATATGAAGGCTGTAAGTCAGTTCATCTGCTTCTGTACGAATAAATCCAGGATCCACTTTATTAATTGCTTCCATAAATTGTTCTATAGAAACAGGTTTCAGCCTGTCGGGATAAAGCTCCGTTAATCTGTTATAAATAGGATTCCAGAAATTTGGATTCCGCCCGATTAAATTCTCATAAAATCTGGACTGTGACTCATGCATACCCATAGAGGTTCCCTGTCCAACCGGTGTCTGGGTTATCTCATCTGATATGCCTAACTCGTAAATTCCGTGACCGCTCTCGTGGATCACAGAAAACATAGAACTATCCATCTTATCGTGGTAGCTGGTAGTTATACGAACATCATGGTTATGAAGATTGGTAGTAAAAGGGTGAGCACTCTCTGACAATACACCCTTCTCAAAATTAAATCCTACGTATTCTGCAAGGAACCGTGCCATCTCTTCCTGCTTTTCTTTTGGATAGCCACCGATAAGAAAGGAATCATCGATTTCTTTTCCATGTTCTCTGATCTCCTGGAGCAGCGGTACAAGTTCTTCCTTCAGTCTGCCGAAAAACTCATCCAAAAGTTCTGTCTCAAATCCCTTTTCGTATTCGGCGAGGAGAACATCGTACAGCTTCTGACCATCCTTTTTCCGATAGGATGCAAATTTCTTCTTGAAATGAATAACCTTCTCCAATGTAGGCAGGAAATACTCATAATCCTCATTCTTCTTCGCCTTTGACCAGACTCTTGCTGCTTCGGCAATCAGCTGGGCATTTTCTCTGTATTCTGCCTTTGGTATACAGATCAGTTCTTCTCTGGCTTCCTTTGCCCCCTGAAGTACTGCCTTCTGGATATCAGACAATTCCGATTCCTGTTCGCATGCTGCAA
The DNA here is from genome assembly GCF_900205965.1 of Lacrimispora amygdalina. Classification (GTDB taxonomy): domain Bacteria; phylum Bacillota; class Clostridia; order Lachnospirales; family Lachnospiraceae; genus Lacrimispora; species Lacrimispora amygdalina_A. Next base: position 53,356 of record NZ_OAOF01000016.1, read on the forward strand.
TTGCTTCTCCCATCTCATCGCCTGTCATAAATCCATAGTACTCTTCTGTCAGTGCACCAATCACTCTGGCTGTATAGGATCCGGATTCTTCGGGAGCCAGTGTTTCATTATCCCACTCAAAAAGTATAAGAGCCGTCTGCAGTGCCATTGTTTTTTCTAATATTGAAGACAAGTTTTCATATATTTTATTCATATTTATTCTTTCTCCTTCATAAAAAATCGGAATTCTGTATCATTGTCTCCAAAGCCACCCAAATAATACCGCTAAGAATTTACTTTGCGCTGCCAAAAATTGAGGTTTCTTTTATATCAAGGCGAATCAGCCATTCCCTGACCGCTTCCTCATTATAAGAGGAGGCGTTAAAATCCTCCAATTGAAAATCAAGAGCAATATCTGTTTTCATGGCAGCAAGAGTTTTAGACAATCGTGCAGCCTTCTCACCGCATAGTTCTTCCTCACTTGTCTTAGTCATGGCTTTATATGGAGATCTGGTAATACCCAGATCATTTTTCCAGAAGTCCTGAAGATCCTTTAACCTCTTTTTATCTGCTTCCGCTTCATGTATGACATCATAGATGCGCTCTACGGTTTTATACTCCCTCAGCAATATAGGGGCAGCACTGCTGACACCCTTAACACCAGGAATATTGTCGGAAGCGTCGCCTTGTATCCCTTTTAAATCCGGGATCTGCTCCGGCAGCACGCCCTCCTCACGAAGGACCGTATCAGAGGTGTATTCAAATACTTTTTCCGGCAGATTGATCTCTTCTTTCCTCATACCGTAAAAAGAATAATATTTCTGATACAGCTCGTCCGCCTTCTCCTGGCGGGACTGAACCATCCATGCGCGGACATTGTATTCATCATTTACCAGCTGAAGATAATCGTGGTCCTTTGTCAAAACCACCATAGGGATCTGCTCTCTGAATTTCATGACAAGACTTCCTGCATAGTCATCCGCCTCATACTGATTACAGCAGAGGACTTTAAATCCAACTTCTTCCAGAATACGCTCCATGAGTGCAAACTGTTCCTTTAAAGGTTCCGGTGTGGCTCCTCTTGTACCCTTATACTGGGAATACAGTTCTCTTCGAAAGGTGTCTCTTGTTTTATCAAAAACAAAGGCGATGTGGTCCGGCTGCTGCTTCTTCATAAGTGAAACCACCATCTTAAGCATGCCGAAAATAGCATTGGTATATGTTCCATCCTTGGCATGAAGAATTTTGTCATAATGCTTCATCTTTTCCTCATCTGTCCTGGCAAACACGATTTCTCTCGGCAAAACCGCATAATAGCAGGTTGACAGCATGGAAGAACCATCTATAACTACAAATCTTTTTTCTGACATCTATAACTCCAATCTTTTTCGTTCCTTTCAAAATTACGTAAAATAATTTTGTAATTCTGTTTCATTTTTTGTGCCCAGCCGCTTCATAATTTCTCTACGCTCCTGAGTGGATAATCCCTTCCACAGTTTTTGAACACGGGGGTCTGAAAATCCAATATAGGGCAGACCATTTCTATCACATTCATAAGACGATAAGTAGTGGTTGAGTGCACTCCATTCCACATAAAAAGCAGTGATACTGCGGCTTAAAGAGCTGACTTTTGCCATATTCGTTCCTCCCAATAATTGTTGCTGACTAAATAACTGTTCCGGTTTTTATTGACCAGAGTCATTCTTCCAGATCTGAACTTCGCCCTGGTAATCCAAAAAGCAGTTATTTATAATTTCTTCCACTTTATTCCAGTCACCGCCTGCATTCTTGCAGCCCATTCCATACGGAAATGCCACCTTCTCCAGTTTGCCTCTGACATCCACAAAATCACGGATCTCTGTGACGGCCTGTGTAAGTGCTTTATAATCTGTATAAATTCCGTCTTTCCCGTATTTATCCTGTCCATACAGATTAGCAATCAGAAACCATCTGCCATTTAATTCAACCGGCTGCGCAGATACTCTCCCTAATAAACCGGAGGTAATACCGCCCGCCTGTTCCTGCCACTGTTTCGTAATAATTCTGTATGTCTTTTCTACTTCCGGAAATATTTTTTTAATTTGACCTTCCAAACCGCGTTCAAATACTCCCTGACAATTTACCTGATGGCAGACAATATCTGCATCAGACATAAAGATATCTCCGTCGTAATACTTTAGCATAATTTTCTCCTCCAAGCTTATCTAATCAGATATCCTAACTCATTATACCCTGATTTTCCAGTTATTCATAGTACATTCCTTAAGTTTTGACATATATTTTCCAAAAACCCGTTGAAGTATAGGGAAATAAGATTTATAATAAACATTAACAGCAAATAAAAAAGGTAAGGACCGAAAGAGAATGGAAAAAGAAATCAAATGTCCCTATATTATTTTTAAAATTGCAGGCTCCTTATACTGCATAAACAGCAAGTACATATCCACAATTTTACAGCTGCCGGAATACAGCACCATTCCCGCCGCACCTGCCAACATCACCGGAATGTTTAAGTACCGGGACAAAGTCATTAATATGATGGATTTACGCATTACATTTGGTTTAAAGCCCATATCTGAAGAATGCAGAGACTTTGAACTGATGATTGATGCGAGAAAGCAGGATCATATTAACTGGGTCAGCGAATTGGAGCGTTTTATCAAAGATGGCGGTTCCTTCAACCTCGCCCGGGATCCCCACCAGTGTGCCCTGGGAAAATGGTACGATCATTTTACCACAGATAATACGGCAGTAACCAACCATTTAAAAAAAATCGAAGAGCCTCATGAAAAGCTTCACAAAGCAGCCGAGGAGGCTGATAACTGTAAAAGAGACTGCCAGAACTGCCAGGAGTCCGAATGCCTTCGTAAAGTTTTAGCGTGTGCTAAAGATGAATGTATGCCTGTCATATTAAAACTCCTGGACCAGACAAAGGACCTGTTCCGTTCTACGATATACAAGGAAATGGTTCTTATCTTAGATGAAATCCAGTGGGGAATCGTAGTTGATGAAATCGTAGCCGTAGAAGATCTTGAAGTGATTTCTAAGCGGCACGAGGACCCCATGATAAACCATTGTTCCTATTTGGGACGGGTTATGGAAAGTGAAAAACAGAAAGGACTCATCTTTGAGCTTAACCCGGAAACACTCCTTGCTAAATTTAAGGATCTGGAATCTATGTTTTAACAATTTTAATGTCTGTAATAGTAAAAAGCCGGAAAAGTTTTGGCAGAAGCTTTTCCGGCTTTTTAACGGTCAGGAAACTGGCTCTGACTTTCTTCAGAAATACTTTTTATTTCCCCAAAGGTTGCTCTTCTTCAGATCCAGATATTCATTGTATGCTTTTTCCAAAATCTGCTTTTCATTGGAAAACTTCAGAAGATGATACGCTTCATGGAACTTATAGTATCCTGAATCAATAAAATATTCTTCCCGCTGTGGTTTACTGTAATAGCTGTCGGCCATCATGAGATACCAGTATACATCCTTTTCCACCATATCCTGAGGCGTATTAAAAGAATACTGACTCTTACCAATGTACTTGATAATGGACGCACTTACTCCGGTCTCTTCTTTCACTTCCCGAAGTGCCGTCTCTTTATACTCTTCACCCGCTTCTACTGTTCCCTTTGGCAAAACCCAACCTTCATACTTGTTTTTGTAATTCTTATATAAAACCAGAATTTTACCTCGAAAAATAACCACACCGCCACAACTCGTTGCTTCTATCATTGCAATTCCTCCAGAGTGAAACCGCGGACCCAGCCGGATCCCGATTTTGGTGTGTCTCACAGACTGGCTCTAGTATACCTCTTTTTATAATGATATGCAAGTGTGTAATCGCCGAAAGAATGGGCTGAAATCTTCCCTTATCTGGAAAAATATAAATCAAATAGCGACCTGGCGATAGGGGCAGCAGCCTTTCCTCCAGACCCGCCCTCTTCTACAATCACGCTGACTGCGATCTTCGGATGCTCTGCCGGAGCAAATCCGACAAACCATGCATGCGTCTCTTTATTTTTATCAAATTCTGCTGATCCGGTCTTCCCCGCTGCCGTATAGGCATCCGTGCGAATGGCAGAACCAGTCCCTTCCGTAACTACCGCTCTCATCAGTTCTGTCAGACTGGCTGATTCTTGTGCAGTCATGATGGTTTCATAAGTCTGTGGAACAAACTTTTTAATAACATCTCCGCCTGCATTCTCCACATGATCAATCAGATACGGCTTCATCAAAGTTCCCCCATTGGCAATGGCACAGGTTATCATGGCATTATGAAGAGGCGTGATCTGAGTCTGCCCCTGACCAATGGCAGTCTGAAGGATCTGCCAGATATCTGCTCCCGGTTCCATAATATAAGAACTTCTGTTAGCGGGAAAAGGAAGGGATAGATCTGTACCAAACAGCATCTGACGGGTTGTATTTTTTAATCTGTTCAAATCCATCACAAGCCCAAGCCCTGCAAAGGCTCCGTTACAGGAATTTGCAAATGCCTGGGTAAAATTCTGATGCCCATGGGCAGTTTCGTGATAGCATTTGATGGCATAATCACCATTTTCATAAATACCGTCACAATCAAAGGTGTAATCCTTATAAGTCTCGGGATTCTCCCTGATGTATTCCAGCGCCGTAATAATCTTAAACGTGGATCCCGGCGGATAAAGCCCCTGGGTTGCACGGTTTAAAAGCTGACCTGATGTATTCTCGTCTGCAACCAGATTGTTCCAGTCATTTAACAGGGTGTTTGGATTATAATCAGGTTTTGAAACCATGGCAAGAATCTTCCCTGTATCAGGCTCCATGACAACAACTGCCCCATTTCTTTTACCAAGAGCTTCATATGCTTTTTTCTGAAGCTCCACATCCAGAGTGGTCACCACGTTATCTCCCTGGCTTTTTCTGGCATATAACTCATTAATAATCTGTTCCAGAATATTGACATGGCTGGTTAACAGATAGAAATTAGCCTGGGCCTCAAGACCGGTCTTTCCATTTACCGAATATCCCACTGCATGGGCAAACAGGGAGTCATAAGGATAGACTCTTGTCTCATGTCCTTCCCCATCCACGTCCGTCCGGGCAAGGATCTGTCCGTCACTGCTGATAATCTCACCGCGTACTACCCGGTCAGCAAAGCTGTCCAGTCTGGCATTATAGGAATTGTTGATTACGCTTTCGCTCTTCACCTGAAGAAAATATCCATAGTAAGCCGCCAGACCTATAAATAACAGGACAACCCCATAGGTCAGTATTAAGATCTGATGATTTGCTTTGGGATTTGCATTAGCTTTCATACCTGCCCTCTTCCTCTTCATTGCGTTTGAGAATATAAAGTCCCTGAATGATACCAAAAATAATAAAAGTGCTGGCTGCCGAACTTCCTCCATAACTGACAAAGGGAAGGGTGACTCCGGTAGATGGGATAAATTTCGTGACTCCTCCTATTGTTAAAAACACCTGAATTGCGTAGATCATCCCCAGACCAAAGGCGATGAGCTTATAAAACAAGGCCTGCATACTTCCTGCCACCATCATAAACTGAAGAAAGCAGCCAAGGCAGATTAACAGGACACAGAGGGCGAATATCCCTCCCAGTTCTTCTGAAATCGCCGAGAAAATAAAGTCTTTTTCTACTACCGGTATTTTTCTAGGCATCCCTCTGTATAGCCCCATGCCCAGCCAGCCGCCTGTACCAATGGCAAACAGGGACTGACTGATCTGATATCCTTTTCCTGCAATATCGGACCACGGGTTTAACCAGGCTGCAACTCTTGTCTTTACATGATCAAACAGGTGAAATGCCAGCACAGACGCCAGCACACCTCCCGCTGCACCTCCAAGCAGATATCTCCATTTGCCGGTTGCTATAAAAAGCATAAACACATAGGTAATAAAGAAAATAAGTGCACTTCCTAAATCCCTGGAAAGCACAAGTATCAGAACATGAAGTGCCGAAACACCGCTGACTGCAAGAATCGTTGGAAAGCTGACAGACCTGTAAAACATGGCTGCTATAAAAAATACGTAGCTGATCTTTACGAATTCAGAAGGCTGAAAAGAAAATCCAGCCATTCCGATGGAAAGCTGCGCTCCGTAGCTGTTGGTTCCTGCAACACATACAATACCAAGAAGGATTACTCCTGCAAACCCATAAACCCATGGTATTCTGCTAAGCTGCCATGCTCTGTCGATAACAAAAGGAATGATGAAGGTAACTGCTGCCGCTGCCGCAACAATGGTAAACTGTTTTACAGCCCGGTCAAAAGAAAGTCTGGTAAGCATAATAAAACCGATTGCCAAGAGCAGACACATATTGTTAACCAGCAGCTTTGACAAGCTCCTGTAAAACAGGCGGTATAAAAACAGGTACCCCAAAAAGAACAGTACCTGTGCCGCATAAAAGACCAGCATACGCTCATCTTTCATCTCCAGCCAGATAATACCATAGGCCAGGAGATGAATCAGAAACATAAAAATGTTCTGCCTTCTGCAGATACTGTTTTTCTTCTTTTCGTCCTGAAAAGAAAAATAACGAAAATTTAAATATGTGTATATAGCAATCAGCAGTATCATGAAATATCTTGATACATCTACTATCAGATTAATCATAAATCACCTACTCTATACCGCGCTTAAAATGTCCCCTTGTAAAGTCCGTCAGAATCGCTCCTGCTTTTTTACCGTTTAAGAATTCATCTGCAAAAACTTGTATGATTTTATCAGTCTCTGCAGCACTTTCGGTTGTAAACTGAAGCCTTAATGAGGCGGGGGATAAGGCACCCACGGCATCACTGTAACCCAAAAGGGAAAGAGGCGCTGAGTTATAAATGGAATTGTAACAGAATGTACAATGGTTTTTCACGGGGAATTCTTTTCCCATACGGTCTTTTAAGTTTAATAATACCGGCGTGTGATCACATTGTTTCATTCCCTGATGAAGGCACTGGGCCGTTACCATCATAGGAAGACGTCCGTAAACTAAAAGTTCACCCGGAATTACTAGTTTTTCCAGTTCCCGGCTGTTTAATTCAACAGGCCAGGTAATCTCGTCCGCACCAAGATCCAGAAGCATCTTTTGCGCCCTTCGGTTCATGCCATACATTCCGAAATCAAAAACCAGCTTTCCTGGTATGCCGGCTTTTTTTAAATATCCAGGTTCTTCCATGGAGCGGATTAAGAATCCGTCAAATCCTGCTTTTTGAAGGTATGACAGATTGCGGTCAAAAAAGCGCTGTGCCTCCATGCGGAAAATATGAGGCATTGTAAGAAGACATTCCTTGTCTCTGTCATGGCAGGCTTTAACATAATGGTTCCACCGTTGGGGTTCAAAATGTGCTGCATCAACATAGACCCGGTCCACATCGGGGTTATGAACGGCTGCGTCAAAGCACTCCGGTTTCTCTAAGGAAACAGTCAGATGTGAAGCACCAGATGACCGCGTATTGGTGATACTTTTCTGCATTTCAGGATGATCCGATTTTCTGTATTCCCTTGTGTATTCATGAAGTATCTCTGCTTCCAGCGCTTGCAGACCTCTGCGCCTTAAATCATTAAGAGCCTGGACCGGAAGAAAGACATTCCCTTGTATCTCTGCCGTGAGTCGTTCAAAAAGAAATGGCGTATTTCCTGTTTTATTCAGCTGCTTTAATACCTTTTCTTCTGACATGGGCTGATTCTGGGCCGCCAGCACCATATCTCCTTCAATTAAAACACGGTATTTCTGAGACTGAAGGCTGAGTGAGGCATTCTTGCCTTCTGTAAGAAAAACATTTCCTGTAACCGGTACTTTTAACTGTTTTTCCACATATTCCCGGTCAAGCAGGTCAAACAGCTGACTGTTGCCCTCTCTGAACGAAGGTTTTTCCTTCCAGACTATCATATCCCTGCCATTATGGTTCTTATAATATCCGTCAGTCTGTCCACCTCTGTCAAATAAATCGAGAAGTATCCTCCGGTCCTCTTCCTCTACCCGATATCCTTCTCTGCCTTTTTTCAAATAAAGATCTGTATATTTTCTGTAAATATGAACCACGCCCGCCGTATAACGGGGACTCTTCATTCTGCCCTCGATCTTCATGGAATATACACCTGCTTCCATAATATCAGGGATCAGATCCAGTGTGCATAGATCCTTTAAGCTTAAGCAGTACCGTTCATCTTTTTTGCCGAGGGGCTTACCGCCATCTCTCACATCAAAAGGCAGTCGGCAGGTCTGTGCACATCTTCCCCGGTTTCCGCTACGTCCTCCGATTAGACTGCTGAAAAGGCACTGGCCCGAATAGCAGTAACAAAGAGCCCCATGGACAAAGCTTTCGATTTCCACATCAACCTGGTCTTTGATCTGCCGGATCTCATCTAAAGATAATTCCCTTGCGGTAACCACCCGCTCTGCACCAAGGTCTTTTAACAGCCGGGCACCATGAACTCCCGTAATCGTCATCTGCGTACTGGCATGAATGGGAAGGTCCGGAAACTGTTCCCTGATTAATGCCAAAGCTCCCAGATCCTGTACGATAACCGCGTCCAGTCCCCGTTTATAATAAGGAAGCAAATAGTAAAAAAGCTCCTTCATCTCCTGTTCTTTCATAAGAGTATTGACCGTTAAATAGAGTTTTCTGCCGTGAAGGTGAACATAATCAATGGCCTCCAAAAGCTTGTCCTCTCCGGGATTCTCTGCAAATGCCCTGGCACCGAACCTGCTTCCTCCTATATAAACTGCATCCGCACCTGCGGCGACTGCTGCCTTCATACTTTCAAACGAGCCTGCCGGAGCAAGGATCTCAACTGTATTTTTCACTTCTGCCTCCAAAATTTTCCCTATGGATATTCTGATTGATAAAAAGGAGGAGGTCATGGAACATCCATGAAATACCCCCTCCTGCCTTATTCATTCCTGTCGGAACCGGACGAATTCCTGATTCCTGCCAGTTCAGTCTTCACTGCCTCCAGCTTCATCTGAGTTGCAACCAGCTCATGCTTTAAACTGTAGGTTTCCTTTTCCATCTCCGCTTTCTGCTGTTCCAGTCTGGCAATCTGCTCTCTTGCTTTGAAGTAATCATCTGCCATATTTAACTCTATCATAACGTTCTGGTATTCAGCACTCTGCTTCGTGAATCCTTCCCGACGTTTTAAAGTTATGATCATCTCATTGATGTAACTGGCAAGACGCTGAATATAGCCTTCTTCTTCACTGCCGCCAAGGGCATAGATCTTGCCATCTATCAAAACTTCTGTATAGTGTTTGGAATTCATGTTGTTCTCTCCCTGCTATCATTTGCTCTTTCTTTACTATATCATACTTTACACAGTTAGGAAAGTTCTAAAATTCAGGCAGCTAAGGCTCCAAAGAGATTCCAAGATGCCCATAGGCTCTTTCGGTTGCAACGCGCCCCCGGGAGGTACGGTTTAAAAATCCGTTCATTAAAAGATATGGTTCATACACATCTTCCAACGTGCCCGCATCCTCCCCCAGGGCCGCAGCAAGGGTATCAAGCCCCACGGGCCCGCCGGCAAATTTCTCAATAACCGTGGACAGTATTGCGCGGTCATTGTAATCCAGTCCGAATTTATCCACATCCAGGATATCCAGAGCAAAATCAGCCACTTCCTTGGTTATAATGCCATGGTACTTGACCTGCGCAAAATCCCGGACTCTTTTTAACAGGCGGTTTGCCAGCCTGGGGGTTCCTCTGGAACGCTTGGCAATCTCTTGTGCACCCTCTTCCTCAATTTCAACCCCCAGGACCTCTGCCGAACGGGATACTATAATCTTCAGTTCTTCCGGTGTGTAAAATTCCAGCTTCTGCACGACACCGAACCGGTCCCTGAGAGGGGCTGTTAAAAGCCCGGCTCTTGTGGTTGCTCCCACAAGGGTAAACTTTGGAAGGTCCAGACGAATCGATCTGGCTGCGGATTCCTTACCCAGCATAATATCAATGGCAAAGTCCTCCATAGCCGGATAGAGCACTTCTTCTACCTGCCGGTTCAATCGGTGAATCTCATCAACAAAAAGGACATCGCCTTCCTGTAAGTTATTTAAAATAGCAGCCATCTCACCAGGCTTTTCTATGGCGGGACCGGAAGTTACTTTCATGTTCACACCCATCTCATTGGCAATAATGCCGGAAAGAGTAGTCTTTCCCAGTCCTGGAGGACCGTAAAAAAGCACATGGTCCAGTGATTCACCTCTGGCCTTCGCCGCTTCAATATAAACTTTCAGATTCAACCGGATCTTTTCCTGTCCGATATATTCATTCAGGCTTCTGGGCCTTAGATTCGGTTCAATCTTCTTATCCTCTTCTGTTAATTCTGTGGTTATTATTCTACGCTCCATCTTTGCCATACCCTGTTATATTCTATATAAATGCCAGGTGTTTTAAGGAAGCCTTTAAAACATCCTCCACTGACATCGTGTCTGTTATCTCTACCTGGCGTACCGCGCGTCCGGCTTCTGCAGGTGAATATCCAAGTGCCGTAAGCGCATCGACTGCTTCGCCCGTTACCCCGTCCTCTTTCGGAAGATCATTTCCTGCCTCTTTAAATGAAGAAGGAATAAGATCTGCCATATCAATCTTATCTTTTAAGTCCAGAATGATTCTCTGTGCAGTCTTGGCACCAACACCGGGCGCTCTGGATATGGCCTTGGCATCTCCTGAAATAACTGCTCTCTTTAAATCATCCGGTTCCATGGCAGAAAGAATTCCAAGTGCTCCTTTGGGACCGATTCCATTCACACTGATTAACTGCTTAAACATCGTTAAATCCTGCCGGCTCAAAAAGCCGTACAGACACATGGCATCCTCTCTTACCTGAAAGTAGGTATACAGCTTAACTTCCCTGCCAATACCCGGAAGCTTCCCAATTACAGATACAGGAACAAAAATCTCATATCCAACGTTTCCGCACTCAATCACAACGGAATCTTCTGTCATCTCGGCCACGGGGCCTTTTACGAAAGAAATCACTTCTTCAGTTCTCCTTTTTAAACCTTACGATTACATCTGTTAAGCATTACTTTGACATTAATCATAGCATACTGCCAGTTGATATGCAAGCAATTGATCGAACAAATATTCTGTAGTGCGTTGACGAACCGGAAAGCTTTGGATATAATATTCAGTGAAAAGAAAGGATGAAACCGCAGATGATAACGCTTCAAAAACATATACCATTCGAAGAAACCTATCCGCTTGACCGTCTGGGCAGCCGGGAAGAGATTCTGTTTTTTGATATTGAAACAACCGGCTTTTCCGGAGAATATTCCACGCTGTATTTAATCGGCTGTGTCTGTTACAAAGACGGAATCTGGAATCTGATCCAGTGGTTTGCCGACACTTTGGATTCGGAAAGGGAGCTTCTTATAACATTCTTTGAATTTCTTAAAGACTATAAAAAGGTTATTCATTTTAACGGAGATGGGTTTGATATTCCCTATCTTTTAAAACGCTGCCATGCCTACGGGCTTAAGTATGATTTTTCTGGTGTTGAAAGCCTGGACATATACAAAAAAATCCGCCCGTACCGGAACCTCCTCAGTCTTTTAAGCATGAAGCAGAAAGCCATCGAAGCATTCTTAGGTGTGGAACGGAAGGATCTTTATTCCGGCGGACAGCTGATTGAGGTTTATAAGGATTACTTGATTTCCAGGGAGAAGTTTCTCTTTGATTTACTAATACTACATAATGAGGATGATTTAAAAGGCATGCCCCTGATTCTGCCAATACTCAGCTATCCGGATTTCCTGGGGAGCCGCTTTACCCTGACCGGTCAGTCACTGATTAGCAGTCCGGACTTGTTCGGACGAAAGCAGCATCTTCTCCAGCTTAATCTTGAGAATGATTTTACGATACCCGCAGGCTTTTCAAAATCCAATTCCTTGATCACGGCAAAGGCTGCAGGAAGAGAACTGACTCTTATCATCGACTTATACGAAGGTGAACTGAAATACTTTTATCCGGATTATAAAAATTACTATTACCTAATCTATGAAGACAGGGCCATTCATAAAAGCGTAGCCGAATATGTTGATAAAGAAGCAAGAGTGAAAGCCACCGCAAAAAACTGTTATATCCGGCAAACCGGCTGTTATGTACCTCAGTTCTCGCCCTTATGGACACCGGCTCTTCAAAATCAGAAGAAAGATAAAATCACTTATTTTTCTTATGATCCGGAGTTCTTTCAGAATCCGGATACGCTCCAGAGCTATATCCGGCATCTGCTGGATCAACTGTCCTCTTCCTGAATCCGATTATAAAATACCCCTCATTTTCCGGAAATCCCTTGGAGATACACCTTTAATCTTTTTAAAGGCATCTCCAAAATAATTTCCGTCTCCGAACCCGCATTCCACTGCAATATCTGTAACGGATTTATCCGTATTAAGCAGCAGAAATGCCGCTTCCCGAATGCGGATATTGGTCAGATATTCTTTAAAACCGAATCCTGTGACAGCTTTGAATTTCCTTGAAAAATAGGCAGGACTCATATGAATCCGCTCTGCCACCTCATTAAGAGTCACCGGTGCTTCAAAATTATGGTAGATGTATTCCGCAGCATCCTCGATTGCCTTCTCCGCCACCTCCATCTTCACAGCGTCTGTCTTAGCTCCCTGACACCTGTTGAGAAAAACTAACAGCTCGTAGAGATAATTTTTCTTCATCATAGGAGAATATCCGTCCTGACCGGCACCTTCATATGCCATCTTCTGAATCAGTTCTTCTGCATACGGTCTGCTCCCTGCCGGCACACAAATCCTGGAATTTTCAAAGAGAGCGTCCGTCAGCTGACCGCCGCAGCTTTCTGTCATATCCGTTAAGTATTCCTTATCAAAACTCAGAGTGATCCTTTCATGGACCGGGCTGGAGTGATAGGTTGTCCTGTGAATCTCACCCGGAGAGAGGAATATCATATCACCAGGCTCTACATAATATAAGGTATGATTGATGAATATCTTACAATGCCCTGACACCAGGTAAAACAGTTCATAGTAAGGATGCCAGTGACTTTTCACCATATTAAATTCATAAGAACGCTTTGTCCTGCTGATTAGAAATTCCATAATTCTTTTAATAATCCCCTTTTTTTAACAGTTCTCTGATATAGGAAAAGGTATTTCTCTCGCCCTCATCCTTTAACATCAAAAGGAGCTCTTCCAGAAGCGCTTCAGTCTCAGGCGCAATAATCATATATGCTTTTCCCTGCACATAATATTCCCATGGTGATGCATCCGTATATTCCCTGCCTTTATAGGTTTTTGATGCCGCAATCCGGTCCATGACCATCTCCACCACATAGTTGAGAGGCATTTTATAACCAATCATTCCCTTTGAAGGATCCATGGAAAAATCAATCCAGTATTCGCTGTGATGCTTATTCCTCCCCTTGTGATGCAGCCAAGCCTTTGAGAAGCCCTTTTCCTCTATCTCCGCCGCATTGGGGCTTCTGTTTCCCTGATAATATAAGACACCAGCAAAAAATTCCTCCGGACTGTATTTGGATAAATCATGGAGCAGCCCCTGTTTAATCAGTCCTACCCGAAAGCAGTTTTTCATGACCCGGTATTTGTGTATGTGAATGGTGCAAAAATGCCCCCAAAAATTTCTAAATTTCATATTTATCCCTTCTTGTCCCAATGTAAAATCTTCACCCATTTTATCATAATTACCAGTGATTTTACCACATATTTTTCGGTTTCATTTTTTTTAGAGAATTCTTGTTTTTTATGGTGGAAAATGTTTGACACCTTACCCATTTTATGCTATTCTTAGGGAAGTTACAGATATCCTGTAACAGTACAATTTTTAGTCGTTTTGGAGGTATCATAATGAAAGGTACAGTTAAGTGGTTTAACAACCAAAAGGGTTACGGATTTATTTCCGACGAACAGGGTAACGATGTATTTGTTCACTACTCAGGTCTCAACATGGATGGTTTCAAATCTTTAGATGAAGGCGCTGCTGTAGAGTTCGATGTAGTAGACGGAGCAAAGGGTCCTCAGGCTACAAACGTTATCAAAATATAATCATTGACTTATCAGTGTACCTTTTTTCAATATAGGAAGAAGTTATATTGTTTCACATGATTACGATTAGAGCCATCCGAAGATGGCTCTTTTTGATGTTCTTCACATGTTTATTTATTTCGCTTTCTCATATAAATCTTTTAAATCTTCAACTGTGAATTCGTAATTTTTGTTACAGAAATGGCAGTTTACTTCAATGCTCTTTCCTTCCTCAATCATATCTTCCAGTTCTGTTCTGCCGATACTGATCAGGGCTTTTTCCACTCTGGTTTTATCGCAGTTACAGGTGAATTTAACAGGAGTCTGCTCCAATATCTCCAGGCCAAGTCCTCCTAATATATGAGTCAGTATCATCTCCGGAGTTTTCCCCTCTTCCAGAAGGGATGTAACTGAATGAATCTCACCCAGTCTTTTCTCCAAAAGATCAATCATCTCTTCAGATGCGCCCGGAAGAAGCTGTATGATAAAGCCCCCTGCCTGTTTGACCGTATTATCTTTGTTCATCAGAACCCCAAGAGCCACAGAAGACGGGGTTTGCTCCGAGTTGGCATAATAATAAGTAAGATCTTCAGCAATCTCTCCGCCTACTAAAATCGTCTGTCCTACATAAGGCTCTTTCAGTCCGATATCCTGTATCACACTTAAAACACCCTCTCCAACCGCTCCGCCTACATCCAGCTTTCCAAACTCATTGGGGGGCAGCATAACACCTGGATTATACGCATATCCCTTTACATTTCCTTTGGAATCGGCAGTTACCGTCAACCCTTCTATAGGACCGCTTCCCTGGATCTTAATTGTCAGTAAATCCTCTTCTCCCTTCATCATAATCCCCATCATACCGCCTGCCGTTAACAGTCTTCCTAACGCAGCCGTTGCCACAGGACTTGTATTATGGGCCTGCCTTGCATATTCCACCAGATCTCTGGTAGTCGCCGCAAATGCCCGGATCTGATGATCTCCCGCTGTTGCTCTCACAATATAATCAGCCATGATTGTACTCCTTTCCATGCTCTCTTGCAATCAGATAAATCCGTTCACTGGTATCCTTCACCGGTTCCCTGGTAAAAGCATCATATGCTTCTAAAAATTCCATACCGGCCTCTTCTAACGCTTTTTTAATCTCATCGATGGTATAAGCTCTCTGGTAATGGGTTTCCGTATATTTCCGATAGAGATCCTCTTCCTCCCGGATAAACAGGGAAAGATCATATTCGTTAAGTTTCGTATCCCCATCGTAATAGTTATCCCAGATAAAGCTGCATTCCTCCCTGTCCTCTGCAATGGTAGTATCCCCCATCACCCTCTCATATTTATAGACAGTATTTAGATCAAATATAAACACACCGCCAGGATCAAGATAATTATTTACCAGACCAAAAACCTTCACCAGATCTTTGTAATCCAGAAGATAATTGATACAGTCGCAGATACTTATAACCGCTTTCACAGTTCCGTAAAGCTCAAACTCTCTCATATCCTGCATGAGATAAAGAATATCCTTACCAGATTCTGTTCTCTTATCCATGGCGATCTGAAGCATATCTTCGGAATTATCCACTCCTATCATGTCGTAACCTGCATCTGCCAGAAGTTCTGTCAGACTTCCCGTTCCGCAGCCCAGATCCAGAAGCAGACCCTCTCTGGCCCCATATTCCTTTAAAAGACCGGTCACATAGCTGCACCAGTCTTCGTATGGGATATTGTCCATAAACAAATCGTAGACCTCTGCAAAATTTGTATACGCTTCCACTCAGTTTTCCTTTCTTTTTAACAACTTTTTTCCATAGGGAAAACAAAGCAGGTAGCCTCAAAGAGGTACCTGCTTTCCTGTCTCATTGTCTTACTGCAAAAGCAGCATCCGGTTACGATTACAGGCTGCGTCCGCAGCATTTTTTATATTTCTTGCCGCTGCCGCAAGGACATGGGTCGTTTCTTCCGATTTTAGCACCTTTTACAATAGTACCGGAAGCCTTCTGAGTCTTGTAAAGCTCTTTTTTCTTCTCCTCTGTCAGGATCTGATCCCACTGGGGAAGGCTGTAGAGCCATTCAGCCTTTGCTTCTACCATATTGTAATAAAGCTTTTCCGGATCGATCTCGATCTTGACTACGGTATTCTCGTCCATCGTCTCAATGGGATTTTCGTAGCCCTTCAAGCTTTCATTAATTCCATCTAAGAATCCTGTCATTGTCTGCACATCTGTGCCGTATCTCTTAGCCAGTTCTTCTACAGTTCCTTCCACTGCTTCATCCGGCTTTGACAGAATATGTTCATAAATACCTTTTTCAACTTTAAAATATTCGGTCCATAATTCTTCTTTGCCTTTATCATCCAGACCTTCACCGTATGCTAAATTTCTCCAATTTTCTAAAATAGTCATGATTAAAACCATCCTTTTGTCTGTTCTTTCTTGTAATACTCCATCAAACAGTATATAACATATTGATAAATTTTGCAAAATGTTTTTTCTCTTTTTGACATTCTCTGCAGGTTTTAAGAAAACAGGAACTGGCCCCGTCCCCCGTCAGGAAGGAATAGAAGGCAGTTCCTGTTACCATTTATTTATACATATCCAAGCAATCCCGGCAGCCATAAGGACAATTGGGGGATATACGATACCATGAGAAGCACCGCAAAAATAGCAGCAAAATAAATAAGCAGTGTTTTAATGACATTTTCAATCTTAGTCTGACCCACTTTCACTCCCACAAACAGGGTTGTTCCTACAGGAGGAGTGATGGTTCCGATACATAAGTTAAAAATCATCATAATTCCAAAATGTATGGTATTCATTCCCAGCGCCTGGCAGACAGGCAGGAAAATAGGTGTAAAGATCAGACAGGCCGGTGTCATATCCATAAATGTTCCCACTAAAAGCAGCAGAATATTAATAATAAATAAAATTACGTAACGGTTGCTGCTGATTCCAAGCATGGCATCTGATACTGCTCCGGGAATCCCGGTAAATGCCATAACCCAGCTCATGATACTGGAAACACCAATTAAAAAGATAATAATTCCTGTCATCTGTGCACTTTCCAAAAACAGCTTCGGCAGCTCGGAAAGCTTTAATGATTTATAAAAGAACAGAGACAAAATCAGGCTGTAAACAACTGATACCACACTGCCCTCAGTAGCCGTAAAAATACCGCCGATAATTCCTCCAATTACGATAATAATCATTAAAAGGCATGGGATTGCCTGTAGGAGAACACGGATCTTTTCTTTTGCAGTAAAACGTTTTGTACTCTGATATCCCTTTTTCTTTGCCAGAAAATAGATTACAATCATACAGGCCAGGCCCCATAAAATACCGGGAATATAACCTGCCATAAAAAGTGCAGCAACAGAAGTTCCACCGCTTACAAGGGAATACGTGATCATAACGTTGCTGGGAGGTATTAAAAGTCCGGTTGGTGCGGTTGCAATATTGGCAGCCGCAGAAAAGTCCCTGTCGTAGCCTTCCTCTTCTTCAATGGGGCCTATGATTGCTCCCATGGCGGAGGCTGCGGCTGTTCCTGATCCTGAGATGGATCCAAACAGCATGTTGGCTACAGCATTGGTGTGGGCAAGGGAACCAGGAATTCTTCCTGTAAACAGTTTTGCAAAATTAATGAGCCGGATTGCAATGCCGCCCTTGTTCATGATATTTCCTGCCAGAATAAAAAACGGAATGGCAAGAAGACTGAACACAGAAATTCCCGAAAAGATTCTTTGTGCACCTGTTAACACCGCTGCGCCTGTATTTAAGATAGGCAGAATGGCACATATGGAGGAAACGGCAAGTGCAACAGCTACCGGTACTCCTAACAAAAGCAGGATTACCAGAACAACCAGTATGATCAGTCCGCAAAATATGGAAATATTCATTTATGCTTCCTCCTCCTTTACGCTGAAATCCGTATGCAATATATCCACCGCATTCACCAGACAAAACACCATGATAAGCACTCCTGTAACAGGTACTGCTGCATAAATATACCCCATGGGAATCTGCAGGGATGCGGTAGTCTGCATCATCGTAAGCTTTGTTATGGCGCTTCCGCCATAAACCATTACCACACCGGCAAATACAAATGCCAGTATTTCTATGGAAAATTCCAGATATTTTTTTCCTGTACCAGTAAATTTATCGGCCAGAAACCCGATCCGCATATGGTCCTTTTTTCCGAATACATAAGCAGAAGCAAACAATGACATCCAGGTGAAGGAATACGTCAGCAACTCTTCTGAAATCGTACTGGGTCTGTTAAAAAAGTATCTTGTTACAATCTGGTAGGTTCCGATTACCGTCATGGCTGCAAACAAAACAGTAATGACCACTCCAAGAATCTTCATGATCTGGTCTTTTACCTGATGAATTGCCGACATCTTATTGTCCTCCCTTTAATTTTTGATTTTCTTCCTGAATGTGTTGATATAAATCTCTGATTTTTGGATTGTCACTGAGCATTTTTTCATGAAGCGGCAGAACCATTTTCTTAAAGGCATCTACGTCAACATCAATGAATTCCACACCCATCTCATTCTTGGCCTTTTCTTTGGCAGCCTCAATACTCTTGTCCCATTCAGCAAGCTCTACTTCTGTAGAACGTCTGGCCGCCTCTTTAAAAACTTCATACTCCTCTGGGCTTAAGCTGTTTAAGAATTTCAAATTACCAACCAGCATATCCGGTACCATCTGATGTTTATTATATGAGTAATATTTCGCCACTTCGCCATGCTTGTTATTGGTAAGAGCCAGCTCATTATTTTCCGCTCCATCTATGACTCCCTGCTGAATAGCAGTATACACTTCTCCAAATCCCATGGGAGCTGCTGCCGCGCCAAAGGACTGCACCATTGCTACACTGGCAGGACTTTGCTGCACACGGATTTTCTTTCCCTTTAAATCTTCAGGTGTACGAATGGGTGTCTTGGCATAAAAATTTCTGGTCCCTGCATTGTACCAGGTGACAACACGAAATCCCGCGTCGTCGGTAGACTGATAAATATTCTGCATATAGTCCGTATCTTCCATAACTGAGCGGTAAACCTCTTCGGAGTCAAATAAATAAGGCATACTGAATATTTCATATACATCCGCAAAGGTTTCTAAATTAGCTGTACCTGCAACTACAAAATCAATGGCTCCTGTCTGTGTAAGTTCAATTGCTTTCTGGGCTGAGCCAAGTATCTCGTTGGGAAATATCTGTACCTCATACTTATCTCCCAGCTGTTCCTCTACATACTGCTTAAATGCAAGAAGACCTAAATGCTCCGGGTGCGTCTCTGCCTGAGCGTGTGAGATCCGGATGATCCTTTTCCCTGAAGTTGCCATACTGCAGCCATTTAGTCCTGCTGCCAAGGCAGCCGCCAGAATGCCCGCTGCCAGTCTCTTTAAGAATTTCTTCATACAATTCCTTTCCTTCCATCTGTTTTTAAGATGTAATACGACAAAAAAAATAAGCCCTAAGTTATCTGATTGAGCGAATCAGCAAGGGCCATTGCCTGCCTGAATACTTTCTCAATTATATAACCTGAAGCTTTTTTTTGTACCGTAGAGGATTGTCTTCCAGGAAGAATATTTTAACATCCTCCCTGGAGCTTTCGACAATTTGCATAATTTTATATATTTATTTTTGTGCATTCTGACCATCGCGAAATTCAGAAGGAAGCATTCCGGTGATTCGTCTAAATACCTTGGCAAAATAATTGGAATCCAAATATCCCACCTGTATACTCACATCCTTTACACTGGCGTTTTTATTCATAAGCAGCTTTTTCGCCTCGCCGATTCTGACCTTTGTCAGATAAGTAGTGAAATTCTGATCAAAACACTGCTTGAACAGTTTACAGAAATACGCATCGGAATAGTGAAGCATCCGGGCCGCATCCTGCATGGAAATTTCTTTCATGTAATTATTCTTTATATATTCCAGGATCCTCGCTGCTACTTCACTTTTAGCATCTCCATCTTCTGATTCATGGAGTTCTGAATCGGGTTCATGAGGATCCTGACCAGCATTTGAACCAATATCTGCGAGGCGCATGGCTTCTTCCATGACAGAAAGC
Source organism: Lacrimispora amygdalina (assembly GCF_900205965.1). Lineage (GTDB taxonomy): Bacteria > Bacillota > Clostridia > Lachnospirales > Lachnospiraceae > Lacrimispora > Lacrimispora amygdalina_A. Next base: position 73,410 of record NZ_OAOF01000016.1, read on the forward strand.
AGTTCCTCTTCTTCACAGGGTTTTAAAAGATAATCCAGAGCCCGTATGACAATTGCTCTCTTCGCATAGGAAAATTCATCATATGCAGTTAAAAAGATAATGACACAATCCCTGCTTAAACTCCTGATTCGTTCTGCAGCCTCCACACCGTTTAGTTCCGGCATGGCTATATCCAGAATGGCGATCTGGCACTTTTCCCTCTCAAAAACAGCAATTGCATCTGCTCCGTCAGCAGCCTCACTGATTGTGATACTGTCACCAAAATGTCTGTTAAGTCTTCTTGCCAGCGCCATTCGTTCGATCTGCTCATCATCTGCCAGTAATATACGATACATGTATCTGCCTCCTTACGAATTCTTTCGGTAGTCCGGGGTAAAGGAAAGCTGTACAGCAGTTCCTTTACAGGGACTGCTGAATATGGATACCTCCCCATCCTCATACATCCCATGGACTCTCCGGTAAATGTTTCCCACACCGATCCCTGTTTTCGTTTCATTTCCCTCTCTTAATGAGCTGCGGATTTCTTCCAGAGTTTCTTTACTGATTCCGTCTCCCGTATCAGCCACGGATATTACCAGCTTTCCTTCCTTCAGCCAGGATCGGATAAGAATCCTTCCTCCCCTGCTTCGTTTGGAAAGTCCATGTATAACTGCATTTTCCACAAGTGGCTGCAAGGAAAAGGAGGGAATCAGTATGTCAAGAGTCTGGGGACTGCAGTCTGTCATATACTGGAAGCGCTGTCCAAAACGCATCTGCTGCAGATACATATAATCCTGGACAACTTTTAATTCCCGCTCCAGAGGCATTACGGAATCCGTTGACTTCAGGTTATAACGGAAAAGACTGCTGAGCGCAGAGATCATTTTCTCTGTTACTCTGGCTTCCTCAATCTGTGCCATGCTGGATATCATGTTTAGGGTATTAAAAAGAAAATGGGGATTAATCTGGTTTTTAAGCATCTGCAGACGAACCTCATCCAACTGCTTTTCCATCTCATGCTTTTCCGTTAATGCACGAATGTAACCACGAGTTGAAGATTTCATGGAAGAAAAAGCCCGTACCAGTCCGGCTATTTCATCGTCTCCTTCTTTCTTCACATCTTCACCGGAAAAATCATTTTTCCCGATCCGTGCAGAATCCTCAGCCAGTTCCACCACAGGACGTATAATGCTGCGGTTAATCGACCGGTTTAGAAGCTTAACCAAAAGCAGGGAAACAGCTCCCCAGATTATACTGACCAGCGGGATAATCACCAACAGATAGCGGTTGCTTTCATAGCTTTCATTCCCCTGTTTTACTGTCATCTGCTCCAACTGTCCTGCATGAGTAGTTAAATACCCCTGTACTCTGTATATCGTATATAATTTTTCCGTATAATCCGGATCCTGCTTAGTCAGTTTATGAAATGCTTCCCGGTATCTGGAATAGCTTTCGTACATATTCCGGATCGACCATACCTTTGCATACTGATACCGCCCTGTTTTCTTATAATCATAAGGAAGCTGGTCAACAGCCCGCTTTGTGTCCCGGCAGGCCTTACGGTATGCATCACGGCTGTCTTCCGTTTCATCTCTAATATAAGAAGCAAACGAATTCTTTTCATTCTCCATCGCTGACCAGAATGCCAGACTCTGGGAATTGTTTCTTAATACGGAGCTGAATCCTCTCATACCAAACCCAGCCACCATAAAGTTAGCTAATATCGATAATATTACAACAGCAGCTCCGCTGGCTGTAATATAATTCACTTTTTTCTGAAGGGAAAGTGTACCCCAGAACCGATGCAGCCCGCTGTTTTTCTTTTCTTCCATTCCATTTTACCTTTCAAACGTGTGATTCACGGTAATTGGCGTTTTAAATCAGAGTATATCAGTTCTCATCTTGTTTTTCAAGCGTCTTTCCTGATCCTGCTGTTTCTTTTAACTTTTTCATAACCAGGAATCCGGTTTTCTGTTTTAGTAAAAAGGATTACTAAGAACCACCATACATTTCATCACACGTTAGCTGCAAAATATGTTGAACTGGGTATGCCTCCACAAAAAAACACCCCACATGCGACGCCTTTGCCGCACATGGGGTATTAAAAAGGGGAGGATAAGTATTCACTTATCTTTGGTATAATTTTATTATCACCCATTCAATTGTTTTTATTCACATAAAAAATATTTATTTATGAATTTCGGACAATTTCTTCTTTAATCCCTCCAGATAAACCATATCCAGTCTGCGTTTTGCTCTCAGCGGCTTGGCATCTTCCTCTTTCAGCCGCTCATCCATCGCTGCAATCCGCTTTTCACATTCTTTGATCTGCTCGGTCAGCATAGATCTGCTGGGTTTTTTCATAATCACCGGCAAGTCAAGTGTTCTGGTAAGAAAACGGGAAACAGCTTCCTCTGTCTTCGTCTCATTATCATAAAGCCGTTTATAAAAATCGCAGACTGCCAGATAAAGATTCTCATAAGACTTTAAATCTTCACCGCCAGCTCCGGAAACCACAATTGTTCCATCCTGAATAAAAAAACTGATTCTGTCCTTATCTTCTTTCTCCAGGCTGTATTTGCTTTCATCTATTTTATCCAGCTTTAATCCTTCCGTGATCAGATCAAATACATACCACTTCAGTTCACTCGTTACCAGACCGTTTAACGATTCCAGCCCGATCTCTTCCTCATGCTCCATCTCGTATCTCCCTTTCCATTTACTGTTCACTTTCGTACCGTTATTATACAGGAACCTTTCCCACAGCTCAACCACTATTTCTAAAAATACAGTCTGAATCTTCCTGAATCATAGGATGTCCCAATTAAATATTGGTAAGACGTTCAAAAAGAGTATTAATATTAATTTGCCCATATCCCCATACATTATTTGGATATGTATTGGTCGGATTACGTGTTGCTCCTCTTATCAACAGCCGGTTCACATCAATGCCTGCTATGGTTGTATAGTTTCCTCTTGGAACTGCCCATTCAAAAACCATAGCTTCAATCCCGGTTGCCTGTGCAGCTGCACATCCGCTTCCGGTTATGGTGCCATACTGATTTCCCGGGACAGCGCAGACCAGTTGATATCCCGGTGCTGCAATATCCGGTTTTATAAATCCGGTTCTTGTATACCCTCTGCCGGACTCCGGCAATATGCTGTCGTTTTCCGCATTGTATGCAGTCACCGCCAGCGGGTGGGTGGAGGTACCAGGAGCTGTAATGGTTGTATCCGGATTGGAATTTAAGAAAAAGGTGTCTTTACTAATCAAATCACCAGACGGAAGCCAGGAATGAAAAGCGAAGGCCTCATTTTCCAGATTCTGCACTTTAATAGTCCAGATACCCGGGATCGGATTCTGAAAGCGGATCAGAATCAGCTGATCACCTGTTTCTTCTTCAAAAATATAATTATTGATATATACAACGCTATCGTTTAACACGAAAGAAAATCTTCTGCATTCACCAAGGGAAGGATATACCTGTCCGGTTGTTTCTCTGTTTGGTACCGTAATTTCAATAGAGAATCTTGCAGGCGCAAATGGCCATATTTCCATGGAAAACAGCTTATCGTTTTCTCCCACTCTCATCTCAAATTCGTTCACAAAAGGTTCTGTTGAAGTATTATTATAATAGTGCCTTCGCTTATTCGCTTCATTTCCCGCTGAAATCACGACCCCGGTCAGGGGCTGTTCTGCGAAAAAATTGGTAATATAGCTGGTCGCACCCCTGCCATCATGGCTGGACTGATTCGTTCCCATGGCGATACAGATGACGATCGGACGATTCAGCTTGCGGGCAAGCGCTATAACATAACTGATACCTATAATTAAATCTGATTCCTGATAGCATTCAGCATCTTCCGGAACAAAGAAGATCCGTTTCAGCGAATTTTTTGCGGGTTTCAGTTTTACAACCACCAGATCTGATTCTGGTACAACACCACTGAATGACTGAGCCGGATTGGACTTTCCTGCTATGATACTGGCAATTGCAGTACCATGTCCATTGGTATCTACAGAAGGAACGATGGATAAAGGATCTTCCGAGCGCAGTGCCACATTAATGTGCTCTCTTGTATATTCAGTCCCATAGGTAAATCCTGCTGGCGGGTTACCGCTTTGAATGGTTTGATCCCATAAGGAGAGAATCCTGGTTGTTCCATCGTTGTATAAAAAAGCCTGATGCTGATAATCAATACCGGTATCAATAACAGCTACCAATACCCCCCGTCCAAACAAAGCAAGATAGGGAGTTCTCTGAACTGTTCCTATTCCTGATTTTTCAAGGCTGATTACAGAGCTTAGCGTCAGCACAGAGGGAAATGCATTATAAGGATAGGTGCCTAGAATACAGGGATCCGGTGGCATACTTGGGATCGGGATATGAGCCAGCGAATGTCTTAAATTCATGTACGTAATATTATCTCCTGTGTCATAAGCAGATCTCATCACATTGCTGATAATGAGATCATAATAATTTTCATCCAGTATTTTTTGCATAAGCAGGCCTCCCTGTCTATCACTTATGGTACATATGATATATCTTATGCAAAATGGCACTTAATATGAGATCATTCATAATAGAAAAAATGATGCATAAAATATAGCATATGCCTGGAGTGATGAAATAAAGGAGATCAGATAATGTTAAAAATACTGGACAACGATTATTATGATATGATAATTAATAATTTCATGGTTCCCAACTTCGGCTCCGGTGACAATCTCACTCTGCTAAACGGCAATTTCTCTCTGCTTCATGTCTCGCAAAAAAACAAAGATCTCTGTGACCTGGGGCGAAATCCCTACCATTATTTTCCTTCCCTTTATACGCTCACCTCTGTTATCGGGAAACATCTCTCCCCCCCTTTTTATACTGTCCAGCAAAATCCCGATTTCATCTTATCCGGACAGGGAATTATCGTAGGAATTGTGGATACAGGAATTGACTATCAGCATCCGGCTTTCTTTAACAGGGATAAAACAACTAAGATTTTATCAATCTGGGACCAGACCATTCAAAATGGTCCCCCACCCCAGGGATTTACATTTGGTACGGAATATACAAAAGCAGCCATCAATGGTGCTTTAAACTCAACAGAAGCCTTATTGTATGTACCAACGACGGATACCATTGGACACGGAACTGCCGTGGCAAGCATTATAGCCGGAAGTCAGAATGATGATCCGCCATTTCGGGGAATTATCCCAAATGCCGATATAGCAGTGGTCAAACTGAAAGAAGCCAAAGAAAACTTAAAAATGCTTTTTTCCGTACCAAATGACAGGCTGTGTTACCAGGAAAGTGACATTGTTCTTGGAATTCGTTATCTGACAATTCTTGCACAAAGACTGAAGAGGCCCCTTGTTATATGTCTGGCAATCGGGAGCAGTCAGGGAGGTCATGACGGCAAAGGTGTTTTAGCCAGATATATTGATGACTTGGTACAACTGCCAAAAATCGGAATCGTCACCTCTGCCGGGAATGAAGGAAATAACGGCAGACACCATTTTGGATCTGTGGTTTCGTTTCCATATACAAGTAATTTTCAGCTAAATGTGGGCCAAGGAGAAAATAAATTCGCCATGGAACTGTGGACGGCCGCCCCAGGACTGCTTTCTATTGAAGTCACTGCTCCAAACATGGAAAAGATTCCCAGAACAGATCCAACCTTTATTAATTGCACAAAATATCAGCTCAACTCCGGTCAAAGCACCGTCTGGATCAACAATATAGGATTTGAACAGCAAAGCGGGGAACAGCTGATACTTCTGCGTTTTGAAAATCCACTTCCGGGATCCTGGTATTTTTATGTCAAAAGCACAGAAAACGAACGCTTCACTTATAATGTCTGGCTTCCTTCCGGAGACTTGATTTCTGATAACACATTTTTTCTAGATCCTGATCCTGATACTACTATCACAGCACCTGGCAACACCCAAAATGTGTTCACAGTTACTGCCTATGACCAGCAGACCGGAAATATCCTGAATGAGTCTGGCAGGGGATTTACAAAAAGCGGACTGATAAAGCCTGACGTAGCTGCTCCTGGTTATAACATCACGTGTGCAATCCCAGGAGGACAGTACGGAACTTTAACTGGAACCAGTGCTTCTGCCGCGCAGGCTGCCGGTGCAATGGCTATGCTGTTTGAATGGACTCAGGGTAAAGGAAATCTCACTTCAGTTACCGGAGAACAGGCAAACAGGATGCTGATCCGCAATGCACAGCGCAGCCCGTCTTACCATTATCCCAATCAAATCTGGGGTTATGGAATTCTGGATATTTACAGGCTTTTAGAACGGCTCTATACTAATTTATAAGTCTGGTACATATACAGTATAGAATTAAAAAGAGAAAGGTGATTTTCCTTCAGGGAATCACCTTTCTCTTTTTAAGATGTCTGATTTTTCGAATCCAGCTGGCTGGTACAATGGGGACATCGTTTTGCCTTTGGATGGATGGGCTGGTAACAATATGGACACTTTTTGTCCTCTGTTATGGAAGTCGTCTGTGATTGTTTCTTCCCGTTCACAACATTGATTGCTTTTATTATAATAAATATTACAACGGCCATGATCAGAAAATTAATCACGGCGGTAATAAAGGAACCATAGGCAAATACAGGTCCCAGTGCCCGGGCATCCGAAAGAGTCTGAACCAAAGAACCTTGGGGAGCCTTATAAAGGAGCAAAAACTGGTTGGAAAAATCCACCCCTCCTGTGATCACCCCAATCAGGGGAGAGATGACATCCTTAACCAGGGAACTCACTATTCCCTGAAATGACGCGCCTATAATAACGCCGACTGCCAGATCGACTACATTTCCCCGGAGTACAAATTCCTTAAATTCTGTAACAATCCCCTTTTTCTTACTCATCGTATCATTCCTCTTTCCTTTCAGCCTCACATTCCATGGTTTCTGTATCATAGGATTGGTGAAACCCTGCAAGAATATACCCAAATATCAGTTTCCCATCACGTTTTCTGCATTTTCTTTTACCCAATCCCTGACAAAGGCAGAAAATACTCTGACTGTTGGGCGGAGCGTTTTACCGGAAGGCACACAAAAATAGATGATGCGGGATACTTCCGGATCCAGAGCTCTTCTTACATACCCTCCGGATCCGTAAGAATCCAGAACAAGCTTAGGCAGAATACTGATACCGCAGCCTCCGCATACCATGGCTATGACTGCCTGATCGCTTAAAAATCCGCTATGCTCCATCAGTTTTCCCTTTGCCTGCCGAAGCATCTTTCCCACGGAATAGCTGGTTCCTTCGCTGGGAATCACAAATGTTTCTCCTCTTAAATGGGTAAGAGTAATTGTTTCACAGGCACAAAGAGGATGCTCCGGAGACAGTATCACATAATAGGGATCTTTTACCAGCGGGGTCTCATTTTCCTTTCTGCTTGATTCAGCCGTAATCGCGCAGTCAATGACATCTTTGGAAAACCAGTCTTTCATGATTTCATAATTGATCGCATCATTCATGAATAAGTCCACCATCGGATATTTTTTTTTGAATGCGGTTATGATCTGAGGCATCCACTTGACAGCAACACTTGTGATTACGCCGATCCGGATCTTTCCATGCTGTATATTATCCTCTCCTGCCATCTGTCTGATAAGTTCTTCCTTTTCTGTCAGCTCCTTTGCAGCCGGATAGATTCTTTCTCCCTCTTCTGTCAGGGATACACCGTTTCTTCCTCTGTAAAGCAGCTTGATACCCAGTTCCTCCTCCATGGAAGAAATCATGTGGCTGGCTGCAGTCTGGGAATAATTCAGCTGGGCCGCAGCTTTTGAAAGATTTCCTGTTTCCGCCGCTCTCACAAACAGAATATATTTATTCACGTCCATATGATTTATCCTTTCGTTTTTATCTCTAATTGGATTATACATGAATATCTTTCATGATACCATTGAAATTTAATCATTATATTAAGAAAAAAATTCATGATAAAATCAAGAAAATCATACCAATAACGGAGGATATAATGAATATAGCAATTCTCGGCGCCGGAGCCATGGGCAGTCTGTATGCCAGTTATCTGGTGACCTTTCATTCTGTCACATTGATTGACAGTTTCGCCCCATTAATCGAACATATTAATACTAAGGGACTGGTAAAAGTCGGTCACGACAATACAGAAACATTAATAAAAGCAAAGGCAGTTTTAAGCGGAACCAGGCTTGGGTATCAGGATCTGGTGATCGTTTTTGTAAAAGGAATTCATACCTATGAAGCCATGAAAAACAACCAGTCCCTGTTTGGACCGGACACCATTGTCATGACCCTCCAAAATGGGGCCGGCAATAACCGGGACATCGCACAGTTTGTTCCCAGAGAACGGATTATTGTTGGCACCAGCAGTCACAATAGTGTCTCCCTTGAATTAGGGAAATTTTACCATTCCGGCTGCGGTCCCACCAACATCGGTCCTGATCTTCCCTGTGAAGAATCTCTGCAGGATGTAAATAAGGTGGCACAGGCACTTAAGGAAAGCGGACTTACGGTAAATATCATAGAAAATATCCAATACGTCCTCTGGCAGAAGCTGGTCATAAACTGCGGCATCAATGCCTTAAGCACTCTGATGCAGTGCCGGATCGGTGAAATCTATACCAATCCCTGGCTTTGGGATCTATGCAGAAAAATAGTTTACGAATGCGTATTGATTGCAGAAGCAGACGGTACTTATCTGGACAGAAAGGAAGCTCTCCTGGCAGTTCAAAAGGTATGTGAAAATGACGCCGACGGATTTGCCAGCATGTATCAGGACAGACAAAAACAGAGGCTGACGGAAATTGACAGAATTAATGGTGTGGTTGCCAGCCTGGGCGGCAGTTACAGCATCTCCGCCCCCTGCAACAGTATGCTGGTCACTCAGATACATGCCATGGAGCAGATGTATTCCAATTCTTAAACCTTCCATTATAGCACCAGACTTTCCCTCTGTGTTATACTATTTGCAGAATGGAGGCTCTGGTGGTTATGAATACATATAGAACAACAGAAATTGCAAATAAGACAGGAATTCACCCCAACACAGTACGGCTTTATGAGAAGTTGAATCTGATTACAAAACCAGAGCGCCTGCCCAATGGATACCGCGTTTATACAGACCTGCATCTGGAACAGATCCGATTTGTAAGAATGGCATTAAAAGCGGAAATACTGCAGAATGGTCTTAGAAAACAGGTAATTGCCATTATAAAGGAAGCGGCATCTCTGGAATTTGACAGCGCACTGCTTATGACCAGGAATTATTTACAGCAGATTCATAATGAACAGAAACGTTCAGAAGAAGCTATAGAGATAACGAAAAAACTGTTATCCGGGAAACAGGAGAAACAGGAAAATAAAGTTTATACAAGAAAAGAGACAGCGGATTATTTAAATATCTCCATGGACTCCCTAAGAAACTGGGAAATGAATGGACTTCTCAAAGTTAAACGGCGGCGTAACGGCTACCGAATTTATACCGGAGAAGATATTGTCCGTTTAAAGATCATACGATCACTGCGTTGTGCAAACTACTCGCTTTCAGCGATTCTCCGAATGCTTGATGCGCTGTCTAAAAGTCCTAAGACCGATATACGGCAGGTTATTAATACTCCGGCAGAGACCGAAGATATTATTTCTGTGTGCGATCATCTGCTTACCGCACTTTCAGAAGCAGAGACACTTGCAAAAGCTATGGAAGTCCAGCTGAAAAAAACGAAAAAACTTCTTTCTTCCAACCCTACATTTTAACACCAGACTTTGTTCTGGTGTTATTCTCTTTTTATCAGAAAAAGGAGGAAAAAAAATGGAATTCGTAATTAAAGCCGAAAAACTGACAAAATCATATGGCAGTTTAATTGCACTCGACCAGTTTGACTTGTCTGTTGGAAGGGGGGAGATCTGGGGTCTGCTGGGAGCCAATGGCGCAGGAAAAAGTACAGCAGTAGAGTGCATTATCGGAACCAGAAAAGCAGACTATGGAACTACAGCAATTCTTGGAATGGATCCGCAAAAAGACCGTAAAAAAGTATTTGAACGGGTGGGTGTCCAGTTTCAGGAAAACAGTTACCAGGATAAAATCCGGGTATCAGAACTATGTGAGACAACCGTCTCCCTATACAAAAATCCCAAGGACCCAAAGCTTTTGCTGCACCAGTTCGGACTTTCTGACAAGCTTAACGCAATGGTAAGCGAATTGTCCGGCGGACAGAAACAGCGCCTGTTTCTGGTACTTGCTTTGATCCCAGGACCGGAAGTTATCTTTTTAGATGAGCTGACCACAGGGCTGGATGTCCGGGCGCGGCGTGATGTATGGAACCGGATTCTGGACCTGAAAGAAAACGGACTGACGGTGGTTCTTACTTCACATTTCATGGACGAGGTTGAAATGCTGTGTGATAAAATTATGATTTTAAAAAATGGAATAACAGTATTTCGCGGTACAGTACCAGAAGCGATTTCAGACAGTCCCTGCACCAAACTGGAGGATGCATATTTCTATTTTACAGAGGGGAGGTCCCATAATGAAAACGTTTAGAACAATATTGAAAACAGAGTGTAAATTGTCACTACGGGGAATGGATATGTTTATTTTCGCAATATTTATGCCTGTTACAATTTTTATTCTTTTGGGAATTATATATAAAGATAATCCAGCTTTTGACGGTGCCGGCTACACATTTATGGACCAGTCTTTCGGTGCAGTATCAACCATTGCAATCTGCGCAGGGGGCGTTATGGGCCTTCCTCTTGTGGTATCTGATTACCGGAAAAAGCATATATTAAAACGTTTTCAGGTTACACCTGCAAGCCCGATACTGATACTCGCGGTACAACTCACCATTTATGCCTTGTATTCCTTTGCTTCCCTCATTCTGGTCTACAGTGTGGGAGTAATTTTTTTCGGTCTTCATTTAAAGGGTTCCCTTCTGATTTACTTAGCCACATATTTGCTGGTGATGATATCCATGTTTAGTATCGGACTTTTGGTGGGAGGGATTGCTCCAGACATAAAAGCAGCCGGCGCTGCCGCCAGCATTCTCTATTTCCCCATGATTATTTTTTCAGGTGCTCCCCTTCCCTATGAAATTATGCCAGTTGTACTTCAAAAATTCTCTGATTTCATGCCACTTACCCAGGGGATAAAACTACTGAAAGCTGCAGCATTGGGATCTCCTGCCAAAGAATTATTCCTTCCTGTTTTATTCATGGGCGCAACAGCATTTTTATGCATTGCCCTCACCCTCCGTTTTTTTCGGTGGGAATAGGCGGCTGTTTTAATTGACAACTGAACCGTTCTATGCCATAGTTAAACCATCAGAATTATTCTGCTATGGAGAACGCTCATGAAAAACATTCCCAACTATATTACCGTAACCCGCCTTGCTCTGTCTGTACTTTTGTATTTTATTACGGACAACTGGACACTTTTTCTTATCATCTATTTCATCTGCGGCGCAAGCGATATTCTTGACGGCTTCCTTGCAAGAATGTTTCATCTACAGACAAAAACAGGAGCCAGGCTGGACAGCCTGGCCGACTTTATATTTTTCTTTTCCGCTTTTTTCAGAATGCTGCTCTCTTACGGACTGACCATATCATCTCCGGTTATCTGGGGAACCATTCTGGTTGCACTGATCCGCTTTTTCAATCTGTATATTACAAGGAGAAAATTCGGGCTGCCCGGTATCCTTCACACGATAGGTAATAAGCTTTCCGGAATCATCTTCTTTCTTGCATGTCCGGCAGCTGTGATGATGGGTGATCTGTCTCTTTGGGTCGTTTTCATTCCTTTCATTTCCTCTTTAGAAGAAACCTTCATTCTGCTTCGGTCAGACTTTTATGATCCTGATATTAAGAGCTTCTATCATATATTGAAAAAATAAATGTTTAATCCTACCTGATCTTTCCTTCATTATAATGTTTCCGGCAAAGGGATACATATTTTTCATTTGCTCCCATTAGAATCTGTTCTCCGTTTCTTACAATCGTTCCGTTTTCATCTAGCCTTGCATTCATTCCTGCACGGCTGCCGCACCAGCAGACTGTTTTTAATTCCGTGATTTCATCTGCCAGTTCCATCAGGCGTTTGGAACCCGGAAAAAGATGAGAAGTAAAGTCCGTCCGCAAGCCGTAACAAAAAACCGGAATCTCGTACTGGTCCACAATATAAGCCAGTTTATCTATATCTGATTCAGCAAGAAACTGTGCTTCATCTACAATTATAACATCGGATTTCTTCAGTTCTTCCGGATCATAGTTCTGTAATTCAGACCATACAATGCAATCAGCCTCCAGGCCAATCCTTGATCTTATTTTGTTAATCCCATCTCTGGTTTCAATATCCGGCTTTACCAGCAAAACCTGTTTTCCCTTTTCTATAAAGTTATATCTGGTCATCAGTGCATTTGCTGTCTTAGAACTGCCCATGGCCCCATATCTAAAATATAATTTAGCCATTCCTGTCTCCTTTGTCTTCTATCGTTCGCGTTGAATCCGCCAGTTGAATTTTACCACAGACATGGTTGGAAGTCCATATAGAAAGAGTCTTTATTCGGCTTCCTGATAGCAGATAACCGGAACACCGGCTTCTATATTTTTATAAATTATTTCTGCAAGATAATACGGCGCATTCACGCAGCCGTGGGTACCGTTTTTCTTATAAATTTCACCCCCGAATGCATGCCTCCACCTCGCATCATGGATTCCAATATTCCCATAAAACGGCATCCAGTAACGGACACCTGCTTCGTAACCCGGTCCGGTTAAAACTGCTCCTTCCTGCTTGTAGTTAAGCATATATGCTCCGGTTACTGTAGCGTTGCCTGTGTTTGGATTGCCGGTGACCACCGGCCCCTGTACAACCAGCCTGCTATCTTTGTAAAACCACAGATGCTGTCTGGTTATATTTATCTCCACATAGGTCTTCCCAATCTCATTTCCCGCTCTTGATACTGCTTTTTGTATATAAACAGGTTCTCTCATAAGGATCCGCCCTGTAATAATATTGTCAGTCAGCGCTTCTGTTTCGCCTTCCTGATCAATCTTCCAGCCATAGATTCCACCCTCAATCTGTACCTGAGTGCCAGAAGAGGTTATAAAATCCCTTTTTATTCCTACTGTATTATATTTTCCCCCTAATTCCTTCACATAGGTCCGGACGCCACCTTTGTCTATAACCGCATCCAGATTTTTGTCCACTGTAATCCAGTTCTGTATCACATTCCCATCCACCACCTCTCTCTTACTGCCAAACAGATAGATGATATGGCTTGAAACGTACTTGTTCAAATGTCTGAGCGTTTGGAACGTTTTAGGAGAATTCATGGTATAGACCGGATTTTCGTAGCAGTCATAAACTTCCAGATCAACTCTTGTTTTCCCTCTTAACAGACAGTCTGCAACTGCTGTTTCCAGCTTTTCTTTCTTTATATGATTACCATATACCTCCTTCACCAGCTGATAGTGACCGTTCAAATAGATATATGATACATTTTCAGGCTCTATTCGCGTTTGTTTAAAACAGTCCAGGCTGTTTATGGCTTCTTTCAGTCTGTTCTCATCATAGGAGAACAGGTCCGCTGCATACAATTCCTGCTTTTTAAACAGGGATGATAACCAATGAAGGGCGTTCTGCTCATACAACGCTTTCTTTATATACGTTCTGTTTTTATATGTAAGCCCAGCCTGCTGACCGGTAATTTTCTCAGACTTATCACTCCGTTCTACCAGGAGAAGCTTATAATGATCCACATAGGTGCTTATGTCCTGGTCCGCTTCTTTTGCACTTTTCAGCGAAAGATCTGCTCCATTAATAGTTGTATGGAAAAAGAAATGACTGGTAAAATAAAAAGAGATCAGTAAATAAACCAGCAGCACAGCTGCTGCTGCAATACCAAAGAGCTCTACTGCTTCTCTCTTTGCGCAGGCACTCATTTTTTCATACCTCATGACAACTCAGCCTCACTTTTCCTATGCACCCGGTTCATATAATTTTATGTTTTAAAAGTTATATTTAATACTGGGCGTATGGAAACAGGCAGCAATGATGATTTTAAAATACGGACTCAGAAGAGTCCGCATACTATCCGAAATGCCCTGTAATATATTGTTCCGTTTCATGGTTAACCGGAGAAGAAAACAATTGGCTGGTTTCATTGTATTCGATCAAATTCCCTAAGAGAAAAAATGCCGTCTTGTCTGAAATGCGGCTAGCCTACTGCATGTTATGAGTCACAATTACGATGGTATATCTCTCTTTTAAATTGACAATCAATTCCTCTAACTTCATTGTGGATATGGGATCCAGCGCGGAGGTTGGTTCATCCATAAGTATCACCTCCGGCTCTACTGCCAGAACACGGGCAATGCATAAACGCTGCTGCTGCCCTCCCGAAAGTCCCAGTGCACTTTTATGAAGCCGGTCTTTCACTTCATCCCAGACAGCCGCCTGTTTCAGGCTGTTTTCAACAATCTCATCCAGTTTGCATTTCTGATTGATTCCATTGATACGAGGTCCGTAAGCCACGTTTTCATAAACGCTTTTTCGAAATGGATTGGGCTGCTGGAATACCATTCCCACTTTTTTACGAAGTGCAATGGCATCCATGTCACGATAAATATTGACTCCGGATAAAACAACCTCCCCCTCTACATGTACATCAGGCTCCAGCTCATTCATACGGTTTAACGTTTTTAGAAAGGTTGACTTTCCGCAGCCGGACGGTCCGATCAGTACAGTAATTTCGTGTTCCTCAATTTCCATACTGATCTGTTTGAGCGCCTGGAAATTTCCATAAAATAAATTCAGCTGCTTTATGGAAAATTTGGGCTTACGATCTAAATTCATTCTTTTGATCCTCCGGATTTTCTTTTGATTCGTTCCGACATAATTCTGGCGGTCAAGCTGAATCTAAGAACCAGTATCACCAGGATCGCAGATGAAAAATTCGCGATTTCAGTGGCGTGAGGATTTAAACTTCCTTCCGTACGCATGACCCAGATATGAAGCGCAAGTGTCTCTCCAGGGCGAAACGGGTTAAGTGCACAGGTTGGTGACGTAAGATTCCAGTTTGACCAATTAATATTCGTACTTTGTCCTGCTGTATACAAAAGTGCTGCTGCTTCCCCGAACCCGCGGCCTGCAGCCAGTATGACTCCCGTAATAATACGGGGAAGACAGGCGGGAAGAAGCACCTTAAAAATCGTCTGCCACTGGGTTGCCCCCAGAACATAGCTTCCATTTTTATATCCGATTGGAAGATTGCGTATGGCATCTTCTGTAGTTGTTGTTATTAACGGCAGACTTAAAATAGAAACAGCCAGAGCACCGGCCATAAGATTCCATTTCGCTCCAGTCATCAGAATAAATACGAGATATCCAAACAATCCGACTACAATGGATGGCAAAGAGGAAAGAGATTCAATACTTACCCTGAGGAAAGAAAGCATTTTTCCTTCTTTCGCATATTCTGCCATATAGATTCCTGCTGCCACTCCAATGGGAACACTGATAAGAAGAGATAAAAAAACAAGGTAGATGGTATTAAACAACTGATTTCCCACACCTTCTCATCCAAATGACAGAAGTTTGGGATAGAATCCAATGAGACCACTAAAGATTATGGCACCTGCCAAAAACAGAAGAAATAATAATATAAAGCCACCAACGACATAGAATAAGATGGTCATTCCTTTGTCTATAGTTTTTGATTTTTTGATGCGTAGTTCTATGGTATCAGACTTCACCGGATCCACTCCCCTTTCGAAACATAACATGAATTAAAAATATAAAAAACATAGAAATCAGGAATAAGAGAAGTGCCATTGTCCAAAGAGCCAGGTTATGCTCCCCACCATCTGCAGAATTGCCCATATCTGCCGCAATTGCAGCCGTTAAGTTATTGGTTGGTGACAATAGGGAGGAAGGAAAGGCCCTGGTCTTACCGATCACCATGGCTACTGCCAAGGCTTCTCCAAATGCTCTGGATAGTCCGAGAATAATACCGGTAAAGATTCCTGGAAATGCAACTGGCAAAACAACACGGCTGATTACCTGCCACCTGGTTGATCCCATTCCATAAGCCGCCTGATAATATTCCTTTGGTACATTACGTATGGCATCGGCTGAAAGTGCCGTAATGGTGGGAAATATCATAACTGCCAATACAATACTGGCTGCAAGAACAGAAAATCCACCCATTCTTGCTCCAAATGTATTCTTGATAAAAGGAACCAGAACGGTTAGTCCAATCCATCCATAAACGACAGAAGGAATTCCCATAAAAATCTCAACTGCAGGCTGGAAAAGTTTCTCTCCAGCATTCGGCGAAATTTCCACCATAAATATAGCAGCTGCCAGGCTGAATGGGGTTGCGATCAAAAGACTCAGACCGCAGGTTAACAACGAACCAAATATGTATATGGCAGAACCTACCTTTCCTCCCCCTTCGTTGGCGCTATCCATAGGTGACCATTCCGACGAAAAAAGAAATTCGCTTAATGTGTGATGGTACTTGGTAAATGTTCCCGTTCCTTTTACAATGAGAAAGAGTCCAATGGAGAGAGTCAGAAGTATGATTAAGATTCCGCAAACCGTAACCAATCCCCGCCAGAAATATTCATTGCGAAACTTGTGCAGCGTATTCTTTTGCGATGTCCCGCCTTTAATACTTTCTAAATTCGACAATTTTAACACCTCTTCTGAATAAAATGAAATGCCGGACAGGCGCAAAAGCACCTGCACGGCAAAGGAATGGTTTCAATCCCAGTTCTTTACTGATGACTTTTTACTGCTTGATCTGAAAGTTTGGAAGAAGCACCATACCCCATAGCTTCAATATTAGAGGCAAATGCATCACTCATCATATATTTGATATATGCCTGAGCCGCTTCACTGCCTTCGCCTTTGGTATACATATGTTCATATCCCCATACTTTATAAGTTCCATTGTAAGTATTTTCAAGTGTTGGAGCAACTCCATCAATTGCAACTGCCTTCACTTTATCATTACTAACCAGATAGGAAAGTGCTACATAACCGATTGCAGCATCATTGTCTTCTACAGTCTGAAGAAGCGTACCGGAATCATCCGTCTCAAGCGCAGACTCCGAAGATTCTTCCACTCCGCCTAATGCCCAGGTCTTAAAAAGTGCACGTGTTCCGGAGGAGGTTGGTCTGGTTACCAGCATAATCTCTTTGTCCGGTCCTCCCACTTCTTTCCAGTTCTTTATCTTTCCTGTAAATATATCTGTTATTTGTTTTGTGGTAAGATTATCAACTCCCAGACTCTTATTTACTACCGCTGCCATGGTTACGGTACAAACTTTGTGGTCCGTCAATTCAGAAGCTGCAGATGAATCTAATTTCTCTTCTGCAAATACATCGGAGTTTCCAATGTCTACCGCACCTTGAGATACCTGCTTTAAACCGGTTCCTGAACCGCCCCCATTGGTAACGATAGAACAATCAGGATTTTGTTTCATAAACGCCTCAGCTGCCGCCTGAGCCAAAGGAAGCAGTGCGGAAGAACCGGAAGTTGTAACAGAACCCTTTACCTGCTTAGCGGCCGGAGCTGCTGCCTGACTGCTATCCTCATGACTATCAATTGCTTTTTTAGATAGTTTGGAGGAGGCGCCATATCCCATTTCTTCTATATTAACTGCAAACTCATCACCCATCATATATTGAATGAAGGCCTGAGCCAGATCACTTCCTTCGCCTTTGGTATACATGTGCTCATATAGGTCTTAAATAATGCACGGGTTCCAGAGGATGTTGGTCTGGTCACCAGCATGATTTCCATATCCGGTCCGCCGACTTCGTTCCAGTTCTTTACTTTTCCTGTAAAAACATCTGTCATCTGCTGGCTTGTAAGATCTTTTACTCCCAGACTTTTATTAACAACTGCAGTCATCGTTACTGTACATACTTTATGGTCTACCAGATCCTTTGCTGCTTTTTCATCCAGCTTTTCTTTTGCAAATACATCTGAGTTACCAATATCAACAGCACCTTCCGAAACCTGCTTTAAACCGGTTCCTGATCCACCTCCATTAGCAACAATGGAGCTGTCCGGATTCTTCTCCATAAATTTTTCCGCAGCAGCTTGTACAAGCGGAAGCAAAGCGGAGGATCCGGAAGTTGTGACTGTACCGGAAACAGTTTCAGGTTTTGTACTGCTTTCTTTCGTTGTCTCTGTTTTTGCAGTTGTTGTGGCATCTGTCTGGCTGGTTGATGTTTTCTTGTCTGATGTGCCTGCACAGGCAGCCAGACTTGCACATACTGCGGCAGTCAGAATCATAGCAATGGCTTTTTTCATCATCTTTATATCCTTTCTAAACTTTATTTACTTTATCTAGTATGCTACTGAGAAAATTTTCTTACTATCGAATTTATGAAATCTATTTGTCAAATCTTAGTAAATTTCTCAAAATTTCAGTTTTTACTCTTCTATTGGCTGAAACTGGGCACCAAATTTCGAATCATAATTTTATATATCAGGCATACTAAAAACACTTTATAAATAAAAGGAGGCATATAATGAGCAGAGATAATTCAAAAAAAAGCACAAACAACCATAAAAAGGAAGATGGCACCTTTCATTCAAAGCATATTAATCATAATCCCCAGGCAGAAAGCGCAAGAGCTGTATTCGGATTAAAGGAAGATAATTCAAAAAGATAAGAAGGAGGCGTTATCCATGTCAAATTATACCGGAGTTGTAAAATGGTTTGATAACGAGAGAGGCTATGGCTTCATCTCTGCCAACGATGGACAGGATGTCTTCGTACATCATTCACAGGTGAAAGAAAAAACGCATAACAAAGATCTGCACGAAGGCGAATCTGTCAATTTTGATGTTAGAAAAGGGGATAAAGGGTTAAGCGCCTTTAATGTCCAAAAAAACGATTAAAAGAAAAAGGAGTTGTCCAATGAAAAGAATCCATTACGAAATATCAGGTATTCAGAATAAAGATGTTAAAACACAGTTAAAAAATGCTTTGGATAAAATAGACGGAATTTCTATGATTAATATCGATGCAGCGAGAGGTTCTATTGAAGTGGGATATAATCAATCAACGGATGAAAATAGCATTAAATCTTGTATTGAAACAGTAGGATGTGAAATAACGGGGGAGTCCTGCGAAACCTCTTAGGCAAAATCTACTAAGTATAATTTATTACGGTCCCCCTTAGTCATATGTCTGGTGACGCAGGGGGATCATATTATGTATCCTTACAAGGTAATTAACTCCCGTTCTGGTATCTATAATGATTTTTAAAATACCGCCGCTAATATGTTGTGTGAGAAGAAAGTAACGACTGTGAGATCACATAATATCGGTATCCCTCATTATCAACCTCGCATATTTTTGACAATTCCTTATTGCCTTCTATTTTAACTTTTACAATTACGCAGGGTGTATATGAATTACCTACATCTGATTTTTCCTGATATAGTTCACTAAATAATACCCGCCGAAATCCTTCATGTTCTTATTGGACATAAAATAACTACCAGCTTATGATTGGTAGCTTAGTAAAATTCCATAGCATTTCAGTGTATACTCTGTAAATGCATTAATATTCTTTAATAATCCATTTCTAAGCTCATCACTTGTATTAATTGCCAGTTCAAATTGTTCTTGAGTAATATCTTTTTTAATTAATGCTTCCTCAAGTTCATCCATATCATCTACTATAATTCTACCATCAGGATAAACAATCAAATCTAAATACAAATCTTTAAAATAAGGCACACCATCTAAGTCTATTCCTTGTTCTGCTATCATATCTATGTACCAAACCAATATATCATTTTTTTCATTCATCATAGCAGTGATGCAATAAAAATCATCCTGTGACAGAATAGAGAGCCATTTCATTCCTTTATCGCAAACTGTAATTTCTACACCGTTAAATTTCCATATCTGCTTTTCGCTTACCTCTTTTATCTCCATAAGTCCAACATATCCCTTAAGAAATTCGGCATCTGCTTTTTTCCCGTACATTTCTTTTGAAACTATACATTTCCATTCATCATATGACAATCTGCTTTTTTTCAAATATAGTACCTCCTGGTTATTAGTTGTACTTACAGAATAAATATTAAATTATATTGTACAGCCTGCATTAACAAAAAAGAACCCTTGTAAACGCAAGACTTTCTCGCTTTTACAAGAGTTCTGAAAGAGTGGAGCAGACGGGATTTGAACCCGTGTCCAAAAACCAATTCCCTGTTCTTCTACTATCATAGTCAGTTTATTGACATTCCCTCCACAGCCCGGGAACTAACACCCTGACTGCTTCAGTAGCTTCATCATACACCCGTATGCTCAAAGCTTTGCACACGTCGTTTCTCACATAGTCGATGCCGGGATCTTAAAGTGTGAGTGCTCTAAGGCCGACAAGCTGCATTAAGCAGCTAAAGCTAATTTATTATTGTTAGCGTTTATATTTAGGTTTGCCATTTAACGCATCGCATGCGGATAGCTTCACCAGCTGCATAGCCCCTGTCGAAACCAGTACTGCCCCTGACTGGTACTCTTCAAGAGAGCATTATCATAGTATCACGAAAAAAAATAAATGTCAAGTTCCACTGCTTTCCATCTACAGATCGTCGATCAATGCACTGCTCTTTGCATAAGCCGTACTCTTTGCTTCAAAAAAATCAGTTTTTATTAAATTTGCATTGCTGTACTGACTGACCCAGGACATACTCTCCGGTTCTCTCTCATGGCCTTCGTAAATCCGCTCCCAGCCAAGACTTTCACAGCGGAAATTTCCCAGATATTTGATATAATCCGTAATCATCTCCTTCGTCAGACCGGGAACCTCATCTCCAATTGCATAGATTCCCCATGCAATCTCCTGTTCACAGCCTTCTTTGATCATGCTCCGGTATTCTTCAACGTATTCCGGAGTAAACAGCTGCGGTTCTTCCTTTTTCAGTTCCAGAATGATATTACGGAACAACCATAAATGGGTATTCTCATCCCGGTTAATATAGCGGATCTCCTGGGAAGACCCTGTCATTTTGTGGTTCCGCCCCAGATTATAGAAAAACATAAATCCGCTGTAAAAATAGATTCCTTCTAAAATAAAGTTGGCAACTACCGCCTTCATAAATGCCAGACTGCTTTTGTCCTTCTGGAATTCGTTATACAGATCTCCGATAAACGTATTGCGGGCCAGTAAATGAGGATCATTCTTCCATTGGTACAGTACTTCGTTTCTCGTCTGGGGCTCACAGATTGTATCCAGCATATAGCTGTAGCTCTGGCTGTGGACAGCTTCCTGAAAGGTCTGGATCGACAGGCAGAGATTGATCTCGTTGGCAGTTACATATTCACTGATAGCCGGCAGATTGGCAGTCTGAATGCTGTCAAGGAATACCAGGAACGACAAAATCTTATCATACGCTCTCCGCTCTCCCTGACTTAAAAGAGGATAATCCTTGCTGTCTCTTAAAAGATTAATCTCCTCCGGTATCCAGAAATTGTTCATGGCCTGACGGT
Source organism: Lacrimispora amygdalina (assembly GCF_900205965.1). Lineage (GTDB taxonomy): Bacteria > Bacillota > Clostridia > Lachnospirales > Lachnospiraceae > Lacrimispora > Lacrimispora amygdalina_A. Next base: position 94,921 of record NZ_OAOF01000016.1, read on the forward strand.
ACCAGTCACTTACCCAGGCATACTTCATATTGTTAAAATCATTTAAATTAGTGGTATTGCCGTTGATCATCCGCCGCTCTCTTACTTCTACGGATCCTTCCGGATTAAAAAGAGGACGTTTCTTTAACTGTTCCATGGGATGAATTCCACTCTCCTTCTTCATTATCTGATTTTCCCCACTTTCTAGCTGGAGCATGCATCACATTCATCCACCTCCAGGCTTTTGGAACGGATGTAATAGATGGTTTTTACTCCCGATTCCCATGCCAGAATATAGAGTCCAAGCACCTGCCGTAGCGTATAGTCATTGGTAATATACAGGTTCATGCTCTGGGCCTGGTCTATATGGCGCTGCCTGACCCCTGCTGCCTTCACAGACCACTTCTGGTCAATGTAATGGGCATTTTTATAAAGCCAGAATGTATCTGGTGAAAGTCCTGGTGCAACTCTGGGAACAAGTCCATTCTTTTTTTCTTCCAGATAATACCGGTTCATAATGGGATCAAGTCCTGCCGTTGTTCCTGCAATCATGCTGGTGCTGCTGGTAGGAGCAACAGCGATCAGCCAGGCATTTCTCATGCCGTATTCACTTACTTTTTGACTTAAAGCTTTCCATTCCTGTGTTTCATAGCCTCGTTTCTTAAAATAAGCTCCTGTCTGCCAGTCACTTCCTTCAAAGAAAGAATAAGTCCCTTTTTCCCTTGCTAGATCACAGCTGGCTTCAATGGCCGCATAGTTTATAGTCTCAAACACCTTGTCTGCAAATGTAAGATGCTCGTCTGATTCCCAGGCAATCCTGTTGTTTGCAAGCATGTGGTGGTAGCCGCTTACCCCCAGACCAATGGGGCGGTAACGTCCGTTGCTGATCTTTGCATAGGGAACAGGAAAATAGTTTAGATCAATGACATTGTCAAGAGCCCTTACTGCGCTGCACACCAGCTGTGTGATCTCTTCTTTCCGGTTCACATCAATATTACCAAGAGATAGGCTGGCCAGGTTACAGACAACGAAGTCACCAGGCTTTGTTACTGATACCACCACAGTCTCTCCGTCCACAGTCGCTGTATTCTGCTCCACCTGTTCCACCGCGCTCATATTCTGGGCTATCTCCGTACAGAGATTGCTGCAGTAGATGATCCCTTTATGGCTGTTTGGATTGGCTTCATTCACCGCATCCCGATTAAAGGTAAAGGGAGTTCCTGTTTCCACAGCACTTTTTAAAATTAGGCGGATCATATCCTTAATCGGAACCACCCTTTTATGAATTCTGCTGTCCTCCACACACTGGAAGTAGCGTTCCTCCCATAAATCACCCCAGCAGTCCTCAAGTGCCCAGCCCTTTACAGAAAGAATCTCATGGGGGCACATTAAGTACCAGTCACTTTCTATGTCATCCTTTGCCAGCCTCCAGAAAAGATCAGGATAGCATACAGCCGGAAAAACATCATGTGCTTTCATACGGTCATCTCCGTTGTTGGTCCTGAGCATTAAAAATTCCGGCAGATCTTTGTGCCATGCATCTAAATATACCGCTACTGCTCCCTGACGCATCCCCAGCTGGTCTACTGCAACCGCCGTATCATTGGCCAGCTTGATCCACCTGATAACACCTCCGGCTGCGCCCTTAAAACCACGTATGGCGCTTCCTGCTGCCCGGACCTTGCCGAAATAAAGTCCCATGCCGCCGCCAAATTTACTGATTTTTGCAAAGCTGTCAATGCTTCGGTAAATCCCGTCCAGGCTGTCCGGCACTGTATCAATAAAACAGGATGAAAGCTGATGATACGGCTTCCTTGCATTGGACAGAGTGGGAGTTGCCATAGTCACTTTTAAAGTGCTGAGCATATCGTAAAACCTTTTTACCCAGCCGGACCGGTCCTCTGTTTCCAGCATAGCCAGATGCATGGCAATTCCAAGAAACATCTCCTGCGGTGTTTCAATGGGAATATTCTCCCTGCTGCGGATCACGTAACGGTTCAATACCAGTTCCAGACCGGAATAAGTAAACAGACGGTCCCTGGCTTCATCAATATAGGATTCGTACAGATCGATTTCTTCCCTGCTGTAATGCTCAAGAATATAACTTCCGTAAAGCTGTTCTTTCGTTAAGTAAAGAACCTTATCATAAAAGCTTTTAATATCATTCCTGTTAAGTTCCTTTTTTCGGATGAGTTCAAACTGGACCAGATAAATTCTGGCGCAGATATACTCCCATCCGGAGGCTTCCTGGGTCGTCAGCTCCAATGCGGCCTGAATCAAAGCAGAAAGCTTCTCTTTGAGTGCCATACCCTCTTTATAAAACGTCATGAATTTTATAAAAAGTTTATCCAGGCTGTATTCGGAGGGTTGCCACTCCTGTTCTATCTCATCAAATACCCGTCTTAATCCGGGGATCTCCTTAAAATATGCCAATATCTCATTTTTACCGTATAATTCATCCATACTGATTCCTGCCATTCTATCCCGTTATAATAATATCAATAACTGTTATCAAAAGCTATATTCAAGAATATACCACAAGATATTGTTAATTTCAACCATCCAAGTACAAAATATTCGGTTTTTATTAATATCCGCTTCCACTTATATCCAAAGTGCTTTCTAACTCCAGATTCCGGAATAACTCCTCCACTGCCGACATATAATCCATAATATTCTGGGATTTTTGTATCTTTTTTCCCAGCTTTTCTCCGTTTTCAAAGGATATAATCAGATAGGCCCACAGCTCTTTCATTTTAAATAGAACATTGCGGTCTCCGGAAATAGTTTCCTGGTACCCGGAAAGAATCTGGTCGTGAAACTCTTTTAACGGTTCTTTTTTCAGACAACCGTTCCCCTGTATTTCACCAGACAGCATGGGATTGGTCACTAATCCTCTTCCAAGCATGACCCGCTCCACCGTCGGGAACGTCTGCATCAGCCGTTCATAATCCTTAGGAGTGAAAATATCCCCATTATAGCAGACCGGATTTTTGCTGACAGAGACTGCCATTTTAAAACTGTCCCAGTTTGGAGTATTCCGGTAAAAATCTTTTTGAATTCTGGGGTGAATAATCAGCTCTTCTAACGGGTACTTGTTATAAATTTCCATAAGCCGGTAAAATTCGTCCGGACTGTCAATTCCAATCCGGGTTTTAATGGATATCTTCATATCAAGTGAGAAAATCCGGTCCAAAAACTGGTCTAACTGGTCCGGGACGGCCAAAAAACCAGAACCTCTCTGTTTGGAAACCACCGTCCGGGAGGGACAGCCTAAATTTAAGTTCACTTCCTGATAACCATATTTTTTCAGCTCCTGGGCCGTCCATAAAAAGCCTTCCCATTGATTGGTCATGATCTGGGGAATCGTCCTTAATCCTTCGTTATGCTCCGGAAGAATATCATTTTTTTCTCTTGACGTAAATTTACGATTCTGAGTCGGCACAAGAAACGGTGTATAATAAGCATCCACATTGTTAAAAAATTTATGGTGAGCATTCCTGTATATATATCCTGTAATTCCCTCCATAGGTGCAAAGTAATATTTCATAAGCAGATCTCCTGTTCTTTTTTACAATCCCCATTCTATCACAGGAGATGAAAAATTCATAGAACACCATTTACACAATATGACAATCAGTGCTATAATATTTGACAAATTGCCATTTCTCAGGAGGATTCATTATGATTCATTTTAATAAGGTTTTGAAGCGTTTTTTTGGTACTCTGTTGATAGCTGTTCTGTTTTCCGGTTCCATCTTCTCCACATCAAAAGCGGAGGAAGAAACAGGACCCGCCTTTGCTCCTCCGGTAACCAAAAGCACCGTACCAGAGATAGGACCCGGAATGAATCTAAGATCCAACTGTGTGGTTGTTCTGGATCCCGGACATGGTAAAACAGACGGCCATTACTCCGGCTGCCATTTTGAATACAATGGTGTTACTTATTACGAAGACATCATTACAATGAAAATAGCCAATTATACAAAAGAGTATCTTGAAAAAAACTCCAACTATACCGTTTATCTGACAAAAGACAGCTCAGAAATCACTGTCCCCCTGGATCAGCGTGCCGCTTTTGCCGCTTCCGTTCATGCAGACTTATTTGTCAGTCTCCATGTGGATTCCATTGCTGGTAACGGTACTACAAGGAATGCTTACGGCGCAAGCTCTATGTCCCCCCGAACCGGGCGATTTAACGACGGCATTGCCCTTCAGTCCCAGGAAGCGGCAAATACGATCTTAAACCAGTTAACTGCTCTCGGACTTCATAACCGGGGACTCATTTTGCAGGATTCCAAAAACGGAACCTTATATCCCGATGGAAGTACCGCCGATTATTACGCTATACCTAGATATTCTCAGATGTACGGTATCAGGGGTTTTATTATTGAACACGGTTATATCAACTATATCAGCGACTTAACCCTCTTTCTCTCCACAGATGATCAGTTAAAGGCTCTTGGCGAGGCTGATGCAAAAGGAATCATCGAATATTTAAACAAAGCCGGAAAATCAACTTATGTCCCTGCCGGACAGGGACCTGGAACACCCGCCTCCAACTAAGCTCATAATCCCTGTCAGCCAGCATAAAATGTATCATACATTACGGCTGGCAGGGAGGAATAATTTTGTTAAAAATTCTGGATAACAGTTATTACGATTTGATGATTAACACTGCTCTGGCTCCAACCTACGATACCGGTGATAATATCACTTATTTAAACAGGCAAAACTCTCTGCTTCATATCCCTGCCGGCAATGGAGAACCCTGTGACTTAGGAAAGCACTCCTACAGCAGCTTTCCTACCCTTTACACCCTTGCCTCAACCATAAGTCTTGAAAAATCGGGTATCTCTACAGTACAGGCGAATCCCTATCTGGCATTATTCGGGCAGGGGGTATTGGTGGCAGTCATTGATACGGGGATTGATTACCGGCATCCGGCTTTTCTATATAACGACGGCACTTCCCGGATACTTACCATGTGGGATCAGACTGTACAGACAGGAACTATCCCCAACGAATTTACATTTGGTTCTGAATACAGCAGGGAACAGATTAATGAAGCTCTGAAGTCACCAGACCCATTATCCGTTGTTCCTACAACAGATGAGAATGGGCATGGAACTGCCATATCCAGCATTCTGGCGGGTTCACCCAATGAGCAGCAGGGATTTTCCGGTGTCGTTCCCCAGGCTGATCTGGTAATTGTCAAACTGAAGGAGGCAAAGCAGATTTTAAAACAGGTATCTTTCGTTCCTGATAATGCACTCTGCTATCAGGAATCGGATCTGATCCTGGGTGTCCGCTATGCAGTGACAGCTGCAGCCCGTTTTAATCGTCCTGTCGTGATCTGTATAGCACTTGGAAGCAGTCAGGGCGGACACGATGGAAGAGGTGCTGCCAGCGCCTATATGGATCATCTTTCACTGCTTCCCGGCAATGGAATCTCCGTTGCTGCAGGCAATGAAGGTAATAATCAGCGTCATTATTATAATTCTACCTCCGCTCCCCCCTATTATAATGATATTGAACTCAGAGTGGGAAGCAGCGACACTTTATTTGCAATGGAGTTCTGGACTTATGCACCCGCCAGACTATCCATAGATATCTCCTCTCCTAACCGGGAATCCACCCAGCCGGTTTATCCCGGTTTGAACCAATGCAGAAAATTCAATTTTATCTTTAATCAAACCATTATTTATGTGAATAATATCATTTTTGAAGAGGAAACAGGAGAACAGTTAATTCTCCTGCGTTTCAGCAATCCCCTGCCTGGGATCTGGTATCTGCGGGCACAGAGTGCTGAGAATGAAGCATTTTCCTTTCATTCCTGGCTTCCCTCCGGCGATCTTTTGTCAAACGATACCTTTTTCCTGGATTCAAGCCCTGATACCACGATTACATCGCCTGGAAATGCAAGACATGTACTGACTGCAGCTGCCTACAACCAGCTTAATGACAGTATTCTTGCGGAGTCAGGCAGAGGCTATACAAGAAACGGTCAGTTAAAACCGGATATTGCTGCTCCAGGCTTTGAGCTTACCTGTGCAGTTCCAGGCGGCCTTTATGGAACTGCAACAGGAACAGGAGCTGCTGCTGCCCATGCAGCCGGAATTATTGCCATGGTTTTTGAATGGGGGATTGTAAAGGGAAATTACCCAAGAATGACCGGCAATAACGTCAACCGGCTGATGATTAGCGGAGCGTTCCGAAATCCGGCAAACACATATCCCAACAACATATGGGGGTATGGCCAGGTTGACATCAACCGTCTTTTCGAACGTTTCAGCAACACTTAAACAAAAAAGCCTTCAAGCTACAGGCGATTTTCGCCTGTAGCTTGAAGGCAGGTTGACAGCCAAAGATGGCGTCAGCTTTATTCTTCAACGAACATATCTTTTCCAACTCCGCATACCGGGCAAACCCAATCCTCCGGTAAATCCTCAAATGCAGTACCTGGCGCAATACCGGAATCAGGATCTCCAATTTCCGGGTCATATACATAACCGCATGGTTCACAAACATACTTTGCCATCGCTGTCACCTCCTTTAATATCTCTGTCTTCTTTTATAGCATATAATATAGGTTTTATCAATACATTTATTTACAATTTGTCCTTAAACTTACAGACTGGATTATTTATGATATAAAGTCTTCTCTCATTGGTGTAAATATATCTACCAGAATTCCCTTTTCCCTGCATACACAACCGTGCATCACTCCGTCCTGTTTCAACAGGGTATCTCCGGCTTTCACCGTTTTTGTTTCCTCACCAATCGTAAATTCAAATTCACCGCTCGCCACATATGTAATCTGTGTATGAGGATGGTTGTGCATCTTTCCGATGGCTCCCTTCTCAAAATGATTCTCCACACACATCATACCGTCGCAGTATGCCAGAACTTTTCTGACAACCCCCTCTCCTGCTGTCTCACCTTCTATTTCCTGATTCATTACCCATCTTTGATTTTTTTCAGGTCTTTTCATATTGTGCAGCTCCTTTATAATGTTTTTCTTTATTCTAAGTAATTTTATTTGTCATGTCAAGGTGAATGACAGGCCTTACATCCAATCTTTCCAAATATCAGGCTGATAACCAATTGTTGCCTGCTTCCCGTTTCTGACAATCGGAGTTTTAAGTACCTCCTGGTTTTCCAGAATCTTATCCGCCTGGTCCTCCGGAGCAATGTACCGGATAAGAGCCAGAGCATCCTGATTCCGGCAATTTGGGTTAACCATAGCATCAGCCCCTCCTACTGCCTGTCTGACACTGTTATATTCCCCTTTACTCAGCCCCTTTTCCTTCATATCAATAAACTGATACGGAATTTTCCGTTCTTTAAAATAACGTTCCGCTTTTTTCGTATCAAAGCATTTTTTCGTTCCGAATATCTGTACATTCATAATCTGACCTCCACTGCATGAAAAAATGGTATTGTTGTGTTCTGTTCCAAACAACAATACCATTTTAACGACGGTTTTACCAGACCTCTTCTGAAATTTCTTTCACCAGTTTTATTTTTTTCCACTGATCTTCCTCTGTCAGCTTATTCCCTTCTTCCGTTGATGCAAACCCGCATTGCGGGCTTAATGAAAGGCGGTCCAGAGGAATATAGCGGGAAGCCTTGCGGATGCGCTCAATGATTCGTGATTTTTCTTCCAGCTCTGGTGATTTGGTCGTAATCAGCCCCAGTACCACCTGCTTATTCCCATCTACATAATGAAGCGGCTCGAAGTCTCCGGAGCGCTCATCGTCAAATTCCAGATAGTAGGCAGAGACATGCTCTTTGCCGAATAAATGGGGGGCAATCGGGGCATAGCCGCCGGCGGAAGCCCAGGTGGAATGGTAGTTTCCTCTGCATACATGGGTATTGATCACCAGATCTTCCGGCAGATTTTCCATGGCAAGATTATTCAGTCTTACATATTTTTCTGCCTCGGAATCAATTGATTTTGCTTCTTTCTGTCTTGCCTCCCAATACTTTGTATCGCAGAACATTCCCCAGGTACAGTCATCAAACTGAACATTTCTGCAGCCTGCTTCATACAGATCCAGAATTACGGTGCGGTAGGCAGCTGCAATATCCTGGATCAGCTGTTCTTCATCCGGATAGCAGGATCTTGTCTGTTCCAGATTGTCTTTGCGTTCCAGTTCTGCAAGAAACTGGGCAGGAGCAGGAATCGTCTGTCTTGCAGTAACCGTATCATCCTCAAACAGCTTTACAAATTTAAAATGTTCTACAAATGGATGATTTTCTCCCGATATCTTTCCGCACAGACCAGCCGACTCTCCTCTGGTGATTTCGTCATGAAAGGCATACCCTTGTTCCACCTCCAGCTTTTTAACTCCTTGTAATCCCCACATAAAATCAAGATGCCACCAGCTTCTGCGGAATTCTCCATCTGTAATAACCGGAAGTCCTGCTTCTTTTTGCTTTTCGATCAGTTCAGTGATGGCTCTGTCTTCTGTTTTTCTCAATTCTTCGTCAGTGACCGTTCCATTTCTCCAGCCCTCTCTTGCCTCCTTTAAATATTCGGGACGCAAAAAGCTTCCTACTATATCAAATTTAAATGGTGCTCTTTTTTTCGCCTGTGCCATTCTTAAGTCTCCTCTCTTTTTTACCTGTATGTATTTTATTCTAGCGGAAACAAATATATCTGTAAAATTCTATATTTTTATGCATTCGTATAGTTTTAAACTATATCATTATGTGTTAGAATAATAAAAGATCGAGAAAGAGAGGAATCCATTGCAATGACACTTCAGCAGCTTCGTTATGTTATTACAATCGTTAACTGCGGCTCCATATCAGAGGCTGCAAAACAGCTTTATATCACCCAGCCCAGCCTTTCCAACGCAGTAAAAGAGCTGGAACTTGAATATGGCATTACCATATTTAACAGAAATCCCAAGGGAATCTCTCTTTCCCTGGACGGAAGCGAATTTCTTTCCTATGCCAGGCAGGTGTTAGAACAGGCTGATCTGTTGGAACAGCATTATCTGAAGAAAACACCTGCAAAACGGATCTGCTCTATTTCAACCCAGCATTATGCTTTTGCTGTCAATGCCTTTGTCAATCTGGTGGAACGGCAGGATCATGACGAATATGAGTTTACCTTGCGGGAAACAAGAACATATGAAATCATTGAGGATGTAAAGAATTTCAGAAGTGAACTTGGAATTGTGTATCTGAATGATTTTAATAAAAAGGTGCTGGAGAAGCTTTTTAAAGACAGTGGACTGATCTTTCACCCATTGCTTGAAGCTTCTCCTCATGTATTTATCAGCTCATCCCATCCTCTTTCTAAACATGCCGCAGTCACAATGGAGGAGTTAAAATCCTATCCCTTTCTGGCATTTGAGCAGGGCGAAAATAACTCATTCTATTTTTCTGAGGAAATACTGAGCACGGTTCCAAGGAAGAAAATCATCTACGTCAGTGACCGGGCTACTCTTTTTAACTTATTGATCGGATTAAACGGCTATACCATCTGCAGCGGTATCTTAAACAGCAACTTAAACGGAGATAATATTATTGCAGTTCCTCTTATAACCTCAGAATATATGAGAATAGGCTGGATCGAGAATCCCAGGATCCATTTAAGTACATTTGCTCTCAATTACCTGGAAGAACTAAAAAACTTAATCCGCTCTGAAAATCCGTAGCACCCGTTGGTCAATTTTCTCTAATTTCCCCTCTTTCTACTCCCCGCTCCAGAATCTTTCCTGAAACCTTTCTTCGGGGTAAATAACATCGGGACTGGTAAGCCTCTGCTACATCAGAATCAAACTGGCCTTCTGCTATCAGTTCCCTTATGATCCGTCCTTCATCTGATGCCAGGAATGTATAAAGGTTGCTGATCTGGATAACCAGATCTTCTCACTGACAATAGATATAATCATAAATATAAAAAGGAGATTATCAATGAACAAATTATTTAACCCAATGAAAATTAGAAATCTGGAGGTAAAAAACAGAATTGCCGTACCTCCCATGGTGATTTACAACCGTACCGATGACACGGGGTATGTAACTGATATTCAGATAGAACATTACCGTAAGATTGCACAGGGCGGACCGGGGTTAATTATTCAGGAAGCTACCTGTGTGGAAAAGGCTGGAAGACTCTGCGATTCCCAGATTGGAATCTGGGAGGACGGACAAATTGAGGGACTTTCAAGAATTACAAAAGCAGTTCATGAAACAGGAACTCCCATCTTTGTGCAGATTCATCATGGCGGCATCTATGGTTTTATGGAAGAAACCGTCTGTCCCAGTGAGATCGAGTGCATGGTGAGGGGTAAAAGTAAGAAATCCAGGGCACTTTCACTGGATGAACTGCACAGGATTCAAAATTCATTTGCGGAAGCTGCAGAACGGGCATATAAGGCCGGGTATGATGGAATAGAGCTTCATGGCTGCCACAACTACTTAATCAGCCAGTTCCTTAACAGCCGTGTGAATGTAAGAAATGATGAATATGGTAAAAATCCGGCACTGTTTGCAAAGGAAATAATTAGAGAGATCCGAAAACGGACACCGGCATCTTTCATTGTAGGAATGCGGCTGGGTGCATACGAACCCACACTCTCCGACGGCATTGATCACGCCTTGGAATTTCAGGCATGCGGTATTGATTTTCTCAATATTTCTTCTGGCTTTGCACAGCTTTCAGACCCATTTAAACCGGATGATTACCCGTTCACAGATTTAATTTACGGAGCCCAGGAAATCAGGAAAAGGATCTCAGTTCCGGTTTTCACCGTAGGAGAAATCACCTCTCCAAAGCAGGCTGATGAGATATTAAATACAGCTCGCGTGGATATGGTTAATATCGGACGGGGCACTTTAGTTAACCCCAACTGGGCCAGTGATGCCATTAATGGAAAAGATACAGGAGCCTGCATTCACTGTAAAACCTGTATGTGGCGGATCGAGCCCCAAAAATGTCCAGGCAGAATAAAATACGAAAGAAAAAACAGCTGACAAAAAGGAAGCGAGGCTTTTCGATGATAATCATCTTTAAGCCGCGCTTCCTTACACATACAGACTTCTTATGGTCTGATTTTAATATCTCATAGGCATAATTTCAAGGTAATCCTGAACAGTTGCACCTTTCATGAACATCTCGATAATCTGCTTTCCTAATGGATTTAACTCATCTGTATTATATTTCACCAGCTCCTGCTTAAAGAACTCAGTTAAGATTGCAGCACCGGCATCATAGCCTTCAATGCCCACTTCCTGCTGTGTCTCCGGTCTTAAGAATGCTCTTCTGATATATTGTCCGTCAATCTTTAATGATTCCAGACCAAAACCTAACAGGGGACAGCGTGCTTCCACCAGATGCTCAGGCTTAAATTTTGCGCTTCCGCGTCGGGCAATGTATTCTCTGGAAATCCACTCAGGCATAAAACTCACTTCATACGCTCCGATATGCTGATTTGGAATCAGTACATAGCGGGTATTAGAAGACTGCAAAATCTGATCCAGAAGCAGATTAGCCTGAGTTACCATCTTACCTGTTGCAAATGGCCAGTAGGATCCCACTCCTTCGCTGGTCATTCCCTGGGAATCGATAATACTTGGGTTGTTATATCCCCTTGGTGCAACCAGACGCCACAGCCATGCAAGAGCAGGAGGAAGGATATGCATGATACCCATAATTCCATATGACGGATTGGCTTTTGTACATGCAGGTGTTCTTACACCAAAGCTTCTGACATCAACCTCAACCGGCTCATCGATAGAATTAGGAACCAGTTTTCTTGGGAGAATTACACGTGGGTTTGGGCAGGGCTTTCCAGTACTGTCCATCGTATGCTCCCATGGCAGACAAGTTGCTTCCGGCACACCCTGAAGGTTTAAAAAGATTAATGGTTCTTCCGGCTGAATAAAAATCCTCTCATACTGTGGGGAAGCTCCGTAGCGCTTAATATTATCCACTCTTAAAAACCAGGACGATTCTGCATCCTTTACAACCAGTTTCTTACTGCCCTGCTGCATCTTTGGATGGCACAAAGCCATATCATCCGTAACAGGAATCAGATCACAGGTCTCAGAAAGATTTAAATAGTTCTTCTCTCCTGTTACCGTATTCTTTCCTAAAATAACTCTTCCATCCATCTCTTTATGGATATCTTCCAGCATCTCGCTTTTTCCTCCGCCAGATGCACCTTCATGCATAATCACAATTTCATTATCGTAGGGCGTGATAACCTTAACCGCTGATGCATGAGCAGTTACCCAGCCTTCCTCTTCCCCGATATCCAGCAGTACACCATAAATACCTTTCTTTGCACTTGGTCCTGGATAAAGATTATAGGCATATACTTCATGCAGTCCTTTTAAGCGGTTGTGTATCACTGCCTGCTTACCATTAAAATGTGTATGACGGAATGGCGGTGCCAGAAAAACAACCGCTCTCGGATTAAAATCATGCGAGATATCGTCTATGTTTAAAAATCCCTGGAGATCTGCAAGGCCTGCTGCAAAAAATCCTGCATTGGCCGGAGCTACTAATACAGAATCATATCCATACTCCAAACCGCCGGATTTAAATGGGAAAAATATCAGTTCCTGATTTTTCAGCCAGTCAAATGTTTCCATTCTGAGTGTTTCAAAATCGTTCTGATATACATCCTCATATCTGGGCTTATCAGTCGGATTATTGTCTGCGATCAGCATGGAGTTCGGATCACGTCTGCGCATATAATCTTCCATATAATTGATTACAATACCATTTTTACATTTGGTTGCGGTGGCTTCTAATATCTTCCCCTTGCCTTCCACTTCGTAATCTATATCGAAAGAAATATTTTCATCCCCACCCATAGCAAGAGTTAATAAATCATTTCTTGTTTTCGGGATGATGACACCCTTTGACTGATTTAAAATATCCTGTACATACTCCGGTAAATTTAATTTACGTAAACAATCTAGCATATTTTCCTCCATTCCCGTGCATAATTATGCACCTGAAGTTTGTACCGAAGACTGCACTGGTACAAACTATGTAGTTTTATAAGTCCCAAACATTAGCATTACATAGTTTATTTTTGACAATTTTCGTCATAATACTCACCCAGCTTTTACTACTAAATACTGCCTTACCCTCTTATTGACAATATTTTTAAATCTTGCTCTTATGGATCAACCTCCCTTTATCAGGCATTATGGAAAAAGCCGATACCCTCAACCTGGATATCGGCTCAGCTACACTTTTTTATGTAACCCGTTTTAAATGTCTTCCGGTACTATGAAACTGTGTAAATCCAGTCTTATCCTATGCCGTCTTCAAATAGTAATGTAGAAAAACACTTTAAAAGATTAGAGTCCTACTGTAGAGATACAATATCATGAAAATACTGCTGTGTCAACGTTTTTTATGCATGGATTCCAGTGAAATGGTAAGATTTTAAGCTTCATCAATCGCTTTTCCAATATCATGTCTCATATATTTGTTTGCAAAATCCACCCAGTTTGTGGCTTCATAAGCATTTGATCTGGCCTCTTTTAAATCCCTTCCCAGGGCTGTCACACCCAGAACTCTTCCCCCGTTAGTAACAGGAATACCATCTTCCCCCGACCGGCTTCCTGCGTGAAATACGTAGTAACCAGTCTGGTCTTTAAAACGTTCCAGTCCTTTGATTGGAAATCCTTTCTCATAATGCTGCGGATACCCATCGGAAGCCAGAACGACGCAGACAGCAGCATTGTCCTCAAATTGCAGGTCAATCTTATCTAAGGTCCCGTCTATGCAGGCTTCAAATACTTCTATAATATCATTCTTCATTCTCGGAAGCACTACCTGGGTTTCGGGATCTCCAAATCTTGCATTATATTCCAAAACCTTCGGGCCTTCTTTCGTCAGCATCAGGCCGAAAAAGATAATTCCCTTAAATTCCCTGTTTTCAGACTGCATTGCATCCACCGTTGCCTGATAGATGTATTTTCTGCAGAATGCATCAATTTCTTCTGTATAAAAAGGGCTGGGGGAAAATGTGCCCATTCCGCCTGTGTTAAGACCTTTATCTCCATCCTGAGCTCTTTTATGGTCCTGGGCAGAGGTCATAATCTTTATGTTTTTCCCATCCACAAATGCCAGAACAGACACTTCCCGCCCGACCATAAATTCTTCGACTACAATCCGGTCACCGGCAGAACCGAACTGCTTATCCAGCATCAGAGTCCTGACACCGTCTTTTGCCTCTTTCAGTGTATTGCAGATTAAGACTCCCTTGCCAAGAGCAAGGCCGTCAGCCTTTAAAACAACCGGCATTTTAGCAGTTTCCAGATAGGAAAGCGCATCTGATGCTAAATCAAATGTCTCATACGCAGCTGTGGGTATGTTATATTTTTTCATCAGATCTTTGGAAAATGATTTGGAACCTTCCAGACATGCCGCCTTTTTTTCCGGACCGAATACCCGGATTCCTGCTTTTAAAAATTCATCTGCAGCTCCTGCCACAAGAGGATCATCAGGACCAACAATTACCAGATCAATTCCCTTACTTCTGGCAAACTCCACCTGTCTGTCAAATTCCATTACACCAATGTCAACGCATTCTGCAATCTCAGCAATTCCGGCATTACCCGGAGCACAGTACAGCTTATGGACCTTCGGACTCTGAGCTGCCTTCCATGCAATCGCATGTTCCCTGCCGCCGCCGCCTATGATCAGAACCTTCATGCTTTTTCCTCCTGTTTCTTTGCAATCATGGCAATCGCCTGGGGAAGAATCTTCCATTCCGCTTCTTCCATCACTCGTTTCTGAAGCATCTCCGGCGTATCGCCTTCCTTTACCTCCACTGCTTTCTGCAGAATAATCGGACCAGTATCCGTTCCTTCATCAACGTAGTGGACCGTAGCTCCTGTGATTTTCACACCTCTGGCTAATGCTGCTTCGTGAACCTTAAGTCCATAATAGCCTGTCCCGCAAAAAGCCGGGATGAGAGACGGGTGAATATTTATAATACGGTTTCTGTACTTCTTAATCATTCGTTCAGGAATGGTAACAAGAAAACCGGCAAGTACAATTAAATCAAGTTGATATGCATCAATCCGGGCTAAAAGTTCATCGTGAAATAATTCCCTGTTACTGTAATCCTTTGGCGAAATGCAGACAGCATCAATTCCATAAATCTCTGCCCGTTTAAGCGCATAGGCATTCTGGTTATTACTGATAACTACGGCTACCTCTGCGTTTGTTATCTGTCCGCTTTCAATAGCATCTAAGACTGCCTGTAAATTGGTTCCTCCTCCGGATACCAGCACGCCGATTCTCAGCATAAGACCACGCCCTTATCACCTTCTTTTGTACATCCGATTACACAGGCTTTCTCACCTGCAGCCCTGATTGCCTCCAGGGTCTTATCCTGATCAGCCGGATCTACTGCCAGCACCATACCGATTCCCATATTGAAAGTATTGTACATAATTTCTTCCGCTATATCCCCCTTTTCTTCTATAAGCTGAAAGATGGGTGGAACCTGATAACTGTTTTTCTTCACTGAAGCACAGATACCTTCCGGAAGCATGCGTGGAATATTCTCATAAAATCCGCCGCCGGTAATATGGCTGCAGCCTTTTACAGCCACACCGCTTTCTTTTACAAGCTTTAATGCTTTTACATAGATTTTGGTAGGCACAATCAGGCATTCTCCCAGGGTACTGCCTAATTCTTCATAATAAACATTCAAAGTTTCTTTTGTTACGTCAAATACCTTTCTCACCAGAGAAAAACCATTGCTGTGAACACCGGATGAAGCTATTCCGATTAATACATCACCAGCTTTTATGTCTGCACCGGTAACAAGATTCTTCTCATCTACAACTCCTACTGCAAAACCTGCCAGATCATATTCGTCTTCCGGATAAAAACCAGGCATCTCCGCAGTCTCTCCTCCGATCAGTGCAGCACCTGCCTGTTTGCAGCCATTTGCCACACCACTGACGATTTCTGCAATCTTCTCCGGATAATTTTTTCCACAGGCAATATAATCAAGGAAAAGCAGCGGTTCACCGCCTGCACAGGCAATATCATTGACGCACATGGCTACACAGTCGATTCCTACCGTATTATGCTGATCCATAAGAAATGCAATCTTCAGTTTCGTTCCTACTCCATCTGTTCCTGATACCAGAGTCGGCTTCTCCATATCTTTAAAAGCAGACATTGAAAATGCTCCTGAAAACCCGCCAAGCCCGCCAAGTACTTCCGGTCTCATCGTTTCCTGTACATGCTTTTTCATCAATTCAACTGATTTGTATCCAGCTTCAATATCTACTCCGGCATTCTTATAATCCATCTTTATTTCCTCCGCTTTTAGAATCCTATTTTTTCATCTGTGACAGATATTCCCGATAGCCGATCTGCTCCAGCTTTTCTGCTTTTTTCACCACATCATTCTTTAGATTTTCTGAGTATTCCTTCAGTCTTTTTAATAGTTCATTGTCCCCCGCAGCCAATATCTTTGCTGCCAGAATTCCTGCATTGGTACCGCCGTTAATTGCCACGGTTGCAACCGGAATACCGGAAGGCATCTGTACGATGGAATAAAGGGAATCCACGCCTCCAAGATCAGAGGTTTTCATCGGAATTCCAATGACGGGCATTGGAAATAATGCAGCACACATTCCCGGAAGATGAGCCGCTTTTCCTGCTCCGGCGATTATGACTTTAATGCCTCTGGCTTCTGCTGTTTTCGCATATTCAAAAAATATATCGGGTTCCCTGTGTGCGGAAATGACAGTCATTTCAAATTCTACACCCAGTTTCTCCAGAACCTCTGCAGCTTGTGCCATAACAGGCATATCTGAATCACTTCCCATAACAATTGATACGTTTGCCATAGTAATTTCTCCTTTTCCTCTTCCAATCATGTGTTATTCATTATTTAGAGTAATGTAACTAATAAGTAATACTAATACTTTACTCTCACTAATTAATTGTTACTTATTAATTATAATACTAGCTTTTCTCTGCGCCGTCAATAATTTTCTTTATATTTTTAAGTATGCCCTGTAATTCAAAAAAACAGGCGCAAAAAGCCGGAGAGAATCCACATCCTCCGGCTTTTACACCTGTTATGTATTTTAATATTTGCTGTTATTATATGTGGAAGAATCTTCAAAATAAACCGGATCGATTGGTACCGGAATGGGATCTGATTCTTCGTTGTATACAGAAATCTCATTCTCATCCGATCCAACCACTGCAGTGTTTAATGGCAAACTGCTTTGCTGGGTATTTCCATTGTAAACCTTAAACTGCTCAACCAGACCTTTCATAATCTGTGCCTGACCTGACAATTCTTCACTGGCGGCTGCACTTTGCTCTGCTGTGGCAGAAGTCGTCTGGACAACACTTGATATCTGATCTATTCCTAACGTTACCTGATTAACAGCAGCAGCCTGTTTGTCAGAAGCTGTGGCGATCTCTTCTATAATATTGTTAATGCGGCGGGTGCCTTCCACAACATCCTGCATGGCTTTCGCTGTCTCTGCAGTAATCCTGCTTCCATTCTCCACTGCCTGCAAACTTTCTTCGATCAGAATTGTAGTATTCTTCGCCGCTTCTCCTGACTTGCTTGCCAGATTGCGCACTTCATCGGCTACCACTGCGAACCCTTTTCCTGCTTCGCCCGCCCGTGCAGCTTCCACTGCAGCATTTAATGCAAGAATATTCGTCTGGAATGCAATATCTTCAATGGTTCTGATGATCTTACCAATCTCACTGGATTTGGTATTAATCTCAGTCATTGCCTGATTCATCTCCATCATCTTCTGATTGCTCTTTGTTACATTGTGTGCGGCTTCTTCTGATCTCATCCGTGCTTCTTTTGCATTCTCTGCATTTTTATTGATCTGATTGGAGATATCGTTAATTGTTGCTGCCAGCTCCTGAATGGAGGAAGCCTGCTCCGTCGCACCCTGAGACAGTGCCTGGGCTCCGGAGGATACCTGCTCAGAACCATTGGCAACCAGATCTGCCGATTCATTAATACGGGAAAGGGCATTACTTAAGTTATCTCTGATATTCCTGATGGCCAGTAAAATAGGCTCATAGTCCAGAACATACTTTTCCCTGTCCTTTGAAACAACTGTAAAATCTCCAGCTGCCATGGAACCTAAAATATAAATGATATCGTCAATAATACTGCCGATATTAGATATAGTGGAACGCATACTGTCGCCAAGACCGCCCAGTTCATCCTTTGACTGATAACCCAGCTCCACATGGAGACTGCCTTTTGACATCTCCGCAGCAGCCTTTTCAATCTCTTTTACCGGCGCTACAATACTTCTTGTCATATATAAAGCAAGAACGATGGTTGCTGCTGCCCCGATAATCTGGAACAGTATGACAATTGCTTCCGTTACATGCATATCAGTTTGCGATCTGGAAAAATCATTGGCTGCATCCTGTTTCGCTGCATCACTGATCTTAATCAGATCTGACTGGATCTGATTAAAATTCGGTTCCAGTGAATCGAAGAAAATTTCAGTAGCCTGGCGGGTCTTATTTTCTTTTGCCAGAGTGAATACTTTATCTTTAAAGGGTTCCGTATCGCTTAAGGTCTTTTCTATGCTGTCGACTATGGTTTTGTCCCCTTTATAATGGTCCTTCAAAAATTGTACATTTTCCTTTAATTTATTAAAATCCGCTTCGGA
The DNA here is from genome assembly GCF_900205965.1 of Lacrimispora amygdalina. Classification (GTDB taxonomy): domain Bacteria; phylum Bacillota; class Clostridia; order Lachnospirales; family Lachnospiraceae; genus Lacrimispora; species Lacrimispora amygdalina_A. Next base: position 113,584 of record NZ_OAOF01000016.1, read on the forward strand.
CTGATCAATGTATTTGGCCCTGGTATTCAAATCCAGACTCATGGTTGCATATCCCACATTCTTTGCGGCTGACTGAATATTCTGTCTCATCTCCACAGTGAGCATCGATACCTGATGTCCGTTATTATAAAATTCAACAAATCTGGAATTATTCCCTATTAAACTGTACAATGAAATACATGATACAACTAAAAATAAAATAAAAACAACTCCAAAAGAGACCGTAATTCTTTTTCCAATCTTTAAATTCTTCATCTGGTATCCTCCATTTTGCTCTTTTGTAAAATTCCCACTCCGTTATAAATTATCGTCTGTTTTCAATATTTCTTAATGGTTCTCTCTGAAATACTAAAGTTTTAAAGCCTAAAGTTGAGAAAAGGGCAGATTTAATTCCTCTGTACCTTTTAATATGAACTTCCCATCCTCTATGATTCTAATACGTTTCCCATCTGCACAAACAGCTTCTATCCTGTCAAGTTCTGCATAAGGTATGGTAATGTCTGTATGACAGTTGAAATATGCCTTTGATGCATCCTCTTTTCGAAGAGCCGATATCTCATTTTCCTTTGCAATAATCTCCTTGCCATTGGGATTGTAGAAACTGCTGTCTTCCGACCAGCTGTAACACGTATCTCCAACTGCAAAATGAGGTCCCATTTTTTCTACGATTAAAATAGGCAGCTTGTCAAGAATAGCAAATTTCCTGGCCATGGCGTAGGCAGTTGTGTTGGTTCCAATGGCAAACTCTCCCATGGGGAGTGTGTCATGATTCTTTAAAATCACCTGCCTGATCAGTTCTTTTCCTTCCTTTGGATCTTCGAAATTACTGCAGGAATAGTCTTTAATCATGCCGTTTTCAAAAGTCATAGACAGATCCTTAAACTGAAAATCTGTAATATAAACGGTGCTGACTTCAAGAACTCCATTGGTTCCGGAAAGTCTGGGAGAGGTAAATACTTCTCCAAGAGGTATGTTTACATCCGCTACACAGTTTTCAAAATTCGTTTCTTTTTCTTTATCTTTTAAGGAGTGAAGTGCAACCGATAAGTGTGTCTTATTCGTTCCTTTTCCCGTAATTTCCACATACTCGGCCTCATCCAGTGCATCGATAATCGTCTGCTGCAAACCCTTGTACTTTTCATAATCAAGGGTATTAATGGCAATCGTCTCGTTAAATATCTCCTCGAAATTAACGCCGATCTCCGGAACCGGGAATGCAATGATGGTGAAGCTTGTCTCATCGCCAGGAATATATTGATTGGATATTTCGGCATTTTCTCCTGCCATCTCAACAGCCAGCTTCTCCTGCCTGGAATCAAGGCGGTTTGCTTCCTGCTTATTCACCGGATGAAATCCTTCTTTTCCAAAGGTTTCTATGACAGCAGGCCCTGCGTAGCCGGCAGCCAGGTCTTTATATGTTTCATAGGCAACTTTCAGTACGGACGCTTTTCTGTCCTTAAATGCCTTATTCATGTAAATGGCATCATCATAACGGTGATCATAATCATACTGCCGGTTAGGGGATTTGCTGTAATAGCCAGATTTCCGTCCGGCATTGGTATTTACTGCCCAGACAGCTGCGCGGCACAAAATAACCTGTAGTCCCATCTTTTCAAAATTCTCCATGGCGTATTTGACCATACGCTCAAAACCAACCTCATAACGGATCTGGACTGCATTCTTCTTTGATAGATCCCTGCCCATCACCTCAAACCCTTTTTTATATCCTTCCGTATAAGTATCCGCCATCAGACGAACCGTCTCTTCCGGAAGAGAGTTTAAATATTCGGCAACCTGACATTCAGATGCTGATATATATTCACCAAAACGGTAAAGATAGCGAAGATCCGTCAAGTCGCTGTCACGAATAATATCTGCAGCAAAGGAAAGGGAAGGATCCAGTACCTCTCTGATACGGTAGGTAACTGTATGATCGGTATAATCACTGACGAACCAGTAAATCACCTCTTTTACAGACGCCGCCTCCGGTACTCCGTCCTCAAACATGTTATAGATTTCTATTAACGTTTCATTTAAAATGGTGATATCTGTCAGCCTGCTTTCATGTATGAAAACAATATCCCCCCTGATTTCCTTATACAGATAGCAAAGGAGCTGACCAATTCCATCGCCCAGTTTTTTTACTGCATAAGCCGGATTCGCATAACTTCTTTCATAAGACTCCGGAAGAATGTCTTCATAAAATTTATGGTTCCATTCTTTTAATTCATTTAAGGAAGCGGAGTTTTGTCCGCCTTCCTTCAAAAACTCAAGGTACTCACCCATGAGGCAGATAAATGAGGCAGTCCTTGTAAAATAATCACGAAATGGCTCAGACACGGTCTGTTCCTCAGACATCTGGCTGATCCGCTCCATAGAAAGAAGGAAACGTTCCATGATCCCCTCATTTTCCTGTTCAAACATCTTTGTGTATTCCATATTTACCCCCTTATACCGATAATTAAAAGAACTGTCCAGAAGATTATCAGTACGGCACTGATGCCGATTCCAATTTTAGACAGTATGTATTTCTTCTCTTTTTCAAAAAATGACGAAACACCATAAAACAGGGAAAAGATAGAAATCAGCATGCTGCAAAAGCAGACAGCCGCAACATTTAACTGCGCCTGCCCGGCAGTGATTGCAGCGCTGGATATTCCAAGAACCCCCAAAACCAGTGCTCCTAAAGCCAGCCCCAACGAAAAAAAACTTTTTTTTGCAAAAGGTTTTCTAATGTAGGACACTTTTTTTTGTTTTCCCACGCCTCATCCTCCTTATTCTTATGTGCTGTATTATTTTATACAGGAGATAACCCAATATCCCTCCCAGCGAATTTAAGATCATATCGTCTACGTCAAAACTGCCTACCTTGAAGATCAGCTGGGTGGTTTCAATGCAAAGGCTGAACAGCAGACTAAGCAGCATTGTATTGAAAAAGCGGCGGCTCCTCCGGCTGATTACCGGAAGAAAGAAACCAAAGGGCATGAAGCCTGCTATGTTCCCAACAATATTTAAGAGGAAGGACTGGAATCCGACTACGTGGCGGTACACGATAAAACGCTTAATTTCCTTAAAAGGGACCAGATTATAAGCATAATCTTCCCGTATATGACCGCCTCTCCCAAAATAATCCGAGAAAAACAGAAAATACGCCAAAAAGATCAGGTAAATTATAAAAATCACCCAACCAAACTTCTGCCGTTTCGTCGCATCTTTAATCATAACAGCTCCATCTTTATCATAAAAGGAGATGTCTGCCAGGAAGTTATTCCTGGCAGACTAAACTCCTGAGATAACGTTTAAAATGTAATTTCAGATTTTCTTTTCAGTAATATCGCTCCGTTTATAATTGATATGATTCCTGCAGTAAGTCCGATTGCAGTCACGATAATTCCAACAACTATATTTAATGCACCTGCATTTCTCATTGTTTTATAAACTCTTTCCATATCCTGTTCTCCTTATTTTACGCCATAAATTTCGTAATAATTATCAATCGCTTCTTTTAACGTATCATCAATCAATACTTTTCCTTTGTATTCCCGGTTATAAAGATGTTCGATTACCTCTGACATGGATACAATTGCAGATGCTGAAAATCCATACTTTTCCTGAATTTCCAAAAGTGCGCTCTGTTCTCCTTTTCCCTTTTCCATTCGGTTTAAGGATACCATAAGACCCAGAATCGTTACATCACCCTGTGCCTTGATAATCGGAAAAGTTTCTTCAATAGACTTACCGGATGTGGTCACATCTTCTATAATAACAACCCGGTCTCCATCCTGAATGGGACTTCCAAGAAGAATTCCCGCGTCTCCGCCATGATCTTTCTCTTCTTTTCTGTTGGAACAGTATTTTATCTCTTTTCCGTACAGCTCATGAAAGGCAATTGCAGTTGTAACACTTAAAGGAATTCCTTTGTAAGCAGGTCCAAACAGCACATCAAACTCAGTTCCAAACTTATCGTGAATCGCTTTTGCATAATACTCCCCCAGCTTCTTTAACTGTGCTCCTGTTACATAAGAACCGGCATTCATAAAGAATGGGGATTTTCTTCCGCTTTTCAATGTAAAAGTTCCAAATTTCAGGACATTGCTGTCCACCATAAATTCAATAAACTCCTGCTTATACTGTTCCATTTAGCTGTCCTCTCTATTCAAAAATCGTTCCGTTACCTGACTGCACCGATTAGTTTGTAAATGTCATCAACCTGATGTTTTATCATATAGTCCTCAATACCCTGAATGACTTCCATTGTTGCGCAGGGGTTCACAAAGTTTGCTGTTCCTACACAAACCGCCGCTGCTCCGGCAAGAATAAATTCCAGAGCATCCTCAGCAGTCATAATACCGCCCATTCCAATAATGGGAATCTTCACTGCACATGCAGCCTGATAAACCATACGCACAGCTACCGGCTTAACTGCAGGGCCGGATAACCCGCCTGTCTTATTGGCAAGGGCAAACGTCCGGCGGTTCACGTCGATCTTCATACCGGTCAGCGTATTAATCATCGATAACACATCTGCTCCGCCTGCTTCCGCCGCTTTTGCCATAACGGTAATATCTGTCACATTGGGACTCAGTTTCATAATAACCGGCTGCCTGGCATATTTCTTAACCTCTCTTGTTATGGCCTCCACCGCCTTAGGATCCTGGCCAAATGCAATTCCGCCCTCTTTTACATTAGGGCAGGAAATGTTAATCTCCAGCATGTCCACCGGTTCATGAGAAAGACGCTCCACCACTTCGATATAATCTTCCGCCGTTTTACCACACACATTGACAATGATTTTCGTATCGAATTGTTTTAAGAAAGGAATATCCCGTTCAATAAATACATCCATACCCGGGTTTTGAAGTCCGATGGCATTAATCATTCCACCATAGGTTTCTGCAATTCTGGGCGTCGGATTTCCTGCCCAGGGGATGTTTGCCACTCCCTTTGTGACAACGGCCCCCAACCGGTTTAAATCCACAAATTCACTGTATTCTTCACCGGAACCAAAGGTACCTGAGGCAGTCATAACAGGATTGTCCAATTCCACACCTGCAAGATTTACTTTCATATTCATCTAGAATTCAACCTCCTCAGCCTTAAATACCGGACCGTCTTTGCAGACTCTTTTATTATGAACCATGGAATGACCATCTCTCTCACTGCTTTTGCATACACAGGCAAGACATGCGCCGATTCCGCATGCCATCTTTTCCTCCAGGGACAGATAGCATTCAATATGATGTTCCAGAGCATATGCCTGTATGGACTTTAACATGGGAGTCGGACCACATGCAAAAATTACATCGCTTTGTAAACCATGTTCTCTGATTACATCCATTACATTGCCCTTCGTTCCGGCAGTTCCGCTTTCCGTGGCGAGAAATGTATCTCCATAAGGTAAAAATTCTTCATTTAAAAACAGCTCGTCCCTGTATCCCAAAACAATCTGTCTGGTACACGTAAGATGTTTGGAAAGTTCCAGCATAGGGGGGATTCCAATACCGCCTCCGATTAAAAGTGCACGCTTTCCTGGTGAGCCTGCTTCCAGAGGAAATCCATTCCCTAACGGCCCCATCACACTAATCCGGCTGCCGGTCTTATATTGGGAAAATTCTTCCGTTCCTCCGCCTGCTATCCGGTAAACAATTCTTAAAAAGCCCTTGTCCCGATTGGTTTCACAGATACTGATCGGACGTGGCAGCAGCTTTGAGCTGTCTTTTGTATACATTGATATAAACTGCCCGGGTTCTGCCTGATCTGTAATTCCCTTCGCTTCGATCCACATGCTGAATACACCGTCTGCAAGCCTGGTCTGGCTGACAACTTCTGCTTCGATTTTAATTTTTCCCATGATTCCTCCCTATAACACCCGGTTTATGTCAGAAACCATATCGATCACGGCCTGTCTGGACGCTTCACCAAAGTGTTCCGGACCGAATTTCTTATATGCTTCCTGCTTGTAAGCGGCAATTATTCCTCTGGAGGAATTCACAATTGCTCCAAGACCGTCTTCGTTAAAACATGGTTTTAAATCCTCAGCGGTTCCTCCCTGCGCTCCGTACCCAGGTACGAGGAAATAGGTGTGAGGCATCATCTTTCTTAATACTGCGCTCATCTCCGGATAGGTGGCTCCCACCACTGCACCAATGTTGCTGTATGTTCCATCCATGCAGTCCGCTCCCCATTCCACGACTTTTTTAGCAACATGTTCATAAAGTGGGGCTCCGTCTATCAGGCGGTCCTGGAATTCTCCGCTGGACGGATTGGAAGTCTTAACCAGAACAAAAAGGCCCTTGTCCTCTTCTTTGCATACGTCGGCAAAGGGCGCAATACCATCTGTTCCAAGATAAGGGTTGACGGTAAGGAAATCTGTGTGAAATGCCGGAATACTCTTAGTGCCCACCTTTACTTTACCGATATGAGCCGCAGCATAGGCGGCAGATGTGGAACCGATATCCCCTCTCTTCCCATCTGCTATGATAAGAAGGCCTTTCTCACGGCAGTATTTAATCGTTCTGTCGTATGTCTTTAAGCCTTCAATTCCAAACTGTTCATACATGGCAAGCTGCGGTTTGACGGAGGGAATCAGATCATAAACATGATCCACAATTTCTTTATTGAACTGCCAGATTGCTTCTGCAGCCCCCTCTAATGTCTCACCCAGTTCATGATATGCCTTCTTTGTTATGTGATCGGGAATGTAACTTAGCATTGGATCAAGTCCTACACAAACCGGTGCATTTGTTTTTTGAATTCTGTCAATTAACTGCCTGATCATGTTTTCCTCCTCGGTTCTCTTCGCCCTTATTTTTCTCTATTCTTACCAATTCTATCATAAGAAGGAAATGGCTTCAAGCCTTTTACCAAACTGATCATAAAAATCCTGTCCATTCTCATAGGGGGTAAAATAGAATGCTTTCAGAACATTCATGCTGACCTGGCTGGTATATGCCGGATCATTCTTCCTTATTATTTCCTGTTCTGCTTTTATTAAGAAAGCATGCCAGTCCGCCACAAATTTATCATACCGTTTTCCGTCAGGATTGTCCAACCAGCTGCGGACCTTCACCTTAGTTCTGTTCTTCTTCGGACATTCATATATCTGAAGAAAATACCCGATCCCCTCATCTGTGTAAATTCTTCCAAGGGGAAAAAGGCGGCAGTTACCAGGACGGAAAGAATGGATACTGCACCTGCCCTGGGGGTCTAAAAATCCGCATGATTCGCTCTCTCCTGTCATCCGGATATTTGGCAGTACGATTCCGTCCACAACATTTAATTCCACTTTATTCTCAAGCAAAGCTTCTAACGGACAGCCAAGTCCTCCAGTGAGCCGGTACACATCAAGCGGGTCAAGCACGATGGACGTTCCCATTCCGCTGCAGCAGGCAGAGCAGCCTTCGCAATCTTTGCAATCCGCTTTTACCATATCATTTAAGTCATATATTTTTCCGTCTGATATCTCTTTTATATCAATTTCCCGCTTCATGAATTCACCCTCACTTACGCTTAATAAACAAACAGTGCCATTCTATCATTTTTTTCCGCCAGAATAAAGTCTTACTTCGAAAAAAGAGAAGATTTTATATCACACATCTTCTCTTTGGTTCTGTCATGAAGCATTTTCATAACTTATATTCTTTTAGATATGCAGTAGCAACATATGCACCGCTTTTATATGATTTTTTTTCCATGGCCTTATCCGCTTCCAGGCTGACATTCATCCACATCTCTTCTGCAGCAATAGACAGATGGGAAAGCATGACGCCAACACTGATCTCCCGCAAAGAGACCAGATATGGAGATGGTAAAAATTCCCTGCAGGAAAAAATATAGATTTTATCATGATACACGATAAATCTCCAGGGCTGGGTATTCATAATGGAGGGAGCCAGCCGTACTGCTTTTAAAATGTTCTTTACTGATTCACCTGCTTCTTCCTTAAATACGCACAATTCCTTTAAAGGAAGCCGCTTTGCTGTGGCAGGATCGCGGTAAAGCAGTGTCTTTGGATATCCAAATGCAATGGCAAGCACCTGTTTCAACCCAGGCGGTGCTGGTTTTGCACTCTTCGCATTGGCAAGATAACAGGTTCCCAGTCCCTTACCTGTCATATACAGCAGAACAGGTTCCATAATATATCCCGCATTGGTAAGATATCCTTCCTTCTCCTCCGAATAAAGGACCAGATAATAGGGCGCCTCTACCTTCCACAACCCCTTTAACGGAAGTTCCTCTTGTAAACCATCACATATCTCCATCTTTACCTGTATGTCGCCGTACAATCTTGATACACAATTCCCAAAATATAAGATATCCCGCTTCAGCTGTTCCGGTACCGGCTCTTTCTTATATTTTTTAATCGATCTTCTCTTAAATATCATCTGATACAGATTCACACCTGCTCCCCCTCTCCTCTACCCGGAAATCAGTCCTAAATAAGCCTTTTCATCTCTTCCAAAAGGCCTGAAAATACCAAAAGAGCGTCTTTTACCGGCTCTGCTGTGGACATATCAACGCCGCACAGTTTTAAAAGTTCAACAGGAGGCATGGAACAGCCGCCGCTCAAAAATTCATAATACCCCTTTACAGTCTTGTCATCCCCCGCTAAAATTCTGCTGCTGATTGCTACCGCAGCCGAGAAGCCGGTGGCATACTGGTAAACGTAAAACGGTGTGTAAAAGTGGGGAATCCTGGACCACTCATAATCGATTTCCGGATCCACAACCATATCCGGACCAAAATAATCTTCATTCAGCTGATGGTACATTCTGCATAGTGTCTCAGACGTTAATGCCTCTCCCCTGGCTGCAAGTCGGTGTGCCTTGTCTTCAAATTCAGCAAACATGGCCTGGCGGTAGAGCGTTCCGCGGAAACTGTCCATAAAATGATTGAGTAGATATGCCCGTTCCTTTTTATCCTCAGTGATCTCTAGAAGATGACGGATTAAGAGTGCCTCATTACAGGTGCTGGCAACCTCCGCAACAAATATTTTATAACCTGCATCCATATAGGTCTGGTTTTTATCAGAAAACCAGCTGTGCAGCGCGTGCCCCATCTCATGTGCAAGGGTAAATACACTGTCAAGGGTTCCGTTAAAATTCAAAAGTACATAAGGATGAACTCCATACACCCCCCAGGAGTAGGCACCGCTGCGCTTTCCTTCATTCTCATACACATCAATCCAGCGGTTTTCAAAACCTTCTTTTAAAAGAGCAAGATAATGGTCTCCCAATGGTCTTAACCCTTCAAGCACCATGGTTTTGGCTTCTTCAAAGGATATTTTCGTCTCTTTTTGGGATACCATGGGTACATAAAGGTCATACATGTGAAGAGATTCCACTCCCAATGCCTTCTTCCTCATCGACACATATTCATGAAGATAAGGAAGTCCGTCATGAACCGCCTGAATCAGATTGTCATAAACCTCCTCTGATACCTCATTCTCCGCCAGTGAATGCGCTCTGGCAGAGGAATAATTCCTTGCGTTTGCGTAGAATGCAGCCCGTTTTACATTGGAAGAAAATGTGGCAGCCAGAGTATTATCAAACTGTTTATAAACCCCGTAGAGACCGTAGAATGCGGATTTACGTACTTCTCTGTCCTGTTTTTCCATCAAGGCAACGTAATTGCCATGGGTAATTTTTACGGGTTTTCCCTTCTCATCATTGATTTCAGGAAATTTTACATCTGCATTATTAAACATATTAAAAATTTCCGAAGAGCCGGAAGTCGCTTCCATGGAGTTTGCCAGCAGCGCTTCCATCGCCGCGGGCAGCGTATGTGCCTTCTTTTTTAATATGATTTCCAGAGTACGGTCATAGCGTTTCAAATCAGGAACGGTTTCCCGGTATTCTCTTAACAGGTTTTGCGGTATCGTTAAAATTCCGGGAATAATATACGAAGACAGTCCTGCAGCCTGATAAGACAGTGCCCTAGCTCTCGAAGATAACCCCTGATACTTTGCATTTCCAGTATCTTCGTCTGATTTCTGTTTTGCATACACGAATAAGGTCTCAATCTTTAATGATATCTCTTCATCAAATTTAAGACAGGAAAAAAGCATCTCGCCAGAATCAGCCAGATGTTCTTCATACGTTTTATAACCTGAAAGCGAGCCCTCTGTTTCACGGAATAAATTTTCCCAGGCCTCATCCGATGGCAGTATATCCTCCAGATTCCAGGTGTCGCAAACCGGTATTTCTTCTCTTTTTTTCAATTTCATCCCTCCAACTGCTTTCCATGTGTTTATTCTATCACCCATATTTCAAAGAAACAATCAGCAATATGGAAAATATTTGATTGAATTTTACTATTTTCTTGTATTATACTATACGAAAACAAACCAGGAGCAAAACCATGAAGCTTATCAAAACAAATGACCCTGATCGCTGGCAGACAAATGATCTTAATATTTTGCAGGAGGCCTGTAATAATACGGATCATATCTCTTTTACGTTCCCGCTTGAAGAGGACTGCATCTGCTGTTTATTATATGAAAATGACCGCCTCTTATCCGCTCTTATCGCTTTTTTTACCGATCCCGATACCATGGAATGCTATGGCTTAACACTTCCCGGAGAGCGACAGAAAGGCTATTTCACCATGCTTCTTGATGAACTGACAAACGATTATCCGGACAGCGATTTAATCTTTCCTGTTTATGAAAACTGGCAGGATGGCATCAAAACTTTACAGGCCATGGAGGCTTCTTTCTGTTACAGGGAATATTTTATGGAATGTTTTGTGCCACGGCCAGATAAATCCGTTTTAGCCGGTCTTACCATCTCTTATCAGACTTGCAAAAACCAGATAAACTTTGAGTTTTGCAAAGATCAGAAAGCGGTTGGAAAATGTTATCTTCACATACAGGGGAAAAAAGCTTATTTCTATGGATTTGAAATTTCAGAACCACTGCGGGGCCAGGGACTTGGAACTGCCTGCATGCAGCTGTTCTTCAAAACATATTGTTCTCTTCCTGCAGATTTAAGAAAAGATACGATCTATCTGCAGGTTTCCGGCGATAACCTTCCGGCTGTCGCCCTGTATAAGAAAGCAGGTTTTCAGATAACGGACAGCCTGTCCTACTATTTGTACTGACCGTTAACGCATCTCTCTGATCATACAGTACTGTTTTAGATGAAAATGCTTTTCTACCACTCCGAAAAGCCGGAAGCCGAAATGTTCATAAAAACTGACATTACTGTGTTTATGCGTTTCCAGCGATATCATCAGGTGGTTCCTGTCTGCAAATTCTATGGCTTCTTTCAGCAGACAGGCTGATATCCCGTGATGCTGCATGCTCGGTCTTACCGCCAGATATATGATGTGAAGACGCTCCTCCTGATGAAGCTGGTCCGTCCATCTGGAATTTAAATAATCCCTGCCCTGTAAAAAGTTCCAGAATGTCTTTAACGACCTGTCTTCCCGGATTAAATAACTGTCTGTTTTTAAAGTTGCTGCTGCTTCAGCCAGATAATACTGTACCGGATTGTATACTTCCGATTCGTCATCCACAACCATAATTCCATTGATATCCGGGCAGTCCGCGTATATCTCACAGGTCTCAAAAAATTCTTCCATATCACATTCAAACAGTTCAGGGAGAAGACGTTTCCTCTTCTCTGCGTCAGGGATCAGATTACAATAAAGAGGATCCCCTTCAAAACATTCTGTCAGCAGCTGCTTTAATTTCCCTATATCCTTTTTCTCTACCCTGTATAATCGGTCACTTTCCATAATTATGAGCCTCTTTTTTTATCTTTTTCACGGTGATTGTAGCACAATACTTCTTAGGCTTCAATCCATTTTAAAAGATATTACTCCTTGCTTCCTTGCTTGTATTTATCCTGTTATTATTATATAATAAGAATGATAAAATGGTACCGCAAATACAAGAGAGGGGCATGCAATAAATTATGGATATTAAAAAGTTTATTGATCTGAAAGCATTGCAGTCGATTCAGGACCAGTTTTCAGAAGCGACAGGGTTAGCAGCAATCGCGGTGGACACAGAGGGGAATTATATTACAGAAGGCAGTAATTTCACTGATTTTTGTATGAAACATACAAGGAACAGTAAAGAGGGGTTAAAACGGTGTGAGGCGTGTGACAGGGAAGGAATTGGTACCTATTACTGCCACGCAGGGCTGATTGACTTTTCCTCTGATATTGTCATCAAAGGAGAGAAAGTTGGGGCGATAATCGGAGGACAGGTTTTAGCCGGACCGCCCGATGAAGAAAAGTTCCGTTCTATCGCCAGAGAATTAGATATCAATGAGGATGAATATATCAATGCTCTAAGAAAAGTGCCGGTACGATCGGAAGCAGCAATCAAAGCTTCCGCACAGATGCTTGGCAGCATTGTCAATCAATTAGTAAATCTGGAATACATACAGGCAATCTCCGGAAAAAGAGACAGCATACTGGATTCAGAGATTGATAGCATTAAAAACTCTTTAAACGAAGTAACAGCCAAAACCCACGACTTGCAAAAGGTGGCGTCAATGGAGAATATTCTATCCATTAATGCTTCCATTGAAGCGGCCAGAGCTGGGGAAGCAGGAGTTGGATTTGCTGTTGTAGCAAGAGAATTTGGTGAAATCTCCAAAAACTCCGGGGAAGTCTATGAGCGAATCCATGAGCTGGTGGACAAGATCCAGAATTCCGTACGGAATTTAACTGAGGTTGTCTGAGTATTTCTGCTGTTCTATCATAAAAAGGGCTTGTTCCGGTCTACGGTTCAAGCCCTTCCTGATTCTATTCATCCCAGTTATGATAAGTCGCCTGTACATCATCTTCCGCATCCAGAAGATCCAGAATACGATTCATCTTCTTCAAAGAATCCTCATCTGTAAGCTCTACCCATGTCTGGGGTATCATTGTGACTTCTGCCTGCATCATAGGTATCTTAGCTGCTTCCAAAGCTTCACGTACACTGCTGAATTCCTCCGGTGCAGTGAGAACTTCATAGCTGTCCTCTTCCTCTGAAAAATCCTCTGCTCCTGCATCCAGAGCAACCATCATAAGTTCATCGGCATCCATATCACACTCTTCTTTATCTATAATGATCTGGCCCTTCTTGTCAAACATGAAAGATACACAGCCCGGAGTACCAACGTTTCCGCCGCCTTTTGTAAAGGCGTTTTTTACATTGGCTGCTGTCCGGTTTTTATTGTCTGTCAGAGTATCTACGATGATCGCTACCCCATTGGGACCGTATCCTTCGTATGTAATTGTCTCATAGTTTACAGAACCGGCATCTCCAGCCGCTTTTTTAATACCACGTTCAATGGTGTCATTGGGCATGTTATTGGCTTTCGCTTTTGCTACTACATCACGCAGCCTACTGTTGTTTGCAGGGTCTGGTCCGCCTTCCTTAACCGCTACTGCCAGTTCTCTTCCGATTACAGTAAATATCTTACCTTTTGCAGCATCGTTTCTCTCTTTTTTGTGCTTAATATTTGCGAACTTTGAATGTCCTGACATTGGTTCAAACACTCCTTTTCTTTCTCTATTTCATCCTATTTCAATCAAAAATAACATCTTTTCTATTCTATCACTATTTATTTCATCTTGCAAGAAAAAAACAATACACAGCCGCCATATCCCTTCCGTCCTATGACGAAAAAGTATTGGCAGCTGTGCGCATTATGTTTCTTTTTCAGAGTCTTTTAACTCCAGATCCATCCTTCTGACCGTTTTTTCTTCATCAGAAGACGCCTCGGAATCTTCCTTCCAGACCCGTATGGTCTGAATCATCTTGTTTTCCACCTGAAGAATCTTAAAACGGTACCCCTTGATGGAAACTTCCCATTCCTCCCCTTCCTGGGGAATCCGGTCCAGTCTGGATATCAGCAGACCATTTATTGTATCATAGGATTCATAATCTTCCTCATCAAATTCGATATTTAACGCCCGTTCCACATCTTCTAATGTAGTCATGCCATTCATAACGTATGAGCCGTCATCGGATGGCACAATATATTCTTCATCCATATCATACTCATCAAGAATATTGCCCACGATCTCTTCCAGAATATCTTCCATCGTAACAATCCCAGATGTCTGACCATATTCATCAACTACAATTACCATGTGGATCTTTCTGGACTGCATCTCTTTAAAAAGCGTATCAAGATTCCTTGTTTCCGGTATAAAGTGAGCTTCTCTTAAAAGACCTTCAATCTCCCACAGCTGACGGCTGTTATTCTCTTCTATCTCTGCTGCAATCAATGCATCCTTCATGTGAAGTATACCAATGATATCATCCACATCTTTTTTATAAACCGGATACCGGGAATTATACCCTTCTGTCAGGATAAACTTAACCGCCTCTTTCAAAGTGATGTCACCATCCAGGGAAACCAGATTTTTTCTGTGAGTCATGACATCTGCAGCTTCCTTATCATTGAGTTCAAAGATGTTGGTGATCATCTCCGCTTCTCTGGCTTCTAAAACTCCCTGCTCATGCCCCTCGTTTACCATAGACATAATGTCTTCTTCTGTTACGTTCTCACTGTCTGATGCCATATCAATGCCCATCACCTTAAGAACTATGAAAGCAATCAGGTTTGCAACCCACGCAAATGGGATTAAAGGTATCATAATAAAGGTTACTGCAGGAAGCATCCGGTAACCCCACTTTTCAGGGTTTTCCGCTGCACAGCGCTTGGGAATAATAATACCGAAGCTGATCAGCAGTATAATCAGCAAGGCCCCTACAAGGAAAAGACTAAATAAGGATATCCACCGGTTGGGACCATCGCTTCCCCGGCTTAATATTGTTTCCAGCTGTATCCCAAACTGCCCTAATACAAACGCACCAGTCACCATTCCAATTAAGTTGGTGGTTATCTGAATGGTATTAACAAATCTGGTCGGTCTGTTAACAATACGCAGCAGCTTTCCGGCCTTCTCGCTGCCCTCTTCCATCTGATGTTCCAGTTCTGTCGTATTCACATTCTGAATTGCTGCACCAAATCCATAAAAAATTGCATCCAATACGATAAAAGCAATAAAAATAATCACGCGTATAAGCGGATTGCCATCGTCCATCTGAAAAATCTACTCCTTTTGTTCATTTTCTTTCGTATTTTTTCTCACAACTATTTAAGAATATACCATTTTATCAGCATTCCGTCAATGGTGAACTATGTATTCAGTTCTAAGCTGACTCTTAATGCACAGTCCACTTCCTGCTGCAGCTGCTCATCAATATGGCAGATCTTCTCTTTAAGTCTCTGCTTATCAATAGTCCGCAGCTGTTCCAAAAGGATTACAGAATCCTTAATCATATCGCACTTTTTTGTATCCAGTTCCACATGGGTAGGCAGTTTTGCCTTGTTCATTCTTGAGGTAATTGCTGCACAGATCACAGTGGGACTGTGCTTATTACCAATGTCATTCTGTATAATAAGAACCGGGCGTATCCCGCCCTGTTCAGATCCTACTACCGGTCTCAAATCCGCATAATAAATATCTCCACGTCTTATAATCACATTCTCACACTCCGTCAATTTATTTAAGTCTATTATTGACCTACTTTGACTCGTGTATTCACTTAAGTTTTTCCGCCGCATACCTTATCATATGATATGGACATGGAGTTGGTTATTACACCTTTAAAAAGCCGCTGTAAAAATCATTGAAATAATCTTTTGTCCCAACCACTTCTCCGCGCTCTAAATAGACCCTGGGTACCCGTTTGCTGATATCACAGAGTATTTCGTAATGAAAACCACCACACCGGTCGGCCAGTTCTTCCACCGTAATCTGTTCATTCCCCTGTGTTCCAACCAATACCACCTCATCCTCTTCCTCTGCTCCCTGAATGGATGAGACATCAACCATAAACTGGTCCATACAGATCCGTCCCAGAATTTTAGCCCGCCGGCCTCTGATTAAGACCTCTCCTTTTCCTGATAAGTTTCTGGGATACCCGTCTCCATAACCTACAGGAATTGTGGCAATCGTCATTTCCTGCTCCGCTGTAAAGGTTCCTCCGTAACTGATGGAAGTTCCCGGTTCAATCTTTTTTATGTAGGATATGGTACTTTTTAATTCCATGGCAGGCTTTAACCTGACCGGTTCCGTCGAAACCTCCATGGACGGATACAGACCGTAAATAGAGATACCTGCACGGACCATATGGAAATTAGCCTTTTTTAAGTCCAGTATGCCTGCACTGTTGGAGCAGTGCAGAATCGGTATCGTAACCCCTCTTCCGGCCAGCATATCAACGAATGTCCGGAACTTATCTATCTGGATATCCGTTGTTTTTTTATCCCTCTCATCCGCCTTTGCAAAATGAGTAAACAATCCTTCTGCAGATATTCCGGGCAAACTGCAGATTTCTGCAGCTTCCTCTGCAGCCGCCTCTGTTACCGGATATCCGATCCTGCTCATTCCGGTATCAAGAGCAAGATGTATCACGGCTTTCTTACCTGCTCTTTCTGCCAGATCTGATAAACGCCTGGCTCTGTTTATCTGGAATACAGAAGAACGGATGTCATAATCCACAAGAAGCTGGTAGCCATCATAAGGAACTACGCCCAGAACAAGAACTGGTTTTGTGATTCCGTGTTTTCTTAAGATAACGCCTTCTTCCACGGTAGCCACTGCATAGCCCCATACATAAGGATCAATTGCCAGAGCAACCGGAACAGAACCATGACCATATCCATCTGACTTTACAACTCCGATCATTCCCGTTCCCGGCTCTAAGTTTGACTGCATCTCTTCCATATTGTGCCGGATTGCATCTAAATCTACCGTTTCATATACCCTTCCATATGTTTTCATGATTTATTCCCTCGTCTGTTCCTGCAATATTATGCCAATCTCATCTGCCAGTTCTCTGGCAAGAAGGCTGTATTCTCCATACTTTTTCTTTCTCATATCTCCGGCAAGCCCATGAAGCCATACTCCCAGAGCTGCTGCATCCGGCACCTCCATTCCCATGGCCAGAAGTCCTGCCAGGATACCGGTCAGCACATCCCCTGCTCCCGCCTTAGCCATGGAACTGTTTCCGCTGCTGTTTACATAGGTTCTCTGGTCATTTAAAGCGGCAATGGTAACTGCGTCCTTTACTATGCAGGTAATACCATACCGGTCCGCATATTCTCTGGCGGTCTGTATGAGATGCTCTTTCATTAACTTCACGTTACTTCCGGTCAGTCTTGCCATCTCTCCAAGATGGGGAGTGATGATGATATTCTCTGTGTAATAGCTGGTAAGCTCCGGATAAGAAGCGATGGTGTTAAGCCCGTCTGCATCCACGATCACCGGGACATAAGCGTTTACCAGAACAGATTCCACCAGATTTCTAACGTAATCCTCCCGCCCCAGGCCGGGACCCAGAACAATCACGCTGGCCCACTGGCACTGTTCCAGTAAAAGCTGTTGAAATTTCTCCGTATTTTTTCGTGCATCCTCCCGGCAATAGGCGGCTATCACAGCCTCAGGAAGCCCTGTCTGCAGAATCTCCCTGTTTTCTTCCACTGTAAATATCCTGACCAGACCTGCTCCTGTGCGGTATGCTGCAAGTGCACTTAAAAATGCCGCACCGCTCATATTTTCAGAACCTGCGACCAGCAAAACTTTGCCAAAGCTCCCCTTATTGGAATAGGCGGGCCTTCTGGGAATCAGGGCTGTATCTCCCTGATGATAGGTAAAATATCCGGTTTTTACCTGAGCTATGCTTTCAGGCGGGAAACCGATATCAGCTACAATGATTCTGCCGCTGTACTCTTTCCCGGGATACAGCATGGTTCCAAGCTTCTCATAGCCAAATGTTACAGTAACATCTGCAGGAATTGATATTCCCATAATCTGACCGGTATCAGAATGAATGCCGGAAGGAAGATCCACCGCGATGGTAAACTCCGGTTTATGGCTGATTACTGTTTTCATGACTTCCAGATGAGATCCTGTAATTTCCCGGTCCAGGCCCACCCCAAACAAAGCATCGATGAGCAGGCTGCACCGCCTTGGTGTCAGGTCTTTTATTCCTTCCACCATATTCACTCCTGTTTTATCTGCAATGGAAAGCTGGGTTAAATATTCCCTGCTTCCCTTTTCCTTACTGCCAGCCAGAATCACCAGTACCCTGTAGCCGCTTATATGGAGCATTCTGGCAGCTGCAATGCCGTCAGCTCCGTTATTGCCGCTGCCGCACAGTATCCAGATAGGGTCTGTCTGACTCACGTGCTTTTCTGCTTCCCGGAAAACAGCAAGTGCCGCCCGTTCCATCAATACCATGGAAGGAATACCAATCTGCTCTATGGTATAACGGTCCACCCGTTTCATCTGTTCTCCCGTTACCAGATATCTCATATTGCACCCACCTTTCGTGAAACCAAACAGCCGGCAGCAAAGAGACTTTCTCTTTGGCTGCCGGCAGGCATATTAACTGTTCTTTGATGTATGCTGGAGTTTTCCTTCGGTTTTCTGGTCCTGCATGCTGCAGACCCGGTAAGACAGCCTCATCAGACTCTCTGATAAATGCACGTTCTCTACCACAACATCATCCGGAACCGTCAGATCCGTGTGTGCGAAATTCCAGATGGCCTTGATGCCTGCCCTTACAAGACGGTCTGCAATTTCCGGTGCCTTGGTCTTTGGTATGGTCAGGGCTGCAATCTGAACATTATTATCTTTTACAAACTGTTCCAGATCATCCACGCTTCGGATCTCGATTCCGCGAACAACCAGACCGATCAGACGTGGATTGATATCAAACATTCCTTTGATTAAGAAACCACGCTTTTCAAAATTTGCATAATTTGCAATCGCCTGTCCTAAATTGCCTGCGCCAATAATCACTAAATTGTGCTGTCTGTCAATTCCTAATATCTTCGCTATCTCTGTATATAAATATTTTACATTATATCCATAACCCTGCTGTCCGAATCCGCCAAAATTATTCAGATCCTGGCGTATCTGAGAAGCGGTTACTTTCATCCGCAAACTCAGCTCATTGGAAGATATCCGTTCCACTCCATCTTCCATAAGCTCTCCCAGATGACGATAATATCTGGGAAGCCTGGCAATCACTGCTTTTGAAATTTCTTTATCTGCCACGTCTTCACCTTCTTTTACTTAGAATTAAACTAACACCATTATAACTGCGTGATAAAATAATGTCAAACGAGTTTTGCGATTGTATCCTTGAAAAATAAATGGACCTATATTATACTAATGCTATTGTCCCATTTTATTCAGGAGGAAATAGACCATGATTCTCTCATGCAGCAATTTAAGTAAGGCGTTTGGCACCAATGAAGTGATTAAACACGCTTCCTTTCATATAGAAGATCACGAGAAAGCGGCTATTGTAGGAATTAACGGAGCGGGCAAATCCACTCTGTTAAAGATGATTATCGGTGAACTTGCATCCGATGAAGGAGAGGTGGTTATATCCAAAGGTAAAACCTTAGGATATTTATCACAGCATCAGGATTTAGGAGGTGAACGGACCGTTTATGAAGAAGTTCTGGAAGTAAAACGTCCGCTTATGGATATGGAGGCAAGGATCCGTAATCTGGAGATGGATATGAAACATGCCACCGGAGATGAACTGGAGGAGATGCTATCCGTTTACAGCCGCCTCAACCATGAATTCGAGCTGCAAAACGGCTATGCCTACCAGAGTGAAGTCACCGGGGTTTTAAAAGGACTTGGCTTTACAGAGGATGAGTTTCATAAGCCTGTATCGGCTCTGTCAGGCGGTCAGAAAACCCGGGTAGCCTTAGGACGGCTTCTTCTGACAAAGCCGGATATCATCCTCCTTGACGAGCCTACCAACCATCTTGATATGGACTCCATTGCCTGGCTGGAGACATATCTGCTCAATTATGACGGCAGTGTCATCATTGTGGCACATGACAGATATTTTCTAAACCGGGTGGTAACAAAGATTATTGAGCTTGACAACGGCATTTTATCTGTATATCAGGGAAATTATACGCAGTACAGCAGTAAACGGGCTATGATCCGGGAAGCTAAGATGAAGGCATATCTCAACCAGCAGCAGGAAATTAAGCATCAGGAAGAAGTTATTGCAAAATTAAAATCATTTAACAGAGAAAAATCCATCCGCAGGGCGGAAAGCAGGGAAAAGATGCTGGATAAAATCGAACTTCTGGACAAGCCGGCACAAGTCAACGATGAGATGCACATCCGGCTGGAACCAAACGTAATCAGCGGCAATGACGTTTTAACAGTCAGGGACTTAAAAAAATCGTTCGGAGATCACCTGCTCTTTGATCATATGGGATTCGAAATTAAGAGGGGAGAACGGGTTGCCATAATCGGAGGCAACGGAACAGGAAAAACCACTATATTAAAGATATTAAACGGGCTGACAGCACCGGATCAGGGAGAAGTGATATTGGGCTCCAAGGTACATATTGGCTATTATGACCAGGAGCACCAGGTGCTTCATATGGACAAAACTTTATTTGATGAGCTTCAGGATACCTATCCTTTCATGAACAACACTCAGATCCGCAATATTCTGGCTGCATTTCTCTTCACAGGAGATGACGTTTACAAGCGGATTAAGGATCTAAGCGGTGGTGAACGAGGTCGGGTGTCTCTGGCAAAGCTAATGCTCTCTGAAGCCAACTTTTTAATCCTTGACGAGCCTACCAACCATTTAGATATTACCTCCAAAGAGATACTGGAAAGTGCACTGGTTAATTACACAGGCACCGTGCTTTACGTATCCCATGACCGTTATTTTATTAATAAAACTGCCACAAGGATTCTGGATCTCACCAGCCAGACCCTGGTTAATTATATCGGTAATTATGATTATTATCTGGAAAAGAAAGACATTATGACCGGTTTACTCACTCCGCCTGTACAATCCACTCCTGTAAAAGGGGAAGAAGTATCCGGAATAAAGCTTGACTGGAAAGCACAAAAGGAAGAACAGGCAAAGATCCGCAAGCGTCAGAACGAGCTGAAAAAAACGGAGGATGAGATTCATAAGCTGGAAACCAGAGACGGAGAAATCGATGAACTGCTTGTGAAGGAAGAGATCTTTACCGATGTTCCAAAACTTATGGAATTAAATCAGGAAAAAGAAACAATCAGCAAACGCCTGGAGCAGCTTTATGAGCTGTGGGCAGAGCTTGCTGAATAAAATTAAAGGAAAGCTGCAGCTGACAGCTTTCCCTTTATAAATTAAAAAGCAGTGCCAAACCAGTATAATCTATGGCAGCCTCTTTATGTCTGCTATAAGAATGATTCGTGATTCAACTCTGCCCATATAATATTTTTCTTAATATCTGAGTTGCTTCCGGTGCCGCTTCTTCCATCTCCAACCTGGTTGACGGACTTTCCAGATAGGCTGCCGCAAGCTTTCCAAAATAAAACTTCATATCATTGGAATAGTAATCCGGTATATAAATAAAATCATCTACCAACGCCCTGTTCATGGATAAATCCGTAGCTTCCTGGCACTCAGGCTCATAGCAGCCATATTCATAACCGATAAACTCACAAAATGCATCCGTAAGATCAGATGGATCACATATTTTTATCTTTTTATAGGTGGTATCTAACTGATGACAAACGTAATAAAGGCCGTTTCCTGTATTGGGAGCAGAAAAATACTGCTTGTCCGGATAGTAAAGTATCTCCCAGCCTTTTTCTGTAAAACGCTTCACCCAATCCCTCGGCAGATTCTTAGAGGCCTCTGTAAACCCATTCTTTACCTCGGCGGAAATATCATCATTCTTCTTTTTACCTTGAACTACAATGTCAAATTCTTTATTTCTTTTACCGTTCTCATCCATATAGGAAAGACCTACATACTGATTGGCGGCCATCTGCCCGTTATCAAAGAAATAATACCGCCCACCTGCTGCATACTTATATCCGGAAGAAACCATCGCGCCTTTTGGGGAAAACCAGTACCAGCTCCCATCCCGATCCTGAAACCAGCCCTTTTGAGCTGTACCGTCTTCATTATAATAATGCCATTTCTCCTCTTCTTCGTTATAGCACCAGCCCAGCTGCAGTTCTCCGGTTTCTGCAAACAAATACTCCATACCGTGTATTTTTGTCCAGTCCGTACTCATATAACCATCAAAGGCAAAATAATACCATTTACCGTTAATCATCTCCCAGCAGTTCTTCTTAAAGGTTCCATCCTCTTTTGTATATTTCCAGCCACCAGAATCTTCCTTCCACTGCCATTGCTGAGAGACTTCCTGCAGATTAATGGCACTTGCCATGGTGCTCGTTACGCTCCCTGCGCTCAGGAAGATTCCTGCTGATATTGCTGCTAACCATCTTTTCTTCAAGGAAACCCAGCACTCCTTCCATCCGGTATGTAATCTATTAAAAGTTTACTATATTCTCAAAGAAATGTACAGTTCACAATATCTGAAGTTTTTGTGAACATTTTCAAAACATTTCTTTTACAAACGTCCTGTTTTGGGATATAATAAAATTCAGTATAATTTTTCAGAAAGCGAGGTTTCTCCATGAAATGGAAACGCCCCCTGGCTGTTGTGGGTGTGGTACTGATCTGCTCCCTCTATCTCATTGCCCTTGTATCAGCATTTTCTCATAGTGCAGAATCGAAAAACTGGCTGATGGCAGCGATCTATTCCACCGTAGTGATCCCAGTGTTTTTATATGTTTTTCAGCTTGTTGCCCGGGTTATAAAACCGGATCATGACTATAGGGATTCCGGTTCAACGGATAAAGATCAATAAAATAAGAGAATGGCATAAAGTCTGGAACTTTTTGCCATTCTCTTATTTTATTTCACGATCCTATCGATAGATGATGTCGTCTCTGCCCGGTCCGTTAGAAACCATGGTGATCGGAGTCTCAAGCTCTTTCTCAATAAATTCAATGTAGTTTCTGCAATTTTCCGGCAGATCCTCATACTTCTTAATTCCCCTGATCTCACATTTCCAGCCTGGAAGTGTGGTATATACAGGTTTTGCCTTATTAAGCTCCACTGTATTTGGGAAATCTTTTGTGACTTTTCCGTCAATTTCATACCCGATGCAGACAGGAAGTTCATCCAGATAACCAAGTACATCTAAAACAGTAAGCGCTGCCTCGGTAGCCCCCTGAATTCTGCAGCCATATCTGGAAGCCACTGCATCAAACCAGCCCATACGCCTTGGTCTTCCTGTGGTTGCACCATACTCACCGCCGTCACCGCCGCGGCGTCTTAACTCGTCTGCCTCATCTCCGAAGATCTCGCTGACAAATGCACCTGCACCAACTGCGCTTGAATATGCCTTTACAACTGTAGTGATGTTCTTAATCTCGTATGGAGGAATCCCTGCACCGATGGCTCCATATGCTGCCAATGTGGAAGAGGAAGTAACCATTGGATAAATTCCATGATCTGTATCCTTTAAGGATCCTAACTGGCCTTCCAGTAAAATATTTTTGCCTTCCTTAATAGCATCGTGGAGATATTTGGAAACATCACAGACAAACGGTTTCACCATCTCCCGGTATTCAAGAAGAGTCTTAAATAATTCTTCCGGATCAATGGCCGGTTTGTGATATAAATGCTCCATTAAAACATTCTTTGTCTCACAAACGCGTACAACCTTTTCCTTCAGGGACTCTTCATCAAAGAGTTCGCTTACCTGAAACCCGATTTTTGCGTATTTATCTGAATAAAATGGTGCAATCCCTGATTTTGTGGAACCAAAGGACCGTTTTCCCAGACGCTCTTCCTCATACTGGTCAAACAGAATGTGATATGGCATCAGAATCTGTGCGCGGTCAGAAACCAGGATATTTGGCTTTGGAACGCCCTTGCTCACAAGCTCTTCCACTTCCTTAATTAAATAAGGTATGTTTAATGCCACGCCATTGCCGATAATACTGGTTGTATGGTTGTAGAAAACACCGGACGGCAAAAGGTGAAGGGCAAACTTGCCATAGTTGTTAATAATGGTATGTCCGGCATTGCTTCCGCCCTGATACCGGATAATGATATCAGACTCTTTTGCCAGCATATCTGTGATTTTACCTTTTCCTTCATCGCCCCAGTTAGCGCCTACGATTGCTCTTACCATTCGATTAATCCTCCTATGAGTGAAAAAATACCTTTTACTTCCCTATGATAGCGCAAAGATACGCATAAGTAAAGTCAATATTATTTATATTCGGCATAAGTTTAACTTATATCATCGGTCATAAGCTTTAAAATTTTCTTTCCAGCAGGAGAGACAGGAGTCTTACTGTCCGTAATAATTGCAAAGTGCCGCTCGGGCATAGGCTCTTCAAACTGCAGCTCCAGCAGATTTCCCTTTTCAAGCTCCCGCTCAGCAAATCCGGCCATCACGCAGCCGATTCCTAAATTGCGCATGGCAAACTGAACGATCATATCACTGGTAGAAAGTTCGAACTCAGGCTCCACTTCCACTCCCCGTTCTTTTAAGAATTCATCCATAGAGGTTCGGGTACTGGTATTTTTTTCCAAAAAAATGCAGGGCAGCTTCGTTAAGATATCATAACTCAGTTTTTTCTTTTTCAGATACTGAAACTTTTCTCCTGCAACAAAAGCATTGCGCACTTCCTTAACAGGTGTGCTTCTCACTTCACTCCTGGCTTCAAAAGGAGTGCTGACCACTCCGAAATCAATCTTCCCATCGTAAAGAAAGCGAAGTGTTTCTGGAGTGGGACCGTTGGAAACCGTCACTTTAATGCCCGGATACTGTTCATGGAACTTTTCCAGATAAGGAAGAAGATAAAACTGAAGCGTCATATCACTTGCACCAATCCGTACTTCCCCTGTTTCCAGATCTCTCATCCGTCTTAACATATTTTCCCCGTGCCAGATGTTTTCTAAACCGGATTTCACGTATTCAAATAAAAATTCTCCTTCTCTGGTCAGTCTGACGCCTTTTGACATCCGCATAAACAACTGGCAGTCCAGTGACTGCTCCAGCTGTCTTACCGCCTGGCTGACTGCCGGCTGGGAGATGCAGAGCTTTTCTGAAGCCAGTGTAATACTTCCAAAATTCGCCACATAATAAAAAACCTTATAATATTCCAGACTGCTGCTCATCGCTCCTCCTGACAAATCATAACCACCGGCTTAGCCGGTGGTTTGCTCTGGCCCTATAAGGGCCTGTTACCGGCACTGGAGTCTAAAGACTCATTGAAAGGTTCGCCAGCCGCAACATCATTTACCTGCCAA
>NZ_OAOF01000094.1 GCF_900205965.1 Lacrimispora amygdalina
TTCCCCGTATGTAACATTAATGGTTGGTGCCAGGACCTGAGCCCGATCAGCGGCTGTGATTGATGATTGCACATCAGATACAAGCTGTTCTGCAACATAAGAATCTTTCGGAATTGTGATCTCAACATCGGAAGTGACATCTCGCTGCTGTGTATCAACATCGGAATTGACATCCACCCAGGTATAAGCACCCGTATATTCATTAATGGTATCCCCCAGGGTTCCATAAGAGAGATAAGTTCTTAATTCATCAAGAGAGCCGTAAACAGGAAACGGAATATTTGACATCGTTTCTGCGGTATAATCAGTTCCAGAAATCAACATATAAGAGAAGTTCGGTTTTTCGTAAGGATAATAAGTATAGGTACCGGAATTGTTTGAATAGGTGACCCTGGAAACCTTCATCCGCCTTTTCCCCGTATGTAACATTAATGGTTGGTGCCAGGACCTGAGCCCGATCAGCGGCTGTGATTGATGATTGCACATCAGATACAAGCTGTTCTGCAACATAAGAATC
>NZ_OAOF01000011.1 GCF_900205965.1 Lacrimispora amygdalina
TTGGCAGGTAAATGATGTTGCGGCTGGCGAACCTTTCAATGAGTCTTTAGACTCCAGTGCCGGTAACAGGCCCTTATAGGGCCAGAGCAAACCACCGGCTAAGCCGGTGGTTATGATTTACCATAGAATCATAAAAGGGGGAGTGCACGATTTTCGCGGCTGTCAGATTTTTTCGTTATTTTGTAGATTAATATTGCAAACAAGTGTTCGCGGTGATATACTTTCAGATAGGGAGTAACGAAAGCAGATTGCTTCCTTTAGAAAGGAGCGGCGTATGAGACATAAATCTACAGAGCTTATGGGTACTATTAAGGCATTTGTAGAGGAATACTACAAGAATTATCGCCACTCACCGTCTACGACAGAGATTGCCAATGCGGTCGGTATTGCCAGAGGAACTGCATATAAGTATCTGTTAGCCATGAGTGACAATGGCATGATCAGATATGATGGCCAGCAGATTTCTACTGAGCAGACCGAGAAGGTTCAGACAGAGTTTACAAGCGTAGCACTTCTAGGTGCTGTTTCCTGCGGTGTTCCCACACTGGAGGAAGAGTACGCAGAAGAATATGTGTCATTGCCTGTTTCTATGTTTGGCAACGGAACTTTTTTCCTACTTAGAGCAAACGGCGAGTCCATGATTGATGCTGGAATCTCTCCCGGAGATTTGGTACTCGTCAGAAAGCAATCAGAAGCCATGGATGGCGATATTGTTGTTGCACTTGTAGGGAATGAGAACACGCTGAAGCGCTATTTTGTAGACAAAGAGAATCAGAAGATCAGACTTCATCCTGAGAATAAGACCATGAAGGACATTATCGTTTCAGATTGTGAGATTCAGGGTGTAGCTGTTAAGGTCATTAAAGACCTCGCGTAATGTGTGCTAAACAGTTTTTACAGATCAGACCAGTCGTGCATTGATAATGGCAGTGTTGACTACACTACGGAAAGGCCATTATCGGGAGATTATAGTATGCTCATCATATCGGTTTCTTTCCCTTTTCCGAATGAGAGATATCAAGCTTGAAAGACAAAGGAGGCGTGATGTTGATGAGTTCAGCGGAGGAAAAAATTGGGGAATGCGTGGTTTGCTGCCACAGATGTGGTGGATTTCTTATGGAGTCAGCTAGTACAACTTCGTATATGGTCTGCCCGGAATGCGGTGCTCGCCTTGTTGTGTGCGTGAAGAAAGGCAAGGTATCCGTATTCGATGACAATAGATCCGAGGAGGAGCTTGCTAAGAAGAGGCATGCTCGTTTAACCGGATATGCTGCGAAGCTTAACAAGTTAGGCAAGTAGCAAATAGATTTACAATTAAATATTTATGAGGATGCCAGGGAGATTGCTGGATTGGTCGTCAGTATGACGTTAAAAGACTTACAAATGAGTGACGTCTGGTATCCAAGAGTTTGTGAAGAGAGTCGTATTTACTACGGATAGATGCAGCCAGGGAGCATAAGACATCTATTCAGATTAAAAAGGGCCTGCAAAACAGAAGCTAACTTGAAGTATGTTTTTACATACCAAGAGATTTAGTAGTTGTTTTGCAGTGCTCTTTTTATTTTTGCGCTCTTTTTCGGTTCGCTTCTGTTTTGGAAGGCACCGGAAAGGGTGCAGATTATGAAGAAGGTAAATAGAAACAATGGAACAATTGATGTAACAACAGTTGGTGGAAGAATAAAAAAGCTACGTACAGATGCAGGATTTACCCAGGAGGAACTTGCAGCAAGACTTCATCTTGAAGGTAAATCTGCTATTTCAAATTATGAGAATAACAGCAGAGGTGTTTCAGCTGAGATGCTTACCCAACTGAGCCGCCTGTTTCATGTATCTGCTGATTATATATTGAACGGTGATACGCCGGATAATCTTGATCCTGTTGAGAATGAAGCAATAGAGATTCTAAATAATCTGAAGACGGATAAGGCAAAGCAGTCTGCACTTGCGATGCTTAGGCAGATTCAGATTCTTGAGGGCTAAGGTACACATTATGTGTACTTTATGTCCACATCCGCGTTAACGATTATAAGGCGCATTCCAATTAGACTAGAACATGTAAAGAGTTACGAAGCGGCGCGCAGCCTAGTGACATAAACACAACTGAATATAGGAGGTGTATATGGCCACTATGGTTAATATCTATGAAAGCTACGGTGACAAATCAGCTAGGGAGAGGGCCGAACTGATTTATTCCAATTACTCTTCCTTCCAGGGAATCATCGAGGATTGCAAGATGAGACTGATCTACGAGATTAAGGCTGAGAAGGAAAGAAAGCGTAGCAATCACAAAGATGAACTTGGAGTCCGTATTCAGAATTTGGGTAACTATAGTAATCCTACAGCGGATGAAGCGGTTCTTGATGTAATGCTTGAGGGAGCTATCAATGGACTGAATTCAGCAGAGGATGCTTTATCAGATCCGGCTCTGGTACAGGAATTCAAACGAAGAGAGTATGTCATTGTGATGATGGCTGATGAATACGCTTCTTTTAGAAGACACCTGCATGCACTTAGCGTGAAGGAGCAGGAGATTATTATTCCGCTTCTTAAGCAGGAGAAGGACTACTACACACTGGCAGAAGAAGCTGGTGTAACGGTTCCTGTAGTCAGGAGAAAGGCAAGCCGTATTCATTGTGAATTGATTTCCTACATGGAAAACTATTTCATTGAGAAGCTTTAGGAGGAGTGATCATGAAGGAATTAAAAGAGATTACATTTCCTCCAGAGGCAGAGGAAATGGCTATTAAATATGCTGCTTTTGACATTATGAAGCAGCTTAACAAAGAAGGAAAGATAACAGACGAAGAACTGAGGTACATTGCGAAAAAACACAATATACCCGTTGAGTAAACAAGATAATAATTATATAATTAAGCTGTGTCTAGATCTCATCTAGTACAGCTTGGTTGTGGAATGCGAGGTGCGACATGGCGAGAAAAGTTGCCATCTACGCCCGTGTTTCTACAGAGCATGAGGCGCAGATATCTGCATTGGAAAATCAGGTGCAGTACTATGATGATATTTTGAGCAGGCATACGGACTGGACGCTGGTAGATAGATATATTGATGAAGGTATTACTGGTACATCAATTCATAAGCGTGAGTCTTTTATGCGAATGCTTAAGGATGCAAAAGAAAAGAAGTTTGATCTAATTGTTACCAGAGAGGTATCCAGGTTTGCAAGAAACACAGTTGATACACTGCAGCAGACCAGAACCCTCAAAACTTATGGTGTGGAGGTGTGGTTCACAGAAGATAATATCTGGACAATGAATGATGAGGATGGAGAGCTTAGGCTTTCTATCATGGCTACGCTGGCCCAGAACGAAAGCAAGAAGATTTCTCAGAGAGTAAAAGCCGGTCAGATGATTTCATTTAAAAATGGAGTCTTGTATGGTAACGGCAATATTCTTGGATATGACAGAGTTGGTGATAAGCTTGTTGTAAATAAGGAACAGGCCGACACTGTGAAAAGAATCTTTGAACTATACCTGGCTGGCAATGGTGTTCGTAAGATTCAGGACATCATGGAGCAGGAAGGGCGTAAGACAGCCACAGGCCTTACAAGATGGCAGTCCGGTAATATCAACAGAGTTCTTAGGAATCCATTTTATTGCGGTAGAATCGTATACCGTAAGCAATATGTTCCGGATTATCTGGTTCAGAAGAAAATCAATAATTATGGGGCCGTTGATAAAGTATATGTAGAAGGATCCCATGAGAAGCTGGTTTCACCGGAAGATTTTGATAGGGCTCAGGAGATAAGAGCAAAACATCGAATTGGAAAGCGTGACAAGAGAGGCAGATCTGTTGGTCAGTCACCATGCAAACATATCTGGGGTAATAAGGTTGTTTGTACTTGTGGTCATGCAATGAATCGAAGGATTGCTCATAAGGCTAATGATGGAACACTTAGTTATATCTATCAGTGCTACGGTCAGTTACGAACAGGTACTCCTGCAGGAAGACTTAAAAAAGGACTTGATATTGAAGGCATTTGTGATAACTCATCATTTATGGAATGGAAATTAGAGGTTCAGGCCGATTTTGTTTTCAAGAAGCTTCTTGGAAATAAAGATGCAATCTATAAGGAAGCTATGGCTATGGCACAGGATGTTGCTGAAGTAAAGGCTCCTGAGAGAAACGATAAAGAAAGGCTTGAAGCAAACAATCGTCAGATTGAGAAGCTGAACAGACAGCTTGCCAATTTGGTTGATATGTGCTCTGAAGGAGATATTTCCAGAGAAGTCTTCCGCAGTAAGAAAAAGAAATTAGAAGATCAGATTTCAAATTTAGAGAAATTAAATGATGAATGCAGACAACGGGTTTTAGAATTGGAAGATAATGGTGCAAAGGACAGACGCATTGATAGCCTTTCTGAGTTTATCAAGATGACTGCCTTTGATGCCAGGGCTAAGATACCTGATACTGTGATTGATAATTTCGTTGATCAGATTGTTTTTGATCACGGAGCATTTATCTGGTATTTAAATCCGACATACGGTAATGAGGTATATAAGCAAGAGGCTTCCGATTGGAAAAAAAAACAGCATCTGCAATCTTTAAATGATAAAACTACGTCATCTGCCTGTTGCAGCACAGGCAGCGCTTAACAATAAATAATTTTGGAATTTCAGCGTTTTTAAGTGATTTGACTTAGGTTATTCTTATTGACACCCTATCATGTAAAAGTGATAGGGTGTCTTTGGTTACATTAAAACATGACATATAGTTGCCGTATTATGCATGTTACAATAAGATAAAAATGATTGGGAGGAATATAACATGAATACAGAAATAATCGCTAAAGCAAATAAGATAATTGAAGAAAAGACGGTAGGCGGAGATGAGGGATTTTGTACGTTAACATTAATCGACTTGGATGACTATCCAACAACCTCAACAATATCCGTATCAAAAGCTGACGGAATAAACTGGCTTACATTCTGTACAGGTTTTGGCAGTGATAAGACCAAAAGAATTGAAAGATGCAACAAAGCGAGTGTTTGTTTTAATTCAGTTAATCATAATATTACGCTTGTGGGTACAATAGAAGTATTGACAGACGCTGAAATGAAAAAAGAGATGTGGTATCATGGACTTGAAAATCATTTCAGCGGTCCGGAAGATCCCAATTACTGTGTTTTACGTTTCATTACAAACCGTTACAATCTTTTTGTGGACTGGAAAGAAGCCAGGGGGGTCTTATAAACAAAATATACTATAAAGCAAAGGAGATCTTCAAATGAACACACTACGAATCTTTCATATGCCCTTTTCAGATATTTATCCGCTATATATAAAAAAAGCAGAGAGAAAAGGAAGAACCAAAAAAGAAGTAGATGAAATTATTTTCTGGCTGACAGGATATGACGAGGATTCATTGCAGCAGCAGTTAGAAAAGGAAGTGAGTATGGAAAACTTCTTTCATCAGGCACCGCAAATGAATTCCAATGCTTCTCTGATCAAAGGAGTTATCTGTGGTTACCGGGTGGAGGAAATCGAAGATGAATTGATGAGAAAAATCCGGTATCTGGATAAATTAATTGATGAGCTTGCAAAAGGCAGGGCAATGGAAAAAATATTAAGAAAATAAAGGGGGAAGTATAATGAATGTGTATGAAGAAGGACTTGGGGTTTTAGAAACATTATTTGCAAGAGATTATCAGTTTGCTCTGGCTACATCAAACGATAATATTCCATCAGTCAGGTTTATTGATACCTTTTATGATAGTGGAGCCTTTTATATTGTAACTTACGGGAATTCTCAAAAAGTAAAAGAGATTGAAAAGAATCCTATGGTTGCATTAAGTAAGGATCTGTATCGTTTTACCGGAACTGCACGCAATATCGGGCACCCATTATCAGAAAAAAACCGGAAAATCAGAGAAAAGCTGATCAGGATATTTGAACCATGGTATTTCGCACATAACAATGAAAATGACGAGAATATGTGTTATGTAAAAGTTGATTTAAATAAGGGATTCTTTTACAAAGACAATACCGGATACAAAGTTGACTTTGACAGGAAATCATCAGAAAAGTTTCCATTTATATTTGATATTATAAAGATAGACTGATGAAACTCGGAGGTAATGTATGTATTATATGAATACTAATGCCATTGAACGAAAAACAGCGGGATATAGAAAGCCTGGTAGCATTGTCTGTATCGTATTAATCATTGCTTATCTGATGAGCCTGTTATTTTATACCTCAGTATCTGCCAATTCAGCGGAAGCTCCCGGTTTCACCATAATCGTATTGAATTCCAGAGAGAATCTTTCGTTATCTCTCCAAATGCCAAATGACAGTTTAAGCGAATTAAGAATCAGAGAAAGCGAAAAAAAAGGCTGGGAAAAATACTATAAAGTATATTTCCATTACCGCGTGTATCCGCCGAAGATTGAGGATATAAAGGATATAAAACTTATTGTTAAAAGCGGCAGTAAAAACTTTTCGTGTAATCTTCCGGAAGGAACCTTTAACAAATACAATAATATTTTAACGCTTGATATGAAGTCGGAAACTCTTACGGTCGGTCAGTCTCCCTTACGGGTGCCTGCTCTGGTGGCTTTGCGGGTTATCCTGACGCTGCTTATTGAAGGTGCTGCCTTTTTTCTCTTTGGATACCGGCAAAAGAGAAGCTGGCTTGTCTTTGCATCGGTTAATCTGCTTACACAGGCAGGATTAAATGCTATGCTTACAGGTCCTAATTTAAGCAATTACTGGATACTTGGTTATATATTTGGTGAAATGGTGGTATTTATCGTAGAGATGATTGCATATCTTATTTTAATAAAGGAATACAGGAAAAGGCGTGTGGCGTTTTACGTAATGATTGCCAATACTGCCAGTCTGATATTAGGAGGTATGTTGATTACATATTTGCCGGTTTAATATTATTTTAAAGCCTTTTGAGGAGCCATAGTGTATAGCTATGGCTTTTTCTACGAACAAAATCGGAATAATTACGAGGTATAAATAATGATTCGAAATAATGGTAAAATAAAATAATTGTGCCCTGTTACAGCAAAACAATAATGCCAAAGAAGTTTAAAGGGGAAAGACTCATGAATAAAAAATTTTTCTTATTATGTTTTTTGGTTATAGCTTTAACCGGCTGCTCGGATTCAGAAAAAACCGCAGCTGCCACAGAGCAGACGCAAGAAAGCCAGACTGCCGCCTTGGTTCAGGATTCTTTAGCCGTTACGAAGCAGGAAGACAGCTGGCAGACGGCCTATAAGGATATAATCAGTCATGGGGGTGGTCATCTGCCTGATCCGTATAAATTAAGGGGAGAAGATGGCTTGAATCCATCGGTCTATCTGGGGATTCATGATTTTAATGGAGACGGGATTCCTGAATTAATATTGGGGGATGGGATTTCTGTTAGTGTGTATACTTATGAAAATCATGGACTGAAAAAGGAAGCGGACCTTTATGAGCCGGAAGGCTGGTATATTATTAATGAATTATACCTGCAGAATAATTGCCTGATACTTGTGAGCAATGGATCGGATGGATGCGGATATGTAGGATTTACCTGGAAGAATGGTGCCTATATTACCGGTACACATGATGATTACAATCCTGACCGTTCTTATTTGGATAATGCCGAGACTGCATACAAAGCTTTTAACGATGTATTTCATATAACAAACTTAGAAATCGACTGTAAAAAATCTTTAATTAAGAGGAACCGGGAGAGCGGTGATCTCACATGGGAGTGGAGCGATGTAAGATGGTAATAATGAATTAATTTAAAGCTATAACCGAATATTGGTGGAACGATAACGGTTTCAGGTGGTAATATGCCGAATAATATGGAGATTTCTCCTTGTTATTCGGCATTTTTTACGTGATTCCATAAAAAGATAGTTTTTTATCTACAATCATATTATGCGAAAAAAATAAAGATTCAGAAGAATTTAGTTTACAATATTACTCTTTTTTTCTTTTTGCCTTTTAGGAGGTAAGAAAATGGGAGATAGTGTTCATGTAATTATTGAGGAAATAAAAAAAGGTAATAAGGAAAAATTCTTACTGATTGTAGATAAAATGGCTCCGTTGATTAACAAGTATGTACGTCTTTTATACAAGGATGAAAAAGAGGACATGCATTCAGAATTTGTACTAAGTCTGCTTGAGGCCATCAATTCAATGCAATATTATAAGGAGGACGGGCAATGCATATATTTTTTAAGCAGAGCCCTAAAAAACAAATTCTTAGAACAGTATAAAAAAAGCAGGCAGCATTTTGACTCTGAGGCTTCTGTTGAGGATGAGTTTTTTACTGAGATCAGCATGGATCAGCCTGTTTACGATGACTGGCTGTTTCATGAAGATCTAAAAACTATGCTTTTAAAAACGGAAGGGAAACAGGCTGTTATATTGTGGGATATCGTCTTTCATGAGGAGTCGGATGCAGTGATTGCAGACCGGCATTTGGTATCCAGACAATACGTGAACCGCGTCAGAAGAAATTTTTATAATCTTCTGAAAGACCATTACTATAAATAAAAGAAGATGTTTAAGGAGGTGCATTTATGGAAAAAAAACTGGTTTTGGAAAGAAGTGCAATGGGAATCATCAGTGCCTGGATTATGGATCAATTCGGACTTTTATTTCCTGCTGTTTCTTTATTAACCATACTTATGATTACGGATTACATATCAGGTATGCTGGCTTCGAAAAAGGAAGCGCTGGACAACCCTGACAATAATCTGTATGGGTGGAGCAGCAGGAAAAGCCGGATTGGCATCTATAAAAAGGTGAGTTATATATTTATTATTCTGGCGGCAGTCAGTACGGATTATGTCATCTATAAATTTTCTACTGAGATTGGAATTAAATTTGAGCATAAAACAATCTTTGGATTATTGGTGTCTGTCTGGCTTATCATCAATGAATTAATATCTATTTTAGAAAATGCGGGACGGATGGGTGCCAGAATGCCGGAGTTTCTTCGAAAAGTCCTCACAGAATTACGGGGCAAAATGGATAAAGACTAAAAAATCGGCTCAATCCTTTCGTGTGGTACTGCCGGTAAATTTGGATAATATAAGGGTGGAAAATACTAATATATAAATCAGCGCCTCTAAGAAAATATATTTTTCCAGATTCAAAAATAGAAAGCTCAGTGCAGCAAGGAAGCTGATGAACAGTGTCCGGTCAGTTTTATGAGTAAATGTCTGGTTTTCATCTTTATCAACCGGTCGGTTGGGATGGTCGACAGCTCCTGTGAGTTTGATCAGTACCATAAAAACGAAGTACAGCAGAAACGAAACTGGAGCTGTCAGGCTGCAATATTTTACCATCAAAAGAATGACAGTCATGGTGGCGCAGGAGAAAAGCAGACAGGAGAAATAAGACTTTAAATGCAGTCCTCCGTTAAAGGAGCGGAGGGGAATAAACAATAAAAAGAACAGCAGACATTCCACTTCCATATGCAGGAAAGCCGCAATACAGAGACTGCAGACCAGATTTAAAAACAGTTCCAGAAAGCTTTGAAACCCATATAAATAAATTTCATAGTCTTCCTTTGAAATGACTTCTTTTTTAAGTATATAATTGGTAAATGCGATAGACAGCCGTTCCATATGATGATCCTCCTTTTCATTATTCCGATTCCTGATATAAGATCACGACCGCTTTAAATATGTTCCCCTGAACCTGCGTGATGGCTTCGCCGTTACAGGCCGCTACAGCCTGTTCAATAGAAAACAGAC
Source organism: Lacrimispora amygdalina (assembly GCF_900205965.1). Taxonomy (GTDB): domain Bacteria; phylum Bacillota; class Clostridia; order Lachnospirales; family Lachnospiraceae; genus Lacrimispora; species Lacrimispora amygdalina_A. Next base: position 9,732 of record NZ_OAOF01000011.1, read on the forward strand.
CAAGTCCATGATGGGCAGGATTTTTCTTAGTGGTCAGAAAATGTTTCTGACCGTCTGTAAAGCGTTCCCCTTCAAAGGTATTCCAGACAACAATAGAAAGGATTCCCTTCTGATAAGACATTTCCAGTTCTATTTTCGGATGCCCGCTTTTCATCTGGCGGCAGGCTTCCAGAGCGTTTTCTAACAGGTTGCCAAGAATGATGGTCAGATTTCCGTTCTGGAAAGGCATTGTGGGGGGAATAAAAATATTGGTGCTAAATTCTATATTTTGTTTCCGGGCGACGGAACATTTATAATTCACAAGAGAATCCACCACAATATTACCGCTGTGAGATATTTCGTGTATTTTTTTGGAGTTTCCCTTTTCTAAAAGCGCGGTAAGATAAGTGGCGGCATCTTCATTTTCCCCTGAATTTACCATGCCCAGTAAACTGATTAAATGTTGCTTCATGTCATGGCGCAGCAGACGGATTTCCGTATTTTGTATCTCCCGTTCCTCTGCCTGCCTGCTGCAAAGCTCTAATTGCTGCTCATAGAGCAAAGTCTTTTTTTGATACTCCGAACTTGCTGCCAGCGATTCAAATACCTCAAAAATAATATAATTAATAAGCATCAGTAAAATTCCTGAGACAAAGGAGAAAAAAAGCTCATTCTCAGCAGTGCTGCTGATCACAAATATGTTATGCATTATATAGATACTTCCAGCAGGTACCATAAGCAAAATTGCCATGTACCGGAATGAAATATCACCAGTGCTTTTATGCTGCAGACAATGTCCGGTAACAATTGCAAAAACAAGCATTACGATTTTAGATATAATGGCTCCTGAGAGACCGGCTTTATCATCTAAATGCAGCATATTTAAGATCATATGTATGATAATTTCCACCAGCATCCAGATTGCACAGATTAAAAAAGAGAACAAGGCACATTTTTTCCAGCTTTCTGAATAAGAAATACTGGTTGCAAGAAAGACAAAGACCATGTTCAGTAAAAGTGTCAGTACTGGTGAGATTCCGCTTCCAATGTCCAGAAACAGCTGAAAGATATAATAGGCCACCCAGATAATATACGTTGTAGGCTTTTTCCAGGAGGGTACAAAAAAAGCATTGATGCACTTACGTATGACCAAAATATAAAATAGTGAGAGAAACGGGCTTACAACAGTTGCAGATAGAATTTTCATACTATTTTACCCCCGCTTTCTTACTGGCCAGATCACATAACTGTTTGCGGATTTTCTTTTGTCTGTCTTCACTGATCTGCAGTGTAGTTGATTTACCTCCGTTTTCTATAACAAGACTGGAAAAATTCATGGTGCTGACATAATCATAATTTACAAGATAAGACTGGTGTATCCGTAGATATCTCTGTTTGTTATCGGCTAACTCTTTCTCAACATCGTTGAGTTTTCCGTAGAAAAACTCCTCTCTGCCATCCTTTAGATAAATATATACAATCCGGTTGCGGCTTTCAAAATAGACAACATCCTTTAACGCTACTTTTTTAATCTCTTTATTAAAATTAAATTGAAAATAGACATTGTTTTCATTAATCCGTTCATACGCTTCTTTAAAATACCGGGAGAATTTTGCAGTATCCAGCGGCTTGGATAGAAAACGGAACGGCTCCACCTCAAACAATTCTTTTAAATACTGCTCGTATCCGGAAATATAAATTAACAATGCAGTCTTATCTTTCTGTCTGATGTGTCGGGCAGTTTCAATACCGTTTTCCTGTGACATTTCTATATCAAGAAAAATCAGGTCAAATACGTTACCCAGATGTACGTATTTCGTCAGCATGGAACCATCAAAAAATACGTCGACTTCAATATCAATACCGTTCGCCAATGCTTCTTCCTTTATTAATTTCTCTAACATTCCTGTAAAAAGAACGTCATCATCACAAACTGCTATTCTTAACATACTTACCCTTCCCCATTAAAACTGTGTACTTTATTTACTTTGTTTATGCAAAAATGAAACATGTATATATGTATATCGTATGTTACCTCCCATTAATTAAAAGGGAGAAATAGGAGCTTTTGTCGCATTTTGTCTAATTAATCATATTAAAAATTACTTGCAGGCCCGAAATTTCAACATGATGTAATTTATTCAATGGAAATATAATATTTTCTTATTGCACTAAAAATATTATATCACATTTTATGGAGGTAACAAAATTGAAACCCTATCTTTTTTTAATTATTTCTCTCTGTACCCTGTTTTTAATTGTAAATCTAATTCATCTCATTCTGGAAAAATATGATAACCGAAAATCCAACAAAAAAATTTATGTAATAAATATGATGGCCGCTGTTGTAATTTCCAATTGCATTGAGTGGAGTGAAATGCAGTTTGAAGGGAGAACTGCATTTATGGGGGAAAGTTTTATATCCCTGCTAAATCTTATTAATATACTGTTATGTCTGGTTCTGGTGCTGTTCATGCTTTTTGTTAAGAATGACAAAGAAAGGATTCATCAGTATCAAAATCGGGAATAATTACGAGCAGTGTCGTTATTTTTACAACTTGTCATTATTAAGCTGCTGAACTTGTATAATTGCATTATCTAAATTTCTTTATAATAATGGAGGTAGAAAGAATGGAACGTAAAAGTAATATTGCAGCTAAATTCATGGAACAGGTAGCCAGAAAATCTGTGGAGATGGCATCTCAAAGCAGATGCATGTATATTTATCATCAGCCGAAGATGCCGGCAGAGCTTAAGAATTTTAAGAAATAGGTATCAGGGCATTTTCTATTACAAAATTTTCTGCCGGACATGATATCCTTTGAAAAAGTTGGCTATAATTTTAACAGGACTTCCTCAAAGGGAACCAATTATGGAGGGCAGATAATGAGAATTCCAAAACACATCGGAATCATTCCTGACGGAAACAGACGCTGGGCTGTGGAGAACGGCATAAAAAAAGAAGAAGGGTATGATAAGGGCATCTCGCCTGGTATGACCCTTTACCGGCTCTGCAGGGATCTGGGAGTGGAAGAAATGACCTTTTATGGCTTTACTGCAGATAATACCAAACGTCCTGCAGTACAGCGGGAAGCATTTTCCAGGGCCTGCGTGAAGGCTGTGGAGGTGCTGGCTAAGGAGGATGCACAGCTGCTGGTGGTTGGTAAGACTACTTCGGCCGTGTTTCCAAAAGAGCTGAAACCATATACAAAAAGGGTGTGTTTCGGTAATGGGGGAATGAAAATCAACTTCCTTATTAATTATAGCTGGGAATGGGATTTGGGACTGTCAGACGGGACCATAGGCCCAAAGCTTAAAACCGCGGATGTATCCAGAATGGATCTGATAATCCGATGGGGAGGAAGAAGAAGACTTTCCGGTTTTCTTCCGGTCCAGTCCGTTTATTCGGATATGTTTGTAATCGATGATTACTGGCCGGATTTTAAAACGGATCATGTTTACAAAGCACTGGAGTGGTACTCCAGACAAGATGTGACCCTGGGGGGGTAAAAAGAGAATTGTATATCATAAAAAAGGCAGCCTTGAGTGGCAGCCTTTTTTATGTGGTTATATGAGATTATTTAATATGAAAAATTCCCTGATATTGGTAAAATATGCTATAATAGTATGGTGAATTAGAATAAAATTATCTGAAATATACAATTAAAGGAGCAGAGCTTGATCGGACGATTACCAAAAGGAGGATTTTAACGTGTTATTACTAAAAGAAAGAATCGGAAAGCTGTTAAATGATTTGCAGTCATTAATTTACAGAGAAGAAATTTCTGTATCAGAGTACCGGGTGCTCAAATCACGAGAAAGGTTTGATAAGGTATCTGATTTGGACACACATTCCTGGGAGACGCTTGCAAAAGAAGAGTTTTGGGGCGGGCACAGAGAATATTTCTGGTTTGAAACGCAAGTTACCATACCGGAGGAATGGGAAAATCAATGTGTGGTTTATGAACTGCGGACAGGACGGGAAGGGTCCTGGGATGCAACAAATCCACAGTTTACCATCTATGTAAATGGTATCAGGCGTCAGGGACTGGATGTAAATCACCGGGAAGTGCTTTTGACCAGACAGGCAAAAGCGGGAGAGACTTTTCGTATTATTTTATCTGCGTTTACGGGAGATCAGAACTTTAAGCTGGTGATGGATTCTAAAATCAGAATTTTAGACCAGGAGACGGAACAGTATTTTTATGATGTATCCGTTCCTTATGAAGCTGCAAAACTGCTGCCTGACGGAGACAGCAGCTGTATTGCTATTATAACGGCAGCAAATGAATCTTTGAATCTGCTGGATTTAAGAAAGGAGTATTCGGCGGAATACTATGAGAGTTTAAAGAAGGCTTCCAGCTATATGAGGGAAGAGTTTTATAACCGGTACTGCGGCAAGGAAAGTAGGACAATATGCTGTGTTGGGCATACCCATATTGATATTGCATGGCTGTGGACTCTGGCTGTTACAGAGGATAAGGCAGTGAGAAGCTTTTCCACTGTTCTGGAGCTGATGAGACAATATCCGGAATATATTTTCATGTCCAGTCAGCCCCAGCTTTATAAATATGTAAAAAAGAATGCCCCCGATGTGTATGAAGAGATTAAAAAGCGTGTGGCAGAGGGAAGATGGGAAACGGAAGGCGGCATGTTTGTGGAAGCGGACTGTAATTTATCCTCTGGAGAGTCACTGATCAGGCAGTTCCTTCACGGGAAGGAATTTTTTCGGGAAGAGTTTGGAAAAGATAACGTGATTTTATGGCTGCCCGATGTATTCGGCTATTCTGCTGCACTTCCCCAGATCATGAAAAAATGCGGAATCCGGTATTTTATGACAACCAAGATCAGCTGGAATGAATTTAATAAAATGCCCTATGACACCTTTTACTGGGAGGGAATTGACGGAACCAGAATCCTGACTCATTTCAGCCCAAGCAGGGAATATAATAAGGCTGCAGTTTCAGGGGGTACGGAGACAGAGCATTTTACCACCTATAATGCTTATTTAAATCCCACTTATGTAAAAGGAGCATGGGAACGATACAGTCAGAAATATTTAAATGATGAAGTGCTGATGTCCTTTGGTTACGGGGATGGGGGCGGCGGACCCACAAAAGATATGCTGGAGAACCAGAGAAGGCTTGAAAAAGGAATTCCAGGCTGTCCCAAAACACGAATGACAACCTCCAGAAAATTCTTTGAGAATCTGGAAAAGGAGGTGAAGGGACAGAAATATCTGCCCTCCTGGGTAGGAGAGCTTTACCTGGAATATCACAGAGGTACTTATACCTCTATGGCAAGAAATAAAAAATACAACCGTAAGTCCGAGTTTCTATTTGAAAATGCGGAATGTTTCGGAATGCTTAACCGGATACTGACAAACAGCACCTATCCGAAAAAGACCATTGACGAAAGCTGGGAAGTCATTTTAAGAAATCAGTTTCATGATATTCTTCCAGGCTCATCCATTAAGGAGGTGTATGAGGATTCCAGAAATGAGTATGAGATAATTACGAAGACCGGAGAGGAATTGGTGGATCTGGCTTTACAGCATGTGACGGAACAGATTGCCGGAACTAAGAATACACTGGTTGTCTTTAATCCTAACAGCGTCACAGGGGAGGGACTGGTGTCCGTAAAGCTGCCGGAGGGCATGAAACATCCTGCAGTAAAAGACGGAGATAACAGGCTGCCGGTTCAGATTACAGAGGAGGGGGCAGTATTGTTCAGCGCGTCAGGGGTACCATCAAAGGGCTATCGTACCTTTGTTCTGACAGAGGATGATGAAAGCGGGGATAAGACCTTTCTCTCGGCAGATGAAAGACATCTGGAAAACCAGTATATCCATGTTGTCTTAAATGAGAAGGGGCAGATATCCTCCATCTACGATAAAGTTATTAAGCGTGAAGTCCTGCCGGATCACAAATGCGCCAATGTACTGATGACCTACGAAGACCGTCCCCACAATTATGATGCATGGGATGTAAATAATTATTATGTGGAAAAATCCTGGGAGATTTCGGAGGCTGCTTCCATGGAGCTTGTAGAAAACGGTCCGGTCCGTGCCACTGTCTGTATAAAGAGAAAATACCTGGATTCTTATATTGAACAGTATATTTCCCTTACTTATAACAGCCCTGAAATCCTCATCCGCAATGAGATTGACTGGAGGGAAAAACATATTTTCATGAAATCAATCATTCCTGTTGATGTTCATACTGACGAAGCTGTCTTTGATATTCAGTATGGAAATGTGAAACGGAAAACCCACTTTAATACCATGTGGGATTATGCCAGATTTGAGGTCTGCATGCATAAATGGCTTGATGTATCTGAGGGTGGTTACGGAGTCAGTGTTTTAAATGACTGTAAGTACGGCTGCCACGTTCATAATGGAGAGATTGGTATTTCCATGTTAAAATCAGCTGTATATCCCAATCCTGACGCAGACAAGGAGCATCACAGCTTTGTATTTTCCATCTATCCCCATAAGGGGGGCTGGAAAGAAGCAGGTACGCCAAAGAGGGCTTATCTTCTTAACAATCCCTTGGCTGCAAGAGTAAAAGAATCGGATGAAGGCAGTCTGCCAGGTGAGTTTTCTCTTGTTAAAACAGATGCAGACAATGTGATTATCGAAGTGGTAAAGGAAGAAAGAAAAGGAAATGACATGATAATCCGCTTCTATGAGACTGCAAATGAAAGAACCAGTGGGGAGATGATCTTTGGAAGAGAGATCCTGGGCATCTGGGAATGCAGTATGCTGGAGGAAGAGGAACAGGAAATCCCATTTACGGATGCCGCAGCTTCTTATAACATAAAACCTTATGAGATTAAGACCTGGAAAATAAAATTGAAATAGGCAGTCTGCTCATGCTCCTTCCTGCTTGCATAATTGAACAACCCGTAATAGAATAGATAGGAGAAATTTAAGCGGGTTTACCAGGGAGAGGAAGGAGCATGGTATGATTACAATTAAAAAAATGGCAGAAATGCTTGGCACCAGTACAACCACCGTTTCCAACGTGATTCATGGAAAAGCAGGGGAAGTATCTCCTGTTATGGTGGAAAAGGTGAAGAAGCTGATTGAAGAATATGACTATGTTCCAAACAGAAATGCCAGAAATCTGGCCAGGAACCGGTCCGGGATAATCGGGCTGGCTATGAAAGCCAGTGAAAATAAGTACGATAACTTTGTAAAAGACCCCTTTGCAGGGGAGTTAATTGGAGCAGTGGAACGGTTTGTACGGGCAAGGGGGTATTTTACCATGCTCTATGTTTCCAGCGACATAGGGGAAATTATCAGCTCGGTTTCCAGCTGGAATGTGGATGGTCTGATTCTTCTTGGAATGCAGAAAGAAGATGGGGAACTGTTAAATCAGAAAATGAAAACGCCCATGGTTTTTGTGGACGCCTATTTTGAAGATGCCTCTTTTGAGTATGTGAATGTAGGAATCGACGACAGAAAAGGCGGCAGGGAGATTACGGAATATCTCCTGCAGGCCGGTCATAAGAAAATCGCTTTTCTGGCAGATAACTGTATGGGAGTAGACTATCAACGGTTTATGGGGTACCGGGATGCGCTGACGAGTTCCGGTCTGCCATGGAACGAAGACAACTTTGTCAGGCTGAAACCGAGCGGTGCTGATTTATCCTTTCTTTTATCCCAGGCTTATGAGCGGGTCTCAGATTTTACCGCTTTTATCTGTGCATCGGATTATTATGCGGCTTATATTTTGAATGATTTAAAGGACAGGGGAATGAAAATTCCACAAGAACTTTCCATCGTTGGATTTGATGATAATGTCTGCAGCCGGCTGGTAAGGCCTGCATTGACGACGGTGCATCAGGACGTAACGGAAAAAAGCCGGATCACTGTGGAAAAGCTGTTTCATATCATTAACGAAGAGGATTACGGAGCCAACCTTGAACAGCTTCCGGTTTTTATTGTAGAACGCTCTTCTGTGAGAAAAATGTAAGGTTTCCTGTAAAGGGAGCCTTTTTTTTAATATCTTAAAAAATGAATGAAAAAACCCTTGTTATATCATTCATAAAGTGCTAATATACTTTATAGATAACTTATGCGCATAAGTTACAATATATTTGTAAAAACGCCACATATTAACAGCATATTTAATAATGGAGGGTGAATTATGAAGAAATACTTATGGGTTATGGCATTGGCGGGAGCAGCGGCAGTTTTATCACTTACAGGCTGCGGGAAGAGCGCACAGTCTGAAGGAACAGTGACGTCATCCGCGGGCAGCCAATCCGCACAAAGCGAGGGCGATGGCCAGGCAAAGTCCGGCGGGGAGGCCATTCGGATCGTCAACGGAAAGATTGAAATAGATGAGCCGTTAAAAGCCTTTGCCAAAAAATATCAGGAAAAAACCGGTCAGGAGGTTGTGATTGAGTCACTTGGAGGCGGAGTTGACATCAATGGTACCATGAAGGGTTACTTAGCAGCAGGTAACATGCCGGATTTATTCGTCTTCGGGGGCGAAGGGGATTATCAGACCTGGAAGGATTATATGACAGATTTAAGCGGGGAGGAGTGGGCTTCCCAGACCGAGTTCGGTTTTAAGTCAGAGGATGGGAAAACAGTAGGATTTCCTTATGCAGTAGAAGGGTATGGTATTACATATAATAAAGATGTTTTGAAAGCAGCAGGAATAGATCCTGCTTCTCTCACCAGCTATGACGGATATAAGAAAGCCTTTGAGACCATTGACCAGAAAAAGGGAGAACTGGGGCTGACTGCCGTATGCTCGGTTGCAGCTGAATCCGGACAGATGTACTGGTCAACAGGAAACCATCTTTTTGGTTATTATTTATCAGGTGGGTTAAAGAGAGGGGATACCACATATATTGATCTGTTAAAATCCGGCAAGACGGATACAGAACGTCTGGGGCAGTTTGCTGATTTTATGAAGCTGCTGTTTGATTATTCGGATAAGAATACCCTGATATCCGGAACCTATGACGATCAGCTTGCGTTATGGGCACAGGGAAAAACCGCATTTATTACTCAGGGAAACTGGATAGATCCGTCTCTTCCTGACTACAATGTGAAATTTGAATGTGGAATTGCACCTCTGGCATTTACAAAGGAAGAGATGAAAGGCGTACTTGCAGACTGTCCATCCTGGTGGGCTGTTTATAATAAAGGCAGCAACATTGATGCTAGCAAAGCATTTTTGAAAGAGCTGGCCCTGACAGAAGAAGGACAGGAATGTCTGGTAAGTGACTGCGGGATGATTTCTCCTTACACGACCTGTAAAGTCAGCCCTAAAACACCTCTGGCCTTGAGCTTAAAGACCTATGTGGATGCAGCCAATACTTATTCCTGGGAGTGGACAAAGATGCCGGAAGGAATTTCAATGAATTCTACTGGTGCCGTGTTTGAGCTGTATGCAAAAGGTGAGATTGATAAAGATGGATTTGTGAACATGATGCAGACGGCCATTGCAGACTACGTGAAAAAATAACAGGGAAGGGCGGCCTAAAGCCGCCCGTATCCATATGACAGCGTGAAAGCAGAGATAAAGGAGAAAACGTATGGAGGGAAAAGCAAAAAAAATAATGAATGTTTTACCGGTATTGATCGGTATCGGTATGGTTTGCTGCGGCCTGTATTTTGATTTTTTCAACCGAAATTTCAGGGGAAGGGGTCCATTGCTTGCAGGCGGGCTGCTTCTGGTTATCATTGGTCTATATCTGTTTCCGGGAAGAAAGCACCGGGAGATCGTAAGTGGTTTATTTCTGCTTCCTCTCATAGGCGCTTTTTTCATAACCGTACTGATCCCTTTCTTATTTGGGATTTTCTATTCGTTTACGGACTGGAATGGAATTAAATTCACCCAATTTGTAGGACTTAAGAATTATGGACAGATGTTCCACGCACCGGACTATTTATATTCGCTGCTTATTACATTCTTATTTACAGTTTTTAATATGGTTTCTGTTAACTTTGCGGCATTTTTCCTGGCACTTTTATGCACCTCAGAAGTAAGAGGAAGAAATTTTTACAGAGCCTCTTTCTTTCTTCCCAATTTAATCGGTGGAATTGTACTGGGATATGTGTGGCAGTTTATATTTAATAAAGTATTTACAAGCCTGATAGCAGGAAGTGTTTCCATGCTTACCAGCCCTAATCTGGCATTTTTTGCAATTCTCATTGTCAGTACATGGCAGTATGCCGGGTATATTATGATGATTTATGTTACCGGACTTCAGGGAGTTCCAAGAGATATTCTGGAAGCATCGGCGGTAGACGGGGCAGGAGTGTTAAAAAAACTTTTACATATCAAGCTGCCGATGATTGCCAATACCTTTACCGTATGTATTTTCCTTACACTGGTTAATTCCTTTAAGCAGTTTGACTTAAATTATGCCATTACAAACGGAGCACCCAGCCGGATTCTGGGAGCGAAGGCGGTGGCCTCCACTGAGTTTCTGGCCCTTAATATTTATAATACGGCAATTGCCAGAAACAGATATGCACAGGGACAGACAAAAGCAGTGGTATTCTTTCTCATACTGGCAGCGGTCTCTCTGACACAGGTTTCGATCAGTAAGAAAAGGGAGGTAGAATTATGACAGGAAATATTAAATTCAAACGACTGGTACCGGAACTTGCCGGTTTTGTGCTGTCACTTTTCGTACTTTCTCCCTTTCTGCTGGTTATATTCAATTCTGCCAAAAAGAGCGCGGATATTGTGATCAGTCCCATAGCACCGCCTTCTGACTGGGGACAGATGTTTATTAATTTAAAAAATGTCATTGGAAATCAGAATTTCAGTTATTGGAGATCTTTTGGAAGCTCCTTGTATATCACCACTGTCAGTCTGGTGCTGCTGACCGTATTTTCCAGTATGGCAGCATGGGTATTGGTACGGAATAAGACAAAATGGTCACAGGTGATTTTTATGATGTTTGTGGCCTCCATGGTCATCCCTTTTCAGGTGGTAATGCTTCCTCTGTTGTCAACCTTCCGTAAGTTGTCTGAATTTACGGGAATAGCTCTTTTAAGCAGTTATACTGGAATTATTATTGCTTATCTGGGCTTTGGCGGTTCTTTATCCGTGTTCATTCTTCATGGTTTTATTAAGGGAATTCCAAAGGAACTGGAAGAAGCAGCATGGATCGATGGCTGCAGTCCTGAGAATACATTTTTTAAGATCGTATTTCCGCTTTTAAAGCCTGTGCAGATGACGGTGCTGATTTTAAACGGAATCTGGATCTGGAACGATTATCTTCTTCCATCTCTGATGCTTGGGCTCAATGGAAGAATTAAAACTCTGCCTGTGGCAGTAAGCAGCTTTGTAGGTTCCTATGTCAAGCAGTGGGATTTGATCCTGGCAGCAGCATTTCTGGCTATGATCCCAATTGTTATTTTGTTTTTATGCGCCCAGAGGCAGATAATTCAGGGTATGGTAGAAGGTGCGATCAAATAATGGAGAGGAGTCTGCTATGGAACGAAAATGGTGGAAAGAGGCAGTGGTATATCAGATCTATCCCAGAAGCTTTCAAGACAGCAACGGAGATGGGATCGGAGACTTAAACGGGATCAGAAAAAGGCTTGATTATTTAAAACAGCTGGGAATTGATGTGATTTGGCTTTCTCCCATCTATCAGTCACCCAACGATGACAATGGATATGACATTAGTGATTACAAAAAGGTTATGGATGAGTTTGGAACCATGAAGGATTTTGATGATCTTTTAAAGGATGCACATGAAAGGGGGATCAAAATCCTGATGGATCTGGTTGTGAACCACACATCCGACGAACACCCATGGTTTTTGGAGAGCCGGAAAAGCAGAGAGAATCCTTATAGGGATTATTATATCTGGAAAGAAGGAAAAGGGGAAGGAGAGCCGCCCAATAACTGGGGGTCCTGTTTTGGAGGTTCTGCATGGAAACTGGATGAACAAACGGGTATGTATTACCTTCATTTGTTTTCTCCCAGGCAGCCTGACTTAAACTGGGAGAATGAGAAGGTGCGAAATGAAGTATTTGAGATGATGGACTGGTGGTGCAGGAAGGGAATAGATGGCTTCCGTATGGATGTGATCAGCATGATATCCAAGGATCCGGCGCTTCCGGATGGGGAAGTAAAGGATGACCTTTACGGTGACTTCTCCCCTTATGCCGTTCATGGACCGAAGGTTCATACCTATCTGAAGGAGATGAATCAGAAGGTATTGTCTAACTATGATTTAATGACGGTAGGGGAGACCGCCGGTGTTACGGTGGAGGAAGCCGGAAAATATGCGGGTGCCAGGGAACATGAGTTAAATATGGTATTTCATTTTGAACATGTGGAGGGAGATGGAGAGCTGTTAAAATGGACGGATAAAAAACCGGATCTGTTAAGATTAAAACGAATTTTGTCCAGATGGCAGGAGGAGTTGGGAGACGATGCCTGGAACAGCTTATACTGGGATAATCATGATCAGCCACGAGCAGTATCCCGCTTTGGTGACGACAGCAGCCGATACAGGGAGGTTTCTGCAAAGATGCTTGCAACCTGCCTGCATATGATGAGAGGCACTCCTTATATCTATCAGGGTGAGGAGCTTGGGATGACCAATTTCCCGTTTATGGAATTAACCCAGTTCAGGGATATTGAGAGTCTGAATGCTTATAAGGAGCTTACAGGGAAAGGGCTTGTAAACCATGAAAAAATGATGAGTTATTTAAGGTGTAAAAGCAGGGACAATGCACGAACCCCTATGCAGTGGGATGATGGTCCGGCCGCCGGATTCAGCGATGGAATCCCCTGGATATCCGTAAATCCCAATTATTCAGAAATCAATGCTAAGAGAGAACTGGCTGATAAAAATTCCGTATTTCATTATTACCGGAAACTTATCAGACTGAGAAAGAATTATAAGATTATCGTATACGGTAGCTATCAGCTGATTCTGAAAGAGGATATCAGGATATTTGCTTATATTAGAAGCCTTGGAACGGAGAGACTTCTGGTACTTTGCAATTTTTCCAATGAGGAGGCAGAGTTATCTGTTCCGGAGGATTTTAAAGGAGCAGAGGCGGAGTGCCTTATTTATAACTACGATTGTCCTCCGGATATAAGACAGGGCAGACTGCGTCCTTATGAAGCAGCAGTTTACTATATGCAGAAAGAAAATAACCTGAATGGAGAAATATAAAATGAAGAAACAGTGGTGGCATGATAAAGTCGCTTATCAGATCTATCCAAAGAGCTTTTATGATACCAACGGTGATGGAATCGGAGATTTAAGAGGCGTAATCTCAAAGTTAGATTACTTAAAGGAACTTGGAATTGATATTATATGGCTTTCTCCCATATATCCTTCGCCCTTTGCAGATCAGGGATATGATATCTCGGATTATTATAATATCGACCCCAGATTTGGTACCATGCATGATTTAGAAGAGTTGATAACGGAGGCGAAGAAACGGGAACTTTCCATTCTGCTTGATCTTGTGGTCAACCATTGTTCTGATGAGCATGAATGGTTTTTGAAAGCCCTGAAGGATCCAACGGGGGAATATGGCAGGTATTTTTACATCAGGGAAGGAAAAGATGGAAAAGAGCCTTCTAATATCCGTTCCTATTTCGGAGGAAGTGCATGGGAACGGATCGGAGATACCAATCTGTACTATCTGCATCTTTTTCACAAAAAACAGCCGGATTTAAATTGGGAGAATCCAGTTGTCCGCAAAGAAATTTACGATATGATCAACTGGTGGCTTGAAAAAGGCATTGCCGGATTTCGGATTGATGCCATTATGAATATAAAAAAAGCCCTTCCTTTTCATGATTATCAGGCTGACCGGGAAGACGGTCTGGCTGACTGCAGGTTGATGTTAAAGGAAAATGATGGTGTGATGGAGTTTTTAAAGGAGATGCGGGATGCGACCTTTAGTAGGTATCAAGCGTTTACAGTAGGGGAAGTTTTCAATGAGAAAAAGGATAACTTATCTGATTTTATAGGAGAAGATGGGTGCTTTTCCAGTATCTTTGATTTTAGCCAGACGGTATTCGGAGCCAGTGAAAAGGGCTGGTATGATAATCAGCCGGTTACTCCCGATGATTACAGGCAATGCTGCTTTGACAGCCAGAAGAGAGCAGGGGGAATCGGTTTTCTTTCCAACATCATTGAAAATCACGATGAGCCGCGGGGAGTAAGCCGATATATTCCGGAGGGAGAATGTTCTGATGAAGCAAAGAAGATGCTTGCAACACTTTATTTCCTGTTACAGGGAATTCCCTTTATCTACCAGGGACAGGAAATAGGAATGGAAAATGTTTCCTTTGACTCCATTGACCGGTATGATGACGTTTCCACTTTGGAAGAATACAGGGTGGCACGGTTAAACGGGCTTACCAATGAGCAGGCTCTTGAGGCTGTAAGACGTTACAGCAGGGATAATGCAAGGGTACCCTTTCAGTGGGATAACAGTGAAAATGCCGGTTTTACCAAAGGAACGCCATGGCTTCCGGTCAGCCCGGATTACCCTGGTGTTAATCTAAAGTGCCAGTCTGAAGATCCTGCATCGGTCTTTAGTTATTATAAAAAGCTGATTGCATTAAGAAAGTCCGGAGAATATAAGGATACCTTTATATATGGTCAGTTTATACCTGCCTATACTGATAAGAAAAGAGTGATGGCTTATTACAGAATCGGAGAAGACCAGAGAATTCTTGTAATAGGAAACTTTAAAACGGAGGAACAGGAAATAATATTGGAACAGCCATACAGAAAGGTTCTGCTTCATAATTATGAAACAGTTAACGGGAATAAGACAACGCTTTTACTGAAGGGATATGAGGTTGTTGTCCTGGAATTATAAATAATATGATTGTCCGTGGAATCGTTGACATTGGTTCTGCAGAGGAATATAATGAACGAAGGGGTATATACGTGGGTATATACCCCTTCGTTTCTCAAACAAAGGAGGAAAATAATCATGGGTGATAAAAAATCAGATCAGCTTCATTGTCCCTGCTGCAAACGGCATTGTCCGTTTCATGATCTTCACTGCAGCAAAGGAAAGGTTTATGTAAAATCAATGAAGGCCAAAGAAGACGCAGTTTTACAAACGAAAACTTATGAACCGTCTTTTGGCAGAATTCTTCTATATTATAAACTTGGATTTGACCGCCTGTTTGGGCAGAAGGATCATAAAATCAGCGGTAAAAAGCTGAGAGTCCTGGTGATGGGAGCCTTGTATAAGGCAGACCAGAAGACGGCAAAACAGCTGAACGCGGATACAGGCATGGGAAGTGAGAAGTTAATGGAGTGTCTGGAAAAACTTGAAAAAAAAGAATATATCATAAAAAAGAAAGCGTCCCAGGGAGAACTTCATTTTTCCCTGTCGAACAAAGGTGTTAAGGCAGCAGAAGACTGGATCAAAGAGGCAGATAAGGAAGTGCTGTCCCGATTAAGTGAAGAGGAAAGAGACCAGTTGGAACAGCTTCTGAAGAAACTGCCAGTATTGTAGAATTTTGTCAGCATTGTAACGTTGTATTTTTATAAATTTATGTTACAATGCAACAAGAATAGAAACAGGGGGGGAACATATTGGAAATCAGGAAGAAACCAGGATTTATCCGTCTGATACTGGTATGCCTTTTTTGCACGGCATTATTTGTTACACAACTGAATACCGCTCAAGTGGTGAAGGGTTTCGGACATCCCGGCTATGTTTCAGCAGACACTGTTAGCAGTGGTAACCTGTTTCATAAAAAAACGGCTGGGCTGATTGAATTCAATGATGTGCTGGGAGAAGAAACAGTCGGTGATGTTTTGCTCAACATCACAAGGCGTTCAACCGGTCAGAGTATTCCCCTTGATTTTGTCAGCTTAAAATCAATCTATTTATTGATTCCTTTTGCGTTCTGTCAGCTTCGCACAGTTCTATGGCAGGAGGGATCCATAAGCAGAATGTTTGTGATCCATTACATTCATAATTCAGACGGAGAGAAAGAGGCAGCAGGCAGGCTATGGCAGAAAGAATAAAATAGAAAACGAGGAAAATTTTATGAAGCCAGGAAAGAATATGCTTGCTGCATTAGTTTTAATCATTGCAGCTTTTGTTGCTGTTGCCGTGTTTGGAGCGGGAGATAGTGTTAAGGGAATTTTTGACATGCGGTTTGGAATTGATATCCGTGGAGGCGTGGAAGCCATCTTTGAACCACAGGGATTAGACCGGAAACCAACTGCCCGGGAACTGGAATCGGCAAGAGAAGTGATTGAGAGCCGTATGGACAGTCAGAACATAACAGACCGTGAAGTAACTGTGGACAAGAATGCAGGATATATTATCGTACAGTTCCCATGGAAATCAGGAGAGACGGATTTTAATCCGGAAGATGCGATTTCAGAATTAGGTGAGATGGCAGAACTTACATTTAAGGATCCCGATGGAAAGGTTTTAATACAGGGAAAGGATGTGGAAAAAGCCACTCCCCAGACCAATAACTCCAATGGAATCAAAACTTTTGTTGTGTCTCTTACCTTTAACAGCGATGGATCGAAGCTGTTTGAGGAGGCCACAGGAAAACTGGTGGGAAAAAGAATGGGAATCTACATGGATAATAATCTGATATCCAATCCCACGGTGAAGAACCAGATATCAGGAGGACAGGCAGTCATTACCGGTATGAAAAACTATGATGAAGCTAAGGCACTGGCTGAAAAGATTAATGCAGGTGCGCTTCCTTTCTCTTTACAAACCACTAATTTTTCCACAATCAGTCCGTCTTTAGGAAGCAATGCCCTGACAATCATGGTATATGCGGGAATCGTAGCTTTCTTTGCGATCTGCCTGTTCATGATTGTGTTCTACCGTATGCCCGGAGTAGTTGCATGTATCACTCTGATTTTGCAGATGGTGATCCAGATGCTGGCTGTTTCTGTGCCGCAGTATACCCTGACCCTGCCCGGAATCGCGGGAATCATACTGACTCTTGGTATGGCAGTGGATACAAATATTATTATTTCAGAACGTATTTCAGATGAATTAAAGAAGGGGACATCTGTAAAGGGAGCTGTTATTTCCGGTTATAAGAATGCCTTTTCTTCTGTGTTAGATGGGAATGTAACGACTGCGATTGTTGCCGTTATTTTAATGATCTTTGGATCAGGTACCATGTTAAGCTTTGGCTATACCCTGTTAGTTGGTATGATCGTAAATCTTCTGATTGGAGTTACCGTATCAAAGCAGTTCATCTTGTCATTGGTACAGTCTGATTTCTGGAAGAATGAAAAGTGGTTCTGGATCAGAAAAGATAAGAAAGTTATCCCATTTTATCAGAAAAAATATATCTTTGCCATTATTTCCGGATTGGTGATTGTGTCCGGTATCGCAGGGTGTTTCATCTTTGGCGTGAAGCTGGATACCCAGTTTACAGGAGGCGCCGTGCTGTCCTATTCCGTATCGCAGGAGGAAGATACCGATCAGATTCAGGCAGCGATCGAAAAAGAAACGAATCGTCCGGTAACCGTTCAGATCAAAGAAGATAATATGACCGGGTTAAAGCGGCTGTCTGTAACCCTTGCAGGAAATGCAGGTATCTCACCAGAGGAGCAGAAGACAATCACGAATACAATCAACAGTACCATTGGGAAGAAAGATGCCAAACTCACCGAGACCTTTGTGGTAGAACCTTATATCGGGGCAAAGGCACTGAAGAATGCCGCCGCCGCTATTATACTGTCAATCATTTTCATTGTAGTGTATGTATGGATCCGTTTTTCCGTTATATCCGGTCTTCCGGCAGGAATTACGGCAACGATTGCGCTGATTCACGATGTCTTTGTGGTATTCTTTGCATTTGTATTGTTTCAGATACCGTTAAATGATGCATTTGTTGCTGTGGTTCTCACGATTATTGGTTATTCTATTAATGATACAATCGTCGTATATGACAGAATCAGGGAAAACAGGAAACGGGATTTGAAAATGCCGGTAGATACGCTGGTGAACCTAAGCACCTCCCAGACACTGGGAAGATCCATCAATACGTCCTTTACAACTGGAATTTGTGTATTGATTATCATGGTGGCATCCGTTTATTTCCATATTGAATCAATCATGGAGTTTTCACTTCCAATGTTCTTTGGTATCCTGACAGGCTGCTACTCATCTATCTGCGTGGCAGGTACCCTTTGGGCGATGTGGGAGAAAAAGAAAGAAAAATAAGAAAGAAAATGTGATCAACTTCTTGAATGTTTTTGATAAAAATGTTAGAATAAAACAATAAACAAGCTGATATAGAAAAAGATTAATAAATATCAGAAATCTTTGTTTATAAAACAATCATTTACAGAATAAAGGAGGATTACGATTATGCTTAACAAAGAGATAGTTGCTAAGATAAATAAACAGATTAATTTCGAACTTTACTCCGCATATGTATATCTGGATATATCAAATTATTATGCTGACCAGAATTTAAACGGGTTTGCAAACTGGTTTAAAATACAGACACAGGAGGAGCGGGACCATGCAATGCTTTTCATGGATTATCTCCTTCAGAATGGAGAAAAGATCGTTCTTACGGATATTAAGGGTCCATCGTTTGAGTTCACGGATTTCCGTCAGCCCGCCGTGGAAGCATTTGAGCATGAGGTAAAAGTAACTGCTGCGATTCATGATATCTACGGAGCAGCATATGAGATCAAGGATTTCCGTACCATGCAGTTCCTTGACTGGTTTGTAAAAGAACAGAGTGAGGAAGAAAAGAATACAGATGAGATTATTAAAAGATATGATCTGTTCGGCAATGATGCAAAGGGACTTTATCTCCTTGATTCAGAGCTGGCGGCCAGAGTTTATACTCCGCCTACACTGGTTATCTGATGTTGTGAAAGAAAGTTTAGAGATTTAAATAAATGAGCAGTCTCTGCCGGAATGTACTTAATTATATTCTGGCAGAGACTGCTTTTTTAGCATGTTGGGTATAACTGATTACCCAACTTTTCGAAGCGCTGACATGGGACCAACCAGAAATTTTAGGTATGAGATATAAAAAATCGTGTCCACGGAATGGAGCTGTTCAAAAAGTTGGACATAAAAAAATTTTTTCCGTGTCCACTCTATTGGGTACATTATAATCTTTTTTATCCCTATAAGGGTCATATCAGCAGTCGAATCATCAAATATACCCCGCAATTATGAGCTAGCGGGGCATATTTAAAATTTTTTTCCTATATATATCCCATTTCTTTGATTTTATAATCCATACTATAATATTGGGGGGCATAGCATCTGATAGTTAACTGCCTATGCCCCCAATTAAGAATATGGATTTGTGTATATGGGTTTAATTAAAAATCAGGAATGTTTGAGGATAAGATGTTGCATATGAAACTGATATCCTGACTCAGAAATCAGGACAATAATTGCAAAGAAAATGGACACCGGCTTTTTAATATAGTAAAATGAACCAAACAAGAGAAACAAAAGGAAGGAATCCATATGGGAAAGATCGCATTGCTTGTTTCCAGAGAAGAGATGATTTATCAGGCGCATAACATTCTTCAGGAAAAAAATTATGAGATTGGGGAAATGAGAGTCATTAAAACAGAAGATACGGTTTCCGAGGCCCGCCAGTCCATTGCAAACGGTGCGTCTATTATCATTGCAAGAGGCCTTCAGGCTTCTCTTATCAAGCAGTATACGGATATTCCGGTAGTGGAAATTGTGATAACAGCACAGGAGATGGCGCTGTTAGTCAGCAAGGCAAAGCAGATCTTAAAGAAGGACAATCCTGTTCTCGGAGTGGTTGGATTTAAAAATATGTTCTGTGACATGTCCTATTTTGATATTATTTATGGGATTGAGATGCGGACCTATTTTGCTGAAAAAGGAGATCTTTTGGAGGATATGGCCAGACAGGCTGTTCGTGATGAAGTGGATCTGATCATTGGAGGGGATACGGCAGTGGGGATAGCAGGAAAGGCAGGCATGCCATCCCTGTTTCTTTCCAATACGGAGGATTCCATGAGAAATGCTCTGTCTATGGCGGAAAGTGTTGACTATGCCATGGGAGTGGAAAAACGCAATGCTGCCCAGATCGAGACTCTTCTTGATTATTCCTTTAACGGTGTGGCCAGGCTTGATGCTTCTGGTAATATTGTGGATATCAATGCGATCATGGAAGATATACTGGAGAAAAAAAAGGAGGAAATACTTCTGAAGACTGCGACAGAAGTGTTCCCTGAACTTTTGGGTGATCCGTTTTGCCAGGTTCTCCAATACGGTAAGGAATCGTATTCTTTATTTATGGAGATCAACCGGACCTCTGTATTTGCCATTGTAGCTCCGGTGGTAATTGAAAAAAAGGTGGAGGGAGCCATACTCACCTGCCATCGGATGAAGCGCAGGCAGAATAAAGGACATGATTTAAAAGGGAAAAATCACTTAAGAGGTGCTGTGGCGCTGGGCGAATTCAGTGATCTTTTACAGGAATCGGGGCGCATGCAGGATTGCCTGCGGATCGCCAGGCTGTATGCACTTTCGGAAAAGACGGTATTTATTACTGGAGAAGCGGGCACAGAAAAGCAGCTTCTGGCTCAGTGTATTCACAATGCAGGACTTCATAAAGAGGGACCTTTTGTCAATATATCCTGTGAGGGGCTGGGGGAAGAGGCTCAGTATGACATGATATTTGGAGATAAGGGTGCAGTTGTCCAGGCGAAGGGCGGGTCTTTGCTGATTGAAGATGTGCAGGCTTTAACGAAGGCAAACCAGTACCGTCTTTATCAGCTGATCCGCCACAAGCACCGGTTGGGAAGAGACGGGCAGCGTTATGCCGGAACAGACTTAAGGATCATGGTGACTTCACCGGCTCCTTTCTCTGCAATGGCACAGGAGGGGACGTTTCGGAGAGAACTCTATTATCTTTTAAGCGGGCTGGTAGTTGAGATTCCCTCCTTAAGAGAAAGAAAAGAAGATTTAGAGCATAAGATCAGGGAGACTCTGCGGGACTGCTGTGAACATTATTCCAGGTATCATGTGCTGACGAAAGGGGCGTTTCAGGCTTTGCTGGATTATCCGTGGAACGGCAATCTGATCCAGGTGGAGAATTTTTGCGAACGCCTCATTCTCACCGCAGAAAAGAGGAGTCTTGATGAAGCTTTTGTGGAACGGCTTCTCAGTGAAATGTACCCGGGAGAAGGAGAGGAGAAATCTTTTAATGATTTTGTAAGAGAGCAGGAAGCCCCATATCCCATAGAAGCCAGGGAAATCAGAGATACTCTTTTGAAACTGGGGGGAAGCCGGGAAAAGACAGCAAAAGAGCTGGGGATCAGCAAGGCTACCTTATGGAGAAAGATGAAAAAATATCATCTGGAATGAAATTAAAATGAAATGATAATGATATAATAATGAAATTATAGACGAATTGTATAAATGTATTCCTCCCATTCGTTGATTCCGCCCATAGCAGAACGTTCTTTTTTTATCTATAATCACAGCAGAGATGGGACATACCCATCGGTAACTGCAGACAGAATAAAAAAAGTGAGGGTAAGCATATGAAAATTGGATTTATCGGTTTAGGAATTATGGGAAGACCTATGGCAAAGAATCTGTTAAAAGCAGGTCATGAGTTAGTAGTATTTGATTTTAATAAAGAAGCAGTTGCAGATGTAGTTTCCTGTGGCGCAGTTTCCGCTGAGACCGGAAAAGACCTGGCTTCCCAGTGTGGCGTTGTGATCACCATGGTACCTAACTCTCCTCATGTAAGAGCAGCAGTTTTAGGAGAGAACGGTGTAGCAGAAGGTGCGAAGCCCGGTACTGTAGTCATTGATATGAGTTCAATTGATCCGACGGAGAGCAGAGCCATCGGAGCAGAACTTGAAAAGCTTGGAATTGATATGCTTGATGCTCCGGTATCCGGCGGAGAGCCAAAGGCAATCGACGGAACCTTATCTGTCATGGTGGGCGGAAAGAAAGAACTGTTTGACAAATATTATGATATGCTTATGGTTATGGCAGGATCGGTTGTTTACGTTGGAGAACTTGGTGCAGGAAATGTGGCAAAGCTGGCAAACCAGATCGTTGTTGCTGTGAATATCGCAGCTGTATCAGAAGCACTTACTTTCGCTAAAAAAGCAGGAACTGATCCGGAGCTTGTATATCAGGCAATCCGCGGTGGTCTGGCTGGTTCTACCGTTATGGATGCAAAAGCACCTATGATGTTAAGCAGAAACTTTAAGCCTGGTTTCCGTATTGAGCTTCATATCAAGGATTTAAACAATGCATTGAATGCAGCACATAATGTAAGCTCTCCAGTTCCTTTAACAGGACAGTTAATGGAGATTATGCAGGGACTCAGAGCAGACGGCTTTGACAAAGAGGATCATTCCAGCATCGTGAAATACTATGAAAAAATAGCAAATACAACGGTTGAACCGCAAAAATAAGCCGGACGGAGAGGACAAAAATCATGAATACAGATTTTATTAAAGGCGTTATTGTGCCCATCCTTACGCCCATTGACGAAAACGAGCTGATTGATGAAGCAAAATTAAGAGATCAGGTTGATTATGTAATTAACGGCGGCGTGCTTGGCATTCTGGCATTCGGAAGCAACGGAGAGTTTTATGCAGTGGAAGAC
Source organism: Lacrimispora amygdalina (assembly GCF_900205965.1). Lineage (GTDB taxonomy): Bacteria > Bacillota > Clostridia > Lachnospirales > Lachnospiraceae > Lacrimispora > Lacrimispora amygdalina_A. The sequence goes on from NZ_OAOF01000011.1 coordinate 32,333, forward strand.
GACGAGATGGAGCGCGGACTGAAGATCATGGTAGATCAGGCAGCAGGAAGGGTACCGGTTTACTTTGGCATCGGTGCCATCAGTACCAAAAAATGCTGTCGTCTGGCAAAAATGGCTGTTGAAAACGGTGCGGCAGGTATTTCCGTTCTTCAGCCCATGTTTTTAAAGCCTACAGAAACAGAGCTTTATAACCATTTTAAAACAATTGCAGAATCCGTACCACAGACTCCCATGCTTCTTTACAACAATCCGGGACGTGTGGGCTATACCATGTCCGCCGGTCTGGTTGAGCGTCTGGCAAAGGAATTTGATAACATCGTCGGTATGAAGGATACCAGCGGTGATATCACCCAGACAGCGGAATTCATCCGCAGAACCCGGGGAACAGACTTTAAAGTATTTGGCGGAAAAGATACACTGTTATATGCATCTATGTGCCACGGCGCAGTAGGCGGTGTTTGTACAGCTGCCAACTTTATGCCGGAACTGATTACGGATGTGTACAATAAATTTGCAGCCGGCGATTTAAAAGGCTCTCTGGAAGCTCAGTTTAAGTTAAATCCGGTCCGTCTCTCCATGGATCCGGCAAGCTTCCCTGTGGCAGCTAAGGATATGGCAAATTTAAGAGGAAGAAACGTTGGACTTCCTTATAAACCCAATATTGCCACTCCCGAAGGACCAGTTCTTGGCCAGATCAGAAAAGAGATGGAAACCGCGGGACTGATATAACATCTATATAAGAAAGCAGGCAGGCTGGTGGCTGTAGTGATAGGCTGCCGGTCTGCTTTTGGTTTCAGCGTAAGAGGAAAGGGGCAGGCGATGAAATTTTTATTTGCATCTGATTCATTTAAAGGATCCTTATCATCTGAGGAGATTACAGGAATCCTGACAGAAGAAGCAAAAAGTATTTTTCCGGATTGTGAGTGCAGCGGAGTATCCGTGGCAGATGGAGGGGAAGGAACCATAGAGGCGGTGATCGACGCGATGAACGGGCAGATCCGTACCGCCTTAGTACACGGTCCGCTGATGGAAGAGACAACGGCAGTATACGGTGTGTTTGGCGGCAGTCATGCAGTGATCGAGATGGCAAAAGCTTCCGGACTTCCCATGGTCCCTGCAGAAAAGAGAAATCCTCTTCACACCACCACATATGGGACCGGTGAACTGATTAAAGCAGCTTTGGATGAAGGCTTAAGAAACATTGCCATTGCAATCGGCGGAAGCGCAACCAATGACGGCGGCATGGGAGCCATGACTGCTCTTGGAGTGAAATTTTTTGATAAAGCTGGAAACCTGCTGACTGGTTACGGTGCTGATCTGGGGCAGATAGACCGTATCGATGTAAGCGGGCTTCATCCGGCTGTGAAAGAGACCGAATTTACGGTGATGTGTGATGTGACAAATCCGTTGACTGGACAAAATGGCGCTACTTATACCTTTGGAAAGCAAAAAGGGGGGACTCCTGAAATCCTTAAACTGTTAGAGAGTAATATGAAATCCTATGCAGGAAAGCTATTGGATCTGACCGGCATTGATGTGGACCAGATTCAGGGAACCGGAGCAGCAGGGGGACTTGGAGCAGCATTAAATGTATTTTTAAATGCCAGTATGAAATCAGGGATTGAGACTGTTCTGGATCTGATTGGGTTTGACACTCTGTTAGAAGGGGTAGATCTGGTTGTTACCGGAGAAGGCAGAATGGACTGGCAGTCTGCGTTCGGAAAGGTTCCCAGCGGAATCGGGATGCGCTGCAGGAAAAGAGGCATTCCGGCTGTTGCCATAGTAGGCGGCATGGGAGACGGAGCCGAGAAAATTTATGAATACGGAATCGAAAGTATCACCACAACCATTCAGGGAGCAATGCCCGTAGAAGAGGCGATGGAACGGTCAGTGGAACTGTATCGGGGAGCGGCACAGCGTACGTTTCGCATGCTGAGAGCAGGGATGAGTCTGAAAGGATAAAAAGGGGAGAAAATGGATATAACCGGATTATGGTCCCTTCAGTGCATGATGTTTCTGCTCACTGGGGCAGGTGCCATATTAAAGAGGAAAGGTATTTTGAAGGATTCAGGAAAGACAGTGCTTACAGATGCAGTTCTGTATTTCTTTCTGCCCTGCAATATCATCAATTCTTTTCGTATGAAATTTGACAGTAAAATACTGCTCCGGTTTGGGGCAGTTCTTTTCCTGTCTGTTTTTGTACAGATCGTAAGCTATATTTTAAGCCGGATATTGTATAATAAAAAGCCTGATTCGGCAAAACGGGTACTTCAGTACGCAACCATAGTCTCAAACTCCGGATTTTTAGGACTTCCTATTGCAGAGGGGATTTATGGTGCGGAAGGTATGATGTATGCTTCAATATTTATCATTCCCATGAGGATTATGATGTGGTCTGCAGGAATTGCATGTTTCACGGAAAGTCCAAATTTTAAGTCAGTTGTGAAAAAAATCGCAGTACACCCCTGTATAGTGGCTGTTTATATTGGTTTGTTTCTGCTTTTGTTTCAGGCACCCATTCAGGCATTAAATGCCGGTATCATGATTTATCTGCCGTCCTGGCTCCATACAATAATAAACATCCTTGGTCTGGCACTTGACAGAGCGGTCCGTTCTGCAGGGAACTGCACCACGGCTTTGACCATGCTTTTGATTGGCATGATGCTTTCTGAGGTGAGTTTAAAAAGTCTGTTTCACCGGGATGCTCTTTTCATATCTCTGATGCGTCTGGCGATTCTGCCTTTTTTAACTCTGTTACTTTGCAGATTTTTTCACATTGAAAGTTACCTGACGGCGATCTGTGTATTGATGACAGGAATGCCGGCAGGAAGCACTTCAGCCATACTTGCGGCGAAATATGACTGCGATTATGTATTTGCAACCAAATGTGTGGTAATATCCACACTGTTATCCATGCTGACAATTCCTCTCTGGTCTATGGGAATTTCATAAAAATCATACTGAGATTCGATAGATTAAGAAGGAGAAAAGGAGGAAAAAATGGAAAAGAGCAGACAATGTATTATGCTGCCGGACGGAACTGCGGTACCGTCTCTCGGTCAGGGAACCTGGTTTCTTGGGGAGCGAAAAGAAAGGCGAAATGAGGAACTGGATAGCTTAAAGGCTGGGATTTCAGCTGGAATGACCATCCTTGATACAGCAGAGATGTACGGGGATGGGAAAGCGGAGGATCTTCTCGGGGAAGCCATAAAGGATTTTGACCGGAGCAGTCTGTTTCTGGTATCTAAGGTATATCCCCATAATGCCGGCAGAAAAAACATATTTAAAAGCTGTAAAAAGACTTTAGAACGTCTGAATACGGATTATCTTGACTTATATCTTCTGCACTGGAGAGGGAGCATTCCTCTCAGTGAGACTGTGGAATGTATGGAACAGCTGAAAAAAGAAGGGAAGATCAGGCGCTGGGGAGTATCAAACTTTGATACTGCCGACATGAAGGAATTATGGAGTGTGAAAGGAGGCAGTAACTGCCAGATCAATCAGGTTCTTTATCATGTGGCCTCCAGAGGAATTGAATATGATTTAATCCCATGGATGAAAGAACACGGGGTACCTGTGATGGCATATTGCCCTCTGGCACAGGCGGGTGATTTAAAAAGGGGTCTCTTTGAGAATCCGGTGTTAATCCGTATTGCGGATGCCCATCAGTGTACGGTATCCAATATTCTTCTTGCTTTTGTTATACGCAGTGGAAATGTGGTGGCTATACCCCGCACAGGTAATAAGCACCATGCACTTGACAATGCAAAAGCGTGGGAAGTAGTTCTGACAGAAGACGAGCTGAAAGAGATAAATCAGGCTTTCCCCGCACCAGTGAGAAAGATGTATCTGGATATTGTATAATTGACTGAAATCTTTTGAAATGAGGGCAGATATGGAACAGATTGCGATTCTTCTTCCAAGACAGACCATTTTAAAATATGCGCAGAATGTATTGGAGAAAGAAAAAACTCAGGTTCAGATTTTAAAGGTGGTGGAAAACTCCAATGCAGCAGCGGAGGCAAAAGAGGCAATTGATGCAGGTGCCCGTGTTATTATTGCCAGAGGGCTGCAGGCTACGCTGATTAAAGAAAGTTTAAACATTCCTGTCGTTGAAATGCCTATCACTGTGCGTGAGATCGGATTCATGATCTTAAAAGCAAAAAATATGCTGAAAAAGGATCACCCCTCAATTGGAATTGTGGCATTTGAAAATATGTTTGAAAGCCTGGATGAGCTTGACGAACTGTTTGATTTTGAACTGCACTTTTATAAACTGAATGAGCTCAATGAGACCAGGAATTTAGTTAGTCAGGCTATTAAAGATGGTGTGGACTTAATTATCGGGGGAGTAAAAACCAATCAGATTGCCTTTGAAATCGGATTTCCCAGCCTGTTTATGGAAACAGGTGAGGAGTCCATTAAGAAAGCTCTCCAGATGGCAGTTCATATGCTTGAGCTGGCAGAGCTGGAAAAGCACAACAAGGCTCAGCTTGATACGCTTCTTGATACATCCTTTAGCGGTATTATTAAAATTAATGCTTATCAGGAGATTGTGGCAGTAAACCGGGTCATTGAGCAGCTGCTTGAGAAACCAACCAGTGAGGTAATCGGTTTTCCCATAGACAAGGTATTTGACGGAATCGATACAGATAGCATAGATGGGATCTTAAGCGGAAGAGAGGAACTTTACTCCACATCTTTTTCCATAAAAGACCAATTGTTAATGGTGATCGGAGCCCCTATTCAATACGATGGGCATTACAGCGGTGCTATTTTAACCTGTCATAAAGTCCGGACTGTGCGGGATGAAGGATCAGAGCAGGGAGCCAGGCTGGCAGGCAGTCATCTGGCAGTCCATAATTTTCACCACATCCAAAGAGAATCAAACGAGATGAAACGGTGTATAAAGCTGGCAAGAGCTTATGGAATTTCCAGGAATCCTGTTTTTATTTATGGAGAGACAGGCACGGAAATAGAAATCTTTGCGGAAGCGATTCACAATAACAGTCCTCAAAAGGGAGGTCCGTTTATCCGTATGAACTGCAGTACACTATCGCCGGAGGAGCAGAAACGGGTTCTGTTTGGTTTTGGGGAGGAAAACAGGAAAAAGTCAGGGTGTGCTTTGGAAGCGGCCGCTTCTGGAACGGTATTTTTAGAAGAGGTGGACCGGTTATCGCCAGAATGCCAGTACCTGCTTTTTAAAGCAGTTCGTGACAGGCTTTTCTGGGATCATGATTCTATGGTAAAGCGTGTTCTGCCTGTGCGCCTGATTGCTGCTTCCAATAAAGAACTGGCGGTACTTGTAAAACAGGGAAAGTTCCGGGAGGATTTTTATATTTTCATTTCCCCTTTAAAGATTTCTCTGCCCCCGCTTCGCACAGAACCGGAAGAAATACGCCGTTTTACCGGGCTGTATCTTGAAAAATATAACACAGCTTATTCCAGATATGTGGAAATAAGTGAGGCTGCTTTGTGTGTAATGGAAGAATATTTCTGGGAAGGAAATATACTGCAGCTGGAGAGCTTTTGTGAGCGTCTGGTACTCACTGCCCACAGAAGAAAAGTGGAAGAGGGAATGGTAAAGAATTTATTACAGGAGCTATATCCCGTGATCGGAAAAGAAAATGGAAGCGTTCAGATCGTAAGAAACCAGAATCCGGAAGCTCTGCGCATAGAGAGGCTGATGGAACGTTATAATGGAAGACGGACTGAGGTGGCAGAAGCAATGAAGATCAGTACAACAACTTTGTGGAGGAAGATGAAGCGTTACGGTATTGGAGACAACTATGACTTATAAAGGCGAGAATACCGATGAAGAAATGAGGATTGCAAATAATTGCATTCCTCATTTCATTTTTTGAAAGAATAAGAAAGATGACAAAAAAAGACAAAATGCTTGTGTTGTCTGCCAATAGAATGATGGACAAAAGAAAGATATAATCAGTTCATAAAAGTCTATATGGTATTTGATGAAGGAGATCAAGATGACACCAGTGATAACTAAAATGGAGGTTTATCCAGTAGCAGGAAAAGACTGCATGGAATTAAATTTAAGCGGAGCCCATGCACCGTTTTTCACCAGAAATATTGTAGTCCTGTATGCAGATAACGGAGAAATGGGAGTGGGAGAAGTGCCGGGAGGAAAGAAAATAACCGATGCACTTATCGATTGTATTCCACTGGTAACAGGCACTAAAATCAGTGAATATAAGAGTACTCTTTTAAGAGTAAAGAAATATTTGGACTCCAGAGGGGAAGAGGATGTAAGAGGAAACCAGACCTTTGATTTACGGACAGGAGTTCATGTGATTACAGCCATTGAAGCCCCTTGCCTGGATCTGTTGGGAAAATACTTAGATGTTCCGGTCTGCGAGCTGTTAGGAGAAGGAAAACAGAGAGACAGCGTGCGTATGCTGGGTTATTTATTTTTTGTAGGAGACAGAAGGAAGACGGATCTGCCATATGATTCGGAGCCGGATTCTGATTGTGAGTGGTACCGCATCCGTCATGAGGAAGCCCTGACTGCTGACAAAATTGTGGCATTTGCAAAAGCCACCAGAGAAAAATACGGATTCCAGGACTTTAAGCTGAAAGGCGGCGTGCTGAAAGGAAATGAAGAGATGGATGTGATCCGGGAGTTAAAGAAAGCATTTCCTGACGCGCGCATTGATTTAGATCCCAACGGAGGGTGGCTCCTTGAGGAAGCTGTTGAGTATGTCAAAGGGATGCAGGGTATTTTAACCTACTGCGAGGATCCATGCGGAGCAGAGGGCGTTTATTCCGGAAGGGAGATTGTCAGCGAATTCCGCCGCCGCACCGGTTTTCCAACAGCTACCAATATGATTGCGACAGACTGGAGAGAGGTAGGACATTCCCTGGAATCCCAGGCTGTTGATATTATACTGGCAGATCCTCATTTCTGGACGATGAACGGTTCTGTCCGGGTTGCGCAGATGTGCCATGATTTCGGATATACATGGGGTTCCCACTCCAACAATCATTTTGATATTTCCCTTGCCATGTTTACTCAGGTAGGTGCGGCAGTTCCTGGTGAATACAATGCACTTGATACCCACTGGATCTGGCAGGAGGGCTTAGAGCGGCTGACAAAAGAACCTCTTAAAATCGAAAACGGCAGTATCCAGGTTCCAAAGAAGCCGGGTCTGGGTATTGAGGCGGATATGGATCAGATCAAGAAAGCCCATCAGCTGTATCTTGACCACTGTCTGGGAGGAAGAGACGATGCCATGGGTATGCAGTATCTGATACCAGGGTGGAAATTTAATCCAAAAAAACCATGTCTGGTTCGTTAAATTGACGGATTATTACTATTTCTTATTGCTTCAATCGGTATTAATTATTGGATTTATGGAAGATGTATTGGTATAATGCGTATGAAAGAAAGAAAAATAAGATGAAACATATGCAATATGACCAAAGGAAGGAAAAGAAAGATATGGAGCACGCAGGAACACCGGTTGTTACGAAAATGCAGGTTATTCCGGTAGCTGGCTATGACAGCATGCTGATGACGCTGAGTGGAGCACATGCACCGTGGTTTACCAGAAATTTAGTAATCCTGGAGGACAGTGCCGGGAATATGGGAATCGGTGAAATTCATGGGGGAGATTATACCTGTGAAGCATTAAGAAGCTGCACCTCACTGGTAGTTGGCCAGCCAATCGGGAAATACCGCAGTATTTTAAATTCCATTCATAAGGCGGGGACAAGATCACACGAAGACGATGGGGAAGGAATACAGACTCTGGATATCAGCAAGCTTAAGTTTGTTGTAAAAGCAGAATGGGCCATTGAGTGTGCACTTCTCGATCTGTTAGGACAGCATCTGGGACTGCCTATGTGTGAACTCCTGGGAGAGGGGAAGCAAAGGGACAGGGTTGAGACACTGGGATATTTATTTTATGTCAGCAGCAAAGAAAAGGCTTCTCCAAAGCTTCCTTATCTGGATGAAAGCGGCAGCAGCGATCCGTGGTTCCGTCTGCGCCGTACACAGATGCTGACTCCGGAACAAATCGCTAAGCAGGCCAGTGTTCTTCACGAAAAATATGGATTTAATAATTTTAAGCTCAAAGGCGGCGTGCTTGAGGGTGAAAAAGAGATGGAAGCAGTCAGGGCGTTAAAAGCTGCATTTCCGGAAGGCAGAATCAACATAGATCCCAACGGAGCATGGAGTCTGAAGGAAGCAATCAATCTTTGTAAGCCGATGGAGGGAATCTTATCCTACATAGAAGATCCGTGCGGTCCGGAATCGGGCTTTTCAAGCAGGGAGATTATGGCTGAATTTAAAAATGCCGTCAATCTGCCGGTAGCAACTAATATGATCGCAACAGACTGGAGACAATTCTATCATTCAGCAGCACTGAAAGCGGTGGATATCGTTCTGGCAGATCCTCATTTCTGGGGATTTGAAGGAAGTGTGCGAATGGCACAGATTCTAAATGACTGGGGGCTGACCTGGGGGAGTCATTCCAACAATCACTTTGATATTACCCTGACAGCATTCGCCCATGTGGCGGCTGCAGCACCGGGTAAGCCAACTGCTCTTGATACCCACTGGATCTGGCAGGATGGACAGAATCTGTTAAATGATACTCCGTCTATAAAGAACGGTTATTTAGAGGTACCCGACAGACCGGGTCTGGGAGTAACCATAAATATGGAGCGGGTTATGGAGGCAAATGCCCTGTATAACAGTCTTTCCTCTCATGACAGAGATGACGCTCTGGCAATGCAGTATTTAATACCAGGCTGGAAGTATGACTGTAAAAAACCGGCATTGGTAAGATAAAAGGAGGAGAACAGTCAATGTTTATTAAAAAATATGGGGATATCATTGTAGGTGGATTTTTTATGATCCTGTCTGCAGGAATGATGATTATGGCAAAGATGCTGCCGAAATCAGCAATTATGGATATCGGACCGGATTTCATGCCCATGTGCATCGGTATTGTGACCTTTGCACTGGCAGCAGTCCTGGCATTTTTAAATATTAAAAACTTAAAGATTAGAACAGCAGAAGCAGAAACAATGGAAAAGGAAAATCTGGATTACAAACGAATGCTGATCAGCTTTATTCTGATTCTGGTATATGTTTATTTACTTCATCCCATTGGCTTTATTGTTTCCACCATTCTTTATTTACCTTTACAGATGTATATTCTGGCTCCTGATGATAAGAAGAAAAAAAGGGATATCATACAGCTTGCAATCATCACTGTTATATTTACCTTTGTTGTATTCTTCCTGTTCCGGTACGGATTTAAGATCATACTGCCTGCCGGGATATTCACCATTAACTTATAGGAGGGGAAACTATGAACGCATTAATATCTTTGGGAAGCGCGTATGGGAGAGTCTTTACTCCGTCTTCTCTTCTGCTTATGGCTGCAGGAGTGACTGTCGGAATTATATTTGGTTCCATTCCCGGTTTATCCGCCTCTATGGCTGTGGCATTATTTCTGCCTCTTACCTTCAGCATGTCACCTTCCATGGGAATGAATATGCTGGTTGCGGTTTATATCGGCGGTATATCAGGAGGTCTGATCTCCGCTATTCTTCTTAATATGCCGGGTACAGCCTCCTCCATTGCAACCTGTTTTGACGGGCATCCCATGGCAAAGAACGGAGAAGCCGGTAAGGCACTGGGATACGGAATTGTCTTTTCCTTTATTGGCTCAATCTTTTCCTTTATCGTCCTGACATTCTGTGCTCCGCTGCTGGCGGATATTGCACTGAAGTTTACTCCAGCCGAAAACTTTGGTATATCCTTTTTTGCACTTACCATGGTTGCGGTGCTGGCTTCCGGCTCCATGGTGAAAGGTGTTCTGGCAGGTATGCTGGGACTGATCTTTGCACTGGTAGGAATGGCTCCTATTGACGGTACGGCCCGTTTTACCTTTGGGTCAAGCTCCCTGATGGCGGGCTTTGATACCCTTCCTACTCTGATTGGTATCTTTGCGATATCGGAAATTCTGATAACAGCAGAATCCATGGGGAATGGAACACTGGATGTGATCAAAATGAAGCCGATTAAGGGCTTTGGATTTTCCTGGAAGGATTTTGTTTATCAGATACCAAATGCCATACGTTCTGCTCTGATCGGAACGGGAATCGGTATTCTTCCCGGAATCGGAGGAAGTACTTCAGGAATGTTATCTTATGTAACTGCTAAAAACATGTCAAAGCATCCGGAAGAATTCGGGAAAGGCTGTCCTGACGGAATCGTAGCAACTGAAACAGCCAACAACGCTACCATCGGCGGTGCCATGATCCCGCTGCTGGTTCTGGGAATTCCCGGAGATGGAGTGACTGCCATGATGCTGGGAGGATTCTTGATCCATGGTTTATCAGCAGGACCTCTGTTATTTGTTAAAAATGCAGATGTGGTATACGGAATCTTCGCAGCCTGTATGATCTGTGTTACTCTGATGCTTTTAATTGAATTCTTTGGAATCAGGGTATTTGTACAGCTTTTAAAGATTCCGAAGCACATACTGATGCCTCTGATCCTGGTTTTATGCTGTGTGGGTGCTTACGCCACCAATAACCGGATCTTCGATGTACAGTCCATAATTTTATTTGGACTGGTTGGATACTTATATCATAAGTTCAGACTTCCGACGACACCGTTTGTATTATGCTTTCTCATTGGAAAAATGCTGGAGACATATCTCCGAAGAGGAATCATGCAGTACAAATCTTTTGGAGCTTTCTTCCAGAGACCGATTTTCGACGCATTCTTTTTTGTCGCAATCGGGGTTGTGGTTTGGACAGTTTATAAAGAATACAAGATGTACTTAAACAAAAAGGGTGTAAAGGCAGCTGAACAATCATAAAAAAGGAGAGCAGAAACTATGAAAAAAAGATTTTTGGCAGCAGTAATGGCGGCGGGGCTGGTTCTTAGCATGACAGCATGTGGAGGAAGCCAGACACAGACAACAGCAGCAACAACAGAAGCGCAGAAAGCGGCAGGCACCGAGGCAGCAACCACAAAGGGATCAGAAGCGGCAAGTACTGAGACAGCAGCATCTGCCTGGAAGCCGACCACCACCGTATCCATCGTGGTTCCGGCAGGAGCAGGCGGTAACACAGACCTTTCCGCCCGTGTATTTGCAGAGTATGCAAAGAAAATGACAGGTGCTGATTTTATCGTGGTAAATGCCAATGGAGCAGCCGGTTCCGTAGCGGCAAATCAGGTTCGTTCCGCAGCACCAGATGGACATACCTTCCTTTATGGACACAACCTGGTAAATGTGGCAAACATTGCCGGCGTTACCGATTATAACTACACCGCATTTAAATTAGGACCGACATTTGCGCTGGATCCGGCACAGCAGTTATATGCAAATCCGGAAAAGTATAAGACACTTGATGATTTTATTAAAGCAGCAAAGGCAAACCCAGGAAAATTAAAAGCATGTACCGAAGTAGGTGCTTATACTTACTATGAGCTTCTTGCATTTGAAAAGGTGGCAGGTATTGATCTGGATCTGGTTGACGTAGGATCCAACTCCGATAAGGTTGCAGCCATGCTTTCCGGTCAGGTGGATTTAATGCCGGGTGCTTATATCAACTGTAAGGATTATCTGGAAGCAGGACAGTTTGTATGTCTGGGAGCTCCTACAAAAGAGCGTTATGAATTAATTAAAGATATTCCTACTTTAGCAGAGCAGGGCGTAAATTTAATCTATCCAAACTGCGAGTTTTCCTTCTATTTCCCCAAGGATACATCGGATGATGTAATAGCCTGGTACGATCAGCTGGTTAAGAAAATGACCGAAGATCCGGAAGTAAAAGAGGCGATTGCCAAAGTGGAAATGATGCCTTACTACTTAAGTTCCGCTGATTCTGAAGCAAATGACGAAAAGATTTACAATGAGATTAAGCAGATTGCAGACGATCTTGCAAAATAATTCATTCCGTGATCAGTAAGACAGCCCTGGGTGTCGGTTTCGTACCGGCGCCCAGGGCTGATTTTAATGGAAGTAGTTCTTTATGGTATTGCATAAGTATTCACATGCCTGACTTTGAACCCAGTTTTTTCTTGTTACCAGAACGTTTAATCTGGTAAGCTTTGGTTCTACACTATAGTATGCTACATGCTCACGGTCGGTGGAACAGGATTCACTGATAAAAGTGACTCCAATTCCCATCGCTACCATACTTCTGGTTGTGGAAATGCTGTTGGTTTCACAGACCGTACTGGGAATCCAGCCGGCATCTTCCAGAATCATGTCGGTAAGGTGCCGCAGAGTGGAACCTTTTTTCGATAGCAGAATATTCTCTTCCCCGAAATTCTTTGCAAATTCCCTGATCCCGATGGGCCTGTCCGGATTGATTTTGCGGTAGGGGTGATTAATGGGAATGGAGAATAATACTTCTTCCTTCTTAAGAATGCTTACCTGGTCAGAGGAAAAGGGAGAGATTTCATTCATGGCCATGATCCCGCAGTCGATACTTTCCTCCAGTATCATCTTTGTAAGTGACGGAAGATTTGTTTCTGAAATTTCAATGATAATATCCGGGTATTGGGATTTAAAGGCAGGGATAATATCGGTCAGCATGTCAAGGCCGAACTGTGATGTTACTCCCACAGTTATGTGACCGCGGTTGTCAATATTCTGTATATTCTGATAGAGAACATTTTTGATGGACAGGACTTTTTTTGCAGCTTCTATATAAAGTGAGCCTGCCGGAGTGAGGGTTAACCGGCCCTTGCTCCGGTAAAACAATGGGGTTCCCAGCTCACTTTCCAGCTTTGAGAGGTACTGGCTTAAGGTGGATTGGGAGACAAAAAGTTCTTCGGCGGCTTTTGTCATGTTTTCTTTTTTGGCGATTGTCAGAATGTAAGTCAGATAGCGGGTGTCCATAAAAATGCCTCCTTGTTATGCTGTGTGTATTGTGGGTAGGGAGTGTGGTTATTACTTATTATCATATCATAGTTAAGGTGATTTTGCATTAATTGGGTTTCTTTTGTCACAATATGTCAGCTGGTTATTCTTGCTTTCTATCACTTGGTGTGTTAGTATTGTGATAGTAAAGATAGAAAGCGATAGAAGGGGTGGAACCGTGAAGTTATATGAAAGTGAAACAATTGAGTTAAAAGAGATTTATACAGCCGATTTAAAAAAAGAAATTGTTGCTTTTGCCAATACAAATGGTGGGACAATCTATATAGGTGTTAATGATAATGGCGAGATCGTTGGTCTTGATGATGCTGACTTTGTAATGCAGCAGATATGTAATTCTATGAGAGACAGTATACGTCCTGATGTGTCAATGTTTACAAATATTGAACTGCTACAGGAAAAAACTAAATTTTTTATTAGGCTGACTGTCAGTCAGGGGACAAAAAAACCTTACTATTTGTCTGACAAAGGGCTTAAACCTACAGGAGTATATGTCAGAAGCGGGACTACATCAGCACCTGCTTCTGAAGATGCAATACGCATGATGATAAAAACCACTGACGGTGATTCATTTGAAACAAATCGATCCCTCATTCAGGAACTGACTTTTTGCAGACTGGATGAGGAGTTAAAAAAGAGAGGGTTAGAATTTACCGAAATTCATATGAAAAATTTAGGAATTCTTTCTTCCGATGGTATTTATACAAATATGGGTTTACTTGTTTCTGATCAATGTAAACATTCTATTAAATTTGCCATATTTCAAGGTACAGATAAGCTGGTTTTCAGGGATAGAAAAGAATTTACAGGCTCCCTGTTTACTCAGCTTAATGATGCTTACAGGACCATTGATTTCTACAATGGGACAAAGGCTTCTTTTCATGATTTGCTTCGAACAGATGAAAGAGATTATCCGGAAGATGCTGTTCGCGAAGCATTGTTAAATGCAATTGTTCACAGGGATTATTCTTTCAGCGGCAGTACTTTCATTAATCTTTATTCAGACAGATTGGAGATAATATCCTTAGGAAGCCTGGTACCTGGATTATCATTAGAGGCAGCTATGTTAGGAGCGTCTCAATCCAGAAATGAAAAACTTGCAGCACTTTTTTACAGGATGAAGCTTATTGAAGCATATGGGACAGGAATCAGTAAAATAATCAGCTGTTATAAAGAATTTTCAGTACAGCCTGAGTTTGAAAATGTGGAAGGTGCATTTCGGGTAGTGCTGCCTAATATACATGCCAGAGTATTGACGAATGAAAACGAAAAATATTTACCTATAATAAAATTATTTGAGAGACAAAAAGAAATTACCCGCTCCGATGTTGAAGAAACCTTGGGGTCTGGGACAACTTATGCAATTAATATGCTTAAGGAAATGCTGGATAAAGATTTGATTTGTAAGGTTGGGAATGGTAAATTAACAAAATATGTGGCGAAATTTTAAGTTAGCAGCAGAAAGTTGGAACGTTTATGGCAAGTATTAAAGAAATAGCAGAGATGTCCGGTGTTGCGAAAAGCACAGTATCCAGGTATTTAAATCAGGGTTCTGTCAGTGAGAAAACAGCCGAACGGATAGAAGCAGTCATTAAAAAAACAGGATATTCCCCCAACCAGTTCGCTCAGAGTTTAAAGGCGAAAAAAACAAAAATTATCGGAGTGATTATTCCAAGGCTGAACTCCAATGCCATGTCGGAAACACTGCTGGGTATTGATGATGTATTGCAGGATAACGGATTTCAGATAATCATTTCCAATACAAACCAGAATAATGCCAGAGAGATTGAAAGTATCTATTCTCTTGCAAAACAGAAGGTTTCCGGTATCATTCTGGCTGCCACGGTAATCACGGACGAGCATAAAAGAGCTTTTGATGAGATTTCGATTCCCATAGTTGTTATCGGTCAGCAGGTGCCTGGTGTTCCCAGTGTGATTCATGATGATTATCAGGCTGGATATTGTCTGGGAAACTATATTTTCCAGAGAGGGCATCGGTTCGTCACTTATCTCGGAGTTCCTGAGACAGATGTGTCTGTTGGAATAAAAAGGAAACAGGGTGTGATAAAGGCTTCCGGGGAATATGAAAATATAGTTCTTAAAGTTGAGGAAACTTCTTTCTCTTCCCAGGATGCTGTGATTATGGCAAAGAAAATTCTTACAGAAAAAAATCAGCCTACTGCGATTATTGCCGCAACCGATAACATTGCAGTGGGTGTGTTAAAAGCCTGCTGTCTTCTGGGTAAAAAGGTACCGGAGCAGCTCTCAATCGTGGGAGTTGGAGGAGATAAGATCACGGATCTGGTATATCCTGGAATTACAACAGTTAAATTCTTTTTCCGGGAAGCCGGAGGCACTGCGGCAAAAGGTCTCCTTAAGCTATTAGAACATGAAAAAACGGAAGAGGTCATTGTCTCTCCCTATGAATTAATTGAGCGTTTTAGTGTTGACAAACCACAATAGAAGAAGTAAAATTCAATTATAAGGAACCGGTTCCAAGACGAAACTGTTCCTTATAATTTCACCCATTATTGGAACCGGTTCCAATAATGCGGAAGTTGAGGTAATCTATGAAAATAAGTTTTACAAAGCCAGATAGCATAACAGAAGAGGAGTATCTGGAACTGGCAAGAAAAGTTCAGAACAGTCCATGGCGGCAAAGCTATCATATACAACCGGTAACAGGACTTCTGAATGATTCCAATGGTCTGGCCTGGTACAATGGTTACTATCATTTGTTCTATCAATGGTTTCCCTTCGGACCGGTTCATGGTACAAAGTACTGGTATCATCTCCGTTCAAAAGACCTTATGATCTGGGAGGATTTAGGGATCGGGCTGGCACCGGACCAGAGTTTTGACAGCCATGGCGTCTATTCAGGCAGCGGTATAGAAAAGGATGGTCTTTTGTATCTGTTTTATACCGGCAATCACAGAGATGATGACTGGGTAAGGCACAGCAGCCAGTGTCTTGCGGTTATGGATCAGGAAGGCAGAATCCGAAAAGAGACCTCCCCCCTGATACAAGAGCCGCCGGATGGAATTACAGAGCATTTCAGAGATCCTAAAGTATGGAAGGGGAAGAATGGTTATCTGATGATAACAGGCGCCCAGACAATCACACAGTCAGGTACGGCATTGATTTATCAGAGCATTGATTTAAAAAAGTGGGAGTATCGGGGCGAGCTGACAGTTCCATGGAAGTCCAATGCTTATATGTGGGAATGTCCTGATTATTATGAGTCAGATGGATATGGCATTTTAATGTTGTGTCCCCAGGGACTGGAAACAGAGGAGTCTTCGAATTCCAATATTTATGAATCAGGATATCTGATAGGCAGTCCTATGGATGAGGAGACATTAACCTTTGACGGAAACCGTTATGAGAAACTTGATTATGGTTTTGATTTTTATGCACCTCAGACCTTTTTGGATCCTTTGGGAAGAAGAATTTTGTTTGGCTGGATGGGACTGCCTGAGATTTCATATCCTACGGACCGGTATGGCTGGGCCCACTGCCTGACAATTCCCAGAGAGCTGACAATTGCAGAGGGGCGTATCAGGCAAAATCCGGTGAAGGAAATGGAACTGCTTAGAAGTGAACCGGTCTGTGAGACTGTTCTCATGGAGGATGAAAGCTATCAGGATGTAAGATTTTATGGAAGTCATTATGAGCTGATGGTTCAGATCATAAATCAGACTGCAGGAATTTTTGAGATTCATGTAAGGCAGAATAAACAGGAACAGACAACCATCCGGTATTCCGGCAAAGATCAGATGATTTATGTGGACCGAAGTGCATCGGGAGAATTATTTGCGAAAGAATACGGCAGTATCCGTAAGGCAAGGCTTAAGAGCGGGTTGCGGGAGCTTCGGATATTTTCAGATGAATCTTCATTAGAAATTTTTGTTAATCAGGGAGAGGTTTGCTTTTCATTAAGAATCTTCCCCCAGGAATCAGGTGTTGAGACGGTATTTACAGCAAGAGAGGGTTCTGTAAAAGCAGCAATTCAGAAATGGAACTTAAAAGTTTAGTTAAGAATGGAGTGTAATCATGAGCGATAAAAATCTGGCAGAAAAGATTGTGGAAAATATTGGCGGAAAGGAAAATATGCAGAGTCTGACTCACTGCATGACCCGGCTGCGTTTCGTTTTAAAGAATGAAGATAAGGCAGACAAAGAAGCTTTGGAGAAGTTAGATATTATGCAGGTGGTACGGGGCGGGGGCCAGTATCAGATTGTCATCGGGACCAATGTAAAAGATGTATATGAAGAGGTAGTAAAACTGACAGGAGAAGGAAAGAGCGGAAAAACGGAAGAAGGGGGAAAGGAACAAAAGCTGTCAGCGAAGATCTTCAATGTAATTTCAGGAAGCTTTACCCCCATTATACCGGCTATATTAGGCTCCGGTATGTTAAAGGCATTGCTTCAGATTCTTGTTTCAGCAGGGGTAATGCAGTCATCATCTGGAACCTATGCAATTTTAACAGCTGCCTCAAATGCAGTGTTTTATTTTCTCCCCATCATTCTGGGAATAACATTTGGCACCCGTATGAAAGTAAATCCTTATATATCCGGTGTCATTGGAGCAGCTCTTCTGGAGCCAAACTATACCAGGCTTTTAACAACAGCCGGGGGGCAGACGGATTTCATGCATATACCGGTGGTGTTAATGGATTATTCCTCTACTGTTTTCCCGGTAATACTGGCAATCTGTACCTATGTTCTCATTGACAGGCTGTTAAAAAAGATTATACCAGGCGTATTTCAGGTGTTGTTTGTTCCCATGTTGTCTCTGATGCTGGTCGTTCCCATCACATTAATTGTGTTTGGACCATTCGGAATTTATACAGGCACGTTCATTTCAAATATATTAACAATTGCCCTGGGAAAAAATGCGGTACTTACAAACATCGTATTTGGTTTCATTGGAATTCCTACGGTTATGCTTGGACTTCACTGGGCGCTGATCCCTGTTATTATTAATAACTTATCCACAGCAGGTCAGGATTTTCTTCTTCCAACCGTTCAGGCGACGGCTTATGCTGGCGCAGGTGCGGCACTGGGGGTATTTATTAAAACCAAAGATATCAAATTAAAAGAGCTGTCATTTTCTGCATTTGTACCTGCTTTTTTAACAGGAATTACAGAGCCTGTAATTTACGGAGTATTCTTTAAATTCAGACGGGTTCTGTTATATGCCATGTCCATGAGCGCTGTTGCAGGCGGTCTTTGCGGAATTTTCCATATATACGCTTCCCAGATGGCAGGAGGTATTATGGTTATTCCTTCCTATACTCCGGCTGTCAGCTTTGCAATTGCCATGGCTGTGGCATTTGGGGGAACGTTTCTTCTGACTTATATATTTGGTTACGAATCTGCGGGGAAAGATACGTCAATGACAGCAGGAACTGGTTCGCCGCAGGAAAATGTGACGGTGAATAAGACAATGACTGTACCAGCAAAAGGAACGGTGGTTAAACTTAGTCAGGTTGCAGATGAAGTATTCTCATCAGGCACATTGGGAAAAGGAATCGGAGTGATTCCAGCCAGTGATGAAATTCTTGCGCCGGCAGATGGAGAGGTGGTTTCTGTATTCCCTACAAAGCATGCAATCGGGATCAGAACGGAATATGGAGCAGAGATGATCATTCATATTGGAATTAATACGGTTGAGCTTGATGGGAAATATTTTGATATTTATGTGCAGGAAGGGGACAAAATCACCTCCGGCCAGGTGATCGGAAATGTGGCATTTGACAAAGTAAAAGAGGCGGGATATGATACGACTGTGATGCTGATTGTGACTAATACAAATCACTTTCAGGAAGTGAAGATAATGGAGCCGGGCAGCCTGAAAGACCCGGTAATCCAGGTTGAGTAGGAGGTTGGTTAATGAAAGTAAGAGAAATCGTTGACAGTATCATCAGAGAGACTGGGGTGATTCTGGATCAGGGAAGAACCGTGGATCAGATCATCATCGGTGATCCGGATACGGAGGTTACGAAAACAGTCACCACTTTTATGGCCACTGTTGATGTGATTTTAGAAGCGGTCAGATTGGGAGCTAATTTTATTATTACCCATGAACCAACATGGTTTAACGGAAGGGATGAAAAAGAATGGCTTTTAAATGATCCCGTTTATATGAAAAAGAAACAGCTGATCGAAGAGAACCATCTGGTAATATGGCGGTTCCATGATTATATGCATGCGGTTTCTGATGATATGATTTATCAGGGCTTTGAACAGGATATGGGCTGGGGAGAGTATAAAGAAAGAAGTAAAATCAGTCAGGAGGAGAAGAATCCTCTGATGAAAGCCCGGTTGTGCTATCAGATTCCGGAGATGAAGCTTAAGGATCTGGTGATGAAAGTAAAGGAGTCTCTGGAGGTGAAATGTGCAAGAGTAATTGGTAACCAGGAGGGAATCTGCCACCGTGTCGGTGTATTGGTGGGAGGCGGCAGCCTGGGGCTTGGAAACGAGAAAAATACCATGGAGTTCATGCGCAGAGAAAATATAGATACCGTTATATGCGGAGATATCACCGAATGGACGCTAAGCGCTTATATAAGAGATGCCTCTATGCTCGGGCTTAATAAATCCATGATTATTATCGGTCATGAAAGAAGTGAGGAGTCCGGAATGAAACATCTGGTGAGCTGGCTGAAACAGCTTCTTCCGGAGCAGACCGTTTCCTTTATTGATGCGAAAGAACCCTTTGATTATTTGTAATTTCGTTGTAGTTCCTTTCATTATTCTTGTGTTATAATGTTTATAAGATACGGACAGCGTAGTACTTATAGAAGAATGAAAGGGATGAGGGTTATGAGAATTTTATTGGTGGAAGATGAACCGGATTTAAATGGACTGCTTGTTAGAAAGCTTAAACTGGACCATTATACGGTAGACTCCTGTCTCAATGGACTTGAAGGACTGGAGTATCTTGAGAAGACAGATTATGATGCTATCATACTGGACACTATGATTCCGGGACTGAGCGGACCTGAGCTTTTAAAGAAGATCCGAAGCCAGGGAAAGAAAACACCGGTGCTGTTAATGACTGCAGGGGGAACCATGGAGAATTTTGTGGGCAGTCCGGTGGCAGGGGCGGATGAATATCTGCAAAAGCCATTTTCCGCATATGAGCTTTTAACGAAAGTAAGGGGCATGGTAAGGCGGTGCTACGGAAATATCAGCAATATATTTGAGGTTGGTGATTTAACGGTTAACTGCGATGCCCGCAGAGTCATAAGAAATAAACAATTTATTCGTCTTTCCTCCAAAGAATTTTCAATCCTGGAATATCTAATCCGCAATACCGGGGTTGTGTTATCCCGTGATAAAATCAGTCAGCATATATGGAATTATAACTATGAAGGTGAATCCAATATGGTTGATGTATATATTCGGTATTTAAGAAAGAAAATCGATGAAGGCCAGCCGGTAAAGCTGATTCATACGGTCAGAGGTGTTGGATATGTTTTAAGGGTTGGGGGTAATGGAAGAAGATAAAGACAGGGCAGAAATCAGTTTTTTAATCTGATTTCTGCCCTGTCTTTTTCGCGAATTCGGGGTTTTTTAACACGCCATGGCTCATGAAACTGCTAAGAAGCTCAGCCATTCTTTCAATATCAGGGTGTTCTTCCGTTGTAAAGCAATATGTTATCATTCCAATAATAGCTGACATTGCATACTCTAAACCGTACTCCAATGTGTAATCATCCGTTTCGGTGGATTGAAGTATGGGACGTACCAGGTCTTTGTATGTATTTTTCATTTTATCCCGAAAAGCCGGATCGCCGTTTTTTCCCAACAGGACGATAAGATATTGTTTGTTTTTATTAAACACTTCCACAAGATGTCTGATTGGGAAGTGTATACTTTTTATATGTGCAATTTTTTTGTGCTTTTCAATATCTGGTAAAACTGAAGATTCAATTTGCTCCAGCACATCGTACACATCAAATTGTTGGTTGATGAAGAATCTTAATATCATTACAATATGATAATCCAACAGATTGTTGGATTAAGTAAAGTTAAAAGTTTATTACAAGGAGGCTTTCATATGACAGAAAGTATAGCAAATGATTCCAATAAGCAAAAAGATAAGATTGATCCTATACTGCTTAAAGTATCAATAATTCTGGTGTTTGGTACTCTTGCACCTTTGTTGGATTCGACAATGGTGAACGTGGCCATAAAAACAATAGCTGGCGAATTAAAAAGTACTGTTTCCGTTATTCAGTGGGTTATAACCGGATATGTGCTTGCAATGGCAATAGCCGTTCCCATTTCCGGCTGGGCGATTAACCGTCTTGGCGGTAAGCGGCTGTATGAATTCTCACTGGCTATATTTCTTGCAGGTTCCATTTTATCATCACTTTCATGGAATATAGGAACTCTGATCGGGTTTCGGCTTTTGCAGGGAATTGGCGCAGGTTTATTAATGCCGACCATGACTAACATGCTGGTTCAGATTTCGGGGGGACGAAATATAGGACATATGGCGTCAATCGTCAGCCTGCCCATGCTTCTGGCACCGATTCTGGGACCGGTTCTTGGCGGTATTATCGTAAACAGTCTGGGCTGGCGCTGGATCTTCTATGTCAATATTCCGGTGTCCATTATCGCTTTATTGCTGGCTTTCTGGGGTATACCAGCAGATAGTCCGGCAAAGGAGAAACAGCCTCTTGATATTGCCGGCATTCTTTTGCTGTCCCCGGCATTTGCCTTACTCATTTATGGAATTGCGCAGATAGCATCACATGACGGATTAAACAGCAGTGCAGTACTTGTTCCTGTGCTGATGGGACTGATAATGATGGCCGCATTTGTTTTTTATGCCTTACATACGAGAATTTCGCCGGTGCTTGATCTGCATCTATTTCGGTCACGCAATTTTTCTGCTACGTCTGTTTTGCTTTTTATGTCAGGCATTATTACAAATGGCGGCATGCTTCTGCTTCCGTTATTTTATCAGCAGGTGCGTGGTGAAAGCGTTCTTTACGCCGGACTTATGCTGATCCCCCAGGGAATTGGTATGTTACTCACAAGAAGCCAGATGGGTAAACTGACTGACCGTATAGGAGCACGCCCAATCGTTCTGGTCAGCCTTATAATCACGGCTGTTGGTACTCTGCCATTTGTTTTTGCCGATTCCACAACAAGTGAGATTCTGTTAGCTGTGGCACTTTTGATACGGGGGGCTGGTCTTGGAGGAGTATTCATCCCGCTCATGGTATCTGCGTATGTGGGATTAAACAGCGGGCAGATTCCTCATGCAAGTATTGCCACAAGAATACTGCAGACAATCGGCGGTGCATTCGGATCTGCAGTTTTTGCAACAATTGTAGAGCATCAGTTAGCCAGCCGCTCTGCAGCAGGAATACACAATGCTGCCGGTGCGTATAATTTTGCTTTTGGGTGGTCTGCCGGCTTTACAGTGGCCGCAGTGATTCCTGCACTGTTTCTGGCTGTATATAAACAATCGGAAACACGAAAGGAGAGTAATTGATAAGTTTATTAAACGTCTGTCCTGCAATAACAAGGGAAAATATATTTTCGCCGTCGCTACCAACGGGGGCAGGGCAGCCGGAGCTTTAGTACTTGCCCGCAAAATGCTGCGGGCAAGGGGGCTCAGACTTTCTGCGGGCTATTCTGTAGTAATGCCTACCAACATGATCTTATTGCATGAAACCAGTGAAGAAAAAAAGAAAATACTCTTTGACTCACTGGAGAAGAAGGTGAGTGAGATTGTCACTGCAGTTAAGTCCCATGAGTATCATGCAGTAGAAACGGGCAGCTTGTCCGACAGAATTATAAGAACAGGCATTTTATATAGGTCTGTCTCGCCGTTCGTTAAAAAAATGGATTATTTTTTCAAGGTGGATCAGGGCTGCATTGGCTGTAGATTATGCAGTCAGGTTTGTCCTGCCCATAACATTGAAATGAAAAATGGAGTGCCGGTGTGGAAGCATCAGTGTGAAATGTGTCTTTCATGCTTAAACCTATGTCCAAAGGAAGCCATACAATGTGGAGGTAAGACAGAAGGAAAACGGAGGTATAAGAACCCTTATGTTGAGGTAAAAGATCTTATGTACCGGTAAGCGTGCCATCTCTATTTTCTGTGAATAATGTCAGCAGTCGGACCATTTCCGGCCATATTCACGGCTCAGTGCGATCAGTGACTTTATGGCCGGAGAGATCCATTTCTTTTTATGATAAACAATCTGGGTAAAAAAAGTAAGATCTGTCTGAATGAACTTTGTGCGAAGGCTTTTGCTTTCGCTTTCTTTTTTTACGGAATAATAAGGCAGGTATGAGACGCCAAGACCTGAGGATACATATTTCTTGATTGCCTCTACACTGGAGGTTTCCAGTATATTGGCTGGGACTGTGTGATGCCTTTGCAGATACCGGTCAAATTCCTGGCGATAGGAGCATTCCTTTTCTGTGTAAAGCACCATCTGCCCGGGTTCAGGTAAAAAATCCTGCTGTGTATGTCCGGCTGGAGCGATCAGGCACATTCTTTCCTGGGATAGCAGTTCCGTGCACAGATTCGGATCCATGCATTCTGGCTGAAGAACAAAACTGATATCCAGCTGTCCGGCAGATAGATCCTTTAACAGCATTTCGCAGGGACTGTTGATCATACGGACTTCCACCTGCGGATAAGCAGATTTATAAGCCATGATCAGAGGGTGTAACCGGTACAGCGTCAGGGATTCGGGTGCCCCGATCCGTAAGCAGCCACGGGGGGCAGCATCGCTTCTGCCTAACTGCTCCAGGGCATCATATTCCTGTAATACCGAATTGGTATGTTCCAGCAGCTGTTCGCCGAATGCAGTGAGTTTAAGGACCTTTCCGGTACGGTCAAAGACGGGACAGTTGTAATAGGATTCAATCGCACCTACCTGGAAGGTCAGGGTTGACTGGGCATATCCCAGGGCCTGGGCTGCTTTTGTATAGCTTCCCAGCTCTGCTATTTTCACCAGTGTTCGTAAATTTCGTATTTCTATCATATTGTAATACCCCTTCCGTTTCTTCTCCCATTATTTTATCATCAATAATTTTGAAGTCAATATTTAATAACTTCAATTATACAAAAGTAAGATTTTTTATTATGATTGATATGACAGAAGGGAGAGAGATTTATATGAAGAAAAAATTAAATGTTTTTACGGTAAGCGGGCTGATGACAGGTCCACTTCTCGGGTCCGGGATTATTTTTCTGCCGCCTCTTGCTTACGATAAGCTGGGGGAGCATGCTATTCTTGCATGGGTGATCATGATGGCACTGAATGGTTTGTTTGCCTATGTTTTTGCTAAAATGACAGTTGAGGTATCGGATAACCGGGGAATCAGCGCGATTGTGGGGGATACGTTTGGTACCAGATTCGGAACGCTTGCTGCCAATTACCTTACGGCTGCCGTGTTCTTCGGGCCTGTTGCAGTGGCTCTTACTGCCTCGGAGTTTATTCTGCCTGATGCTGGTAATACGCCTGCCTGGGGAATAGCCGGTGCAGTTCTTCTTATCTGTGCCATAATCGTGATATCGGGAGTGTCCTTTATGGGAAAATTCATGCTGGTTTTATCCAGTATCACAGCGGGTCTGCTGCTGGCAGGAAGCGGAGCGACGTTATTTCAGTTACCAGCTCTTACCATACCCCACAGTATTCCACAGCCAGGAGTTTTTGGGCAGACACTTCTGCTTATTTTCTGGGCAATTGTGGGGTGGGAGATACTGGGTAATTATGTTGAGGATGTGGAAAATCCGAAACGGACCATAATGCGGGCCATGCTCATCAGCCTGACAGCAGTTGTCATGGTTTATCTGCTTACGGCTTTCGCATATCAAAACAGCCCAGGTCACTTCATGCCGGATCTGCTGATCCCGGTAACAGGCAGATTTTCAGGAGCCGTATTTTCAGGGCTTGCCGCATGTCTTTGTATCTGCACGATTACCACTTTTACAGGGGGTGTGGTCCGGCAGACAACGGTACGTTTTAAAAATGCCGGCTTGCCGGAGATTTTTCATCATAAATGGATGACCGCTGTAATGCTTCTCATTGTGGATTATATAGTTCTTTTCCTTCATGCGGCGGGGATACTGTCCTTTCAAAACATTATAGGCATTGCAAATGCCATGTTTATCGGGAATGCTGTTCTTGACCTTGCCTGTGGTTTTAAACTCCTGAATCATATTCTGATACGAATAGGAATTGGAATCCTGCTGTTTTTACTTTTGCTGATTTTCCTGTTTTCGTCAGGCTATGCGCTGGTGCTGTTTCTGCTGATTACCTGTGCAAGTCTGATCATAACAGTACCCATCCGTAATCCGGTATTCTGAACGCCGGTGGAATGAAAAGGTCTTGTGCTTTCTGCGTACAAATGTTATAATCCTCCCAATATATCAAATGAGAGAACGATGGAGTCTCAACTGCGCAGAAGGCGGTTGCGGCTCCTTTTGCATTCTCTGGCAGATGAAACAAGAGACAAGGAGGAAGATATATGAATGATAAAAGTAAATTTTTTGCAATTGCCATAACCCGTACCTGCGGAAGCGGCGGCGGAAGCTATATAGGAAAAAAGCTGGCGAAAGATTATGGAATTGATTATTACGATAAAAAAATTCTCAAGCTGGCCACAGAGGATGGGGGAGTGAACAGAACCATATTTGAGGAAACAGATGAAAAAATGAAAAAGACAGTGTTGTATCAGGCCTTTAAAAAGGTATATAATGGAGAGATCATCCCTGCAGAGAGCGGAAATTTCTTATTAGACCAGAGTTTATTCAATTATCAGGCAAAGGTGTTAAAAGAGCTGCTTACCCGGGAATCGTATGTATGTGTGGGAAGAGCGGCTGATTTTGTATTAAAGGAGGAACCCAATGTAGTGTCTGTTTATCTGGATGCTTCCTATGAGTTCAGGGTAAAGCATGAAATGGAGAGACAGGGGATTTCGGATGTGGAAGCAAAGCATTACATTGACCAGCTGGACCGGTACCGCAATGCCTATTATCTGTATCATACCGGAAAACAGTGGAAAAACCCCCGGAATTTTGACCTGTGCCTGAATACGGAACGTCTGGGATTTAATAACTGCACAGATCTGATTGAAGAATATATCAGGATGAAATTTGGCATTCGCCCGGAAAAAAAGGAGAGGTTATGAAAGAGCTTGCTTATTATGACGGAACAATAGCAGCGCCGGAGGAACTGATGGTTCCTTTTAATGACAGAGTGCATTTTTTTGGCGACGGAGTTTATGATGCAACGGTGGGAGGCAATCACCGCATTTATTTGCTGGAAGACCATTTAGACCGTTTTTACTCCAGTGCAAACGCTCTGGACATACGGATTCCAATGGAAAAGAAGGAGCTTGGAGATCTTTTGACGGATCTTCTTAATCAGGTGGAAGGGGAGACTCATTTTGTCTATTGGCAGATCACAAGAGGTGCAGCGCCCAGAAACCATGTATATGACAGTCAGATGACCGGAAAACTCTGGGTTATGATCCGCCCCAGCAAACTGCGGGACCCGGATGTACCCATCCGTCTGATTACGGCAGAGGATACCCGGTTTCTTCACTGCAACATCAAAACCTTAAATCTTCTGCCATCCGTCATGGCTTCCCAGAAGGCTGATAAGCTGGGTGCCCAGGAAACGGTATTTCACAGGGGGGAGATAGTGACAGAGTGCGCCCACAGCAATGTATCCATACTAAAGGACGGAACCTTCTATTCCCACCCAAACGACCAGTATATTCTGCGTGGAATTTCCAAGACACATATGATTAAAGCCTGTTATCGCCTGGGAATCCAGGTTATAGAGCGCCCATTTACTCTTGAAGAGCTTAAGACAGCTGATGAGGTTCTGGTGACGTCCTCCTCTAATTTCTGTCTGCATGCAAATGAAATTGACGGGGTGCCTGTTGGAGGAAAAGATCCGCTGCGGTTAAAGCAGATACAGAATGAGGTGGTAGAAGAGTATTTAAGATATACAGGGAAGAAAAGCATGTTTGATAATATAGGAAGTTAAAAGTAAATCCCCCGGAGAACCGGGGGATTCTTGTTTATTCTGACATGGAATCTGCGATGGTATCAGCCAAAGCTGCGATTTCTGACAACTGATCCTCTTTCACAGAAGATTTTACAGTAATGGTCTGATCCAGAATTGTCATATTTTTCATGCCGGAGATGATTTCGGTCATCTTCTTGCCTGCCATAACGCCCCAGGTGCCATTCTCAATCAGAGCAACGGTACGGTTTTGTACGTTGTGAGACTTCATGTCCAGAAGCAGATGTTCCATGTTGCTGAAGATGCCTGCATTGTAGGTTGCAGAAGCAAATACCAGATGGCTGCAGCGGAACGCCTCTGAGATAATGTAGGATGGGTGTGTTACGGATACGTCGTACATAACGATATTACGGATTCCACGTTCTGCAAGACGGCATGCCAGGATGTTGGCAGCATTCTCCGTGTTGCCATATATGGAACCGTATGCAATCATGACTGCTTTCTCTTCCGGTTTGTAGCTGCTCCAGGTGCAGTACTTGTCCATGTACCAGCAGATATCTAAACGCCATACCGGTCCGTGAAGAGGGCAGAGAAGCTGGATATCCAGATCTTCCACTTTCTTTAATAATGCCTGGGTGTTGATGCCGTATTTGCCCACGATGTTGGAATAGTATCTTCTGGATTCATCAAGCCATTCCCGCTCAAAATTCAGTTCGTCAGCAAAGAGATTGCCGTTCATGGCACCAAAGGTGCCGAAGGCATCTGCTGAAAATAACATCTTATCTGTGGAATCATAGCTAACCATTACTTCCGGCCAGTGAACCATGGGAGCCAGGTAGAATGTAAAATTATGCCTTCCGGTTGAGATGGTATCCCCTTCCTTTACAATAACAGCTCTGTCATCCACTCCGAATTCATAAAACTGATTGATGATGGGGACCGTCTTCGCATTGCATACGACTTTGACGTCCGGATATCTTTCAACCATATCTCCCAGTGTAGCGCAGTGGTCCGGTTCCATGTGATTAACAAAAATATAATCCAGCTTCCGTCCGCCTAAAACTGCTTCCACATTCTCTATAAACTGTCCTGTTATGGCTCTGTCAACCGTATCAAACAGTACGGTTTTCTCATCCAGCAGAACGTAGGAATTATAAGAAATTCCCTTGGGAATGGGATATGCATTTTCAAACAGTGCCAGACGGCGGTCACTTCCGCCAACCCAGAACAGATCGTCGTTAATTTTTTTGATACAGTACATGTTGCAGCCTTCCTTTCTATTGCTCGTTCTAGTATCTTGTATAAAGTATACTATATTTTTAACAAAATGTCATGACCTTTTTCTATAAAAATACTAGGGATTAGGGACTTTTCCCAAACCGCACTTTTTATTAAGACAGGAAAAAAAGAAACCTGTTATAATATGGTTCAAACATGGAGGTGAAATGCATGGATGAAAAGAAAAAAGCAGTTAGTAAAATTATTGATTATGTGGAAGGAAACTTATCTGCACCAGAAAGACTGAAGGTGGAGGAGATTGCCCGTCATGCTGGTTATTCCAGATTTCATATCAACCGGGTGTTTTCGGAAATAACGGGCTGTACCATTCACCGCTATATTAAGGAACGAAGGCTCAGCGAGGCTGCCAGAAAGCTGGTTACGGATGAGGATTCCATTGCAACGATCGCTCAGGATGCGTTATATCAGTCCCAGCAGGCGTTTTCTTATGAATTTAAAAAGGTATATGGATGTACGCCTCTGACATACAGAAAAGCAAGAATTAACAAAGAACTGAGGAGAAAAGCAGTGGTGGTGAATCAATTTGCAGGCTGGAGGTGTGCAGCGTGAATATGGTTCCTTATGTAATTGAGCAGACTGGCCTGGGAGAACGCAGCTATGATCTGTTTTCCCGTCTGTTAAAGGACCGGATCATATTTCTTGGTGAAGAGGTAAACGATGATTCGGCGAAACTGATTATTGCACAGCTGCTGTTCTTAGAATCCCAGGATCCGGGGAAGGATATCTCCTTTTATATAAACAGTCCCGGCGGCTCAATCACCGCAGGCCTGGCGATTTATGACACCATGAAGTACATCCGATGCGATGTAGCCACGATTTGTCTGGGGCTGGCAGCAAGCTTTGGGGCATTTCTCCTGGCAGGAGGAACGAAGGGCAAGCGTTCTGCGCTCCCTAATGCAGAGATTATGATCCATCAGCCCGGTGTATCCGGAGGGATTGGGGGAAAGGCGTCAGATATCTTTATTTTCTCAGATAAACTGCAGAAAGACAAGCGGCGGTTAAACCGGATACTTGGTGAGAATACCGGACACTCCGAAGAAGAGATTGAGAGGGACACAGACAGAGATCATTTTATGTCAGCGAAAGAAGCAAAAGAGTATGGAATTATTGATGCAATTGTAGAAAAAAGAAAATAAAGTCTGCCTGCGGGGTTTAATCTGAAAAAAGGATTGAACCCCTTTCCATTTTTTGCTACAGTAAGACTTATGAAAGGAGGCGAGAAGGAATGAAGAATGAAAAAGAAGCAATATTGGTTAGTGCTTGTCTTTTAGGAGCGGACTGCCGTTATGACGGCAAGAATGGAAGAGATGAAAACGTCCTGGCGCTGCTTGATCAGTACCATCTGATTCCTGTCTGCCCGGAACAGCTGGGAGGTATGGGAACGCCGCGGCCTCCGGCTGAGCGGTATGGTGAAACTGTGATTAACCGGCCGGGTGAGGATGTAACCGCCTTTTTTGTAAAAGGGGCGGAAGAAACCTTAAAGCTTGCTGAAATTTACAAATGTAAAAAAGCAATATTAAAAGAACGCAGCCCCTCCTGCGGTCATGGAATGATTTATGATGGTACGTTTTCCGGGAAAAAGATTCCGGGGAGCGGGGTTACTGCAGCATTACTGGAGAAAAACGGAATTGAAGTGATTGGGGAGAGTAAAATCCAGTCTCTGATATCCGGATCGGACAATTAATCAGGTACAGTAAGGAGAATATCATGAAAACAGAGATAACGAGACAACAGGCATTGCAATTACTCATAAAATATAATCAGGAGCCATTTCATCTTCTTCATGCGCTGACGGTGGAAGGTGCCATGCGTTGGTATGCGAAGGAGCTGGGCTATGAGGAGGAACAAGATTTCTGGGGGCTGGCAGGACTTCTCCACGATGTGGATTTTGAGCAGTATCCTGAGGAACACTGTACAAAAGCGCCGGAACTTTTAAAAGAAATCGGAGCTGAACCGGAGCTGATTCATGCTGTCTGCAGCCATGGGTATGGAATCTGTTCTGAGGTAAAGCCGGAGCATGAGATGGAGAAGGTCCTTTTTGCAGCAGATGAACTGACAGGTTTAATCGGTGCAGCTGCCAGAATGCGTCCTTCCAAAAGCGTGATGGATATGGAAGTGTCCAGCTTAAAGAAGAAATATAAGGACAAAAGGTTTGCGGCAGGCTGTTCCAGAGATATTATAGAGACCGGTGCAAAGGATCTGGGCTGGCCTCTGGAGGAGCTTTTTGAAAAAACCATACTTGCCATGCGCTCCTGCGAGGAAGACGTAAACCAGGAGGTGGAAGCTTTGAAGGGAAAATAAAACCGGTAACAATCTTTAATTTCACAGATGTCTACAAACGGCAGGATTTCTACAGAAAGATTCCTTATGACTGGGTTGACTGTACGGATTTAACGGGTGTCCATGGGTTTTGTGACGGAGCATCCTTAACGGAGATTGAACGCAGGGCCAAAAAAACGGGAGGCAGTTTCCGTTTTCTGGACTGCGGAAATTTCCATTATGTCAGCTATGTGCTGCAAAAGAGCTGCAAAGAGCCGTATGACCTGGTTGTATTTGATCATCATGCAGATCTGCTGACCTCCAGCTTTGGAAGTCTGCTTTCCTGCGGAAACTGGATCCGGCAGTTATTGGAGGAAAATAATTGTTTAAAGCAGGTTATTTTAATTGGTGTGTGTGACGAGCTGGCTTATGCAGTGAAAGAGGAGTTTAAAGACAGGGTGAAGATCTATCCGGAATCCCGAATGTCACAAATGGAATGGGTTTCTGATTTTGCTGGTCAATTGAAGGAACCGGTGTATCTTTCCATTGATAAAGATGTATTTTCTTCCAGTGAACTGACGACTGACTGGGATCAGGGAAGTATGACACTGGCACAGCTTAAGCAGGCGCTGCAAATAATCTGCAGGAAAGAACCATTACTGGCAGTGGATATCTGCGGGGAATATAACAGCATCAGCGGAGGAAACAGACGGATTGAGGAGTTGGATAAACGAAACAGTGCTGCCAATGGAACAATTTTGGAGATGTTTCTGGAAAAGAGAATTTATGCATAATGATGGAAAATTATACATAATAAGCGAAAACCACTTGACAGCTGGTGACAATTAAGATATTATTTCCGTTAAATATGTAGATATTAACCTGTATCAGAGGAGAAAGACGCCATGAAAAAAGTTGTGAAATTCGGAGGAAGCTCTTTAGCCAGCGCCATGCAGTTTGAGAAAGTGGGAAGTATCATACGTGCTGACAAGAGCAGAAAATATGTAGTTCCATCTGCACCAGGAAAGAGAAACGACAAGGATGAAAAGGTAACAGATCTGCTGTATCAGTGCTATGATGCGGCAGCAGCAGGTAAAAGTTATAAAAGCATTCTGGAAAAAATCAAAGAGCGTTATATGGAAATTATCAGCGGACTTTCCCTGGATATGAGTCTGGACGGGGAATTTCAGACCATAGAAAAGAACTTCTTAGAAAAGGCAGGTCGGGATTATGCCGCTTCCAGAGGTGAATATTTAAACGGTCTGATCATGGCGCAGTATCTGGGATTTCCATTTATTGATGCTGCAGAGGTAATCTTTTTCGACGAAGACGGTAATTTTTTAGCAGATCAGACCGACCAGGTTCTTTCCCAGCGTTTAGGCCAGACTGAGACTGCAGTAATCCCCGGATTTTACGGCTCAAAGCAGGATGGCACCATAAAGACTTTTTCAAGAGGCGGCTCCGATGTAACAGGTTCGGTTGTGGCGAGAGCGATTCACGCAGATATGTATGAAAACTGGACCGATGTATCCGGTGTGCTGGTTGCAGATCCGAGAATCATTAAGGACCCGGAAGTGATTGAAACCATTACATACAGAGAATTAAGAGAGCTGGCTTATATGGGCGCCAGCGTACTCCATGAAGATGCGATTTTTCCTGTGAGAAAAGAGGGAATTCCTATCAATATCCGCAATACAAATAAGCCGGAAGATAAGGGAACCTTAATTGTGGAAAGCACCTGCAGACAGCCCCGCTATACCATTACCGGAATTGCAGGAAAGAAAGGCTTTTGTTCTATTAATATTGAGAAAGCCATGATGAATGCGGAGGTTGGTTTTGGGAGAAAGGTTCTGGAGGTGTTCGAAAATTACGGAATCTCCTTTGAGCATATGCCTTCTGGTATTGATACCATGACAGTTTTCGTTCATCAGTCGGAGTTTGAGGAGTATGAGCAGTCTGTCATTGCCGGGATTCACAGAGCGGTAGAGCCGGATTTTGTGGAGATGGAATCCGATCTGGCACTGGTTGCAGTAGTTGGCAGAGGCATGAAGGCGACCAGAGGGACTGCGGGAAGAATTTTCTCTGCTCTCGCTCATTCCAGAGTGAATGTTAAGATGATTGATCAGGGCTCCAGTGAGTTAAACATCATTATCGGCGTGAAAAACAGCGATTTTGAGGAAGCCATTAAAGCGATTTATGATATTTTTATAACCACTGAGGTTTAACAACCTTAAGAAAGGCAGGCATTGTGAGCCTGCCTTTTTTGTGTGTAAAATCGTAAAAAAAACTATGGGACAGAAAACAAATATGATACAATAAAAAGGAAAGTAACTATTGGTTCAATTGCAAATCTTATCATGCGGAGGAAAAATATGCAATATCGTGATTTTGGAAAGACAGGATTAAAGGTTTCAGCACTCGGGTTCGGAGCCATGCGGCTTCCTCTTACCGGAGAAAATCAGGTAGATGAGAAGCGGGCGGTAGCGATGATCCGCCATGCCATTGATCAGGGGGTTAACTATGTTGACACCGCTTATCCCTATCATGAGGGAGAAAGCGAGAGGATAGTAGGAGAAGCGCTGCAGGATGGATACAGGGAAAAAACCTATCTTGCAACGAAATGTCCGGTATGGAAGCTTGAAAAGGAAGAAGATTTTGAAGAAGTTTTAGACGAGCAGTTAAGCAAGTTAAAGACGGATCATGTGGATTTTTATCTGCTTCATGCATTAAGCAGAGACCGGTTTGAAGAAAAGATAAAAAAGTTTAAACTGGTGGAAAAAATGGAAAAAGCCAGAGCAGATGGGAAAATCAAATATATTGGTTTTTCCTTCCATGATTCATATGACGTATTTCAGGATATCATAGATTATTATGATGGATGGGATTTTTGCCAGATTCAGTATAATTATGTGGATCTCACACATCAGGCAGGCTTAAAGGGACTTCGTTATGCTGCTTCAAAAGGTCTTGCAGTAGTAGTTATGGAGCCGCTTTTAGGTGGAAGACTGGCAAATCCCGCACCTCATGTAAAAGAAGCGTTAGGCAATGAGAAATCTAGCGTGGAATATGCTCTTGACTTTATATGGGATCAGCCGGAAGTCAGTCTGCTTTTAAGCGGGATGAGCGATGAAAAACAGCTGGAAGAAAATCTTTTGTTTGCAGACAGAAGCTCTATTGGAATGGTAACGGAAGAAGAACGTGGGATGTACCAGAAGGCCAAGGAAATTTTTGATTCCATGGCGCTGGTTGGCTGCACCGGCTGCCGCTACTGCGTTCCATGTCCATTTGGTCTTGAGATCCCGGAGATCTTCTCCTATTATAATATGACGGCAGCCCATAAAGAGGGAGAAGCAAAAAAAGGTTATGAAGGTCTGAAGATTAAGGCTGACAGCTGCAAGACCTGCCACAGATGTGAAAAGGAATGCCCGCAGATGATAAAGATCAGCCAGGTCATGCCGGAAGTAGCAAAGGTGTTTGAAAAGATACAGGCTTAAGGGAAACCAGTA
Organism: Lacrimispora amygdalina; assembly: GCF_900205965.1. Lineage (GTDB taxonomy): Bacteria > Bacillota > Clostridia > Lachnospirales > Lachnospiraceae > Lacrimispora > Lacrimispora amygdalina_A. The sequence goes on from NZ_OAOF01000011.1 coordinate 66,349, forward strand.
AGGAGGGGCTGTTTATGCTGGAGAAAATTGATTTATCAAAGAATATTGATAAGGAAACCTACAAAAAGATAAAAAAAGAACAAAGTGAGAAGCTGGGGCAGCTGCAGCGGCAGTGTAAGGAAGCCGGGATCCCTGTTATGATCGTATTTGAGGGTATGGGGGCTTCTGGTAAGGGGACCCAGATCAACCACTTAATACAGGCCCTCGATCCCAGAGGTTTTGATGTCTATGCCAATGATAAATCAACAGAAGAGGAGCGTATGCGTCCCTTCCTCTGGCGATTCTTTACAAAGCTGCCCGCCCATGGAAGAATTGCTGTTTTCGACAGGAGCTGGTACCGCCAGGTTACCATGGAGCGTTTTGCAGGCAAGATTGAAGAAGAGGATCTGCCTGCAGCCTTTCATGATATCCAATCCTTTGAACGGCAGCTAACCGATGACGGTATGGTGATTATCAAGCTGTTTCTCTATATTTCCAGGCAGGAGCAGAAGAAGAGGTTTAAAAAGCTGGACAGCTCAAAGGAAACCAGCTGGAGGGTGTCAAAGGAGGACTGGAAGCGTAATACGGAATATGACCGTTTCATAAATATCTGTGAAGAGATGCTCCAGAACACGGATATGGATTATGCGCCATGGACCATTATTGAGGCTGAAGATAAAGACTTTGCTGCAGCAAAAATCATGTCCTGTGTGGCGGAGTGCCTGGAGGATGCGCTGAATAAAAAGCGTTTAAACGTAGGAACAAAGGATAAGGATGCTCCTGTCCGCTCAGAGAGTTTTCAGCCAGGGGTGCTTTCCGGTGTGGATTTAACAAAGTCCGTCACAAAGGAAGAATATAAGAAAGAAATCGATCGTCTGCAAAAGAAGCTGGAATTTCTTCACAGCCAGATTTACCGTATGCGGATCCCTGTGGTGCTGGGGTTTGAAGGCTGGGATGCGGCAGGAAAAGGCGGAGCCATCAGACGGCTTACCAGCCATCTGGATCCGAGAGGCTATAAGGTCTATCCTACAGCTGCTCCCAATGATATCGAGCGTGTTCATCACTATCTGTGGCGTTTCTGGATTCATGTGCCAAAGGCAGGGCATATCGCCATTTTTGACCGCACATGGTATGGAAGAGTACTTGTGGAGCGGGTAGAGGGCTTTTGCACAGAGAGCAAGTGGAAGCAGGCTTATCAGGAAATTAATGAAATGGAAAACCATATGGCTAATGCAGGTGCGGTTGTCCTGAAATTCTGGCTCCATATTGACAAAGATGAACAGGAAAGACGCTTTAAGGAGCGGCAGAACAATCCGTTAAAGCAGTGGAAAATAACGGAAGAGGACTGGAGAAACAGAGAAAAATGGGATCAGTATGAATCAGCTGTCAATGAGATGCTTATCCGTACCTCTACCACCTATGCTCCCTGGGTTGTAGTGGAAGGAAACTGCAAGTATTATGCAAGAGTCAAGGTTTTAAAAACTGTAGTGGAAGCGCTGGAAGATAAGATAAAAGAAGTGAATAATCGTACCTGAACACTTGTGTTTTCCTCTCTTTTCGTGTAAAGTAGGAGGAAGTGAACGAAGGCAGGAGGAAAGGGCATGAATACGGTTTTAATCGTGGGCGGGGGCGCTGCAGGGATGCTGGCTGGTATAGCAGCAGCCATGAAGGGCAGTACCGTCCACATTTTTGAGAAAAATGAAAAGCTGGGGAAAAAAATATATATAACGGGAAAAGGGCGGTGTAATGTGACCAATGCCTGTGATACTCAGGATCTGTTTGGTAACGTTGTGACTAATTCCAAATTCTTATACAGCAGCTTTTACGGATTTACCAATTTCGATATGATGGAGCTTTTGGAAACCCTTGGCTGCCCGTTAAAAACGGAACGTGGAAACCGGGTCTTTCCTGCATCGGACAAGGCCTCTGATGTAATAAAAGCATTAAATAACAGGCTCACGGAGCTTGGAGTTACGATTCATTACAGAAATAAAACGGAAAAACTTCTGATGGATCAGGGGACTGTGAAAGGGATTGTTGTCAGCAGCAGCTCAGGGAAGAAGTCTTTCTATGGAGATCGTGTTATTATCGCCTGCGGAGGCTGTTCCTATCAGGCCACCGGTTCTACAGGAGATGGTTATGAACTGGCAAAAGAAGCCGGTCACACCATGACTTCCTTATCTCCGGCGCTGGTTCCTTTTGTGGTGGAGGAACCTGTGATTAAAGAGCTTCAGGGACTTTCTCTGCGTAACGTGGAAGCCACAGTTATGAAAGGCAGCAAGGTCATTTACAGAGAATTCGGAGAGATGCTTTTTACACATTACGGAGTCTCCGGACCGGTTCTCTTAAGCGCCAGCAGTTATGCAGCAAAGGAACTGAGGAAGGGGCCTCTTACTCTTTCCATTGACTTAAAGCCTGCCCTGACGGAGGAACAGCTGGATGCCAGAATTTTAAGAGATTTTGAAACATCCATGAATAAGCAGTTTAAGAATTCCCTGGGCGGTTTATATCCGGCAAAAATGATCCCTGTCATCATTGATCTCAGCGGAATTTATCCGGATAAGAAGGTCAATGAGATTACAAGGGAAGAACGGCAGTCGCTGATTCGTGTAACCAAAGCATTTACCATGACGCTGACTGCATTGAGGGGCTACAATGAGGCGATTATCACCCAGGGAGGTGTTTCCGTTAAAGAAATAAACCCTTCCACACTGGAATCCAAACTGGTTCCCGGCCTGTATTTTGCAGGGGAGGTTCTGGATCTTGACGCAGTCACAGGAGGATTCAACCTCCAGATTGCCTGGTCTACCGGCTGGGCGGCTGGCAGTGCGGCAGGAGAGGAGAGTAACGAATGATGACAAACGTTTATAATATCGCAATCGACGGACCGGCCGGGGCAGGAAAGAGTACCATAGCCAGGGCTGCGGCTAAAAAGCTTAATTTTGTATACGTGGATACAGGGGCGATGTACCGTGCCATGGCCCTGCATTTTTTTAGGAACGGGATATCTGCTTCTGATGAAGCGGCTATTTCCCTGGCTGCCGGCACTGCCAATGTAACACTGTCCTATGAAAACGGAGTACAGCAGGTGATTTTAAACGGAGAGAATGTATCAGGTCTGATCCGTTCAGAAGAGGTGGGAACCATGGCTTCCGCTGTTTCCGTGCATTTATCGGTGAGAGAAAAACTGGTGGAGCTGCAGAAGGAGCTTGCGTCGCGGGAGAATGTAATCATGGATGGCAGAGACATCGGAACCTGTGTGCTTCCGGATGCGGATCTTAAAATCTATTTAACCGCCAGCAGCCAGGTCCGGGCAAAAAGAAGATATTCAGAGCTGAAGGAAAAAGGGCAGGATTGCAGCCTGGAAGAAATAGAACAGGATATTATCAGGCGGGATTACCAGGATATGAACCGGGAACATTCCCCGTTAAAACAGGCAGAGGATGCGGTACTTGTGGACTCCTCTGATATGACTGCCGAAGAAGTAATAGACCGTATTATTATGCTGTTTAAAGATAAACTGAAAGAGAGGAGCTGATGTATGGAAGTTATTGTGGCAAAATCCGCCGGATTCTGTTTCGGAGTCAAGCGTGCCGTTGACCAGGTCTACGAGCAGCTGAAACGAAACGACAAGCCGATTTATACGTATGGTCCGATCATTCACAACGAAGAGGTTGTAAGGGATTTAGAGGAAAAAGGCGTAAAAGTTATTGAAAATGAAGAGGAATTGAAAAAGATTCACGATGCTGTTGTGGTAATCCGGTCCCATGGGGCAGGAAAGCGCATTTATGATATCATGGAAGAAAATGGCATTGAAATTATCGATGCCACCTGTCCGTATGTAAGGAAGATTCACAGGATTGCCGAAGAGCAGAATAAAGAGGGCAGGCGCCTGATCATAATCGGGAATGAATCACACCCGGAAGTCGAAGGTATTAAAGGCTGGGGAAATGACAATACTTTAGTGGTGGAAACACCCGAACAAGTGGAAACATTGCCGCTCACCCAGGGAGAGAGGCTGTGTATTGTATCACAGACGACATTTAATTACAAGAAATTTCAAGATTTAGTTGAAAAAATTTCTGAAACGCGGTATGATATACTTGTTTTAAATACGATTTGCAATGCAACACAGGAAAGACAGGTGGAAGCAAAGCGGATAGCTTCAGAAGTGGATGCCATGATAGTTATTGGCGGAAAAAGCAGTTCCAATACCCAGAAGCTGTACGAGATATGCCGAAGGGAATGTAAGAATACTTACTATATCCAGACACTAGGTGATTTAGATCCTGATTGTGTAAATTCTGTGCGCAGCGTAGGTATTACAGCCGGGGCTTCAACCCCGAATCATATTATCGAGGAGGTTCATACTAATGTCAGAGTTAAGTTTTGAACAAATGTTAGAGGAATCATTGAAAACCATACGTACAGGAGAGATCGTCACTGGTAAAGTCATCGACGTAAAAGAAGATGAAATCGTCTTGAATATAGGGTACAAGTCTGACGGCATCATCCCGCGTAGCGAGTACACGGATGATCAGAATTTAAATCTTACAACCGTTGTACAGGTTGGTGAAGAGATGGAAGCGAAAGTCACTAAGGTGAATGACGGTGAAGGTCAGGTTGCTTTATCCTATAAGCGATTAGCAGCAGACAGAGGCAATAAAAGACTGGAAGAAGCATTTGAGAACCACGAAGTACTTACCGCAAAAGTTGCACAGGTACTTGACGGTGGTTTAAGTGTGGTTGTAGAGGGCGCAAGAGTCTTCATTCCTGCAAGCCTGGTATCCGATACTTATGAGAAGGATTTAACCAAGTATGCAGACAAAGAGATTGAATTTATCATTACAGAGTTCAATCCTAAGAGAAGAAGAATTATCGGTGACAGAAAGCAGATTATGGTTGCTAAGAGAGCCGAACTTCAGAAAGAATTATTTGAAAAGATCCATGCAGGCGATGTGGTAGAAGGTACCATCAAGAATGTAACTGATTTCGGTGCATTTATTGATCTTGGCGGAGCCGATGGTTTACTTCATATCTCAGAGATGAGCTGGGGCAGAGTAGAAAGCCCGAAGAAAGCATTCAAGGCTGGTGAGAAAGTTAAAGTCTTAATCAAAGACATCAATGGCGATAAGATTGCCCTCAGTTTAAAATTCCCGGAGACAAACCCATGGAGAGATGCAGCTGAAAAGTATGCTGTGGGTAATGTAGTGAATGGAAGAGTTGCACGTATGACTGATTTCGGTGCATTTGTCGAGCTGGAGCCAGGAGTGGATGCACTGCTTCACGTTTCTCAGATTTCCAGAGAGCATGTGGAGAAACCTTCCGATGTTCTGGCTATTGGACAGGAGATCGAAGCAAAGGTTGTTGATTTTAACGAGGAAGACAAGAAGATCAGCTTAAGCATCAAAGCACTTCAGAATCAGGACGAAGCAGCTGCAGAAGATGCACCTGTATATTCTGACGAAGTTTAAGTATAATAAGAATGAGCAGATGGGAAGTGGAGAAATCCGCTTCCTTTTTTCGTATAAAAATTTCAATAAGGTAAAGAGAGGATGATTCCATGAAAAAGGGTTTTTTCAGAATACTGGCGGCAATAATAGCTTTGGTTTTGATGTTTACCGGCTGTGCAAGAAAAGCAGATCCTCCGCCAAAGGAACAGCCGACCGAAGCAAGACCCGTCAGCGGTCAGGGAAAAGCCTCTGCAGGGGAAGCACAGAATGTGCGGCTGGAAGACGATTATTATGATTATATCAATGGACAGATGCTGGCCAAAATCCAGATTCCCGGTGATGCCAGCGGCTGGAGTCAGTTTTATATGCTGGACAGGGAGGAATATGATCTGTTAGATCAAGTCCTTCAGGAATCTGTCAGAAACAGAAAAAATGAGGCGGAAGGATCATTGGGGCAAAAAATCGCCGACCTCTATCTGACCGGTATGGATATGGAGGGAAGACGGACCGCTGGGTTTGGCGGACTTGCTGTTTATATGGATGGGATCAAGCGTGCTTCGACAATAGAGGATTATCTGGAACAGGCAGGGAAAATCTATGATGATCTGGGCGTTGGAAGTATTATTCTGCCTCAATGGTCTGAAGACATGAGCAATTCCGCCCGCTATGCTCTGTATTTCGACGGTGCAGATCTTGGACCCGGAAAAGAGACTTTAGAGGATACCGGTCAGGAAGAGCTGATGAGCCATTATCGGAATTATATCTCTCAGATCATGGAATTTACGGGAATGAAGAAAGAAGATGCGGATAAGTCTGCAACTGATATTTTAAAGCTGCAGAGGGATCTGGCGGGGAGTGCACTTTTGCTCAGTAAACAGGGAGATCCCAATATCATTTATAATCCTTATTCCAGAGAAGAACTAAAGAAGATGTTTCCTGATGGAACAATGGAAACCTTTTTAAAGGCTGCAGGGCTGGACAAACCGGATACGTACATCGTGGTTCAGGAAGACCAGATGAAAAAAATCAGCGGATATTTAAATGAAGAATCTCTCCCGCTCTTAAAACAGTATACCATATTCTGCCTGGTGAATGATTTTGCCCCAAGTCTGACTCCTGAAATCAGAGACAGCTATCTGGAATGGAACAATTTAAGAAAGGGAATTAAAGAGAGAAAAACAGATGAAAAGCTGGCCAGTGAACTGACTCAGAACATACTGGGATTTGAATTTGGCAGGCTTTATGTTGATAAATGCTTTTCCAAGTCAGATAAAAAAGACATTGAGTCCATGATCCGCCTGATTCTCACCTCCTATAAAAAGCAGATTGAAAATCTGACCTGGATGAGTGATGAGACAAAGGTATCTGCAATAAGAAAACTGGAGCATATGAATCTTAAAGTAGGATATCCGGACAAATGGCCCGATGATTATAAGGAGGCCAGTGTGGTATCCCCTGAAGACGGGGGGAATTTAATAGACAATGTACTTTCTCTTCAGAAAGCTTTAATTGAGGTTAATAAAAAGAAATTCAGCAAACCTGTGGATAAAGGCGAGTGGGGTATGACTCCCCAGACTGTAAATGCCTATTATAGTCCCACAGCCAATGAGATCGTATTCCCTGCGGCAATTCTCCAACCCCCATTTTATGATTCCAAGGCAGATTTTGCTTCCAATTTAGGCGGAATCGGAATGGTGATGGCCCATGAGGTGAGCCATGCATTTGATTCCTCTGGCTCTTTTTACGATGAAAATGGTAATTATCATGTCTGGTGGACAAAAGAGGACCGGGCGAAATTTGATGAACTGGCCAAACAGGTGGAAGAATACTACAGCGGAATGGATGGATTCGAGGGGAGAAAGGTAAATGGCGCCCAGACCTTAAATGAGAATATTGCTGATCTGGGGTCCATGGCGTGTATTACGGCGATTGCAGGAGAAAAAGACGGTGATTTAAAACTTTTATTCCGCCAGTATGCAACCATCTGGGCTTCTAAGTATACTCCGGAAACGATGATTGACCGTCTGAATACGGATCCCCACTCTCCGGCGAAGGTCAGGGTTAATGGAGTACTTAGTGCCACAGAAGCATTTTATAATACGTATCCGGAAATAAAAGAAGGTGATGCCATGTATGTGGCTCCTGAAAAGAGGGTGAAAATCTGGTAGAAAAATAGCTGTGGCAGTGGAAAAGATGCCGCAGCTTTTTCTGCTTTAAGTGTATATGAAAAAAAATGTCAATAAAAAACTTGACAACAGGCGAGAGTTAGATTATACTAACTGATGAGAAATGGGAATGATTATCAATAATAAAATGAAAGAAGATGATACATGATGCCTTTAACAATGGTGAAAGCAGGAGAGCCCAATGTAATACGTAAAGTTGGCGGAAAAGAAGAGACAAGACGTTTTCTGGAAAACCTGGGTTTTGTTACCGGCGGAGTTGTGACTGTTGTTTCTGAAATCAGCGGAAACATGATTGTGAATGTAAAAGATTCCAGAGTTGCCATAGGAAAAGATATGGCGAATAAGATCATGGTGGGATAGAAAAGGAGAAAAGACGATGACATTAAAGGAAATTCCATGCGGCAAAACTGTAAAGGTTACCAGGTTAAGCGGAGAAGGTCCGGTTAAGCGAAGAATTATGGATATGGGAATCACGAAAGGTGTTGATGTTTTTGTAAGAAAGGTAGCTCCTCTTGGTGATCCGGTTGAAGTAACCGTCAGAGGTTATGAGCTGTCCTTACGAAAAGCAGATGCAGAAATGATCATTGTGGAGTGATTTTTTTTACATATTAGTTAGGTGAGACTAATACCAGATAAATCAATTGCTGACAGGCAGAAAGAGGTAGAGTATGTCAATTAAAATTGCATTAGCAGGTAATCCCAACTGCGGAAAGACGACGTTATTTAATGCACTGACGGGATCAAATCAGTTTGTGGGGAACTGGCCAGGCGTTACCGTTGAGAAAAAAGAAGGAAAACTCAAAGGTCATAAAGATGTGATTATTATGGATCTTCCGGGTATTTATTCTCTCTCTCCTTACACACTGGAAGAAGTGGTGGCGAGAAATTATTTAATCGGAGAGCGGCCTGATGCGATTTTGAATATCGTGGACGGTACCAATATAGAACGAAATTTATACTTATCCACCCAGCTTATGGAGCTTGGAATTCCGGTGATCATGGCAGTCAACATGATGGACATCGTGGAAAAGAACGGGGATAAGATTCATATTAGTAAATTAAGTGAAAAGCTTGGCTGTGAAGTTGTGGAGATCTCCGCACTGAAAGGCACCGGAATTATGAAGGCCGCTGAAAAAGCCGTAGCGCTGGCAAGTCAGAGCAATATCAAGACTCCTGTACATAAATTCGCAGCTGAGGTAGAATCAGTACTGGATTCTATTGAAGAAAAGCTGGGAAATGACATTCCTGAGGAACAGAAGCGTTTCTTTGCAATTAAGCTGTTGGAAAAGGATGAGAAAATCCAGACTCAGATGAAGCGTGTTCCAAATGTGGAGGAAGAGATCACCCGGATTGAACGGGAGCTTGACGACGATACAGAGAGCATCATTACAAATGAACGCTATGTTTATATTTCTTCAATCATTGGTCAGTGCTATACAAAAGGTAAAAGGAACAATATGACTATCTCGGATAAAATTGACCGGGTGGTAACTAACCGGTTCCTGGCTCTGCCAATCTTTGCAGCTGTGATGTTTCTTGTTTACTATGTTTCTGTTACAACTGTTGGTACATGGGCAACAGACTGGACCAACGACAATCTCTTTGGTGACGGCTTCAGCTTTTTCGGCATTGATGTTCCCGGTATACCGGTAGTTATAGAAGGTGTCTTAACGGCAGTTGGCTGCGCAGACTGGCTTCAGGGTCTGATTATTAACGGAATTGTAGCTGGTGTAGGAGCCGTATTAGGCTTTGTGCCCCAGATGCTGGTACTCTTTATCTTCCTTGCTTTCCTGGAAAGCTGCGGCTATATGGCCCGTGTAGCATTTATTATGGACCGTATCTTCCGTAAATTTGGTCTTTCCGGTAAATCTTTTATTCCAATGCTGATCGGCAGCGGATGCGGCGTGCCTGGAATCATGGCTTCCCGTACCATTGAAAATGACCGTGATCGTAAGATGACAATCATGACAACAACTTTTATTCCCTGCGGTGCCAAGCTTCCTATTATCGCACTGATCGCAGGAGCACTTTTCGGCGGAGCAGCCTGGGTTGCACCAAGCGCATATTTTGTGGGAATTGCAGCTATTATCTGTTCCGGTATCATATTAAAGAAAACCAGAATGTTTTCCGGGGATCCGGCACCTTTTGTTATGGAACTTCCGGCTTATCATATGCCGACAGCAGGTAATGTATTAAGAAGTATGTGGGAACGGGGCTGGTCCTTTATTAAGAAAGCTGGAACCATCATTTTGTTATCCACCATCGCTGTATGGTTCACCTCCTATTTCGGCTGGGTAGACGGTCAGTTTAAAATGCTGGAAGCGATGGAGCTTGACCACAGCATTCTGGCAAAGCTGGGAAGTGCAATCAGCTGGCTCTTTATTCCTCTTGGCTGGGGTGACTGGAAGTCTGCAGTGGCAGCGATCACCGGACTGGTAGCAAAAGAAAATGTAGTTGGAACTCTGGGTATTCTCTATGGCTTTGCAGAAGTTGCAGAGGACGGTACTGAGATCTGGGGGACTCTCGCCGGAAGTATGACAGCAGTTGCTGCCTATTCCTTCCTGGTATTCAATCTTCTCTGCGCTCCATGCTTTGCAGCGATGGGTGCGATTAAACGGGAGATGAACAGCGCCAGATGGTTCTGGTTTGCTGTGGGATACCAGACACTTCTGGCATATGTGGTAGCGCTTTGCGTATACCAGGTAGGAACCTTAATCACAACCGGATCCTTTGGATTCTTTACAGCAGTGGCATTTGCATTGATTGCAGCTTTCTTTTATCTGCTTGTCAGACCTGAAAAAGAAGCAGGAAGAGCAAGCGCAACATTTACAAGTGCTGCCGGTACCCCAATAAACCGGTAATCATAAACGAGCCTGCATAGACAATGCAGGCTCAATATATAGGAGGTATGATATGGGAACATTAGCAGTAGCAGCAGTTGTCATCGGAGTGGTGGCATTGATCATAAGAAGCATGATTCGGGATAAGAAAAACGGAAAATCCATTCAGTGCGGCGGGCAGTGCAAAGACTGCGGAGGACATTGCCATTAACAGATGGATCTTTAATATTCCTGCAATCTTATACTTATTAATGGAGGTGGCAAAATGGAAATGCACACAAATATTACGGAAAAGAGAAGAGCTCCTGATTCCAGAAGTTATCAAAGAAACAAGATGCAGAAGGAGCTTATTATTGAAAGACTGAAGGGAAAAGGATGCAGAATTACAAAGCAGCGCCTGACACTTTTGGATATCATTCTGGAGCATGAGTGCTCCAGCTGTAAGGAAATCTATTACAAAGCGACAAGAGTTGACGAGAGTATCGGTGCAGCTACCGTTTATCGTATGGTGAATATCTTAGAGGAAATCGGAGCTATCAGCAGAAAAAACATGTATAAGATCGCTTATTCCGACAGCTGCTCCATGGAGGATGCCTGTACGGTTGTTCTGGATGATGAGACCACCTATCACCTTTCTGCAAAAAACTGGAATTCTGTTGTCCGGGCTGGATTATCAGCCTGCGGATATCTGGACAATCAGAAAATCTCTTCCATTTCTATAAAACCTTGTGAATGTGAAAATGCCGGTTGCTACTAATTTGAAGTTAGTATGAACTAACCAATAAAGCGGGTATAAAAGAGCATGAAAAATGAATCAGTATTTGAGTTATACAATAATAGAATTGATTATCATGAAATCATTGAATGCATCGTCAGTGCGTTAGACGCCAAAGATCCTTATACTGCGGGGCATTCTCAAAGGGTCAGCGATATGGCGCTGGCCCTTTCCGGGTTTTTAAGACTTGAGAGAGAAGAAACAGAACGAATTCACATTGCGGCTCATCTTCATGATATCGGCAAGATCGGAGTTCCTGACGCAGTATTAAACAAGCCCGGCAGGCTTTCTCCTGATGAATGGACAGCTATAAAAAAGCACCCTCAGACCGGGGCCCAGATTCTAAGCAAGTCCCGTCATCTAAATGAATTAAAAGACATTGTTCTTCATCACCATGAACGGTATGACGGAAAGGGTTATCCCTACGGACTGAAGGGGGAGGAGATTCCTCTTGGTGCAAGAATTATTTCAGTCTGTGATTCAATCGATGCCATGACTTCTGACCGTGGGTATCGGGAGGCGTATTCTTTGAAGTATTGCTATGAGGAAATAAAGCGTAATCTGGGCATTATGTACGACCCTGAAATAGGCACCCTGGCATTGGAACATTGGAAGGAATTAACGGAATATATAAGAATCTGATAAAACCGCCGGACAAATCATTGTGAAATTTGATGCTTGTTATTCTGGTAAAATCGTGCTAACCTAGGAAGAAGTGGAATATTTATCCATAATAATCAGCAAAGGATTTGAATGAATGATCAGGAAACAGAGTCATGCAGGTACCATAGGAATTATAGCATTTCTGACAGCTGTTTTTATGCTGACAGGAACTATAGCTGCACTGGCAGATGATGCTTCTAAGTTTGTGCCCGGAACGAAAATTAACGGAGTTTTGGTGGGTGGAATGACTGTAGAGGAGGCGAAGGTACAGATAGAAGGTTTTTATGGAAGAGAGTATCAGCTTACCATAATGGAAAAGGGAGGTGTTTCTGAATTCATTAAGGGATCGGATATCCAGTATCGGGTAGAGATTACGGATGGACTTCAGAATATACTGGTCCAGCAGAATAAAGACGGACGGATCGCCGGTCCGGATATTGACAACAGCAGTACACTTAAAAGTACGGTTACTTTTCAGGAGGATAAACTGAAGGAACGGCTGGATTCTCTTGCCTGTGTAAGCAGCAAGGATATTGTAGTGACAAAGGATGCAACAGTTTCACAGTGGCAGGAGGGACAGCCTTTCACTATCATTCCGGAGATCCGGGGGAACAGCGTGAACAGAAAGAAACTGGAGGATGCAGTACGTGCGGCATTGGTAAAGGAGACCCGGCAGATCAGTCTGGAGGAAACGGGGTGTTACGATACTGTAACCGTAACGTCCCAGGATCCTGATCTGGCAGCCAGATGTGCAGCCCTGAATCAGATCAGAGAGATGAAAGTTACCTATCTGTTTGGGAATCAGTCTGAAGTGCTGTCTGGAGACCGGCTTTGTACCTGGATAGAAGGCGTGGACCAGGCTGGAATTCATATAAGCCCGTCAAAGGCGGCAGAATACATTCAGTATCTGGCCCAAAAGTATGATACAGCAGGAAAAGCCCGTCCGTTTAAAGCTGCTGACGGCAGGGAACTGGCTGTTTCCGGGGCATATGGCTGGCGGATCAATCAGGAAGCAGAGATCCAGGCTCTTACTGCCATTGTACAAAGCGGAAAGAGTCAGGAGAGAACTCCCCAGTACAGCTTAGCCGCAGCTGACCGAAATGTAGACTGGGGGAATACCTATGTGGAAGCGGATATGGCAGCCCAGCATGTTTATATGTATCAGAATGGAACTGTGGTATGGGATTCGCCCTGCGTAACGGGCAATGTAGCAAAGAAGCTCACCACTCCGGAAGGTATTTATACCCTTACTTATAAGCAGACAGACCGTATACTGCGGGGGGAGAAGAAGCCGGATGGAACCTATGAATATGAAAGTCATGTGGATTACTGGATGCCATTTAACGGAGGGATCGGTTTTCATGATGCCAGCTGGAGAAGCAAATTTGGAGGAACCATTTACCAGACCCGCGGCAGTCATGGCTGCATCAACCTTCCGCCTCAGAAGGCAAAGGCTCTTTACCAGCTGATTTACAACGGAATACCGGTTATTTGCCATTATTAATAAAAAGCTGTCTTATTGCCAATTTTAAATAGGCGGATAAGACGGCTTTTTTCATGCATTTATTATTCTGGGGAACAAAATACAATAATCTTTTCAGGTGTAATTTCAGCAGGCGTGTTGACAGATGCAGACGCGTACAAAAAAAAGAGATAGTGTCCTCCCGGATTGTAAAGATAATACTGTCCGTTTGTCATAAGAATCTCAGTGCTTCCGTCTGCAGGAATGTTCAGCCTGATTGTCTGCTCTGAATTTAATAAGTCATCATCAAAGTAATCCAGCGCGGCCATATTGCCGTCTCTGTTTGGTGCCAGAACAACGGCCTGATATTGGGGCGGATAGATTAAGGGGACGGGAACACTGGTGTCGTATACTCCGATTACCGGTTCACCAGGACGGAAGGTATGCTGTTCCAGTACAAAGGTCTGAAGGCTTACGACAAAATCAATCTGTCCCTGGCTTTGGGTGGTGACAGATAAAAGCACGGAGCAGCTTTGACCGGTAACTGAGGTTTGAAAGGGGGTGACGGAATTGACAACTCCGTATACAGATAAATAATTAGCCATGGTTTGGTTCTTTCCAACTGTTCTTATCCATATCATATGAAGGGCGGGAAGTCAATATGAATTTTGTGGATATATGAGGTGGAATCGTAATAAAAAAGTCAAGAAATATACCATAAATGTTTAGACATATTTCGAGGTTTTACGATATAATAATACATGAATAAAAAGGCTAGTTAAGAGGTAGGAAATAAATGGATAAGCAAAAACCCCACAGCAGGAAGAAAAAGTCATTGGGAATCGGGGGGCTGGCCGTAATAGTAGGCGGGTCCGTTGCCGTAGTCGCATTAATTGCTGCGCTTACATATTTACAGATCGGCAGACAGTATAAAGAGGTGTTTTTCCCCAACACCATTATCAATGGTATGGATGTATCCAAAAAGTCCATTGATGAGGTTAAGAAGATGGTATCGGCCGGAATTGACGGATATCAGCTGAGAATTAAGGAGCGGGGTGACAATACCGAGATTATAAAAGGCAGCGAGATCGGTATGGAGGCGGTATTTGACGGAAGTGTGGAAAAGCTTTTGGAAGAGCAGAAACCACTTCAATGGGGGAAGCATATCAGGAATTTTCAAACTTTTGATATCGGGACTCTGGTTGAATATAATCAGGATCAGTTTGATAAGGCTGTATCGAAGCTGTCCTGTTTTCTGGAAGATAATATAAGGGAACCCAAAAACGCGGGAATTTCCCAGTACGAATCAGGGAAAGGATATCATATTGAAGCAGCAGATGAGGGGAATCGCCCGGACCCGGAGAAGGTCCGGACTCTGATATCATCTGCCATCATGGAATTAAAGCCTGAAGTTTCCCTGGAGGAAGGCGATGCATATGTAAAACCTCAGGTTACGTCAGACGATCCGGATCTGGTCAGTCAGGTACAGGCCTTAAACCGATTTGTCAATGTTAAAGTTACATATAAGTTCGGAGATAAAAAAGAGATATTAAATGGAGATACCATATCCAAATGGGTTGGAATCGGAGAAGACGGCAAGGCGTATGTAGGCAGTTCTGAGGTAACGGCATATGTAAAGGACCTGGCTTCCAGATACGATACTGTCTCAAGAGCCAAGGTCCTTAACACATCCTATGGAAAGACTGTAAAGATAACCGGAGGAAGCTATGGCTGGAAGATCGACCAGAGTGCGGAAGCAGATGCACTGGCAGAGATTATTCGTTCAGGAGAAAGCCAGGAGCGGGTGCCGGTATTCAAACAGAAAGCTGCCAGCTTCGGGGAGAATGATTATGGGAATACCTACGTGGAAGTAAATTTGACGGCCCAGCATTTATATTTCTATAAAGATGGGAAACTGGTCGTTGACACTGATTTTGTATCAGGAAATGAATCAAAGGGCTGGTCAACACCAGCCGGCGTTTATTCCCTTACATATAAGCAGAAGGATGCGACTTTAAAAGGAGAGGATTACAGAACTCCGGTGGCTTACTGGATGCCCTTTAACGGCAATATCGGGTTTCACGATGCAACATGGAGAAAGCAGTTTGGAGGAAGCATTTTCAAGACCAGTGGTTCTCATGGCTGCGTAAACCTTCCGCCGGCAATGGCAAAGACTCTTTTTGAGAATATTCCGGCTAAAGTCCCGGTACTCTGTTATCATTTACCTGGAACAGAATCAAAGACAACTTCCAGTGGAACAGTTAAGAACCAAAACCCAGATACTACACCGACAACAGGAACCACGACGACGGCAGCACCCACGACCACAGCGTCTACGACGGCAGCACCGACCACAGCAGCACCGACCACAGCAGCACCGACGACGGCAGCGCCGACCACAGCAGCACCGACGACTGCAGCACCGACGACAGAAGCCACAACTCCAGCTCCCAAGGATGGACCTGGGGGAGATAATCCGCAGGAGGAGGCTGGCCCAGGAGTTTCCCAGTCCACAGGTAAGAAAAAGAAAGGTCCGGGTATGAAATAAGGAGATTAATAAATGCTTAATAAAGAAAACTTTGTACCTATTCAGTTTTTTAAAAAAGAGGCTTACACCGGAAGTATGAACGGAATGCGGTACCGGATCAAGAAGGAAGACGAAGGTCTTGAAGCTGCCGTATATCCACAGCCATACTGTTACGAAGCAACTCCTGATGAAAAAAAGATCAAAGCAGTTTTTCCCTTTTCAGAGGAAGGAAGGGAGCAGGCGATTAATTGGATTAATGAGCAGTTTATAGAGAAACAGGATCTTTGGGCTGCAGCGGGCCGAAAATAAAAAACCGCGGATTAAGTTTACAAAGAAGCTGTCTTGTCACCTGACAATTGGTTGACAAGGCAGCTTCTTTGTGTTAAATTCAGGAATAGAAAAGGAAGGAGATGGCAGCTTTGGATAAAATTATGCCTCATATCAGGCTCTCAGGTGATAAAGCAGCTCCCTATGCTCTGCTTCCGGGAGATCCGGCCCGATTAGACCGGATTGCGGTGCATCTTACAGATGTGGAGGAGCTTGCTTACAACAGGGAATACCGAAGTATAAAAGGTTTTTATCATGGAGTGCCTGTGATGGCGGTTTCTACCGGAATAGGTGGTGCATCCGCTGCAATTGCTGTGGAGGAGCTTTCCAGAATCGGAGTTGGTGCAATGATACGGATTGGCAGCTGCGGAGCCCTTAAAAAAGGAATTGGTCTGGGAGATTTAATCCTGGTAAACGGTGCTGTAAGAGATGATGGGGCGTCGTCTTCCTACGTGGATACCAAGTACCCTGCAATTCCGGATACGGCTCTTCTAATTGCCTGCATGGAGAGCGCAAAAGTACTGGGTGCAAAAACTCATGTAGGCATTGCCAGGAGTCATGACAGTTTCTATATTGATCAGGAAGAGGAAATCTGCGCTTACTGGGCTTCAAAAGGCGTGATTGGATCTGACATGGAAACGGCAGCAGTATTTGTAACGGGGGGCCTGCGTGGCGTTAAGACAGCTTCCATACTGAATACGGTGGTAGAATATCAGGAGGAACTGGCAGAACAGATAAACAGCTATAATAGCGGTGAATCTGCCATGATGAGAGGGGAACAAATGGAGATATTAACTGCGCTGGAGGCATTTGTCCGAATGGATCAATTAAAAAATGAATGGAGAATATGAGATGAAGCATTTGTTTAAAACCAGGCTGCATGCAGCTGCTTTTGTACTAATACCGGCATGTATCGGAATCAACTATTTAGGAAAACTTTTTGCCTCTGTTTTAAAACTCCCCCTTTGGCTGGATTCCATCGGTACCTGTATCGGAGGGGTACTTGGAGGTCCCATAATCGGAGCTGTCTGCGGAGCGGCTAACAATTTGATTTTCGGCTTTACTACCGGTGACTCCATCACTCTGGTCTATGCTCTTACCAGTCTGGGAATTGGAGCAGCAGTGGGAATCATGGCAAGACTTGGACATATGGAAAAGCTTTTGGGAGCGATTCTGACAGCAGTAGCTGCAGGACTTACGGCAGTTATTATCTCCACTCCTTTAAATGTTATATTCTGGGGCGGTGCAACCGGCAATGTTTGGGGAGATCTTGTGTTTGCCTGGTCACAGTCGGCTGGTCTGCCTGTATTTTTCGGTTCATTTCTGGATGAACTGGTTGTGGATGTGCCGGACAAACTGATTACAGTCCTCATTGTTTTTGCCATAGTGAAAGGACTGCCTAAAAAACTCACCTCTCTTTACGATGTGAATGATGAGGTAGAAAGTCTGGATTAAGAAAGGGTTGATTTTTATGAAAAGCATCAGTCTCTACATAGATAAAGACAGTTTTTTAACCAGACTTCACCCATTTGCTAAACTGGTTTATATACTGGCAGCAATCAGCGTGCCTCTGATTGGAGGCGCGCTGTGGATGTACGGGCTGTTTCTGGTGTTCAGTCTGGGCCTTTTGATCAGCGGAGGAATCCTTAAAAAGGTTTTTCCGCTGATTGCATTTTCATTTACCATTCTTATTACAATTTTTCTCATCCACGGTTTGTTTAATAAGGAAAATATAACATTTCTGTTTCGGATCGGAGGTCTGACCTTTTACCGGGAAGGTCTTCTTTATGCATGCAGGATCGGTCTGAATATTTTAAATATGCTGCTTGCTTTTGCATCCTTTGTTCTCACAACCAGACCGGCGGATCTGGTTGATGATCTGGAACAGGCAGGTTTTTCACCCAGATTCGGATATATGATCACCTCTGTCTTTCAGATTATCCCTCAGATGATGGGAACCATGAACACTATTTTAGATGCACAAAGAAGCCGGGGAATGGAAACCGAGGGAAGTTTATTTACCAGGGCCAGGGCATTTATACCTCTGATCGCCCCAGTAGTCAGCAGTTCTCTCATTAATACCAGGGAACGGGCTATTGCTCTTGAGGTAAGGGGATTTGGTTCAAAGAATAAAAAAACATTTTTAAAAGAGCACCGGCTTTCCGGAGGTGACAAAATGTTTATGTTCCTCATGGCTCTGTTAATTGCGGCTTCGGCTGTTTGGAGGATCCTACATGTCATTTATTGAAGTGAAAGGTTTAAAATATAAGTATCCACACACCAGTAAACTGGTTCTTAACGGAATTAATTTTGAAGCGGATAAGGGACAGTTTATAGGAATCATAGGGGAAAATCAGGCAGGGAAAAGCACTTTGTGTCAGGCATTTGCCGGGCTGGTTCCTACCATGTTCCGGGGAGCATATGGAGGAAAGGTACTCATTGGCGGAGTGGAAGCATCAAAGGTACCAATTGCAGTTCTTTGTCAGAAAGTGGGCCTTGTGTTTCAGAATCCATTTAATCAGCTTTCCGGTGCAAAGGATACGGTTTTTGAGGAAATTGCCTTTGGTCTTCAGAATCTGGGGATTCCAAGGGAAGAGATCGGCAAAAGAGTGGAAAAAGCATTAATGCTATTGGATATAAACAAATATAAGGAAAGAAATCCATTTGATTTATCCGGAGGGCAGATTCAAAGAGTGGCTATTGCCAGTATTCTTGCCATGGAACCTGAGGTTCTGGTTCTGGACGAGCCTACATCCCAGCTGGATCCTCAGGGCAGTGAGTCAGTGTTTCAAGTGATTGAAAAGCTGGCAAAGACTGGAATCACTATCATTATGGTGGAACAGAAGATGGAAAAGCTGGCTGCCTATTGTGATAAGATCTTACTGCTTCATCAGGGAACACAGGTGGCTTATGATGTTCCGGAGCGTATTTTCTCCAGAGACGATTTGAAAAAGCTGGGAGTAAAGCCTCCCATATACACCCAGGTTTCCAAACTACTCTTAGTGAACAGGAAAGAAGGGGAGGAGTTTATCTACCCGGTAACTCTGAAACAGATAGAAAAGCAAAAGGATCAATTTCCGTCGATACGGTCAGCAGGAGTAAGGGAAAGAAACAGTGAGAAACAGGATAAGGGTGTATTCTCTATCAGAGATCTGTCTTATTATTATGTACCTGGTGTTCTGGTAATTGATAAACTCACACTTAATCTGGATATGAGACCGACTGCAGTGATTGGGCAGAACGGCGCTGGAAAAACCACTCTGGTTAAGCTGCTGAAGGGGCTGCTAAAACCAAAGGCAGGGACTGTGCTGCTTGAAGGGGAGGATATTTCCGGGCGGACCGTGGCTCAGCTTGCAAAAAAGATAGGATATGTATTTCAAAATCCTGATGACCAGATATTTAAAAATCAGGTTCTGGAAGAGGTGATGGTAGGGCCCTTAAATATCGGTATGACAAGAAAAGAGGGGGAAGCGCGTGCCAGAGAGGCTCTTGAGATGGTAGGTCTTCTCCATGCGGCAAAAGAAAATCCCTATGATCTGGATTTGTCCGAACGAAAGATGGTGGCCATCGCCTCCGTAGTGGCAATGGATCCGAAGGTGCTTATATTAGATGAGCCCACCATAGCGCAGGATGTCAGAGGGCGGGAGGTGCTGGGACAATTAATCCGTACTATGGAAGAAAAAGGGAAATTTGTACTGGCAATTCTTCATGACATGGATTTCGCTGCCCGGTATTTCAGACGCTTTATTGTTATGACGGGGGGGAAGGTGATTGCAGACGGACCGGGAGATCAGGTTTTTTATGAGAAAGACACTCTTATAAAAGCCAGGCTGGAGCCGCCTCACATTACAAGACTTTGTGAACTTCTTGGCTATGAAGGTGCATTTTTGACAACAG
Organism: Lacrimispora amygdalina; assembly: GCF_900205965.1. Taxonomy (GTDB): domain Bacteria; phylum Bacillota; class Clostridia; order Lachnospirales; family Lachnospiraceae; genus Lacrimispora; species Lacrimispora amygdalina_A. The sequence goes on from NZ_OAOF01000011.1 coordinate 86,458, forward strand.
AGGACATCAGAAAATAAGGCAGGTGTAATGAGACGTGGATGGCAGCAGAAGAAGAGAGAAAATAATGGAATTGTTAACGGAGGAAGGTAAACCAGTATCAGGCGGGGACTTAGCCCAGAGACTTGGCGTAAGCAGACAGGTGGTTGTTCAGGACATTGCACTTTTGCGTGCGGAAAATAAAAAGATCATGTCAACCAATAAAGGCTACATCCTTCACCAGGAAAAAGAAGAGATGAAACACTCCTGTATAAGGGTTTTTCAGACCAGTCATAAGACGGAGGATACTCTAGATGAACTGTATACCATCGTTGATTATGGCGGAAGGATCAGAAATGTGTTGATAGAGCATCAGTTATATGGACAGATAGAGGTGGATTTAATTATCAATAATCGTCTGGATGCGGCGGAATTTATGCAGCGTATGAAAGATTCCAAAGACCAGCCTTTAAATGTGCTGACAGGAGGCTGCCATTATCATACTGTAGAAGCAGACTCAGAGAAAAATCTGGATTTTATTGAGGAAGAACTAAAAAACAAAGGCTATCTGATATAGGATAAGACGTTTTCCCCCTTTTCGAATCGTTTGAAGTATGATATGATATTGTATTATTGAAGTGACTGATATGGAGGAAGAAAGATGGAAGATAACAAAGAAGAAGTAATTTCTAAAAACTTTATTGAACAGGAGATAGACAAGGATCTTTCAGAAGGCGTTTATAACCATGTGCAGACCAGATTTCCGCCTGAGCCAAATGGTTATCTGCATATTGGACATGCCAAATCCATCCTGTTAAACTATGGCCTGGCAAAAAAGTATGGCGGAAAATTCAACCTCCGTTTTGATGATACAAACCCCACAAAAGAAAAGACAGAATTTGTGGAATCCATTATTGAGGATGTTAAATGGCTGGGTGCAGAATTTGATGACAGGCTTTACTTTGCTTCCAACTACTTCCAGGAGATGTATGATTGTGCGGTTCTTTTAATAAAGAAAGGTAAGGCGTTTGTCTGCGATTTAACTGCCGAAGAGATCCGGGAATACAGAGGGGATTTTAAAACTCCAGGTAAGGAGAGCCCATACAGAAACCGGAGCGTGGAAGAGAATTTAAGGCTGTTTGAAGAGATGAAAGACGGAAAATACAAAGACGGTGAGAAAGTATTAAGAGCCAGAATTGATATGTCATCTCCCAACATCAATATGCGTGACCCGGTTATCTACCGCGTGGCCCGTATGACACATCATAATACCGGAGATAAATGGTGTATCTACCCGATGTATGATTTTGCTCATCCAATCGAGGATGCCATTGAGCATATTACACATTCCATCTGTACCCTGGAATTTGAGGATCACAGACCGTTGTATGACTGGGTGGTAAAGGAATGTGAATTTGAAAATCCGCCCCGTCAGATTGAATTTGCCAAGCTTTATTTAACCAATGTAGTGACTGGAAAGCGTTACATTAAAAAGCTTGTAGAGGATAAGATTGTTGACGGCTGGGAAGACCCCAGACTGGTATCCATCGCAGCGTTAAGAAGAAGAGGGTATACCCCGGAATCCCTGCGTATGTTTGTTGATTTAGTAGGCGTTTCCAAGGCTAACAGCTCTGTGGATTATGCAATGCTTGAATACTGCATCAGGGAAGACTTAAAGCTGAAACGGCCCAGAATGATGGCTGTATTAGATCCCATTAAACTGGTAATTGATAATTATCCGGAAGATACCGTGGAGTACTTAGATGTTGCCAACAACATGGAGAATCCGGAGCTGGGCGGAAGAAAGGTTCCCTTTGGAAAAGAACTTTATATTGAACGGGAAGATTTTATGGAAGAGCCGGTTAAGAAGTATTTCCGTTTATTCCCGGGCAATGAAGTACGTCTCATGAACGCTTATTTTGTGACCTGTACAGGCTGTGAAAAGGACGAGAACGGCAATGTTACCGTTGTTCACTGCACCTATGATCCTGAGACCAAGAGCGGCTCTGGATTTGAGGGAAGAAAGGTGAAAGGAACCATTCACTGGGTAGCTGCTTCAACAGCCGCAGAAGCGGAGTGCCGCCTGTATGAGAACATTGTGGACGAAGAAAAAGGGAAGTTAAACGAAGATGGAAGCTTAAATTTAAATCCCAATTCCCTGACTGTTTTAAAACGCTGTTATGTAGAGCCCAGCTTTGAAGGAGCCAGGGCATATGACAGCTTCCAGTTTGTTAGAAATGGATACTTCTGCGTTGACTGCAAGGACAGTACGCCGGGGCATCTGGTATTCAACCGGATCGTATCCTTAAAGAGTTCCTTTAAAATTGCAAAATAGTACAGCTCAACAAAAATGCCGCATGACCGAAAAAAGAGGGACGTGCGGCATTTTCTATCCGGTAAAGGAGGAATGTTACTTTCATGGAACTGATGATACCTTTAAAGAATCAGCCGGGTCTGCCTTATTACAGTCAGATTTACACTTATATTAAGAATGAAATTGTAAAAGGAAATCTAAGACCGGCTGACCGCCTCCCCTCCACCAGACAGCTGGCGGAGCATTTAAAAGTCAGCAGGAGTACCACTCAGATGGCCTATGAGCAGCTTTTATCAGAAGGATACATTGAGTCGGTTCCCTGCCGGGGGTATTTTGTACTGCAGATAGACGGACTCATTCATACTGGTCAGGAGAACAAAAGCCAGTTTTCTTTTTTTACTGAATCAGAAGAGAAAACGCGCAGAAAGAAGGACTGGAGCGTGGATTTCTCCCCAAGAGGAATTGACCTTTGCAATTTTCCTTTTAACGCATGGAGGAAGATATCTAAGAATACGCTGATCGATGACAACAGAGAGATGTTTGCAGCTGGAGATCCCCAGGGGGAATACTTATTCCGGGAGGCAATACGCTCCTATCTTCATTCAGCCAGAGGAGTCAATTGTGTGCCGGAACAGATCATTGTGGGAGCGGGAAGCGAATATCTGCTGATGCTGCTATCCCAGATTCTGGGGCGGGACAGGATCATTGCCATGGAAAACCCCACTTACAGACAGGCATACCGGGTGTTTGACAGTCTGCAGTATAAGGTGGTTCCGGTGGATATGGACCAGTCCGGAATGGATGTCCGGGTGCTGGAAAAAAGCGGAGCGGATATTGCCTATATTATGCCTTCCCATCAGTATCCCACAGGTATTATTATGCCTGTAAAAAGAAGGCAGGAACTGCTTGCCTGGGCGTATGAGAGGGAAGACAGGTATCTGATTGAAGATGATTACGACAGTGAGTTCCGGTATAAAGGTAAGCCAATTCCAGCCCTGCAGGGTATGGATGACAGGGACCGGGTTATCTACTGCGGAACCTTCTCCAAATCCATCGCTCCTGCCATCCGTGTCAGTTATGTGGTGTTACCCAGACCGCTTTGCCGGATTTATCAGAAACGGATCAGTTTCTATGCTTCCACTGTTTCCAGAATTGACCAGAATATTCTTTATCAGTTTATGTCTGAAGGACATTATGAACGCCATCTAAACCGGATGAGAGCAGTTTACAAAGCCAAGCATGATCTGCTTACTGCAGGTTTAAAGTCCTTTGAAGATCAGTTTACAATTGAAGGAGAACACGCAGGACTTCATCTGCTGCTAACCGACAGGAAGGGAAGAAGTGAGGAAGAACTGGTGGCAAAAGCAGAAGCGAAAAACGTTAAGGTATATGGTCTGTCGGGGTATTTTATTCATAAGGAGCATAATAAATACCCGCCTACCGTAATAATTGGATTCGCTAATCTGACGGAGACACAGATACAGACAGGAATCGCTCTTTTAAAAGAAGCCTGGTCAGTTGACGGCAGTAAGGAGGTGATTTTGTGAAAGAAAATTACAGGATCGGAGTAACCATTGCCCTGGTGTTCGTTCTTATGGTTCTCTTAAGCATTGCGGGAACCATAAGAAACAGTAAGGAAGCAAAGAGTAAGGAGACGAAGCTTTCGCAGGCTGAAGCCCTGGACGCACCCGCACAGAAACGGGCAGTTGTGGAAACAGCGGCTGTGTCAGTTCCTCTGACAGAGGCTGACCGGGAGTTTTTAGAAGGGCTTGCCGGGCGGTTTAAAGAGGGGGATCTGGAAGGTGCAGCAAGACTGGTGGAGGCCAATGGAGAATCCTTTCATGAATTTCCCTGTATGTATTCGGAAGGGGTAATGAAACGTGAGATAACAGATGGAACAGGGCTTGTTTTCTTAAAGCCGGCAGTTGTATTTTATGGGGATTTTAAAAATGGAGTACCAGAGGGAAAAGTTAGCGCGATATCGGTGCTTCAGCTAGAGGAAGGGAAACGATATGACTATTCTTATGGAAACTGGAAGAACGCAACGATGAACGGCAGCGGAGAATGCGGTTACCGCTATTATGATGGTGTAAAAGAGGATATTACTGTGAAGACCTCAAAAAGCGGAATGTTTCAGGATGATATCATGCAGGGAGACGTCACGTATTCCAGTACCAACAGGCAGGGAGAGACGGCTGTCTGGCAGTTTTCGGTTGATAATGGGGTGATCGTAATAAATGGCCGGTGGATCAAAGAAACTGATGAAAATGGTAAGGTGAGTTACAAACTTCTGGCTAACGGCGAAAAGGACCACGCCTATACACTGAGCGAACTTGCCATAGGTGAGGCGAGATGGAAAAACTTAATCCTGTTTACCGGTAAAAAACGAGGAGGCATTGAGCAGTGAATCAGGAGATAATCGATCGTCTGGCAGTCATTACCGATGAGGAACGGGAAATTATAAACGGCCGGACGGAAATTGACCGGAAACGTTATACTGAGGGAAGGGAACTGGTGATTGACAGTAAAAAAATGCTGGAACATGGGAAGATGATACGTATCAGACCTCATACCAGGTTTGTACATTTTCCAAGACATAAGCACAATTATATAGAAGTAATTTATATGTGTCAGGGAGAAACCACACACCGCATTGACGGGGAAGAGGTGGTTTTAAAGACAGGGGAGCTATTGTTTTTAAACCAGCATGCAGCACAGGAAATCCTTCCGGCTGGTGAGAGAGATATTGCAGTTAACTTTATCATTCTTCCTGAGTTTTTTGATACGGCATTTCAGATGATGGGGGAGGAGAAAAACCTTTTAAGAGATTTTCTGGTGGGCAGTTTGTGCTTTGATCCACGATATGCAAGTTACCTGCATTTTCAGGTGGCAGATGTTCTTCCTGTGCAGAACTTAGTGGAAAATATGGTCTGGACTCTGCTTAATGACCAGCCTAATAAAAGAAGTATCAATCAGGTTACCATGGGGCTTTTGTTTCTCCAGCTGATGCATTTTACGGACAAGATCAGTCATACCACAGAAAGCTTTGACCAGAAACTGACGTTCCAGGTTTTAAAGTTTATTGATGAAAACTATAAGGATGGGGAACTGACGGAACTTGCGGTCAGATTAAACTACAACATATACTGGCTGAGCAGGGCGGTAAAACGTCTGACGGGACGGACTTTTAAGGAACTGATTCAGATTAAACGGCTCAATCAGGCATCATTTCTTCTGCTTAATACAAGACTTTCCATTACGGATATATCAATTGCGGTAGGTTATGATAATACAAGCTATTTTCATCGTATTTTTCGCAATTACTATGGCATGTCTCCAAAAGAATACAGGGATAAGAATCTGACGGTGTCATTTTCAGATGGAAAGAGATAGGAATTTTGGATTCTTTTCCGTTTCAATTTTAAAACTTTTATCAGAGCATTAAAAGTGAAGAAAAGAAAATAAAGTTTATGAATTAAAAAGTTATATTTCTGTAATAATAAAATCATTTTCTGCATATACTTGGTTATATATGGTAATAAAAAAAACATTTGTAAAGGAGAGGACCAATATGCCAAGAGGAGTCAGAAAAACAGCACTGGAAAAACTTCAGGAAGAGTTAAAGGAAGTGCAGGAATCCATTCAGCAATATAAGGATAGTCTCGTTACATTAGATGAAAAGGAAAAAGAAATACAGGATAAAATAAAGCTGGAACAGTTTAAGGAAGTATCCACAATACTGGACGAGCATGAGATGTCTATTATGGATTTAAAAGAATTACTTATTGCTTCCAAAACTGATTAAGGATTGTATCAATAGTTGGCAGGGAAATGCCAATGAATCCAGTTATTCAGTTTATTGCTCGTTGTCTTTATTTATGTAAAATGGTGTCAAAATAATTATCAAGCGTCATGGTATACTGAAATTCAGTATTTCCGTGGCGTTTTGCATTGTTGTTGATTATTAAGATTTATCTTTATCTGGGCATATGTGAACATTACCACAAAAGTGGCAGCAAACCATCAGAGAACACCGGGAAAAGTAATTGCACATTGAAATGGGATATGTTACCATAATGACATGGAACAATCGTGTCACTGCAAGGGCGTTGACCTTCTATCTTTACATAGATAGGAGGTGGTGCGGATGAAGTATGACTTTAAAGACCTTATGGCCTTTGGTACATTCATTTTAGCATTGCTTACCTTTATTTTTTATAATTGTAAGTAGGATTTTCTGTAAAGTCCTGGAAACAGGCATAGAAAACCACCCTTGTAAACTTGGCCGTTGAAAGGGTGGATTTTCTATCTTTTTCATGGTCAACCCCTTGTAGAGGGGCGGTTGTTCCTTTTGTAATTCTAATATAGCATATCTGCAATTTAGAATCAAGAGGTCTGTTGCTATTTTCCTGTTCTCTTCATTCTCGAGTTTCAGCTATTGCCCGATACGTACAGTACAATTTTATGATTCATACTGGTGTTACAATGCCTATAATGCAAATAAGGACGCAGTTTTAATTAAACGGCGACCTTATTTTTTATTTAAATATCCGATATGATAAAGGAAGAAACACCCTGCGGGTATCCCTTTATGCCCAGAGAGCGTGGGCAATAATAATGAAACACCCTGCGGGTATCCCTTTATGCCCAGAGAGCGTGGGCGAGAATAATGAAACACCCTGCGGGTATCCCTTTATGCCCAAAGGGCGTGGGCGAGAACAAGGAAAGGAGTGTGGTGTGATGGAAAACTATTATCTTGCGGTAGACATTGGCGCCTCCAGCGGCCGTCATATAATTGGAACGGTAAAGGAAGGCAGGATTGTTCTGGAGGAGATTTATCGTTTTGAAAATGGCATGAAGCAGGAAAAGGGACATTTATCCTGGGATGCAGAATCCTTGTTTGCGGAAATAAAAGAAGGACTGAAGCAGTGCACAAAACTGGGGAAGATACCGGTCAGTATGGGAATTGATACCTGGGCAGTGGATTTTGTTCTTCTTGATGAGAAAGACCGCATACTTGGAAGGGCAGCAGGATACCGGGATGACAGAACATCAGGAATGGATGAAGCAGTATATAAAATTATTTCCCAGAATGATTTATATAAACGAACCGGAATCCAGAAACAGATTTTTAATACAATTTATCAGCTTATGGCAGTTAAGGAGAAGGAACCGGAGCTGATGGAGAGAGCCAAAACTTTTCTAATGATTCCCGACTATTTTAACTTTCTTTTAACAGGAGTAAAAAAACAGGAATATACCAATGCTACCACCACCCAGCTGGTCAGCCCTGTGACAGAGAACTGGGATTATGAACTGATCCGTATGCTTTCCTATCCGGAAAAGCTGTTTGTTCCTCTGTCCATGCCTGGAACCAGAGTTGGGCAGTTTACAGATGAAATTGCAAAAGAGGTAGGATTTTCCTGCACGGTTGTGTTACCGGCTACTCATGATACCGGTTCTGCAGTTATGGCTGTTCCTAAAGTTCCGGAAAAGGAAGATTCTCAGGAGGATATTCTCTATATCAGTTCAGGTACATGGTCTTTGATGGGAACCGAACTTCTGGCTGCGGACTGTTCGAAAGAAAGCATGAAGGCCAATTTTACCAACGAAGGCGGATACGATTACCGTTACCGGTATTTAAAGAATATCATGGGGCTTTGGATGATTCAGTCGGTGAAGAAAGAACTTGCCGGGAGGGGTGAAACCTATTCCTTTGGAGAGTTGTGTGAACTGGCATCAAAGGAGACGATTCCCTCTCTGGTTGACTGCAATGACAGCAGTTTTCTGGCACCGGAAAGTATGATAGATGCAGTTGCAGATTTTTGCAGAAGCAAAGACATGCCTGTTCCTGAAAGTGCCGGAGAGATTGCTGCTGTGATTTATAACAGTCTTGCAGTATGCTATAAAGAAACGGCAGCAGAACTGGAATCCATTACAGGAAAAACATACACAAACCTTCACGTAGTCGGCGGTGGTTCCAATGCAGCCTACTTAAATGAATTGACTGCAAAACAAACGGGTAAGACTGTTTTTGCCGGACCGGGAGAAGCAACAGCAATCGGGAATCTGCTGGCACAGATGATTGCTTATGGGGAATTTAAGGATTTAAAAGAAGCAAGAGAATCCGTTTACCAGTCATTTGCTGTGAAAGAATATAAACCAGAGTGACCGGCTTTGTAAAGGAGAAGAAAACTATGATCAGAAAATCATTTAAGATGTATCTGAATGAAGGAATGGCTGAAGAATATGAAATCCGCCATAATCTGCTTTGGCCGGAAATGAAAGAGATGATTCATGAATACGGCGGCCATAATTATTCCATATTTTTAGATGAAGAAACTAACGTGCTTTATGGGTATATTGAAATAGAGGATGAGGAGAAATGGGCCAGATCCGCAGATACACCGATCAACCGGAAATGGTGGGACTATATGGCGGATATTATGAAAACCAATCCGGATAACAGCCCTGTTTCAGACGGGTTAAAACCGGTATTTCATTTAGACTGAGAAAAGAAAGGGAGATAAAACCATGACAATCAAAGAAAGATATGAAGCGGCAAAGGAAAGCTATAAATCGTTGGGTGTTGATACGGACCAGGCACTTCTTGCACTGAAACAGATTCCTGTTTCCATGCACTGCTGGCAGGGGGATGATGTTACCGGATTTGACGGAGCAGGAGCATTATCAGGCGGAATCCAGACTACCGGGAATTATCCCGGACGGGCACGAGGTCCCAAAGAACTGATGGAGGACATGGACAAGGCGCTTAGCCTGATTCCTGGAAAACACAGAATAAACCTTCATGCAAGCTACGGAATTTTTGAAAAGGGAGAATGGGTTGACCGTGATCAGCTGGAGCCGAAGCATTTTGCAAAATGGGTGGAATTCGCAAAGGAACGGGGGATTGGAATCGATTTTAACCCTACCTTATTCTCACACCCGAAGGCAGAGTCTGCAACCTTATCCAGTGAAGATCCACAGATAAGGGCATTCTGGATCCGCCATGTACAGGCCTGCATCCGCATTTCCCAGTATTTTGCCGAAGAATTAAATACTCCCTGCACCATGAATATCTGGATACCGGATGGGTTTAAGGATATTCCCGCTGACCGCACCTCACCAAGAGCAAGGTTAAAGGATTCCCTTGACCAGATCCTTTCCATGGATTACGATAAGTCTAAGGTATATGTTGCAGTAGAATCCAAGGTATTTGGCATCGGAATGGAAAGCTGTACGGTGGGATCTCATGAATTCTACATGAATTACGCATCAAAGAACGATATTCTCTGTCTCCTGGACAGCGGACATTATCATCCGACAGAAGTGGTTTCCGATAAGATCTCTTCCATGCTGTTATTTTTTGATAAAGTGGCACTTCATGTAACCAGACCGGTTCGCTGGGACAGTGATCATGTGGTATTGTTTGACGATGAGACGAAAGAGATTGCAAAAGAGATTGTGCGGGGCGGAGCAGACCGCGTCCTTTTGGCTCTGGATTTCTTTGATGCCAGCATTAACCGTTTAAGCGCCTGGGTAGTTGGAATGAGAAACATGCAGAAAGCTCTTTTAAATGCCCTTCTGCTTCCTAATGAGAAACTGGCTGCATTACAGAAATCCCGTAACTTTACAGAGCTTATGATGCTTCAGGAAGAGTTAAAGCTTTACCCCATGGGCGATGTATGGAATTATTTCTGTGAGTTAAACGGAGTACCTGCAAAAGAAGACTGGTTTCCTCAGATAACTGCTTATGAAAAAGAAGTACTGGCAAACCGTAAATAGAGGAGAAAAAACATGAAGATATTAGATGCAGAATTTGTAAAAGGCTTTATCCGTATGTGTGACGATGGTTTTAAGCAGAACTGGCATGAGAGAAACGGAGGAAATTTAAGCTACCGTATCAAGCCGGAAGAAGTGGAGTCTGTAAAAGAAGAATTAAACAGTAATACTCCCTGGCAGCCAATCGGAACTACAGTAAAGGATCTGGCAGGAGAATATTTTATGGTAACAGGAAGCGGAAAATATTTTCGTAATGTAATATTGGATCCAGCTGCCAACACCTGTATCATAGAGCTTGACGAAGCTGGAGAAAATTACAGAATCTGCTGGGGACTGGTAAACGGCGGACGCCCCACAAGTGAGCTGCCCTCCCATTTAATGAATCATGAAGTGAAGAAGAATGCAACCGGCGGACTTCATCGTGTGATTTACCATGCACATCCGGCCAATGTCATTGCATTAACGTTTGTACTCCCCTTAGAGGATGGTGTGTTTACACGTGAATTGTGGGAGATGGCTACGGAATGTCCGGTGGTTTTCCCTGGCGGAGTAGGAGTTGTCGGCTGGATGGTACCAGGCGGACGTGATATTGCAGTTGCAACCAGTGAACTGATGAAAAAATATGACGTTGCAGTATGGGCTCATCATGGACTCTTTGCTTCCGGTGAAGACTTTGACTTAACCTTCGGGTTAATGCATACGGTTGAAAAATCTGCGGAGATTCTGGTAAAGGTTTTATCTATCCGTCCGGATAAGCTGCAGACAATCACTCCGGATAATTTCAGAGATCTTGCGAGAGATTTTAAAGTTACTCTGCCGGAAGAATTTCTTTACGAAAAATAGGAACGTTTCATATCGTAAAACTAATTGTTAACCACATTGAAAAGAAAGGTTGACAATACTGAAATCCCTTTGTATAATGATGAAAAATAACATCATAATACAGGGGGATTTTTCATGAAACAATTAAAAACAAAAGAGTTAACATTATGTGCATTATTCGCAGCCCTTACCGCTATTCTGTCTCAGATATCCATACCCATCGGACCTGTTCCTGTTAATCTGGCTCATATCTCCACCTTTTTAGCTGCCGGTTTGCTGGGATCAGGACTGGGTGCGCTCAGTCAGCTTATTTTCGTACTGCTGGGAGCGGCGGGGCTTCCGGTTTTTTCCGGATTTCATAGCGGACTGGCCTGGATTGCCGGTCCGACAGGAGGCTATATTATCGGCTATATCGTATCTGCTTACCTGACCGGCTGGATCCTGGAGCGATTTGGAAAACGGACCGTTCAGTCATTGGTGGTATCCATATTGTCGGGTTTTCTGGTTACCTACGTATTTGGTACCATTTGGTTTACCTTTATTACCCATACCTCGTTCTCTGCTGCACTTGGACTTTGTGTGATTCCGTTTCTTCCCGGGGATTTATTAAAGACATGCCTCGTCGTTGTTTTAGTGCGCCGGTTATATTCGTTGGTTCAGAGAATGCGGCAGTGGTAAGTCATGATAAAAAGGAGGTCTGCGATGACGGATACATATAATAATCTTTCAAAAGAGGATGCACGCTCCATTCTCCTCATGCCGGATGAAGAACTGCCAAAGCTTCTTGAAGCAGCATACATGCTGAGAAAAAAGCATAAAGGGAACATGGTGGATATTCATCTTCTGACCAATGCCCGCAGCGGAAACTGTTCCCAGAACTGTGCCTATTGCGCCCAGTCCGGTCAGTCTAAGGCAGATATTGATACGTATCAGATGATTAATTATGACAAGCTTGTAAAAGACGGTTACCTGGTAAAAGACAAGAAACTGGCACGCCACTGCATTGGTCTGAGCGGAATCCGTTTTTCTGATGAAGAGATTCATGCATTTGCAGAAGAGATCAGAAGACTTAAAAAGGAGACAGACACTCCTGTCTGCTGTTCCATTGGTTTCCTCACCAGAGAGCAGGCACAAGTCTTAAAGGAAGCGGGTGTGGACAGAATCAACCACAACTTGAATACAGGCAGAAATTATTATCCCAACATCTGTACAACCCATACCTATGAGCAGCGGATCGCTAATATTAAGATGCTCAAAGAGATGGGATTTGAACTGTGCTGCGGCGGAATCGTAGGACTTGGAGAGAGTCCGGAAGATGTAGTGGACATGTTGTTTGAGATTCAGGCGATAAGTCCAAAAGCAGTTCCGGTTAATTTCCTGATCCCCATTAAAGGTACAGCACTGGAGAATCAGAGTACTTCTGTTCTTACTTCTGAGTACTGTTTAAAAGTTCTTTGCCTTGCCAGACTTTTAAACCCTAAATCAGATATCCGGTGTGCAGCGGGAAGGGAACTGTATCTAAAAGGAAAGGAGAAATGGATGTTTTATGCTGTTGATTCTGTATTTGCCTCCGGTTATCTTACCGCAGGCGGAGAGAGCATAGACAGCACTATAAAAATGATTCAGGAAGCCGGGTTTGAATATTGTATTGAATCTTAATGAAATAAAAAAAGGAGTATATTCCCGGGTCGTTCTCAAGATATACTCCTTTGCCTGCATAATGCAGAAAATTTATTGCAATTCTTCCTCCACAATTGTAGTGGTATCATCAGAAGATCCAGTGGTGGTTTCAGGTGCAGCATCGCAAGCTGGTTGTCCTGATTCAGAAGCGGAATAATCCAGACCGCCGTCTTCTGTGATGTCAGAATCTTCTTCGGTATTTTCCTTTTCCATTGTAGAATCAAACATATCCTTGGCTGTATCAGCCACTGCAGAAGCTGCTTCCCTGGCTGTATCACTAACGATAGAAGCTGCATCCTTCATCATGTTTTTCGCCGCATTCGCTGCGTCTTTTGCTGCGTCTGCAATATCAGAGGCTGCTGTCTTCAGTTCATCTTTATTCGCGTGCAGGGAAACGTAGCTGCGGTTCATCGTACTGTCAATTTTGGAAATGTCATCATTCCCGTCATCTTCGAAATCATGGAAGTTTTCTTCCAGCTCCTTGTGGAAGGATTTGTATTTTGTAAAATAAGAGATGCCGGCGGCAACAGCACCGGCGATAGTGGCAAGTGCCACGAATTTCCCAAAACCATTACCTCTTTTTGCCATTTCAAACACTCCTTTCATTCTCCTACCTATTGTAATACGATCCCAGCAAAAAATAAAGGTATATAATAAGAAAATTTCTATAAACTATGTAAGTAACGGCGCAATCCGTTTAATTATGGTAAATTTGTAAAAAAAATATAAAGTTAGCACTCAACTATTGACAGTGCTAATAATGAGTGATATAACATATTATGTGAATAAAAAATAACTTCTTTCTAAAGGCCATAAGAAAGAAATAATAAGAAAGTTATGAGGAGGAATTGCAATGAAATTAGTACCATTATTTGACAAAGTTGTGTTAAAACCGTTGGTTGCAGAGGAGACAACAAAGTCCGGTATTGTTCTGCCGGGTCAGGCAAAAGAAAAGCCGCAGCAGGCGGAAGTCATCGCAGTAGGACCTGGTGGTCTTGTAGACGGTAAGGAAGTTTCCATGCAGGTTAAGACAGGCGATAAAGTAATCTTCTCCAAATATTCAGGAACAGAGATTGAAACCGGAGAAGACGATGAGAAGTATGTGATTGTTAAGCAGAGTGATATTCTGGCAGTAATTGAATAAGTAACGTATAACAGCGGATTTTGATAAAAAGGTGTGATTTCCTTATATAAGATCACAAAATAAAGATTAAACTGGAGGAATGAATCATGGCAAAGCAGATTAAATATGGCGTAGAAGCCAGAAAAGCACTTGAATCAGGAGTGAATCAGTTAGCAGATACCGTTCGTGTAACATTAGGTCCGAAAGGAAGAAACGTTGTACTTGATAAATCATTTGGAGCACCGTTAATTACCAACGATGGTGTTACCATTGCAAAAGAGATCGAACTGGAAGATGCTTTTGAGAATATGGGCGCACAGCTGGTTAAAGAAGTTGCAACTAAGACTAATGATGTTGCTGGTGACGGTACCACAACTGCAACTGTACTGGCTCAGGCTATGATTAATGAAGGTATGAAGAACCTGGCAGCCGGAGCGAACCCCATTGTTTTAAGAAAGGGTATGAAGAAGGCAACAGAGGCTGCTGTTGAAGCCATCGCAAAGATGAGCGAGCCGATTAAAGGAAAAGCATCCATCGCAAGAGTTGCAGCAATCTCTGCAGCAGATGATGAAGTGGGCGAAATGGTGGCCGACGCTATGGAGAAGGTATCCAACAACGGCGTTATCACCATTGAAGAGTCCAAGACCATGAAGACCGAGCTGGACCTTGTAGAAGGTATGCAGTTTGACAGAGGATATGTTTCCGCTTACATGTGCACTGATATGGAGAAGATGGAAGCAAACCTTGACGATCCATATATTCTTATCACTGACAAGAAGATTTCCAGCATTCAGGAGATTCTTCCAATATTAGAGCAGGTTGTTCAGTCCGGTGCAAGACTTCTTATTATCGCAGAAGATATTGAAGGCGAAGCATTAACAACTCTCATTGTTAACAAATTAAGAGGAACCTTTAACGTAGTTGGCGTGAAAGCTCCTGGCTATGGCGACAGAAGAAAAGAGATGTTACAGGATATCGCAGTTTTAACTGGCGGTACTGTAATTTCTGAAGAACTGGGCTATGAATTAAAGAGCGCGACTCTTGATCAGTTAGGCCGTGCGAAATCAGTGAAGATCCAGAAAGAGAATACGGTTATTGTTGACGGTTCTGGTGACAAAGCTGCTATTGATGCAAGAATCGGTCAGATTAAGAGCCAGATCGAAGAAACTACTTCTGATTTCGATAAAGAAAAATTACAGGAAAGACTTGCTAAATTATCCGGAGGCGTAGCAGTAATCCGTGTAGGTGCTGCAACTGAGACTGAGATGAAGGAAGCTAAGCTTCGTATGGAAGATGCGTTATCTGCAGCCAGAGCAGCAGTAGAGGAAGGCGTGATTGCAGGCGGTGGTTCTGCTTATATCCACGCAATTACTGAAATTGAAGGACTTGTAAGCAAACTGGAAGGTGATGAGAAGACAGGCGGAAAGATTATCTTAAAAGCTCTGGAATCTCCGTTATACCACATTGTTGCCAATGCAGGTCTGGAAGGCAGCGTTATCATCAATAAAGTAAAAGAATCAAAAGTAGGCACAGGCTTTGATGCATACAAAGAAGCTTACGTTGACATGGTTGATGCCGGTATCTTAGATCCCACTAAGGTGACAAGAAGTGCACTTCAGAATGCTACCAGTGTTGCATCTACCTTATTGACAACTGAGTCCGTAGTTGCTAATATTAAGGAAAAGACTCCTGCAGTTCCGGCTCCGGGCGGAATGGATATGATGTAAGATTATACAGAAGAGACATCCTGCGGGTATGAGAAAGGATCCAGTATTATTATGAATGAAATGTATGCAGAATGGCTTGTAAAGAGGAAGTCTCCGGCTTATACCATGTTACTGAAAATCGTGATGGGGATATTATGTGTGATCGCATTCTTCTTATCCATCTCTCCGGTTTTCGGGATATTTGGTGTGATCATATTGTTCGCTGCCGGAGCCGCTACCTACGTTGTATTCCGCAACAGTGAGGTGGAATATGAGTATCTGTTTGTGACAAATACATTGTCCATAGACAGAATTTACGGCAAAAGCAAGCGTAAGAAAGCCTGGGAAGGATCGATGGAGGAAATCCAGATTGTAGCACCCACCGGTTCTACAGAAGCAAAAGATCACGAAACAGGCAACATGAAAGTACTGGATTTTTCTTCCCGTATCCCGGGAGCTAAAACTTATACACTGATCAGCCACTCCGGTTCAGAGAGGACTAAAATCATTTTTGAACCAAATGACAAACTGCTTCACTGTATGAAGATGACAGCTCCGCGTAAAGTAGTTACTCAATTATAATAACAGGAATCAGACGGTTTTCTTCAGACCGCCTGATTCTTTTTTTACTTGCACCTCTGAATATCTATCAGAAGTGGGGCATAGATGACATTTTTTAATCCCTCTATCCCATTTCCCGAGTTTCCAACCGTCTTAGAATATGGAAGGTAACGAAATCGCCGCCGTAAGAATCAATCCTGAAAGTAGCGATGACTGGTCGGCTAAGTTTAGGACTATTTGTTTTATTTGACTGACATATACGTATATGTTACAATAAAATCAAACTTATCAGAAATATAAAAATAAACCCGATAAAATGGAGGTTAAAGTATTATGGAAAGTAAATACAGGCATCTTTATAAGCTGCTTCTGGATAAGATTGACAGGCGGGAATATGAGCCGGGAGATAAGCTTCCGGCGGAGGGAGAGCTGATGGAGACTTACGGTGCTTCCAGGGATACGGTGCGAAAGGCTCTGGAACTTCTGGTTCAGGACGGTTATATCCAAAAAGCCAGAGGAAAGGCAGCGGAGGTCCTGGACAAGAACAAGTTCAATTTTCCTGTGTCGGAAATTGCAAGCTTTAAGGAAATCTACCGTTATTCTGCTTCCAGACCAAAAACCATTGTGGAAAATTTAGAAATCGTTAAGGGAGATACAAAGCTGATGGCGGCCCTGCAGATCGGACCGGACGACGAGGCTTTTGTGCTGGAGAGGGTCAGGGAGATCGAGGGCGAGAAGATCATAATTGACAAGGATTATTTTACACGGAGGGTGGTTGAAAATCTGCCTCTTAGGGCAGCACAGGATTCTGTTTACGAATATCTGGAAAAGGAACTTGGGCTTAAAATCGGATTTGCCATGAAGGAAATTACGATCCACATGGCTACAGATGAGGATTACCGTCTGCTGGATATGGGAAGCTACAACATGACCGTGGTGGTGAAGAGTTATACTTACCTGGAGGATTCCACACTGTTTCAGTTCACCGAATCCCGTCACAGGCCGGATAAGTTCAAATTCGTAGATTTCGCCCGGAGGAAGCTGTAAGAAGAGCCTCTGTCCGATGGCAGGGAGAAAGTATTTTTCATATATGTTGACAAAGGTATACGTACATGTTATAGTGAGAATACAATTATAACATATAAGTTGCAACCAATTTAAAACATATTGAAAAGGAGTATGGATATGGGGAAATATGAAAATGATTCCAGGCAGCTTTTGGACCTCGTCGGAGGAAAGGAAAATATAGGGGCCGTAACCCACTGTATGACCAGAATGCGTTTTGTGCTGTCAGATCCATCAAAGGCTGATGCTGTAAAGATTGAAGCACTGAAAAGTGTCAAGGGCACATTCACACAGGCTGGACAGTTTCAGGTCATTATTGGAAACGACGTACAGACTTTTTACAATGAATTTGCAGCGATTTCAGGAATTGAAGGCGTATCAAAGGACGAAGTGAAAAAGGAAGCAAAGGGCAACATGAACGCGCTGCAGAGAATAGTAGCAGATATAGCGGAAATATTTGCTCCCCTGATTCCGGCCATTATCGTAGGTGGTCTGATCCTGGGCTTTCGCAATGTAATCGGTGAAATTAAATTCATGAATGACGGGACAGAGACTCTGGTGGCCGTTTCCCAGTTCTGGTCCGGCGTATACAGCTTCCTCTGGCTCTTAGGCGAGGCTATCTTCCATTTCCTTCCGGTGGGTATCACATGGTCTGTGACGAGAAAGATGGGAACCACCCAGATCCTGGGAATTGTACTCGGTCTGACCTTGGTATCTCCCCAGCTTTTGAACGCCTATGCCATGGCGCCGGGTGTAGAAATTCCGGTTTGGGATTTCGGCTTTGTAAAAATGAGGATGATCGGTTATCAGGCTCAGGTCATTCCGGCAATATTAGCAGGGTTTGTGCTGGTTTATCTGGAGAGGTTCTTTAAGAAGATCACTCCTCAGGCAGTTTCCATGATTGTTGTTCCTTTCTGTTCTCTGCTTCTGGCAGTCATCGCCGCCCACGCGGTGGTAGGACCCATCGGCTGGGCCATTGGCTCCGCCATATCAAAAGTGGTTTATGCAGGGCTTACTTCCAGCTTCCGCTGGCTGTTTGCCACCTTATTCGGCTTCGTATATGCGCCCCTTGTCATCACGGGACTTCACCACATGACAAATGCCATAGATCTCC
Organism: Lacrimispora amygdalina; assembly: GCF_900205965.1. GTDB lineage: Bacteria > Bacillota > Clostridia > Lachnospirales > Lachnospiraceae > Lacrimispora > Lacrimispora amygdalina_A. Next base: position 104,601 of record NZ_OAOF01000011.1, read on the forward strand.
AGCTCATGGCGGAGTTTGGCGGAACCATGCTGTGGCCAATGATTGCTTTATCCAACATTGCGCAGGGCTCTGCAGTACTTGGCATGATCTATTTACAGAAAAAAGATGAGGAGTCAAAGCAGATTTCCATTCCAGCCTGCATCTCCTGCTATTTGGGGGTGACAGAACCGGCCATGTTCGGCGTGAACTTAAAGAGAGGCTTTCCCTTCCTTTCCGCTATGATCGGTTCCGCCATTGCTGCAACCGTATCCGTTGGAATGAACGTTATGGCTAATTCAATCGGAGTTGGCGGCATTCCAGGAATCCTGTCCATACAGCCTCAGTATATGGGGATTTTCGCCCTTTGCATGCTGATTGCCATTGCTGTACCCTTTGGACTGACTGTCACTGTCGGTAAAAAGAAAGGAATCCGGTAAATGCAGAATTTTAAGAAATCATGTGTGTATCAGATTTATCCCAAATCGTTTATGGATACAGACGGAAACGGGACCGGGGATTTAAAGGGAATTATCGAAAAGCTGGATTATTTAAAACTGCTGGGTGTGGATTACCTCTGGCTGACTCCATTTTTCTTATCACCTCAAAATGATAACGGCTATGATATCGAAGATTACTGCCGGATTGATCCTTTATTCGGAACCATGGAGGATTTGGAACGGTTAATCTCCAAAGCAAAAGACCGGGGTATGAGTCTCATGCTTGATATGGTATTCAATCATACTTCTACGAGACATGAGTGGTTTTTGAGGGCTCTTGCCGGCGAGAAGAAATATCAGGATTACTATTTCTTTAAGGATGGCACGGAGGGAAATCCGCCGACTAACTGGCAGTCCAAGTTTGGCGGAAATGCATGGGAATACGTGGAAGAGCTGGGAAAGTATTATCTGCACTTATTTGATGTCACCCAGGCGGATTTAAACTGGGAGAACCAAAGCGTGCGGGAAGAAATAAAAAATGTCCTCCGTTTCTGGAAAGAGAAGGGAATCAGGGGCTTCCGGTTCGATGTTATCAATCTGGTTTCCAAGCCAACTGTCTTTGAAGACGACGAAGAGGGAGATGGCCGCCGTTTTTACACGGACGGTCCACGTATTCATGAGTTTCTAAGGGAACTTGTAGAGGATACAGGGCTTGATGCAGAGGATGTGATCACAGTAGGGGAGATGTCTTCCACCACCATTGACCATTGCATTCATTATACAAACCCGGAAGAAAAGCAGCTGAAGATGTGCTTTAATTTCCATCACCTGAAAGTGGATTATAAGAACGGGGATAAATGGTCCTTAATGCCCTATGACTTTGGGCGGCTGAAAAAGATCTTTCACACATGGCAGGAGGGCATTGCCGGGGGAAACGGGTGGAATGCAGTGTTCTGGTGCAACCACGATCAGCCAAGAGCGGTATCCCGGTTCGGCGACGACGGAATCTTTAGGAAGCAGTCAGCCAAGATGCTGGCTACGGTGATTCACGGGATGAGGGGAACGCCCTTTATCTACCAGGGAGAGGAGATCGGCATGACAAATGCCAATTTTACGGATATTTCCCAGTACCGGGATGTCGAGAGCCTGCACTATTTTGATATTTTAAAGGAACAGGGGCACAAGGAAGAGGATATCTACCGGATACTTAAAGAACGGTCCAGGGATAATGGCAGGACCCCCATGCAGTGGGACGGAGAGGAAAATGGTGGATTTACTTCCGGAACGCCATGGCTGATTGTCAACGAAAACTGCAGAGAAATCAATGTGAAAGAGAGCCTTGCCGATCCTGATTCCATCTTTGCTTATTATCAGAAGCTGGTGGAAATGAGAAAGCAGTATGATGTTATCAGTGATGGGAGCTATGAACCGGTTATTGTGGATAATCAGGGAATCATGTCCTATAAAAGGGTCTTAAATGAAGAAAAGCTGCTGGTATTTGCCAACTTTACCGGGCAGGAGCAGATGGTGAAGCAAAAAGAGGTCCTGGATGATTGGGAGGTACTGCTATCTAATTATGAAAGTGTAAAAATCTTCGGGAATAAGTTGACGCTTAAGCCCTTTGGAGCGGTTATGCTGTACCAAAGAGGCTGATCCCGTGGACGCCGGTTCTGGGTCCGGAGCTGGAATTTGATGGCTCCGGACTCTATCTTCTGGTGATTCATTTAGACGTAGTAATGCAGGTAAGATCGAACGGAATTCATTTCTAATCAGCAGAAGTGAATTTTTGTCGGTCTTTTATTTGTGCCAGAACCCAGGTCACAGTTGGGGGTTTCAAAGTCTTCTTCCTGCCTATGGATTTTGGTTTATGCTGTTAAGTAATTATTTATTAGAATTGTTCATTATAATGTCCACAGAGCACGGAAAAAAACGGAAAAATGTCCGTTGACAACCAAAGCAAAGTTTGCTAAACTATTTAACTAATAAGCAAAAATGTTTATTTTAAAAAGTATAAAATTAAGCGAAGGAGAGGAAAATAATGGGTACAATTATTGGCGAAGGCATTACATTTGATGATGTGCTGTTAGTTCCAGCTTATTCAGACGTAATACCCAATCAGGTTGATTTATCGACCAACCTTACAAAAACCATCAAGCTGAACATTCCACTTATGAGTGCAGGAATGGACACCGTAACCGAACACCGCATGGCGATTGCCATGGCAAGACAGGGTGGCATCGGCATTATTCACAAGAACATGTCGATTGAAGAGCAGGCAGAAGAGGTTGATAAGGTTAAGAGGTCAGAAAACGGCGTCATAACGGACCCATTCTATCTTTCCCCGGAACATACATTAAAAGATGCGGATGAACTGATGGCGAAGTTCCGTATCTCCGGTGTACCCATTACAGAGGGAAAAAAATTAGTCGGAATTATCACCAACCGTGATTTAAAGTTTGAAGAGGACTTTAGCAGGAAGATTAAAGAGTGCATGACTACTGAGAATCTGGTGACAGCAAGAGAAGGAATCACTCTTATGGAAGCAAAAAAGATTCTTGCTAAAGCAAGAGTGGAAAAGCTTCCGATAGTGGACGGAGAATTTAACTTAAAGGGTCTGATCACCATCAAGGATATTGAGAAGCAGATCAAATATCCGTTATCAGCAAAGGATGGACAGGGCAGACTTCTATGCGGAGCTGCAGTTGGTATTACTGCAAACGTCCTTGACCGTGTGAAAGCCCTTGTAGAAGCAAAAGTGGATGTAGTAGTTCTTGACTCCGCTCATGGGCACTCTGAGAATGTAATCCGCTGTGTCAGAATGATTAAGGAAAACTATCCCAATCTGTCTGTAATTGCCGGAAACGTAGCTACAGGTGATGCCACAAAGGCTCTGATTGAAGCTGGTGTTGATGCAGTGAAGGTTGGAATCGGACCTGGTTCCATCTGTACCACCCGTGTGGTTGCAGGAATTGGTGTGCCTCAGATCACAGCTGTTATGGATTGCTACAGCGTTGCTAAAGAATCAGGTGTTCCAATTATTGCAGACGGAGGCATCAAATACTCAGGGGATTTAACAAAGGCGATTGCAGCAGGCGGAAGCGTCTGTATGATGGGAAGCATGTTTGCAGGCTGTGATGAAAGTCCCGGAACCTTCGAACTGTATCAGGGAAGAAAATATAAGGTATACAGAGGCATGGGCTCCATCGCTGCCATGGAGAACGGAAGTAAAGACCGTTATTTCCAGTCAGATGCGAAAAAGCTGGTTCCGGAAGGCGTGGAAGGCCGTGTAGCGTATAAGGGCATGGTGGAAGATACCGTATTCCAGATGCTGGGTGGTCTCCGCTCCGGTATGGGATACTGCGGGGCAAAGGATATAAAAACTCTTCAGGAAACCGGGAAATTTGTTAAAATAACAGCTGCTTCCTTAAAAGAAAGTCATCCCCATGACATTCATATTACGAAAGAAGCACCAAACTACAGCATAGACGAATAATGAAAAGCAGACGGATCTGGTTCCGTCTGCTTTTAACATCCTTATTTTTCTCTGTGGGGTAGCCGGCCCCGAAAAAATCTTTTCTTCAATTCTGAAACATGAAACGGTATGAGAGGATAGATGTAACTCTTGCCTGCGATGGTCTTATTAAATACAATGGCGCACAGGGACAGGATAAAGCCGATGACAAAGCCCCATACATTGAAAAAGGCGGTTAAAACCAAAAGGATCATACGGATGAACTTAAATGCGTAGCCCAGCTCGAAGCTGGACTGAGAATAATTAGCCACAGTGACAAAGGCCATGTATAACATGGTTTCACTGTTAAACCAGCCGGATTTCACGGAATATTCTCCCATGACAATACCGGCGATCACACTTAAGGGTGTAGTCAGCATGCTGGGAGTATTGACAGCCGCCAGACGCAGACCATCGATGGCAAATTCCAGAATGAGAAGCTGGAAGATCAGAGGGACCTGTGGTTCTTCTGATAAACGGATAAAACGAAGCCAGTTCGGTATCATCTCAGGGTTCTGCATGAACAGCAGCCACAGTGGGGTTAAATATAAAGTCAGGATAGAAATTATCATACGTGACAGCCGCAGATAGGTTCCGGTGACAGGAGGAAAATAATAATCGTCGGCTTCCTCAATAATATCAAACACGGAAGAAGGCAGTATCATGGCAGAAGGAGAGTTATCTACCAATATAATGATATTTCCTTCCAGCAGGGAGGCTGCTGCAGTATCAGGACGTTCGGAATATTTAAATTTCGGAAAAGGGTTGAACCATTTATGAGGATAAATGCATTCTGCAAGGCTTTCCTGGTTCATGGTAAGGGCATCAACTTTCAGTTTCATGATCCGCTCTTTTATCATGGTAAGTAGGTTTTCGTCCACCCGTCCTTTGAAATAGCAGATGGCAATGTCTGTATGCGAACTTTCTCCTGCATTCATGATTTCCATCGTAAGTTTGGGATCCCGGATTCTTCTCCGGATCAAAGCGGTGTTAAAGGTGAGTGTTTCAACAAATCCGTCTCTGGAACCACGTAATACCTTGTCTTTTTCCGGTTCCGATACGCTTCTTGCCGGATAACTTCTGCAGTCGAGGGTAAAGCATTTTTCGTATCCATCAATAAACAGGCAGGAGATTCCTGCCAGAAGTTGTTTTATCATTGTTTCAGAATCTGTTAACAGACCGACCTGGCTGTAAGGCAGATTCTTTTTTGAGAATTCATGGGCATTGGCAGGAAGGTCATCTGCCGTGATGGAGGAAAAATCTTCCATTAATTTCTGCCATACTTCACTTTTTGTAAAGCCTTCCACATAGTAAAGACACGCTTCTTTGCCCGCTATATGGAAGGTACGGTAAACCAGATCAAAGTTCCCGTCTATATCCAGTTTCTTGTTTAGATAATTCATATTATCTGATAGATTTCTTGTAAATTCCATGGTAGTGATCTCCTTGCATTGGTAATAGCAGCAATCTGGCAATAAGAAAAGTATGTGCATTTTTGTGAAAAATATGTTTTATTAAATCTGCATGGGTAACAAGGGCATTTTATATAATTTTTATTGGAAAATATGGAGGTATTTTGGGTCGATTTCTGTTGATTTTTGGCATAATACACTAAAAATATTGACTTATGAGCGAAAAGATGGTATTATCGACCATGTGAGAAGCACAAGGGGTGCCTTGCGTGCGGTATTTTGGCATGGGGATGTCAAAATGCAAAACTACATAGTGTGACGGTTTTAGATCGTGACGGAGGATTGCCTTCTGTGGGGGAAGGGCAGTCCTCTAATTTTTTTTAAAAGGTTGATAGGGATTAAGATCTTACATATAATAGGAGAAGTGATAAGGAGGAATTCTATGTGGAAATATTTAAGGAGAGATAAGCGGGTCCGAAATGTCATGACTGCAGTGGCAGTGATTGGATCAGCATTATTACAGACTTATGTCATACAGGCTTTTATTAAACCTGCTGGATTATTATCAGGAGGATTTACAGGAGTAGCTATTTTAATAGATCGTGTAACATCGTTATTTGGATTTAATATTTCAACCTCTCTGGGTATGGTGTTATTAAATCTTCCTGTTGCATGGGCATGCAGCAAGAGCATCAGCAGACGATTTACGTTCTTCTCCCTGTTACAGGTACTGTTATCCAGTGCCTTTTTAAGAATCTTTCATTTTGCGCCTATATTTGAAGACAGTATCTTAAATGTGATCTATGGCGGCGTACTTTACGGATTTGCGATTGTTCTTGCACTCAGGGGGAATGCCTCTACAGGCGGCACAGATTTTATCGCTCTTTATGTTTCCAATAAAACAGGCAATTCCATCTGGACTGAGGTGTTTGTGGGAAATGTAATTCTGCTTAGTGTGTTTGGGGCTATATTTGGCTGGGATTATGCCGGATATTCCATTTTATTTCAGTTTGTGGGAACGAAGGTGGTATCCACCTTCCATCACCGGTATGAACGTGTTACACTTCAGATTACAACCGCAAAGGGACCGGAGCTTGCAGGAAAATATGTGAAGGATTTCCGCCATGGCATTTCCTGCGTGGACGCGGTGGGCGGCTACAGCAGGAAGAAGATGTATCTTCTTCATACCGTAGTCTCTTCCTATGAAGTGGCTGATATCATCACACTGTTTCATGAAGTCGATGATCAGGTGATCGTAAATATGTTTAAAACCCAGCAGTTTTATGGGAAATTTTACCGCGCTCCAATGGAGTGATTCTTACCGCATCATAATATAGATCATATACAGACCATATAGTAAAATCATAAATATACATTCCAGCCGGTTTAACTCCTGCCTGCTTTTGCACCACATCCAGACGATCAGGCTTGTACCAATCAGAAAAGCGGTATCAAAAAGGGATAAGGGGTTGATTTTGATCGGGCTGATGGCAGAAGAAGCTCCTAACACCAGAAGAATATTAAAAATATTGGATCCAATGACATTGCCAAGAGCCAGCCCGTTTTCCCCTTTTCTGGAGGCAACAATGGAGGTTACAAGTTCCGGCAGTGAGGTTCCCATAGCTACTATGGTAAGCCCGATCAGAGTCTCGCTCAGACCAAAGGAAGCGGCGATTTTACTGGCATTTTCCACAACCAGATTACCGCCCCAGACGATGGCGGCAAGTCCTCCCACAATAAAGATGGCAGACAGCCAGAGAGGAAGGGGGGTGTCACCTTCTTCTTGTGCAGGTGTCCGGTTAATAATTGCGTCACGTATGGTAAGACCGACGAAAACGGAAAACAGACAGATAAGTATGATCCCATCCATTCTTGAAATGTCAAGATTAAAAAACATCATCAGAAATAAAATTGCGGTGATACCTACGCTGGCACCGTAATCCCAGCGAAGCCGGACGCCGAATGGACGGATTGCACCACAGGCACCAAGGACAACTAAAAGATTAAAAATATTGGAACCAATTACATTTCCGATTGCGATATCATTGCTTCCCGACAGTGCGGCAGTGGTACTGACTGCCAGTTCAGGAGCACTGGTGCCAAAGGCGACGATGGTAAGACCGATGATGATACTGGGAACTCTCAATGTCCTTGCGATGGATGAACTGGCTTCTACAAAATAATCAGCTCCTTTGATCAGCAGTACAAAACCTAAAATTAACCATAAGTACATCATATTGTTTCCTCTTTCTTTTTTGAATTAACAGCAGCTGTTCCTGAAACAAAAAGCGAGACTTTCATTGCATGCAGTATGCAACAAAAGTCTCGCTTATTATATGCGTACCGGTTTCCTGCCTGAAATCAGGCGGAAACGTGACTGACGTATACGCAAAACACTCTAAGGCGTAAGCTACTCCCTTTTATTGTTTATAAGTATAAAAAACTTCTTTGGAATTGTCAAGAGATTAAATGGAAAGAGAAAAAATAATGCTCACCCTGTGGATATGGAAATCCTATGAGAGATCGGATAAGGGGCGTATTGAGAGAAGAAAACCTGCCAGGGCATTGTAAACCGCGGCAGGTGTCTCATCACGCGCTTAATAGAAGGCCGTTCTTCCCGGCCTTTTTAACTTGCTGAACCAGTGAAAGTAAATCAAAAACAGTATAGAGGTGACGGTCCAGGTCAGGGGATAGCAAAATACTACGGTTTCAATAGCCGGATGAATCGGTACTGCAGTACAAATCCATACAATTCTCAGGACGCAGACTCCAAGACTGGTAAGGATCATTGGAATCCAGCAATCACCGGTTCCCCGAAGGGCACCTGAATAAATCTCCACACAGACATAAGTGAAAAAGGTAGGAACCAGGTAACGCAGGATCTGTGTACCTTTGGCAATCACTGCCTGATCTGTTGTAAAGAGGAGGAATACCAGGCTTCCGAATGTATATAGCAGGAAGCTGAGTACAATGGATGAAAGAAAGCATATGCCAAGGCATACCCGGATTCCCCTGTAAACCCGGTCTGATTTCTTCGCACCGTAATTTTGTCCCACAAATGTTGTGATGGAGATTCCGAATGCGCTGATCATCATCCAGAACAGTGTGTCAATCTTGCCGTAGGCTGTCCAGGCAGCTACTGTATCGGTTCCCAGTGCGTTCACACTTGACTGAATAATAATATTTGACGAAGTGTACATAACAGACTGTAGTCCTGCAGGAAATCCGATCCGGATAATCCGAATCAGCATATCCTGGTCTATTTTTAGAGAAGAAAGCATCAGCCGGTAAGCCTGTCTGGTGCGAATTAAAACGATCAGAACCAGAATGGCGCAAAGAAGCTGGGAGAGTATGGTGGCAATTGCCGCACCCATGACACCCAAATCCCAGAAAACCACGAAGATGATATCTAATATGATATTGGTAAAGCAGCTGGCAATCAGAAAATAAAGGGGGCGCCTGGAATCCCCGATTGCCCTTAAAATCCCTGCTCCCATATTGTAAATCAGATTCGGTATCACCCCGACAAAATAGATCCGCATATATAGGACACCATAGGGAAGTATGTCAGCCGGAGTATCCATGGCTTCTAAGGCAAAGGGAGCCAGAATAATTCCGATTATCATTATAAAAAAGCCGCAGACAGCAGAAAAAGACATGGCTGTATGTACCGCCCGGCTCAGCTGCTTTTTCTGTCCGGCCCCGAAAAACTGGGATATGATGACTCCTGCGCCGGAGGAAAGCCCTATGAAGAACCCGATAAATAGATTTATGATAGTTCCGGTAGGACCTCCTACGGCAGCCAGTGCTTCTTTCCCTACAAATCTGCCTACAATAACGGCATCGGCGGTATTATAAAGCTGCTGAAAAAATGTTCCAAATAAAATTGGAAAGAAAAACAGAAGAAGCTGCTTCCATATCACTCCCTCTGTAATCTGATTCGACGTCCCTTCGTCTTTATTTCTCGTATTCTTTTTCATAAAAATTCCTCGTTTATGTAATTATGTAATCGTTTTTCATTATACCGTCTGGATTAAAAAAAGACAATCCCTGTCTTAGTCGGTTTTCTGAGCTTTTGTAAGTGCCTGATCCACTGCTTTTAACAGTACGCCACAGGTGTAGCGGGACTCAGACGGATAGGAAATGTTTTTGGTAGACTGGTTCTTTACAATCTGCGGAGATAAATTATCCATGGCGGGCTGCATAAGGGGATACATTGTGGTAACCGCCTCGCTTAAAGGTACCAGTGTAACGGAAGTGATTTTCTTAGAATCTACTGTGACCTCAACATTGATATCCTGGCTATTCAGCGTAATGGCAGAGGAATATACACCCGGTACATAGAGCACAGGATCGCCGGAAGTGGGTACAGTATCCTTTTTCGGGCGGAACATGACTAAAAACAGGGTTATGAGGAGGATTCCAAGGCCAACGAAGATCGCAGTATAAATGATCTCTTTCATTCGTAAAACAACAATTTTTGTTTTTGAGCTCATAAGACAGAAGCCCTCCGTACAGTTTTGTTATAATGTATGAAGGGGTTGGGGGATTTCATTCCTAAGATTTCATTGTTGTAACAGGAAATCTGTGCTAAGATAATAGACAAACATGTGTTTTGGGAAAGGAAGAAAAGTATGTCCCTTCAATTTATATTGGGCGGATCCGGTTCCGGCAAAACCCGCCGCCTCTATACGGAACTGATCCGGCAGTCTGCGAAAGAACCGGATACCCAGTTTTTTGCCATTGTACCGGAACAGTTTACCATGCAGACACAGAAGGAGATTGTCTCCCTGCATCCGAACTACGGTGTAATGAATATTGATATAGTCAGCTTTAAGCGTCTTGCCTACCGGATCTTTGAGGAGCTTGCAATTATAAATCCCCAGATTCTTGATGATATGGGGAAATCCATGGTGCTTAGAAAGGTATCCGCAGACAAGAAAAAAAATCTGGTTTTTTATAAAGAGCATTTATCAAAGGCAGGATTTATCTCCCAGTTAAAGTCCATGCTCTCAGAGCTGTACCAGTACGGAATTACTCCTCAGATGCTGACGGAGAAGATTCCGGACAGTATAAGTCCTGTGCTGGCTCAGAAACTGTCGGATATTACTGTCGTTTACGAGGGATTTAAGGAATATATTGAAGGTAAATTTATCACTTCAGAGGAGATTTTAGGTGTGCTCTGCAACCAGTTACCCAGGTCTGAACTGATCAAAAACAGTGTCATCGCATTGGATGGATATACCGGATTTACTCCGGTTCAGTATCGGATTTTAGAACTGTTTTTCCGTTACAGCAAGAAGGTTGTAATAACCGTGACCATGGACCCTGCGGAGAATATGAGCAGAAAAACCGGGGTCCAGGAACTGTTTTATATGAGCCGCCAGATGATTAAGAAACTGAACGATCTGGCAAAGTTCACGGGTATCAGCCGGGAAAAAGACATTCTGCTTACGGATCACCCTGCAGTCCGCTTTATGAAAGAAGAAAAAGATTCTCCCTGCTATCTGGATTTTCTGGAGCAGAATATTTACCGTTATACAGGAAGAACCTTAAACGGGCAGCCGGAATCCATTCATTTGTATCAGACACGAAATCCGTCACAGGAGGTCGCATTTGTGATCCGTTCCATGGAAGACAATATAAGAAAGAACGGGCTTCGATACAGGGATATGGCGGTAATATCCGGGGATTTATCCAGCTATGCCAATGAGATCATTCATCAGTTTCAGCTAAGCCGTGTGCCATTCTTTCTGGATGATAAGAAAAGCATCTTAAAGAATCCCATGGTCGAGCTCATCCGCGCAGCAATTGAGATTGTTCAGAAGGATTTTTCTTATGAATCCGTGTTCCGTTATTTAAGAACCGGGCTGATTGTATCCCAGGATCATATGGATCAGGCAGACAGACTGGAAAATTACGTCATAGCCATGGGGATCCGGGGCTTTAAACGGTGGGCAGCTCCCTTTGAGGGGTGGTATAAGGGTGCCAGAGAGTTAAACCTTGTGGAATTGAATCAGTTTAAGGATGAGATAATGGGTCCCCTTAAATGTCTGCGGGAAGAATTTAAAAGAGAAGACTCCACGGTAAAGACCATGACTGGTGCAGTGACTGCGCTTTTAATGGAGACAGGCATTGAAGAGAAGATGCTGGATTTCGAAAAAAAGTTTCAGGAGATGGGAGAATTTGCGCTTGCCAAGGAATACGGCCAGGTTTATGGACTGGTAATGGATTTGTTTGACCGTCTGGCAGGACTGCTGGGAGAGGAGCATGTAAGCAGGAGAGAATATGGGGAGATATTAGATGCCGGTTTTGCTGAGATTAAAGTAGGTGTGATACCGGCAGCCGTGGACCGGGTTGTCGTGGGTGATATTACACGAACCCGTCTGGATCATATTAAGGTTCTTTATTTTGTAGGAGTAAACGACGGACTGGTTCCGGTGAAAAAGGAGAAAAGCAGCTTATTCACGGACAGAGAAAGAGAATTCCTATCCGATCATTCCATAGAGCTGGCCCCTACTTCCATGGAAGAGGGGTTCCGCCAGAGGTTTTATCTGTACTTAGCACTTACCAAGCCGGAAAAAGAGCTGGTGTTATCCTACTCAGCCATGGATGGCAGCGGAAAGAGCATGCGTCCCTCCACGTTGATCGGAGAACTGAAAAAGCTGTTTCCCGGTTTAAAGGAATCGGCTCCCGGTGAAGGAGGCGTACCCTTAAACTTTCGTGAAGCAAAGAGCCGGCTGGCAGACGGTATGAGGGAGTGTGGAACTGGAGGAGGGGACAGCCGGCTTCTGGAACTGTTAAAAGCGTTTTTGTCATCTCCAGAATACAGAGAAGAAGGAAAACGACTGATTGAAGCAGCTTTTTACGTATACCAGCAAAAGGGCATTGGAAAAGCGGCTGCCAAAGCTCTTTACGGACCCGTCATCAACGGAAGCGTGACCAGGATGGAACAGTACGCATCCTGTGCTTATGCCCACTTCTTAAATTACGGTCTGGAACTGACTAAACGTCAGGAATATGAGCTGGCAGCCATGGATATCGGGAATCTCTTCCATGATTCCATTGATTTATGGTTTGGGCGGATGAAGGAAGAAGGCAGGGATTTTAAAACACTGACAGTAGAAGAGCGTCAGGCGATGGTGCACGAATGTGTAACGAAAGTAACGGAGGAATATGGAAATACGGTCTTAAAAAGCTCTGCAAGAAATGCTTACCTGGCAGGTAAGGTGGAACGGATCACGGACAGAACGGTCTGGGCACTTACAGAGCAGTTAAAAAAAGGGGATTTCACCCCCGTCGGATTCGAGGTTTCCTTTTCTGCAGACGATCATTTAAAAGCAATGCGGCTTCCTTTATCTAAGGATGAAGCCGTTCATTTAAGGGGAAGGATCGACCGAATGGATTTATGCGAAGATGAGGAGGCAGTCTATGTTAAGATCATTGACTACAAATCCGGAAGTACCGCATTTGATTTAACTTCCCTTTACTATGGTCTGCAGCTGCAGCTGGTTGTCTATATGGATGCGGCACTGGAGTTGGAAGAGAGAAGACGACCGGATAAGCAGGTTGTTCCGGCAGGCATTTTCTATTACAATATCAACGACCCGGTTGTGGACAAAGACGGTGAGATGACGAGTGAAGAGATATCAGGCAGGATATTAAAACAGCTGCGTATGAACGGCCTTGTTAATACTGATTTAAATGCAATCGCACATCTGGATCATGAGATTGAGACCGAATCGGATGTAATACCGGTTGCCATGAAGAATGGAATCATTCAGGAGGCGCGGTCATCGGTAGCAGGAGGAAACCGTTTTTCCGCCTTAAGACAGTACGTTCAGGAAAAACTGAAGACAGAAGGGCGGGAGATTTTAGATGGTGTCATCGATGTAAATCCCTATAAGCAAGGCAATAGAACTGCATGTGATTACTGTCCCTATCATGCTGTCTGCGGGTTCGATTTAAAGACGGAAGGGTATGGTTTTAAAAAGTTTAAGGCTTTAAAATCCGAGGAAATATGGCCGGTTATTGAAGGAGAAACAAAGGAAGGAGAGGAACATGGCAATCACCTGGACAGAGGAACAGAAAGCAGTCATTGAAAGCAGGAACAGAAATCTCCTTGTATCGGCAGCAGCGGGAAGCGGTAAAACGGCTGTTCTGGTGGAACGCATTATACAAATGATTACGGAGGGAGAGCATCCCCTTAAAATAGATCAGCTTCTGGTCATGACGTTTACAAAAGCTGCTGCAGATGAGATGCGGGAGCGGGTTTTAAAGGCGGTGGATCAGAAGCTGATGGAACAGCCGGATAATGATCATCTTCAGATGCAGGCAGCCATGATTCCCTACGCCCAGATTACTACCATAGACAGCTTCTGTCTGGGGATTATAAGAGAGCATTACAGCCGGTTAGACATTGATCCAGCTTTCCGTGTGGGAGATGAAGGAGAACTGATTCTCCTTCGGGGAGATGTGATGAAGGAGATGCTGGAGGAATTCTATGAATCAGAGGATCCTTCCTTTGAACGTTTTGTAGAGACGTATGCCACCGGCAAGACGGACCGTGGAATTGAAGATTTCATCATGCAGGTATACCGTTTTTCCCAAAGTAATCCCTGGCCGGAGGAATGGCTTAATAACTGCAGGAATGAACTTGAAGCCTGTGATATGAAACATATGAAGGATACTGCCTGGATGCGTTTTTTAATGGAGGATGCTTCACTTTTACTGGAAGAGCTTCTGGTTCAGACAGAAGCAGCCATGGAGATCTGCCAGGAAGAGAACGGTCCGGAGGCATACCTTCCCATGCTTGCCAGTGATGCGGCCATGTTAGAATCGCTGCTGGAAGCCAGGGAATATGAGCAGTTAAACTGCCTGTTAAAGGAGGTATCATTTACCAGACTCGCCTCCATACGAAGCAAAGACATTGACCAGGAAAAAAAGGCGGCTGTAACAACAGTCAGGGACCGGGTGAAAAAGGGTCTTGGAAAGCTTTGTGACTTATACTGCTTTGAGTCCCCGGAGGAAGTGGGAGCGGATATGGAAGGGACGAAAGAAGCTGTTTTCATGCTCCTTCATCTGGCAGAAGAATATTCCCGCAGATATCAGGAGAAAAAGAAGGAACGCAATCTGGTGGATTTTAATGATCTGGAGCATTATGCTCTTCAGATTTTATTAAAAGAAGAGGACGGAGTAAGGATTCCAACCCAGGCGGCCGATGAATTTTGCCGGCAGTTTGAGGAGATCCTGGTGGATGAATATCAGGACAGCAATGAGGTGCAGGAAGCGCTGATCAACAGTATTTCAAGAGAGCGGTTTGGAAGTCCCAATGTTTTTATGGTAGGAGATGTGAAGCAGAGCATCTACCAGTTCCGTCTGGCAAGACCCCAGATGTTTCTTGATAAGTATCAGAGGTATTCCAGTGAGGAAGGGAGTTATCAGAAGATAGAGCTGCACCAGAATTTCCGAAGCAGAGAATCGGTATTAACCAGCATTAACGAAGTTTTTTATCAGATTATGACAAAAAATCTGGGGAATATCCGGTATACAAAGGAGACGGCGCTTCATCCGGGCGCTGTGTTTTCCCAGTGGGAAGGCCGTGTAGGAGAGAAGACAGAACTCCTTCTCATTCATGGCTCTTCCGATCAGTTAAAGCAGCTCGATGAAGAACGTGCAGATTATACTGCCAGGGAAGCAGAGGCAAAGGTTATCGCCTCGAAAATAAGGGATCTGACAGATCCGGATTCAGGCCTTTTTATCTGGGATAAGAATTTAAATGGTACAGGCGCATACAGGATCTGTCAGTATTCCGATATTGTTATCTTATTAAGAAGCTTAAGCGGGTGGGCGGAAGAATTTGTCAATATCCTGATGAATGAGGGGATTCCAGCTCATGCAGAACGGAAAACAGGATACTTTTCAGCCACAGAAGTGGAGATAGTTCTATCCCTGCTCAATATTATTGATAATCCCATGCAGGATATTCCGTTAGCTGCCGTACTTAAATCCCCGATTGCAGGAATTACGGACAAGGAGATGGCTCATCTTATGGCTGTGTGGAAAAATGCAGCAAAAAAAGGTCAGGATCGTGGGATTTATGGGGCGTGGCAGTACTATTTAAAGGAGTATGAACAAGGAGAAGATGAAGACGCCCCGGCCCTGCCCCGGAAACTTTCCGAATTTTCCGGAACATTGTCCCGATACAGGGAAAAAGCAGCATATTTATCCATTCATGAGCTTCTCTATGACATATATGAGGGAACCGGTTATTACGACTATGTTTCCGCCATGCCGGGAGGGGAGGTGCGGCGGGCCAATCTTTCCATGCTGGTGGAAAAGGCGGCAGCTTATGAACAGACAAGCTACAGAGGGCTGTTCCATTTTATCCGTTATATTGAAAATCTAAAAAAATACGATACGGATTTTGGGGAAGCATCAATCCTCGGAGAAGAGAATACGGTCCGCGTCATGAGCATCCATAAGAGCAAAGGATTGGAATTTCCGGTTGTATTTCTGGCTGGAATGGGGAAAAAATTTAATAAGCAGGATGCCTATGGAAAACTGCTCATTGATCCTGATCTGGGGATTGGAACTGATTATATGGATCTGGAAAAACGAATCAAGGCGCCTACCTTAAAGAAACATGTTCTAAAGAGAAAGACAGAGCTGAGTGCACTTGGAGAAGAGCTTAGGGTACTCTATGTTGCCATGACAAGGGCCAAAGAAAAGCTGATTATGACCGGACTGGACCGTTACCTGGATAAAAAGCTGGACCGTTATGCATCTGTTATGAGGGCACAGGGGCAGATTCCATTTTCCATACTTTCAGGGGCAGATTCTTATCTGGACTGGCTGCTGATGAGTGTTTCGGGTAAATATTCCCCTGACGGCATCTTGTCGGAGGAAGGACAGGATACAGGGAATATCATTATGAAGGAGCTGACTGTTTCCGGCCTTGTCATGGGGGAAATGAAACGGCAGGTTAGTATGAAACTGACGAAGGAAAGCTTTCTTCGGATGGAT
The DNA here is from genome assembly GCF_900205965.1 of Lacrimispora amygdalina. Taxonomy (GTDB): domain Bacteria; phylum Bacillota; class Clostridia; order Lachnospirales; family Lachnospiraceae; genus Lacrimispora; species Lacrimispora amygdalina_A. The sequence goes on from NZ_OAOF01000011.1 coordinate 120,965, forward strand.
ACTGGAAAAAGTTATGACCAGGATTTTGAACGAGGTTTAAAGGAGGCACTTTCCTACCAGTATCCTTATCAGGAGGATATAAGACTTCACACCAAGCTTACTGTTTCTGAACTGAAAAAGCAGGGGCAGTTCGTGGATGAAGAGGAGAGTGATTTTCTTCCTACAATCCCTGTATTTTTAAGAGAGGAAATAAAAGAAGAAAAAACAGGTGGTGTCCGGCGCGGTACAGCGTATCACCGTGCCCTGGAACTTTTGGATTTTTCAAAGGTGAAGACTGCAAAGGACTTATCATCTGCACTGGAGAAGCTAAAAGAAGACGGACGGCTAAGCGGGGAAAGCTTTGCCCTGCTTTCTGAAAACCAGATTCTGGCATTTATCAACTCACCATTAGGACGGCGGCTGGCAGCAGCCCAGGAGAGAGGACTGTTAAAGAGGGAACAGCAGTTTGTAATCGGGATACCGGCCAGGGAGATGGATGTGGCTGATTCCGATGAACGGATACTGATACAGGGAATTATAGACGCTTATATGGAGGAAGAGGGGCAGCTTGTCCTGGTGGATTATAAGACAGACTTTCTAAAGGAAGGGGAAGAATCCATTCTTTTTGACCGCTATGGAATACAGATGGAGTATTACAGGCGGGCTCTGGAGCAGATCACTGGTAAAAAGGTGAAAGAGATGATCATTTATTCCTTCGCTCTGAAAAAAGAAGTCGTAATATGCGGATCATAAAATCTTAAGAAGGAGATGGTAAGAATGATACCTGACAATGAAGTAAGATTAACTCAAATGACGAAAACAGCCGGCTGTGCCGCTAAGATCGGTCCGGGAACCCTGGCAGGTATTCTGGAACATTTACCGAAGTTTCAGGATCCCAGTCTTTTGGTGGGGATTGAAACCTCGGATGATGGTGCGATTTATAAAGTAAATGAGGAACTGGCACTGATCCAGACGCTTGATTTTTTCACACCGGTTGTAGATGATCCCTTTATATTTGGCCAGATTGCCGCTGCCAATGCACTCAGCGATATTTATGCCATGGGAGGAGAACCGAAAATCGCATTGAATATCGTGGCCTGGCCGAACTGCTTAAACCCTGCTATTCTGGGAAGGATATTAGAGGGCGGAGCGTCAAAGGTTCTGGAAGCAGGTGCCGTACTGGCAGGAGGACATTCCATTCAGGATGAAGAACCGAAGTACGGGCTGAGTGTAACCGGTTTTGTCCATCCGGATAAGATTTTTAAAAACTGTGAAGCAAGGCCGGGAGATGTTATAATTCTGACAAAACCCCTTGGAACCGGAATCGTTAATACTGCGGTGAAGGCTGATCTTGCTTCCCGTGAGGCAAGAGATGAAGTCATAAAAGTCATGACTTCGTTAAACCGCAGGGCCAAGCAGGTCGTGGAGCAGTTTGAGGTTCACAGCTGTACCGATGTGACTGGGTTTGGTCTGGCAGGCCACTCGGTTGAGATGGCTGATGGAAGCGGTGTAACACTGGAGATTTCAGTAAGTGATCTTCCGGTACAGAAAGAAGCCGTGGAACTTGCGCGAATGGGGCTGGTGCCGGAAGGGGCGTATAAAAACCGATCCTATACCAGTGACCGCGTGGATTACGGTAATACGGAGGAATGCATGATTGATATCTTCTGCGATCCCCAGACTTCAGGAGGACTTTTAATCAGCGTTTCCAGGGAAGACGGGGAGCGGATTATGGATACGTTCCTACAGGCAGGTATGGAAACTGCCTGCCGCATAATCGGAAGAGTTACAAAGAGACAGGAAAAAGCAGTAAAACTGGTGAGTCACTTATGATCTATCTGGATAATGCAGCCACTTCCCTGCATAAACCTGAGGAAGTAAGACTGGCAGTAGCTGATGCCATGCTTCATATGGGCAATCCTGGAAGAGGGATTCACGGTGCATCTCTTGATGCTGCCAGAATGATTTACGATACCCGGAGTCTTATTTCCCAGCTCCTTCATGGAGACGGTCCCGGCCAGGTGGCATTTACTGCCAATTCTACGGAGAGTTTAAATCTGGCAATAGAAGGGATATTTCGTCCGGGTGACCATGTGATCACCACAATGATGGAACATAATTCTGTACTTCGTCCTCTTTACCGTATGGAGGATCGGGGAATGGAACTGACTATTCTGCCTGCAGATCAATATGGCTGTATTCATTATGAAGAGATTGAGGCTGCAGTCAGAAGCAATACGAAAGCAGTGGTATGCACCCATGCCTCTAACTTAACTGGAAATATTAATGATTTAAAGACCATTGGGGATATCTGCAAAAAGCATGGGCTTCTTTTCCTGGTGGACGCTTCACAGACTGCCGGTGTGTTTGACATTGATATGAAGGAGATGGGAATTGATGTGGTCTGCTTCACAGGGCACAAAGGATTGTTGGGACCTCAGGGAACCGGTGGAATCTGCATCAGGGAAGGGCTTAATATAGAGCCTCTGATTGTAGGAGGAAGCGGGATGCAAAGCTTCCTGCGGACGCAGCCGGAGCAGATGCCGGAACGTCTGGAAGCCGGCACATTAAACTGTCATGGCATTGCAGGACTTCACGCAGCCCTGCTCTATATCAGCCGGACAGGTATGGAGTCCATACGTAAACGGGAGCAGTCTTTAATGAGACGGTTTTATGAAGGAGTAAAGGACATTCCAGCAGTTACCGTCTACGGGGATTTTTCAAGAAAGAGCCTGGAGCAGCGGGCTCCCGTTGTAGCTCTTAATATTGGAAGCCTGGATTCTGGTGAGGTGGCAGATGAATTGACAGTTGCTTATGGTATATATGCCAGAGCAGGTGCTCACTGTGCTCCTCTGATGCATCAGGCACTGGGTACTGTAAAGCAGGGTGCTGTGAGGTTTTCCATGTCCCACTTTAATACGGAAGAAGAAATTGATCAGGCAGTGGCGGCAGTCAGAGAACTAAGCAGGGAACAGGAGCTGATATGAGGCGGAAAGAGTTAAAAACCGTAGTGACTTTTCATACGGTTACTGAAGCGATTGCCATGGAGACGGCCTGCATAAGAGAAAAAATTCCGGGAAGAATTATTCCGGTACCGGGAGAGATTAAAGCGGGCTGTGGACTTTCCTGGGTGATGCCTGTTCATTGGGAAGGAGATATCCTGCAATGGATGGAACAGGAAGGTCTCAAGTGGGAAGCTGTAGGGGAATATCTGATTTAGGAGTGCAAATGGATAATAATCTGAAAAATATATCATATATGTTAAGATGACAGCATATATTGATAAATGATTTGAAATAAAAATAGCGTTGACAAATAGTTTTACAATATGTTATAGTCAACCTGTCAGAGGTCACAAAATATGTTAAGTATCAGTATTCAAAGAAACTTATATATGCTCATAATTGGATGAGTGTTTCTACCAACTACCGTAATAGTTGTCTATAAGTTTCCTCGTGACAGGTAGGCGGCTTTTTGGGCTGCGCTGTTTGTGTTCACGTTTGGAGCGACAAAGGAGACGGTAGTTTTTTATTGCTTGGTTTTTAGGAACATTGCAATTTGGCTGCCGTATTTTTGTTTGTGCGAAGCAGGAGGTTCTATGACCGGTGATAAAAATTTTATACTAAAGGGAAACATTTGTTATAGTGAGGATGCCCATACGTTAAGAACGGTGGAGCAGGGGTTTTTAATATGCCAGAATGGGAAGTGCGCCGGAGTATTTCAAAGCATACCCCAGCAGTTTTTAGATTTTTTGGTGATTGACTGTAGCGATAAGCTGATTATTCCGGGGCTGATTGATCTTCATATTCATGCACCGCAATATTCCTTCCGTGGTCTTTCCATGGATTTAGAGCTGTTAGACTGGCTGAATACCAATACGTTTCCGGAGGAAGCCAAATATGGCGATCTGGAATATGCAAAAAAGGCCTACCAGATATTTGCAGAAGCAATGAAGAGAAGCGGGACGACAAGAGCCTGTATCTTTGCCACCATCCACGGACCGGCCACAGAGCTGTTAATGGATCTCATGGAAGAAACCGGTTTAAAGACGATGGTTGGTAAGGTCAATATGGACCGGAATGCACCGGATTATTTATGTGAATCAGGTGCACAGGCGTCAGAGGCGGAAACAATCCGCTGGCTTTCCAAGACAAGAGGAAAGTATCAGAATGTAACTCCGATTCTGACACCCAGATTTATTCCGTCCTGTACTGATGATCTCATGGAGCGGCTGGGAAGACTGAAAAGAAAATATAAACTGCCGGTTCAGTCTCATTTATCGGAGAATATAAGTGAGGTTGAATGGGTGAAACGTTTATGCCCCAGCACCGGGTGCTACGGCGAAGCTTATGATCAGTTTGGCATGTTCGGTGGGGAGGAAAAGACAGTAATGGCTCATTGTGTCTTTTCGTCTGAACAGGAGATTGAACTGATAAAAAAGCGGGGAGTTTATATTGCCCATTGTCCCCAGTCTAACACCAATCTTGCTTCTGGTATTGCACCCATGCGTACTTATTTGGACCTGAAATTAAACGCAGGCCTGGGTACGGATGTAGCAGGAGGAAGCGTTGAGTCCATTTTCCGTGCTATGTCAGATGCCATATCCGTATCAAAGCTTCGGTGGCGTCTTGTGGATTCCTCATTAAAACCTGTTACGATTGAGGAGGTATTCTATCTGGGAACTCTGGGAGGAGGCTCTTTCTTTGGAAAGGCAGGCAGCTTTCTGGAAGGTTATGAGTTTGATGCTCTGATTCTGGATGACAGCAGTTTAAGTCATCCCCAGCCGCTAAGTACGAGGGAACGGCTGGAACGTTTTATCTACCTGTCGGATGACAGGCACATCGCGGGGAAGTATGTGGATGGGAAACGAATTTTTTAGAGCACCTAAGGAGGTAGGAAGTATGGAACGAATATTTCATTTATCTGAAAATCACACAGATTTAAAAACCGAGATTATAGCCGGAATTACAACCTTTATGACAATGGCTTATATACTGGCGGTAAACCCAAGCGTTCTTGGGGCAGCCGGAATGGACAGCGGTGCAGTCTTTACGGCCACAGCGCTGGCATCCCTGGTTGCAACACTTTTAATGGCAGGTCTTGCAAATTACCCGTTTGTACTGGCACCAGGAATGGGATTAAATGCTTACTTTGCTTATACCGTTGTTCTGAATATGGGTTATACCTGGGAGATGGCTCTGGCAGCCGTGTTCGTCGAAGGTATTATCTTTATTCTGCTTTCACTGACCAATGTCCGTGAGGCGATTTTTAATGCGATCCCAATGAATTTAAAGCATGCAGTATCAGCTGGTATTGGTTTATTTATTGCCTTTATCGGTCTTCAGAATGCAAAAGTAGTGGTTGACGGAGCGACTCTTGTAACCATGTATTCCTTTAAGTCATCCCTGACTGACGGAACCTTCCATTCTGTAGGTATCACTGTTTTACTTGCGATTATTGGCATCCTCATTACTGCAGTACTGGTTGTAAAGAATGTAAAAGGGAACATCCTGTGGGGAATTCTGGCAACCTGGATTCTTGGTATGATCTGCCAGGCAGTTGGTCTTTACCAGCCAAATCCTGAAATTGGAATGTTCAGTGTATTCCCGGATTTTTCAAAAGGATTTGGAATTCCAAGCATGGCACCCACCTTTTTAAAGCTGGATTTTTCCAGAATTATATCAATGGATTTTCTGGTAGTCATGTTTGCATTTCTGTTTGTTGATATGTTTGATACACTGGGAACCTTAATCGGTGTTGCATCCAAAGCAGACATGCTGGATAAGGATGGAAAGCTTCCCCAGATCAAGGGTGCACTGATGGCAGATGCCGTAGGTACTTCTTTAGGAGCATTATTTGGTACATCCACAACTACAACTTTCGTGGAAAGCGCTGCAGGCGTGTCAGAAGGCGGAAGAACCGGATTAACAGCAGTGGTAGCAGCGATACTCTTTGGCTTATCCCTGTTTTTATCCCCGATCTTTCTTGCGATTCCTTCTTTCGCAACAGCTCCAGCTTTGATCGTTGTCGGATTTTTAATGATGACATCAATTACAAAAATTGATTTTAACGATTTTACAGAGGCACTTCCATGCTACATTGCAATTATTGCCATGCCGTTTATGTACAGCATTTCTGAAGGTATTGCAATGGGTGTTATCTCTTATGTATTTATTAACGTTGTTACAGGCAGCGCAAAGAAAAAGAAAATCAGCATTCTTATGTATGTTTTAGCTGTACTCTTTGTGCTGAAATATATACTGATCTGATAGATCGGCGAAACGGCGGTGACACGGTCCTGCCAGGCAGATATTGCCTGGTGAACCATGTCACCGCCGTTTTTCTTTGTTTCATTAAAAATTAATTCAAAAGCACAATGGCCAGATTTAAATATCCTGCAAATGTCACCCATAAAAGATAGGGAATCTGTAATATGGCGGCTGTCTGGTTTACAGACCAGAAGGCTGTAATCATACGAATTATAAAATACCATAAAAGCAGCAGAATAAGAAATGCCAGAAGGTAGTTTTGCAGGTTAAAGAATACCAGGCTCCAGATAAAATTGAGGGAAAGCTGAATGGCGTAAAGCCGTAGTGCTTCCTTCCGCCTGGGAGAAGAGGACTGGGCAATGATATAAGATCCTAACCCCATGAGCAGATATAGTATCGTCCATACGATGGGAAAGATCCATCCAGGAGGGGAAAGAGCCGGCCGGTTTAAGTCTTTGTATAGCATCATGCTGTTTTTTGTTAAAAATCCAGCCAAAGCGCCCACTGCCAGAGGTAGTACCAGGAAGAAAATAAATTTTTTTCTGTTACTGTTCATAGAAATCTCCCGTTTCTGTAATTAATACAATCTTATTCCCGCATTAGTGAAATTATTTCCCGTTTTTCGGTAAAATAATATTTAATAAGATAGCGACCAGAGTTGCCACAACCACAGGAGACCGGCCAAAGATGGTGACTACCCAGGCAGGAAATGTGGAAAGCGCCGCCGTAGCCTGGGAGATTCCCATGCCAAGTGCTGCAGCAAGTCCTACGATAGAGGAATTGCGGTAGTTCATTTCTTCAGAGGTTACCAGCTTCATACCTGTCATTGCAATGGAGGCAAAAACAGATACGGTTGCGCCTCCTAACACACATTGGGGAATGGTGGTAAGCACGGCTGAAAATTTGGGTATCAGACCGGCAGCCAGTAAGAAGGCTGCAGTTAAACCCATAACATACCGGTTGACCACTTTCGTGGTGGTTACGATCCCCACGTTCTGGCTGTATGTCGCTGTGGGAAGTCCTCCTAAAAAAGCGCCGAAAATATTTGTTACTCCATAGCCCATGATTGCCCCCTGCAGTTCCTTATTGGTTGGCTCTCTGTCTATGGAACCGCTGGTGGTAGCGGTAAAGTCACCAATTGCCTGAACCGAATTAATGGCAAATAAGAGTCCGATGGCAATGCAGGAAGAGGGTTCAAAGGCAATGCCAAAATGCAGAGGCTTTGGTATAGAAAATAAGGAAGCAGCTGCAATGTTGGAAAAATTGACCATACCAAAAAGCAGTGCTGCCACATATCCCACTATGATGCCAATGAGAATAGAAGCCAGCTTATAAATTCCCTTTCCAAAATGGTTCAGTACTGTGACCACAGCCAGTGTAAGGAAAGCGACGGTCCAGTTCTGCCAGGATCCGTAGGAGGGGCTTGAGACTCCGCCGGCCATATAGTTAATGGCAGTAGGGTAGAGGGAGAGCCCAATGGTAAACACGACAGTTCCGGTAATGAGTGGGGGGAAAAATTTCCGGATCCGCATAACGGAAAATCCTACCAGAAATGCTACGATACCGCCGACGATCTGAGCTCCAAGAATTGCAGAAATTCCATAATCTGCAGCAATGGACTGCATACTGGGGACGTATGCGAAACTGATGCCCAGGATAACAGGAAGGGCAGAGCCGAGGCGGAATCCGTTCTTTTTCCCTATGGGAAAAAGCTGGAGGAGAGTGGACAGGGCGGAGACTACCAGGGCAGCCTGAATCAGGATGACCCGGTCTGAGCTTTCCAGTCCTGCGACGTTTGCTACAATGATGGGTGGTGTGACGCAGCCGACGATCATTGCAACCAGATGCTGTACTGCAAGGGGGATTGTGTGAGAAAATTTGGGGATGCCGTCGAGTTCAAAGATAGATGCATACTGTCTGTCAGATTGACTCATGGCATTTATACTCCTTTATAAGTTTACTGATGTATATGGGTTCCGGTGCTTCCGAGTATTCCTTCTTTTGCTTTTTCCAGCAGAGTTATGAGGGCAGTCCGCCCTTTCCCGGATTCGGCAAATTTTACTGCTGCTTCCACCTTGGGAAGCATGGATCCAGGTGCAAAATGGCCCTCCCGAATGTACTGATTCGCCTGGCTGGCGGTGATGTCACTCAGCCATGTTTCGTCCTGTGTGCCATAGTTTAAGGCTATTTTCTCCACGGCTGTCAATATAATGAGGAGATCTGCGTCCAGTTCCTCTGCCAGAAGCTCACTGGCAAAGTCCTTATCAATGACTGCACTGGCGCCCTTTAAGTGATTGCCATTTAAGGTTACCGGAATACCTCCGCCTCCGCATGCAATCACCAGCTGTCCGCCGTCTACAAGAGAGCGTATGGCCTCTATTTCGATGATTTCCTGCGGCTTTGGAGAGGCGATCACACGGCGGTAACCTCTGCCGGCATCCTCCTTCATCAGGTATCCGTATTTGATTGCGGCCTCCTTGGCCTGTTCCTTCGTCATAAAATGTCCGATTGGCTTGGAGGGATTTGAAAATGCCGGATCCTGCTCGTCTACGCGGATCTGGGTAATCATGGTGGTCACCGGAATATGTCTGATATTCCGGTTCACCAGTTCTTCTCTCAGTGCGTTCTGCAGATCATAACCGATATAAGCCTGGCTCATGGCGACGCAGACGGAAAGAGGGGTATTAGGCTGCGTGGGATCCTCTCTGCACAATGCACTCATGGCATTGTTGATCATTCCCACCTGTGGCCCGTTTCCATGGGCAACCACCACCTCACATCCTTCTTCGATCAGGTCTACGATGGCTTTCGAGGTGATCTTGACTGCTGCCATCTGTTCCGGCAGGGTATTGCCGAGGGCGTTTCCGCCCAGGGCAATTACAATTCTCTTTTTTTTCTCCATATGAGTGATCCCCTTGGTTAGATTGAGAACTTACGCGGTGAATTCTTTTCCTCCAGCTTTTTAAATACTTCCTGGGGATTTTCAAATTTGCTTAAAAAGATCATGGCAGCAATTACGTATGGCTTATAGCTGGCTTCCTTATAAAGCGGATTTCTGTAACGGTCAAATACGGAAGCTTCTACTTCTCCGTCTTTGCAGCTGATATCGTTGATATCTGCAGGAAGGCAGTGAAGATAGAGCGCTTTTCCGTCCTTCGTAGTCTTCATCAGTTCTTCTGTACAGCACCAGTCCTTATGATTGGCATTCTGTGCCAGAAGCTCCTTCTCAAGTGCTTTGATTCCGTCCATGTCTCCATTGCCATAAAGATCGGTTCTCTTTTCCATAGCTGCAAACGGTGCCCAGCTCTTTGGATAAACGATGTCTGCATCTTTAAATGCATCAGCCATATCGTTGGATACCCGGAAGGAACCGCCTGATTTTTCGGCATTGCCCTTAGCCACATCTAACACTTCCGGCATTACTTCATAGCCTTCCGGATGGGCCAGAACCACTTCCATTCCCATACGTGTCATTAATCCGATCACACCCTGGGGAACAGATAAGGGCTTACCATAGGAAGGAGAGTAGGCCCAGGTCATGGCCAGTTTTTTCCCTTTTAAGTTTTCGATGCCGCCGAATTCATGAATAATGTGGAGCATATCAGCCATGGTCTGCGTTGGGTGGTCAATATCACACTGTAAGTTTACAAGAGCCGGCTTCTGTTCCAGAATTCCATCCTTATATCCTTCTGTTACCGCATCAGAAACCTGGTGCATATAGGCATTGCCTTTTCCGATGTACATATCATCACGGATGCCGATCACATCTGCCATGAAGGAGATCATGTTGGCAGTTTCGCGGACTGTCTCTCCATGGGCGATCTGGGATTTCCCCTCGTCTAAATCCTGTACTTCCAGTCCCAGAAGGTTGCAGGCAGAAGCAAAGGAAAAACGGGTGCGGGTGGAGTTGTCGCGGAATAAGGAGATTCCAAGTCCGCTTTCAAAAACCTTTGTAGAGATGTTGTTTTCTCTCATAAAGCGGAGGGCGTCGGCAACGGTAAAGACTGCTTCCAGTTCGTCGTCCGTTTTCTCCCAGGTTAAAAAGAAGTCATTTTCATACATCTCCTTGAAATTTAAGGAATTCAGTTTGTCGATATAATCCTGTAAGGTTTTCATAATGTGGTAAGCCTCCTGATCGTGGTTTTATTCATTGCAGTAAACAGTGGGAAGTGCAGCGTATACGGCTGCACAGGTGACAAGGTCCTGCTTCCAGGTCTTTTCATTCGGCGCATGAGCCTGGGCCTCTGCTCCCGGGCCAAAGCCGATACATGGAATCTGATTGCGTCCCATAATGGAAACGCCGTTGGTGGAAAAGGTCCATTTGTCGGTGAGAGGACGTGCAAGCCGCATGGAAACTGTCTCCTCAGAACCGATTCTGGTATTCCCGTATAAGGACTTATAAGCTTCTTCCAATGATCTGGTTACTTTATGATCCTCAGGAATGACCCAGGTTGGGAAGTAACATTCGATTGGATAGGTAAGTCCTTTATAGGAAGGACGGGAATACTCATACATGGAAACGGTGACATCGTCTCCGTATTTCTTAACATTTGGCAGACTGCGGATCTCCTCCAGACAGCTTTCCCAGGTCTCCCCTGCTGTCATACGGCGGTCTAAGGAAACAGAACAGGAGTCAGCTACTGCACAGCGGCTTGGTGATGTGAAGAAAATCTCTGAGACAGTGATGGTACCTCTGCCTAAAAAGTTTGCTTCTTTCCACTGGGGATTATGAGCTTGCTCAAGCATTTTGGCAAGTCCCTTAATCTCATTGCCATCTGCTGTATCATTCTCGTTAAGAGAACGGACATCCTGAAGAATATCAGCCATCTTATAGATAGCATTGTCTCCACGTTCCGGTGCAGAACCGTGGCATGAGATTCCCTTTACATCAACCCGGATTTCCATACGTCCTCTCTGCCCGCGGTAGATTCCTCCATCCGTCGGTTCGGTGGATACTACAAATTCCGGACGGATCTTATCTTCATTGATAATGTACTGCCAGCAGAGTCCGTCGCAGTCTTCCTCCTGTACGGTACCGGTAACAAGAACGGTGTATTTGTCACTTAAGAGCCCTAAATCCTTCATGATTCTGGCACCGTAAACAGCAGATACCAGTCCGCCGCACTGGTCGGAGACACCTCTTCCTCCTATTTCCGTATCGGTTTCATAGCCTTCGTAAGGATCAAAATTCCAGTTGGACTTGTTGCCGATCCCTACCGTATCAATGTGGGCATCGAAACCGATCAGTGTCTTTCCGGTTCCCATAAATCCAAGTACATTGCCCATGGGATCGATCTGCACTTTGTCAAACTCAAGCTTTTCCATCTCCTGTGCAATCCGGTCAATGTGAGCTTTTTCATCGCAGCTTTCCCCAGGGAATTTTACGATGTCACGCAGAAATTTTGTCATATCTGCTTCATAGCTTTTAGCTGCTTCTTTGATTTTTTCGTAATCCATGCTTTTACCCTCCGTTTTTATAAATGACTAACGTTCTTTTCCTTCCCAGACAATGGCTTTGTAACGGTCAGGATCGGTATCTCCTTCTGTGGAGAAAAGAAGAACTTTAGAATCTTTGTTAAGTCCCAGGTGATCTCTTAAGGCGTGACAGGAGTCATCTTTCATAATGGATGCTAAAACTCCAAATGGTGCAGCTCCCGATTCTCCTGATGTAACAGGAGTATCTCCTTTTATTGGTGCAGCCAGCATTCTCATACCTTCTGCAGCAGCCCAGTCAGGAGCAGAAATAAATGTGTCGGTATGATTCTTTAAAATATCCCAGGAGATTGTATTCGGTTCTCCGCAGGCAAGACCGGCCATAATGGTCTGCATATCGCCGTCAACGATCCGGATATTACCATCCCCTGCTTTTGCGCCTTCATAAAGACAGGCAGCAACATCCGCTTCCACTACAACACAGACAGGCGGATTCTCGGGATAGCGGTTTTTAAAGTATCCAATTACTGCTCCGGCAAGAGATCCAACACCTGCCTGAACAAACACATGGGTAGGTCTTTCGCACCCGTATGTCATAAGCTGTTCGCCAGCCTCCATGACCATGGTGCCGTACCCCTGCATGATCCAGGCCGGAATTTCCTCATATCCATCCCAGGCGGTATCCTGTACAACAACACCGTTCTTTACCTTTAAAGCTGCATCAGCAGCCATGCGGACGCATTCGTCGTAGTTGAATTCCTCAATGGTTACATCGGCGCCCTCTGCCTTAATGTTGTTAAACCGGTTTAATGTAGTACCTTTTGGCATAAAGACAACTGCCTTCTGTCCAAGCTGGCGGGCAGCCCATGCAACACCTCTTCCGTGATTGCCGTCTGTCGCGGTAAAAAAAGTGGCCTGACCGAATTCTTTCTTTAACGCATCGGATGTCAGCACCTGATAGGGAAGATCAGAGACTTCTTTTCCAGTCTGCTTCGCCACATACTTGGCCATGGCATAAGAACCACCTAAAACCTTAAATGCATTCAAGCCGAACCGGTAAGATTCATCTTTTATGTAAATCTCACCTAACCCAAGGTAGTCCGCCATATGGGGGAGTTTTGTCAGAGGAGTTTCTTTGTACTGGGGGAAACTTTTGTGGAAGTTTCTCGCCTTTAAAATCTCCTCAGGCGCCATGACAGGCAGATGTCTGTCATCGGTTTTCGGCATGGTGTTTACAGCCCATTCAATTGGTTTCATGTCTGCACATTCTCCTTTATAATAAAATAGAATCATCGGGTTTCGTCTGCATGCTGCTTAAGCCTTTTCTTTGTTTGCATCCATATAGCTGTATAATGTAAATTTTGAGATACCGAAAAAGCTGGATACCTTATCACCTGATTTTGTAATGAGAAATGCACCTGCGTCATTGAGATACTGAATAGCAGCCACCTTGTCATCCTTTGTCATCAGGGCCACCGGCTTTCCAACTAAAGCAACAGACTGATCGATTAAAGTGTCCAGCAGATCGTTGACGTTATGGGTGATTTTTTTAGGCTCCTTATTGTGATCTCCTGCAGTTTCACCGGTGGAAATCAGGGATTTTACCGCATTCTCCACGGTAAGCAGTCCGGTAATGTCATAGTTTAATGCAAGGATGTAGTCCACGGTATGACCGTTTCCCCTGATATACATCGTGCTGGATTTCAGTATACGGCCATCCTCAGTTCTTGTTAGATAGGAGAGGCGGTCTTTTAAAAGATCGGGATCCTTTTTTAAAGTTTCCAGAACAATTTCAGAAGGCCCGTCTCCGATTTTACGGTTGCTGACCTGGCCGTTTTCAATAAAAACGATGGAGTTTTCGATGTTTTCCTTGTGCAGGTCGTGAATCACCACTTCGCATTGGCTGCCAAAGTGGGCTGCCATCCCCTGCGCAATCTGTGTCAGTAACTGAAGCTTTGAATCCATTTTTTCTCCTCCTTGCAGGTTCGTTGTTAAATTCATCATAGCATAAAAAAATTTAATTACAAGTGGTTTTCTAAAAAATTTTTAGGTTTGCTAATTTTTTTTGTAAATCATGCTTGCATTTCTCAAAGTGAAATGATAAACTGTTTTTAAACGAAAGCTATAGTGTAATGTGCATAAAAAAATAAGTTTAAACAGATGAAAAGAAAGCAGATTGCGAAAATAAAGTAATGACCTTTAAAAATTATTCTGTAAGGTTTGTATACATAAGAAAATTAGTAATTTACTTTCAAATATAAGAAAATCGAAAAGGAGATGGAATCATGCTGATAATTGGTAATGGAAGAATGATCACAAGAGATCCCGGGAATCCGTTTCTGGAAGACGGAGCAGTGGCGATGGAAGACGGGGTGATAAAAAAGATTCTGACTACCGGTGAGCTAAAAAAGGAATACCCTCAGGCAGAATATATCGATGCCAGGGGAGGGGTCATTATGCCGGCCTTTTTAAATACCCATGAGCATATTTACAGCTCCTTTGCCAGAGGATTAGCCATTGACGGATATAATCCCCATGGATTTTTGGAAATTCTTGACGGACTCTGGTGGACCATAGACCGGAATTTAACATTGGATGATGTCTATTTAAGTGCTATGGCCACCTATGTGGATTCCATTAAGAATGGAGTAACGACTGTTTTTGACCACCATGCCAGCTTCGGGCAGATCAGGGATTCCTTATTCCGGATTGAGCAAGCAGCGAAAAAAACCGGGATCAGAACCTGTTTGTGCTATGAGGTCTCCGACCGTGCCGGAGACGAAAAAGCGAGAGAAGGAATTCTTGAGAATGAGACATTTATCCGCCACGCTGGTTCTGATGATACGGATATGATTGCAGGTATGATGGGAATGCATGCCCAGTTTACCATATCGGATCAGACCATGGAATTTGCGGCATCCCATAAACCGGACGGGACAGGCTTTCATATACATGTGGCAGAAGGAATTGAGGATCTTCATGACTGTCTTCATAAACATGGCAAGCGGATTGTTGACCGCCTTATGGACTTTCAGATTCTTGGGGAGAAGACGCTTCTGGGACACTGCATCTACATTAATTCCCATGAGATGGATTTAATCCATGATACGGACACTATGGTAGTGCATAATCCGGAGTCCAATATGGGCAATGCCTGCGGCTGTCCGCCCACGATGGAACTGGTGAAACGGGGGATTTTAACCGGTCTGGGAACAGATGGCTATACCCACGATATGCTGGAGTCCTATAAGACAGCCAATGTGCTTCATAAACACCATTTATGTGATCCTAATGCAGCATGGAGCGAGGTTCCAAATATGCTTTTTGAAGGAAATGCAAAGATTGCAGGCAGATATTTTAAGAGGCAGCTGGGAGTTTTAAAAGAAGGTGCTGCTGCTGATGTCATTGTAACGGATTATATTCCGCTGACACCCATGAACGCGGACAATGTAAACAGCCATATTCTGTTTGGCATGACCGGACGCAGCGTGGTAACCACCGTTTGTAACGGTAAGGTTCTTATGAAAGACAGAATCCTTATGGGAATTGATGAAGAGAAGCTTATGGCAGAATGCAGAGAAGCTGCAAAAGGGCTTGCTGCACGGATCAACGGACGATAAACAGACAGGAGGATATCTATGGGAGACAAAATGACACCAATGCCCTTTGCGCAGTTAATGGACTGGGTGAGGGCAGAGCATAAAAAGAAAGAATCGGTTTTCGGAGTATACCGTCCTTATCTGGCGGATGAGTCACATAACAGGGAGCTCTTTGGCAGAATCCTTGAGACCCCCATCGGACCGGCGGCCGGTCCCCATACCCAGCTGGCCCAGAACATTGCAGCTGCTTACTATGCCGGAAGCCGTTTCTTCGAGCTGAAGACTGTGCAGATATTAGACGGAGATGACCTGCCGGTAGAAAAGCCCTGTATCAGGGCAGAGGATGAGTGTTACAACTGCGAATGGTCCACCGAACTTTATGTTCCCCAGGCGCAGGAGGAGTATATCAAAGCCTGGTTTATTCTGTCTTTTATGGCAAAAGAATATGGATTGGGCCGGATGGATGGCTTTCAGTTTAATATGAGTGTGGGATATGATCTGGAGGGGATCAAATCCCCCAAGATCAATTCTTTCATTGACTGTATGATGGAAGCCGGAGAGACAGAAACGTTTCAGTCCTGCAGGCAGTATCTTCTGAATCATGTGGAGGAGTTTCGGCATGTGACAAAAGAGGATATAGAGTCCATCACTTCCCGGATCTGCAATTCTGTAACCCTTTCTACCTTACACGGATGTCCGCCTCAGGAGATTGAGCGGATAGCTGCCTATTTAATAGAAGAAAAGGGACTGAACACCTTTATTAAATGCAATCCCACACTTCTGGGATATGAATTTGCCAGAAATACTCTGGATCAGATGGGATATGATTACATTTCCTTCGGTGAGTTCCATTTTCTTGACGATCTTCAGTATGAGGATGCAATTCCCATGTTAAAGCGGCTTATGGAACTGGCGAAGAAACGCGGATCAGAGTTCGGCGTAAAGCTGACCAATACGTTTCCTGTTGATGTTAAAAATGGTGAGCTCCCCAGCCAGGAGATGTACATGTCGGGAAGGTCTCTTTTTCCTCTTTCCATGGCACTGGCAGCCAGACTTTCCAAAGAATTTAACGGAGCACTTAGAATCTCGTTTTCCGGAGGCGGTGATTATCATAACATCCATAAGATTACAGATGCGGGGATCTGGCCGGTTACAGTTGCCACTACCCTTTTAAAACCGGGCGGTTACCAGAGATTACTTCAGATGGCAGAACAGACGAGAGAGACAGGTGTCTCATTTCAGGGAGTGGATGTTACAAAAGTCTCAAAGCTGGCAAAAGATTCGGTAACAGATTCTCATTATACAAAAGCCCTTAAGCTTCTGCCTGAGAGAAAGATGAAAAAAACAGTTCCCTTGCTGGACTGCTATACAGCACCCTGTCAGGAGGCCTGTCCCATACATCAGGATATTACCACATATTTAAAACTGTCAGGTCAGGGAAGATACGAAGAGGCCATGGAAGTGATTGCAGAGAAGAATCCCCTTCCTTTTATAACCGGTTCCATATGCGCCCATAACTGTATGAACATGTGTACCAGGAATCATTACGAATCTCCGGTGAATATAAGGGGAGCCAAACTGCTCTGTGCTGAAAAGGGTTATGACAATTATCGGAAAACCATTAAAAAACGCGGGCTGAATGGTAAAAAAACAGCAATTATCGGAGGCGGTCCGGCGGGTCTTTCCGCCGCATATTTCCTGACAAAGTGTGGTATGCCTGCCACGATATTTGAAAAGAGCGGTTTGTTAGGAGGAGTGGTCAAAAACGTTATTCCTGATTTTAGAATATCAGGGCATGTGATTGATCATGATGTTGAATTATGTCTGTCTTATGGGGCAGAGGTAAGGCTGAATACGGAAATAACAGATCTGGCTGCATTGAAAAACGAAGGATTTGATTCAATCATTCTGGCAGCAGGTGCAAGCGAGCCGGGAGTTCTGAATCTGAAAACAGGCGAAACCATAAATGCCCTGCATTTTCTGAGTGAGTACAGAAAACAGGATAAAAATGTAGATATTGGAAAGAGAGTTGCTGTAATCGGCGGAGGCAATACGGCGATGGATACGGCAAGAGCAGCGGTCAGAACCCATGGCGTAGAGGAGGTTTCCCTTATTTACCGGAGGACAAAACGATATATGCCTGCAGATGAGGAGGAATTGCTGCTTGCCATGCAGGATGGCGTAAAATTCAAGGAGCTATTATCTCCTGTAGAGTTGGTTAATGGACAGCTGATCTGCAGTGTGATGAAGCTTGCCGCTGCAGACGAAAGCGGAAGAAGGGCGGTTACAGAGACTGAGGAGACTGTTTCCATACCAGCAGATACGGTCATAGCGGCAGTTGGAGAGGGGATCCCAAAAGAGTTTTATGTAAAGAACGGCATTGAATTAACAGGCAGGGGAAGAGTTCTTGTGAATGAGGAAACGCTGGAAACAAGCGTATCCGGGGTTTATGCAGTGGGCGATGGGCTTTCTGGTCCGGGAACTGTGGTTGAAGCCATCAAAGATGCAAGGATGGCGGCAGAAGCCATATTGGGGAAGAAAGCTGTCAGGGATTTTGATAACCTGTCAGCTGAGCCCGATAAGCTCTACGACAGAAGAGGCATCTTAAAAGAAACGCTGAACGATCAGGAGGAAAATACCAGGTGCCTTGGCTGTAAAAGTATCTGCGAAAACTGCGCAGAGGTCTGTCCAAACCGTGCCAATCTGGCTCTTTTCGTTCCAGGACTGACAAAGCATCAGATCCTTCATGTGGATTATTTATGCAATGAATGCGGAAACTGCCGAAGCTTTTGTCCATATGACAGTGCTCCGTATATTGATAAATTCACTCTGTTTGCCAATGAAACTGATTTAAATAACAGTAAAAATCAAGGGTTTACCGTGACTGACAGTAAAACCGGTGAATTCCTTCTTAAATATATGGGAAGTCTGTATACGGGAAAAGCAGGTGAAGCGGTTGATGCAGTTCCTGAGGGACTTTTAAAGATTGTGGAAACTGTCATAAATGACTACGATTATCTTCTAAGATAAGAAAGTGGGTGAAGCAATGGTTCGTTTCCTGGTAAACGGAGTGACTGTAACAGTACCGGAAGAAAGGAAGCTGATTGATGTTTTGAGAATTGATCTGGGGCTTAAGTCTGTGAAAGACGGATGCAGCGAAGGTGCCTGCGGTACATGTACGGTCTTAATAGACGGAAAGGCTGTAAAAGCCTGTGTTTGGAAAGCTGCCAGAATGGAGGGGAAATCTGTTATGACGGTTGAAGGATTGTCTGACAGAGAAAAGGAAGTGTTTGTTTACGCCTTTGGGGAAGCCGGGGCTGTTCAGTGCGGCTTTTGCATTCCCGGCATGGTAATCTGTGCAAAAGCCCTCATTGATGAAAATCCGGATCCAACAAGGAAAGAGGCAGCCTTTGCAGTGCGGGGAAATATCTGCCGCTGTACCGGATATAAGAAAATTATTGATGCTATTCTTCTTGCAGCCAGGCTGTTCCGGGAAGACGTCAGGGATTTAAAAGCTCCTGAAGTAAAGTCTGTGGGCCAGCGGGTTCATCGCCTGGATGTACCGGAAAAAGTGCTGGGCTACGGGGAGTACGTAGATGATATGGAAGTGGAAGGCTTAATCTACGGAAGTGCGGTGCGAAGCAGATACCCCAGGGCAAGGATTCTGTCTATAGATAGTTCCAAAGCCAAAGCTCTGCCCGGAGTCCGAGCAGTCTTAACCGCTAAGGATGTTCCGGGAAAGAATAAAGTGGGACATTTAAAAAAGGACTGGGATACCATGATTCCGGAAGGTGAGATAACCAGATATGTGGGTGATGCAGTCTGCCTGGTAGCAGCCGATACCCCAGAGATCCTGGAAGAAGCGAAGAAGTTAATCCGGATTGAATACGAGGAACTTCCGGGAGTTTTTTCTCCGGAAGAAGCCTTAAAGCCGGGTGCACCTCTGGTTCATGATACCGGTAATATTTTAGCCCATGAACATCTGATAAGAGGAGATGCGAAAAAAGCCATAGAAAATTCCGCCTATTCTGTAACCATGCATTATGAGACTCCGTTTACAGAGCATGCATTCCTGGAACCGGAGTGTGCAATAGCCATTGTGGACAGGGAAGAGAAAGAAGCTGTTATTTATTCCTCCGATCAGGGAACCTATGATACGCAAAAGGAATGTGCCGGAATGCTGGGGTTTGAGCTTTCAAAGGTTCATGTCATCAACAAACTGGTAGGAGGGGGATTTGGCGGAAAAGAGGATATGTCTGTTCAGCACCATGCTGCCCTTTTATCCTACCATACCAAAAGACCTGTTAAGGTAAAGCTGACCAGAAAAGAAAGTATGATGGTTCATCCAAAACGTCATCCTGCTTCCATGGAATTTACCACTGCCTGTGATGAGAATGGTAATCTGACCGGTATGACGGCTGTAGTCGTAACGGATACCGGAGCTTACGCTTCTCTGGGAGGACCTGTTCTTCAGCGGCTTTGCACCCATGCGGCAGGACCCTATCATTATCAGAACATTGACATTGAAGGGACCGCCGTCTATACAAACAATCCGCCGGCAGGAGCGTTTCGCGGATTCGGAGTCACACAAAGCTGCTTTGCCATTGAATGTAATTTGAATCTGCTGGCGGAAAAAGTGGGAATCAGCCCGTGGGAAATCCGTTACCGCAACGCGATCAGGCCTGGTCAGGAGCTTCCCAACGGTCAGATCGCTGCAGAAGGAACTGCTCTTGTGGAAACTCTGCTTGCGGTAAAGGATGTTTATGAAAGCCACCCATATGCAGGAATTGCCTGTGCTATGAAAAATGCCGGAGTGGGAGTGGGGCTTCCTGACTGGGGAAGATGCAGGCTCACCATTGAAGACGGTAAAGTTCATATCCGGTCAGGAGCCTCATGCATCGGTCAGGGACTGGGAACCGTACTGGAGCAGATCGTCTGTGAAACCCTTGACATTACCGGAGATCAGGTGGTTTATGTGGCGGCTGAAACTAATTTAGCCCCTGATTCCGGAACTACCTCCGGTTCCCGCCAGACGCTGGTAACCGGAGAAGCAGCAAGACGTGCATGCGGTCTGATTCTTCAGGATTTAAAGGCAGGAAACCAGTTATCTTCTTTAAACGGAAAAGAATACTTTGGGGAATATCTGGCTGCTACAGATCCCATGGGAAGCGAAAAAAAGAATCCGGTCTCCCATGTGGCATACGGTTTCGCCACCCAGGTAGTCTGTTTAAAGGAAGATGGCACAGTGGAGCAGGTGATAGCAGCCCATGATGTGGGAAAAGCTATCAATCCGCTGTCTGTAGAGGGACAGATTGAGGGGGGCGTGATCATGTCACTGGGATACGCCCTGACGGAGGAATTTCCGCTGGATAATGGTATGCCCCTTGCAAAGTTCGGAACTCTGGGACTGTTTCGTGCAGACCGGACACCGGATGTACAAAGCATAATAGTCGAACGAAATCACGATTCCCTTGCTTATGGGGCAATTGGAATCGGAGAGATTACCTCTATTCCTACAGCACCGGCTGTTCAGGGCGCTTATTATAAGTATGACGGTGTATTCCGTACCACCCTGCCCCTGGAAGAGACGGCATATCGGAAAAAGAGAAAATGACCGTAAAAAGGCGCAGGAGAAGAAATTATTTTCTCTGCGTCTTTTTAGGATTGACAAGAAACGGGGAACAGGGGAAAATAGATTGTATAGACCGGTATGCAGACAGAAATACCGGATTATCAGAAAGGAAGTGGATGTGCTGTGAAGACGTTGTTAAAAGGCGGAACCGTAGTTTCAGGAAGTAAAACTGCAGCAGCAGATGTTCTCATGAAGGATGGGAAAATTCTGGCAGTGGAACAGGAGATTGATGAGGCAGATGCGAAGATCATCGACGTATCCGGCAGACTTTTGTTTCCGGGTTTTATTGATGCCCATACTCATTTTGATCTTCATGTGGCAGGGACTGTAACCGCTGATGATTTCCAGTCAGGAACCAAAGCGGCTATAGCCGGAGGAACCACCATGATCATCGATTTTGCCACTCAGTACCAGGGAGAAAGTCTCCATGAGGCATTGAATAACTGGCATAAAAAAGCGGATGGCAATGCATCCTGTGATTATGGGTTTCACCTTGCCATATCGGACTGGAACCATTCTGTAAGTGAAGAGCTTGATACCATTATTTCTGAAGGTGTGACTTCCTTTAAGCTGTATATGACTTATGATGAGATGTATATGGCGGATAAAAAGATTTATCAGATTTTAAAGCGTTTAAAAGAGGCTGGAGGAATTGCCGGTGTACACTGTGAAAACAAGGGAATCATAGAGGCTTTAGTGGAGGAAGAAAAAGCAAAGGGCAATTATTCCGTTCATGCACATAAAATGTCAAGACCTGCGGCGGTAGAAGCAGAAGCAGCAGGCCGTCTTCTAAAGATTGCCCAGGTAGCGGACTGCCCGGTTATCATCGTACATTTAAGTTCCGAAGCCGGTTATAAAGAGATTTTATATGCAAGAGAAAGAGGACAGGAGGTTTATGTGGAAACCTGCCCCCAATATCTGATTTTTAATGAAGATGTTTATGATCTCCCTGGATTTGAGGGGAGTAAGTACGTGATTTCCCCTACAATCAAGAAGGAATCAGACCGGCAGCGGCTGTGGGAGCTTTTAAAGACGGATCAGATCCAGACTGTATCCACTGACCACTGCAGTTTTACTTTGTCACAAAAGGCGGCAGGAAGGGATGACTTTACAAAGATACCAAACGGCATGCCTGGAGTGGAGGCACGTCCAGCCTTAATGTACAGCTTTGGAGTAAAAAAGAATGGTCTGACTGTGGAACAGATGTGCCGTTTTCTCTCTGAAAATCCGGCAAAGCTTTACGGGGTCTATCCCCAAAAAGGCGTCATAGCTCCAGGAAGTGATGCAGATATTGTGGTATGGAATCCGGAGACCAGGTGGACGATGTCAGTTGGCAATCAGGTTGCACATGTGGATTACTGTCCATTTGAGGGAATATCCGTTGAGGGGAAAGCAGAGCTTGTATTTTTAAAAGGCCGGCTGGCTGCAGAGAATGGAAAAGTACTGGTGGAAAAGACAGGCTCTTATGTGGCAAGAAACAGGCATATGGAGCTGGCACAATGGAATTAAAAAGCGTGTATGCGTTTGAAGAGTCAGATGGTAAAATAAAACTGAAAAAGAAGAACTCGCTGTGGGAAGCACTCCGCCTTTCCATAAAAGAACCGGAAATCATAGCTTTTACCGGAGGCGGAGGCAAGACAACTGCCATGTTTTCACTTGCAGAGGAATTAGCAGGCTGTGGAAAAAGAGTGATTGTCACCACAAGCACCCATATTTACCGGCCTGTTGACCGGATCGTGGCAGAGGCTGCTGATTATAAAACAGTCAGTGATTTTCTTACTATAAATAAGGAACATTTTTCTACTCCGGCGGGCTGGATTCTGGTGACCGGACAGCCCGCCGGAGAGGGGAAGTTAAAGGGTATGGAACTGGCGGAGCTGGAAAAGCTGGTTCAGCTTTGTGATGTACTTCTTGTAGAGGCAGATGGCGCAAAATGCCATCCAATTAAGATCCCGCGGACAGGAGAGCCGGTTTTACCAAAAAAAACTTATGCAGTAATCGGCTGTGCCGGGCTTACCTGTATCGGTGAGCCTTGGGAGGAAGCATGTTTTCGTTATGAACTGGCTCCCTGCATTTTTGGCTGTCTTACAATGGAAGATCGGATTACTCCGGATGCCATTTCGCAGATCCTGACCAGTATAAACGGAACTCGGAAGGGGGCAGAATCTATGGAGTACCGCATTCTTTTCAATCAGGCAGATAGCGACGTACGGCTGTTATATGCCCAGGCGGCAGCAGAGACAATGGGGAAACAATGGGCACAATACTGTGCGGTAACCAGTTTCCATACAAATGATAACGCAAACACAGGAACCGGAAAGGGGCAGACAAGATGAAGGAAATCAGAACGAAAGACGCAGTGGGTCATGTTCTTTGCCATGATATGACTCAGATCATACCAGGAGTGTCAAAGGAGGCAAGATTCCGCAAGGGGCATGTAGTAACTGAGGATGACATCCCTGTTCTGCTGTCAATGGGGAAGGAGCACCTGTATGTCTGGGAAAAGGATGATACCATGTATCATGAGAATGAGGCAGCTGAAATACTATGTGAATTATGCAGAAATGACCATATGGACAGAGGCGATGTAAAGGAGGGGAAGATTGAATTAAAATCAACAATACGGGGACTTTTGAAAATAGATACCAGGCTGCTTGAGATGGTAAACAGTGCCGGAGATATGATGATTGCCTCCAGACACCCCAATACACCTGTGGAACCAGGGGATAAGCTGTGCGGAACCAGGGTGATTCCGCTTGTAATAAAGAAGTATAAGATGGATTCAGTCAAAAGTCTTTGCAGCGGAAAGAAAATATTTACCATTCTTCCCTATAAAAATAAAAGAATCGGTATTGTAACAACTGGCAGTGAGGTATACTGCGGAAAGGTCAAAGATGCCTTCGGTCCCGTATTAAGAGCCAAAGCAGAAGAATTTGGAGGAGAGATTATGGGGCAGACGGTGACGGATGATAATCCGGAACATACCACAGCGGCGATTCTTAATTTTATCAGTCAGGGAGCCGATATGGTATTGGTCAGCGGAGGTATGAGTGTGGATCCGGATGATAAAACTCCTCTGGCAATCCGAAGCACAGGGGCTGAAGTGATATCCTATGGTGCCCCGGTCCTGCCTGGAGCCATGTTCCTCCTGTCCTATTACCGCAAGGATGGAAAGAACATACCAGTGGCAGGACTTCCGGGCTGTGTAATGTATGCCAGACGAACGGTATTTGATTTAGTTCTGCCCCGCCTGATGGCAGATGATCCCGTAACAAAGGAAGAACTGGATAAGCTTGGAAAAGGAGGGCTATGCCTTTCCTGTGAGGTATGCCATTATCCAAACTGCGGATTTGGGAAGGGCTGGTAGGATGAAGATATTAATTCGAGGTGCCGGTGATCTGGCCTCCGGAATTGCCTGTCGTCTGCACCGCTGCGGATTTTTTGTAGTAATGACGGAAATTCCGGTGCCGACCACAGTGAGGAGGACGGTGGCATTTTCCCGGGCTGTTTATGAAAACATGGTTAAGGTGGAGGATATTACCGGTGTGCTGTGCAGCAGCATGGAAGAGATCGAGGAAGCCTTGTCAAAGGATCAGGTTGCTGTGGTGGTTGATGAAGTATGCCGCATTCGCAAGGAATTTAATCCGGCTGTAGTGGTAGATGCCATCATAGCGAAGAAAAATCTGGGAACAAGGATTACGGATGCAGACATCGTCATAGGGGTCGGACCTGGTTTTACTGCAGGAGAGGACTGCCACGCAGTGGTAGAGACGAAACGGGGCCATGACCTTGGCAGATGCATCTGGAAGGGAAGTGCATTTCCCAATTCAGGAGTTCCAGGAATGATCGGCGGTTATGATAAGGAGCGGATTATCCGTGCGGTAAAAAACGGGATATTTCACCCGGCAGTTACCATTGGAACAGTGGTAAAACAAAATGATGTGGTTGGATATGTTGATGATACTCCGGTGCTGGCTGAAGTGGGGGGAGTTGTAAGAGGACTGCTTCAGGAGGGAGTGACTGTCTGCAGCGGTATGAAATCAGGAGATATTGATCCCAGAGGGGTGATACAACACTGCTATACCATATCAGATAAGGCATCTGCTATCGGAGGAGGAGTATTAGAGGCTGTATTAAGCCTTACAAAGAAGAGTCTTACTGAGAAAGAAAGGGTTTTGCAATGAATATGACACTGATTCTTCTGGCAGCAGGAGACAGCTTGCGGTTTCACGGCAATAAGCTTCTTTATGAAATGAATGGAAAGCCCATGTACCGCTGTATTATAGAAGAAATAGATCAGCTTCCTGCTGGCTTGTTTTCCAGAAAACTGATTGTGACCCAATATGATGAGATAATGGAATACATGAAAGATTCCGCATATAAAATCATTGCTAACAGAGACAGTAAACTTGGTATTTCACATTCCATTCATCTGGCTTTAAAGGAACTGGAAAATGAAGATACGGATGTTTTGTTTGCAGTCTGCGACCAGCCTTATCTGCGTTCCTCTACCATAGAAGCTCTGGTGCGGGGATTCAAAGAAAGCAAAAAAGGGCTTGCCTGTTTAAGCTGCAGGGGCGAATTAGGCAATCCCGCCGTGTTTTCCAGCAGATATCGTAAGGAATTGATGGAACTAAAAGGTGACAAAGGCGGAAAAACAATTCTCAGAGCCCATATGTCTGATGTGTTTCTTTTAGAGGCAGCAGACCCTGTAGAGTTACAGGATATAGATATCAGACCCAGGTAAAACAGGGAATATTCTTATAGGAAGACACGGCTTTTAAAGACCGTGTTTTTTTAATTTCCAATTTCATCCAATGATAGAAAAAAATCACTTATTAGTTTTCAGAAGAATGAAAATCGTGTATAATAAAAGCATCAAAGGAGGGGCGCTATGTGGAAAAGGCTGAGTGAACATTTCCTTGTGTTAAGTAAAAGCAGAAAGGAATTGAAGCAGGAAGGAATTAAGATCTGTGTCGCGTATTTCCTGCTGAGTTTGTTCTGGATATTAAGTTCTGACAGATTGGTTCCTGCTGTTGTCAGTAATTTCCGCACAGTCATGCTTTTTAGTATGATGAAGGGAGTCCTGTTTGTATTATGTACAACCATATTTTTATATTATTTAATAATCAGGCTCTTAAATAAAGCAGGTCTGGCTGAAGAAGAACTGGGCAGAAGTTATGAAGAATTGAAGACGCAGTACGAAAAGATCGGCCTTTATGATCAGAAGCTGTTGCAAAGTGAAGAAAAATACCGGACAATCATTGCCCATATGCAGCTTGGAATGGCTCTCTTTGAGGGAGAGGATGAAACCGATATCAGGCACTATAAGCTCATAGATGTAAACCCATACTATGAGGAACTGGCGTGTGACCAGGAAGAATCTGTTCTTGGAAGATATTTTTGTGAGATACATGACAATCTTGAGCCGGACATATGGGAACTGCTTGCAAAGGCTGTAAAAACCGGTGAACCTGCCCGCTATGAACGTTTTCAGCACAGGATGAATGTATACTATGAAGTGATTGTATTCTGTCCGGGGCAATCCCAGCTTGCCCTGATTATTAATAATATAACGGAACGCAGACTGGCGCAGCAGAGACTGAATTATTTAAGTTATCACGATCCCCTTACAGGTCTGTATAACAGAAGATATTTTGAAGAACAGCTGAGGCTTCTGGACCAGGAGTATAACTATCCCCTGGTGATTACCATGGCAGATATTAACGGGCTGAAGCTGATCAATGATTCATTTGGTCATTCGGCAGGAGATGAATACATAAGAAAAGCTGCAGCTGTACTCCGGAGCAATACCCGCAGCCAGGATATCATATGCCGGCTGGGCGGAGATGAATTTGTTATTTTTTCACCAGGTACATGTGAGAAGGAGATAAGGCAAATGATTTCTGCCATGTGTGATATGGTGAAAATCCAGACTGTGAATAAAATCATGCTTTCAATTTCCTTTGGCTACAGCATAAAGAGCAGCAATCAGGATTCCATCACAGAAGTATTAAAAAAGGCAGAAGATTTTATGTATCGGAAAAAGCTGATGGAAAGTCCCAGTATGAGAGGTAAGACCATTTATACCATTATGGCAGCACTTCATGAAAAGAATTTCAGAGAAGAGCAGCATTCTTTACGTGTATCCGAACTGTGTGAAAAGATGGGAAAAGCCCTGGAGCTTCAGGAAGATGATATTAAGGAATTAAAGACAGTGGGGCTGCTTCATGATATTGGAAAGGTTGCCATTGAGGAAGGCATTCTGAATAAAAACGGAAAGCTTGACGTTAATGAATGGGGGGAGATGAAAAAGCACCCCGAGATCGGATACCGTATCTTAAGTACTGTCAATGAACTTTCAGAAATGGCGGATTATGTCCTGGCTCATCATGAACACTGGGATGGAAGCGGATATCCCAAAGGATTAAAGGGCGGGGAAATTCCCATACAGTCCAGAATCATCGCGATAGCCGATGCCTATGATGCCATGATCAGTGAACGGAGCTACCGTCATGCACTGCCTAAAGAGATTGCGGTCAGTGAGCTGCAAAAGGGAGCAGGTACCCAGTTCTGCAAAGAGTATGTTTCTATATTTATTGATAAAGTGATTAATAATTCCGGCACAGGTGCCTAGACATGAAAACCTGGCAAAAGGCAGATGAAAATCATCTGGCTTCTGCCAGGTTTTTAATTTTTATGACAAATAAAGTAAAATTTATGATTATAAACGGATCAAAAAATATTGTTTAAATATAAAAAATGTAACTAAAAAACACATTTAAAGTGTCAATTTTGGCACTCAACGTGTATAATTTTGGCACTTGGGTTGAAAATTGTCGAAAATAGTTATATGCTGAGACCGTTAACAAACAAAATTGGCAGAGTGTTAATAATTAATAAGGAAGCAAATCTGTAGAAAACTGATTTCGGAGATTGCTGGATAATAGGAGGAGAGGCCATGCTGAAAATTGGAGTATGTGATGATGACCATCTGCTGCTGTTGGAAGCAGAAACGCGTTTGCGCAGGATTGGGAATGAAAAAGAGATGGATCTGGAGGTGGAGACCTTCTGTGATGGGGATGAAATTGTCAGGGCTGTTTATTTAGGAAAGCGTTACGACATTATTTATATGGATATTGAGATGAAACGCATGAATGGACTGATGGCAGCAGAACGGATCCGTGAATTTGACCGAATGGTGCAGATTGTTTTTATGACATCGCATCAGAGATACATTAATCAGGCCTTTCGCTCAGCGCCCATCGGATACCTGGTGAAGCCTGTAAGAGATCCTGAATTCAATAATAATTTCAGTCATATCATGAATCTGATCGAAACAAAAGATTTATACTACCGTTTTAAATACGGCAGAACAGAACGCCAGGTATATTTAAAGAAAGTGTTGTATTTTGAAAGCAAGCTCCGCCTGACTGAGATTGCATGTGAAGAAGGACGTCACAGGTTATACAAAAGTCTGGAAGAGATTGAAAATGAGTTAAAGGACCGTAAATTCCGATTTATCAGAATTCACCAGTCCTATCTGGTAAGCTTCAACCAGATTGCCAGATTCTCCAATGATATTGTAGAATTAATGGACGGTACCTGCCTTCCGGTCAGCCGCAGCAGGCGAAAGGAAGTGGAGGAAATTATGTTTGAAACCATGGGCTGGTGTCAGATTTGAGAGTAACAAAAAGAACTAACTATTATTTTATCATGATGTTGATGGGCATTCTCGTATGGCTGGAAGGAAGCTACAGGTTTATAAGCCGGCGGTTTTTGGATGTAATTATATTATTTCCGACACTTCCTGCTTATGTTCACTATATGATCCAGTCTCTTATTGAGTTAGCTGTTACATATGGAGAAGTACTAGTTCTGTTATTCATTTTATCAGATTGGAAATCAAAGAGAGACAGTGAGTGGGCGGGATATAAGAAGTCTCTGCATTTGTATCTGATGATTGGAATCATTTTGGAGAAGATAATAATTTACATAATTCAGAATCTGTTTTCCATCTATATTGAATCATATCTGGCAGCTATCATAATGATAATGGTGTTTAAAATAGTTACCGTATTTTTTATGGTAATGATTGTAATGAGAATCTCATTGAAAAATAAAAAGTATACTTTAAGCATAGATCAAACCAGTATAATATATTTTGCTGCAGTAGCAGTCATAACCATTGGTTTAGCTGGTTTATGTTCTTTTAAAGAGTGGCAGGATTATCGGATCTTTATGTCGGATATGGATGCTTACGGATTTTTCAGACAGATGACCGCATCATCACCTGGGTATTCTGTTTTTAACAAATGGATGGTTCCTTATATGGTAAGGATTTGTTCGGTGATACTGTTTATGGGGGAGGGAAAGCAGATATTTATAATATAAAATAATAGTGGGTTACTTTGGAGGAGCAGCTAATAGCTGCTTTTCTTTTTTATATTTACCAAAAATTACATGCAGGCTGCTAATTATTACATGAAGCAAAATTTTGTCTAGAATTGCATTATAATGTAACAAAATGATGTTTTGCTTTGAATAATTGGGAGGGAAATCAATATGCTTAAGAGAATTAAATTTGTTTTGCCAATTGCGGCAGCAATACTGGCGACAGTCGCAGTTTCTGGCTGTTCTGTAAATGAGAGATCCGCAATGGAAGAGGGTAAGAAAGCTATTTCAGAAATTCAGCCAATACTTTCTAAGCGTGACAAGGTCATAAATATGTCCCAGGTAACGGAGCAGGCGGGATTTGATTCACCGGAACGTGCAGTGAAAGCTTATTTAGAAGGCCTTAGAGATAACGATTTGAAACGTATGACAGATAGCTTTTCAGAAAATGCAAATACTGATGATATTATGCGGCAATATACAATTCTCTGCGGGCTTGATTTGGAAGCAGAAGGTCCTGTGATTTTTAAGAATCAGGCAGATGTGAAAGCATTTGTGGAAAAATTAGATAATTCTATAAAGACAGTGGATTTTAGTTCAATGAAGTTGATAGGGTTTATTGCTCCGGAGGATTTAGAAGAGGCATATGCAAGTCAGAAACATCAGGAAAATTTAATCAAAGCTGCACAGCGGTATGGCGGGGATAAGTTGGTAAGCTGCGTCGCCGCTGTTGAGGTGGGTGACATTAAGTACATACTTGTTTTTGATGTAATAAGAAAGGATGGCCGATGGTACAATCACCAAATAGGTGGAATATTTGCCAATATGTTAGGAATGGACAGGGAAGCGGTAGGAATTATCACGTTAGATACAGAAGATGAGAAGAGTCTGAAACAGCTGCTACCTGATTTATCAAAAAATCTATTAGAGACGGAAGCCGTGGGTGGAGCGGAAAAATCTGCAGTTTCCAACATTGAGGCAGGAGGCTTTGATTCGCCTCAAATGGCAGCTAAAAGCTATTTAGAAAGTCTTGCAGCCAATGAACAGGACAAGATGATTGGTGGGTTTGCTGTGGAGAGTTATGTGGACCATTTTGATTTTCAGAGCAGATTAGAAAGTACCGGAGGATATATTTTCATGCAGCAGGAAATCAACCTTCCTGTTATAAATGGCTTTACCAGAGATTTAAACATTCAAAGCAGAAAAAAAGAGATTCAGCGGAATATTTTAAAACAATATGCAGCACTAGGCAGTTATTCAGGAAAGGATATGAGTGATCTGGTTCAAATAGGAAATTTAAATATTTCTTCAGCATTATCTGAGATGCCAAAACGTTTGAATTTAAATTCCATAAAAATTCTGGGATATATTAATCCAGAGCAATTGTCAAAGTCATATGAAACAAATAAATTTCAAGATTTAAGGCTCAGGAGGATGAAGATCTACGGCTCGGATAAAGCGGAAAGCGTAGCGGTTGCGTTTGAATATAATGGTGCCCGCTATATCATTTGTATAGATACTTTAAAATATGATGACAGATGGTATATCCAACAGCTCGAAGGTGATCTTTCCATGCAGCTTGGCTTAGACAGTTATTATGCAGGTATAATGCCTTTTGATTATCTGGAAAATCCAGAAATTGATAATCTTATTTTACCTTTCAACTGATGATATTAAAACAGATTGGTTTAAAAAATATAAAAATATGAGTAAAATAATACTTTTTGTTACCAAAAATTACATGTAGCGTGCTAAATATTACATGAACGGTTTTTTTGCATATTTTTGTATTATAATGTAACTAACAAATTAATACAGAGGTGTGGGCGTATATGAAGAGATTAAATGCACTATTGACGGTTCTATTATGTTTTGCTTTTCTATCTGTTACGTTCCCTGTATCCGCAGAGGAAATAGCCAGTAATAAAAACGGGCTGGACGTAATGTTTGTCATGGACTATAGCGGCTCCATGAAAACCAATGATCCGGATCATACGGCAGTGGGTATGGTAAAAGCATTTGTGGATACCGTTCACAGTGCTGACATACGGATTGGTTTTGTTGCTTACAATGATCAGATTGTGACATCAGCAGCACCGGCTTCGGTAAAGTCCCAGGAAGACAGAGACGCTTTAAAAAATCTCATAGATGCTTCCGGCTATTCCGGTAATACGGATATTGGATTGGGGTTAAGCTATGCTTTTGGTCTGTCAGGGCCTGAGAGTGGTCGTAAGCGCATGGTTGTTTTAATCTCAGATGGGGAATCGGATTTAAAAGGTTCAACAACTGGAAGAACATTAGAAACTTCCAATGCAGATTTAAAGAATACCATCGAGGCGTGTAAATCCCAGGGTGTTCCGGTCTATACCGTTGCTTTTGGAAAATATGACGGTAACAAAGAGATTTTAAAAGATATTGCTGGCCAGACAGGCGGACAGAATTATTCGGTAGAGAAACCAGAGACACTGATTGAAGTTCTGTATGGAATATTTAATTCCAATATGGCTTACAAAATCCAGGAGATTACCAATGGTATTTATGCGGCAGGAAGTCAGAGTATCCGGATTAAGCTGGACGATTCTTACTTAGATGAAATGGATGTTCTGATGATTTCTCCCCAACAGATTGGTGACACCACCGTTCTTTATGGGGACCAGCAGATTAAACCGGTAAATTTATACCATTATTCTGTTGCTAAAATATCAGATGTGAATAAGGACATCAGAGAATTAACCGTTCAGACAGGAACTGTGGAAAATCAGGGGCTGAAGATTTATCTGGTCAGTTACAGAGATTTGATTCCGATTCTGGAAATAGACACGTCCACTGGCAGGAACAAGCCGCTGCCGTTTCGGATATATTTCAAGGATGAAACGGGATCTGTGATATCAGATGAGAATTTTTACAATAGCTTTAACCCTAAAATTGAGTTATACGCAGATGGACAATCAGATGGGGGACGAAGCAGTATTAACACAGTTGTGAAAGATGGGGTAATTACAGGAGAGGCCACACTTACGAAATCAGGAACTTATTACATAGAAAGCCGTTTAGACGATGCTATGGAATCCTGTATATTTGACACCGTCAGGGTCCAGGTTGTGAATACTCCTCCGGCAGGTGCTCTTCCGGATCAGATAAAGTACAACCCGTTAAGCGGTGAGAAAAAGTTCGTACTAAATGATTATTTTACCGATTCGGATGGGGATGTCCTTACCTATACACTGGAACAAAATTCAAACAGTGCTGCAGAGGTATCGATCAGTAAAGGGATTTTACATGTCAAACCGGTTAAATCCGGTCTCCAAAATGTCATTATTAAAATATCTGACGGAGAAACAGCGATATCCTACACGTATCTGATTGCAGTCATGCCGGTATGGCAGGCATATTGGTGGGCGTTTGTAATCGCAGCCTTGATACTCGGCGCGATTATCTGGAGAATATTCCATAAACCGAAGCCTGAGCTTGAAGTTATAACAGAGAAAAAGGCGCAGAACCGTTTCCAGGGGAAAATGGATGCTTATTTTATCGGACAGCCAGATGGAGATGAGGAAATCCCGCCTCTTACATTCCCTATGTATAAGATCAAAGACAACAGAGTCAGTCTTGGTGATTTGATGAAAGAATATCCGGAAGCTTCTTTGGCCTTAGGGCTTGATAATATATTTTTGATAGCAGATGAAGACAGACGCATGATCCTGTATCATTCCTCCGATTCCTCCATCATGATCGGCAGTTCCATTGTCTGCAGGAAGATCCAATACAGTGTAAGCTTCGGCGATATCATTTCCATAACAGCGCCAGATGGTGTCTATGATCTGGAAGTCCACTATATATCAATGATTCAATAGCAGTTGGTTACGCTTGTCATTCCTGATTCAGGAAGAAAGCGAATGAATAAAAGTAAGAAAGAGAGAGAAGCATATGGAAACAATTACACAAACAAACCGGACAATACTATTTTCTGAAATCAATCCGGAAAAGCTGAATTTACTCACCCTGATCGGAGATGTCAGAGGAAAGACAAGCCTTGATGATGATAAGATCAAGGAAATCAATGAAATGCTTCTGGTTGAGAGTTTTGCAGAATTTTTAGAGAAATTCGCACCAGTTGTTTACTCCTGGTGCGATGCAATGACCGGAAGCATCCAGTACAGTCTGATAAAACCGGAAAATATTCCGGATAACTGTATTACGGAAATCCCGCTTAATGAGATGAATGACCTGT
The DNA here is from genome assembly GCF_900205965.1 of Lacrimispora amygdalina. Lineage (GTDB taxonomy): Bacteria > Bacillota > Clostridia > Lachnospirales > Lachnospiraceae > Lacrimispora > Lacrimispora amygdalina_A. Next base: position 154,502 of record NZ_OAOF01000011.1, read on the forward strand.
TAAATATGTTGATTACTCTTCAGGGCGCAAAAGGCGCTATGGGAGTTGCCAATGTGGATTTTAAGTTCAGCAATGTTCTGGATATGATTTCTCCAAAAAAAATTATGGAAGATATCCGCCAGGTGAGAAAAGAAATTCAGTATACATATGGCAAATATATGGAGCTGGATGAGGAAGATCCGAAACGTCTGGATATGGGAGACCAGTTAAACTTTCAGTTTGAGCAGGCCAGCCATAATTACAATAATGTATTAGCCATGCTCCCTCTTGCAATTGAAGATATTAAGACCCGTCTTCTCCTTGGAAGCGGAGAATCGGCACAGGGCGGACAGGAATTTAAGGCTGGACTGTTAAGCATGGGAGATGATGGAGAATTAAAGATCCTTGAGATGAAACAGGAAGAGGGAACTCAGCTGGCAGTTGTAGATGATCATATTAATTCCAGTCTGGTTCAGACATTCAGGGATGATTATGACGCGTTAAACGAGACACCTTCTGATTATGTAAGAGAATTGGTTGTCAGAACCTTCTGCCCTCTTACCTCAACGGTGGAAAGCAGTATAGACCGTGAATTGGAGGTTCGTAATTACAATACTTACCTGGAGTTCTACAAAAAGAGCAAGGATGATTTTGTAAAGGCTGTAAAACCTCTGATTGAAAAGATTCTTGGCGTAAAGGCATTTTTCGATCAGTATCAGGTAAAGGAAAAAGGAATGCAGCCAAAGCTTCTTATTACAAATATTCCTTTGGAGATGTTAGTGAAATCCAGTAATCTGCCAAGACTTTTAACCTACTTAAATACCACCAACGATAAAAATGAATTTGAAAATACATTGTGGTTTGGAATTGTACCTGATGTGGAGCTCAATCAGTCCGGTGGCGGAAAACTTCAGAGAATGCGTTTTGCCGGCAATCAGAAAGTGAAGAAACCTGGCACGAATTCTATGGAAAGCCTTGCGACTTTGATGAATGCAATTACTCCATATAAGATTACTACATTTTTCAGCTTTGCTACAGGAGAAGAAAGCACTTTCAGCTATGTAGCAACAGAAGGAATCGGAATTTTTAAAGATAAATGTACGCCTTTAATGAAGAAAGAATACAGTGAATTTGTGGTACCCTGCATTCCCAATGTAACGATTATACCAAAGGACAAGTCAGGGCTGATTCTGGATAACCGTATGGTAATTGATGATGAGGGTAATATAGCTCTTTCTAAGGAAAAAGAAGATATCATGAAGATGTGGATTGAGGGAGTATACATAGGTGCCGCTTACGGCGCAGCAGGAATTGCCGCTTCCTGGCAGTGTCCGGAATATTTAAAACAGAGATTCCCCAATACATCTATGGAATATCCAGGTGTACGTTATGATATTGAGGCAGATGATAACGCTCTTTTGGTAACAACAAGTATGACAAAGGAAATCTCAGGATTTACCAATGCGATTAAGAATTCCATTAACAACACCGGCTTTGGTTTTGTCTTTACTTCTGACAATGCGCAGCATAAGGGCAGGGATATCAGAAATATCATGGTTTACAAAGCAAGAAATTTACTGAGTAACGGGACAGAATTCGAGCCCATTTACAAAACTCTTGTTGTTACCTACATAGAGAGAATGCTGCGATTCTACAGCGGAGACTTCAAACAGGACAAGATCCTCAAATTCTTCAGCAATAATCCAAGCAGCCAGAAGAGTAAATGGGATGCAAACCGCCAGTACGTTAACTCCTTATTACAGGATGGGGATGAACTGGATTTCAATATAGATGAAAAAAATGGTATCTGCAATGTTCAGCTGACGTTCAGCAATACAACGAGAAACTTAAAAGTTGAATTAACCAGAAAGGGACAGTCCGCATAAGGAGGTAATTGATTATGTATGATGCAGTAAAAATTGGAATTGATATTTTGCTTGTTGTTTGTGTGGTATTTGCCATTTACAAGGGCATAAAGAAAAAACGCGGATAATTATAGTTTCTGCGTACAGCCAGATCTTTTTATAGGTTAGAAAGATCGTTCCTATCGGTAACTGAAAGCTGGATTAATCCTGCTTATAGATTACAAAAACATATAAAAAAGAATGGAGGAAAAATTATGGGACTTAGAATGAAAATCACAGGTAGCGAATCAGTGGAACTGCGTGAGACAAGCATCACAAAAGTGGTGTTCGGAGCAGATATTCCCCACGATTCCAACGCAAGATCAACCGATCTTGGTTCAACGGTACTTATTGAAGGAAAGATACTGGCAGCAGTAGGCGGGGAAGCCGCAGACGATACCAGTAAGCTGGCCAGATGGTCTCTGGTTCCGGCAGAGAATTCCGATTGCTACCGTACTGTCGAGATTGATGTTGTCAATGCATCACAGGTGGTAAGACAGATTACAGTGCCCAACGCTTTCGTTGTAGACTACACAGAGGATTTTACAGATGAAACAGGTACCGGAATCTTTAAGCTTCTTATCAAACAAAAGAAGGATAAGATGGTAAATCTGAAATTTGAAGGCGGATTCAGCGGAGAATAATTAAAAAAGGATAAGAAAGGAAGGAACCAATTATGGGATTTACATTAAAAGTAGAAGGACCATCTACCATTGATTTAGGAACAATCAGCATTACAGGAGTGAAATTCAGAACCGATATTCCCCACGACTCCAATGCACGTTCTACTGATATGGGAAGCACAGTTGAAATTTCAGGAAAGATTTTAACGGCAGTGGACGGGGATCCCTTTGATGCAACAAGACAGCTGGGACTCTGGTCATTAGTACCGGCAGAAAAATCTGACTGTTACCGGAAAGTCACCATTGAAGTGATTGCTGCATCACAGGTTGTTCGTAAATTTACATATCCCAATGCATTTGTAGTTGATTATAAAGAAGACTACGGTGATACCGAGGGTGTTGGTACATTTAAACTGATTGTGAAGCAGAAAAAAGACAAGATGGCGCAAATCGCTGTGGAAGGCGGATACAGCGTGTAAACATGTGGGGGCTGCCGTCAGGCAGCCCTTTTCAGTAAGGAAAATAAAATGCTTAACTACTATAAGATTCTGGGAGTATCCTCACAGGCAACGGAAAAAGAGATTAAAGCAGCATACAGAAAGCTGGCAAAACAGTACCATCCGGATGTAATTAAGGATGATCCGGAGGGAAATAAGAAGATGTATGAAATCCAGGAAGCTTATGAAGTTCTTGGAGAAGAAGAAAAGCGGAAGCGGTATGATCTTAATTTTAGTGAAAAACGGGAGAAGAGTAAAGGTAAAAACAGCAATGATTTTTCCAATCAGGAAAAGGAAAGACCGGCTCCTGATCTAAGTCAATTTGAACGTTTTTTTGGTTTTCAGCCTGGAAAGGGGATGGAAACCTACGGGGAGAGTTATAAAAAATCACAAAAAAATACTGGACCTGTAAATCCGGATGATCTGTTTTCCTCTTTTTTTGGAGTAAAAAAATGATGAAGGAGCCCAAAGGCACATGAGATCCGTCAAAAAAATAAAAATTGTTCTTGATATAACAGTATTAATTTGCTCGGTTTTATTTAACCTGTGTTTCTTTTATGTAATCCATAAAAGCATGTGGATACAGATTCCCATTGGAGTGGTTTCTATTTTGGCTCTGGCTGATATTCTCGTCTTGCTGACTCCTCATGATACGAAAGTCCGGAATGCAGGAGAGTATAAAAAAATGTCAGGAGCCTGCCAGCTGGTTCTTCTGGGTGAAGAAGAAAGACCGTTAAAATCCTGGGATCTGGCCGGGAAAACAGCTTTAATCATAGGAAAAAAGAATGAAGAAGAGGAGATCGATGTTGATTTGGAAGATTGCGAATACAGCACATTTATCGATCCCCAGCATGCAGTGCTAAATTTTTGCCTGGATTCCTGGTACGTGGAAGATCTGGGTTCTCAAAATGGTGTAAAAATCAAAAAGGTGGAAGACGGAGGTTGTTATCAGGTGACAAACCGGCCTTGCAGACTTTCGCCGGGAGACATTATTTTTATAGCAAATACCCGTCTCTTATTGACATAAGAACATAGATTGGAGAGTAAAACATGAGCTTAGTAAGATGCCCAAATGGACATGTATTTAATGCAAGACGTTATGGAAATACCTGTCCATATTGTCAGATGAAACTAAAAGAAGAAAAGGATGATACCAAGCCCCTTGGTTTTGAACCGGCTGTGGAACTGTTACAGGAAGAAGTCAGTCCGGTGTGCGGCTGGCTGGTATGTATAGCAGGAGCCAGAGTGGGAATGGATTACAAAATTCACGGGGGTAAGAATTTTGTGGGCAGGGGAGATGATATGGATATTCAGATTTTAGGAGATAATGAGATCAACCGTAAAAACCATACCATCATTGTCTATGATCAGAAAAAGAGGAACACTGTAATTCTGCCTGGTGATGCAGCCGGACTTGCTTATCTGAATGAGGAAGCCGTTTATATTCCAACTGAACTAAAACCATATGATGTGATTGAGCTGGGAAAAAGCAGGTTTTTGTTTGTGCCTTTGTGCGGAGAAAATTTTGAATGGGATGATCAGAAATGATGCTGACAATATTAATTGGTCTGGGAGCAGTTTTGCTTATCTCTGCATTAAGCAGGCTCCTCTTGTCTGTGAAAGAGATGAACAAAGAGGAAGAAAAAGAAAGTGGATCTTTTGGCAGATGTGTGATCAGTCAGACAATGGGAGACAAGGAAATACAGTCTGACTTAGCTGGCTTTGAATCCAGCAGTGCAGGGACTCTGGCAGTACTTACGGATGGAATGGGGAAAGCCAATACAGGGAAAGTATGTGCCCAGACTGCCATGGACTGCGTGCTTGACGCATATCAGCCATATCAGGTTTTACATAATCCTGAGTATTTTTTTAAAACAGCTTTTTATGAAGCAAATCAGAGAGTGCAAAAGACATTGGGAGAACGAAGAGGCGGAGCGTGTCTCGCGGCGGTTTTTGTAAATGGATTCACGTTTCATTATGGTCTGGCAGGTGATATCCGCATTGCACTGTTTCGAAACCAGGAGCTGATTCCCATAAGCAAAGGACAGACACTGAATGTTCTGGCATTAAATGCTTATCAGGACGGTGTATTATCCAGGCAGGAGGCCATTTGGACAATGGAGGAGGACCGCATATGGAATTATCTGGGAGTGGATGGATTCCGGGATATTGAAATTTGCGATCAACCCATTCGTCTGAAGCAGGGAGACATCATAGTGATGTTGACAAAGGGAATATTTGACGTTTTGTCATGGGCTGAGACAGAAGATGTATTATTAAGAGATTATACATTGAAGGAAAAAGCGGACAATCTGGTTATGGAAGCGGAACGAAAAAAAGGTATGGATAAAGAAAACGGAAGCGTGGTGCTGATAAAAGCGGAGGTGTCTGATGAGAAGAATTAACTCTGAATTCCGGACCAGGTATATCTCGGAGGAAGGTCATAAGCTGACGAACAGAGATTACTTTGGTTATGTTGAAATGGATGACTTTGCCTGTTATGTACTTGCAGACAGCCTTGATGGAGAGCTGGAAATCAACAGTGCGAAGCTGGTCGTAGAAAGTGTGATTAGAAGCTTTGTGGAAGGTCCCACCCTTAAGAAAGGTAAGCTGAAGCATTACATCAATCTTGCCCATAAGGAACTGCTGAAACAGCGTGGTGGAATGCATTTAAAAGCTTCTGTTGTCATGGTTATTTCGGATTACAGAAACATTCGTTTTCTTTATGCAGGAAACAGCCGTTTTTATCTGGTCAGGAATGCCCGTATTCTGGTAAAAACAACGGATCAGTCCCTGACTGAAAATCTCCTTCGTGATGAGAGGATTACGTTAGATCAGGCGGCTGCTCATGAGGCACGGAATAATCTTTATTCCTATCTTGGAGAACGGGGGCAGCCTGAGATATCCGGTTCTAAAAAGATCCGTCTGGAAGACGGAGACAGCTTTGCTCTTTTTACCAAAGGTGCATGGGAGAATTTTGGCGAGGAAGAGTTTTTAGAAGCAGTCAAAGAGGCGGCTGAACCTGGAGAAATTATAGATAAAGCGGAAGACTCTATCCTGGGAAAACAGGAAACAGATGAAGTGGATAACTACAGCCTTGCAGTGACATTTGTTGATAAGGTATACCAGCCTCCTGCAAAGAAGATTACGGTAAAAAAGGTATTGCTTATTGCGCTTCCCATTATTTTGGTAGCTGGAGGTATCAGTCTGGCGCTTTTTCTACGGCACAGAAGCATAGAGCGTAAGGAAGAGAGTCTTAAAAGCCACATGGAAAGCGGTCAGGAGTATTTACGGTACGATAACTATGTAAAAGCGTCTGAGGATTACAAAGAAGCAAAAAAGCTGGCTGATGGTTTAAAGAAGGAAAAAGAGTCAAAAGAAGCAGATTTATATGAAAGGCTGGCGGAGCAGATTCTCCTGGCTGATGATGCGATGAAAGGGGAAAAGTATCAGAAAGCCCAGGATCTTTATTTAAAGGCAAAGGATTTATCCGTAGAATCGGGAAATGTGGGGAAACAGTACATAGAAACCCAGCTGAAACAAACAAGAGATTATATAGATGTGTTTGATTTGATACAGATGGGACAGCAAAAAGAAGAGAATGGTGAAATAACCGGTGCATTAAAAGCTTATCGTGAAGCCAGGGATAAGGCAGCCTCCCTTTATTTTTCAGCTGGAAAAGAAGAGGCTATGGCAAAACAGGCTGCTTTGGAAGAAAAAATAGATAAGGACAACCAGAAAGCAGCTGCAGCGCAGGCAGCGGCAAAAGAAGAGAGTAAAGCTGCCAAAGAAGCAGAAGACGAGTCTGCAAAGGCGGAAGAGGAAAAAGCAAAAAAAGAAGAGGATGAAAAACGGGAGCTTGAAAACCAGCAGAAGTTAAATGATCAGAAGAATGCCATAGATTTAGAAAATAAGGGAAATGAGCTTATGGCCGGCGGAAAGTATGAAAGCGCAATTACTTATTATCAGACTGCACAGGCAATCTATATCCGCCTTGAACTGACCGATATTGCAGATGGTCTGAATCAGAAAATTGCTGCAGCAAAAGCCGGGATCAAAGCAAAAGAAGAGGAATTAGCCAGTTTGGAAAAGGAATCCAAAGCGGAGGAAGAGACATCAGGAGATACCGGTCCTGGGGTTAACAGTAAAAAAACAGATAAAAAGTAAAGTGAGGAAATATAAATGAGCCGATACACCTATACCTTGCACCCGGGGAAAAAAGAACCGGAAAGAAACACCTATAAAAAAAGCGGACTGGAGAATATGACCACATTTCAGCTGAGAGAAATATGCCGCAGGGAAAAGTTAGTGATACCATCTGGGAATTCCATGGACCGGGAGGGACTGTTAAGGCTGATTATGCGGTTTCGGGGGCAGAAGGAATATCGGCATATTACCTCATCCTGCAATGGCGGACTGGTCCGCCTCCAGGAGTTTTTCGACAGAAATTTAATTCATATAACTTCCAGTCAGAATGTGCGGATTCCCGGTACAATTGCAATCTATCAGGGAACGGGATTAAATGAACTTGACGGATATAAGGTTGAATCTGATGTTTTACTCTATGAGGGAAATTTACTTCTTGTAGATGAGAACTTCAGTATTTACACCTGTTTTTATATAAAGAAAATAAAAGATATTTACTATTTATTTCAGGGGAAGGACATGGAGATTCTTCCTCTGGAAAAGCATCAGTATTTTATTCTGTATTTCCCAAATGAGCGGGATTCAGAGTTCCTCTATGACTGTTACCAGGGAAATCATTCTGTAATACCCGGACATATGGAAGGAATCCGGATCCCGCTTTTAGACATTGAAATAAAAGAGGTGGAAAAAACAGATCTTCCGCTGGTAATTGACTTCGGAAGCTCCAATACTGCCATGGGAATCTGCTTAAATGACGGCTCTGTTAAGATTGCCAGGGCAGGCGGCGGAAACATTATACCAAGTGTAATCGGTGTCAGGGAAAGCGAAGGAAAACCGGAGTTTGTATTCGGCTTTGAGGCCCTGACTCTGGCCAGTCAGAATTATCAGGATGAGGATATCCCTGTATTTTACGATATGAAACGGTGGATCAGCGATTCAAACCGTCCGGAAGGCGTGATTTTAAAAAGCGGTTTTAAATATCAGATACCGCGGCGGGATATGCTGAAGGCATTTTTGGAGTATTTAATAGATCTGGCAAAACAGCAGTTTAAATGCAGCTTTCAAAACATTCAGTTTCTTGCTCCTATCCGCCAGAAAGAAAAGTTCCAGGAGCTGTTTAAAGAGCTTTTGCCGGGTTACTCTGTGAGCTGCGAGCTGGATGAGGGGATGGCAGTCCTCTTTCACAGCATTTATGGAATGATCAGCCAGAACCTCTATGAGAAGGGGCGTAAGTATCATGCGCTGATCATTGACTGCGGAGGCGGAACCACAGATCTTACTTCAGGCCGTTTCTTAATTGATAACAGCCGGGTTTCCTATACTATTGATCTGGAAACAAGCTATGAAAATGGGGATACGAATTTTGGCGGGAATAATCTAACCTACCGGATCCTGCAGATGCTTAAGATCAGGATTGCAAAGGCATGGGGATATTTAAATGCAGAAGAACCCGGGTTTACAAATGAAGAGGACTGCATTCAGAGTTTAATCAATCAGTATAAGAAAGCGGAAAAATTTCTTCCAACCTGCTTTAAGGAATATGAAGAACGGGACAGAGAATCTTATTTCCGTGTAAAAAACAACTATTACTATTTGTTTCAGCTTGCGGAAGAGGTAAAAAAATCATTTTTCCAGGCCAGATTTCAATATGAGCTTTTGATCAGTACCGCGCGAAATGAAGAACAGAGCCATATGTTTCTGGATAAATGGAAGCTGTCTGTATTTGAGGACGGACGTCTGGTTCATGTTGACAGGGAAATCTCCTTTTCCCTGTACTTAAACGAGATTGAAAGGATTTTAAGGCCGGATATTTATCATGTTATGGAGCGCTTTCTGGACCAGAAGTTTGAACAGGGGGAACTTCAGGATTATGAGATGTTAAAACTTACGGGACAGTCCTGTAAATCAAGTCTTTTTACGGAAGCTTTAAAACAGTATGTCCCGGGAAAGCTGATTCAGAACACAAAGAGAGAAGCGGATGAAACAGAGCTGAAAATGTGCTGTTTAAACGGAGCGCTTTCCTACTTCATGAATTGCAAGAGAGGGTATATGAAGGTGAATCAGAATTATGAGGTACGGACACTTCCTTATGAAATCATGGCTTATACCCATGAAAATCAGGAAAAAATTCTGATTCGAAGTCTGGATCCGGAAGAGCATATCGGATGCATCTCCCGTTTTATGGTTGGAAAGCAGCTGGATCTTTATCTAAATGATGAAAAGGGAAAACATTTAAAAACCTGCTATTTTCAATATGATACTGCTTCCTTTGATCAGACAACACAGGAAGAGATTGACACTCAGTATGCAGGAAGTGTCATTCAGGAAGAAACAGATACCATATTAGAAGGTGAGATGAAATTCTTCGTATGGGTATCCAGAAAAAGATGGGGCTTTATTGTACTTCCGGTGCTGAGGGAAAATGAGGTGCTTTATAAAGGAAAAGAGACATTCTTTGATTTTGAGGATGATACGTGGGAAGAAAACTTCTTTGATGGGAGGAAGTAAATCAAATAAAGAAAACAGGGATGGCAATAAACGTTAGGAGGACAGGAACGAATGGACCAGATAGAAGAGATGAAGGCTATGATCAGGGAAGAAATCCAGTCAATCACCAATCTGGAGGAGCGGATTGTATTTAAAAATCTGATGGAAGGGGTTTTTTTAGAGCTGTATGAGACAAATGTCCGTATGTACCGGATGTTAGAGGAACGGGTGATGAATGACCTGGTTTATGATGTCAATCGCTATCTGATCCGGACAGGCATTATTGAACGAGGTTATTTAGACAATTCCCACCACTTAATGAGTCCCATTTGCGAATCGGATTTGGAAACACAGGTTTTTGAAATTTCAGAGGTGAGAAAAAAGCTGGAAGAGGATGGCCGGTTTTGTCTCACAACCGTATTTCTCCGATGCGATGCCATGGAGGTGGAGGATGTATTAAAAAACCAGGATAAATTTACCGGTAGATTAAAGGCAGGAGAGGAATATCCGGTTTCCATTTCACTGGAGCCAAGCAGAAGATACAGACAGGAATTGGAGCATCTGTATCATCTGTTTATGAAAAATGGAATACCCTGGAAAACAATCAATGCACCTTATCTGTTTAAGATGGCGGATATCTGCATTACATGCCTTCCGGAGGAGATTAGAGATGATGAGGTTATTACCAGTTTTGGTGCGGATTTTGGAGAATATAATCCATTTGTTCAGTACGATATGATACCAATCTGGAATGTGAGGCATCTAAAGCTGGAAAGCGTGGGATTTCCAGTAGCCTGCAGTGATCATGAAAACTATGAACATGTGATTTCCATTCGGGATTACGGAACAGACCACGCTTACCTGGTGGAAGAAAAAGCCGGAATCCGCAGTGTGAGACAAAGCGGAGAAAAGCTCCTGGTAACAGGTAAGATTGCCAATGCCAAAAAATGGGATGTGTTTATGATCAGGAGCGGTTCCGACCAGAAAATTGACCGTTATACCTATCCTGTTATGGAAAATTTGAGAAAAGACGGATTCGCGGAACGCTTTCAGGAAAAAACCAGGCAGATGGTAAAGACAAAAGGAGAACTGGAGCGGTTTATCCGTGGATTTGGCCTGGAAGAGTTTATTGAATATAAGGACTGTGCTCTTCTGGAACAAAATCAGGAGAGTCTTGAGACATATCCCATGAATTTTTTTATGGAGGATGAGATCCGGGATCGATCCGGGAAAAAGCGGCTGGTTATTTACTTTAAAGCAAAAGGGAGAGAAAAATGGCTTTTGCGGGATTTAGCAAGCTTTATTACCTCTGAGGTTCAGGAACTTTATCCGGAATATGAATGCGGAGGAAAGCTCATATGAATTATTTGTGGGAAGCAATGCTTCAGCTGAGAAAGCAGGGCGTGACGGAATCTACTGTGCGTTTTAAAATGCCACGAAGATTCAGCTCCTATATGGAATTGTCCATCCCATGTTTAAACCAGGAAGAGATGGTAGAAGGGGAAGTAATTGAGGTGAACCCGTACTATCGCTTTTATAACATTTTCAAGGATTTTTACCAGCCGGATCTTATGGATTATCCCATGCTCCGTGATAATCTGTTTCATTTAATCTTCCATCTTCTCGCTCAAAATGATGCTTTGTCAGGAATGACAAAGGAGGAGTATCATAAAAAACTTCTTTACCGGGATTTAGAGGAATGTGCATTTGGAGAATCGGCAAGAAATGCGATTGAATTATTTAACCGGGATGAACGGGAATTTATCTTAAGCGGTATGTTAAAGCAGTATGAGACGGGCAGCTCCTTAGATATGTTTAAGGATATGATGGAAGAACTGATTCCAAATAACATCGTATATCATAGCAACCAGAATTCCTATGAAATACTGGTTTTCATCGGTAGAAAGAAGGATAAGACATTACAAGGAAAAATGGAGTTTCTGGTCAATATGTTTGTTGAGCTGCCTTATCACGTGGAGATTTACTATGAACACCATTTTGGAATTATGGGAATTGTAGAAACAATGGAAACAGATGAAATTATTATGTGCTGACAGGAGGCGGTGAGATGTTTCAATATGTATATCCTCAATTTGAGAAAAAGCGGATTCTCCGGGTAGAGATGCTGGACCAGTTAAGGGATTACCCGAAGAATTTATTTGATCTGTCATTTCAGGGATTTGGCAACGGTATCGTAAATGGGTGCAGCTTCACCTGGGATAATGGGGTACTGACTATCTCTCCAGGTATTATTTATCACAATGAAAAACTGTATATGATGACGGAACCCTTTGTAATGGATTGTAAGGCAGAAGACAGAATGCGGTATTTAAAAGTGCAGTTTCTTACGGAAGCAAGGGAGATGGGCAAAATTATCGGGAACACCAGGATTGTACTGGAAGAGAAAAAAGCGGATGGTGCGACCGAACTGGAACTATGCAGATTCCGGCTGCAAAACGGTGCCAGGCTCCGCAGTACATATGAGAGTTTTTCAGATTATTCTACGGAATATGATACCATCAATCTGATTTACCAGCCCTATGCCGCGGCGGGAGGAAGCACATTAAATCCCAGGCTCGTCCGCCAGTTTGCTAGAGAGTTAATAAGAGGCGGAGTAACTGACCCCCTGGATGCCGGCTTTTCCATGGCTGCCTTATCAAATAACGGAGTAGTATCAGTTTCCTGTATGGAAGAATACCTTTCAGCCAGACATGGAGAGGACTTTAACGGGAATGGAAATGGAGCCATTTACCGGGGGTTGCTGGAGATACTCAAAGATAATGGAAAAGGTGAGTTTAAGAGAAGAACAGGAAATCATGGAAACAGGGGGATGCTGCTCATTTAAACACAGGAAAACAAGGAGTAAATGTATGGCGGAGCATATTACGTATGGTGATTTAAAAATTAGATGTAACGTAAAAATAAAACGTATATTGGAACTTTCCATAAAAGAAAGCATTGGTACCCATGCTATGGCTATGGTAACGGCAGAGTTAGAGCCGGGGAGTTTTTCGGTATCCGGTGAAGAAATGAATAGCCAGCCTTTAAAGATTTATAGTATAAAAAATCAAAAAGAGGTTCTGCTTTTTTCAGGCGTAATCAGTAAGGTCCGTGTAGAAAAGGAATCATTTCATGAAATTCTTTATCTTACTTCCTACTCATTGTCGTGGCTCATGGATCTGGAAAAAAAGAGCAGATCATTTCAGGATTGTAATAAGTCTGTTTTACAATTGGTTCAAAATATAGCTGAGGAAAAATCTTTTACTGTGATATCCTCTGCATCAGATAAAGCAATTACAAAACCTTTTATTCAGTTTGAGGAAACTGATTGGGAATTTATATTAAGATTATCAACGCACCTTCATACTCAATTAATTGCAGCAGATGATTATGATGGAAGAGGGGTATACCTGGGATTCCAGAAAGAAAGTGATGCTCTGAAATTAGATGCTTTAAGTGAACGATGGTGTATGGAGGCGGATGATGCAAAAGCGCTGGACTGGAGAACCAGAGAAGCCAGTTATTACGAAGTGGATTCTTATCAGGTCCTGCATCTGGGACAATGCGTCAGCTACAGAAACGGAATTATGTGGACATATTATGTTGAGATGAATCTGCGGAAGGGTCTTTTGTACTGTACATACAAGTTATCCGGAATGAATCACGGAATGTATCCAACAATTAATAATCCCTGTATAAAAGGTGTTTCATTGACCGGAACAGTACTGGAGCGCAGGGAAGAGAAGATCAAAATCCACCTGGATATTGATAAGGAGCAGGATGCAGGCAAAGCATTTTTTTATCCATGGTTTCCGGAGTATGGAAATTTACTATACTGTATGCCGGAAACAGGAAGCAGGGTTCGTCTTCAGATTCCAAGGGGAGATGAGCAGGAAGCATTTGGGGTGAGCTGCATCCGTGAGAATGGGCAGGAAGGCGCGGAGACACTGGATCCGAATAACCGCTGGTTTATTACAGCGGCTAAGAAAAAGATGGCACTTAGACCGTCGGATATGGAATTATCCGCTGATAACGGGAAGTCGGAGATATCCATGCAGGATGGTGTTGGTAATATCATTCGCAGCAACGGAGAATTATTACTTCAGGCAAAGGGGAAGGTTGTGCTGCGCGGAAAAAAGATTGAATTGATGGCACCCACTGAGGTTACAGTTGTTAAAAGACGGTTGGGAAATCCGGCGGTGGTTAACATCTGCCATAATCTTGATTGTATGGGAGAAAGTACTATTTTAAAAAATCTTAGTGGTTCAAGTGAGGGTACTGCAGGTCCCGGTTCCAGTTTAGGCAATCAACAGAAGATGGATAAACGGACAGAAGAGAGGATGAAAAAAGAGAAAGAGAAGATGCAGCTTAAGATGAAGGAATTGTCAGAGGACAGTTCAGATAGTTATGAGTTTGGGCCATCAATCGTAAATATCATCTCGGCGATACCACAAAGTACAGAGCAGGACCGGCTGTCCCAGATCGCAGCAGGATTTCGGCCTATATCAGGGAGAATGAAAGGAGATTAAGTATGTCGTATTCCGTTATAAATGGAGCAGTAGGAAAAAGTCCGTTAATTGATAAGATCAACCAGATTCCTGTCTGGCAGGTTAAAAGCGGAGTTCAGGAGCAGATGGAGCAGCTGGTTACAGGACATAGTGGGGATATCTGTCAATCGGTTCAATTTTCGTTTGATTCGTGCAGGAAGGAGATAAAGGAGCAGCTGCATAGTTTGAAATTAGAAACGGGGGAGGCAAATGGAGTACGTCAAAGATAAAACTCTATTTTTTGACGGAAGACTGGCGGTACAGATTCCGCAGTCTTTTCAAGATATGGAAACTAACAGAGCAGAATTAATGTATCCTTATGAGCAGAGGCCTCAGATTATTTTGGAGGATGGGGAGGCACACCGGTTTTGTACTTTTTCTCTTTTGAAAGAGCAGAAGCTGGCAGCAAACCAGGTGGGATATGTAATAAAAAACATTACTGCAGCAGTCGTGGGACTGTATCCTTCATGCCTGCTGACCGATCCACGGTTAGTGTGGAGGAAAGAGGGGGCATACGGCTGGTTTTCCTTCCGAAGCATTATAAAAGAAGGAGAACTTAAAAACTTTATGTATGTATTTTCTGTAGATGAGTGCATGATGCTTGGTACAATGGGCTGTTTTATTGAGGATGAGGAAGGGAAAAAGCAATTGTTACAGATTATGGATTCATTGGAAGTTCCTGAAAGAAAGCCGTCTTTTGCGAGAAGCAGTCAAAGTTCGTTGCAGACAGTTGGAAAAAATAATGGAGGGGGTATATGAAAAAGGGTACTTATGTGGATGAAAAAATTATCAGTTTACAGAACTTCGTTAAGAAAAGAACCAGTTCATATGAGTTGCTGACAGATGAAATTCCAATTCGGGGAAAAGGGATACGATTTATACCTCTTCCTATGTTTGACGGAAAAGTAAATGCACTAATACCTCAAAATTTCACAGAAATGCCCGAGATGATTGCAAAGGTCAGATATATAAGCAGCAACCGTCCGCCGGTATTGCTTACAAATGAATATTATGATGATAATTTCGGTTTTCATCTTCTAAGGCGCGGGGATATTCAAGAGTATACCAATCTGGATGAACTCATACATCAAATGCAGGATACGGTTAAGCTTCATACACCGGAGACTGTAATTTACGGCAAGGGGAGTATTAATTTAGAGAGAGCCGATGGCAGGTGGTTTGAATACAAGAATTTTACACTGGATGATGAAACATATAATCTGCAGTTTCTGGTTAGTACGGAGGAATATTTGCTGGCGGGAACATTTAACTGCAGGATGTGTTTTTATGATGATTGGAGAGAATCCGTGTTGAAATCGCTGGAGTATATAAAAATCACAGGAAAAGGAGAATTGAAAAATGAGAGCAGATAAAATACATATTTCTCAATTTGAGTTCCTGACACTGGAGAGCCTGGAGATAGACCGGGAAGTGGGGGGACATGCAACTGCGTTTGTAAGCGGATATATACGTGATAAGGATGTGGAAGCTTACAAAGGTAAATTACTGGAACGCATGTGGGTGAATATTACCGGAGAGGATGAAGAAGGGGGTACCCAGAACCTTATGACAGGAATGATTGCGGGTTTTTCTCTGGAACCACAGCCTCATGCTACCATGCTTACCCTGACACTTAAAAGCGGTACATATCTAATGGATGGAAACAAGCATTATCGTTCTTTTCAGGATACCGGTTTAACCTATCTGGATGTGTTAAGAACCATAAATCAGACTTATGGTGAAGCTGATGTAAAAGTGAAGGGAGTTCTGGATTCCTCCACCATAGACTTTTTATTGCAATACAACGAGACTGACTGGGAGTTTATCAGGAGGATTGCCAGCCGTTTTGGTATGGCTGTAACACCTGCGATTACCAGAGAGGGAGCTTATTACTTTGTAGGTGATGCTAATTATTCTACGTACACCATGCCTGAATCTGCCAACTTTAGTGTCAGCAAACGTGTCGACAGTTATATGACTTGTGGAGGAGGCAGTTCTAATTCATTTATGGAACAGGATTACATGGAATACCGCATTACTTCAAGGGATGTTTATGATTTATGGGACAGGCTTATGCTGGGGAACGAAGGCGGGTATGTCTGTAAAATCGAAAGTAAATATTTACACGAGGAGTTAACACATACTTATACCTTGCGTCCTATCAATGGCATGCGTGTAATGTTACAGTCAAACAATTATCAGTCAGGCTGCTCTTTTCAGGCATCAGTCAGAGAAGTCGCTCGTGATATGGTAAAGATAGAACTGGCAGGAGACGAAAATGCCAGTCAGAATATAACGAAATGGTTCCCTTATTCCACTGGATACTCTTCCCCTGATGGCGCAGGCTGGTACTGCATGCCGGAACCGGGAGATCGTGTACGCCTGCAGATACCAGATCAGATCGAAGAGCATGGTTATGTCATTAGCTCTGTACATATGGAGACGGGCAATGACAGGAAGAATCCGGATCATAAGTCTTTTAAGACTAAATATGGAAAGGAATTATTGTTTACACCTGACAGTGTAGAACTTACTAATAACAAAGGAATGTCAATCAGGATAAAGGATGGGGAAGGGGTACAGATAAAAAGCAGCAAGGATATATCCATATCTTCCGGAGGCAACATGACTATATCCAGTGAGGATGCCTCTCTTGTCATAGCAGGAAAAACAAATGTTAATATCAAGCAGGGCGGATCGGGGTTATCGATAGATAAGGATATTACATTCACCGGCGGAAAGATAAGGATACAATAATGGATCGAAAAGAAGAATTTATGACAGCCATGGAATATATCCTGCCTGAACAATTTTCAAAAAGCAGCAGGAGTATTACACTACACTGTGAAAAACATAGTAAGGAAATCGTACATACATTTCTGGAAGCTTTCAAAACAGCAGTAGAGCAGACCACAATTCTTCAAGACCAGAAGAAAAAGGGAAAGGTGAGATATATTCTCTTTTCTCATTTGTACAGCAGTATTTTTCTGCAGCGCTATCTTATCAGGATCGATTTGATGGATCATACATTTTACAGCGATTCTTCTCAGGCTGTGTCTTACTGGGATGCCAGAGACATATATCAGCTTTTTGAGGAAGATGTGGAAGCTATCAGGGAAGAATTAGGCAAAAATTTTCCCAGAATCCATGAATATGAAGCAGATTTTATACGCTATGCTTATGCACCGTATTATCATGGAGTGACCAAAGCTTTCTTACTGGCAATGCTGGAGGAAGCATTGCCAGAGCGCAATTTTCTTCCACATCAAGACAGATTAGAGAGTTTTGTGAGTATTCTGTTCGGGGAGTATATGGGAGAAGCGGACGTTCTCTTTCAGTTAGGAGAGGAGTAAATATGAGATATTTCATGATATATGCTGATAAAAAGAACCCACAGCCACGATTCATGGACTGGTACACTCAAATGAGACCAGGCAGGACGGATAGTCAGATATATGAGGAGCTTTCCAGACAGAATCATTTTCAAATAGAATTAAACAGGGAGATAACATTTATGGACCTGATTTGTCACCCCTGTTTCATGGTTTCAAAGGAATTTGCAGCGTTAATTAGAGTATATAGTCCGGAAATCCAATTCAAATATGCAACATTAAATGATAAGGAAAACAGGAGAAGTGCTTTTTACCAGATTCCTGATTTACCGCAACTGGATTGTCTGGATGAAAAAAGTGAAATAAGCAGAGATGGAAGTATAATCATTAAAGGGGTTTTGAAAAAAGAGAAAATACAAACACATTCTATTTTCAGACTTGGCGGCATAAAAGGACGATACATTGTGGCAGACTTGAAATTCGTAGAAAGTGCCTGCCGAAGAGAAGTTATGGGTATGAGAATAGAGGAAATTGTGGTAAAATGAAAGGAGAAAACGTATGGGTTGGTTTTCCTGGTTGTTTGGGAAAGAGAAAGGACCACCGGAGCCGTTGGTGTTAGGGGCAAAGCTACGCTGCCCGTATGGTTCACAAGACAGTTATTTATATGTGGATTCAGTCGGTATTGATGTCAATAACCTTCCGAAAGCATGTGTGGAGGACTGTAAGGCATTGCATAATATTGGGTCATTTGGAGACTGTTATGCGGGAGGCCCTTGTGAGAAATCAATGGTTTTGGATGAAAAATGGGAGAACCCGGAACCGCAGGGTGAAAAGATAAATGGGAAGGAAATTATAACAACGAAATCTTTACTTTCCTGTAGAGCATCCGGGATGGAATTTAAAATTATTAACTCAGGGCAGGATGGAATTTTTGCAAAGCAGATTATACTAATGCAGGAGATGGATGAGAAATACCCGGGACTGCGGGAGATACTGGATAATCCATATGGAAGTTTATATTTGAATGAAGGAAAGTATGAATTGGCGCTCCAGTTTATAGAGGATCGGATGATTAAGAATGGGGGAAAGATTGAGCTTTACACCCTGTATGATAAAAATAACCTTGAAGGGGAGTATATTAAGGGAGCGCTGGGGCGTCTGATGCCGTATTGCGATACGGGAGCGCTGGAAAGTTTATTAAACGGGATGGAAAATTCCGCAAGTAAAAATAAAATGGATGCAAACGCGGACTGGGATGCGCACGTAATAAATGCGGAAATGATAAAGCTGTTAAAGAAGGATTGTAAAGAAACAAAGGAGCAGATAGAAACAAAACCTTTTTATAAATGGCAGGAAGAAAACAAACTGTTTTTAAGCGTGGCAGCGGAAGGAGTAACTAATTTTGCTTATGGAACGTTGATGTATTACAGTGCGATGGGTAGCACTGGTAATACCCAAAGTAAGGGCAATAAACCTGCGGTTAAGGAGAAAAATGGGGGATCTGGAACTAAGGGGACGGGTGACGCTGTTAAAGGTGGATCAAAAATT
The DNA here is from genome assembly GCF_900205965.1 of Lacrimispora amygdalina. GTDB lineage: Bacteria > Bacillota > Clostridia > Lachnospirales > Lachnospiraceae > Lacrimispora > Lacrimispora amygdalina_A. The sequence goes on from NZ_OAOF01000011.1 coordinate 173,565, forward strand.
GCGGATGATATTGTTAAACAAGGACAGAAAGCATTAAATAATTTTGATATTAATTCATCTTATGTTAAACCCAAACACTTATCTTCCAGTGGTGGTAAAGGTGCAAAATTTTTAGGAGATACAAAAGAAGCAGCTGAAGTAATATTAAAGGATGCTATGAGCAGTGGAAAAGTTCAATCAATAGCCGACAATGGCTTAACAAAAATGGGACAACAAAGCTATCAAATTGTAATTGATGCTGGAAAAGAAGTTGGTACAAAAGGTGAAACGTTAATTAAAATAGTTATTTCAGAAGATGGTGGAATGCTTAGCGCATATCCAGTTAAATAAACCAGGAGGTAAAAATATATGAACGTAATGGAAGGATTTTTGCAATCAGAAATTAATACACAAGAATTGTATGAGGAAATAATGAATTTTATAACATCATATCATGTTAGAAATGGTGAGTTTGAGGGAAACGAATATATAATAAAAAAAATGGATCAGACAAACTTTATCATATTTCCTGAATATGAGGATGAAGATGGAGAACGTGAAATCCATGCGGCTGAAGCTGTATATAGAGAAAATTTGATAAAAAGAATCAATGAATATGCTTCGAAAAAAAACATAATAATACATTAAAAAATATTTCCAAATCGTATACACAACCAAACAGAGAAAAAATCTCAGCTTGATGGTGTTCTAGAATAATAGTTATAATTCTTGATTAACTAATCAAGGAGTTATTGATTATGACCCCGCAACTCTTCTGTATAAATGGGCATTTCTGGTAAGTACGACTCCGGTTGCGACCCCAATGCCAGGAATACGACCCCGATGAAAAGTTATCTCAGCCCGCATTGCGGGCTGATGTAATCCGAGCAGGGGAGATTTTTGACCCCGGATCTTTAACCTGCATCATTTTCGACCCCATGGTTCATACCTGCTTTTGGAGCAAAATAAGGCGAGAATTTTCCAGTTCAGGAATTTATAAATGGTTGCGATTATGCGACATAAGGAATATGGAAAACTGGCCTATATGCGACATTTTACTGAAAAAGCAACCGGAATACGAACAGGAGGTAATCGCAATCCTAACAGCTATCAGGTGCAACGGGAAAAGACTATAGTTTTCTGATTTGCCCAACAAGGCTTTTTATCGTCTGATTGGCATATATGTTCCACCATTGGTTTTAAAGGTCACACAGGGGCAATTATTTGCGACACAGGGCAAAACGAAAGTGGTCTATTGATTCCATTTCACCAGAAACTTAGCCAGATTACCTACCCTATGGTTCATGGTGAACCATAAATTTACAGGAAACTGATTCTATGGTAAAATGGTGCTGCCGGGGGTTACAGGGGGTGAAAACACTTCTTCTGTAACTCCCTTTTCTGTTTCTTTTTCTGCCGTTCCTTTCTCCTGAAACTAAATCCAGAAATGACTTGCAATCCATTCCATACAGAGTTAACATCAACAACCAATAAATGAAATAACTTGTCCATCCACCCATTGGTTTGTTGTAGATTGGCTGTCGCCCCCTTGCGGACTCGCAAAGAGTTAACGCTGTCATCTGAGGTTGCCGGTACGGGAACTGATTGGTCGGAAACAAGATCAGGAGGGA
>NZ_OAOF01000065.1 GCF_900205965.1 Lacrimispora amygdalina
AACTGTTATCAGTTTTCCGGCCTTACATCAGAAAAAAAACCAACACAAATAAACCGTCTGTACGGCGGCTTTAAAAAAGTATGTAAAGCGATGTTTCAATTTCGCAGATGGAAAGATTTTACCTGATGATAGTTACGGCTTTTACAGCAGGGACACTCCCGGAGGTCTATGCCAAACATGGCAAGAATCCTTACTTCAGTGGAAAGACCGTCATACCGGGAACGGAACTTAAGCCGTACTGTCTGGGTGCGGATTATAGCAATCTTATCTTTTCTGGTGCGGTTACTCAAGATCCCGTAATAGCGGATTCTGGTAAAACCTCTGGGAAGCACATGGAGCAGGAACCGCCGGATAAATTCCGTGCCCTCCAGTGTCATGACCTTGTCGGTATGATTGTCCCGGTAATCTTTATAGCGGAAGGAGACGGACGAATCCGTCACTTCAAGAATGCGGCTGTTGGAGATGGCAATCCTGTGGGTATATCTTCCGAGATAAGAGACCGCATTGGCTGCTCCATCGAAAGTTTCTTTTATAAATGGAATCCATTCTTTGTTATATAGGGAATCCATAAAAGAATTCCAATCAGAAATGGAATCAGGAACAAACAGTTTACCGTTTGAATGCAGATCAGAAAGAAGAGCCAGAAATTTCCCGCGAAATTTTTTGGAAAGGACTTTTACTGGAATGAAAAAGTCCTTTGAGGAACGGACAAACTTTCGGTCAGGAGTCAAACCGCCCCCCATAACGATGCAGTGGATATGTGGATGGAAATCAAGCTTTTGTCCCCAGGTGTGCAGTACCTGTATAATCCCTGCAGTGGCACCGAGATATTTTTTATCAGAAGCCAGTTCGAGAAGTGTTCTGGCAGAGGCCTTATGCATCAGGGAATAAAGCTCCTTCTTGTTAAAAAGGATCAATTCATTCAGCTCGGAGGGAACGGTAAAGACTGCGTGGAAATATGGACAGTCAATGGTTTCGGCCATTCTGGAATCGATCCAGAGTTCCTTGTGCATGATCTGACAGCAGGGACAGTGCCGATTGCGGCAGGAGTTGTTATGTACGGATACATGACCGCAGTCATCACAGACGGATATGTTGCAGCCAAGACTTCCGGACTTGCAGTTTATGATAGCGGAAGCCACTTTGTTATAGTGGGAATAGTCTGGCTGGGAATCTGCAAAACAAGAATAAAAGCGTTCAAAGGCCAGTTGTATGGGAAAACTCATTTCATACCTCCATTCATATCAAAAGGGCTGAGGGTGGAATGAACCCCATTGGAGCCAAGATGGACGTAAATGGTGGTAGAAGATAAGGATTTATGTCCTAAAAGGGACTTAATAGTGAGCAGATCGACACCGTTCTCATATAAATGAGTTCCGAAACAGTGTCGGAACGTATGACTGCTGATATTCTTATTCCAGCCAAGGCGCGCCAGGTGTTGATTGACAAACCGATTGACGGTAAAGGAACAGATGGGTTTATCAGAGGTGAAGGTGCTGGGGAAAAGCCAGTCAGTGGGCTTACCGTAGGAAAGCCAGTAATCAGTAAGAATATCCAGAGCATTGGAAGCAAGGATGGCGTAACGGTCCGAACGATTCTTGCTGTGGGAAATATGAATGGTCATGTTCCTCCGACTGATATCCTTATATTTAAGATGGCAGACTTCACCAACCCGGAGACCGGCGGAATACAAAAGAGAGATGACAGCTTTGTGTTTTAAGTTATCGAAAGAATCGATAAAGTAACGGACTTCCTCCTGGGAAAGAATTTCTGGGAGATAAGAATCAAATCTGCGGAAAGGGATCTGATAAGGATCCCAGGGTTTGTGAAGAACGTAAAGTGTAAAGAACTTAAGCTGGGAAATATGAGCATTGATGGAACGGTCGGAAAGGGATCTGACGTTTTGCAGAAAAAGGATATACTGGCGCAGTTCATCCCAAGAAACATCTTCGGGCAGTTTGTGGAGATGATCTGTCAGATAGGAAAGGTACGATTTAAGATAACTGGAATAAGATTTTAAGGTATGACCAGCAAGGCCTCTGAGGGAGACCATAGTCGTAAAAGAATCAATATAATGCTGCATAAGAAACCTCCTGAAAAGATAAAAGTAGTAAAGTGATTAAGAAATCGCAAAAGGAGGAGGTCTCGCAGTAAAAAAATAAAATAAGGAATTGTTAGTTACTGAAATAAATGATAGAATCAACATAGGCAGGTTTTGGTTTATGTGGCTGTTTAGGTGTGGTAGCTTAACAATACACGAAAAATTCAAAATCTGCCATATTTATTTTTGAGGTGGGTGGAGAATAAAAGGAATTTTGAACAGCCATCGCGATAGCGATTTTGTTCAAT
>NZ_OAOF01000044.1 GCF_900205965.1 Lacrimispora amygdalina
GATATTACCATATAAAGAGAGACATCTGTGTGTCATGTTTTAAAAAGGAAAAGGTATCAAAATAATTAAGCCGAACATCATATAAATTAATATATTTTATATCATGTATTAATTTGGTGAAAATATGTTTTATTCAACGTGTTTTTCACACATCTTACAAATTTTCTACTTTACATAATGAAAATTTTAGGTTATACTTACAATAACTCTTCTTTGGAGCATCGTTTCCCCAATTTTTACGGTGCTCTTTTTTTATCGCCATTTCATTATGAATCTATAAACTTAATCAGCCGGGAACTCCTTGATCCTTCATTCACGAAGTGATATAATCGTTTTATTACAAAACAGGAGGTATTTTCTATGAATTTTACTTACACCCCCAATCAGATTGCACTTTATGATTCCAACAGCAGCCTGCTGGCTGAAGTCACATTTCCAGACTCAGACAACAATACCGTTAATATTAATCATACTTTTGTGGATGATTCCCTCCGGGGTCAGGGTATCGCAGGCCAGCTGATGAAAGCTGCCGCAGATCATCTGCGTTCGGAAGGAAAAAAAGCAGTCCTGACATGCTCGTATGCGATCAACTGGTTTGAAAAGCATCCGGAGTATCAGGACTTGCTGAAATAAGGGCCAGGTAATCAGCATTTAATACATGCCGATTACCTGGCCTTTGACCCCACTTAGTATTTATATTAACTTTTCATTCTACCAGGGAATGGCATTGTATAACAGAACTGCCGCAAGTGCACCAATGACAGGCCCCACTACTGGTATCCATGAATATTTCCAGTTTGAATCTCCCTTTCCTTTAATAGGAAGCAGTGCATGTGCAATACGCGGACCCAGATCACGGGCCGGATTAATGGCATATCCGGTTAATCCGCCAAGAGACATACCAATGGAAACAATAATTCCAAATACAAGCAATTTGTCAACGCCCGGTGCTACCTCTTTCACATTCCCGATTCCTTTGATTGCAAAGACAAGGACAAATGTTCCGATTGCTTCACTTAACAGATTCAGTCCGGTATTTGGCACGGAGGGACCTGTAGAGAATACACCGAGTTTTGTTCCAGGATCCTCAGTAAGGTCAAACTGGCCCTTAAATAATACATAAACCAGTGTTGCTCCAAGAAATGCTCCTATGAATTGTCCTGCTATGTAAGTCGGCACCACATTCCATCCTATAGAACCTTCCGCTGCCAGTGCAATTGTTAATGCAGGATTAAAATGCGCGCCTGACGATGCTCCGAAGATAAATGCAGGCAGCATAACAGCAAGACCCCAGGCTAATGTGATCTGGACCGGTCCGCCTCCCTTCATCCCGGACTTATTTAATGTTACATTGGCTACCACCCCGTCACCAAGTAAGATAAGCAGCATAGTACCTATCAGTTCTGAAATAAAAATCAACATACTCCCTTACCTCCTGAAATCACAGTTTCTAATATCTGATATCAATCTTTTGCCCATCCATAAGAACATTTAACTGCTTTATTCCAGCCATTTACAAGTTCTGCTCTTTCGGTTTCGGCCATCTCGGGGTGGAATATTTTGTCGATCTGCCAGTTCTTCACAACAGCTTCCTTGCTTTCCCAATATCCAACTGCAAGACCTGCAAGATATGCAGCTCCCATGGCAGTTGTCTCAACACACACCGGTCTGTGCACAGGAGCTCCCATGATGTCAGACTGGAACTGCATTAAGAAGTTATTGGCGCTGGCTCCGCCGTCAACTTTTAACGTACTGAGTGTGATACCTGAATCTGCCTGCATTGCATTAATGACATCATTCACCTGGAAAGCCAGGGATTCCAGAGTCGCTCTGATAATATGATACTTATTCACGCCTCTTGTGATACCTACGATGGTTCCTCTTGCGTATTGATCCCAATGAGGGGCGCCAAGTCCTGTGAATGCAGGAACTACATAGCAGCCGTTGGTATCTTTTACCTTTTTCGCCATATATTCAGAATCCTGGGAAGAGTCTACCAGCTTCATCTCATCACGCAGCCACTGAATTGCAGCACCTGCAACAAAGATAGACCCCTCCAAAGCATAATTCACTTTTCCGTCAAGTCCCCAGGCGATTGTTGTTACCAGTCCATTTTTAGAGAATACCGGTTTTTCTCCAGTGTTCATCAGAAGGAAACATCCGGTTCCATAAGTATTCTTTGCTTCTCCAGCAGTAAAGCAGGTCTGGCCAAACAGCGCTGACTGCTGATCTCCGGCTGCACCGCCGATGGGGATGGGACCGCCAAAGAACTGGGAATCAGACTCACCATAAACAAGGCTTGAAGGTTTTGCTTCCGGGAGCATACATTCCGGAATATTTAATTCTTTCAGGATATCCAGATCCCATTTTAATTCCTGAATGTTAAATAACATGGTTCTTGACGCATTGGAATAATCAGTCACATGAACTCTGCCTTTTGTCAATTTCCAGATAAGCCATGTTTCAACCGTACCAAAAAGTAATTCTCCTGCTTCCGCCCGTTCCCTGACACCTTCCACATTGTCTAAGATCCATTTCAGCTTCGTTCCTGAAAAATATGCATCAATGATAAGACCTGTCTTTTGTCTGAAAGAATCTGTGAGACCTTTCTCTTTCAGAGAATCACAATATTCGGAGGTACGTCTGCACTGCCATACAATTGCATGATATACCGGTTCTCCTGTTGCTTTGTCCCAGACAATTGTTGTCTCTCTCTGATTTGTAATACCGATTGCTGCAATATCTTCCGCTGTCGCACCAATCTTGGACATTGCCTCAACCGCCACTCCCAGCTGAGAAGACCAGATTTCATTGGCATCATGTTCCACCCAGCCTGGTTTGGGGAAATACTGGGTAAACTCCTTTTGAGCTACACTGCACATCTCTCCCTTCTCATTAAATAAAATGCATCTGTTGCTCGTTGTTCCTGAGTCCAAAGCCATTACGTACTTCGCCATCAGTAATACCCTCCTTTAATTTCTTATTTAATAAGTACATGATGTACCTTTTAAAACTTGTTAACATATCCGGAATCTGTTAAGTCCCTGTATATCGTTTCCATATCAAGTCCGCCGGCTGCAGCAATCGTTCCGGCAACGGCACCTTCCACCAATGGGCAGTCTACCATCTTTACTTTACGGTCTTCCATTGTTTCCAATACCATCTCCGCCGTCATGACCGCACTTCCCATATCCATAAGCACCAGAACGCCCTCTCCGGTATAGGCCTTCTCTATCGCATCGGTAATGATCTGATAACTGGTACCAAAGCTGCCATCCTCCAGTCCGCCGGCAGGAATCACTTTCACTCCGGCAGCCATGGGTTTTGTTAAATCAGCCACGCTTTCGGCTAACAGCCGGCTGTGGGATACAATCACAAAATTAACCATATCGTCCCTCCTGTTATATCCGGGAAGCAATCGCTTCCAGCAGGAATGTAAACGAGGTTGCACCGGGGTCCTGATGACCGATGCTTCTTTCTCCCAGATAGCTCGCTCTTCCTTTTGTGGCAGCAATCCTCTTTGTAAACTCCACACCGGCTTTTGCTGCAGCTATGCCTGCTTCCAGGGATTTTTTTACATCTCCGGTAATTTTCCATTCCTTCTCCATGGCACGCTTTGCAGGCATCATGGCATCCAGCATTGTCTTCTCGCCTTCTACAGCCTTCCCCCTTGCCATAACTCCATCAATGGCACATTGAAAAGATTCCAGAAAGTCATCAAACGTAATATCTTCCTTACCCTTCAAATATGTTCCTGCTTTCATAAAAGCGGTACCGTATAATGGACCGGAAGCTCCTCCCACAGTCGCTACAAGAATCATACCGAGATTTTTAATCATATCTCCGGCTTCCATCTTAAGAAGGGCATCCCTTTTTTTATTAACTTCGCCAAATCCTCTTGCCATATTTATGCCATGATCCCCATCACCGATTGAATTATCAAGCTCTGTCAGGTATTCTTTCTGGCTTTCCATGGCATCTGCCATCTGATCAATTACAAGAATTAATTTCTCTTTGTTCATCTCATCACTCCAAACTTATTATGCTTTAAATGCCGGTGTATCTGCTTTTTCATCAAGCAGCGACTTTAATTCCTCATCCAATTTTAATAAAGAAATAGAAAAGCCCTCCATCTCAATGGATGTCATATATTCGCCTACGAAGGTAGTATAAACAGAAATGCCCTTTTCTTTCAAAACATCCGATACCCGGTTATTAATAATGAACAATTCCATAAGCGGGGTTGCGCCAGAACCATTAATCATAACGGCGACCTCACTCCCAGTATAATCCATATCCGAAAGTATTTTATCAAGGAGAAAATCAACGATTTCATTGGCAGATTTTATTTTCTCCCGATGGGTACCTGGTTCGCCATGAATCCCGATTCCCACTTCCATTTCATCCTCAGCCAGTTCAAATCCAGGCTTTCCAGCAGCAGGTACGGTACACGGACGGATCGCCGCTCCCATTGTTCGGACATTGTCTATTACCTTCTGGGCCACTGCCTGAACCTTATTGATGTCTTCCCCTCTCTCAGCCGCTGCTCCTGCGATCTTATGCACAAATACAGTGCCTGCCACACCCCTTCTGCCAACAGTATACAGACTGTCTTTTACTGCAACATCATCATTAACAACCACCTGTTTTACCAATATACCATCGGCCTCCGCCATTTCTGCCGCCATTTCAAAATTCATAACATCACCGGTATAATTTTTGATCACCATTAATACACCGGCATCATTGGCAATGGCTTTTATGCCTTCATAAATCTGATCTGGTGTCGGTGAGGTAAAAACCGCCCCGGCAACGGCCGCATCAAGCATTCCGGTACCCACGTAACCTGCATGTGCCGGTTCGTGTCCGCTTCCGCCGCCGCTTATTAATGCAACCTTATTCTCTTTCCGTTTGCTTCGAATCACCACATTACCGCAGTCAAGCTTCTTCAAATACTGAGGATATGCCTTAACCAGTCCCAAAATCATCTCATCTTCTACCTTTGACACGTCATTCATGAACTTCTTCATATTAATTGACCTCCTTACACATGAAAAACAGCTTCTATATGTTGTGAAGCATATAACATACTCTCTTACATAAACCACACCGCCTGCTCAGAGGTTGATATAGAAAGTGCACCGCTTGCCAGCGCTGACATAACATCTTCTTTGTCGGAAATCAACCCGCCGGCAATTACCGGCACCTTGCTGATTCTGCAGATCTTCCTGATCACTTTAGGCATAACTCCTGGTAAAATCTCAATTACATCGGGCTGTACTGCACAGCAGCTATTCTGTTTTTCAATATTCACCAGAGCCATGGAGTCTATTACAAAATAACGCAGTACTGTATATAACCCAACCTCTTTGGCGCGTTGAATCAGGGACTGTTTCGTGGTGATAATTCCGTCTGCCTTCGTATGAGCCTTAATAAAGTCAACTGCAGCCTCCTTTCCGCTTAAGCCTATCAGCAGATCCATATGAACCATGATGATATTGTCTTCTCTTTTGGCCTCATTTACAATCTGATCTATGTTGCAGACATCACCAAAAAGTATAAAAATCACTTTTACATCTGATTCCACACATTTCTTAAGACCAGCCATGTCTTTCACCGCAGCAATTATGGGATTGTTCTCAATCACTGTCCATAATTTGTTGTCCACACGCAGCACCCCTTTATTTTCTATTGACTTGTTTTCATAAATATGAACTTATATTTCATTTCAAAAAAAGAGTGCATAGTAACTAATCAGCATTTCTGCTGCCGTTTCTGCACTCTTTTCTCAAGGATTTTACTAAACATAATATATCACATATTTGTGCATTATGCAATATATTTTTGTATTTATTTTTGTGTTTTATTGTGTTTTTGCATTGTTTTTTATTTAACAAAATGTTTTTTACGTACATTTTGCACATATTGTCATTGTTTTTTACAACATCATACGTGCTTATTTGCTATTTCTACTGTTTTCCACTTGTTTGTACATTATTTTATTTTAATGAGTTATACATGGAATTTTGATATTATATCAAAAAGCAGCTGAATGTGACTAAAAACGCGTTCATTTCGTTATTTATTTCACATTCTCCCCCTCTCCTTCCAATGGCAAATATCCTATCATTCAACACCTGGGATATCAAGATTTATTATTATTTCTGTGCTTTGAGTATATAAGATAGCGGATATCCTTTTTCATTATATACATCAGATAAGCCCACATCATAATTAAATACACTTATTTTCATCACCCTCATAGGCGCTTGAATAATTGAATTAATGACATCAGATATCGTATGTGAAAAGCTTGTAAAAGTCTTTGAGTTATATTGATCAGACATATACCCCATACCATCATTCTCAATCCACGGTTCCTTCCGAAAGTAAGAATACTTCAACCTGTCCAGATGTTGTTCATCATAATCAGGTTCTCCCGGCATAGGCAGCATATTCATAAATGGATGAAAATCATGGATTAAAAGAATTCCTCCTAGTTTTAAACAATCTGACACTTTACGAAACAATGAATTCAAATCTTCAAACCAGGTAATCGCACCAACGGTAAACATGATAAAATCAAAAGAATCATTGTATACTTCAGGAATATCTAAAATATTACATGCAACAAATTTACAGTTACCAATACCCGCTTTTTCAGCAGTTACTTCTGCCTGTTTAATAATATTATCAGCAATATCAAAGCCTACACCCGATTTTGCTCCTAATTGCATGAGAGATAGAATTTCCCTGCCATTATTGCAGCAAAATTGCGCCACTTCTTTGCCTTTAAAATCCATATTATTTAATTCTAGTGCCAGGTCCGGACAAAAAAAGGGGAGTTTTTCATTAAGGAGGAGCTTATAATTATCTTCTCCCCAGTTTGTTTGTCTGTGGTCAAATGCTTCTTCCCATGCCTCTTTATTTTTTAATATATAGTTCATTATATATCTCCATTATTTTCAATTTAAATTTTGTTTTACCCATTTCGATGAATAATCATCTGCATCGTCACAATATCTATAGCCGACTGCCACTGATATATTAGTGGCCAAATAACAAAACAATTCCATCGTATTTTTTAATGCAGTTATCATATCCTCCTTGTTATAATGTGCAAAACAATTTGCCAATCGATCTCTTATCTCTTGTTCCGCCCAAGTATCTACAAATCTTCCAGAGTACCATGTATTGTAATTGGGCCCGTTTTTCACATGCTCATAAAATTCCAACATCCAAAGCAGCTTAGATTTCATATAACTATCCAGGCAAAACTTTGCTGCCCAGAGTTCCCCTCTCAAGATCTTTTTAGATGTCCATATAGCATGATACCAAAAATCATTGACTATATTAACATAGTCAACTTCTTGTGGAAAAAAATACGGTTCTTTTGTTTGCTGAAGAGTAGAAATATCAGCTAGTATTTCCTTTTTATCTATTAATACACGATAACCATTCAATAGTATTTGGAGCTTTTTACCACTTTTCATAGCTGTCTTGGCATCATTTTCCGATATGATAACAAAATCCACATCCAATGCCCCCTCAAACAACACTCTTTTTTCATCAGCACCATCAGCTGTTTTTTCTAAAAACAAGATATGATACTTACTGATTTTATCAAGCCAATCGTTAGATTGAACAAGGTAATTTGTATCTTCTGTTATAACAATTAGGTCCAAATCAGAATATTCATCAGAAGATTTATCTTTACGTGCTTGTGACCCCACCAAAATAATTGCAGCTATTCTATCATCATTATTTCCAAACGCTACAATATTGTTGATTAATTTCGTATATTTACTCATCTGGTTTACCCTCCAGCTGTTTCCCCTTACTATAATATTATGATTTTCCTTATAGAATACTTAATTTATGACGATAGGCGATAAAAACAAATATTGCATCTTTATCTTGCTCTAATATTAAATCTGTAATTTTAAAATTCATATCCTATCCTTTCAATTATGTAAAACTTTTCCAGTAGTAATATATATTACTACATTTGATGCCAACTATCAATATTCAATTGCCAATGTGCTTTAATAGCCAGTAAGCTAAATTCTAATTTACATAAACTATATCTAATTAAAGTCGAAAACACTCATAAAACACCACCATTATTCATTCACAGTTTTTTCACAAGTCGTACAAAAAATATTTACATCTTCTACAAACTTACTTCACATGTCTCCTATATACTGATTATATAAACAAGAACTACTCCAAACTTGTTTTATAAAACTTTTTTTCATAACTCGCCGGTGAAACCCACATTTCACCGGCTCCTCCCTTTTTAGGGTCTTTTTTTATTTCCTTTCCTTACCAATTCCCTTATATCCTTTAAATTTGGTTGCAAAGATGTCCTTTCTATTATAGAATAGGTAACGTGCACCTGGCATATGCAGATTTGGAGGAAATGATACATGAAGAAAAATGTAATCGTAGGACAATCCGGCGGACCTACAGCTGTGATTAACGCAAGTCTTTACGGCGTCATCAAAGAAGGAAAGGCTCACGAAGAGATCGGCCGTGTATACGGCATGATCAATGGCATAGAAGGCTTCATGTCTGGAAATTATATGGATTTGACCAATGATTTAACATCGGAGGAACTGGAGTTATTAAAGCTGACACCTGCAGCGTATCTGGGTTCCTGCCGTTATAAACTGCCTGATGATTTATCATCCCCTTTCTACCCGGCACTGTTTGAAAAATTCCGTGCTATGGATATTGGATACTTCTTTTATATTGGCGGGAATGATTCAATGGATACCGTAAGCAAACTCTCCCGCTACGCTACTCATCACGGAAGCAGCATTCGCTTTATCGGCGTTCCAAAGACAATTGACAACGATCTGGTCCATACGGACCATACACCTGGCTTTGGAAGCGCAGCCAAATATGTGGCAGATACCGTTCGGGAAATTGTTTTAGATTCCAGTGTTTATCAGCAAAAATCAGTTACGATTATCGAACTCATGGGACGTCACGCAGGCTGGCTGACCGCTGCCAGTTCACTTGCAAGAAAATTTGATGGTGATAATCCTGTTTTGATTTATCTACCTGAATCCGATTTTGATTTTGAACAGTTTGCAGATGATGTGTACAAAGCCTTATCCAAAAAGAATTCTGTAACCATCTGTATCTCTGAGGGTATTTCAGATGCAAACGGTAAATTCATCTGCGAATACACCGATGAAGTCCGTACTGACACATTCGGCCACAAGATGCTGACTGGAAGCGGTAAAATGCTGGAGAATTTCGTCCGCAACCGTTTTGGCGTAAAGGTTCGTTCTATTGAACTCAACGTGAACCAGCGCTGCAGCGGCATGCTTGCTTCAGCAACCGATATCGAAGAGGCAGTCACAGCCGGCAGGGAAGGAATAAAGGCAGCATTAAACGGCGGCACAGGCCTTATGATCGCTTTCAAACGAATTTCTGATTCTCCTTATGAGATGGAATGCGTTACGGTTGATGTAAATGAAGTGTGCAATAAAGAAAAGCTCTTCCCATCTCAGTGGATCTGTGACCATGGTACCAATGTTACTGAGGAATTCCTTGCCTATGCTCTGCCTCTCATTCAGGGCGAACCAGACAGGATTATAAAGGATGGCAGACCTCTCTATCTTTACAGATCTTTATAACGGCTATTTGCAGAATTCTATAGGGTTGATTTTAAGCTGACAACATTTGTTCCGCTTGAGATCAACCCTTTTTACCTATACGAATTACATGTTTTATGTTTTTTTTATTATTTTTGTCAAATAAGTAATTTTTTCAATGCTTGCCTCATATGTTTATAATAATAGATATTTCTATTTTCTAACGCACTTATGGGAGAAAGCGAACAATGGACGGAGATGTTTTTTTAGACCGCATACCATGCGGCATTCTAAAGCTTAAGGCAGAAGAAGGTTATCCAGTTATTTATTCTAATACAGCAATAAAAAACTGGTTTCATTCTCCTTCCCGCCTTGAAGATATGGTCTGTGAATCGGAGTTCAGCGAAATTGCAGATAAAATTCACAATCATATGGAGCTTGAATCCAGTATTTTCAGACTGGAATTCAGAGCCAAATCAATGGATAACCGCTGCTGGTTCTCCATCGATTTTCATTTTATACAAGAAGAAGAGCTATTCTATTGTTCTGTATCGGATATCAGCTGCCTGAAACGAAGCTTAGAGAGCCTTCAGGTTCAGGAGGAACAATACCGCCTTGCAAGCCGGCACTCCGGCTGTATGGTATGCATCTATGATATACCAAACAGAAACCTTTCTCCTTCCGCAGAATTTACCAGATGCTTTCCAGCTCCGCTTTCCGTGCCTCTTTCTCCGGAATTTTTAATAGAAAATGGCATTGTACATAAGGAAAGTATCATGGATTTTCTGAAATTTTACGAAGATATGGAACAGGGTGCTCCGGAAGGAGAATGCGTAGTCAGGCTTAAAACCGGTTTTGGAAAATACCACTGGTTTTCAAAGCATTACTCACTGGTATACACGGAAGAAAAAAAGCCGCTTCGCGGTATTATTTCCTATCAGGATATTACAGATCAATATGAAAAAGAACTGGCATATCAGCGCTGGACAGAGTATATGCGGGAACAAAAGAAAGACTGCATCGGATATTATGAATATAATACAAAGTCGGATCTGTTTGAGGAAATAATCGGAGAGATGACTCGAAATATCCCGGAAGATGCAAGAAAATCATTTGCAGATATTATGAGTTATATCGCGGAACACGAAATTTACGAAGAGGACAAAGAACCTTACTTAAACTTCTTTAATAAGGACCACTTACTTTGCCAGTACTACCAAGGGAACCGTTCTCTCCGTCTGGAACACCGCCGGTTAAGGGAGGATGGCAGCGTCTGCTGGACTCTGGGTATGGTACAAATAGTTACTGACCCGTATACAGATACCATTAAAGCATTTATTCTGATTAAAGATATTGATGCTTCAAAACGTGAGGCTCTGACCTTGCATGAGTTGTCACAACAGGATTGTCTGACAGGACTCTTAAACCGCGCTGCTGCAATACGTGCGATTCGTCATATCCTTACCAACAGCAAAGGACACCATATCCTGATTATGCTGGATATTGACCAGTTTAAACAGCTCAATGACAACTATGGACACCAGTTTGGAGATAAGGCGCTTCACAGGGCTGCATCCAGACTGAAATCCGCTCTGAGAAGAGATGATATCTTCGGCCGTTTAGGCGGGGATGAATTCATCATACTTCTTAAAGATGTGTCTTATAGTATGGATTTATATTCTCGTTTAGAAAATTTGTGCAGTCTGATCGGAAGTGCTTTGGAACCTGAGGTACATATATCCGGAAGTCTGGGGACAGCAGCTTATCCGGAGGATGGTGTCATCTTTGAAGATTTATATAAAAAGGCAGATATTGCACTTTATCATGCGAAAAAGCATGGTAGAAACCAGTATTCCGTTTATGAGTCAGGTATGTCCATGGCTGATTGTGAATAAGTAAAAAAAGAGGTGTCTTCCCGTATGTTTCCTTTGGATTCATTGGGCAGACACCTCTTTGATTTTTAATATATAAAAAATGCCCCGATCCTACAGGACATTTCTAAAATGCAGAAGAAGGGACTTGAACCCTCAAGGTATTGCTACCACACGGACCTGAACCGTGCGCGTCTGCCAATTCCGCCACTTCTGCTCTTGCAATTGCACAAATTGATGAATCAATTCGTACAATTATAATACTATACTTTTCCAAAATAAGCAAGCACTTTTTTTATTTTATTAGTACCTGTTTTAATTCAGGTTGAGAACCATATTTTCCTTTGTACAAAAAAAGCAGCTCTTCACGAATGAAAAACTGCTTCCCAATGCGGGAGATGGGACTTGAACCCACACGATCATACAACCACAAGATCCTTAGTCTTGCCTGTCTGCCAATTCCAGCACTCCCGCATGTCATCTTATACAAAACCTTACCGCCATGACATTCAATAAGGTTCGTGCAGAAGAAGGGACTTGAACCCTCAAGGTATTGCTACCACACGGACCTGAACCGTGCGCGTCTGCCAATTCCGCCACTTCTGCATTCCGCTGTAATCTCTTTCAGCGACAATAGCTATTATAGTATACAAGCCATCTTCTGTCAACCAGATTTTGTATTATTTTCAAAATTATTTTTTTGTATATATTTTTTAAATAATATTGACAATTATAGGTAATGATGGTAAAATTGTTTTCGTTGTGCGGGAGTGCTGGAATTGGCAGACAGGCAAGACTAAGGATCTTGTGGTTGTATGATCGTGTGGGTTCAAGTCCCATCTCCCGCATTTAACTCTAAAAACCAAAAGTTTTCACTTGACATTTTCAACTTATGGAGTATAATAAGTCGTATATTCCTCGATAGCTCAGTCGGTAGAGCAAACGGCTGTTAACCGTTGGGTCGTAGGTTCAAGTCCTACTCGGGGAGTTTTCTAAATCACACAGAATGTGTGATTTTTTTACTTTATAGGAAATTGCGCAAATAGTCAAAGATAGTGTATAATGGCTTTGGAATAAAAAATAGCATAGCAAAAGAGCGAAGGTGTGACTTCGCCATGACGTTGTTTATGAGGT
>NZ_OAOF01000090.1 GCF_900205965.1 Lacrimispora amygdalina
CCCAGTGAATTTAAAAAGCTGGCAGAAAAGGTAAACAGAAAATCCAATCACCTTGGGCTTGAACCCATTTACGGATTGGAGAATGCATACGGCTACGGCAGAAGTTTAGCTGTCTGGCTAATTGAAAAAGGTTACATTGTAAAAGACATTAATCCTGCACTGGCTTATGACCAGAGAAAAAGTGCACCCATGCTCCGTAAAAACGATGAGCATGATGCGTATTGTGTTGCAACGGTTTTGATTAACCAATTACATACTTTGCCGGATGCAAAGCCAAAAGATAACGAATGGACGTTGTCACAACTGGTAAATCGAAGAGATTTACTGGTCAAAGACGGTATCCGGTTTAAGAACGGACTCCATGAGCAGATATCCATGGCATATCCTAGTTACAGTAAGTTCTTCAGCGAGATAGACGGAAAATGTGCTATGTATTTCTGGAAGAACTACCCATCCCCTGTCCATTTGCAGGGAAAAACGTCAGAAGACCTAACAATCGAATTTAAGGAAATAGCTCGTATTTCCAAGAAAGATAAGGCAGAATTAAT
>NZ_OAOF01000088.1 GCF_900205965.1 Lacrimispora amygdalina
ATTAATTCTGCCTTATCTTTCTTGGAAATACGAGCTATTTCCTTAAATTCGATTGTTAGGTCTTCTGACGTTTTTCCCTGCAAATGGACAGGGGATGGGTAGTTCTTCCAGAAATACATGGCACATTTTCCGTCTATCTCGCTGAAGAACTTACTGTAGCTGGGATACGCCATGGATATCTGCTCATGGAGTCCGTTCTTAAACCGGATACCTTCTTTGACCAGTAAATCTCTTCGATTTACCAGTTGTGACAACGTCCATTCGTTATCTTTTGGCTTTGCATCCGGCAAAGTATGCAGCTGGTTAATGAGTACCGTTGCAACACAATACGCATCATGCTCATCGTTTTTACGGAGCATGGGTGCACTTTTTCTCTGGTCATAAGCCAGAGCTGGATTAATGTCTTTTACAATGTAACCTTTTTCAATCAGCCAGACAGCTAAACTTCTGCCGTAGCCGTATGCATTTTCCAATCCGTAAATGGGTTCAAGCCCAAGATGATTGGATTTTCTGTTTACCTTTTCTGCCAGCTTTTTAAATTCACTGGGCTTGTTTTCAATGACGACTACCTCTAACTTTTCATTCCA
>NZ_OAOF01000063.1 GCF_900205965.1 Lacrimispora amygdalina
AATTCATATCCAAGAAATAGCTGGCAGTGGATCGATGGAAAATGCTATTACTTTGATAGCAATGGTTATATGTTAGCTAATACAACGACTCCGGATGGCTATAATGTTGATGCAAATGGAGCCTGGACTATGAATGGCGTTGTGCAGACTCAGGGTAATGTAGCGACACAAACAAATACAGGAGCAGCGTCCGGGTATAATAAGGACGGGATTAGCAATATAGCAATCGATCTGTTACATTCAAGCAGAGAAGAAGCAAATGCAAAGTATGGGCCAGAATATGCTTCACAGTACGTTTCGACGCCTTCTCTTAGCTATACCAATATTCCATTTGGTGTTTCTTGGAATAGAAAGAAAGGACATGAGGCAGCTTCTCAGGAAAATCCTAGCGATATGAACAATTATTTCGTGGATGTTGTCGGTTGTGATAAACCAACCGATATGGTGAATTTCCTTCCAGAACGAGCAAATTCATTAAAACCAGATGATCTGGCAAAAACACTTAGGAGTATGGGATATGATGCCACTAGCAACGGGTTGGGTTGTATGCTATTATTAGGAGACTACTATATTCAATTCAGGAATTTTGATGGAGACACAAGTGTTTTAATTAGCTGTTACAATTCTTATGGAAAGTAAAATATAAAGAACTAGGATCATTTATAATACTTAAATAAAAGACTTCCTCGGAAGTCTTTTTATTTTTCTATTCGTTATTCTTCAATCAAACATAATACTAATAGTACAAAACTTGATTGGAGGGAACAAAGTGACATATTTTAAACAGACAAAAAGATGCAATCTAACTCTTATTATTAGTCTAATCGCTATTATAGTCTTAATTTTCTTTTTATTTAATAGAACTTTAGCTGGACAGGTTACACCACCTCTTGTTGCTGATTATTGGAGTTCAGAAGCCATACTTGAATAATTTAGAATCAATATTTCAAATAATAAAAGGCAGGCAACCGCCTATTTGATGGTTTTCCGAGTAATGATCTGGATTGAATTTACAGTGACCTCTTCTTTGGTGCAATTTTTATAATTTAATATAAAACCACGATCATTTTCCCATTTTGTGACAGCTTCTTTATATTGAACCAAATTCTCTTTTTGAGCAATAAACGTAGATAGGTATGAAGCTATTTTATGAGGACTTAGAATGTCTTGAGCCACCATACTTTCTAAAATTACTTGGCGCTGCACTTCGGTTAAGCCATTATTTTTTTTAACATTATAACCGTTTCTCATTAAAACCGATTCACCATTTGTATAAGAATTGCCGGGAAGTCCATTCTTGTAGTATTCATTTTTCTCAAGTAATTGGCAAAGCAAACGGCCTTTTGCGGAAAGTTTATCAAATTCATTTTTTAGAATATAATAACAACCACATTCTGGACAGCGTGTTGCCGGAACGGTGTTTTCTAAAAGTTTTCCATAGGGCGTGACAACAAAAATGTGACCTAGTATTTCTTCTAACATATGAGTATTGTTTATGCAACGAAAAATAGAGGTCTTTACTATAAAATCTTTTTGTGTAATATTATAGTGCTTAACGCCTATATCTTTCCTTTTTAATATTTTAGTATTGTTGGTAGTTTTGGTTGCCGTATCAACAGAATGTTTCATAATTGCTTGGTATAATTCGTTATGATGTATTTTACTATGGCGTTGAGGGATGGATTTATCAGATGCAGATAATTCGCTATGGGTTACCCAGTTTGCGTCTTCATTTTTGTATGCAATCAAAGAAAATGTATATTTCACGCCTGAGAGATTTGTTGAAAAGCGTTGGTTGATGTCTCTTGGCAAATGCTTGTTAACTTCCACTTTCCATATAATGGTGCCATTTAAAGTTGAATCTATTAAATGTCTGATTTTGCTGTTTATTTCTTTTTTTTCTTGGAGACTAGTAATGGGAACTTTTTTTACATTAATTTTAGGAAAATGCGATTCATTCCATTTATTAATCATTAACCTTTTTTGCTCTGCAAGAGAAGAAGTGTTATGTTTATATTTGTCTAAAAATACGACAATCTCTGGAATAATATAGTATTTACTGTTTTGACTACCATTGGTAGAACGCAAAAAAGTATAGAAATAGAAATCAATAAGAAATAAATCTAAGATAGAACATTGTCTTGTAGTATAACGTTTATTTTCAAATTTATAAATAGTATTTAGACTATTAATAATTTTATGTTTCATGGGCACACCTCCATAATTTTATTATAGCAAATATATTTGAAAAGAACAGAAAAAATATTGAAATCTCGCACCTTCCGGATCAAATCCCAACATAATAAGCCATTGTTTTATCGTTAGAGTTTCAATTAACTAAATATATCCTTTAATCACCCAAGATTTGTAATAAATGGTTGTTATTTCATCTAAATCAGTTATAATATATATAGACTGGATTAATACAGACTAATTTTATTGATGAGGTGGATAGTATGAAAAAGAAAATATTATTAATGTTAATTACAGCTGCGCTTGCCTTAGGAGCAGCAACAGTTGCATATGCAGGTCAGTGGCAGCAGAACAGTACTGGCTGGTGGTA
>NZ_OAOF01000022.1 GCF_900205965.1 Lacrimispora amygdalina
TTATTTTTTTTTTTCAAGCAGAAGACGGCATACGAGATTTCTGCCTGTCTCGTGGGCTCGGAGATGTGTATAAGAGACAGCATTATATCTTGTTGTGTTAATTGTGCTGACCATATAACGGTATACTCTCCAGTTACACCCATAATAGTCCTAAGACTAACTAATTTTTCTTGACCACTCTCTTCTGATTTGCTTTCTTTAAAAATCATTTTAAAAGGTGTGATATTCTGATCTAAAATACCATATTGGGCAATGGCCATTAATACAATATTGTTATATGCAGTATCATTTCCTTGTAATTCTACAGAAATGATAATCTTATTCCTAATTCTAATATACATCTTCTTACCACAGAAAAAGAAATTCTTTTCACCATAAAGATTAATACATTCAGAAAACGTTTCTCTGTATAATTGTTCAATCTGCTGCTTTTTTATACCATCCATATTCTTATCCTCCTGTATTTATTATGATGGAAAATTCTCAAAAGCAGCGAATGCCTATACTGTTTAATAAAGATAAATTCATTTACAAGTAAAAACATACACTATTGATTATATTCTCTTGTATTCATTATTTTATTATCTTAAAATTAATTGAAAGAAAAAAAAAGGATTGCTCCTTCTTTTTTATATCAATTAATGTATCAAATTATAAAGTACTGAAAATTGCTTTATACTCTTAACACTATCATAAATATTATTCTTCATTTTTACCTATATCTATAATTTTGATCTCTTCTCTTACTTTCCTTTTCTTCGATAAAGTAAATAGAATCATTACAACAAATATCAGTATGACTATTGTTCCAATACTAAATGCAGCTATTGGATTCGCCTTTAACCACTCTATAAATTTTTCTAAGAATTCATTTTTTGATACTTGAAGCGTATAGGTTGCTGTTGCTTTCATTGTATAAATTGTGTTTCCAGGAGCCTCTTCATTAACATATGTACAGTGATAATATTTTCCATCTACAGCAGGTAACAATGCCTCTCCTCCATAAATAGCAATAATATTATGTATGAGCTTTTGCCCATAAGCTGTAGCATTTCTATATATTTCTCCATTACGGGTATAGGCCTCACCAGCCCATTCAATTGAAGAAATTTTATATTTATCGTTTGGTAAACCCAAATAATCAAGAAAATCTTCTTTGTAGTTTATAAGTGAATCAGACTTTGATACCTTTGTATCGCCAAGCATAAAATAATCTGCATCATATTCACTTATCGTAATTGGAAAGGTAAATGTGTCAACCCATCTCTCTGTATCAGTTTTGACTCTCATTAAAGGTAGCTCAGCCGTTATTACTTGACTTCTGGCATTATCCGTTACCTCTACATCACTTGTTTGAGGTATATCATTCAGCCACTCCACATCATTTAATTCGACTTCTGATTCTACATGCTGCGTGCGCTCTTCAATTCTACGAGGAAGAAGTTCCATTGTCTTAAGCTTATATACCTTATTATTTTGTTCCATTGTTTCTTTTGGTGATTCAGCCTTCGTCTCATCGACAAAAGCCGGAGAATCGTATATAATAGATTCTCCTTCTGTATACTCTGTATGAATTACTTCTGTTAATATATTCGATAAAGTATATATTTTATCATTCTCAGTAACTGTGGAAGTAAATCGATCTGTCACCTCTTCCTCTTTATCGGTTGTTTTGTATTCAAATTCCCGCTTTATTTCTTTATTATTTAAAGCCAAAGTATCAGAGGCGAGAGCATTAGTGCCAGTTCCTAAAACAAAAGCTGTTCCTAATACAATAGTTAATGCAAATAATTTATTTTTCATTATGACGTTTTCTCCTTATCAGCATTATGATTAATCCACAAGCAGCAGCTATCCATCCGATAACAATCAGCTTGAGCCTAAAGCCATCACCAGTTTTACCAAAATGGAGAATTCCATTGTCATCAATCCATGCATATCCCTTACCATTTATATTTCGATCATAGGTAGCATCAATTTTACCAATCTTTTCTTTATCCCGTGAGTTATACATAGTTGTTTCTCCATTAACCTTTCCATCTCTTACTGTAAATGTAATGTACCTTTTTTTATCTAGTCGGTAGCCGTCAGGAGCTTTTACTTCAACTACGGTATATGTATCATCATAATCTGGCATAAAAACAAAGATACCATCAAGACCTGTTTCACCTTCAGTAACTTTATTTCCCTGGCTATCATAAATTTCAAGCTTAGCTCCCGGAAGCAATTCTAATGTGTTTATATCTTTTTTCATAATATCAATTTCCGGTTTCTTATAATCAACTAGATTTAAATTCCCAGACACAATTCCATCAGAAACAGTAAATGAGTATATCGTATTATCAAGCATATATCCTTCTGGTGCTTTTGTTTCCCGATATGTGTAAGTTCCACTATTAGGCCTTGTAAATGTTGCTTCTCCATTATTATCGGTTATAACTGATTTATATTTGTTACCATGCGAATCATAAATTGTATATTCCGCACCAGGAATACCCATACTCAAGGATGCTGAATCTGTTTTCCGAATTGTTATAGTTGGTTTATCAGGATTGTGATCTTTGTCCTTCTCCTTATCTACTATATGTACCATTTTAATAGTGCCATCTTTATTAGGCGAAAATGTCTGGTCCGGTGCCTTGGCCCATCCTTCGGGTGCTGTAACTTCTCTAACCGTATATACCTCATCTGGTATTATGTAGATACCTGTAGATGGGAACTTAGAAATGATCTCATGAGTCTTTCCCTCTTCGGTTTTCCATTCATCAACAATATTTCCTTTAGAATCTATTATCTGTAAAACAGCTCCTCCAAGGAACTGATCTGGATTTTGCTCTTCATGTTTTTCATTCTTCCATTTTAAAACAGTTATTTTAAGCGTATCATCCTTGACGTCAATTTTATTAATTGTATCATCTTTTGATACAGTGAATTTAACATCCGATGTATATCCATAACCGTCAGGTGCATTATCCTCATGTATATAGTAAGTTTCTCCTGCTTCTAATTTTCCGATTATTTTATGAGGCTTATTTGTAGATATAAAGCTCTCAACAATTGATCCATTTTTATCGATTATCTGGATATTTGCGCCGGTAAGTTCTTTACCCGTTGTTATTTCAGTCTTTGTAATTTCTACATGTGTGGGCTTATCAATCATTTCTACTTTGTTTATAGTTCCATCTATTGATACTGTAAATGAAACTTCATTAGAATATGTATATCCCTTTGGAGCGTATATTTCTCTTAGTATATAGGTCTCACCAGCAGTTAATTTTCCTACAATTTTATGTGCTTCGTTTGTTGAGGTCCACTGTTCAATTATTTTTCCTGTTTTATCAACCAGTTCTAATTTTGCTCCGGAAAGTTCTTTACCTGTTGTTATATCGACCTTTGTAATTTCCACATTCGTTGGTTTGTCCTTCATTTCTACCTTGTCTATTGTACCATCTTTAGAAACAGTAAATTTAATATCTTCTGCAAAAGCATAACCGTTTGGTGAACTTATTTCATGAAGTGTATATTCCTCTCCCGCTATTAATTTCCCTTTTACTAAGTGCTTTTCTTTTGTAGACTCCCATTCTTCAATAACTTTTCCTTCTTTATCAATGATTTGCAAATGTGCACCCGGAAGTTCTTCATTGTTTACAAAATCTTTTTTTGATATAATGACCTGGGTTGGTTTATCCTCCATTTTTACCTTATCAATGCTTCCATCTCTTGAAACGGTAAACAGCACATCTTCTGCTAAGGTGTATCCATTTGGAGTACTTTCCTCACGTAATATATAAGATTTTTCAGCAATTAATTTTCCTTTTATGATATGTGGTTCTTTTCCTGATACCCATTCATCAACAACAACCGGGTTTTCGGTATCAGCTACATCAACAATTTGTAATTTTGCTCCTGGAAGTTCTTCACCAGTAGTTATATCAGTCTTAGAAATTTCGATATGGGTTAATTTATCCTCCATTTTCACTTTATCAATTGTTCCATCAGGAGATACCGTGAATTCTATCTCATTAGCATAAGCATATCCATCAGCTGGGTATGTTTCAATCAATTTATATTTTGACTGATTATCCCACTTACTATCGCCATCACGATCTGGTGTACTTGCAATAAGAATCCCTTTTATTACATGAGGTTCTTTTCCAGAAATCCATTCATCAATGATATTTCCTTCCATATCCCTAACCATCAAGTGAGCTCCTTCCAATTCTTTCTGATTCGTAATATCTACTTTGGAAATTACCACATGTGTAGGTTTATCTTTAACAAAGAGTTGATTGTTCTCTACTATTTTGTTATTAACTGTAATATTTCCATCATTCTCAACTTTGAATGTGATATTAGACACATACGCATACCCGTTTGGAGATACTTTTTCGGTTAACGCATATTCCTTACCTGCAATCAGTTTATTTTCAATTACATGAGGCGAAGTTTCATTTGAAATCCATTTATCAATGAGTTTTCCATCTTCATCTTGTACTTCCATTTCTGCACCAGAAAGTTCATATTCACCTGTAATGTCAGTTTTTGTAATTGCCATAATAATTGGCTTATCTACCATTTCAACAGATGTAACTGTATTATCACGATTTGTTTTAAACTGCACATCATCTGCAAAGGCATAGCCATCAACAGGTCTTATTTCATGTAAGTAATACACTTCATCTGCATTTAGAAGCCCAGTGATATCAACTGTTTGGTTTGATGTAAACTTAATTAAATCTCCTTGCTTGAAATCATTCGTATCTTTAATTGCAATAACAGGTTTTTTATCCTTATTCATAATTTGCAGAATAGCACCATTTAGTATAACATGTGTTCCATCTTCATTTAATTCTGTTGATTTTTTTGTGATTCTTACTTTGGTTTCATCATCTTTAAGTATCACGATTAAGTCATCGTCTTTTGGCACTGTAAACTGTTGATCGTTAGCGTAAGCATAACCATCGGGAGAAATCATTTCTCTCAGAGTATATGTTTCGCCAGCTCTTAATTTATTCAAGATTTCATGCCTTGTTCCATTTGATATCCACTCTTCAACAACTTCTCCTCTCCTATCAACAATTTGCAGTTTCGCACCCGGTATATGATTACTATCTTCATCAACTTTATCAATATAGACTTTTGTAAAGGTATCATACATAACAACTCTATTTATTGTTCCATCTTTATTAACAGTAAAAGTGATATCATCTGCATAGGTATAACCATCTGGTGGTCTAACTTCTCTTAAAATATAGCTTTCTCCCGGAATTAAAGTCGTTTTAACTGTGTGTTCTTCTGCTCCGGAAGTCCATTCTTCCAAAAGATTTCCATTTAGATCCAAAACTTGCAATATTGCTCCAGGTAATTCCTTATTGCCTGTAATGTATTGTTTTGAAATCTTAATCGGATATTTTCGGTTTTTCATATCAAATGATGTCACTTCACAATTTTCTCCTAACGTGAATCCAGATTGTGATAATGAGAATTGTGTTCCATCATTCATAACAACTCGTTCTGCTATTTCATAACTTTCATTTCTTTGGAATATAGTGCGCTCACTATCTAGATTCCTTGTATTGGAGAAATATATATTAGAAATAGATTCTTTTTTTGTTATTCCATCTGGTAAATTGATAGGATTTCCATAATCATTCATGTTTCCTGATTGAACTGAAAACTTGAAATCATCGGTTACAAGTAGCTTTATTGAATATTTTGTATTATATGGAAGATCACTTATTACTAGATAATCCGATCCAGTCAATGCAACATCAAAGGTTTTTTCGGTTCCATAAGCATCAAAAGCATGTGTTCCATTTTTTTCGTTCTTAGTCCTATAATTGTATCTTCCGTTTAAAGGATTTCCATTTGAGTCAGTTAATGTAATACGATAGGTAAAAGAAGCTAATTCATTCGTTGGATCATTTCCAATAACATCATTAAATAAGACGATCTTTGAAGTATTCTTTAACATTCCAGTACCGTCATTAATTGCTACTGGATTCATATATGAATAAGATTTGTCTTCTATTGCAACTTTCTGATTGATCTTTCCATATGCGGTATCTTTTATTGTTGCCACAAACTTAATCGTACCTTTTTCTTCTGTAGTTGTCCAATGATATCTTCCATCTGAAGACTGCTCTACTTCCGGCTCTGTGCGTATGATATCCGTTTGATTGTCTGGACTCAAAATAACGTTTTTCCCTTTGCCATCATATTTGATTGTATAAACAACCTGCAGACCTCCAGTTACCGCTTCATGGTCCTGTCCGGTAATGCGTTTTCCATACTGCGAATTGACTACTGTAATTCCTTGAGGATCTGTGGATAAAGGATTTTCAATTGAATGTATATTTCCATCAGCCTCCCATTTTGCTATAATTGCACCATCTTTATTAGTAACTAAATTTTCTACAGTTGTTGCACTTTTGGGATAAATTTTTAATACTCCTTCACTTAACTTGGCAACAAAAGTTGTACTACGTATAATTGTTTCTGAATTATCTGTAAATCTTACAGCCTCATCCAGACGATATGTATGGCCGTCAGTAATTTCATTATCCGTTAGTGTAAAGCCTTCCATTGCAGTTCCATATTCCTTTGACGTTCCATCATATAAATCAGTAAGGACTGTCTTGGCTCCGGCATATGTCCTGGTGGCAAAGTTTACTTTTTCCACTGCTCCAGTCACATTATTGGGAACAAATTCTATGTACGCATTATTGGTTGGATCTGTCCAAATTTTATTAATACTTTTTCCATCAGAAGAAATTCTAAAGAATATGTTATCTGCTTTTACATATCCCACTGGTACACTTGTTTCTGAAAGCATATAATTCTCTGACCCGACTAATCCTTTTGCAATATGGGTATTATTTCCCAGAAGAGTTGTCCAGGAATCTATCTCTTCGCCTGCTGCCTTCCAGGTTCCGTCTTTATAAGCCGCTTTATGGATTGCCAAAGTTGCTCCAGCAACTCCTAAATGAGTGTCAAAATCAGATTTGGATATTGTAATTGCGGTTTCTTTATCTGTAACCGTTATAACTCCATCAACATTTGCTGCGTCATTTGGATTATAAGATGATGCATATTCAAGATGATCTGTACCTTTGAATGTAAATTCATGGATCTCACTATTGATTTGGTATCCTTTAGGTGGATTTATTTCTTCAATCGTAAAGGTATATGGTTCGATAACACCGTCTTTACCAATTTTTCCGATTTCATCGACAATTAAAGTTCCTCGTCCCTCATTATCCGTTATGATATAACCAGCTGTCATTCCCGTTGTTTTATTTTTTATAATAAACGAAGCTTCTGGAAGTCCTTTTCCTCTTTCGTTATTTTTTTGCACTGTCACTTTTCCTGGCATAGCTTTGTTTACAATATTAAATTCTGATTTCTGGTTACTTACTTCAACCTCAATTGGCTCCGCTGTTTTATAGTAATCTGGAGTTTTTGTTTCTACCAGATAGTAAAAACCATCTTCCACATCTTTTATGGTGTGCGGTTTATAATCACCTACCTGATATTCTTTTGGAATTCTTTCTTTTTGTTCATCTTCTTTTGTATATACACCATCATTACCAGTTGTCCAAGAAGTAACTAATGTTGCAGAGTCAGGAACAGAGCCATTTTTAAAGAGTTCTTTATAGGATTTATCAAATTTTTCTGTACGATAAAGCTTTAATTCAGCTCCTTTTATTTCAATACCAGTATTTCCCATCATAATTTCACTATTTCTTATTCCTGCATAGTATAAACCATCAGATGCTTGAGCCATTTTAGTTACAACTAGCTCTCTTTGCTTATTAAGCATTGTATAACTTTGTATGTCGCCTGTTTCCTTAACTTCCATCGGTTTATCTGCTGTCTGCATAAATCCTTTTGGGACTTCTGACTCATGTAAGATATAATTTCCAACTGGAATATAATCAAAACGATGCCGTCCATCAACCGTATCATACGATACAACATTCTTATATTTTCCGGAATAGTCATTATGATAGTTAAATTTATATTCAGAAATATATTTCTGTCTTCCACTGCCATCGAAATCATTACCTCTATATGTACAAATGTGAATATTGGTACCAGTACTTGTCAGCCAAATCTGATTATTGGGTTTTCCTGACTTGCGTTCTGCCGTTAGAGTGATCTTGTATGAGAATTTATCGATTTCGGAATCTTTATTCCTATTATTGTATGCTTCAGCAAATCCTTCAGGTGCATCAGCTGGAATGTTTCCGTTTTCAATTAGCACTTTCGTACCATCAGATATAATCCATTTTTCCTTAGTGTCTGTTGCTGACTGACGAATCGCAGTTCTTTCTGCTTCCCAAGATACAGAGTCAAAATCAGGTCCTTTTTTCTCAGAAACCAATGTCTCATAATTTTTCATGAAATTACGGTAATCAGAAATATCATCCGTTTTCCACTCTGAGATTACATTTCCAGCCACATCTTTTAGCTGTAGTCCAGCCCTATACATATTAGGCATGACTACATTATTATTTCCGTCATTATAGTATTTTTCAACTTCAAGTTTTGTGTGATCGTCACTGATTAATACAAGTTGCACATCATCTGTTTTTCCGACCTCTACTTTTACATCTTGAGCAGTGATATATCCATCAGGTGTATATATTTCGGAAATAATATAATTTCCAGCAGGTAAGTTCTCGATATAAATTGGTTCTGAAGTATTAACGGTGATATAACTTCCTCGCTTTGCATCTACATGTTTATTATCATCTGAAACAAACCCTGTAGACTTAATCCAGTTTTCATAGTCCGTGTTATCTTTATTATCACCATAGATAGCCAGAACAGCGTCAGGGACCGTTTCAAATGAGTAACTTCCTTTCGGTTCATTTACGGATGTTTTAGTTCCAGATGCATCGGTTTCAAGTTCACCGTCTTCGTATCGGTTGAATTTATATTTATTGGCTGCATCAATTTTAGAAATTTCAACTTTGATTGTTTTATCCACCATCTCAGTAGATTGTACTGTCTCATTTTCCCTCACAGAAACACCAACTGGGAATCCTTTAGTATATCCAACTGGAGAAGAAAGTTCTTCCATAATATATTTTCCAACGGGTACACGTTTAATGATATCAACATTTCCACCTTTTTGAGTATTAATATTCGTACTTGCTTTATAAGGGTCATTTGATGTATTGTTGGTCTGTTCTATTGTAGCTACTTCTTGTGTATCAAAAGGATTATTAGGAGTATTTTCTCCTGTCATCCAGGTGTTTTCAATAATATAAGCTTCGCCTTGCCTGTAATAGAGTTTATTATCTGCTGAATGGATATCACCGCTGCCATTCCAGAATTCGCCACCATTTGCATTAAATGTAACGGTTATTGTTTTTGTCTGCCCTGTGACCGTTTTATCAGAATACCATTTCTGCTTCTGGTCTTCTGTCATTGATGATCCCGCTATTTTCCATAACGCATTAACAGAACCTCCATCTGCTAAATTCTTAGGTTCAATGAGCCAACCCGCGAAAACATATCCGTTCCTTCTAGGTATTGGAACTGTGTTACCACCATTTGCTATATAATTACCATCAATATCAATTGTTATCTTTAATTTTTGTGATGTTGAATACTGATAATGTGTACTCTGATCAAATGGATCGTCGGCATCTCCATTATATAAATTCTCATGATTCTTAATCTGGTATGAGTTTTCGTTGTTATTATCTAACTCATCACTATATCCATACCCTAAATAGTCTCCATCACGGTCGTATCTGTCACTTCCTTTTATATAGGTTCCATTAGTTTTCTGGTAATAAATCGGAAGTCCGTTTTCATCATAAGTTGGGTTTAATTTTTTAGCAAACTCTGTACCTGTATAAGTACCAGTTGTATATTCCTGGCTTGTATCTTCATTGATAGAAGCGATTCTGTTGGTTTTTATTTTTTCAAATGTTTCTGAACCAGTACCATCTTTGCTAATATTGACTGGCCAAACATAAATCCTTCCATGAGTGCTATAAGATTTATTACGAATTTCTTCATTAACACGATTGGGTTTAGATACATCTTTATTAATCTCGTCTTTATTTATTTCTTCTGCAACATACGCAATACCTGTCTGAGGATCTACCATAGCATCTCTTTTTCCTTCTTCATCTAGGTGGTAGATCACTGTACCTTCTCCTACCTCAATTGTTTTGGTACGCGCATTGTACTTTATTTCATTATAGTTCCCTCCGTCAAATTCAAAAACTGGATTTGTATCACCTTTTCGGAAAGCAAATATAGTAAAATCATATTCGTCCTTTTGTGTTACATTTACTACATTTCTATATTTATCAAACCCATAAAGAGACACATCTTTGTCGTATCTATCAAATCCAAATACCTTGTCAATTTCTTTTGTATTATCGGAAGCTTTTGTGTAATACGTGTCATTACTCGTGATATTTAAGTCATTGAAATTATAATAAAGAATTGGTGTGTTTCCACGTTCTACTGATTTTGCAATCCAAATACCATCTCCAGTGTCATTAATATCGTCACTTACATCGTAAGACATATCACTTGCCGCTTTACCATTTGAAAGAACATATTCTATCTTATTGCCCGCATATCCTTTTTCTACATATACAGAGATAACATCTCCGTTTGAATTTCTCTTTACCATCACTCCAGGAAACCTATCATCACCATTCAAATCTATATTACGGTATATTTCTACAGCATCATATAAGGTCATGACCGCACCTGCGACATAACGATTATAGTCGTCTGTGGTTTCAAGTTTTTTGGTTATGTATCCATATCCTTCAAATACTCCATATTCATTATATTTAATATCTACAATTTCATTATTCTTTGATTCTTTTTCTTTTCTTGATTCCAAATATTCAAGAGTTCCTTTTTTCCAACCATATCCCAAATAGGTTCCATTAGGTGCATAAGCTAGTTCTATATTTTCAGTACCATAGATATTGATTAATTCAGTAATTGAACCATTAATCCTACCTGACCATTTATAGGTAATGTTATCACCAACATCCATTTCATTGTAACTATTTGGATGCAGACCTTCATAATCTCCAATAGATGTTTTGATTTTAGAAACTTCAAGACGAATCGGTGTATTGTTTACATACACGCGTGCTGTATCTGTAACATCTTGAATTTTATTTATATTTGAAATTGTTTGATCTACCTTCTCCATAACGTTTGTAATATCTTTATTATTAGAAGTAGCAAATGCATTCATCGGAACGTAAGTTAATATTGATGAAATTGAAATTATATTTGCCATCAAAAAAGATAACCATCTTTGTTTCACTTTCTTATATTCTAAATTCATTTAATCCTCCTTATATACAAATGGTTTTAATATCATATCTACATTAATAATGTAAGAAGTAAACATTTCTTGCTTAATTATCTTATTCGTACTTTCTTTTTTATTTTTCAATACAATTATTACTCCGCGCGTATTTGTTACATATTATCTTTGTTAAATATCAAAAAAGGAGGGTTTTATGAATTTAATCGAAACAAAGAATGACTTATTTTCAGTCCCTCAGGGATACTATTTAGCACATTGCATTAGTTCTGATTTTTCACTTGGTGCAGGTGTAGCGAAAAAAATCGATGAAATATTCAACATGCGAGAAAAATTAAATAAACAAAGTCACTCTTTTAAAGGAAGAGTTGGAATTGCATTATGTATAGACAATGTTTTCAATCTAGTCATTAAAAAGGTAAAATACGATTCTGCTCAATATTCTGATTTAGAAGATGCCATCTATGATATGAAATACCAAATGGAAGAAAAGTACATAACAAAACTTGCCATCCCTCATATTGGTTGTGGTAAAGAAGGTTTTGAGTGGAGCATTGTCAGAAATATTTTAACGGATGTATTTGATGACATGAATGTAGAAATTTTAGTTTGTTCATTATAAGAAAGGATTATATTATGTCAAAAACAATAAAACCAAGATACTTAGTAATGGTAACTGCAAATAATAATAATAAATATTATAAACAAATACCACACGGAGATACCTGGACTGCTGAATATGGACGTGTTGGCAGCAGCCCTCAAACTGCAGAATACTCTATGGGTAAATGGGAAAGCAAATACAAAGAAAAGATCCGAAAAGGATATGTTGATCAATCCGAATTAATTGAGGATTTAATTGCAATTGATAAAAGAAGTGATAATACATATAAGGTGATTGAAGATCAGGCAATTGCCGAAATCGTTGAAAGACTCCAACAATTAGCCAGGCAGGCAATATCTGAAAACTACACGGTTGCCTCTAATAAGGTAACAAAAGCAATGGTTGATGAAGCACAAAAAATACTCGAAAATCTTGTAATAATTAAACGTGTTGATTTATTTAATGATGAATTGATTCGCTTATTCTCTGCCATACCCAGAAAAATGTCCGAAGTGTCTTATTTCCTAGCTACAACAAATAAAGATTTTTCAGAAATAATAAAAAGAGAGCAGGATTTACTTGATGTCATGAAAGGACAAGTCGTCCAAGTTGAAGCGGAGAAAGAAGAAAATACGGGTATTGTAGATGACAATCAGAAAACTATATTGGAAGCATTAGGTATTACTTTTGAAGTATGCGAAGAACAAGATATTCAAATTATAAAAGATTCTCTCGGAGAAAATAAGCATCGGTTTAAGCAGGCTTGGAAAGTAACAAATATTCGAACGCAGAAACGATTTGATGAATTTACAGCATCAGAAAAAATAAACGAAATCAAATACTTATGGCATGGCAGCAGAAACGAAAACTGGTGGTCCATTATAAACAGCGGTCTTGTACTTAGGCCAACTAATGCAATTATAAATGGAAAGATGTTTGGATATGGAATTTATTATGCTCCGCGAGCTCAAAAATCTATTGGCTATACATCTTTAAGTGGCGCATATTGGACAAGTGGCCATGCAGCCACAGGTTTCCTGGCTTTGATGGAAGTCGCATATGGTAAGCCTTATGATGTATATTCTTTTGATTCAAAGTATTATGATTTTAACTATGAAAAATTACAAAAAACTTTAAATGGAGCAAATTCTTTACATGCGCACGCTGGATCTATGCTTAAAAACGACGAGATTATTGTATATAAAGAAGAACAATCTACCATCAAATATTTAGTTGAAATATATTAAACCAGGACTTTCCTGGTTTTTTCATTTTTATAGGAATCATACAATTAAATATAATGCCTATATCAAAGCTTCACTCATACTAAAAATAAATGAATTAAGAGGTATTATATGAATATATTTGAGTTACTTAGAAATAAATTATCGAACAAACAATTGGATTATACAGCAGAGTTTGAAGATTCTACATGGAGAAACGAACAAATTATGCTAGGTAAATTATCCGGCGTTGATACGTCTATCTACAACCAATCTGGATTAAGTCCAACATTAATGGAAGTTGCAAGGGAGCAATTGGAACTTGGTTCTGCTCCTTCCTCTATTACTAAAGTTGTGGATGCTTATTTATCAGGCAAGATTAACGAAAAAGAGTTTGAAAATTTATGCGAGAACAGCATTTATGTAATTGATTTAAATTATTTAAAGGAAAAATTTTATGTAGTTGAAAATTCAGAAGAAAAGAAAAAATCTCATCTTTACCCTTCCGCTTTTTATGGAGCTTGTTTTGGTGATATAGCAGGCAGCGTATATGAGTTTGGTTTTAATTACAAAGAACGAAAGAACTTAAACTTTGAAAATTGTATATGTGAAGAAAGTTGTCCGACTGATGATACTATACTTTCCTGTGCAACAGCAAAAGCATTAGAACAAAGACTTGTTTTAAAAGAAATACCGCCTTCCTTATCTGATTTTAATGAACAAAACACCTTTCCATTTGCATCAAACCCATTTACAGAAGTATATAAGAAATATGCTCATATGCCATTTCCTGGCGCTTCTTATGGCGGAGGATTCTATGGCTGGGTACACTCAGAATGCTTAACTCCTTATGGGAGTTATGGAAATGGGTCCGCCATGAGAGTTTCTCCTATTGCTGAAATATTCGATGATTTGGAACAGGTGATTTTATATTCCATAGCAAGTGCCTCTGCTACTCACAATCATATGGAAGGTATTACTGGAGCAGTTGTTGTTGCAGTTGCCATTTGGATGGCCAAACATGGATATTCAAAAAGGCAAATTTTTAATTATATTATTGGATATTATCCTGAAGAAAGAACGAAAAAGTATATTTATCGAGGAGTCGCATTAAAAGAATTTACAATGGACGAATTAAGATATGCTACTGGCCCTACACTATGTCAGTATTCTGTCCCTGCAGCAGCCATCTGTTTCTTTTATGCTGAAAGCTTTGAAGATGTAATCAATAATGTTTTGTCTTTTGATGGCGATACCGATACTATCGGAGCGATAGCCGGAAGCATAGCTGGAGCTTATTATGGAGTACCAGATTATGCGATCAAAGTTGTAGATGAACGCAAACCAAAGGATATTTTTGATGAAGCCTTAAGATTATTAGAACAAAAAAGCAGAAGAAGCTGATGCTTCTTTTGCTTTGTGTAATTAACTAGTATATACTTTCGTTACTTAGCATTCTACTATTCTTTTTGATAGAATGGTTTAAGATGATATTCTTTTATAAATATATATAAACCTAAACGCGCGCATCCTATTCTTTCAATTTCTGCATTGAGCAAATCCTGTGCTGTATAATTATCAGGTCCACATAATTTATATCCGTCAAATAAATAACTTTTCGAGAATCTTTTCTTTGATTTTTCCACTGACTTCATTAGTGATTCTTCCTTTTTATCCCAAGCATATTTTCCAAGAGCATTAAGAGAACTATTTGGAAAAAGTTCTTGTTCAAATTCTCTACTATTCGTAACCAATGATGGAAGGATGTAAATATCTAGGTGTCCTTCATCACTTATAAATTCTTCAATAAATTCTTTTACTTTCATTCTTTTCTCCTTTTTTTAATTTCCTTTTATATATTATGAGTAAAATGAGTCTATGTGGGCATTTAAAATAAAAAGGACCATTATGGTCCTTTTTAAATCTTCTATTCTTTATCTTCCTTCATAGATATACATCATCTCCATTCTTTCTTATGTTTACGCTTTCTAGAGTAAACCTTTTCTGTTTTCATAACACGCGTTCCGGTATTAATCGGAGCAATTACCCTGTTTTTTCGGCATAATTCACGATAGGCTTTATATCCATATTCTTTAATAAATAACTCTTTGTTAATCTCCATAATATTTGCTCCTTTACATTCTGCTTTTTTTATGCACGTTACTCTAATTTTAATTTTAAATGACTCTTTACTTACCTTTCCAATTATAATATTATTTTATACAGAAAATTAATTCTATAACTATTTTAAAATTCTTTATCATCCCTGTCAAAGATTTTTTTCGTTTATAAAAACCAGTTCATAGAATTCAACGTGCCATCCCAAATACAATCGATGTATTCGCAATCACTATTAATTTTTATACCATGAAGTAATGTCTTTTCGCTCCATCAATGCAAACCAGTTGAATCAAACGTGTTCTTATTTAATTTAATGTTATAAAAAAAGAAGCCGAAGCTTCTTTATTTATTTAATGTATAGCCCTTTGGTTTTTCGCGATAAATAACAGTCACAGTAATTAAATTACCACATTGGCGTCCATCGTTATATACTTCCATTGGTATAGCGATAGGCGGACAAATCTGCACAACATCATGTTTCTTACAAAAATCATTTACTTCACTATCATCGATGTAATTGTTAAACCGGAATGTAATCATTCTCAAACTCTTATCCATTTTAAAATCCTCCAATATTCTTTGATAGGATTAATATGTAAATATTTTTACTCAGATAACTATATTTAATCCCTTTCTAAAATGATAAAAGTTTCACCATCATTTAACGACTCTAATAATTCCTTTAAGGAATCATCAGTGTAGTTTACTCCTTATTTATATACCGTTGAAATTCTTCATATGATTTAAAATACTCCTTTTTCTGGTATATCATAATATATAGTCTTATTGTTAGTAACTTATTTTATTATTCCCAGATACAGAATAATTCTTCCTTGTTATTAATTTCAGCACCGGTATTAGCTTTTTATTCCGATTCGTTATCCGCATTTGAATTGAACTCAGAATCAAACTTGGATTCGGATACAGATTCTATTTCGGTTCCTGACAATACCTCATATTCTGGTTTTATATTTTCTTCCAATGCAACTTTACCTTTTTCCTCTTTTAAGCCCAAATAAAGATAAACAAATGGGCTAAACCCAAAAAATGCCAATATCGCCTGGACTATGCCGGAAGAATTTAATTTGACTGATATTTGATATATATAATAAACAGTGGCTATAGTCAACAGAAGCGTTCCAAATAGGATAATATATTTATTATCTACAAATACAGTCATAAATATATTTACCAATGTTGCAACCCAGCCAGCATGTAAAATATAAGGATCTTCTTCGTCCACGCATATTCCTATCAGATACATATTTAAAATAGGAATAAAAGCCATCCATCGATTATTTTTACCAAACTTTCCAGCCACTTTGTATAAGCCAACAGCCTGACAAATATATGTAATTACAGCATAAATCAATATAATTGCAAACATGATTAAAACTAAATTAGCGATTGAATCCATACACTTTATCTCCTTTTATTTAATGATTTATTAATAATATGCAAGAAATAGAATAAAAAACATAGAGTTCCAGTTTATGCTAACTCATAATATAACAAAAAGATATCATTCAATAATTTTTTTTGCTATTTTCACAATAAAATACATTTTAATTCATTTGTAAATTTTAAATAATTTTATTTTCTAATATCCCATTATATTATATACACTAACGAATGGAGGAAGGGTAATGATTACGAATGCTGAAATATTTATAAGTTTACTTATCAATGAAGAAAATGGTGTTGCAAAAACTTTAAAAGAACTAGAAGTTAATTTCATAAATGAAAAATTGAAATTAAGTAGAAATCATAATAAATGTAAAGGGAACCTTTATCGTGATTATGATAATGCTCGTAACAAAATGGTACAATATTTATTTAAGCTGAATAAGAAACATCGGTTTTTAGGAATTGTTCATGTAAATCAGTATTCTTATTTAATTGAAAGTATCGGAACTTACTTAAGAGGATTAGAAATTGCTGATATTATATTCTAGTGGCATCAGTAATTATTAAAAATCAAGAAATTAAAGCAGGTACTTGTCTCCTGCTTTTTTGATCATTTTTTCATATATTTTAAATTTTTCAATTACTGCAAACCCAATTAAAATTGCCTCAGCTTCATCATCTGTAACGTTTATTCCAAATTTGTCAAACACCATAGAAATAGCCTCTGCTTTTAATTCTTCTCTATTCTTTTTTCCTTGTTCAATACCTACCAACATTCTCCATTCCGTCGGTCGAATCGTGTTAAATTCGCAATCATTATTTATACAATAAGCATAGATTACTCCCTGCAGACGTGTTAGAAATCGTTGTGTGCTCGCATTTCTTTTTACAACAGTCTCTTCTATATATATAATATAGGGCTTTTTCTCCTCTAAATATCTATAAACCCTTTTAGCCATCTCCTGAAACCTGGAATCCATATTGGAATCTTCTGAGCAGTCAATTAAATCCACTTCTTTATATATTCCATTATCATATATTGCCAGACCAGTCTTATTTGTTGAAGCATCAATTGAGATCATTCTACATAGTTCCATTTTTATCCTCCCAATTTAATAATGATTGATTTGAAAAACTTGGAGGAAAAAAGCGAAAAATTTGTTGTACAAAATTTCTGTGTGGTAATCTATTAAAAATAAAAATGGTACTCCTTTATATAAGAAGTACCATTCTTAAAGTATTTGCAACGTCACTATCTGGCGTATAATCCATAAAAAATCTTTTCTAATTCTGATTTTTGTAATGTTTTTCTATTTGCCCTATCGGAATATTCAGCCATTCTCTGATACCATTTAATATCCTCCGTATCTTCTATTGGCACACTATTCTTCTGAAGCCATTCTGTTACGGTATACTTCTCATCTGAACCAAAGTTGCACTGATACCCTGGTTCCATACCGTTAATTACATAATCATCCTTATAATGGACAATCTGCTTTCCAATTTGATGAAACAAAATCGCCCGGCCTAGAGGATATAAAGCACAAGTTCGAGGCCGTACATCGTAGACCATACACCTCCCTTTTCTCAGAAATGTGCAGCTACCATCATATCTGAACTTTAAGCTACATAAATTCAGTTTTAAATCAGGGTCAAAGTTGACATTGATGTTTTTCTCAAGCAATTTTTCAAAGGTTAACTTTGTATGGTCCATTATACGCCAGACATCAGGACCAGAAAGAAAAATTTCTGTGCCTGAAATTAAATTGTTTCTGCCTCGACAGCAGTTTCCGCAACCGTCGCAGTAAAAATGGAATGGGTCGTCTATTTCTATGTTTTTTGCGCCAAGATTAACTGGGTCCTGTGTAAAGCTGCTCATTAAATCTCCTTACTATATATGACAGAAGTTTCGCTATTCGTTTAACTTACATTGTTTATAGCCTATATTAACATCAATTTTATAATTTGTCCAGAATGATGATTCTCTCCTAAATGAAGAAAAAATAATTTTATTTTCACTTGTTACATTCATCCATAAAACATACTAATGTTATAAGAGATAAAAAGGAGAAAATATAATGATTATCAAATATTGGAGAAAAAACGGTTCATTTTACTTTATGAAAGCTGACTTTAAGTATAAAACGGCTTATACCGATGTTATTCAATTTTCTTTAAAGGATCCTTGGTTGTTTCCAAAATATAAAGATGATTTCGCAGGATATGAAGGATTGAGGTTTTATGGATGGCTATTTTTCTATTTTGGACGAGTTTATACGGGCTTGCTTTATCCTTCGGAGGCTGAAAATGAAACAGTGAAAACATTAGTTGACCCACAGGGACATAAATGGTTGTTTCTGCCTCGTGAAAAAGTAGTTGATTTTGAGACTGTACTTAGTAATATCAAAACTTGTTACAGAAACGGAAAAGAGTTAGAATTCACAAGAAACTACCATGGAGAAAGGTATGATATTACTGCAAAATTAGTTGATAAAAAATAAGAATTAAATAAAAAAGAGCATTGATCATGCTCTTTTTTAATACTTACTAGTTAAAAGTCTTTTCTTTTGTCTCTTCTATGATTCTTTCCATAACATCTTTCAGTTCTTTATACCAATGTTCCTCGGAGGAAAGTTTCTCTCTAACAAGGTCTAAGGCAGACGAATAGTATGTGGATTCAAAATCAGAACTAAAACTCTGATAAACAATTTGCTTAGCCATTTCTTTTTTGTTTTTTTCATTGTCAGTTGACAAATTTTCATTAAAATAACCAGTAAAGCGTTCATTCTTCAATGCATCACCAGTTAAGGAAAACTCTAACATGTCTGTTATATCATTTTTAGAAACAAAACTCGATACCATAGGCCCAATATGAATATCAATATTGTCATATACATTTGCGTTCGATTTCCAGCCGGATCCAATTTTGTGCATTCTCCGCCACTTATAAACGGTGTTCCAATGAGGATTAGAATTTCGGAATGAATAATATTCTGGTATATATCGTTTTTCGTGTTTTTCTACACAAGTCTTGGCTAATTTCTTTAACTTCTCATCATTTATTGATATAGTAAAGCCTTTTGATTCATCACCTAAGTCTAGTGTTTTATATCTGTATTTGGTTTCTGAAATAATTCTTACGATTAATTTAGAAAAACGATTTTTTTCATACAATCTTTTTTCCATTAAAACAGAATCTATATCAGTTACGTAATCTGGTATATTACTGCAAATGCAATATGATTCTAAATTAGCTTCTCGCCTAATTGGAGATAAGGCTTCTTTATATTGCTCTACATCATTTTTTACTTTTTCATAAGCTCTTTTCACTGCTTCTTCATAATATACGGGTTCTTTGGTTTTATTTACTGGTATACCCGGGCCATTAAAGCTACCAAAATCTTCTCTAACATAATCGCCTATCGTCAGATCTGCAAAAGAAAAGACTCCATATATAGGCAATTTAGAAAATTGCGATTTAATTGAAGATAATAATGCATCAAAGCCTTTAATCGTATCTTTAACACGAT
This sequence comes from Lacrimispora amygdalina, assembly GCF_900205965.1. GTDB lineage: Bacteria > Bacillota > Clostridia > Lachnospirales > Lachnospiraceae > Lacrimispora > Lacrimispora amygdalina_A. The sequence goes on from NZ_OAOF01000022.1 coordinate 20,212, forward strand.
GAAAGATAATAACTCTATCTGGCATAATATTACCTATTGAATAAATAGTTTCATCTACACTATCAGCACCGAGTTCCAAACCTTTTAAATCATTTATAGAAACAACTGGCGTATTTACTTTATAAAACATTGTTTCCCTAAATGCATTCCTTAAGCCATCTGACATTGATGTAAAATAGCTCACATGAGAAATAACGGTTTCTTTTCCTGAAGGTGTATATAAATCCTTCATAAATTCATTAACTTCATGCCGATGAGCTTTATCAATAACTATGTAGTAGTCAGAATCTTTTGATCCAACCATAACGCTCTTTGACTCTAAATCTGAAATCTTTTTAATGATATCTTGCTTTATCGCGTCTGATACATCTCTGAAAACTTTATACATTTCTTCAAAGTTCGTGTTTTCTATTCTTTTCTCTATCTCTTTTTTATACGCACTTCTTATATTAAATGCCTTATTCGACTTTTTTGCTATTCTGCTCAAATTAGTTACTACATCAGGAAGATAATCATCATCTGATTCATTTTTTATTAACTTCTGAAAACAGTTCCTAAGCATTGTAGTTAGTTTTTCTTTTAATGCATCACAATTATCTGATTCAAAAAGCTTACTAATATTATATGCCTTTGTTCCCTTTGGATTTAAAATTTCTCGAATCGCATCTTCTACATCTTCATTCTCTATCTCACCTCTCGTCCTTATAATTGTATCAGAGACAATATAAAATGTATTAGAAATAAATATATCCAATTGAGCATCAATAAAGTGAATTACCATTATACTATCTTTATCTTCTCCTTCCATAGCAATTGGAACTATCTGGTTACGGACTTTTGAACTCTGTATACTACCTATGTTATTTCTTAGTAATTGGCCCATATCTTTATCCGTCAAGTCTATTGTTACCGTTGATTTTCCAGATCCGCTGTCTCCAGCAAAAACAATGCTCGGGCAAACAGCGAGCTTTCTTGAAAATTCATCAAAATCCAAGCCAAACTTCTCCAAAAAATAATTTCTTACATCCATTGCAAATTCCTCTCTTTCATCTTTTTGTAAAAAATAAAAAGGGCTAGCATAAGCTAACCCTAATGGTATACAAAATTAATGGCTTATTATGCTGAAACTGAAATCAACATTTTATATTCACTTTTTTAGTTTCTGGATACGAATTCCAGTAACTATTCATAAAACTACCATATGTTTTTCTATTTGTCAACAACTTTTTTCCAAAGTATAACACCAGCTTTGAGGCGCCTTTTTTAAACAATTACCGTATTTGCCTCTAAATTCTGTAACCATCTTTGCTTCTTCATATCTGAAAATCTCTGTCAATAAAATTGCATATTTCCAGTTGCTCTCATCAAATTCATTATAAAATCCAATTTTACTTGCCCATTGATCACAGCGATTGCATAAATTTCTTTCTTTATCCTTGCCTCATTATATTTTTTCAAATCATACTCATACTTTGGCCATAGTTTGGGCGGACAAGAAGTTTTTTTCATAATATCCAAAGCTCCTTCCTGAAACAAATAGCTGAGCACTAAGGAATTATCAAATCCCTTTAAATTAATTTCCATTGCCTTTTTTACTGTGCCTTTTTCTTCTTTCGTTCCATATTTTTCAACATAGAAAGGCATCATAAAATAAGTTCCAATCTTATGATATGGGATTTCTATGATATCTTTAATTTTTGCATAGCCAACAACAAAACCGGAGCCACCTCCAGATTTAGTTTCATAAAAATAAATCAGATCTCCCGGCTTTACTTCTTTACCAATCCTATTTCTGAATTCAAGATTTTTTTCCAAACTAAAAATTCTATCAATATACTCTTTATGAATCGAATAGATAACGTTCACTCTTTCTTCTCCTTAGCTAAAAATCACCTCATACAATTCTTTCAACTCTTTGTACTCTGGTAATAATCTTAATGTACTTAAAATTTTAATTATTTCTCCATAATACCATGCATGCCTTTCCTTTTTCTTCATATTGAACTTTTCCCAAACTTCTTCACCGAGAAATTTATAATCTTCATCTAATGAGCGCAGATTTGATAGCTTATCAGTAAGCAAAATAATTTTTGTTCCTTGGTCCAGCTTCTTATAATGTTTAATGGATTCCTTTTTTCTTTCTTCCCAAGTTATTGATGAAGACAATTCCTTTCGTTTATTTTCCGACAAAGCTTTAACCATATCGGCTATGTTATGATTGAAGTTTTTAGCTAAATAGTCATATGTTATATCTGTATCTTCCAATGTATCATGAAGTATGGCTGCAGCAATAATATCTGCATTGTCGGTGATTTCGGCTGCAATGAAACCACATTCTGTAGGATGAACGATATATGGCATACAGCTTCCTTTTCTCCGCTGTCCATCATGCGCTAATATCGCTACTTTTATTGCTTTATAAATCATTTTTTTATTCATTATTTTTCTCCTTTTTTACTTGTTGATAATATTAATATGTTGGTTTTTTTGCAACAAAAAAAGAGTCAAAGACTCTTTTAAAATCATATATATAAGTTAAGATTGAGATTGAGATGCTACTTTTTTGGAATCATTCATATTTATCTATCCAGTTTTCTTCATCATAATCTTTAATCTGTTTTACAATCTTAGAAATATAATTTTGGGCTGCATCTGACTTTAAGTTAGTTGGAAACCACACATTTGCTTGCCCAAAACCATAACCCTGCTCATTTGCTCTTGGAGCCCACCAAAGAGTTCGACGACATCTTAAACCAACCGGAAGTAAGACCGCATTCTCCTTTTTAGTCATTATATTGAATGCTCTTTCTAATTCTTCATCTTCAAAACCTAATTTAACGGGCTGATAATTACGGAAAACTGTAGCATGCTGATACCAACCCACAATATGGGTATTGTTCTTTTCACTGCCTCTATCAGGCCTTGCACAAAAAATAACGAGAACATCATCAATCGCATCTTCTCCTGCTAAAAGCGAACAACCTTCCAATTTTTCAATGTGGAGTTCGTTTGATTTTCTCCCTTTAGTAGATTTTGTTTCAACTGATCCATAGCAATAATAATCGCCATTCTCATTTTCAAACGGGAGAAAATTAAATTCTTCATTTGCCATTCCGGTCTGCATTACATAAGAGCCGCCATTTACTGGTATATCGTCAGGGCATGTACCTTTATAAAATTTCATCCAAGCTATATTACAAAATAATATTCTCATTGACAAAATTCACTTCCTTTATATTTTTGGGCTTTATTTGTAAAAGATATGTACTACAAAATCATTTTATATTCAATATATTTTTATGCATAGTTTTTATTCCCTTGTGTATATTCTTAATTATATCCTTAATATTTAATCAATGCAATAAAAATAGGCCGCTAGGGCCTATTTTGAATAATTATTTAATCCATTTGCCATTTTCATCGACATTGTACCCATCTGGAGTCTTTTCTTTTTTGTACATGGAACCATATGGTTTACCTGGCCTTGTTGAATCATATAACCAGCCTTTGCTGTTATTACCAAAATAGGTCTGGGCCTCGTTTGCGGGAGTAAAGTAGTACCAGTAGCCATCTATGTTTTGCCAACCTGTAAGCATTTGCGTAGTTTTAGGATCAAAGAAATACATCTTGTCATCCATTGACTCATAGTTCCATCCAATTAATGCTGTACCAAATTTTTCTCCCGGATCTTTATTAAGTTTGTACCAGGTCTTCTGGCCCTCTAAGTACCAGTCATAATTTAACTTTCCATTGGTACCGACATGATACCATTCTTTACCGTCACCGACCCACTCATCGCTTGCTAAAGTACCGTCCGGTTTGGTATAGGTAACATCATATGGATTGTTTGGGTTTACAGTAAATGTACCTCCCGTATCAGGAACGGTTGGCTTTATCTTACTATCTATAACCGGATATGTTACTTCCGAATTATCCTCGCTGCTATCTTCTGACGCTTTGGATGGTTCTGGTTTTGTGGGTTCCGGTTTCGTAGGCTCAGGAGAAGGATTTTCATCAATCTTTTTGTAATCATCATCAGTTCCTGGTGACCCGTCGGGTCCATTCTGCCATATCTCATCATCATCCGTATTCCACGTGTTATCTGTCCCTGGTCTTGTATGCGTTCCATCTCCATTATCAATCCAATTAAGTATCCAATGGCCATAATATGTCTTATCACCAAGTGGAGATGGAGTATCTGCTCCTATTTTATTACCGTCAATAGCTTCTGTATACCATCCATCAAATGTGTATCCTTTAGCGTTTAATACAGGAAGCTCTCCAATCACACCTCCATATATTACTGCTCTATCTGCTGGATTTTTTTCTATATTTGATAAATTCTTTTCAAAATGAATCGTATATTTGTTTGGTATCCAATGTGCGTAAATCGTTATATTAGAATCTGGCATTGAATTTCCACTGTATGAATAAAGGCTTCCTTCAGTTGGATGAGAAAACCAACCAGCAAAGGTATATCCTACTCTACTCGCATTACTTCTTTCATCTATAAGAATTTGATCAAAAGACTCTCCGTACGAAAAACTTTGATCTTTAGTTGCACTTCCGCTTATTAAACCACCATTACCGCTTAATGACAGTGTATGAAAATTAATGGTATATTGAGCGGTTATTACAGTATCGAATTGAATGTCTGTTGATGGCTTATCCCAGCCTGCAAAAGCATAGCCAACTCTATCTGGTTCAACTGGTGATGCAGCATCTGAGCCTTCTGCAATTTTTTGAGTTTTTAATATCTTGCCATCCCAATCTTTGTAAGTAACTGTTACATAGTTACGTACCCAATGCGCATATATCGTAATGTCAGAATTTGGCATAATGTTTCCGGTATAAGAATAATGTTCTCCACCGGTCGGAGAAGAATACCAACCATCAAATGTAAAATATTTTTGACTAACGATATTTTTACCGTTTATTAGTAATTGGTCAAATAATTCTCCATAATTAATTTCTTGTGTTTTAATGGGATCTCCATCAAAGGTTCCTCCATTACCATCTAAAATTACTCTATTTTTATTCGTTGAATATTGAGCCGTAATTATTGTGTGGTCCTGTATATTCGAAGAAGATTTATCCCAACCAACAAATGTATATCCTGTACGATTTGGTATTTCTGGTGGTGTAGCATCTTCTCCAATTGATACCTTTTGACTCTTTATTATTGCACCGTTCCAGTCTTTATAAGTAACAAGACTTGAGCTACGTACCCAGTGTGCGTATATTGTTAAATTTGTATCCGGCATTTTGTTTCCGCTGTATGCGTATTCATCTCCTGCTACCGGCATAGTAAACCAGCCATTAAAGTCATAGTATTCTCGACTTGCCTCATTTCTTCCATCAATTAACATCTGGTCGAAAGATTCTCCATAAGGGATAGTCTGCAATTTCATTTCATTTCCGTTAACAGTTCCGCCATTTCCATTTAATATCAACATAAAATTATTAATAGTATATTGTGCCGTAATAATGGTATGATCTTCAATTCCAGAAGAATTGTGATCCCATCCGATAAAGGTATATCCGGTACGATTGGGATTTTCTGGCGGTGTCGCATCTGCTTTTATTACTACCTCCTGGGTTTTTAAAACGGTACCATCCCAGTCTTTATATGTAACCAGACTAGATGTGCGTGTCCAATGCGCATATATCGTTAAATTCGATGCGGGCATTGTATTTCCAATGTACGTATATTTGTCTCCACCTGCCGCTTCTGTATACCAGCCGTCAAAATTGTAATATTTACGATTTATGCTATCTTCTCCACCTTTAAGCATCTGATCAATGGATTCATTATAAACAAAACCTTGTTCTTTCGTGGCTTTTCCATCAATCATTCCTCCGTTACCATCCAAAGTTAGTTTATATCCATTTATCGTATATTTGGCTGTAATAATTGTATGGTCTTGGATATCCGTTGAAATCTTATCCCAGCCGGCAAATGTATACCCTGCCCTTTCCGGATCTTCGGGAGGTGTTGCATTTTTACCAATCGGTACTTCCTGAGTTTTTAATACAGTCCCGTTCCAATCCTTATAGGTCACAAGACTTGAACTGCGTGCCCAGTGTGCATATATTGTTAAAGCTGAAGTCGGCATAGCATTTCCATTGTCACTATATCTTTTTCCGCCTAACGGATCTGTATACCATCCATCAAAGACGTAATAAGTACGTAATAGAATATCTTTACTATCAATAAGTGTTTGATCGAAGGATTCGTTATATGAGAACTCTTTTGTTACTAAATTTTGCCCATTTAGAGTTCCTCCGTTACCATCCAGAGTCAGTAGATATTTGTTACTTGAATATTGCGCAACTATTATCTTATGATCAGTTACATTTGAAGCAACATCGCTCCACCCAACAAAATCATAACCAACCCTTGTTGGATCTTGCGGATTTTCTAGACTTCCACCAATAGGGACTTCAGTTTCGTCTATTATGCTTCCATCCCAATCCTTCCAAGTAACTAAACTTGAAACCCTTAACCATTTTGCATCTAAAGTCAAATTATTTGCAGGCATTAATTCTGGAACAGCATTTAATTCATTTCCATGAACTTCCCATTTATCAAATTTATAAAATCTTTTATTTAGTTTAGAAGAACTTTCAGTCAACTTTTGTTGGATAGAATCTTCAAAGTTAATATCAAATGTATCATTTTGTTCGGCATTATTAAAATTTAAAGATAATGTGTACTTGTTCCTGTTATAAATTGGATATATTCCTATATCGTCATTTGAATCTTTGGGATCAGAACTCCAACCGTCAAAATGATAACCTTGTTTATTTGGTGGTGTTGGATACACTATATCTTTACTGTTGTCAATAGGATACCACCCATCATCTATTATATTTCCATTTTCATCCTTCCAAATTATATGCTTGTATGTTTTTGTCCAATGTGCATACAATATAGTATTTGCATCAGGCATTGTATTTCCTGATTTATTTATTTTTGATCCTCCATAAGGTAATGTATACCATCCATCAAAAGAATGGTATTCTCTTGAAACATTATTTGAAGCTTCACTTATTGCTTGATCTATAGATTCTCCAAAATCAAAATTTAAATATTTATAATTGTCTCCGTAAATCTTGCCACCATTTGGATCTAAAGTTAAAGTATAATTATTTTTACTGTATTGAGCTATTATTGTTGTATTTTCTGATACATTATTATAATTTCCTAACCAGCCCGTAAATGTATATCCAGATCTTATTGGATTTATTGGTGGTGTTGAATAGGCTCCAAATTCTACTTGTTCTGATTTTAACAAATAACCATTCCAATCAACATACTTTACATTAAATTTATTTTTGGACCATATTAAATGAATTATGATATCGTATGTTGGCGGTATACTTTTGGGTAATCCAGATTTTCTAACACCAGATTCAGTATAATCAAAACCTACCAATGTATAACCTTCTTTGTAAGCATGTTCAATAAGCCAATTTCCCATTAATGTTTTAATTTCATCTTCTGTTATTGTAAAAATTGTGTGGAATGCGAAATCACTTTGACCTAAAATGGTACCTCCGTCTGAGTCTACAGGTACATCTCCTCCTTTTATAGCATAATTTGCTTTTAGTGTTATGTCTGAATTTATATTGGATGCAGTTTCCCATGAATAGAATTTTTCTCCAACTTTACATTTCACAACTAAATCAGAGGGTGGTGTTGGGCTATTTGATCCTTTTGCTACCCATTCAGAATAAACTTCATTACCCAAGTAATCAACGTATGTCACTTTAAATTCATTTCTTGTCCAATGAGCATAAAGTATTAAATTATTGTTTGGCATATAATTTTCTGATGTGCTGCTAAATCTTCCATTTGAATTCGCATTATCTGAATTACTATACCATCCATTGAATTTATAATGTTTCATTGATGGTATTTTACCATTATCTTCATAAATTGTAGAATTTAATGCGCTTCCAACTTCCTTTTGTTCTAATAACATTTTAATAGATTCATCATTTAAAAAACATCCACCATTTGCATCTATAGTAAGATCAAATTTTAATTTCTCTTCTTTCTCATATTTAGGTTTAAATATAACATTGCTGCATATATTATTTATTGTTGAAAGTTCATCTGTTATATTGTACCAACCTAATAAAGTGTAATCTTCTTTTAATGGAGCATTTGGTGAATTTGTTATTGCAGAACCAGCATTTATATCCATTTCAGATATTATGTTTCCACTTTCATCTTGAAATTGCACATGATATTTTTCATTAATTGGTACATAATAAGCGTAATATCTGTCATCAACTTTATCAAATGTATAAGTCGAATCTAACCTTTTACCATTTCCATCAGGTTCTGAAAAATAGCCAACTAAAACGTGTGTTTTTTCATAATAATTTGCACCAGGTCCAAAAAAATCTTTTGCTCTCATACCTACTGGTAAACTAAGTTTATCTGTACCTTTTTTAAATTTTTCCATTATATTTTGGCCAAAATAATCAGCTACAGATATACTTTCAAAGTATGGAACATTATCTTCCCATATATCATATGAGCTATTAAATAAATCTTTATTATTATTATTAAATGGAGCCAATCCCATATAATCATATCCATTTATTAATATAAGAGATGGTTTATTTTCTGGTATCCACAAACCATAAAAAGTAAGGCCTGAAATTTGATGAAAACTTCTAGTTGGCAGGCTAATGTTCTTGCTCAAAATTGGAGCTCCTGGTATTCTGTCATTCCTATTATCCATATCACTTCTTAAACCTTGAAATGTATAATTAGCGTATAATTGAGGTGGATTATTTTTCCAATTTTTCACATATTGACTGTCATTAGTTAATGGGTTTAAAACATCGTTATAAAGAAATCTAAATGTTGGTACCCAACCTAAAAATATATCTCCTTCGTGCCTTAATTCTTTTAATTCTATTTTTTCATCATCATATTGCCAAAAATTTTGATAGTAATCTTTTTGATCTTCAAAAAATTGTATACCAAAATCTCCAAGATATTGTTTATCTTCAAATTGAGATTGTGTATCTGCCTCATTTGGGTTATTTCTTATTGTATACCATTCTTTTTGACCATCTGACCTTGCAGATATAAATACTGCAGTTAATGTTTTATTTCCTTGAATGTTTAAATGAGAAGAGCTCCATTTTTTAAAGATATAGTTTGCTCTTTTTGGTTTTTTGGGTAAAATAGCATTTGATCCTGCTTTTACATACTGTTGATCCAACACAGACCCATTCCAATTTACAAACTTGACCAAATATACACTTTTCCACTGAGCATATATATCTTTTTTACCGCTTAAAATATCTGATTCCGTTATTGAACTAATTGGGTTCCCTAATGATGCACTATCGTACCAATCAGGTTCATATCCAGATCTTTTTAAATTTTTAAATTGATTATTTAAAAACTCATTTGATTTTTTTATTACATCATTTATATCTGATACATCTTCAAATTTTATTGTTTTTGTATCCAACTGAATTGTTGTTCCAGTTTCAGGATCAATATCCTCAAATTTACCACCATTGGCGTATAAATTTATCCTGAACCCATTTTCTACATACTGTGCTGTTATAACTGTATCTATTCCAATTTTTGTATTTTCGTTTAAGTCTTTATCCCAACCTAAAAATCTATAACCAGATCTTGATGGATTCGGTGGTATTTCTATTGGATCACCATAATTTACAGTTTTTTCACTAATTATTGACCCATCCCAATCTTTAAATGTTATCTTACTCGATTGGTTAGCAACTCCCAAGTAAACAGTGTATCTTACTAAATCCTTTTTATCCTGCTTGTCAGAAGGGCAAATAGGTTTTGATAAATCTATTTCATTATTTTGTTCTGGATCAGTAAACAAACCTACAAATTTTTTGTCAGATCTAACATATGCCATAATGTCACTTAAATCTTTAGGCCAAATTATATCACCATACTTTGTACCACCTGATCCTATAGGCCAAGATGAAGAAGAATATTTATTTTTAGGGTAATCCGAAGGTGGATAATAAAGATCAAAAATAACCCTTTTTACTGCTTTTTTAAGATAAATGTTAGTAACATGATCTTTTGGATACCAACTTGAAGATGTTTCTGCTGAGATAACAGAACCAGATGAATTCATATCAGATGTGTCTGTCCAATACCCATCCACATATCCAGGAGCATATAATTTACTTGAATTTATTAAATCCGGAAAATAATATTTTGCTAAATCTTGTCCTACAACTGTTGATTTAGCTTTTATTTCTGCAGGGAGTGTAGTTTCGTCTATACCATAACCATAATGCATTTTATATGTAACATCGAAATTTTCCCATTTTCCATAAAGATTTAAAGTTGAATTACCCATTAACATTTCTGGTGTAACTGGATCGCCTGAACAATATTGGTTCAAATACCACCCTTTAAACTCCATACCTTTACCAACTGGGAATGCATCCATAAATGTACCTATTGGATCACCAAAATATACACTTTTATATTTATACGTTGTGGTATCTCCTATAGGATAATTTCTATAAAACATTACAGTATATTGATTTTTTCTCCACTTTGCGTAAATTGTGGTATCAGATGTAACTTTTGTAGAATCATAAAAATTTGAACCGCTTCCATCTGGTTGATAATTCCACCCATCAAATGTATAACCTGCTCTATTAACATTTGATTTTATTGCATTCATGTCAGAATAAGTCATGGCTGTATTTATAGTTAAATCTTTTTCGTATGTGCTACTGTTATAAATTGTTCCGCCATTTGCATCAAATGTTAATTTACATGTTGTTGGAGCTTCTGCCATTAGCATCATTGTTTTAAATTGCCTCATAGGCCAAACGCTTCCATTAATATCAGCATAATACCATTGTTCTACCGAATCACGCTCATTTAAAATTTGACCGTAGAAAAAGTAGCCCAAATCGGTATTTTGGATCTCATCATCCGTCTTTTCATCTGATTCCACTAATCCATTTACGGACCAGATAGCATAGGTGCTGTGGTCCCAGTTTTCAAATGATTCACTTTCCTCCCGATCAAAAAGAAAAATACTCTCTGAATCGTTTAAAAGTTTCCATGACAGATTCGTCCATGCCTTCTGATCAGGCTGTACACTTTTATAAAGATAGGGAGCCAGCGTAATATATTCGTCTTCTAAATCAACATTATCTGAATATTGGCTGTTATCATCAATATCCAGATTACCATCTGATGTTAAACAATACCAATGCGGTGATTCTGTCTCGCCATTAAAATAACCATAATCCCTATATTGTACTACTCCGTACCGATCCTCAAACTGCCAAAACTGATTTTTTAAGTCTGTTGCTCTTGAATAAAATTTCGGTATTTCCTCATCTTTTGGTTCGACTTTCACAAAATTCTTCTCGGCTTCAGATTTTGTTGCATTCGTTAACGAATCGGCTTCTGACGGAGTTGCTTTATATGAATAATCAGCTTCTGAGGGAGTTGCCTTTTCGTCCCACAGAATATCTTCTATTGACTGATTATCTCCACTTGAAGCTAATGAGTTTATTGGTGGTGTGTAGCCAACAGAAGTAACAATAATAACTAATACAAGGAATAAACTTAAAGCTCTCTTAGTTCTTTTTCCCATGTCTTTCCTCCTATTTTTTTATTTCATTTTTATTATGTGATTTTTCCTTACACATTTGGGCTAAAACACATACTGCCGATTACCTTGGTAAGTAATCAGCAGTATATTTTGGGATCAGGTTTTTATTTTGCGGTTCTGGTTATAACAACTCCATTTACTACCCATTCGCCTTTTTCATTAACGGTGTATCCATCTGGTGTCTGGCAGTTTCTTAAAAGCCTTCCTCTTGCACCATCGGAGTTTTGATTGAAATAATAGCTTCTTTCTATTCCGTCATCTCCTTTAATCCAGTTCCAGCCAATAAGCATTCGGCCCAGCGTATTATCAGATACAGAATTTAAATAATATGTGTTTCCGTCTATTGGATCAATAAACCAGCTAGTCAGCATAAATCCATCCTTGTCAAATCGGAACCAATCAAATGGACTTTGTCCTTTTGATGTGTCAGCATATGGATTTGAAATAGCTGCCCATTCATTTGCGTAGGTTCTTCCAGCAGTAAATAACCATTTACCATTCACGGATTGTGTCCATTGTCCTGAAACTACATAGTCTGGGAGAGTAGCTTTTTGCGTTTTTGTTCCAGATGGTGTAACTCCTGTGGATCCGCCTCTGCCGCCTCCGCCAGAACTACTTCCACCTCCACCAGATGGCGTATAGGTATTATTTATGTATTTCAGATTAATCTTTATATTACTCTGATCTGCCATCCTTCCATCTTTCGAAGATGCTGTAATTACGGCATTTGTACTTGAAACATACTTTGATCCCGTTTCATAATATGGATTTTTTAAAGCTTCTTTAATAAACGAAGAGGCTTCATTACTGAATGTTGTCGCGTCAGTCCTTGATGGAGTTATAAATTTAATATTACCACTCTGGTCAACCGTTAATAAAGTACCATCTGACGTAGTGAATACAATATATTTTTCATTTGCATCAACAGAATTGATAATAGCTGATATTGATGTGTCTAAGTCACCGCTAAATATATATGTTGGATTAGAACGACTTCCAGATGCCGTTAGTGTAACATCTATTGTTTTTTCATTCTGAGACAATTTAACATCTTCATATCTAAAATTGACTATTACATTACAACTATCCTTCAAACTGGAATCCTTATTTGTTACATTTACTGTAACTTTCTTTTGACCGTAATATTTACCTTCCGCTACAATCTGTTTCATCCAGTCAGCGTTTATGACAGGTTCAATATTTCCGTTATCATCTACTTTTACAATAGAGGGCTTTTCACTTGACCAATATGAATTATTGTCCTGCCCTGGTTCAACATATATTTTTGACCTTAGTTTGCGAACATTGTTACCACTCCATACAACCTCCGAATTAACAGATCTTGATTTCTGTGTTAATACAATATCATATACTTGATCATGATTGTCCACGATTGCTTGATCATAACGGAAGTTTACTGTAATTAGACAGGTATCCGCCGTTGCACCTGTTGTTGGATGGGCTGCTGTAATTGTAACAGTTTTGGTTCCACTATGAGAAGCTTCTCCATATGTCTGTGCCTCGTCTATTATATTCTTAATCCAAGTGTCTTTATTGACAGTTACATTCCCGTCAGCATCAACAGTAGCAATACTCTCATCGGATGAATGCCATTTTGGAGTGATGTCTTTTCCATTTTCGTCATAAATATGAGCTTTTAACTTAACGACATTGCTTCCCGCCCAATGTGATTTTGCAGAATTCGTTTGACTATCCTGTATATATGCAATATTAAATGTTTCCTCGTGAGACTCTAAGACAGCTTTATCATAGCGGAAATTTATTGTTACTTTATAACTGTCTGTAGTTATTTTCCCATTGATTTCCTTCTTGGCTGTAACAATTCCACTTACACTACCTTTTGTTTCGTTTGAACCTATAACATCTTCCCAATTTCCTTTGATGGGAACCAAATATCCATTGCTATCAATTTTTGCATAATTTTTAATATCTCCGGACAATTGATAAGTAGCATCATTTTCCTTTACACCGTCGGATGTGTAGGTGGTATCTTTTAATTTCACAATTCCATATGACCACTTTCTGGTTTCAGGATTATTCACGGAATAATTTCCCTGTGTTGCAACTACGCCCAGTGTAATATTTCTATCTTTAACAGACGCTTTCCTGATATCGTAAGTTTCATTTGCCGTATTAGATGTAATAACTTCCGGAGATGCAGTATATCCATTAGGCAGTTCCGTCACAGTTTCCGCTTTCAGATCCGTGCCATCATATCGGAAATTGACTGTTACCGGAATTTCCTTTACTGAGGTCCCATTTGGTGTTTTTGCTTTTATAATAAGCTTTTTAATTCCTTTATTTCCTTCTGCCCTGTTTTCAATAATAGCATTAATCCAATTTGCACCTTTATTAACATTCACATATTTTTCGCCCGTTGAAGAATCACTAATTGAAATAATTCCATTACTTATGATTTCTCCTGTTTCATCATATATTGTAAATTGTGGTGTTTCTTCAGTACCTGTCGCCGTTGCATCAATTTCTTTACCATCAATACCAGTCCAAGACTGCTTTTCAGTTATATCAGTATCAGCCAAACTTATAGCAGTGTCTTTTGTCAGCACAGTTTCAAACTTAATTCCATCTTTTATTTCTGAATCCATTGTCTGTGCGACAAATGTAATATTAATATCTTTGTAATCAACTAGGCTTCCATTTCGATTAGATGTTGCAATAATTCTTACCGGGACCGTAGTTCCGTCTAACTTTCCACTGGATATCATGCTCTGAATCCAAGGAGAATAACCCAAATCATTTAACCCTGTTGTTTCGCTAAAACCTCTAACTATAATCTGCCCAGTATGAGGATCTATATATAAAACATCAGATACATTTAGTTTGGAACCTTCGCCTGCTTTTGGATTTGCCAATGACCATGTTACAGAATCATCATATGGCTGGTATAGTGGATCTTTATTATCTTTTCCCGGTGTAACCGTTGCTGTCATGATTTGCCCAATTCCATTTGCTAAAGGCGTTAAATTCACATCGTTTGTTCTAGTAATAACACGGCTTGTTACTTCTGAATTTTTATCTCCTTCAAAAGTATAATTAATTTTATAGCCGCCTATATTATTAGCATTATTAATCTTCACATTTGTAGGCATGATTTCAGTATTATCTACTGTTTTAAAGTTTACAATTACTTTGCATGTATCCGTAACAGAATTTGTATTATCATCATGGGCTGATACTTTTACGTATTTCTCGTATGTAGTAACATCACCTGGAACTTTCTTAAGTTCCTTCGTATAATTGGTGTCCTGATCTGTAATAATTGGAGCAATTGCTGCATTATCACAGCTGCTAGATGTTATTCCCTTTAATGTTACAGAGGCATTGTAATAAGCCTTTTCTCCAGTACCAGCGACAGAGACATTAATCGTACCGTCATCTGAGGTATTCTCATCATTTTCTACTGATTTATTCTTAATGTCTTCAAAAGATTCTCCAGCTTTTGGTGTTGATAAATACCATTTTACTTTATTATTATTAAAATAATCTGGATCAAAAGTTGCGGTTAAAGCGGATACTGTATTGCTCTTTGCATCAACAGTTTCTCCATTAATGGAATATACTGTGGTTGGATTTGCCCGGTCTCCTGATATTGTTCTTACTACGTTGTAAGTTATTGAATTTTTATTCATAGCAACATTATTAACAGATACATTCGTGTTATCTATTATATTAAGACTTACATCTATTTCAAGATAACCCTTAGGCGGATCAGATGGATCAATTCCATCACCAGATTGTGCAAGACCAGTAATTAAAGCGTGGTAATTATATGGACTATTAGTTGTAATAGAATCTTTATTACCCTCTGCTTTTTGTATTTGTCTTAATTTTTCAACCTGATTACTTAACTCAGAATCAGCTACATTTATTGTAAATTTCGCTTTTTTATCAGATGTCAATCCATTTGCGCCTACTGCATTATTAATAATTCTTGTATTTGCTGTATTATTCGTTGACCAAATAAGATTAAAGGAGTCATTCGACTTACCATTAATTAGGGAATCTACATAGAAATACTGATTGTTTGAATCTGTCTTTAAATCCACCTTCTCCCACTTGTTTCCATTTGCATCAGTGATGACACTACCGTTTTCATCTTTAGCTGTTACAAACCATTTGATTGTGGGATTGTCTCTATCTCCGCTTCTTTCCTGTGTAATATCAAATTTAATTTTTGACGGATTTAGTGTAACTGCTTTTGCAGCTGCTTTATAATCAGCTCCAATTACAACATCAGACTCAGGCATGGTAAGCCAATAGCCACCATCGTTATAAAGACCTTCTGTTTCCTCATATACTTCTCCAAAAGGTTCATATTCATTGTACTTATAATATGGATTTGGTGACTTATCTGGATCTAATCGAAATTGAACATTTCCATTTGATTGGTTTTTAAAAGAAACATAAACTCTATCTCCTGCTTTATACGCACCCAAATTATCTGCTGTTACAACTGGTTTGTAGCTTCCTTGAATCTGAGCTGTAATTTTGGCTGCAATGACTCCAGAAACCCGTGGCTCGTTTATCGTTAACAAGTATCCTCTCTCAGGATTTCCTTGATCATCAGCAGTATAATGATTGATAACAAAATTATTTTTATTTATTCCGGTTTTCATGATATTTAAAATCCCGTCTTCAAGGACTTCATAGAAATAATCATCTGACGGATTTGTATTAGATCCAGTAATCAGAGTGTACTTATTATCATCCTTATGCCAATAGCCAATATGAGCATCCAAACCATAGTTTGAATCATCCTGCAGCTTAGATCCACAAATTCCTGTATTTGCTTTTGATGCACTATCCGTGAACAAATATGCAATATTTCCATTTTCACCATAGGTGAACCCTGCTCCATTTACTCTCGTTCCTATGAAACAAGCTGAATAAGAATTTGTTGATGATGGTCGATTAACGCTTCCTGAAAATCTAGCTACTTTAATCTGTCCGCCATCATAACCACCAACAATACCTCCATTCGCATAGGCTGCCGTATCACCTATTTCACCCTTTTCCATTTCTGAATTATAAATATCGGAATTTTTTTGGATACCGACAATGCCACCAGAATAGGTCTTGCTATTTCCATATATATGATTGCCGGAACCCGTATTTGTGCTTACAAAAACATCAACAATGGATGTGTTTTTTGCATACCCTGCAATTCCGCCAACGGCACCATAATTGCCATCATTTGTGATACTGTAAACGCCTATATCTTCTGCATTACAATCTTCAATTACCGAGTTTCTCACACTAGCAGATGTTGATGATGACTCAATATAACCTACAATTCCACCAACGTTTCTATTACCTTTAACATGACCTCTAACAGTACAGTTTTTTATACTCGCATCCGTTGCTTTTCCAGCTAAGATACCGGTGTTTGTTGTTCCTTCGATTGTATTTCCATCTGTTTCTATAAGTAAATTTGTTACTGTTGATCCGGCTCCTAAATAACCAAAAAATCCGACATTCTCCTGCGATTTGATCTGGCTTGAAATTGTTCCAGTTATACCAACTGTATCATTGGTTCCAACTCCAAAATTTATTATTTCCGTACCATCTTCCGCAGTTAAGTGTCCTTTGAACGCTGTATAGCTTCCACCGGCATTTAAAGGAAATCCGACGGGTATCCATGCACCATTTAAATCATATGTACCAGATTCAATTTTGTAATATTTATCAGAGCCATCTTGACCTTGTGCCACATAAGATGCAAAGCCTCTTAGATCATCAACACTATTAATAATATAAGGTTCTTCTTCTGTTCCTGCACCATCACTAAGAAAATCTGCTTTATCTCCATACCCTTCTGGCCACATATTGCCAATAGCACTCAATAAAGAAACTTTTAAATTTGTTAATGGAAGTTCAGAGTTTTTTAGGCTTGTTCCTATATAATTAAGCAAGGACATAGCTGAGTCATAATCAGCATTTTTCACATATTCAAGAACATAATTATAATTAAACTTTTTCTTTATTTCATCTTCGTCATTCTCTATATAACGCTTAAACCATTCGTTAAACTCATCTGATTCTAAATCAAATTCCGGATAATCTTTTTTTGCCTCTGATGAAGTTGCAGTATTCTTAGTTATCTTATCATACCAGGAATTAAGTTCATCATCCGTTGCTTTTAATATCCATGACCAAAATTCGTCCGATGCATACTCTGGATATGTCTCGCTTGAATCCGTTTTTTCATTTTCCAGCACCTCATCTTCTGTGTCTTTTTCTTCTTCAGTGTTTTTTTCATCAACAAAAGAAAAGACATCTTCATCCTTTACAACTTCTTCTGACGTTGCCAATTCTTTATTTAATTCTGCTGGTTTATTGTCGTTTTCTTCTTCATTTTCTAGTCCTACTGGTTCATCAGCCGTTATTGCAGAAATATTTCCAGCTTGTAACGGTGAAGCAACCGAAGTGAATACCATACTAGAACTAAGAGCTACGACTAAACAGCCATTAATTCTCTTCTTCTTTTTCTTTTTCACTTTTAACCTCCTGAAAATTTTAATAATAGTTACATAGTTACTGTAATTCATACGATTAGTCATATTTAGTATGTAGTAATTCTTATTTTTAATATTTTTTATTTCTATTCTTTCTCTAAAATTTAATATAATGAGAATTTACTATTTGTTGTCTAAAATATTATGATGGATAAAAGAAAAATTAATGCTTATTTTAAAAAACAAAAAAAGAAATCCTAATCAAAGGATTTCCATAAAATCATTCATATTGCATCATTGAAAACATTGGTCGAATACCAGTATCACTATAAGAATTTTCTTCTGTACTTGAAACAACTTTAGGTGTAATTGTCCCATCCTTTAAATCAACAACATAGATTTTATCATCGGTATCATATTCAGGAGTCCTAAGCCAATACGAAGAACAAAATGCGCCTATTTGAGTTTCAGGATTCTCGATATTACTTCCATCAAATTTCCATAAGTAATCTTTTAATAATATCGCCTCATAAACAGAAGGTATAAATAACTTTGATTCCATATACTGCGTTGCCATACTGTGTTTCTTTAATAAACCTTCGTTAAAATTTGAAAAACCATTTGTCTGTGTCCGGCCACTATAGGATTCATCAACACCAATATTTACAGTTTCTGTATTTAAATCAGATGTATTAGCTTCCAACCATGTTTTAATATTTGAATATTTATAATTATTGTTACTTCCAAAAAATAATGTTTCCATTTGCTCGGTAGAATCATCATTAATAATATCTGCTGGAATCACACTTTCACTTAAAAACAAAGCCATCTTTTTCGTTTTATCCTTATATGCTTCATTCACGCATCGGAATAAATATATTTTTCCATTGATCTCGCGGGATTGAATATCACCAACTTTCCATGAATAAGACGGTTTTTCAGTATCTTCAGGTTTATTTAAGAGTATAATAGGTCTCGCCGCATAATTCGAAGCTTCGTTTGCTTTAATCTCTGTTCCGTCTGATAATATAATATTGCTTCCGCTCACTGTTTTCGTTAGATATGCTCCACTTGGGAACAAATATTTATTTTCTGCATTCTTCTTGTAGGTTTCAATTTCATTTTTTGTTAAAATAGAAATTCTATCACTATTCATTGTTTGAAGTGAAGCTTTTATCCCAGTTAGTCCGTCCGCAAAGACATCATTTAAAAAATTGCGGAGTGCTGAATTTTCAAATTCAACTTGATTGTTGTAAGAATATTGTCCATAAATGGAAGAATCAATATCTTCTTCACTCATATACAACATTTTTCCCGTACCTTGATAATTATCATCAATACATACAAATTTATATGACCTGGTTCCAGAATCCAGGGAACCGGAATTAAATTCAACCTGTATCTCGTCTCCAAGTATTTGATCAAATGACCTTGTACCACATATATCACAAATGGAATCATGATTTAAATCAATATGGCCTTTTGCCGGAATAATGGTTGTTATTTCCTTCCCGCATTTACGGCATCTCAAAGTTCTGCTTCCATTAATCAAACATTTGCTCGGCACTTCTTTTATTACTTCCCAATCATGTTCACAGTTAGTTTCTTCCCATCTTCTTGATATATGTATTTCTGATATATAATATACAATTCCTTCAAGTTCAAAAGTATCAACAAGTTCATTGCTATAATTCGTCAAATTATACTTTGCCATCATTGTTCCGGGATTTAAGTTATGAATATTATAATTTTTCCCAATTATATAAAACTTTTTTTCTTTGGTGTCCGATATTTTAGATGTTAGATTTTCAAAAAGCTTTAAAGCTTCACTTCCATCTCTAACTACCATATCCTCTTTCGGATTTTCAAATGTTTTATGATAAGTAATAATATTTTTATTATCATTTAATGACAAAGCATTAATTTTTATAGTCTTTGGAGATGTTTCATCAGCCTCCCATTTATTTCCCTCTGCATCTGTGAAATTATTAGGATAAAACGCGGAAAATTCAGTTTGTGTCTCATTAGACTCTGATGCTGCAAAGCCTGAATAAGGATTAAATAAATCCTTGCCTTCCTCATCTTGAAAATATAAACTATAAGCTGTTTTTTTATAACCTTGAGAACTACCTGATTTAAACCTTGTATAGTTAACCGTTTTTTGAATCCCATTCTGTGATAAATTAAATCCCTCAATTGCTTGTGTAGGGACAATATAATTTGGCAGTTCAGGGATTGGTATATTAACATACGAATTAACGGCTCCAATACCAACTCTAAATCCAATATCATTCCACGAATTCTTTTCTTTATAGATAATTGAATATGATAAAGGAGTCATATTTAAAAATTCATTTCTGGCAATTTGTGACTTGTTTTTCCATTCTTCTAGTTTGACCTGAGAAGTATTGCCCTTTTGATATTCGATTACTATTTGATGATACACGGTTCCTGGTTGGATCTCTTTATATGGAGATTCTTTCTTTGCTCTATAAACTTCTCCATTTAATTCTATTATCTTTGGATAATCGATAACTAAACTCATATTTTTTAATGAGAATCCACTAACTGCAGGTAATAACTGTCTTCCATTCTCATCATTGAAAACAACAAGCCATTCATTACCATCATATTTTCCAGTTACAGCGTTTTTTTCCGGGCCAGGGAAGGCCGTTCTTTTATATACTACCTCAATATCATTTTTCTCTTCATTTTCAGAAATAGTGAGTTTTGTAACTGATGGGTCTTTTATTCCATATTCTATTGTTGAAAAGTTATTTCTAAAAGCAACCTTTTCTCCGGCCTTACCATATCCTGTCGTGATTCCCAAAACAGCACCAGTATCTTCAGCGATATATTTAATCGTGTATGAATAAATTCCTTTTTCCTCAGGTATAGGTTCCTCTTTATTTACATATTCAATCGTAAAAGAATTGTAGTCTGTTCCTATAACTTCAAACATTCTAGGACTAGTTCCTACGGATTTCCATAATGAACCATCCGCAGTTCTTATTGTTTCATAAAAATAAATAGGGATTGTATCTCCAATTGCTGCAGTTCCTGTCACGTTATTTAAAATATGATTGGTATGGTTATAAGCCTCAACATATTCAATCGTGAACGGAACCTCTTTTTTATCAGGATTATAATCAGATTCTTTTTTATAGTACAAAGATAATTCATTATTAGATTTAACAGAACTAATCTTTACAGTATCTGGTATATTTCCCAATAGTACATATTCATTTAATTCAATTCCGGTAAGACTAATTTCTTCATTTAACTTTCCAAAATAAGTCAAAGTCCCTATTCTTTCTTTTGTTGTAATATCAACTTGATATACGGTAAATGAATATTCCTCTCCCAATTTATTCTTTGTAAAATATATATCAAACGTCATGCCTTCTTCAACTACTGGAAAAGAATAATCTTTTAATATTGTATATCCCATAATCTGATAATCAATTTTGACTGTTTTTCCTGCTTCAATACTGTCTGTATATGTTCCAATATTATCTCCATTTTCATGGTTATAACAATTTACCGTATATGTATAGATCTCTTTTTCTGC
This sequence comes from Lacrimispora amygdalina, assembly GCF_900205965.1. GTDB lineage: Bacteria > Bacillota > Clostridia > Lachnospirales > Lachnospiraceae > Lacrimispora > Lacrimispora amygdalina_A. The sequence continues at coordinate 41,943 of NZ_OAOF01000022.1, forward strand.
CTCTGATGGTGTTTCTGCTTCTGTCTCCTCTTTGTTATTATAGTAGATCATAATTATCATATTGTCCTCTGTAATCTGATAATTAGTTTTCTGATCAGAGCAGATCTGATAATTATTAAATTTGGGAAAATCAACTGTAATTTCAGAATCAGCCTTTACAACTCCATCTTTTTCTCCAATCATTTTATCCGTATTCTTATCAATATATTGAATAGTAAATGAATATTCAGCTACTTCTTCAACCTCTCTCTCATAATAAACATTTATAATCTTATCATTTCTATCAAGATCAAAGGTTTTTAACTGATCTTCCATTTGCTTATATCCATCGATTTCAAAATAATTAATACTAATGGTTTCTCCCTTATTTCCTTTATATGTTTCTGCTCTTATTATCTCATTTGTTTCGGAATCTCGATAATTTATCGTATATGAATAATAAGTCTCTTCTGGAATCTCTATGTTTTTTCCATAATATAGATTAAAAACCATTTTATCTTTAGACACCATTGCTGACAAATTTTGTCCTGGAATCATTTCATATTGGTCTAAATTATAATTGAAATTTACAATCTCATCTTTTGAAGCAGTTAAAGCAAAAGTATCTATAATTTCTAGTGTTTCATTATCAATACAATTTATTGTATAGGAATATTTTTCAGTTATATTTTCATTATTATTTTTATCCGTTGATCCAGATCCCGAATTTGATTTTGAACCAGATCCAGAGCTACGCCCTCCACCTCCGCCACCACTTCCACCGGACATACCGGATTTTATAGAACTTACTGTAGTTGATCCCACTCCCGGTCCAATTCGTGTATTATAACCTTTTCCTTGAATATAAACAGCACTTCCGTCTTTTACCCATTCACCATTTTCGTTTACCGTAAAGCCATCTGGTGTAGTTGTATTTAATAATAATCTACCATCAGAATCAAGGTAATAACAATATCCATTAATCCATTGCCAGCCGGTAAGTACGTTACCATATGTACCATCATGAAGTGTATTAAAAAAATACCAGGTGTTATTAACCAGCTTCCAGCCGATAGCCAATGAGCCGATGGGATCTCCCGTATTCGGATTTAGATAATAGCTTTTACCATCAGCACCCTGAAACCACCCTGTTTTCATGTTTGAATTCTCATCAAGATAGTACCAATTTCCATCAGTGTCCTGCAGCCATTCTTTAGCTGCTTTCGATCCATCATCATAGATCCATTGCCAATTATTATCCGGCGTCTGCTGCCAACCTGCTGCAAAAGATTGAAATGTTAATGAAGAAATCAAGGCTGCTGAAATACATAATGTTGATATTCTTCTTATTTTTTTCACAAAAAACCTCCTTACTTAATTGAAAACACATATCCTTTCGTTAAAGATATACCATATCAGTTCTTTATTATTATGCCTTATTTGCTTTGAAAAAAGGATGAATGATAAATCTTTTTACTAGTCTGCATGATTATTTAAAACACAACATTTCGTCATCACTTTCACTAGTAAACTAAATTCCTCTAAAATCGCCACATTTAACATGCCATCATTTTTAAAAATATATGTATAAAAAAAGGGCTATTGCCCTTTTACATCTCAATACGATCAACTGCGTATTCCTTAATTACCTCCTTCATATCATCATGGCTTACACAACTGATAATAATCATATCATATAGTACCTTGATTTCGTCTCTTGTTACAAAATCTAATAACATTCTAAATGATTTCTTATCAAGATGGTCCGTATCATCTAAAATTAGTATTCTGGAATTACAAAAGCTGTTAATTAAATCAGTCAGTACGAGCTCCGCAAATATTCGTTCGCCATTTGATAGATTACTAAAAGGTAAAAATTCAGTCCCTGTTTTTGGCTTAAACAGAACTTTTAAACCATCTTCCGGAATAAACTTTGTCTCAAATCCAGTTTTTAACAAGTTTGCTCTCTCATTACAGGATATTTCGAGAAATTCAGCAAATGATTCTAAAAACTCTTTAATAACAGGCCCTTTTGGTTCCAGTGCTTTTACTAAGAAATCATAAATTGTACAGAATCGTTTTAAACGCTTAGATTCCTTGTATTCAGCTTCACAATCATAGTACCGTCTTAGCAAATCCAACTTTTCCTGAAGAGCAGTTTTTTCTTCGGAGTAGTCTTTCTTAATTTCGAATTTTTCAGGTTTAATTGGAAGAACAATAGGGTGAGCTTTGATTTCATCTAATTCTTTCTTTAAAATGATTTTTTTGTTATATTTTTCCTTATTTTTTAAATAAACATCTACATCGTTTATCAACGCCTCACGTAGTTCATTAAATTCAGTGATCGTCTGCTTGATTGTGTTAACCGATTCCTGATTTTCAAATATAGCTTCTTCCAGTTCATCCCTAAAGTCCGTTTTATCAGTTTTACAAATCAACTTTTTACTTATAGGACATACCGGTTTATCTAACTGCAGAATTGTTTGCTGTAAACGTTTAATGTTATCATTTAAAGTTTGTAGTATTTTCTCCTGTTCAATAATTTTTTTATTTAAAATTTCAATATCATTCTGGTTTTTCTTGTATTTCTCTGTATTTGGTAAAGTCGCTTTATTCAAATCAATTTCCAGTTCAATTCTTGCTATTCTTTTTTCCTGTTCCTTTTTATTTTCCATTGCCTTGTTATAATCCCTAACCGAATCTTCATATGCCTTAATGTTTTTCTCCACACCGATTATTTCTTCCAGCTTTTTTCTTAATGCACTTTCTGAGTATTCTGGTTTAGTAATTTCAAGGAAATCTTTTGATCTTGAAACCGCTGCTTTATGTAAAGCTGTATATTCTCTTTTTGTAGCACGGGCTTCTTCATAAGCCTTATTGATGTCTTCAAGTGTAATGATCTTTCCACTAAATAAATGTCTGATCTCAGTAATAACATCCGCGGGAAGATCTTTCTCCTCTTTTTCTTCCTCTGCCATAACTGCTTTCTTTTCTTTAGAATCTATATTTTTAAATATATTGATTAATTCAGTAAAACTTTTTTTCTCTTCTGATTCATTTAAAAAGATATTTCCAAACTCGGAAGGTTTTAATTTGGTTAGAACCTCTGAAGATGTTGCAATTTTCATAATCTCATTTCCAACACTGGAGATTTCTGAAATATACTCCTCTGAAGCTCCTACACCTACTTTTCTTCCAACAATTTTAACAGATTTCTTACTAGGTCTTGAAATTTCACGTTCAATACATAATTCTTCACCACAATCCAGCATTACGGAGGCCGTCGCAAAGCCATTTCGAATTGGACTTGTGGGTAGTTCTCCCGTTAGCCCAAAACGCAGAGCTTGAATTAAGGAAGTTTTTCCTGTACCAACAAGGCCATCAATAACAGTTACCGTATTGTTAAACCTATGATTAAAATCTTCGATTCCTTTAAAACCTTTAATATTAATACCTTCAATTTTCATTTTTTATTCTCCTTTATATCATTTATTCTTCGATATAATGTGATTTATTTTATAAAAATAAAAAAAGCCGCTAATCGGCTTTTCAAGTTGTTGCTCCAATTCTATTTTCATCATTAATTTTCTTGGCTAATTTTAGCTGCTCTGGATATGTCAAATTCTCAAACATTTTTTTATGAGACAGCATTGTATCAACCATAGTAAACCATTCTTCTTCGGAAAGCGCCATCGAAATTTTCTTTTTACTGACTGCTTTGCTCATTACAATTTCATTTGTACCCTTACTTCTATCTACAGGAGCAAAACAGTTATTAATAGACACTGTAAAAGGCATACCTTTGCTTCCATCATAAGTTACCAAAATATCATAAATTGTATATCGACCATCGCCATCCAATGGTTTTACATTCTTTGGTGGACATGAGTAGATTTCAATAATTGGTAACTCTCCTTCATTTGTAACTGAAGAACTAGAGGAAACAATTAGTTTTCCTTCTGCACTAAGTTTTAATGCCTCATCAATTGCATCTATCTGGATCTGATTTTTCGGATATTTCTCGACATTATCAATCAACCATTTTTTTTGATTTTCCAACTTTTCTTTATTTGACTCTGACTCTGATAAAATTTCAGCTGGCGTTTTTCCTTTTAATGTTCCACTTGTCATTTTCACTGTATATGCAGCACTGCTGGGAATATCTTCAGACTTAGTTACTTTATTTACTGATTTTAGTTTATTTTTGAGAGCCTCAGCCATTACCATACTTGTTTTTTTATAGATATATGAAACATCTTTCGCAGGAATATTGAATGTTACAAATTTTCTATCGGTTCCTTCTTTTGTAATAAGTGTTCCTTTAAATACAGAATATCCTTCATGCATTTCTAATGGTGCAGCAGGCTCTCTCTCTTCATTTTCTTCCTGTGGAGAAAATAATCTTGCCTCCATTCCGAATGTTCTAATAATGGTTTTGCTTTTATGTACGATGCTATCAATCTGAAATGGGTATTTTGTTTTCATGTTATATCTCCTATATATTTAATTTATTCCTTTTTCTTTGTTAATCTGAATTGTTTTTTTTCTTACCATTTCTGCCAAACTAGTCCGTTCTTTTATTGGTTCTGGTATGGCTTCCATATCTAAAACTTTTAATCCAAATGATGTATTTCCATTAAAATAAGAAACATCTAAAGTTCCTATAATATTTAAATTCTTTGGCTGTCCAAGTTCGATGTACTTTTGATTCTGAAAAAATGCATTCGCATAAGTTGATAATCCGAAAAATCTCACATGTTCATTTTCAGAACCAGATACTTTAAACATCGAATTGTCTTTCGGGAATAAGTGATAATCGCGAATCAAAAATATCGGTTCTGGATTTCCTTCTCCATACGGTCCATATTTGTCAAGCTCTTCTATCATTGATTCCACTTCGCTTTCCTGAATTTCTAAATCATACATCAATTCTTCAGGTTCAAAGCTAAATTCTCCGATATTTTCTTGAATATGTTCTCTGAACTCATCAAGCTTTTCTTTTTTTATACTGAGTCCAGCCGCACCAGGATGTCCTCCGTATCCTAATAAATCATTACTGCATGAATCCAGTAATTGCTTTAAGTGTACATCTTTCACGCTTCGTCCACTGGCTTTTAATACGGTAATATCTTTGTGAGAATCAGTAAAAACAATACTTGGTACGTTGTATTTTTCCGTTAAATGTCCAGCAATAATTCCAATTAATCCCTCATTAATGTCTGGAATATATATGACAAGAGGCGCATCTCCATACATAGCATTGTATTCAATAATCTGTTCTGACTTTTTGTCTGCCGCACGAACCTGTAACTGCCTCTCCCTATTTACTAGAATCATATCTTTTGCCATATCTTCTGCGGTTGTAAGGCTACCATTAAAGCATATCATCTCCATAGCCTGATCAGCTTCCTTTGGCGCAACTGGTGCACCAAGACGTCCGCAGGCATTGATGGCCGGGCCAATGGAATATCCAATATCATCGGCAGTAATTCTTTTTGAGATATAACATTGTTCAAGCAATTTTCCGAGGCCGGTTGTCCTGCTTTTATATACCAATAAATTCTCTAGGCCTTTTTTTACAATCTTTCGGTTATCTTTTCTTAATTCCACAACGTCAGCGACCGTCCCAATAGCAGCAAAACATGATAAACGATTTAAAATGGCTTCATCATCCATAAACAACTCTTCTGCAATTTTATAGGTAAGTCCAGCACCGCAATAATTAACGAAATCAGCCTGATCTTCAATTGCATGAGGGTCAATAATAATGTCTGCCTCTGGAAGTATTTTATTTTTATCTTCATCAAGCACAGGCATATGGTGATCGACAATAATAACATATATGCCTTTTTCTTTGGCCTTTTTAATTGCTTCTATAGCCGCTATTCCATTATCTACTGTAATTAAAATGCCCTCATCAATCTCATCAATGATATTTAGATTTAAACCATAACCCTCAGAATGTCTTTTTGGTAATCGAATTCTGTGTCTGATACCAAGGCTCTTTAAAATGTACTCCCATTCGGATGAGCTAGTTACACCATCTGCATCATAGTCTCCAACCACAGTGATAAAAATGTCTTTTAATTTGGCATCTCTTAACACATTGATGACCTTATCAATATCTTTTATTTTATAGACCGTTTTATCATCCAGAAGCTCTTCTTCCGATATTCCTGGATTATTTGCCAAAACGATTTCCTTAATCGTATTAAATTCTGGATTTCTCTTTCTCCATTTCATTAGCCTCTCCTTTCATATAGATAGATTGAAGAATTATCTCCATACTATCTTTAATTTGTAAATATATAATGGCAGAAAAACATTCATAATAACGTTGACTATAAATATTAAGGAGTTTATATGAAAAAAAAGGTTATCTATCACATTGTTTTTCTTTTATTATTTGCTTTCTTTATTATTTGTTCAACATTACTTATTAATTATTATAGTACAGGATATAAAAATACATTGAAAATAAAAAAAGTAAAGAATATAACAGAAAAAATATCGGAAAGAGAAATTGAAGATTTTTATGAAACTAATCTCAACAAACAAATTTCGGCTTCACAAAAAGATAGAATAAAAACATTTTTATCCTATAAAAATTTTAAAAATATTAATGCTGATTATTGTGGTTGGTTACATATTCCAGATACAAAAATCGATTATCCCGTTTTGCAGAGTCAAAGCATACAAGATTTTTATTTAGATCATGATTTCTATCAAGATAAAAATTCGTCAGGATCTATCTATCTTGATAATGCTTGCATTGTCGGATATTCAAATAATTATATTATTTACGGACATCATATGAAAGATGGAACTATGTTTGCAAGTCTGAATAAATATCAATCGAAAGAGTACTACTTAGATCATGATAAAATGCAATTTGATACCTTATATGATATCGGAGACTATCAGGTAATTTCAGTACTAAAAATGTCAGAAAGTGATTTGAATCATTCATCTTCTTTTTTGTTAGCAGAAACAAAGGACAAGTTTAATCAACTTACTGAATTTATTAATAAAAACAAAATATATGACACAGGGCAAAAAGTTTATTTTGGAGATAAATTATTGACTTTAATTACTTGTGAATATAGCTACAAAAATGGAAGAATTCTAATTATTGCCAAAAGAATAAATGAAATCACATAATACTATTAAATTAAATAATAAAGGTGGATTATAATGATAAAAAATTTATGTGATTTGATTGAAGTCTATTGTGATAATGGGCATGAAGAACCAATTTTTATGTACATGAAAGATGGATCTGATATGAATAAAGATTCTTTTTATGCATGCCCTAAATATTATCCAGAGAACCGAAATGATAACGAACGGGCATGTAACAACAATCTTACAATTACTGATTACATTAAAATGGTAGATTTCATAGATAAGAAGATTACAGCAGCAGAATTAAATGATGAGAAGATTAATTTAACAAATTTTACGTTTAAAGTTGGTATGGTTCAATATCGGATCATGCAGCATACTGAAAAAAAAATCAAAGTAGCAATCCTTAATAAACGTGCTATAAACAAATAATTTAAAAAAGAGGCTTACGGCCTCTTTCTTTTTTCATATTATTTTTCTTATAATAAACCACGAGAACAACAATAAATATTGTTTTAAATTGAATCCCAGAAAAATCCCAATGATCTGTTTCGATAAATTAACACACATGTTAATTATTCTCTGCATGAACCCGGCTGGTTGATTCCAAGTATCCAAAAGCAGAGAGAAATTAAACCCAGGGAGAAATAAATATAAAGCAATCACTATAAATAAAATAATTTTAATTGTAGATCCTCTGTATCCTCCTCTGATTTTTCTCTTAACCCTTTTAAGCCATTTAATTACTTTCCTTAAATAAGGCGTAATCACCTTGCTGGCTCTCATGACTGTCATAATTATTTTTAATTCCGTTCCCATAACTTTCCTCCTATTAGCATTATTACTTTATTATGTATATTATTTTCCAACATCAAAAAAAGAGCCGGCGGCTCTTTTTCTTATCTGTAGTGATTTATCCTACTATTATTTTAACTTTTTTTCTCATTTCTTTAAATAAGTCATCTTCTGTCATTACACCAACTATATCAAATATTTTCTTCTTTAATGATTCCATATCAATAGAATCGACATTTCCATTCTTCGCTCTCCATTCGTGTTTGAGTTCATCGTAGAAAAAAGTGCCCTGATCTGTATTGATATAGACTCGCTTTAAATTTTGAGAAGGAGAAAAATAACTAACTGATAACAAATTCGCATCTTGCCTTGGAATTTCCTTTCTTAATTCTTCTTTTTTATTTTCCTCATCTATGTAGTTCTTTCCATCTTTTAGTAAACTTTCAAAGATAGAGATTGTAGCTGTTACATCGCCTAGCGCATTATGAAAATCTATACCATCGTCTTTCTCATAATATTTTGTAATGATACCTAATTTATAGGAAGATTTCATTTTACCTGTTTTTTCATCTTTTACCATTACTTCTTCTGGCGGAACAATCGTCTTTGCGTATTTATATACGTCAATGCTTTCTCGAACCTGAAATGCGTAGCCATATTCGGAATACAATGTTTTCATAAAATTATTATCGAATGTGTTATTGTTATACCCAGCAATGATATCGCTCTCTTTTATAAAGTTTCGCATTTTTTCAATAGCGATTTCTTCATCAATACCTTTTTGCGCCAATAGTTCATCTGTAATATGATTTATCTTTGTAATCTTTTCCGGAATGCTAAATGGGCATTTAATAAATAAATTAATTCTGTCAAGTTCCCGATTATTTTTTAGATCATACCGCATAGCTGCAAACTGTATAATTCTATCATTCTTATGACTTCTACCAGTTGTTTCAAGATCATAAAAAACAAAGGAATCTGAGTTTTCAATTAAGGATAATAACTCTTTTGTTCTTGAGGTATCCTTCCACTTTTTATCTATCATTTTTTAAACAGCACTGTACACGAATTCTTTCGTGAACAGCTCAATCTCCTCTCTTTTCTTTTTTATTGGATCCCTTTTCTGCGGGCATACTCTCTGGCAAAATCATATTTGGGAGAACGACTTTGCTTTAACACAAAAGTAAACCAAGTTGGATTTGACTCCCATACCTCCTCTATTGCCTTGTCTTTGTATGTTCCTATAGGAATTAGCAATTTTCCAAGTTCTTCAATTGAATAGTTACTAAAGTCTTCTTCACCTTCCGATTTTTCATTAGTTTCATCTGGCCCTAAATCAGATTCATCTGAGTATTCCGGTGAATTCATTTCAAAGTTTTCATCTGCTTCTGTAATCGATTCTTCCACCGCTGCTACCTCTTCGTTAGGAGGAAGCACAATACCCGAGTCATCAATAACCGAAGTAGCAGCTGAAGTTTTGTCTTCTCCTGGCAGTAGACGTGGCCATTTTAAATATGATTTTACTGCTGAATCCATAGCGGACTGGATTGCCTGAGTAAGTGGGTGTTGTTTCACAAAAGCATCCTCTTTTTCTAGATGTTCCAGGCTTACATCATTGCAACCATATACTTTTCTTCCTTTAATATCAGTGATTGTACATTTTACTGCACAGTAGCTTGCAGAGGCTGTAATAATCTGGATATCATGATTTACATCCAATTCTTTTGGCATACGGTTATATAGAATGTCTTCAAGACTCTCATGCTTAATTCCTTTTTTCCCGTTTCCTGCATCATATAGATTTACATCAAATTCAATATCTTCGACGGCATCAGTAATTTCACTTCTAATTTTCATATTATTCTCCTTTTCTTAATTTTCTGTCACTTATATGATGTAATTATCCTTACAAATATAAATAAAAAAACCACATAAAGTGGTTTTTGTCTTATGGAAGCAAAACAAAATCATAACCGTTATAACTTGGGTTTCCATTATAAGGCTTATTCTCACCGCAGATAATCACGGCTTTTGCTTTCTTTCCATCCCTTTCACCTAATACTTTCTTAGCTCTGTCTGCTACATTGGTTCCCTCGTTATTCCAAAAGGTGATTGATACCCAAGTGGGCTCTTCATCATTTTTTGTCTTTATTGGCATAGAAGCTCTCACAAATCTACCATCAGGATCTTCAGTCAGTCGAACAACACCCATAAAGATGTTTCTTTCTTTTGTTTCATCTGTTGCCGGAATAATCCAGTGTCCCTGGTATTTAAAGTTATTACCAATCAGCTTTCCTTCATTATCGTATACATCAACTGTTATGATAGATCCTTCCTTCACTTTGGCTGCAACAATGCGATCCGCCATCTTCACTGTCTCATTATTCCAGAAAGCAATAGATAAAACCTCTTCTTCTTCCTTCTTCTCACCTGGATTCCATACAACACCTTTCAGCTCAATATTAACTACGTTTCCGCCAGTTGCCGGCTTTACAGAAATAACCTCACCAAGAACAATTCTTCTTTTTTCATTGATTTTTGCAATATTTAATTTTAAACTCATAATGTACTCCTCTACTTTCTTTATTTATGTATCATATATAACATGTGTTTTTTTTATCTTAAATAACTAATATATCTCCATCTGAGAAATCATAATCCAAAACATTTCTCGCCGTATTTGAAATTTGTTCAACAACCAATTTATTTTCAACTTCAATAGTACTTGATAATGTCAAAAAGGTCTGCGCGATATCATAGGCAGTATAATTAATTTCAGGATTAATACCTACAATCAGCTGATCAATCAACGCCTTTTCACGCTTTTTGCCTATTGCTCTAACCAGTCCGATTTTCTTTGATACATCACGATATAAAGAGGTCATCTTCTTAACCCGCACAACTTTCGTCATAGTTGAATCTGTAATATCAATTGTCATTAATTTAGCCAATTTTTCTGGATAAATACGATATTCAGGGAAAATACGGTTTGCCAAAACTTCCATAATTTCTTCCATTTTTAATTCTCCGGCATGTATCTGGGTAAATTCATTTTCCATATAAGTAAGATTCCCTCCAAGTCGAAAATAACCTTTTATTCGCAAAGCCGATTCTCCAATATCAGAAGTCTCAATCATAACACCCGGGATTATTTCATCTGGTAGAGAATACTCTTCTGAAAAGTCATTTCCACACTCTGGAAAATCAAGATAAATTCTTGTAACCGAATGATCTATAACCCAATTATTGCATTCCGTCATTCCTAAATCTTTTTTAGCCTCATCTGATACCTTATTTACTATGTCCAAGATGACGCTTTGAGGAATGACCATATATTTATCACTCATAACAGCAAAAACTTTAGAAGCCTTTGTTTCAGGGTCAGTTCTTAAAATTGTATATACTGATACAGGTTTTGAAAATTTATTTGCAATTGCTAAGTCCCTAATTAAACCTGGTTCCAAGAAACTGTAACCGCTATATTTAATACGGCTAGCAATTGTACCAATCGCCTTTTCAGAGATAGGCATGTAATTTCCTTTTGAAAATAGATCCGAAGACTTTGCCGGACTGATTTTCTTATTTGAAAAAAACACCATAAGCCCATTTTTTAAGGTCTCATCCGTTGTCGTCTCATCATAAACAGCGCTAATTGCACCTTTATTGATTGTGTAGTTTTTTAAAGAAAAAGCAGTTTTGGTTTTCCTCCATAAATTTCTGGTATTCAATGGAAAGGCAATAAGCTCTGCTCCTGTATCCGTAATATTTAAAAAATTAAAATCATCCATATTTGTTTCTACAATCTCTGTTTGAGAAGATAGCTTTTTAATCTGTTCTATAAAATCCTCAAACAAGGTTCCTGATTTATTCCAATTATCATTCAAAAAATTCATTAATTAATTTCCTCCTAAAATAATATAAATGTCATCTAACAAATAAGCTTTGTCTTCTTTAAGACAATTCATGGTCTTCCAAAGAAGTTTTACTTCTAAATATGACTTTGTAGTAAAAGATCTTTGAATGCTCTCAGCTAATTTATTTTTATCTTCTTTCGAAATTATATTCTGTTGATATAATTCCTGCAGTAATTCTAATAATTTCTTACTCTTTACTACTGAATACATATCAAACTCCTTTTATCAAAATATTGTTCTTTTATATAATGTAATAATTTAAAACCCTGTAAATGAAGCTTTTATGTTTTGATTTATAAATAAAAAAAGGGATCTCTCCCTTTTCTCTTTGTAATCATTCACTTGGGCTGCCGAAAATACGTTTAAAAGTATCTTCACTTGCTGAATTTTCTATTGCTTCAATTTCTTCTATGGTTCTACAGTTTAATAGATATTCAGTGCAGTATGGGACAATCTCCATTGCCTGATCTGGCCATTCATATTCTTGACCACATTCTTCACATACTGTTTTTTGCGTAAATTCTCTGGTTTGGATCATCCCGTCTATTAAAACAGAAGAACCTTTCATTAAGAATTTGGCATCACTCTCCGCACTTTCTCCCTGCGACTTTATCCATGGGAAATCTGTCTTAATTTCTGGTGGATCTTCTTTTACTCGGAATTTTCTATTTAAAGCAATCTGATATTGCGTTTGACATAACCCATTTGGGTGTCTGTAAAACTGTGGTTCGTTGCATATATTTCCAGCAACAATACATTGATTTGATATCTCACACTTTTTCTTCAAAAGTTCAAAGCACTGATCTTTAGTTAAGTCTTTCTCTATTGCACAGATGTGAATTGGTGTAATATATAATAAAACACCTAACTTAGAATTTTGATGCCCACAATGTTTACAACTAGTTGTCCGTTTTATATCCTTTGTACTAATCGTCCCTTTCACTTCAACCATATCATTCTCATGCCAAGTTGACATTTCATATATCATATCTTGATTCTTTGTGAGAATAATTGGACAATCATATTTGAAGTTACTTAATGTGTCATCATCAATACTTCTTTCACCACGTATTGTTGTCAACATGCACTGACCTCTTAAAAAATTTCCATCACCATCTGTAATAATCTTTGGATTTTTTGTTACTTTGCCATATAAAAATACAAAATTGTGTCTCGCCATAATTTTACCCTCCTTCTGAAAATATGTCATTTGCGTATTAGCTTTTTACTTATTTTTCTGGCTCTGTCAAAATATCTATAATATAATGTAAGATTTTTTAATAATGATTTATTTTCATACTAAAAAAAGAGGGAAGAACCCTCTTTTTATGCACTTTTTTGAGCGTCATACGACTTATTCGTTAAAATATCTTCCTTAACATAAAAGTAAGTCTTTCTAAACTCTCCATTCAGTTTATCATAAACCGTTAATGGATGGCCAGAATCACACAGATATCCCTCCAGCCGCAGCTCATTCAATATTTTATTCCATTCCATCATGCTGTTAATTGTAATTCGTATATCATTTAAATCTGGCTGAATAATCTTTACACTATCAGCAAAGAAGTTTAAATAAACATCTCCTTTTTCAGGGCTTTCTTCTTCATCGTTCTCAGAATCATTTTCCGCCGATTCAATCTCTTTTTCATTTACATAACCAGTCAGCCTTACAATCGCATCTTCCTCTAAAAGTTCTCCAAATTTTGCATAAGCTTTTGTGAAGCAACATACTTCAATGGTACCCGTTTTATCTTCCAGGGTAAATATTGCCATTGGTTTATTATCAATTTTTCTTGCTGTTATCTTTAAATTTGCTATTAAACCGATAATGTTGATCTTTTCTCCGGTTTCAGACAACTCAGAAATAGAAACACACCCAAGCTCTTCTGCGGTTCTGTACTCATCCATGGGATGTGCTGATACAAAAAATCCTAACACCTCTTTTTCTGCCTTTAATTTTGTTTTCATATTTTCAGGCGTATCGACAATTCGAATAACTTCAAATTGCTTATTTAAAAGAATAAGAGCCTCTTCAGCATTAATTAGTTTTTTTTCAGATTTTTTATCTTCTGGCGTTTCAGCTAAGACTTCACGCAATTTCTTTACTTCGGCTTCCTTATCTGTTATTTTAGAAACAATCGTTGCAGAGGCATTATAATTATTCATCAATGCATGACGGTTTGGATTAAATTCGTCCATAGCTCCTGCCTTGATTAAGTTCTCCGCCGTTGATTTATCCGCAACATTTCTACGCAAGAATTCTTTAAATGAGGAATACTCACCATTTTCATTTTGATCATTCATGATCTTCATTACAGAAGCAATTTTTGTTCCTTTGATTGAGTCAAGACCAAATAAAATCTTTTCCTTATAAATAGTAAAACCAATTCCTGAAAGATTAATTTCTGGCGGCATAACCTCTATGTCAATTTCCCGGCAGTCATTTAAGACCGATGGAATTTTCTTAATAGGTGAACAGTTTAACACTGCACACATATAGTCAGCAGGATAATAATACTTTAAATAAGCTGTAATATAGGAAAGTACTGCATACGCCGCTGCATGAGACTTGTTAAATGCATATTTTGCAAAATCGATCATCTGATCAAATAGTTCATTTGCAACTGTTTCACCAATACCACGGGCCAAACATCCTTCTATCTGCCTTTCTGGATTCCCGTAAATAAAATCTTTTCTTTCATGCTCCAGTTTTTCCGTTTTCTTTTTAGACATATATCTTCTTACATTATCTGCCTGTGACAGGCTATAACCAGCAAGCTTTTGCACAATTTCCATTACCTGTTCCTGGTATATTATGACACCATATGTCTTATTTAAAATAGGTTCTAACTCTGGACATAAGTATTTGATGCGTTCCGGGTGCGCTTTTTGTTCGATATACTTCGGAATAAAATCCATAGGACCTGGGCGGTATAATGATACTAAAGCAACCAAGTCTTCAAAGCAGTCCGGTTTTGCTTCCTTAAGCATACTTTTCATGCCACCTGATTCGAACTGGAATACAGAACCAGTTTTTCCCGAAGCAAATATGTATTTGAAAACTTTTGGATCAAACGGCAGATGCTCTACATATATATCTACTCCTGTTCGCTGTTTTATACTTCGTATTGCCATTGTTACAATTTTTAAATTTCGTAACCCTAAGAAGTCAAATTTCAATACTCCATGAATATCTTCCGCCTGCGTCATATTACACTGAACTTTCATATCTCCTGATTTTTCATCTCGCATTAATGGGATATAATCATTAATAGGATTTCCATCAGCAATGATAACACCGGCTGCATGCATTCCGTAGTTTAAGAACACGCCCTCAACCATCTTTGCCTGGTCAATAATTTCATTGGCATCTTTTTTCATGGCTTTTGTTTCAGGACTATCACCGTCTTTTTCTTTAAAAGCTTCCCTTAGTTCATCTTCACAAATTGCAAAACTCATATTAGGTTTATTAGGAATCATTTTTGCGATTTTGTCAGCTAACGAAAGGTAATAATCTGATTTGTCTCTTTCAATCCCAAGAACTCTTGAAACATTTCTCACGGCACTTCTTGGAGCCATAAATCCTTTTGTTACAATATTGGCTACTGTCTCAACGCCATATAATTTTTTACAATACTCAACTACCAGATCACGAATGTCTGGACTAAAGTCAGAGTCAACGTCCAATTAAATATTATTTTTCAATAATATGCAGACTATATCTTCTTTTAACTACTGTTAAAAGTTGATGCACTTCCACCGGTAACTCATCTTCCGGCGTACTCCTCAAAGAGGATAGTCGTTACATTTTGATTTGTCATATTATGAGTAATCATAAACAACAAATCCTTAACACGGTATTACCTGCTATCCATATCTGGACCGTAGGCTTTCTTAGTCAGCTACTTCGTCTTTGAACTATTTTGCGATAGGCTATATATCTTGTTGTAACATTTCATATAGCAGTCTTATTCAACTGATACCGTTAGCAATTACCTCTTATTGAAATAATCACACCCTTGAGTAATAAGGTTCACATCAAATGCCCGACGTTTCAGGCATGCTAACTCTGTCTTTATTAAGAAACACGTTGTTATTAACGCAGAGCTCTTTATCTCCGCCTCTGGAGGTTTCCCTCATTTTCATCGAATGGTCATTTCCATTCCAGGTTAGACTATATTATTAAATATTTTAGGCATATAAGTACGTTAAAATATTATGTTCGGTCTTCGTGGATTTTCGTCCTGATTTTAGGACTTCCATCTAGTCGTTACACACTTCCAACCATTACTGATTGGGTTGGCTCGGTATTACCTGCTATCCAATATTATAAGTTTATATTGGACCGTAGGCTTTCTTAGTCAGCTACTTCGTCTATGGATTTATTTATATAAAATATAAACAAGCTGTATATCTTCTATTGACTTCATACAGCAGTCTTATTCAGCTGATACCGAATTAACCGAATTTAAAGAGCGCAATCTTTTCACGCTCAAATAGTAAATCATATTGTAAAGGATCAATAATATTAGTAATACCAACCAAATATGCTACCAAGCTACCCGCCGCTGAACCTCTCCCGGCTCCTACTACAAATCCTGGCAACTTCTGATTCTTCTCTACATAATTGATCAATTCATACATCGTCATTGATTTAACATTTTTCCTAAGAAATTCAATGGCCTCATCAGTCAAATGGCCCAAGTTTCTTCCAAATTCCAGAAAATCTTGGACTATCAAGAAATAATCGCAATATCCCATTTCTGCAATAACTTTTAACTCATAATCTAATCGTTTTGCATATTTTTCTGTCCATCCTTCTTTTCCAGGAAATCGCTTTGCTATTCCTTCATAAGCCATTTCTCGTAATTTTGACGCTGCAGTTTCACCCGGCTCTAGGCTTTTGTATTTTGGATAATGAGAACCCATTTTAAATTCACAATTGCATCGTTCACAGATTTCGTATGTATTCTTTATCGCTTCATCAATCTCTTCCTCCGAAATTACGTTTTTTAAGGCTTCTCTTAATTTATCTTCTGACTTTATGTACAGCTCCCGATCTCCATCATTTATAGAACAGACAAACCGTTTCTTTGCCATTCTAATTGATCGGATAATTTGTCTAGCCCTTATGCTGTCCTCGCTTTCATCCGGCATATGTGCATCATTTGCAGCGACAATTTTTATTCTGGTATCTTTCGCGATCTTAGCTAATACAGGAAAAACCATTTTTTCGATAGGAACTCCGTTATCGTCTGTATAGCCATGATACTGGATTTCGATATAGAAATTTTCTTTCCCAAACAAATTATTATAATAGATTGCTTCTTTTAAAACCAAATCATATAAATCATCAACACTCGTTTTCTGAGCTTCAATATTATTTATTTGTTCTTGAATTGATTCAAATTTTTGATGTTTTTCTGCAGATTCTTTAAGCCGGCCATTGATACTCGTTATATCTCTTTTGGTTAAGGCTATTTTCACGCGTATCTCTTCCAATTGTTCTTTAGCCAGTTCAGTCTCTACTTTTTGACGATTTAACTCTTTAAGCGCATCTTCATAAGTTTCGGTTCCTTTTTGCTTTTCTACCTCTTTTTCTTTCTTTTTAAATGGTCTTTTTGAAAGAGCATTCAACCGATCACGTTCTTCAGTCATGAATTCCAGAGCTTTCTGTTTTTCCTCTAAAGCATCCTGATTTTTTTTAAAGCTAATGGAATCTGGACTTTCATAATTATCCTGTTTTTTCTTTAGCTTCACTATTTCCTTATCAAACTCAAGAGGGCTTAATGCCAGACCTGCTAAAACTCCACCAGCGCATGCACTTGTTGCAATAACATGTCTATGATATTTTTTCCCTTCTGAAAAATATCGTTCCAAAATTTCTTTGTTCATTCTTGGAAAACCATTTTCATCTATTCTAGTGTTAGAGTCAGATACCGCTTTAGAAATTCCCTGATACCCAAGATCATCAACAGCTAATAGAATTAAATGGAATCGTCTATATCCCGAATGATCTTCCTGCATATAAGCTTCAACACCTGGAATAGGCTTGATGTTATATTTTTCAGCAGCTGCAATAAAATCATCAATGCCCGTTAACGTTCCATGATCCGTTAATGTAACTGCTTCATAGCCACATTCTTTTGCTCTTTTGCAAAGAATATCTACATTCATGGTCGAATCATATCTTGAATTTTCACTGTGACAATGTATAATTCCTTTCATTACATATCTCCTTTTTAATTCTCTTTTATTCGATTCATCATTGGATATAATGTTCCTTTTTTTAAATGGATAAAAAGAACAAAGCATCATGGCTTTTCTTACATAAAATGGTGTATGGTCGGTACAATTCAGTGCGACGGCGGAATTACAGTGAAACAGAATACATCCAATTTTATATGTAAGATAGTTTATTTTTCGGGAGATACGGATACGATTGGTACCATAGCCAGAGAAATTATGGAATTTTTGAATATATAATAGATGGAGTTAGGAAAAGAAAACAGAAAATAAATGACAATATTATTACTATAAAAAAAAGAGCTAA
Source organism: Lacrimispora amygdalina (assembly GCF_900205965.1). Taxonomy (GTDB): domain Bacteria; phylum Bacillota; class Clostridia; order Lachnospirales; family Lachnospiraceae; genus Lacrimispora; species Lacrimispora amygdalina_A. The sequence goes on from NZ_OAOF01000022.1 coordinate 60,309, forward strand.
AGTAGCTCTTTTTTTAGTTTTGTTAAGCATATAAATCAATTATGTAAATATATGAATCTTTTATCTTAGCTATTTTATTATCTGATCAATAGTATTTCTCTTAATAACAACCTCTTTTATGTATTTTCGCTTTTTATAACATTCATCCGTAGATTTCATTAGAATTTCCTTTAGCTTGTCCACATTAAGTATACAGTCTTCATTATTTCTATTGTCAAATACAAATTTTAATAAATCCTGTCTTCCTATTGTACAACTTTGAGCAGACTTTGGTAATGTTGCAATATCCTCTATACTATTTAGCCTCACAATCATAAACTCCTTCTTCATTTTAAGATAGTATGATTGATTTCATTACAGTATAAATATATTCAATATTACTCGAAATATGACAAAATTTATGTTTTCACTTTATTCCTAAGCAAATTCGTCCAATATCCGAACTAGTAAATGTTATTTCATTTAGATACTCTCTATTTTTATACCATCTATCTAAGGATTTTGTATATAGTGATTTCACTTCATCAACGTTTATTTCATAACAATTATGTATATTTTTTTTCTTATTAAAAAAACCTTTTTGATTGTAGTACAAAAAAATAACGACTTCTTTTCTAGGAATCGAAACATTAACGGTATAATCTTGCAGAGTCAAAATATCTTCTACTTTTTCTAATTTCAATGTATTCATTTGTTTTCCTCCTTAATTGAAATTTAGTTTGAGTGAGTCAAAACACACTTTTATTTTCTTATTCATATAAGCTTGCTATATTAATAACTTGATTATCAAAGAGGTTAAATATTGCTCTTATTTTTTCATATATGGATGAAAGAGCTAATGCTTCTAAACAAGCTTCACTCTTTTGTTCACTAATAGCGATATTAAATGATAATAAAGGTATCATTTCACTTTTAGTTTGAACACATATATTATTAATAGTTATGGTCAAACTGTTAATCCATATATCAGAATTGCCTTTATCATAGTATTTGTAGTTGCATGATTGTAATAATGCGGACTCTTTTTTAAAGGAGTGATATACTAAGCTTGTTTCCCAAGGAAAGTTTTTAATATTGTCAAGTTTATCATTGTATCCCTCTGACACAAAAGCTTTATGAACCTTTTGTTCAGTATCGTATTTTCTAATTAAAAATCTTACTGTTTTACTTGATTTAAAAAATACACTATGTAAATTAATTAATAAGTCATAACAAAAAAGTTCAAATTGCTCTCTATAAAAGTCCTTTTTACATGTTTCCTTTCCTTTGGTAACAAATTCATCACAACCAATTGTGTTTTTCTTTTTCCAACTTTCTTCGTATTTTTCTATTTCTTTTGCAAATGTTTCACTTTCACATAAAGGTAAATATTGATTTTGTATAACCTGTTCCATATTACAATATAAGTCAAATAATAATCTTTCTTTTGAAAGTATTTTGCGCACAGTTTCCTGGTTTAATACGGTATACATTTTAGATACGTTATCAACGGTCTTAAACGGAAGTACACAGTTATTAGGATTTTCTAATGACATTGTAAAAAATCCATTTTTACTTTTTTTATATAATCGATTGTCCTCAACAAATTTTCCTTGATCATTTGTTGATCTAATATATACATTAACAGTTTGAGTATCTTTATTAATCTCATATATAGAATATCTCATCCCATCTTTTCTGGAACATGTTTCTCCTGTTTTTTGGTATGAAATACCAGTACAAAATATATTGGAAGTATTATCAATATTATTCACATTTTCAAACCCAGCCGTATGAATATGACCATGTAAAACGAAATCCACTTCAGAACTCTTTATAAATTGTTCAATTTTCTTTCTTTCATTATATTTAAACCAATCCAGAGGGTGGTGCATACATAAAATTGTATAATCACATTTTTTCTGTTTATAAATTTTTTGCTTATTATTCAGTTCTTCAATACTTTTTTTTAGTTTTTCTATTTGTGTGTCTCCAATAATTAAATCACCATACTTATTATAAATGGCTGTACTCCAACTAGTATTTACAGATATGACTCTAATCTTTGTACTTGTTTGATTATCAAACTTAAACTGAAACTCATTTACGCCTATACCATCAGGTGTGTTAACATATTTTTTAACATTTTCATTGTAGTCTGGATACAATGGACTTATCGTGGGTTCTATACTATTCAATACCTCTTCTTTAGACATTTTTTCATTGTCAATACTTGAAAAAAATGATGTTAGCCATGGATTTTTCTTACTTGAATCATGATTTCCCAACATAATAAGCACTTTCTTTTTAGTCAAACCGCAGCTTTTCACAATGATATTCAGCTTATTACAAAATTCTTTAAAAAGCTCAACCTGTCCCTTATCAACGCAATCACCAGTTATAAGTAAAAGATGAAATCCTCCCAGTTCCTCTTTCATCTTCAATAAATCTTCTTTAAGTTCTTCTAATATTTCGTTTGACTTATTGCTATTATCAAAATGAATATCTGATAAATGAATAACATTAACCCGTCTCATAGTTTCCCTCCAAAAAAATATACCTCTCGACATTATCTTACCATAAATTTCCTGCCTTATCAATGAATTATCTGTAAACAAAATCATAAGAATCTAAGTATGATAATGACTTGTTAGCAATAACATGAGACATTAGTTATCTTTTGTACAAATTTCTCCATTTCATCTGTAATAAAAAATACCTTGTGAGTTGTACCAGGAAAATTAATCTCAATACTATAAAGCAAACCGGTACTGACTAAACTACTTAATTTACCTGAAATAAATGCTCTACTATACCCATATTTATCGGATATCTTCTGCATATATGTTTTTTCGTATAAATTTTAGATTTTTCTATGTTCTTGTAAGATTTACAGCACTCATACATCTCTCTCAATAATAAGATCTCACGATAAGATAAGGTTTCAATTAAATTAAGCCATTCATTGAATTCGTCAGTTTCATGCACAGTTGATTCCACATATTCATTCTTGAACAAGCTTCCAATAAAAAGAACCTTATCACTTTTCTCTAACTTTAAGACCGCTGCAACAGTTTTTCGAAGCTGCATAATAACTTCATTATTTTTTAATATGTCAAACTCTTGTATTCGCTGGGATGAATTTATGATATCAAATAATAACTGTAGCTTTTCTTTTTGATATTCTCTAATTTGATTGTTTACCATATCTTGAATATCATTAATACTACTAATAATTGGAATGTTTCCAAGGACTACCCTAATAATTCCAGTTACTGCATTCTCAGAGATTGCAAACGATTTCACAGCTTTATTGATATCATCATTTAATTCTTTAATTTCATTCATATTGTCTCCTTTTAAATGCAAGCTCACTTAAGCCTAACTTTAGAGCTTTTATTTTACTAGAAACAAATAATTATCACACTTATCTATTTTTATAATAGTCTCTTAAGACTATCAGCAAAATTCAAAAATATTTTTGCTGCAGTCGGTAACTCAGTGATGAGAGATACTCCTGTATTTATAAGGTTGATGATATCCGCAGGCGACTTTTTATTATTTACATTCAATAAATTTATAATATCATTTAGCTGTTTTTCATGCTCTTTCTTTGCAAACATCTGATTGACCTTTATATCATTTACTAAGTTAATCATATTATCAATATCGTTTTTGTTAACAACAATACTCTTTTCTGATATATAATCCGCACCTTTAGGCGTAATACAAACTCGACAGCCATTCTTTATCTTACTTGAGCTACCATATAAAATAAACTTCTTATCATCTTTTAAGTAAGTAATGCGGTTATAAAACTGTTGTTCTTTGTTGTCACGATGACGATCTATCCATTTATTATTACTATTAAGATCATACAAATCAACAAATAATAAGCTTCTTAAATAGCTTACCTTAATATCAACGAATTCACTCTCCCTATTTTTATAGCTATACAAGTAGTTAAGGAAGTATATAATCTGCATATTAAAATTTCTTGGATACCAGATTTCTATTTGATCATCACTTATACTTTGTAAGTCAATATCTGGGAAGTAAGTCTTATAATGTTCAGCTTTATTTCTATTTTTCATAGTTTTCTCCGTACATTAATATATTAGAATAAAACATATTCTATTCAATTAGATCCACCTTGTTTCTTCTCCATTTGCATTTTACAAAATCCTGGACTGTATTATTTCCACCTTATTTTCTACTACGATTGATAATCCTGTTTCGCTGGGTAACCGCAAAGTAGAATAGTTTTTATCATATCTCATACAAACGCCTCCAGATTCATGAAAACCATAAGATTAACTTTCTAAAAGTCCAAAAGTATTCACTAAATATCGTTCAATCTCTCTTGCCTCAAATTCACTACCTTTTTCATCCTCTTCCTTTGGTTTTATAACTAATATCTCTGTTTGACACCACTCTTTATTATTTTCAAATAACCAGTCTTTAGCCGCACCTTCATAGGGATGTTCACGAAATCTAACATCACTTCCTCTACTATTCACATTACGTGAGCCGGTTTTACCAGCCACTAATGCATATTTTTTTCCGTTATCTAAATAAAACTTGATATATGCAAAGTAATATAATTTGCCATCTACTAACGCCTGCTCAAATTCATTATATTTCCCATACTTCCATTTACATTCATCTTGTTCAAGCTTTGTCTTATATGTATGATAGCTATCCCTATATTCCGAATTGTCTAATTCACGAATAATATCTTCTTTGCTTAATTTGTACATGCTTTTATCTTTTTCATTCACCATAGTAGCACCCTCCACTCACATATATATAAGTTAAATTATATCAGACTTTTAGCACAAAATAAAGTAGCGTATTTTTGCTAGTTCAATATACGCTACTAATTGTAATAATAACAGTGAAATCATTTTCTCGCCTTTTGCATAATATTATTTTACTCAAATTTAATATTGGATGCATAAAACGGACGCTCTGAATATAATCTGATGTATATTAAAATTTTATGGATGCCAAATTTCTATTTGATTATCACTTATACTTTTTAAGTTAATGTATGGAAAGTAAGATTTATAATGTTCAATCTTATTATTATTTCTCATAGACAACTCGTTAATTTAAACTATATTAAATTTTAGCAAATCTTCACTTTTAACAAGTACATTGCATTAAAAAGAAGCAGATTAATTAAAAATCTGCTTCTTTAATAGTATATTTGGGAAAGCCTAAGAGATTTTATTTTGAAGTATAAGCAATTAATTTAATATATCAAACTTAGTTTCTCCAATTTATAGAACCTTCTATGGTATCAGACAACTTAGTTTTTGCCGGTCCACTTCTTGCCCATATCTGAAAGCTATAATCAGCCTTAGATTCATCCGCCTTAATGCATATCCAAAGATATCTTAAATAAACCGTAAATCCTATTCCCATAATGCTTACAGAGAATAAGTCAATATCGTCTCTGGTATCACATAACTCAGAAGATATATCTGCTATTACTGTTCTATATTTTTCGTCACCTTTATAATAGGCGACCAATACTATTTTGTTATTTTCTAAAAACAATTTTACAGAAATATCACGTAATTTTGGCCATGGTAAGCTTTGTTTATAAATTGTATTATCTTGTATTTCCAAACTTTTCTTTAATGCATCCATTTCAGAAATAATAAACGGGTCAACAATATCTACAACCTTTTTAGTAATTAAATTTACAGAGACAGCAAAAGCTGGCTTAATAAAACAATATACATCGGGAGGACAGTCAAAGTCAAAATAAATATAAACCAATTCCCAATCACTTGTATATTTTAGACAACGATGACCATTAAAAATATATTTATCAAATTTTTCCGCAAGTCTTTCTATTACTTTTTCATCAGATAATGCTATAGCTGTTGCGATTGTACATGGATCTACCGAATATGAAGACATTTGTATGAATTCCATAGCATGCTTTTTAATTTCCGTAATTCGATCTTTACTCTGCATATATTCTCCTATCTTTATTATTTTTATGTTGACCAACATTACTTAACTTTCCCATAACAAAGATTAATATACCTCAATTATTAATAATAAACAGCTGGAGCGACCTATATCTATTGATTACTCCAAGATTTATTAATTTTTTTTAAAATCAAGAAGCTGATTGACAATAATCAGCTTCTCAGTCTTTATATATGTTCTAGCAAAGATAAAGTCAAAACTACGTATTTAATCTTTTGTTTTAAGTAATGTTGCATTCACTTTTGCCTGCATATCTCCATTCATATAATAAGTAACTGCATCGGAATATATTTCTATCGCAATCGGCTTTGATCTTGCATATCCCTCCGGTGGCTTTATTTCTGCCAGTACATAAACTCCAGCACCTATTGGCTGAGGAGTAACAAAATATCCGGTATTCTGATCGTTATTCTCTTTTCCGCTATCTTCCTCATTCACCATGTTTATATCATTTGTTGTAGTATATACAGTCATCTCACCTGTCTTAGCGCCGTTATCATCATGAAGAATGATTTGTCCGGACTCTTCACATATCGGAGTTCCTGCCGGAACAATACCAGAACATTGATTGGTCTCATATCCGAAGACATTTTTAACCGAAGTAATGTTTTCAGCTCGCATCGCTTTTAAAAATTCATATGTGCCTTTAATTGTTGTATCACTTAAATAGTATTTTACATCACCTATTTTTGTTGTCTCTGGTGCTCCGGACGCAATTGCTTCATCTACTTCTTTTTGTGTTACATATCTATTTGCTGCATATAATCCAAATACAGCACAATCATGCAAGATATTTTCTCCTGTCTCTGAATCTAACTTTTCAATTCGTAGCTTTGTGGTATAGAAAATATTTCTAAAACCAATATCTGCAAATCCCATAAATTTATCTGAATCATAGTGTTCTAAGTCAATTGGCGTAACAACAGTCCATGGAATCAGCATTGAAGCGTATTTTCCTTCATAAGCCGTTTGATTTCCAGTCATTGTAATTATATTATCTAAAGTTCCTGAATTCTCAGAGACAGAGGCATAACTATATCGTTCTTCTATGGCATTTGTTTCATAATTGCCTCCATTTGCGGTCCTCATTGATCCATTTCCATCATCCGCATAATAATGACTATTGTTATTTGCTCCAGCTTCGGCAGTAATATTCGTTCCCTTTACTTTATGGATTGGATTATAATAATCCTTTAACGGATCAAATATATCCTGCGAAATGCCAAAACCATTGTACGTGTACGATGAGCCATTATACGTTATATTTGAATTTAATTTATCGATATCAAGACCATATTTATATACTTCGTAGTCGCCATCATTATTATGAGCTCTTATAACGTAATTTCTCAAATCGTCATTACGATTGCCTGCCCATTCCTCATTGAATCGAATATAATATTCTTTTGCTAATTCCTCTGGTACTTTAGCCGGGTTATAAAAGTATTTTGTATTATAATTGTCAAAAGTATCATTTGATTCATTTCCTTCAAATAATGTTGGTATAGTAACCTCCTTTGGATTATCGATTTTAAAGCTCTTATTGCTAAAGTCATTAACCTTTCCATCAATCCGTCCCGGTTGTTGTTCCACTATCACATAGGTACCGTATGGTAAATATGAAGATACCGAATAATAATATCCTTTTTCTTCATCGGTTTCCGATACTCTAAGGGTTGTATAATCATCATCCACTCCACCATCGTCTTCCTTATCCCACTCCACGGAATATATAGTATCTAAATCATTATCGTAAAATGGTTTTAAGTAATTGGTCGCTTTTATCAGTGCACTATGTAAAGCTGTATCATAAACTTCATCAGAATAAGTTGGCTTTGTAATTGCTTCGTCTTCATCCTGTCCATTGTTCTGTACAAGTTTTGCCACTTCATCCTGTAAGTAGTAATCTATTGCAAACTGTCTTACAACGTCAGAGGCTTCTGCATTTTCATGCGCAATCGGTGATGTATTAATGGTATTCTCAATGTCCGCGTTATTTGCAACACCATTATAGTAGTCCTTTTCTTCTCCTTTTTCTTTAAAGATATTCTTCCTGATCCAGTCAAATGGCTTAAATGAAGTATTTCTATCTCCGCGGGCTGTTCCATCTTTGTCCATACCATCTGTATTTGCTACTGTGTAATCTTGATCCGTGTCATCTCTCTGGTATTTTTCATAGAATGTTTCAAACCATCTTTGTCCAGGATAATTTTTATTTGATAAATACATATCATTATCCCATTTATCTGTATTCGCAGCATAAATTGCATCAAAAAATTTCTTATAATTATAGGCTTCTTTTTTCGTTCCTTTTTCAGGTGTTATAGTTTCCAAAATCCTTGTATATCCAATATTTTGTTCTTCATTAATACGATCCGTTTTCTTGACATTGAAGTTATTTCCATCATAGCTATACAAAGAACCATTTGTATTAACTGCATTTCCCTTATCTCCTTCGTGAGATGTTATATATCCCTGCTTATCTCCTACATTCTCCCGGCTTCCAGTTTGCGGATCCTTATAAGAAGCCCAAACATTATTCGATATTTCTCCTTTAGTCGTAGAATTACGATTGTGCTCTACTTTAGTATAAATCGGTTGTACATTTGAAGATAAAGCTTTGTTTTCTTCATAAACCTGCTTTTCAGGAAAATCTATATTTACATTTCCACTTCCGTCCTGCTTCGTTTCTGTCCATGTAACTGTGTCATAGTTTCCGTCTCCATTAGTGTCAGAGTAATTCGGAGTTAAAATATTGCCATTCCGATCTACCCAAACAACATTTCCGGTACTATCCCGGTACAGACGTTCTAAATTTGATTTTAAATAAGCTTTAAAGCGGAAATTCTCCATTTTATTTACAGCAGCTGTATCCATGATTTCTCCGTAGGTATCATTCTCATATGTACCATCTGAGTTAACCTGAATATCCTTTGTTACTTTAATCCTTTGACGAATTGGTCGTTCTAGCACCAGAAGCGGATTCTTAATTGTTCCAGCGTCGGAAATAATCTGGCCGTCTCCCGGATATGTCAAAAAAGTGTCAACAATATAGGAATCTGCACTTACAAGTGGAAAGCTAATACTAATTACGCCATTTGCATAAATATAATTTTGCGCTGAGACTGTAGTTCCATTTACAATTGCTGTATCATTAGTGAAACTAATTCTGAAATCAATATCTCCATCTTCCGGAATCTGTTCTTTATCTATATGAATATTGTAATTATAATTTCCATTATACGTAACATTTGTGAGTTCTTTGTTTGTTGTCTTAACTACTTGAGTTGGTGAAACTTCTTCCATATATTTTTCCACTTTGACTTCAAAGTCACCATTACTTTTCCTTAATTGTTCTCCATCTGCATATACCCAGTAACTTTTAACTTTCGGTAATGAATAGGTAACTTTATCGTTTATTATATCTTTTAAATATATAATGGTATCTTGATTAACTGTCTCATTCGGTACAACAGCAGAAGTAACAAAACCGGAAGAATTAGTTTCGTAAGTTTCACAATCAGTTAATTCATATTCTTTATAGAAATAACCATCTATCTCGGTTCCATCTTCTTTATATTTGACATTTTTCTTAACGTATATTTTTTGCGTGTCTTCATTATAGATTGCATTCTGTACTGTAGACGCATACTTATAAGCATAACTGACTGCTGCATATTTATTTCCATCAATTTCAACGATTTCAGCAAGTCTCAATGCATTGAATACATTATAATCTTCATTCTCTAAAATTTCTGCATTGATTGCTTCACAAATTTTTGCTTGACTCTCATCTGCTATAGGGACCAAAACCCATGGAGATCCTTTGTCTGTCTCCCGATACCCGTTACTTGACAATAGTTTATTTACATCAGAAATGACATCATCGCTATCCGGGCCTGGAGTCAGCACTGCACCTGTCACTTTATTTAAATTGCTTGGTTTCACTGTTGTTTTCGACAGATCAGGAGAAACGGTTTTATTTACAGTAACGGTTGTTCCATTTGGCAAAGTAATTACGTCACCAACATTGGCTTCAACATTGGTACCATTTATTAAAACATAGGTACCTTCCTGCGCATATACTGGTACTTCTCTTTCTCTCTCTTCTAAATGAGTAACAGAGTCATCCCACACGTATTCCGTATTTGTAACATAGAATTTAGCGTTCTCTGGAATATTACTTGCATGTATATCGTAACCGTTTAAAGCGTCAGCGCTGTTAATGGAGAATGTATTTCCTCCATTTCTTTTATCCATGTCGATTTTAGATACAACAGCAGAGCCGTTTGTAAAACTTCCTCCGCCAGCGTTAAAAGCATCCTTATTTGTCATAATTGAAGCATCTTTTCCATAAACAGAAAGTTCATAGCCCTCTGATCTGGCAAGTTCTTTTACGTAATACTGAGTTCCATTTGCTTCTACAATAACAGGTCTCCCAATCCAACTGTTTCCATTGTTTTTTTCATTATTCCCAATTGGATAAAATGAGCCACTGCTGCCAGTACCATCTACGCCCTGGTTACTGGAATGTTTCTTATAATAAGTCTCATCTCCTGCTGATGAATCAGTAAGTGATAATTTACTATTCGAGTCAGTATATCCGACGAACCTTTCATTATCCTGTTCTTTTTTATCTGCTTCTGACTTATCCATATATAGATTTTTTGGTGCCCTATCAGCCCAGCCATTCGAAGTCTTAGTAATCATTCCTTTATTATAATCATAAGTATAACCAGGAGCTTCTGTAATTGCCATGAACGAAGCGTTCCCGTCTCTATCCGTAGTCGCTACAGAAACCAGATCATCTTTCTCATAAACAACACCAGTATGACCATCAGGATGAACGATATTGTTTGCTGCAAATAATCCATAAACAGCACCTTCTAATGTTCCATCACCATTATTTTTTGAATATGATTCAAAGGATTCATGCTGATTTAAGTCAAAATCCCGTTTATTTATATGTACTTCTCCTTCGGTCCTGTGGTTATATGTAATAAAGGTCCAATCTATGATATTACTTTTCGGTGGACTTATTTCATCCGCAATGGAGGGTAACAACTCTACATCTGTACTTTTGTTTGATTTTGCGTTTACTTTAGCCATCTTGCTCGCTAATAAGAAGTTGTCTGCTGAATTATCCGCTAATCCGGAAGGTGTTATATGCCCTTTTGTTCGTGTCGCGCTCGAAGATGTTGCAAATTCGTCTTTTCCATCATCTAGCATAACTTCATCTTCGAAAACAAAATCAACCTTTTCTGCAGTAGAGGGTGTCGAAATAAATTCTGTTTTACTTGCCTTTACAAGAGAAGGAAGAAGATCTTCTTTAGAAATACTATGCATTTTAAAAGTATTATCTGTCTCATCTCTATCTGATGAATCCTCACTGGCATTATCAGCTGATGTCTTAAGCAAGGAACGTGTGCTGATTATTGAATCTGTATCAAAGTCAGGATCAGAGCCAGATCCTCCACTTGTATGTGAGAAGTTACTTGCCTTACCTGTTGCTTTGTATTCGCTTGATGACACCGTTCTCCATTCAATAGGAATGTCATCCTTATGAGTTCCATGTAAAATATATCCTTTCGGTGCTTTAATCTCCCTGGCTGAATAATCATAGTTAAGAGAAATGAAATCCTTATAAAACTGATCTCTATCCTCTTCCATTGCTTTTTGTGCAACACCGCGTTCAATCGCATGGAAGAAACCACCTTGTTCCGCTAACTGTTCACATTTTTCAACTTCGGCATACCAAGCAGCCCATGCTTCATCATGTAACCTCTGGTTTTCCTCTTCTGCTTCTTCAATCGCATCTTCATTCGTACATTCTCCGGTTAACTCATCATATTCAGGCTCTGGAATCTCTACATATTCAACTACAGGAGCTGGATGTCCTCCACAATATCCTTTTGAGTAAATGTAACGCTTTGTATCGGTATGGGCTCGTTTTCCACTATCAGATCCATTTGAGTTAATCTCATTTAAATATCCGTCTTTACCAGTAACATTATCATCCCTGTCACATGGATCCCTTAGCGGATCGCTCCATTTATCAAACTGAGATCCATCATCATTCTGCCAGTTATACAAATTTGCAGCTGAAGTGTTTAAACCAGTATTTCCATCATAATTGGTAGAAATATCATCTCCATCTTCCCAACTTGTTGAATTAAGAGAGCCTAAATTAGAGTCATAGTTTCCAGGGCTTGTTATGTCCAAATCTGTATCGTCTAACTGAGAATCATCAAATTTTTCTAAAATATCCCAATGAGAGTCAGCTAAGGGTTTTCCGGTCTCAGAATCATACTTAATTAAGTTTACATTATAATTAGCATTCCAGGTTTCTTCATGCTGATATCTTTTCACTTCTATATCAGAACTGCCCGATGCACCAACAGTTATATAAATTTGCAAATCCTTATCCATTTCAGAGGCAAAGTAGGTCTGTGAATTTTTAAATGCAGCGCCAAGACCAGCTGCTTCACAGTAAAACTGGAAGGTGGCTAATTTTGCTGATGACATGTCCTTTGGTATCAAAAATCCAACTTTCCCTTCTGGCCAGTAAAAGCTTCCAATGGATCCACCCTCTCCAATTTCACCACTTGGAGATACGAAATGGCTTAACCCATCTGCGGTCTGGCCGACATATTGCCAGTCTCCAGAGGGTGCAAAAGTGATACCGTTTAAAAACAGGGACAGTTCTGGTGTTTTAAATAAATCTGCATAAGCATGATACTGCCCGTCCTCTTCTAATTTGGCGTCTACGTTAAATGTAGACTTTTCTTCTTCCAAACTAATGTTTAATTTGTTTGTTAAATCAGCCGCTCTCCAAATATCATAAAAATAAGCATCCGCCATGTTTTTGCATCCAGCATCAATTGCAGCCTGAAGTGTCGGTTTTGCATTTAACATGTTATGTACTGGCTGGTCTGTGAAGTCTACCTCTGTTATGGCCTTGTATCCAGCTGATTTCTGGAATTTATTCAAAGCCACGAGAAACGGTTCATCTTTACTAAATGCACCATCAGTAGCCATCCACGCTATACACTGACTAACTAAATATGCTGGCGTTCCTGCAGGATGATCATAAACTCGTGAGAGTTCTTTACTTCCAGGGTAGTAGCAGGCCTCGGACAGCATGATAAAGTTAAACTCATCTGGTGTAAAATCGGGTAAGCCACTTTGCCCTCCAACACGAAATATTTTGTCAAAATATGCTTGAGTTCCAAATTCCAAAGAGTAATTTTGAGTATGGCTTGCTACGCAATACATATATTTACCTTCAAAAGGAGCCGCTTTGTCAATCACACTTTTACCTGAACGTTTTTCAAAAAATGGTTTCCATATAAACGGAAACATCTTGTTGCTTTGTTTACCGGTGATAAATGTTCCGTTATAAGCTAAGCCAGATGGTGTTAAATCCTGTGCAACACCATCATCTTCAACCTTTTTACTCCAAGAATCCGCAACAATTTGCTTATTGTATTGTTCTGATGTAACCTGTCCAGCTAAGGTTCTTTTATATAAAAAGAAAGCTACAGCTACAATTGCAAGAAGAACTATAACAAATATCATCTTATGTTTTTTAATTTGGTTAAAAAAACTCACTTCGTTCCCTCCAATCAATTTTTATACTATTAGTATTATGTTTGATTGGAGAGTAACGAATAAATAAATAAGAAAGACTTCCGAAGAAGTCTTTCTTATTTATCTCATAAATGATGCATTTTATTTTCCATAAGCAGTGGTACTACTGATTAGAACACTCGTTTCTCCATCAAAATTCCTGAATTGAATATAGTAGTCTCCTAATAATAGCATACAACCCAACCCGTTGCTAGTGGCATCATATCCCATACCTTTAAGTGATTTTGCTAAATCATCTGGCTTCATTGAATTTGCTCGTTCTGGAAGGAAATTCACCATATCGGTTGGCTTTTTACAGCTAACCTGTTGAATATAATAATTATTCATATCGTTTGGATTTTCTTGGGAAGCCACTTCATGACCTTTTTTTCGACTCCAATTTACCTTAAATCCATTATCATAAATAAGAAATGGAGTTGCTGAAGATTGCATAACTTTCTCTGGTCCATACTTTGCATTTGCCTCGTCTCTACTTGAATGTAACAGATCAATAGCTACATTACTGATACCATCTTTATTATATCCGGATGCTGCTCCTGTATTAGCCTGTGTCGCTACATTACCCTGAGTCTGTACAACGCCATTCACAGTCCAGGCGCCATTTGCATCAACATTATAGCCATCCGGAGTCGTTGTATTAGCTAACATATAACCATTGCTATCAAAGTAATAGCATTTTCCATCGATCCACTGCCAGCTATTTCTTGGATATGAATT
>NZ_OAOF01000089.1 GCF_900205965.1 Lacrimispora amygdalina
TTGTATAGCAGTCTTTTAATAAACCACCTGCTATGCAGGTGCGTCCACAGCCGCTTTAGCTTACAGAAAAAACCTCCAATGATATAATAAGTGTAGGTTCGCCAACCACACTAAATCAAAGGAGGTATCCTAAATGGATATTAATAGTTTATCACATACAAAATGGAATTGTAAGTATCACATTGTATTTGCACCAAAATATCGAAGAAAAATAGCATATGGACAGTTAAAACAAGATATAGCAAATATACTGAGTACGCTATGTAAAAGAAAAGGTGTAAAAATTGTAGAAGCAGAAGTCTGCCCAGATCATATACACATGTTGGTAGAATTACCGCCAAATATAAGTGTTTCAAGTTTCGTAGGGTATCTAAAAGGGAAAAGCACACTTATGATATTCGAAAGGCATGCAAATCTGAAATATAAATATGGAAATAGACATTTCTGGTGCAGAGGATATTATGTGGACACGGTAGGAAAGAATGCAAAAAAGATACAAGAGTATATTCAGAATCAATTAAAGGAAGATTTGGAATATGACCAAATGACACTCAAAGAGTATAT
>NZ_OAOF01000031.1 GCF_900205965.1 Lacrimispora amygdalina
ATTTTTAAGACCATATTTCAAATTAAATGAACCTTATATTTATTTCTATTAAGCATTTGTCTTTGCTTTTATAATTAGCTGAATCTAAGGCTATCCTGTTTTTTGTTCGGGCTAATATCTATTATTCCTTTTTTATTTTAAAAATATTATGCTTCTAAAAGAAAATAATAACGAAAATAAAAGTGAATTTCTCCTGATTTCCTTCTTTAAATTATTGTACCGATATAAATGATATTTTAGTTTATCCAAATATTAAAAGTAATAAAAACCATGCATAATACTATTAAAATAAAAAAGGAGTGATAAAGTGAAAAAAGAAATGATGTTAGATTTTTTAGAAAGAGAGATTGAATATTATGCTTATTTAATTAATACCTGCGGGCATGACGGGATGTTACATAATCGGTACCAGGGTGTCATCGACGAACTGGAGCTGATCAAAGAAAAAGTAGCGAAAGATTTAATTTCAGAGTCAGGGACAGAGGGATCGAATAAAATATCAAATATACTTGGTATGAATCTCATGAACTTAGAGAGAAGACAAAAAGAAGAAGGAACACAGTCTTTTTTTAAAGATATTGGTAAACCTCACAAATGGCAGACTTATGAAGTGAAAGAAATCAAAGATATGGTAGACGTGATTCAAAATATGTTTATCTGGGACTTTGCTGTAAATATAGGCGGGCATTTTTATGATATAAACTTCTTTCGAGATAAGGCATCAAGCCGTATATCTTACTCTTGGTCTTCGGCTCCGTCTCCGCATCTGACTAGTTATGATATAATCCAGTTGGCATTTTCAGACGGTATTTGGTATCGCATTAGAACTGATAAAAGAAAGGAATAAAAATGGAACCTACCATTGTGATTATTGGAGGAAGCTTTAATCCACCTACTACAGCTCATATTCAATTAGCTAAGATTGCTAAAAATAGAGTGAGTGCAGATTTTGTTCTTATCGTACCAGCAAAGAAAACATATATGCAAGAGTGGAAACAGTATCTAAATAGTGATATTTTTAAAGATGAAATTCGATTAAGAGCGCTGAGAGCATTAGAGAATGAATGGATGAAGATCGAAACATGTGAAATTGATAATAAGGTTTCTGGCTCTACTTATGACACTATTAATTACATTAAAGAAAAATATCATTCAAGCAAAGTTTATTTTGCTATTGGTTCAGATAAGTTGGAAGAGATACCAAGGTGGTATAATAGCGAAGGATTGCTCAAACGTGAAAAGTTCTTAGTTGTTCAACGGAATAATGATTCAATTGAGTCAATCATTGAAGAAAACCATTTCTTACGTATTTATAAATCATCATTTATATATTGTAAAACAGAAGATAAGTCGTTACAGAGAGTCAGCTCCACAGTCGTAAGAAATTATATAGAACAAGGAAAATTATCAGAAGTTGCAAAAATGGTACCTAAAGATGTATATTCAATCATCTTGGGAGACAGGGCTAATATCAATAATAATGATACAAAGAATAATTAAGAAAGAAGAAAAGAATGAATTTAAAAGAAAAATTTCCAATTGTATTTATCGGTTTATCAAATCATAATTTTTACTTAAAAGATGTGATTAGTGCTTACGTATTAAAGCAAGGTCCAGTACCACTAAATCAATACGTACCATTTGGATATTCTGAATATGATAAGACAAATAAAGACTTATTCAGAATAGGAAATAACAATTTAATTATAACGGCTGATGAACTTTGGGTCTTTGGTATTATATCTGATGAAGTAGCAGCTGAGATTATGTTAGCAATGGAGTATCAAAAACACGTTCGTTTTTATAAGATTGATAGAAACGGGACTGTATTTGAACCAATAATGGATCCAATGGATTTAGTATTTGAGACGGATGTACTTACTCATCTTCCATATGATGACTTTCGATTAAGAATAAATAATTATCTGCTTCTATTTCGAGCAAACGATTCCGAAATTGAGATTGAAAGGAAATGGGTTTTGAAAGAGGTCCCAACAGACCTAAAGCTTTTATCAACGGGAACTATGGAACAAATTTACCTTTCTGAAGATATAGATATTCGCATACGAAAACAAAAAAGCGAATTTTCAACTGTCTGCTTTATGGATGTGAAAGGAAAAGGAGAATTAGCAAGAGAAGAAATTACTAAAGAGATTTCACTCTCAGAGTATGATCGGATAAGGAAGATTGTAGAGAAAAATCCTATCATTAAAGAATATTACCGTTATGATATTGGATTAAACAATGTGTTGGAAGTATCAGTTGTAGATCCAGGGATAGAGAATTCATTTATTTATGCTGAAGTAGAATTCGATAATCAGAAAGTAGCAGAAAAATATATCTTCCCAATTCTAGGAGCGATAGATGTAACATATGATCCAGAATTTAAAATGAAAAACTATTGGAGTAGAACAAGATAAAAGCCGCTTAAACGGCTTTTATTTTATGATAAATATATAATTTGCGATGATCTTGTCTCTATGCTTTAATTTCTTTAACAAACCAATCAAAAGTGATTTTATTTATAAATTTTTAGATTTCCTTAGATAATGAGAGGAAGCGAATTGTTCGTATGGGATGCTTTTTACAAATGGATTTCAAATCAGAGAGTACCTGTGATGGGTGTGTGATCCATGGAGCCAACAGTAATGGCGAGTAATAACTCAGATGCTCTCATCTATTCCTTAGACATTATATTTCTATTATTTTATTTTTGCAATCATACTATATGTAAAATAAAAAAGGAGAAAGAAATGGGAAGTATAGAAAGGCTTAAAGATATTATTAAGATAAATGAAAATATTGTATTTTTTGGTGGAGCTGGAGTATCTACCGAATCTGGTATTCCGGATTTTAGAAGTAAAGAAGGTTTGTATAATCAACACGATATTCAATTTGATAAATATAATCCGGAGTATTTGCTAAGCAGGGAATGCTTATATTATAATACTAAAGTGTTTTATGAGTTTTACAGACAAAAAATGGATACTAGAAGTGTAGAACCTAATATTACACATAAGGTTTTAGCTAAACTAGAAGAACAAGGAAAACTAAAAGCGATTATTACACAGAATATCGATGGCTTACATCAAAAAGCGGGAAGTAAAAGTGTTTTTGAAATTCACGGTACAACTCAGAGAAATTACTGTGTAAAGTGTAAGCATGAATTTGAATCAGACTATATATTTAAGAGCGAAGATAAAATTCCAGCATGTACTGAGTGCGGAAGACCAGTTAGACCAGATGTGGTCTTATATGGAGAGAAGTTGCCAAAGAAGGAAGTCGAAGGTGCAATCAAAGCAATAGAGAGTGCGGATGTGCTAATTATTGGAGGAACTTCATTAAGCGTTTATCCGACTGCAAGTTTTATATCTTATTTCCGTGGA
The DNA here is from genome assembly GCF_900205965.1 of Lacrimispora amygdalina. Lineage (GTDB taxonomy): Bacteria > Bacillota > Clostridia > Lachnospirales > Lachnospiraceae > Lacrimispora > Lacrimispora amygdalina_A. Next base: position 3,387 of record NZ_OAOF01000031.1, read on the forward strand.
GGGCACATTGTGGTAATAAACAAAGATGAATTAAATATAATGTTAAATGCAGAGTCAGATATAGTTATCTTAGATTCATTAGGAAATGTGTTTAATCAATTAGATATTAAATAAAATACAATACTGTGTCCATTGCAATTAATTAATAACCGAAATAACCAGATTAATCTGGTTGTTTTTTATTTACCCAGATTATCAACATACTATTACTATAAAAGATAATGTGGAGAGGAGAAATTATGAATATTTTGATTATTCTATTATTCGTATTGATAATTATCACGTTAGGATTTTTTTGCCTCAGCCTTGTTAAAGTGAGCGAAGCTGATAAAAAACGAGAAGATGAGGAACAGCTGCACTGGATAAATAAATACATTCAAGAAAAAATGAAGGAGAAAAATAATGAAAGAATTAATTAGTATAGATGAGATTGAATGTCCGGAGATAAAAGAAAATATTTTTATCTGTGAAAAAGAACTTTTAAAATTCGCTGAGGTTATAAGAAAGCATATTAGGATTGCTGCATGCCAGGAAATATATTCGGTAAATGAAATGTTAAAAGTACAGGAAGAATTTCCAGTACTTAGAAAAGAAAGGATGTATACCCAAATAACGGTTGAAAAAGGAACTGGTTATATTGGTAATACACCGGTTGTTGATAATGACTACCAGGTAATATGGGCTTTTGATCTTATTGGAAATGAAATTAAATCAAACACCTTGTTTGACTTTGATAAACAATGGATTGAAAAAACTCTATATTTCACATATGAGCAAAGTGAACATCTTCCGTTTCATGAGGCTGATCGAGGACGTTTCTTCTCTGTCTTTGTTGCTGGATTGGGCTATAGTGAAGATGGAACGATAGAGAAACAACATTTCAATATTGCCCATAATAATGATAATTGTGATCTGACGTCAATTTTAAATTCAAAAGTAGCTACAAGGACTATTCAGGAGATTAATAAAGTATTGGATGAATATTTGCTTTTCAAAAAGGTGAATAAGGAGTTTGAAGATTGCTAACAGCTCGATGGACTAATTACCGTTCTGGAAATATCTAATAATAACAGATTATAGAAGTTATATTATAAAAGCCAATTTGATGTTGGCTTTTTCTATTGTAATTTAAAAAAGACATACTAATTAAAAATAAGTCAATAGGAGGATAGATTATGCTTTTTTTAATCAAAGAGAAATTAGAAGAGGGAACCTATATTATCTCTGAGTCAGCATTTGATTTTAGAAATGATAAGGATGCTATGTTGAAATATATAGTTTCTGTACTAAATTATATTGAAGAATCAATTACCGATAAGTATTTATTATTTTACTTTGATACTTATAAGAAGTGGTTATCTGAATTTCAATACAATAAAGTTTCATACCCATTAAAATCAGAAGAACTTTTTTTGATGAGAGGGCCATTGATACAACCGGTATCTTTTGTTTTTTATGATTCGGCGAAAATTAATGATAATTTAAAAAAATACAAAGGTTGCATCTGCATTGAAAAACAGGCCAATGCATTTGCAGAACTTGTCAATCAGCTGAATTATATGAAGATAGACAATAACAAAGATTACACAAAGACAGGTGAATTAAACAAAGACAGTATACCGATAGAAATTGCAAACTTGTTTAACTTCTTAAAAGGAAATCTGGAATGGTTACTGAATTGTTATAGCGTAAGAAATCACAAACTACAATGCTTTGATGAAATCGAAATAGAAAATCACTTTAGAATAATGGAACAACTCAAAATCAGAGCCGTTAACAGACTGAAGAATTTACAGGAGGAAAAATAATAATGAGTTATTGGTTCAGAATGCATTTTGCGGAAGTTGAAGAAAAACAGTTCTTGGATTTTTGTATTAAACTAAATAGAGCGTGTATAGAAGAAGCCGATGAAATAATAATGGATAATGCTCACTACATACCATCAATCCAACATAGTTTTGGTTTGCTAGAAGAAAGCGAATATAGAGAAAATTGGCGGGAAGCAGATAGAAATTGGTTATACAACTTATTTTCGAATAAATTTGTTTATTGGCCGGATAAAGGTTTGGTTGGTGCTGTCGGAAACTTTCCCAGTAAAATAGAGAAAGATTTAGTAACAATTGAATTTCAGAATAGCACTGATCAAAATTATGATTATGAATATTGGTCTGGAATTAGTTATTTTGAAGAAATAACTAAATTATTAAAAACAGGTACTACAGAATGTATACTTTCTCATTTAAATAAAGGTAGTGTATCGGCTGCATGTTATACCTTAGAAGAGATAACTGAGGATATTGATTATTATAAAAAGTCAGCTGTTTATAATTCAATTTATAATTCATTAGACTTAGACAACTGGTTATGGAATAAGAAAGGAGATTTTAGATCATTTTCGATACAAGCCATTAATAGTAGTGAAGAACATTTCCAACTTACCCGTAAACTTGAAATAGTAAGAAAAAAGAAATTAGAAGAATATAAGGAGATGTTAAAATGATTTAAAAATCATAATTATATTATATATTTGTTGTATTGTAAAAAAGGTTATTACTGCAGATCTTAATACTTTAATTGATTTTAAAAACAACCTAAGTTATAATGTTTATAAAATTAATTAAACATGTAAGATAATAATGTGTTTTCAAAATTTATTTGAAGATGTAAATCCGAGTCTATCAGATTCAGAACTTACTGATTGCGAGTTTGGAAGAGACTAGGCTTCATGTAGAACAGATGTCTAAGGCTGGTTCAGGGATAAGATGGAAGTTGAAATAGTGTATTAATAGGAGAAAAAGAATATGAGAAATAAATTAGAATCATTTGAGCCTAATTTAAGGAGACGCTGTGTAGCCTTAAAGGAATTAGGTTTTCGATATCTAACAAGAGATATGGATGGAAGAATTGTAGCATGGATGAATAAACCAAATAGAGTAGTTTATTGCTTAGCTGAAATAGAAGATCAAGCAAAAGATGCCTATGGAGAGGAAACTTTTTATTTTAATACGCATTTAAGTGATTATGATGGTGAAGATGATAATATGATAAGAGACGGATACGATACTAAATTCTGCAGTTTCTCGTGTTCAAAAGAAGATGATAGGGAACCACATCTTTATAGTACGGGCCACTTAGAATTATTTGACAAAAATAATGATTTTAAATTGATAACTTGGGAAAATAGTCCAGTAGAAATTAATACATTAATAAATATGTTACCTATTACATGTGCCGGGATTAATATGACAAATTGGGATTTTTCTGACTATAAAGATCCAATTTTTATTTATAAAGCATTTGTTGCCGTTTGTAATTATGCTGAAGAACATATTCCTTGTGGGAACTGTCCGTTATATAAAATTTGTTTCTCTGATAATAATGCAGAAAAAGAGTTTTGGGAAAAAGTCTATAATAAATTAGAAATTAATGTGGAAAAATAATGATTTAATTGAAAAAATTAAGTGTGCGGATAGTGCTGAAATAAATAATGTAAAAATAAACCAAAAGAAATATTGGAGATGTTAGAGTGATTTAAAAATTTCGTCGGTTAAAAATTATTACATTACACTATCGATTGTAAAATCATTGTTTATAGTATTTTAGATTATCAAAAAGTTTTAAAAAAGAGAGATGAAAAACTCTCTTTTTTTGTCGCTTTAATACATAACAATATTTTTTAGATAAAGTAGACAAAATTAGTAAAATACATCATAATATTAAGAGAGGATGTGATTAAAGTGTTTTATTTTGAAAAATATAAGATAGGAAAAAAAGATAGTCTAATTGAAAAACTAGAAAAATGTCATTTAAAATGCGATGCAGCTATTAAGCAAGCAGAATTAAAAAATAATAATGGAATAGACGTTTCTTTAGATGATCTTGAGACAGTTATAGCATCATTATATAATATGCGCCATATAGGAGAGCAAATTGTAGATGACATTATTAAATATTCATAATAAAAAGGCAGAATATCTGCCTTTATGCTCTGACTCTAAAACTTGACTTCTTCTGTGATAAAATATCAACAGCAGAACATATAAGTTCTCTAAGCTCTGAAAGAGTATATGCTTCTTGATTTGATCTTCTTAATATAAGAGAAGAACCGAATTGTTTTTTACATATGTTATCCATTTCAAATAATCTGGCTGAACAGCATCTTATGCTTATAGATAACGAGGCTTTTACCCACTCTGGCATATTTTCAAAATTTCTGCATTTGCTAATAACTTTAGCCTTTTGATATTTTTCTTCATATACTACATAATACTTAAGAAATAAGAAAGTTTCATTTGTAAACAAATTAGAAAATGTTAACAGCAGATCATAATTAAGCATAATATTACCTCCTTTGATTTGTGAAAAATGATATGCTCTATTTATCTTAGGTATTTTTATTATGCCAATTAATTTTGGTAAACAATTATGATTAGGTTATTCTGTGATTGCAAATATTACTATACATTAAGAGTAAATAATAATATGAAAATGTAAAGTTAAAGAAAGGAGGGTATAATGGTTTTTATAATACAAAAAGAGGGAAAAGAATTAGATATCGACATTCGCATATTAAAAGACAAATTAGATGAATTAAAAAGATTCCATTCTTGTGAATACAGAAATGTATCGAATTCTGATAATTATAATATTAAAGATATTAGCTGTACATCAGATACAGATGTAATTCCTGTAGGCAATCTTGAATTTGTACAGAACTTTTTAAGTAAATGTTATGGAATAAATGAAATGAATCCCATTGAAGTTCCAGATTCCTTAAGAACGGATGAATTTCTAAAGAGAAAATACTCGATTGTAGAAAAATCCGAATTGCCGGCTACTGGATATTATTTTACAAAATATGTATCTAAGTTAAAAGTATTTAGCCATACAGGAATGATAGAGACGCTGCAGTATCTAGAACCAGGGAGAGAGCCGTTTCTAAAAGAGGGATTGTATCAGGTATCAGAAGTCGTTAATATTATTTCCGAATATCGGTGTTTTGTTCATAATGATAAAATTGTGGCATTAAATTATTATGACGGTGATTGCGCGGTATTACCAGATATGAATTTACTAAAAAAGGCCATTATAAAATATTCAATGGACGAGACAAGGCCAAAGGCATATACGATGGATCTCGCAGTTATAAAGGGACGAGGAACTGCTATATTAGAAATTCATCCATGGGTGAGCGTAGGCTTGTATGGATATATGTTCGGAGATAGTTTACCGTATTGTTATAGAGACGGATTTATATGGTATCTGAAACAAAATCAAAAACTAAATAAATTCTCAAATTTTTAAAACTGGCTCAAGCCAGTTTTTTATTTTTTAACATACTTTTTAAAAGAACATAATAAAAACATCAAAGAAAAAGAAGGAGAATATTTAAAATGGCTAAGGAAAAGAGGCTGCAGATAAATGACTATGTAGAAGGCTATGAGTCATATGGAAATAAGGAAGTTTATATAAGAGGAACCATTACCAATATTAATTATAATGAAGAAGGGAAAATTATTTACTGTATGATACAGTGTGATGATGCTTGGAACGGAGCAAGAGCAAATGGCTTAATAACAAATCGGCCAATAAAAAAAATAGAGGAAGAACCATTTTGGTGGAAACTTTGTAATAGATTTAAAATTGATAAGGAGGAATTATTATGATTAGTAGTTTGCAAATTACAACACCGGCTAAGAAATGTATTTTTCGATGTCCATTTTGTATTTCTCTTGGCCACAGCCACAATAACATATTTAGAAATTTATATGAGGAGAATTTTGATGAATGGCGTTTAAAATTGATAGATGTGCTTATTAGTCACCCAGAAATAGAAACTTGCGTTATTACGGGAACTAATGAACCAATGCAATCACCAGATTTTATTTCCGCTGCTGTCTCTATCATAAAAGACTTACGTCCAGATATCAGAACTGAAATACAAACAAGATTTTATAAGAGACATGCTATTTTTAAAGATTTAGACATTGCTTGCTATTCCGTCAGTCGATATGAAGATATTATAAAGATTGAAGAATCGGCCCTGACTAACCGGTTAGTTATTATATTAACCGATTCCTTTAGTGGTAAAACAATAAATGATATCTTGGAAGAAATAAAAGGGAAAAATATAACGCAAGTTACGTTAAAGAAATTACATACAAGCAATGGTGTGAATCCAAAGATGGACTCTTGGATCATGCAACATAGTATAGCTGAAGATACTTATTATCACTTAAAGAATGAAGTAGCTAACTATGATGGCCCTATGAGTATAAGGCTTGATGAAAACTGCATGGATGCAGGAAATAGATACTTAATCTTTAGAGAAGACGGAAATATTTATAAAAACTGGGAAATGACATCTTAGAAGTAATAAGAGAATATGAAAGGATAATAAGTATGAGCATAAAAATTTATAATGGATATCGTTTTAAATCATGTTACAGTTTAAATGAATTGGACAATCGAGTAAAATTTCTTAGAAAGAAAGTTAAAGATATTCTTTTGGCAGAATATAGAGAATGGGCAATCAAGAAAGTATACAAAGACCTAGATATTTATTGGTTTGATAAGAATACATATATACAATCCATGAATCCCGAGAAAAAAGTGTATATGATAGATGAGGTGAAAGGACCAGAAGATGTTATGGTGAATGCGCTTTGGACTATCTATAATTTATTTGACGAGGTCTTTGAGCGTGAAGCTGCACTTCACTCCTTCTTAAGCTTTCATTCACAAATTGTTCTATATCCACTCTCAGATAAGATTATCTTTCAACTTTTTTCAAAGGGATCTTTGGCAGATAATTTGATTCGGAAGTGTTTACTAGAGGAAGATGATATCGAAGAATATTGTTATTGGAACAATACCGACATACCCGATGAATTAACCGAAGAAGAATGGGCACTTAGGGCACTTGATTGGGAACTGGCACTTCCCATTGAAACAGTCTCAATTCCTTCAATGAGTGGATTTACTGTAGATTTATTCAGTAATTATTTCTTCCCTATTTCGTCAACTGATATTTTTAAAGGAGATATTGTTAAACCTTCAGTTGAAGATAGGACAAAATCATTGTTTGAATATATAAAGAAAAATGATGAAAAGCTAAGTGATTCATTTAAAGAAGAGTTAAGGCAAAAAATTGAATCAAATCCTTACTTGGAAAAATTAGGGAGGAAGAAAGATAAAAGATAAATTAGTACTGCTATCACAAGAAGAAATAACGATGGAAAGAAAATTGAATAGCTAAATAAGGAAAACAGAAATTTTCCGGATTACCGGAGACAGAGAGGAATATGATATTGCTTTTGGGTATTTTTTTTATTGGGAGTATTATTGGGAATATTATTGCTGTTTATGGTAATGTCACAGATAAAGATGCTTTTTTTAATATAGGGATGTGTATTAGCATGGGATCAGTATTCTTAAGAATGTTATTTGATATTATACCTTATGTAAATTAGGATTCTAAGGTGGTGTATGTGAAAGAGGATAGAGAATTTGTACTACTACGCAAGGGTGATCGGGTGCGATTATATACAGGTGAGTCATTTAAAGATGGCACTGTGACACTCGGAACAAAAATTGATTGTAGTGGTTGCTTTGTTGATTATGATGACGGTACAAAAGGAATTGAAATTCCGGAAGCTTTGGTCAAAATAAAAAAGTAACTGATATTGTCTGAAGTTGGAGATTAAGGGCAGAATAAGGTTTTTCGAGAGAAAGGATGATTTTATATGGGAATGTTAGATATATTTCTTATTGCCGGGTTAACGGCAAATATTATGAAAAGTGAAAGTTCGAAAGATAATAATTCAATATTGAATGAAAAGTCGATAATTCTATCCAGTGAGAAGTCCCGCATCGGTAGACTTCGCCTTTCGAATATTAGAAGGGAAAATTTTGAAAGTGATGATCGCAATATATTGCAAATCACTAAGCAAAAAGTCGGTTTAGATACTAAATATCCTTTACATATTATAGAGTATCTCATAGATGACAATGTTGATGGAGTAATCATTCAGCCTAATTATAATTGTTATCAAAAACAATTTATAGAAAGCAAATTTTGTTTATTAAGCTTCGATGAGATAGGTGATTTCAAAAATTATAAAGTTCTTAAAATACATACAGAGCCAATTGAAATTACTGGTTACGATGAAAAAATGTATTTATGTGAAGTAGTAAAAATATTACAAGATTAATATTTTATTTACTAGAAATTCAAAGCAGCTGACAAGCTGCTTTTTTGTCGGAAAAATGAAGCAAAAGTGCATATTAGTATAAATGAATAGATAGGGAGATTAAATATGAAATATTTAATATTTGCAGATTTACACAGCTTTGACGCAGATAATTTAAATTTAATAGTTGATAGTATTGATGTACTACTTTTTCTTGGAGATATAAAGGTAAGTAGCATTTTAAAAATCAGGCAGATGTATCCTAATAAACCAGCCTTCGGAGTTTTAGGAAATCATGATGACTTAAGTTTATTTCATTCCGCAAATAAGCAAATCGAGATTTACAATAAATTTGAAATAAATATGGACCCAATCGTTAACATGCATTGTAACTGTGTCAATTTTGAAACCGATATAATTGCCGGACTCCAAGGCTGCGTAGGATATAAAGATTCCGGAGTGATGATGACACAGGAAGAGGCAAACTCCTTAAAAATACCCTGTGCAGATATCTTGATTTCTCACGAGACCGGATATCATTACATGAAACCGGTAATTGATACCAGCCATGAGGGCTTTGAAGCTGTATTAAATTATATTTTAAAAGAAAAACCAAAGTTTCATTTGTTTGGTCATCACCATAAGAATATTCAATTTCAGAAAGAAGATACAATGTGTTTTTGTATTTATGGTTGCTCTATCTTTGACTCTGCCTCTGGTTCTATAAAAAATATATTCTAATGATTTGAAAAAGCTAATTAAAATATCGAGCTGAATTGTTTTGAATAAAACAATACCATAATAGATCTGAATTAGATGACTGGAGAAATAAGAGTGAAAGAAAGGGACGTTAATTATGAATGATATTATTTATGTTATTAGGCATAATTCAAAATTTGCCCAAATGTGAACAATAAGATTTGTCTGCGATGAAAATAGGGAATACAGGAGGACATGAAATGATTCGTTATATTAGAAGCTGTCGTTGTAAGCACGAGTTTGAAAAAGTAAAGCAAAACGAATATACGGATTGCACGGTCACAACATACATCTGTAGACGATGTGGCTGGATCAGAAAGGTTACTACATAGAAAGCTTTTTTATAAAAAGAGAGGAAAAAACATGAAAAACATTGAAGGATTTTTAAAGCAAAGAGGCCCTGTAAAAGAAAATTTAATAGACCGTACACTTGCAATTAGGGAAACACTTCTAAATCCATGTTTTTGGATGGAAAGAAAAGATGGAAGATTTACTGGATATCTTCCTGAAATTTGTTCTATATATAATATAAAGGATGCCTCTAGGTATATAAGAGAAGTGGTAAACAGAAAAGGATTCATGAACAAAAAATTTGATTATTACTTCGAGTCCTCAGAGAATTTTAATGATATTCGCCTATATCATATATTTGATGCGGGAGAGGGTATCGAAGAAAGAGAATGCACAATGACAGATTATATAAAAAACCTTATTATCGGACATTGCCTTTTAATTGATGTTACCGGCATCGGTTGCTTAGAAAGTTTTATTAAGAGCCATTCCTTTAAATTCATCTAGATATGAGAAGGGTGATTCTGTTGTTATAAGATTTCATGTTCTGAGCAACTCCAGCAGAGCTGGAGTTCGAATCTCACTAAAGTGAGTTTGGTAATTTCAGGAGCTTGGAAATGATTTTATTGAAGATATGTAAAAAAGTAGAGAGGTTATTAAATGAGTAAGATCAGAGAATTGTTAGCAAAAGAAGATACCGTTGTGATATTTGATATCGATGGAGTATTAGCTGCTTATGAATATGGAGAGTATAATCATAATGCTTGCAGAGACGAAGAATGGAATGATTTTGTCTTAAACAATAATGTATACGAAAAAGCAAGACCGATTAAGGTTCTGCAGGAATACATAAAAAAGCAAGGTCGTGGCAAAGTATTTGTATGTTCAGTAGCTGGCAGACATGAAAGAACTCAAAAATCTAACTTTGTAATGAATAATTACGAAGTTGATGAGAGTCATATTTATTTTGTCAATAGTAAAAGTGAAAAGCTTGATATATTAAAGGAAGTCAAACAAGAATTTCCAAATTTAAAGGATCTGAATATTGTAATGGTTGATGATACTTCTGACGTCCTTACTAATATTCAGGAAAACTCAGGTTTTTCAACCGCTCATATAAGTTCATTTATGGATTAAAGAAGCTACTAATTTCCATGAATATGGATATAGAAAAATTAGTTGTTATAGTCGTTTTAACAAAGCTAAGTCGAGGAACAAGTAGCAGAAAGTTTAATAAGTCTTATAAACCCTTGAAAAGGAGTAAAAAATGCTTAATATTACAGTGAACCAAGAATTGTTAAATAAAAGTAATATTGAAGATACAATTGCTGTAGCTTTTAATGATAAGGGAGTTGGATTTGAATTATTTATGAAATCGAAGGAGAAATATGAGCTTTATCAATTATCTGGAAATCCTGAATGTAATGAAACGATTGATAAATTAGAGTCTAACTTTTATCGGAACTATTCAGGAGAGGTTACTGTAGAAAACATTGCTGCGTATATGGCGAGTTTACTTGGTTAATACAATGATATGTAATTATGAGGTATAAACACCTGTATTAGAAATAAAAGAAACAAGTATTGAAAGGAGCCTATGGCTTCTTTTTTTATACCAAATTACATATTTCATTTTTATTCATTAAAATACTTTTTCATACTATAGTTGAAAAACATGAAGAGGAGAGATAAGATATGGAAATTACAAATTTAGAAAATCAGGAAATTGAATCTGGTGTTCTCAATAAAGTAGGACTGAATTTAGAAGAACTGAAAATTAGCCAACATGCAAAGGAACGTTATGCTGAACTAATTATGGATAAAGACAATAAGATAGACGTAAATGTCTTTATTACAAACAACGAGGGAAAAATCAAAAGTGATATTTCTAAAATGATTGAATATGGTCAGCTGCTTTTTTCTGGCAAGCCAGTGGATATGTATAACCGTCAAGCTGTAGAAGTTTATTTAAATAGAACCTGGGTTGTTATTATAGATCGGAAAAAGATGAATGTAATAACGTTGTATTCGATTGACCTTGGCCTTGGTTCTGATTTTAACCAGGAATATATTAATAAGCTATTAGGTAAGTTGAATATAGCAAAAGAACATTTCGCGGAAATTCAAAAAAACATTGAGGAACAGTCAGATACATATAAGAACTTAGTGACAGAAAATGAGGCAATTATTGGCGAATATAAGAAAATTATCAAATCATTGGAACAGCAAAATGAGGGCTACAAAGAAGTAATCAACAATCTGCAGGTTAATATGACAATCGCGGAAAAAGCGGTTAGAGATATCGTTGCGGTTATGATTGGAAAGAAAGTGTTTTGAATTAGGATTTAAAGAATTTTGGGAGGCATATAATGAGATATGATTTATTTGATGAATTGAAAGAAAGTGATGTTTTAGATTATCCGGTGGATGCATTGGAATGTAAACACGTAATATTAAACGAACCTAAAGAAATATATGAGGCATCTGTTAAAGCCAATTATGATTATGTGATTTTAGGCTCACATAGACATGCTTCTATAAATGATGAAAATGAAAGAATATTTAATATGGTATCAAATAAATTCTTTAATAGACCAGTCCGTATTGTAAAAGCGAAAGACGGTAGGTTGTGGTGCGATAATACCCATACAGCTATGGCGTACCTTCGGAGGAATTATAAAAAGGATATTAGATTAAAAAATATTCCATTTTATTTAGTCGATGTAAGCTGTAATGTACCAGTTGTTATTTCTATTAACAATAGTGTTATCCAAAAAGATGATGATATCCAAAATGCGATTAATTGTTCCCTACAGATCAATAGTAGGTTAGATAAAGGAGTGCGTCCAAAAAGTATGTCATATACAGTAGGTGAACTAAACAAAATTATGTTAGGGTATACTTGTTTAATATTTAAAAAATGGTATGCAGAAATTTTAAACAAGCCCTCTTATTTACTAAGTGAACTAAATGTAAGTATTTGAATCTGAGGTAACATAAAAAAATTAGTATTTGAAGGAGGTATACAAATATGGTCTATGAACGCATTGAAAGCTTTTGCGTTGATATTGTAGACGGTGACGGATTCACTGAGAAACAAGACGGTATGCGTGTTAAAAAAGGATCTATGTGGAAAGTAGATAATAAAGCTGTGAATGTCATGGGCACTGATTTGCACATGGAAGAATTGACAGGAATGATTTGGTTGGAATTATCAAAGGAACGATTGTCTACCCATTTTAGAGAAGTGCATTAAACTGAAATTTATACGATCGATCGTATTGTTAACGTTAACTAACGATATATGCAAAATTTAAAGGAGAATATTAATGATAAAAGAATTTTGTGGAGAAAAAGTTATTAAATTAAAAGGATTTAAAATTGATGATGAAATTATATTAGATGATTCTGCATCAATAGGAAACTGTGAAAAGGTATCAGTAAATGTAACTCCAAGTATGATTAAATTTTGGATATCTGAAAATACTTCGTTTCTGGAAAAAATTGGAGTTAGCATTTTAGACATTGAAGAAGATTAACTTATATAAAAGATAGATTTTAAGGAGGTAAGAGACAATGAAGAAATTATTTATTAGCCAGCCAATGGTTGATAAAACAGATGAGGAAATATTAAAAGAAAGAGAAATAGCAGTGTTGGAAGTAAAGCAATTATTAAATGAAGAGGTGGTATTAATTGACTCTTTCTGTAATGAAGAACTGACACCTCTAGGATATTTAGCGTATTCGATTAATTGTTTATCTATGGCCGATGTGGCTTATTTTTCAAAGGGTTGGCAAGATTACAGAGGGTGCACTATCGAATACGATTGTGCGCGTAAATACGGAATAAAAACTATATTATCAGAGTTTGATGCACACAAAACAATAGTGAAAAAAGATTAGATGTAGGACTATGGGACTGAAACCGAAATTTTAAAATATTAGAATGAAGGAGACACAAATAATGGTAGACTTAGATACTGCAATCAATGAATTAAATACTGGAGTTATTGAATTTGATTATCCTAATGGTACGGGTTGCACTACAGAAGGAGAGGTCGTTATATTATTAAAAAGATTAAAAGACTTTGAGTCTATAGGATTAGAAGTGGATGAAATAAGAGCTTATATTAAACTCGCAGAAAAAATGAGTGTTTGTGACTTAGTAAGAGAAAACAAAAAATTAACAGACACCATCAGATACTTAGAGGCAAATGCAAATTGAAATTGACCGTTCTGTCCATAATATTTAAATTAGATGAGGTGAAATATTGATTCGTTACATAAAAATGCGTGTTATTGGAAAAGAATTGCGTGAACAAGTTGAAGATTGGTGTAAGAAGAAAAAAGTTCCATACCATTCCAGAGAGTCAATGGAGTTTAGCTCAGGGACGTCTTTTTACTTCTCAATAAGAGGTGACACGGATACATACAATAAAATTAAACAGGATATTCCGAGTGTAATTTTGACTCATGACTCTGATTTATTTAATATTTTGGATTGTGATGATGAGACAATAGGAGAGTTTCATGGTATTCTGAACTCATATGAAGAGGCTATTGTTAAGATGCATAAAGCGGATTCCTGGTTTCTGGATTTTATCATGAAATTGGATTCGGTTGATAAGTTAGTAGCGCTTAAAAATTATAGCGCTCATTTTGGAGATTTCGGAAATAAATTGTTAGATACAAGAATAAAATGTTTAAAAGGAGAGCCGAGAGATTATGAGTTGTGGCTACAAGAACAAATAGAAAAACAAGAAAGGAATTTACATATTAATGAATGTTAATAAGTATACTGAGAAAAAAGATCAGGATTTATACTGTCCAAGGATTGGAATGAGCTTTGTTTTAAATAATGAGATGCTAGAGGAAAACGTTATTGTAACTGATCCTAAAACTGATTTAATTTCTGCCTATAAAGAAAAAATCGATTAGATTAAGCATCTATAGCGAATTATAGAAATTATTAAAAGGCGGCTGAGCCGCCTTTTTTAATTTTGAAATTATCTTAACAACTGACAAATTAGGAAATCTTCAATAAACTTTATTCTATAAGTTCTTGAAATAGGTGATAAATGGGATAATTTAAAAAAAGGGCCTGGTCTTCTCCATTCATTTGCATAAAATAATGGTTTGCCATTGCTTTATTTTCCAAGAGAATATTTATTCCACAAAGTAAAGGCAATTCTTCTACACTCATATTTTGTAGAATTTCAGTATCTGTATTGTTAAATGTACCTAGTCTCTTCTTGATTTGTAATTGGTTAATAATGATATACGGTTTATTACTTTCAAATTCTTCTAATTTACTTAGAAGATAAGTTGCCAGATGTAGCAATTTTTGATCTTTGTTTTCATCATATACTTGAACAAGTTTTAAAGCAAATTGATTTAATATGTCAAATGTATACTCATTAATATCTGATTTATCAATTTGTTCATAAAGTACACCATAATCATAATAATATAAATCTTTCAAGACTTCCGTTTCTATGTAACCAAATGATGGTATTTTAAAATACTCATCTTTTTGATTGGTAATAAAAGTTTGATGCTTTTTTGTGTAGATTGCATTTATCAAATCATTTTTATCATCATGCTCATGTCGAATCACTAGAATTGGTATAAACTTGTCTTCGATTTTACAATTTAATATGTATTTTTCTTCCTTAAAAAATTCATTTTGTAAACCATTTTTCATGGCGACAATTCCAAGCAGTTGCTTTATCATCTGCTCAGATAATTCTTTATAAGGTTTGTTAAATTCGAACTCAATCATTGATAAGGTATCATCCAATTCAATATATTGCATTAATATTTCCTTCAGACCTTTTGATGCTATGGGATTTTTATATTCGTATATTTTATTTCCAATCTTAAAAGAAGTATTATGAATAGCTGCAAGTAAGAAGTCAGCATCTTTTCTTATTTCTTTAATAGTTGATAAAGGTTTAAAATCAAACTTCCATTTTAATAAATTTATTTGTAAATTTTCACTTAGAATTAAAGTGATGTCATTTTGAGAGCCGACTTTAACGTCGTATTCTTCATAATATATTTTATCATCTATTGAAATTGTATTTTGAACTTTTGTTTGAACAAACATTTTGCTGCTATCTTGCCATTCTAATGGTAATTTAAACGAGTTTCCATCTACTGTTCCATAAAAACATATGTCACCTGATGAAAATCTTTGAAGAAAGGAGTATTCATTATTTGCTCCAATAGCTGTTGCTGTGAGTGAAGTAACTTTATCTAAATCTTTTAGTAGAATTGTATTCTGAACAAGCTGACCAGAGCCGAAACCCTGTGTTCGACTCTCATTACTAAATTGTTTAGTAACAATATAGAATTTTCCCGGATTCTTTTCTAGTTTTGTAAATGGTATGTTTATAGTTTCTGTATTACCTTTACATTCAGCTTTTTCTAAGTAATTCTTTATCTTTGATGGAAAAAGAGAGGAATAAAAAATCTCTTTCCTACTACCATCTTCAGAAATAAATATTTGAAAATATAAAACACCTCTGTCGTAAAAGTAAACTCTTAAATCTTCAATGCTTACTGGATAAGTTATTCTTAATTTATTCATATACTTTAAATCAAGATCAATATGGCCTTTGATTTGTACTGGTAGTTTATCATCTAAATTTTTTTTACTAAGTTCGTCAACATTACCTTTAAAAATCCATATATAGCCATCCCATGCCATTTCCTTGTCCATGGAATTAAAAGCATAAAGCATATATGGATGATCATCTATAATATTTTCTAAAACATTAATTGCCTTATTTTCTATTTTAGTGTTTGAAGGCAAACTCATTATAATTTCACCCTTTCTCTAAACCGCGTAATTTATTATAACATAAGTGTTGTTTACTTTACTAGATTAACTATCAGAGGTCTATTAAAATATTTTTTCATTTGTCATATCAGATTATATAAGTAAGGCTACAAGTATCAAGGCTTAGTAATTATATATCACAGTTTTATTCCATATTACTATAGAATTATAGAAAATAAAGGAGAGAAATTATGCAGATTACAGTAAATGAAGCAAATATGAAAGTGGAGCTTTCTAAAGTCAAACCAGGGCAGGTTATTAAAAGTGCGATTGGAATTGAGTACATAGTGTTGGAGCATTTGGATGATGGTTCAACCAGAGTTATTAGAAAAGACTTGTTGGCCGAGAGAATGAAATTTGATGAGGACAGTAACAATTTTTCCACATCATCTCTCAATGAATATTTGAATGACAAATTTTACGGAGAAGAAGTGGTTCCTGGCTTTGGAGATGATAATGTTGTCATTCATAATGTGAACCAGTTGTCATCAGATGGTCTTGATGATTATGAATCATGCAATGTAAAGGTAGGGTTATTAACAATTGATGATTATAGAAAATATCGCAAGAATTGCTTGAAAGAAAACATGGATAGTTGGTGGTGGCTTTCAACGCCTGATAGTACGCCCACTGGTTGTGGCGGTGATTATGTCCAGTGCGTTATCGGCGGTGGCTGCGTGGATTGTGGTGACTGCGGCAGGGAAAGAGGTGTCCGCCCGGATTTTGTTCTTAAATCTTCAATCTGTGTAGAAAGTATGGCAGAAGATTAAGAAATGAATCATTTTAACCTGAAAAAAATTGAAGTATAAGGTAGAAGGCTCCTTAGCATGAGCTTTTATTTAATTAAGTAATCAAGTTACAGTAAGGAGAAAAACAGATGGATAATTGTCCGTATTTACTTGAACTTACAAAGAAAAATGGAAATTTGGAAGACTATAATATCTTATTTAGCCATGAGGTTATTGGAGAATTACAATTGACAATTCATTCGAAATATGTTTTTATTAGGCAGATTAGCATCCTGGAAGAATTTAAAAGATTAGGACACGCTACAAAGGTTATTGATTACCTAAGAAAGATGTACAGAAAACCAATTGAGCTTTGTATTTCGACTCATAGCAATAGCGCTATTTTATTCTGGAAAAACTATTTCAAGGAAAAAACGGTAGCAAATTTAAGAGGAAATATTTATCGACTTATAAACCAATAAAACTAGAGTAGGAACTACCGTTAATGTAGTTCTTTTTTATTGATCTTATTTTTTTTACATATTTTATATAAATGAAAATATGGAGGTATAAATATGTTTGGATTAATTACGAAGAAAAAATTGCAGGAGAAAATTGAAGAATGTGAACTGAGAATGGCAGGAGATAATGCAAAAGAAAAATATAATCTTTTAGAAAAATTGCTTGAAACAAAAGACGAATTGAAAAAGTTAAAGCAGCAGCTGGAAGTTGCACCTAAGAGATTGTCAGACATTAATATAAATGCCAAATGCAGAGAAATGGCGGATAATGCATGGTATGGAAAACCTCATTATTTGCTTTATGCAGATCTTAATGGCAATCCAGTTCTAAGCCTTTGTGGTTACACGTATGAGCCTAGTCATGAATGTTTTAGTGCTACATGCAGTGTATCTGGATTCGATTCGACTGGAAATGAGTATACTTTGGGATCGGATGAAGACATCAGAGATTATATTAAAAACAGAGATAGTTATGTAATTGTAAAAAGCTATCAATAAGAAAAGGAGATAAATGATGGAGATGGAAGGAATAAGCAAAGAAACAGTAATAGTTGATGTCGAGCCAAAGAATATGATAATAGCATTATCTAAAGTTATTCATGCCGAAAGTTTATTTAAAGAGGAAAGGGATCGTTATTCTAAACTCGAAAAAAAAGACAATAAATATTTTCTTGCTTTTTATGAAAATCAATCTTACCATGGATCACCAATGTATGAAGAAATTCAAAGAATTGAATTATCTGAAGAGGAGTATCATGCTGCTGAAGGATTAAAGGCACTAATGAATATAGTCGTGAGGATTGAGTAAACTGAAGATATTAAGGCAAAAGAAAAAGAAGAGAGGAAAAGAAAAAGAAAAGAGAAGAAAACGCTACAGTAAAATACGGAGGGCTTAGGCTCTCTTTTTTATATAAAGCCAAAAGAGTTTTTTATTTGATAAAAATAATACATATTAAATCGAAAGAAAGAAAAACAGAGTAAAATATCATAGAGGAGAAAAAGTATGAATAATAAAAAGCTAATTTATATCGATTTGTATTTTCGTATAACCTTTTTAAGTGATGGAAAGAATGGAGTTTCATATGCCTCTGTAATAGGAACTGTAGATGGAACTTTCTCTAAAGACTCGTATGAATCATATAGAAACGAAATCAAAGAGAAATATGAGGTAGAAGGCTATAGCGGAGTTGTTGTAAAAGCTTGTTCTAGAGACGAATTTGAAAGTAGAGAAATTTCAGATGAAACAGTTCTAGGATATCTGCGGATGTATCTGGCTGTTGTTTACATGGAAGATGAAAAAGAAATGACGCAGTTTGCTGCCATTGATTGTGATTTTAATAAATTCTTTAATGAGTCACTTTGGGATGGGATAGCACAAAAGATTAAAGAGCATTATGTGAATAGTAGAAAAGAAAACGTAAAAGTGTTATCGACTACAGAAGAGTTGTATGCAAAATATACCAAGGATAGTGATAGAGAATCCATTAAGTTTTGGGATGATAAGGCTGAATAAGTATAAAGATAAAGGAGAATTTATGGATCAGAAAAAATTAAAAGAGATTAAGCATTTATATGAAACCGCACCTGAATATGCGCCTGTAAGAGGATCTGAAAAGATTAAAAATAAGCTCCATCTACTTTGTGTAAGTGGATCTCATGCATATGGAACTGCCCGGCAAGATAGTGATATTGATATTAGAGGTTTCGTTAGTATTGATAAACGATATTCTCTGGGCGTTTTGGAGGATTGGAAAACAATGACGTTTACAGAAACGGATACGGTTATTTATTCTTATAGGCACATGCTGCAATTAATTGCGAAAGGAAATCCGGATACAATTGTCTTATTAGGAAATAAGATTGAAGATTATCTATACTTATCTGATACGGCTAGGCAGCTAGTTGAAAATCATTCGGATTTTATTGGTTCAGAGGGTATCTTCAGGAGTTTTGTTGGATATGCAAATGCCCAGTTAAGAAGATTAGAACTTGCAGAAATTGGTCGGCTTTCAGAAAGAAAAGAACTAGTGAGAGATAAAAAACAGAGTATTTTAGATAATGCGGTTTACAATATGAGGACGAAGTATCCAACTATTAAAGGTGATAATTTAGTTATGTCATTTAAAATTCCCGAAGATGACGGGAAAGTCATTATTAAAAATCTAAATTGTTCAGATGTTAACATTGATGATTTCTTCGATGTAGCCAGGGACATTAAAAATATAACAAGCAGCTTTGGGCAAAAAGGAAAAAGGAATGAAAAAAAGACTGATTTTAAACTAAATAAACACTGTATGCACACGATCAGAGGAATGCTTATGGGTATCGAATGCTTGGAAACAGGAAGGGTCGTTACTTATAGGGAAAAGGACCTGCCTCTGCTACTGAGTATTTTGAACGGAGATTTTATGAATTCTGATGGTAAGATGCGTTCGGAGTTTTATGAACTGGTGGAAGATTGCCGAACGAAAGCAGATTACGCTTATAAGAATTCTATTTTGCCTGCAGAACCAGATTCATATAAAGTTGCAGATATGATGTATGCTTTTATGATGGATGATTTCAAGAGATAAAGTCTTTAGGCTAAAACACTGCTTTGTCTTTTTAATTTTACTAACGAAGATTTATCTAGGTAATTCAACTAACATACTATTCTCAAAAGATATATAGAGAATAATTAATCAGGAGGAAGATCTCATGTTAAGGAAAAGAATTAAATTATTATTAGGTGCTTTATTAATGGGTGTCATGTTAACCGGATGTAGTAGTTTCAATATGGCCGCAGCTGATTTAGAAGCTAAGCTAAAGGGATTAGATGTGATAATCCGGACGTTTGACGAAGAGAGCCAAGTAATTGACAAAGTCAAAGGCAAATCGGTTATGATTGAACGTGACACAACATTCGATACAGTAACATCAGAAGGTTCCAATAAAGATTCATCCGTAATTAAAATATCAATTGGAAAAAATGTAATGCATCATGTTGGTTCAAGTTTGATAATGGCAGAAGATGGCTTACAGGATATTTTTGAAGAATATGCAAAGACTGTAGATGTTACAAATACTGATAGAAGTGTACCTTTTATTAACAGTATGGTAGATACTTTTAAAAATGTGACTACCGGAAAAGCAAAGACCATCTTAATCAGGAGCCAGAACGGTACACCTTTAGCTACATATTTAGGAAACGAAGTCTCAATATTTTCTCCGGATATACCGAAAACCACAGTCTTATTAGTGGACGGCCAAGTGTTGCTAATTTATAGGTGTGATTATACCATTTACGATACTGCACTTCTATTGGAATAATAAGAACGTAGTCAAAAAGGAAAGTATTGTAAGCCAGACTTTACTGGTTCAAAATCCGGCTCATGTCGGATTTTTTTAGTTTGAGTTTGGGACAATTAAGTTTATATAGCCCAGGGAGGAAAAGAATATGTACGTAGAAAATATTGTGATAGGAAAGCCGATTGTAGAGCCAGAAATTATTTTCGGAAGAGATTATGAAGATTGGGAGAAAGTTGAGAAAGAAAAAACAATTTATACTGAGGAACGATTTCTTCCAAAAATATTAGTAGCAGTAGGAATTGCTCCCTCAATAAGTGAGATAAGAAGAAACCGGAAAGACCTAGTTAAAACGCTTGAAATACTAAATTACTTAGAGATTAAGTATGGAAAAAGAAAGTTATTTATATTGATAGGTAATTAAAATAGTTATAAGATTTTAATATTACTATAATAGATAAAATAAAAGAAATGGAGAAAATATGATTTTTGAGGACTTGTTTGATGAATTAAAAAGCAAGTATTATGATTTAAAAGAATCTGATGAATTAAGCGATGATAATTATGAGAAGTTACGGAAAGCTTATGATGAATTAAATGTAAAGACTCCAGAAATTCCTTATATTTTAGCTGAAGAAACTTTTGCTTATGTTTGCCCTGATTCAGAGTGGGAATTACCAGAGGTATTCATTATAAAAAAGGATGATAAATGTACCTATTATATGGATTCAATTGCTGAAGGGATAAAAGAATATTATAGCTATTCTAGTTTTCATGACGAAATAACCGGATTAAGCATGATTGATTTAATAGCCATCATAATCTCGGAACTAAATATTCCAATTGTAAAGATTTATGATGCGGCAGATACTGAATTACTAAATGTTAGGTGGCTACGTAGTATCTCAGAATAACTGATTTTACATATTAAGAAAGAAGACTTGGGCTTCTTTTTTATTTTAGTAAGAAAAGAAGAACTAAACTTCTTTTTCGTCTTCCGTGATTTCTTCAAGATTGAGAATCCCTAGAGACTCTTCTTCGTCTACACTGTCGATCTTAGATAATTTTCTTTGAATCATGTCGCTTTTAGATTTTAATGAATCTGTTGCTTTAATTCAGCAATAGATAACTTTAAAGCAACCGGATCAGCAGCATCAGACACAGAGACAATATGATTGTATATATCAGCAGGAAATTTCGGATCAATAAGCAGATAAATATATTCACCTTTGTTTTTACTGGATATCTCCGAGTTGAATTTCTCCAAAGATCCCTCTTATAAAAAACGTAATTGAATGATTGCTGTTTATTTTAGTTTCTTTTTTTGCATTCTATATTTATAGAAAGTAAAGGAGAGATTTATTAATGGGTATGTATGATACGATTTGTGGAGACCAGGTGAAATGTTTTTACTCGTATTTTGAGTACCAAAATGAGCCATACCGAAGTGGAGGTCTATTGAGATATTTTAATATTAATGATGAAGTCCCGTATAGAACAGAAGATTATAACTATACAAAAAATTTTAATATCATTAATATCCATGATATTTTTGATGAGTCCATGGATGAAAGTGTTCTAATTGGTGTTAGATGTGGACGAGTAAGGTTTATAAAGCTACTGGATCAAGCATCAGATATGGATTGGATTAATATACAAAGGTGTATTAATTATGATGGAGAATTATTACGGATTGAAACCAACGCAGAAGCTTTAAAATATGTGGCTGCTCTAAAAAAATATATGAGGCAAAAATCTGATTATTTAGAAAACTACATGCCATGTAGAAAAAGGATTAACGTCTTATCCCATGGTTTAGGAAATTTATTGGATGAAGAACGAATCAAACGTTTTGCTGAAATAGAAAAACTAGATGTAGAGCGACAAAAGGAATGGGAGGCTTTTTTGATATTTGAAAAACAAATAGCGGAGCCGTTGAAAAACTATTTTAAAACTAAATAGAATGGAGGAAAAGATGGAAGTAATAATTAAGTTGCTAAGAAAGTTAGTAAATCGATATGATTTAAAACATCATACGGAATGGTATGAACCAAAATATATTTGTAAAAGTTTTGATACACGTAATCGGTACAAGAATGATAAAAATAAAATTCCTTTTGATAAACCTCAGTGTCCAATATTTGAAGATAACCGTTGCTGTGGCTGTTGTAAGTTGGCTCCTACTTGTGATCATTGTGTAGATTGTGGTTGTTATGGCTTTACATATGCAACAATTGGAGGTGGAACAGAAGTTATCATGAAACACAAAGCCTCCCAATATTACAAATGTCAAAAGTTAAAATCGGATGGAACATATGATTATGATGCTTATTGGTATATGAAATTTGTAGAAGATTTAAGGGTTGGGAGTTATGTTATCGCAGATGTAGATGAAAAGAAGAATATTCTTAAAGTAACTAAAATTTACCCGGATCATTTAACCGGAACGGACTTAGAGGATAACATTTATGATATTAAATTGGTTGACTGTGAAAAAAGTGTGTACCATTCAAGACGCACTGCTGAAATATTTATGTGAAAATTGGACCAATGACCCTTTTAGGGTCATTTTTTTAAATAATTACTTATGTTTGAAGTTTTCACTACATAATAGCTATGTAAATTAAGATATAAGGAGAAAACAAAATTGAAGAAAGGAAAAGTATGCAGAGAAGAATTAAGACATTATTGAAGATAGGTGTATTGATTGCGATATTCCTACTACTATGGAGGCAGTTATCAAAGACAGTTAATCCATTGTTTATTCCCAGGCCCAGGGATGTTTATGAAGGAGTTGTGGCATTGATACAAAACAAACAATTGCTAATGGGTGTCTATTACTCATTCTATCGTGTTGCTGTGGCTGCAATCTTATCAGGTTTAATTTCTGTTATATTGGGACTATTGATTTATTCTTTTAAATTAATAAGAACAACTATGTATCCAATCATAAATTCAATGAGGTATATTCCTGTAACAGCATTTTATCCATTGTTAATAATGTGGTGCGGAATTGGTGAGAGAATGAAAATAATATTTTTATTTATTGTTATTTTCGTTTATATGATGCCAAGTATGTATAATATTTTCTCGGAAATTAATGAGGATCTGATAGATACGGGTCATACGATTGGTATGAACAAATTCCAGATCATTTATATGGTGTTGTTGCCATCTTCATTGCCGGCGATAGCACAAACATTCATTATGTTGTTTGCTGTTGGATTCACCTATATACCGTTTGTTGAGAGTATTAATGCAAAATATGGGTTAGGGTATATCATTCAACAATCATCTTCACGTGGAAGAACAGATTTGGTTTTTGTTGGAATTGCATCAATTATGGTTATTAGCTTCTTGTTTGATAATGGTGCAAGATACATTGCCGGAAAAATATTCCCATGGAGGGTAAATGATGATCAAACTAAGTAATATTTCAATAGGATATAAAAAAGAAAGCCCAATATCAACCGGAATGAATTATACATTTGAAGATAATAAAATATATGGAATTCTAGGTGCATCCGGATGTGGAAAAACGACATTACTCCGGACCATTGCTGGATTGACTCAGCCTTTGGAAGGTGTAGTTACAATAGCAGACGATAAAAAACCATATATGATGCATCAAAAATATACTTGTTTCGATTGGCTCAATTGTTTAAATAACATCATGATAGCTGAGAAAGTATTAAAAACAGGAAAATTAAATGTAGAGGATGCAAGAAATATATTAGCCCGTGTTGGATTAGAGGAACATGAAAAAAAATATCCGCATCAGTTATCTGGAGGGCAAAAACAAAGACTTGCATTAGCACGAACATTATTTGTAAAACCATCGATTATATTGATGGACGAACCGCTTTCGGCATTAGATGAACTAACTCGAATACAAATGCAGGACTTGATTTTAAAAACTCACAGAGAAACTAAAAATACAATTATTATGGTAACTCACAGTCGTGAGGAAGCAGATAAGATGTGTGATGTAATTATTGAATTAGAACAATTTAAAAGAGAGGATAAATAAAAATGAAAAGATTTTTAGACAATTTTATAACAAGGGTGGATAGTCAAGAGGAGGAATACCGAGAAAGTCAGTCGCTGGAAACGTTAGTTGAGGGTGTTGGAAATGTAGATGTGACTGAAGATGCAGTTGTTCCAGAGATTCTTGGAGATGAATTGATTAACAGTACTTATTCTGATAATGAGATGTCCGATTTGACAAGATCTATTTTCACAGTTGAAAAGTTCTTAAATACGCTTCCTAAAGAATTGCCAAATGATATTAAAAAAACTACGGTGATTGGAATTCTGCAGGCATCTAACATTACGGTAAATGAAGTGTGTACAGATGCTTCAAATAGAATTAATATACTGGAAAGTGTAAAAGCAAAAATCACAGATGAGAATGGTCAGCAGATAAATGAATGTTCAGAAAAAATCGAACAATTAAAAGCAGAAATTGATGCTTTGAATAACGAGATATACACGGCGAATAATGAAACAGCTCATGCGAGTGATCTTATCATGAAAGAGATTGATAGAATTAGTACCTTAGAAAAATTTATTTATATTGAAGGAGGTAAATAGTTATGACATTTGGAGTATTTATTGGTTGTGTAGCATTAGGATTATCTACTTTAGCTTTGATTATATTCCCAGATTTCAGAAAAAAATTAAAGATCTTAAGTGGTGGATTTTTAAATGTATTCATCGAAGATCGTGCAAAGACGCCGGAAGGTGCCAATGCTATCTTTCAGCAAGCAATTGATGTTGCGCAGGATAAATATAATAAAGCCAACACTTTGCTTAGGCAGCGTTCAGGTGAGCTAGAAATGGAAAAAGAAAATCTAATTACTACTAATAAAAAACTTGCCGATTTAGAAAAGTCCTGTGAAAGGCTTGTACAAATCGGAAAAGATCAAGATGCTGAGATATTAGCTATTCAGCGAGAAGAATTATTGGTTGATATAGAGAGGCAGAAAAAATTAGTAGAAAGCTTGGGTCCAGTTGTTGAGGAGTGTAAAACGATTGCTGCGCATCAGGAAAATACGCTTCACCAACTTAAAATAAAGAGGAAACAGATAATTGCTGATCTACAGATGAATAAGCAAATGAGCGAAATGTATGATGATCTAGATGAGTTAAAGAAAACAAGTACTGTAAACAAATTACTTGAAAGTGTGGAAGAAGGTCATCTGAGTTCAAAGCAAGAAGCTATTGGTGCCAAAATTGTTCATCAAAATAAATTAGAGACTAAGGCGAATAATGCTCAATTAGAGCTTAAAAATATTAAAAACAATGATTATATTGAAAGCCTTAAGAAGAAATACGAAAAAGTATGAAATAAATAATTACTGATAGTTTTTAAATTACATATTAAGAACAAATAAGAAAAAAAGAGGAGAATAATTAAATGAAAAGCTTTCGTTTAACAAAGTTATCAAGAATATTAATATTTATGTTCATTGTAGGAGCTGTAATTGGAGGGAGTTATTTTGCGGTACAGAAAGGAGTACTTAAATTGAAAGACACACCGTCAAAGAAGACGGAGATGTCTGCTGGAAAAGAAAGCGTTCCAAACAGTAAGCCAGAAACCGGTAAAGAAAAAGATTTAAATAATCCAAATGTATCAGATAGTACTATTAATTTATCTCTTGATGAATGGATTGGCTGGAAGTCGATTATTGATGCTAATGGCGGACTGAATACAAAGCCTGATTCAATCTATGGGCAGATGGGTCTTAATGTAAATATCCATGTTATCAATGATGCAACTCAGAGCTCCAATGCGCTTATTAAAGGAGATTTAAATGCAGCTGGATATACAATTAATAGGGCGGCATTCTTATCAAAAAAGTTTACTGATTCTAAGGTTGACGTGATTATGCCATTTATTACAAACTATTC
The DNA here is from genome assembly GCF_900205965.1 of Lacrimispora amygdalina. GTDB lineage: Bacteria > Bacillota > Clostridia > Lachnospirales > Lachnospiraceae > Lacrimispora > Lacrimispora amygdalina_A. The sequence continues at coordinate 29,920 of NZ_OAOF01000031.1, forward strand.
AAATGGTGGAGATGGAATTATTGCTAACAGTAACATTACTAATGTAGAATCGCTTCTGAATGCCAAAATAGGTGTTCCACAGTTTTCTGAAGCACACTCCTTAGTTGTTTGGTTTGTCAATCAGTCGGATTTAACTGAAGAGCAGAAGAATAGTATCATTAGCAACTTGATTTATTTTGAAACACCCGATGAGACAGCAAAGGCTTTCTTCTCCGGACAGATCGATGTTGCTGCTACATGGCAGCCATACTTAAGTCAGGCAAAGGATACTTCTAATTGCCATGTATTGTTTAGCACGGAAAATTCAACTAAGCTAATCATGGATGGTATTGTATTCAGAAATGATTTTGCAAAAGCAAATCCAGACGTAGTATCCAAGTTTATTGATGGTGCTTTACAGGCCTCAGACAAATATGATACAGAATTTGATGCGATCAGAGAAGTTATGCCGATGTTTGCTGGTGAAACGGATGATTCTATTAAGGGCATGACAGTAGATGCAGCTCTTACAGACTGGAACAACAACATGAAAACTTTAAAAGAAGAAGCGCCTAATGTATTTAAGGATATGTGCGGTGTGTGGGAATCTATCGGAGAGACAGTTAACAAGGACATGAATCTATTTGATGTTTCTTACATGGAAGCATTAGCTGATAAATATCAGGTATTAACTCCGCCGGCAACGCAGACCAATGCTCCTAAGATAACAGAAGAGAATAGGCAGGCTATCATTGATACTGAAGCGCTTTTGTCTAAATCTGTGACAGTAAACTTTGTACCGAACACTTGTAATTTTATGGATAATGCAGAAGCGGCTGCATCTTTGGATGAGTTTGTATCTATTGCAAAAACACTTGATGGAACCGTTATTCAGTTGGAAGGAAACGTAGCGTCTGATCATACGACAGAGGCAGAACGAATTCTTTCAGAGCAGCGTGCTGAAACAGTAAAAAAATATCTTATTGTAAATGGAATTGACGCAAACAGAATATTAACTATTGGAAATGGTGGAGATAAGCCAATTGATACCAATGATACAAGTGAAGGCTGCTTGCGTAACCGTCGTACAGACATATATTTTAAAGTAGTGGAATAAAAAAGTTGCCTTAGGGCAACTTTTTTTGCTTTTGTTTTCTGACATACTAATTGTGATTATTAAAATGTTACTTAGAGTGAGAAAAAAGTAAAGTAGGAGGTCTGATAGAAATGAAAGAAAGGCATTTGTTAGATCGAAAAGATCTAGTGCAATGTTTAATGAATAACTATGAAGTTAATTGGAAGTTTCATGACTTGCTAACGGCAATAGATAAGATCCCATTGATACAAGAATCAATCAAGTGGATTCCGGTTTCTGAACAGTTACCAAAAGATTGGATTTTAGTATGGGTTACGGTGAAATATCCGTATGGAGTACATACTGAAAAGGCAAAATGGGAAGGTAGTTTTAAACACACTAACGGAAGAGATTTTAAATATCCGGTAGTTGCATGGAAACCATATTATTGCCCAAAGCCTTATACAGAAAATAGAGGGATTTACAGCTAATATGTGATTGGGAAAATAATGGAGGTAAAATAGAATGATAGTTGAAGTAATTTGCAATGGAGAATTTGTAAATGTTTGCAGAGATGGAAATAAACCAGTGAAAGGAATATATGGCAATCCTTTTGGAGAGCAGCTTCCGGTAATTGGAGACTATATTGAGTTAGGTTCACACAAAATAGATGCTTATGAAGGTAGTACCAATGAAAAAATATATAGTAAAAAGTAGGACATTTTCAGCATTTGCTGATTATAATCGTTCTTATTCTGATGAAAAATGTGTACTTGAAGTGGTGGAAGCAAACTGAAATTTTATTGGAGGTATCAATATGAAATCTTTATCTGGTTGTATGTCAGGGAAGGAATAAGCAGAAAGTAGGTAATTTTATGAAAGATTATAATTATATTGTGTTTGCTATAACAATGCTTAGCACAGACATATTATATAATGTTATTTATGTTTTATGGACAAGAAGAAAAATCAAAAAGAAATATCGGAATAAAGTAATGAAGAAGAATAGGCATACAGACGTGTATTCTCTCGATGGAACAGAAGATGAAATTATTGCTGAAATTGGAGAAAACGCTTATAACGAATTATTGAACATTGCTACTGCTAATTCAAGTTCGGCAAAAGAAAGATATGATAACTACAAAGACTTATCAAAACGCCTTATAAGTTATATTGAAGCTACTATTGGTAAGTTAAATTAGTATTTGAATGATTAAAAGGAGTTTATATGACTGCAAATGAAAGAAACGATTTTTCGTATGGATTAGTACAAAATTATGTAATCGAAAAACATAATAATGTTGTATTTAATCGTGACAATACAGAACCGTATTCTTATGCAAAGGGTCGGCTGAATGGTGCTTTGACTGCATTTGGATTAGACATGGTGGAAACTCCTTTGTATGTGATTATCGAGACTCGTAAAAAGAAAGAAGTGTTAAGATATCAAATTAGCTAAACTGAAATTTGAAAGGATAAAACATGAATAAATATGAAATTAAATTCTATAAAAATGATGAAGAAATAGAAATCGAGGATATACCAGAAGAATATTTAAATGGAATCATTGAGTCTTGTAGAAATGAAATTGCAAGTAGAGAAAGAATGGAAAGAGTCTTAAAGAAAATGCTAAACAACCAAACTGATATTTGATAAAACAGAAGGGAGTGAAAATTATGACTATTGAAACGCTGGAAAAAGCTAATGAGATTAAAAATGAAATTAATAAATTAACAGTAGAGTGTGAGAGATTGCCTAGACAATACCTTGATTGGAGAGATAAAAAGCATGGATATTGGAAACGTATGCTGGTCGGGATAGGTAATAAAATATTTGTCAGATTTCCACAAAATTATGAGGGTGGTAAAAATATCATCATGGAATTAAACGAAGAAGATTTGAATGCTTTAGTTGAACTTAGAGAGAAGAAAATAGAATTGTTAAATCAGGAACTTGAAAAGTTAAATTAGGATTTAAAAGAGAAGGAGTTGTGTATGGAATTAATACTAAAAAAGAT
>NZ_OAOF01000060.1 GCF_900205965.1 Lacrimispora amygdalina
TGTAAACGGCAAGTACTTTCCAGCAAAAAATGGAAATTATTTTCCAGCACTTTTTGGCAAATAAAATCCAGCACTTATGCTTATATTCCCCTGCGGATAGTCCGCAGGGATTTTTTTAACTAAATGGCAGTTCCTCATCTGATTCTTTGCAAATAGGCATCGTCATATCTTCCGGTGCATTTTGAAGATATTGATCAATCACTTCATCGTCATCGTCCCAGCCATAATAAGCCAATGCAAACTTACGGGTTTCTTCTGGGCTCATTCCTTTGGTATGTTGACGGATATATTCTTCATCCCGATACACAGTCAGAAATTCCACTGGAACCTGTCCGTCTGCCCATGCACCACAGCTATTCTCGTATACACTATGTCCGTCCTTTACCCATTCACGCAGAGCACGCATTTCCTTTTTGGTCATAACTGTTTCTTTTATATATTTCTTATACTGAGTGGTAAGTAATTCTTCCACTTCAGGAGATAAGTGCTTATTGAATTTCATCGTCTGTCTGTCCTTCCTTTAAAAATGATTTTCTGTTTTCCAATCGATAGCTCTTGCCTGACATTTGTATCCGGTCACATCGGTATGATAACCGATCAAGGATTGCGGTGGCCAATGCTGCATCATCCAAAAATTCAGCCCATTCCTCAAATCCCTTGTTTGTGGTGATAATGATTGAAGCCTGTTCCTGAAGTTCTGAGATCAGCTGAAAGAACAGATTTCCTTCTGTGGATGTGATTGGTAGATACCCTACCTCATCTATAACAAGAAGATTTGATTTATGTATCCGGTTCATTTTCGCTTTACTCCGACGATCAATTTCACATGTACGCAGGCATTGCATTAGGGATTGCATTGTTGTGTAACTGGCCTTATATCCCTCTTCACAGGCATGATAGGCCAGTGCGATTGCCATATGTGTCTTGCCTACTCCTGGCGGACCAGAAAGTATCAGGTTATACAGACCATCAATCCATGTCAGTTCTGACAGCTGATTGAGCTGCTTTTTTGTAATCGATTGGCAAAAGCTGAGATCAAAATCCCTCAGATACTTCGGATATGGAAACCCAGCTTCCTTAATCCTTTTTTCTTTTGCCTTATCCTGACGGTAACGTATTTCACTGCCAAGGACATTCTGTAAGAAAGTCACATAGCTTGATTCCTCTGTTTCTGCTGTGTGAATCAATGTTTCCAATTCATTTTTCGTATGTATCAGTCCCAGTGATGTTGCGCAGGTTCTGATTTCCTGTAGATTATCCATTTACAACACTCCTTTCCATTGCCTGCTCATATACACTTAAATCTCGGATTTCCGGTGTATTTCCTCGATACTTGGATGGAAGCGCTGTTAAATTTTCTTTTTTCTTTGGCTCGGTTTTCAATTGATCCAGATAAATAATACTGGATTTTAAGTCTCCCGCAGAATACAGTTCTTTTTCTGTGCAGTAGTGGAGTCCCTGAATTAACAGTTCTACATTCCATTCTTCAAAAAGTTTTCTGATTACACCAAGCTGATCCCTGTAATAGCGGGGCTTTTCCTGATGGATATGATCAAGAAATGGTGAAACCAGTTCATCCTCCTGGAACAGCTGCTGAACAAGCTTTTCCTGTTCCTGTAATGACTTACTTTTATCCCGGTCATCCCGTTTCTGACCAATTAATCTTCCTTTCTCATGACACAGTGGATGGGAAGCATATAATTCTCCCGTCAAAGTGTCGGTGATGGAAACTGTTTCATCTGAAACAACCATAAACACTCGTTTTCCGGGGCTGTATGTTCCTTTTGGAACGCGATAACGATTCCCTTTGTATAAAACGATGTTGTCTTTTCTGACCTGATAATCTATACTGTCATTAGCAGCAACTGCAAAGTTGTATTCAGATACTGGTATCAGGTGTTCCTTTTCGAGAGTAAACACCTCTGCCGGTATCCTTTTTGTGGTTCCATGCGCTTTTTTATTACCTGTTCTTTTCAGCCATGCGATACAGTCGGCATTAAAGCTGTCTATATCTCTGAAAATGCGGTGTTCTGCGAATCCATGCTTGGCATACTTCACGACATTCTCAATCAATCCCTTGGACTCCGGATCGGCGCCATGGCAGAGAAAGATATCAAACTTTACTTCATTTACATAGTTCTGAAATCCTTCCGTATAGATAATGTCACCATTATTCTCACTGACTGCAAGAATCTTATCCTGATCGTAAACCATTTCCTGCGGCCTTCCACCGAAAAAAGCAAAGGCTTTGATATGAGCCTGTACAAATGTATCGGTTGTAAATGGCTTTTCCTGCCAAAGAATGAATTTATATCGGGAGTGCGTCATGACCATTCCGAAGCAATACACTTTTTTGTGTCGTCCACTTAAGGTCTCCAGACTTATTTCTCCCATATCCACCTGTGCCTGCTTTCCTGCTGGCAGTTCATCCATTGCTTCATACTGTCTTGATGTTTCCGGCTTCTTGATATCGTATTCCTCCCGGATAGATTTCACATAGTCTCTAAAACATCGTTCTTGGAAATCAAGTGTTTCCAGACAGGTACGTTCCTTGATCCAGTCATAAAGCTGTGCCGCTGACATATCTGGATATTTCAGCAGGCATTCTAATACAAAGTCTTTATGCGGATCCGCTTTCTTTTCTCTGGTCTTAGCAGCTTCCACGCGAGCAGCATAGGCTTCTGGAGTCATGTCCCAATAAACACCAACTGTTTCTCTGTTAATTCCAAGCTTTCTGGCAGTTTGGCTCTTATTGAATTTCTTTCTTTTGTATTCTTGGATTTTATAGTAATCCATCCATTTAACCATCCTTTCTTCACCTCCGAATGACAGTATATCATTCGATGATGTTCCGTAATAGTTGCTGGATTTTATTTGCCTAAATCTGCTGGTTATAGTTTACCACTTACA
>NZ_OAOF01000002.1 GCF_900205965.1 Lacrimispora amygdalina
GAAGCTGAATACTTTTGACATATAAACTAAGTCGTATTCTTCGATCAGGCCGTCAAACGGCTCATACCACTGAACCCGATCATCTTTCGACTTATGCCATGCACTTATTTTCATAAGTGATAGATTGGGGTAATTATGTCCATCTACATCAATAAGCCCTACTTTCAATTCACACCGCCTTTCTCATCAAAATACTAATTTTTTTGTATATTGTTTACTTCCTCTATCATAGGTGCTCTGGTTTTCTTTGTTATAGCTTCTTGCATTACCATTCTATTTAAATCTTCAGGAGTCAGTTCCATTATGTCTATCTCTTTACGAGGTGCATCAGATGGAAATAGCCATGTTTTTTTCTCCTCCCACACCACGCTCAGCTAATGCTTGTAGCCTTTTAATTCGCTGTAGTATCTTCTCATCCATTTAAACAGCCTCCTGTGAATTTCAGCTTATCGCGTCAAGCTTTATAATCTTCAAACCGTTTAACTGCCGCAAACGCAAAACGGGAATTAACCCATCTTTGCAACCTTTTTAATTCGCTGCCCTTTCGCAGCTTGTGTTTATCGTAAATCATCACATAGGGATTGTATCCCAGGTCACGTAGAGTATAAATCCTTTCAAGATCCTGCTTCAATGTGGTATCAAATCCGGTTAGCACATACACACTCATCTTCCGGTAATCCCACCCTGTAGTCTCCTTAAACCATTTAAACCGCTCCACAATCATTTTCCGATCTTTGTACTGGTCCCACGCAAAATGTACCTGCTTAACCTTTACACGTCGGATCATATCAGCCTTTTCTTGCGTCATTACTCGAATATCCAAACCCTGTGTAAAATCCACCCACGAACCAGAATCAATAAGTTGTTGCAGTAATTCTTTCCAGTCCTTAGTTGCTAAGAGGTTCGGATCAAGAAGTTTTATTTCCTTCTGGCCATTCCAAAACTCTTTCAGGTCCGCGACCTTCATGCTGCATTTCCCTTCTTTTTCTCCAACCACACAGAAGGTGCAACCACGGGGGCAGCCTCTTGTTAAGAACCCATAAGCCGTGTCTTTACACATGTCAGGGTAAAGGCTGTAATCTGGATAGATATGTTCTATCTCTTCCGGCAGTACTGCCCCACCGCCTGAATAATAATACCCTGTGCCGCCTCTTATAATCTCGTCTGCATTTATGATGTCCAGGCAATCCGGTGTGAAGGTAAAAACTTTACTCACATATACCCGGTCCATATGTCCTGAAAACATTTGGCTGTACCATTCCACGCTATCCCTTTGCTTCTTATGCCATGCTGAAAGTTTCATGAGAGGAAGGTTTGGGAAATTGTGACCATCAACATCGATTAATCCTATTTTCATTACTTTGTAAGAAAGCGATCGCTTTTGTCCGGCCGGAACTGTCCTCCCTTCTTACTCACTCAAATTCTAATTTTATAAAATAATAAGCCTACTAACTAAACATCAGCTAGTAGGCTTATTTCTCCAATTCTTAAATTTTCCGCTTTTTACTCGATTGTCCTGATGTGGCTCATCTTCATCGATAAACCAATCTCTTCCCATTTTTTCGGCAGTTTTATATGATCTTCTTCCCGCTCGTTGCCTTGCGGTTGCTGGATCAATATAATGTCTTTTTGCATATTCAGATAATGGAATTTTCATTATGCTTCAATCTCCAATGCCTCATAATCCCAATCTTCAAATCCCTGCTCTTGTGCCCACTCGTTCATGTTTACATATTCAAGCATATATTCAATGCTCATGGAGTAACTTGAGGATTTTCATAATATTTTTACTAGCTGATATTTAATTTTCAATGTACAATTAGTTAGCTAAATCTCAGTTTAAATCGTTAATAAGTAAGCTCCAACTCTATTAACTATGCTAGATTTCTCCTTAAGCCTCTTCTACAATTGCCTGAAACGTCTCTTTTTGGCTCTTTGCAAACATAGATATTAACTATCATATATTGGAATTAATTAGGGTTACCAGCTGTTTCAGTTCCTTTATATTGCCAAATGATATCATTACTGTCTCAATATCCTTTGTATCAGCCAAAACCTTATAGTTCTCCAGCGTTGTCAATGTTTTGCTGCATAGATTTTTTAAAAATGAGAGATTCATATCCAGTTCTGCACGGACACGATATAATTCTTCCATTTGCTCTGTACTTGTATCCTGACTCTCTAATTCCTGAATCCGCTTATTCGCTTCCAATAGTGCTCCTTGAGCTTTATCCAGACGGTTATTTGTATCTTTAATCATCCGGCTGGCACTTTCTTTTTCATCAGCAAGTTCTTGTTGTAAACTAATAATACGCTTCTCATTCTTGTCTTTCTCAGCTTTTGCTATTTCTTCACGGATTTGAAGTTCTCTCTCTTTTGATTCCTCTATGATTTTTTCAATATCATCATCCCGGTTCGCACGAAGTATTTCTAAATCTGATTCAATTTTATCTTTTTCCTCTCTTAGCTGCAGCTTCTCCTTTTCAGCCCTATCAGCACGTTCCATATATAATTTCACTTGTGCTGGATCAGCATTTTTCTCTCTTTGAAGAAAATCCAGAAACACCAATTGTTCCTCCTCAGACATTTTAGCAATTGTTGGAACTTTATTGATACTTAAATTTCCGTTTTCAAATTCCGCTTTTAAAGCTGGTATAAGATCCTCAACCTGCTCGTACTTCCGGATCTGTCTTTCCGTGATTCCTGTTGCCTCAGCAATCTGGATCTGTGTCACTTTAGGAGCATTGCTTCCATACAATAGCCGATTCTTTTCCTCCATTAGAGTACGTACTTTCTTAGTGTACTCGGCTCGTTGTTGAGGAGTAAAAGTACGAACATCAATATTTGCTGTATACTTTCTTAAATTGCTATCAATCTCATCTACTCTAGACATCTCCAGCTCGTCTTGATATTTAGCTTTTTTTACATTAACTGGAAAACCATTGATATAAAACTCCTTAATATGTTCAACATATAAAAGATATTCTTTATCATCTAAATCTTCATAATCTTTAAATCGTTCATGCGCTAGGTCAAATGCACGAAGTCGCCGCTCTCCCGATTCTAAGATGTATTTATCTGTCTCCTCGTCATAAAATGCAACAAGGTTATGCAGCAAACCATTTTCTAGAAGCTTATCTGATAAACTTTCAACTTCTTCCATATCAAAATCATTATTTTTATTAAATATGATTTTTTCTCGTGGAATAAATTTAAAATTGAAAGCTTTAATTGTTTGGTCTGGAGTATCTACAGCTTTTGCCAATTTAGACAGTGTAGTTATACTATCTTGACTAAATCTATCCACCCTTTCTTCACTCACCTCTGGCTTTTCACTGGTTACATCCTTCTGTGTATATTGAGGTTGTGGTGACCCACCAGACAAATTTAAATTTAAAAATTTACTACCCATAGTATCATTCCTCTCAGCTCTAAATATAAATTACGTTATTAATCAGCTCACACTTCTCATTAAAAGCTCCTGAGCCGACTCTGGTAAAATATCCATTTCCAGCAGTAGATTACAGTAATCAACTAATGCATTACTTTCTGTACTAAGTTCAAGCATTGGAATGTGTTTACTCTCCATCTGCTCGATCTTGGTGTCACGCCGTATGCATGTTGAAAAAAGTTTGTCACCAATTTCTGACTCATAGTCCTTTATCCTCTCCTTAAATGCATTGGTCCGTGATTCTGCCTGAGTAATAAATACCCCAAGAAAGTTGACCTGCTCTAAATCGTACTCATCCTTAATCTGATTAAGTTTATCTAATATTTGCTTTACCCCCTTTTTCGAATAGTCCTCTACCCGTACAGGAGTAATTATATAATTGCTTGCCACAATACTATTTAATGTAAAAAAATTCATCGCCGGAGAATTGTCGATAACAATAAAATCATAATCGTTACAGACTGCCTTAATCGCTCTGGAAAGAATAAATGGACTTCTATAACAATCCTCTAAATTCTTTTCAATATTCTCAAAGCGATTATTTGACGGAATAATTTCAATACCTTGTATATTTGTTGCTTTGACAACCTTCGATATATCCGCTGGCGTTTTTAATCTATCTACAAAAACCTCAAAGATATTTTCCTGTAGAGGTGCAGTTCTTCCCGTCACACCACTGATGGGTTCTTCCACATAAGCATGTAAGGTAACAGAGGCATTACTTTGTCCATCAAGATCAATTACCAGTACCCGGAATCCCAGATAAGCCAATAATTCAGATATTATAAGAGTTGTAGTCGTTTTACCTACCCCGCCTTTGTTATTTATAACGCTTAACACTTTACACATTTTAAAATTTCTCCTCTTCCTTTGACCAAATAATTTCGTTACCACAGCTACCACAGCAAGTTTTATTAAATCGTTCCATCAACTCATTTTTACAAAAGGGACAAACTCCCTGTCGCTCATCTCCCTCTAACATGACTCCAGTAACATGCCGTTCATCGGAGCCGCCCCTACTTAGAATTACCTCAGTCCCATTTACACGTATTCTACATGGAGTACCACTATCCATTTTCAGTCTGCGTCTAATTTCAATCGGGATTACAATTCTTCCTAAATTATCAATACTTCTTACCATTTATGCTCCTTTCATAACAGTTCAGCCAATAAATCAACCAAGGTCAGAAGCCAGATTTTCTTTGTCTTGAACCGTCGCTTCATTTGTGTTCTGTACTTCTTTTATAACCTCGTTATAAGGTTTACGTAGGATTTCATGTACTTTCGTAGTGTCGTAATCATATTTTTTCAGTAAGATTTCAACATAATCAGTTGGGTAAGGATAACCCACTGCAAACTTTTCAATCTGTTTATTTGTCATATCATTCACCTCATTAAATTCTAATTCGTTGTCTAACCACTCTGGATTCTCATATGTATTTCCTATTACTTTTGCATAATACTCTAATGGTCCGACCGGCATTTGAGGATAACCGACAGCCTCCACATAAAATCCAACGCCATCCATAAAGAATTGATCTACCGGGCAATAGGCTTGATATGTTCCAAATTTCACTAACATTAATACGTCCAAAATTTGTGTACCCTGGTGGCTCTCTATAAAATCTCCTGCGTACACTTCCTGCATACTTATATCACAGCGTCCCGTACTTCCCCCTACGCTTGCCGAATCTATATCATACCATTCTGCCAGTCCCTCAAATGTCTTACCTTCTTCCATTACCACATACACCCACTTATTTAAAGTTTTGTTGAATCCTCTGATTTTCATATAGGCACCTTCTTTCCAATGCAAGTTTCATTAAACCGAATAATCGACCTCTCGAAGAATAAGTCCTATTCCCTGGTCAGCTGCTCCGTTTATTAATAAATCCCTTGTAAAACTTACTATATTGTCCTTCATCTGCTCTTCATCTAACCCGGATTCTGCGACATCAATATCAACCGTTATTACCAATCTCATTACTTTCTTTCCCCCTATAAGATTTTAATTTACTTAATCCGATACTCGATTGTATGGAATTCCTACCCTATCATTTATAGTTTTTATATAAAAATCTCCTGTTTGGTTTTCTCTTATAAGAATAGTCCATACAACATTTAATACTGCCCCTTGTATATTTTCTGCTAATTGCGATTCAGTAATTCTGCTCGATGAAGATGAACCATATCCATTATACATGTAGAAAAATGTTTCACTTTTATCAACAGCTTCTACTTGAAATGGAATTGTATATGGCTCTGACTTTTGTATACTTATTCCACCTGTAGGCAAGGAAAAATATTCAACATTGATACTGTCTTGCCTAATGCCATTATATTTTGCATATTTAGACAGCAATGATATATCGCTATACACCTGAGATGTCATAACATCAATACCTTCTGGAACATAATCTATATAAAGAGACAATTTTATAGATGAAGATTGTGTAAACAACCAGTTTTTAGCCCTTGAAGTTTCAATTGAATATGTAGGTTTTAATTTCAAACTGATATCTTTAAATTCAATTGTATGGTTTGTTTCAAGATCAGTCATTTCTTCTTCCCGACTTTCAATCGTCATATCTTTTCCAATTGTTCCGATTGTTTCATTTTCCAACGTCACACCACTTTCTTCCAACGTACACCCTGTAATGGATAAAATGATTATCAAATTTAGTATTATTGTAATTGTTCTTTTCATTTTTAAATTTTCCTTTCAATTGAATCCTAACTCTCTGACTTATCCAAATAGGCCGCCTTAATTATCTTGTACCGATCAGAGATCTTCATTTTTTCCAATCATGCGTTCCATTTCATCATACCAAATTATAACCTTCTCTATTTCTTCTTCTAATGTGCCTAATTTTACATCTACAAATTTTAAGTAATCATTCCAATACTCATTAATTTGATCCTGGCAATCATTGATAATATCCTGCTCTTGCTCAATGTATTCTGATTCCTGTTTTTCCCATTGCTCCCGACTGGAATATGCCGGTTTGTTATCGCCGGTCATTAAATCCTCCCATGTATAAGTACCGTTCCTATCCTCCATAATGCCAGTGTCTATTGCTTTTTTTGTAATTGTAATATGTTCCTCACTATTTTTTATATCATCACATAGTTCCACAAAATCCTCAATATATCCTCTGTCTATCAGGAAGCACAACAAAGTCTTATCAGGAAACATACCAAAACCGCATCTGTCAAACCATTGATTAACTAAGTCACGTTCGTCCGATCCATTACTATATGTTCCGTCTACTAAATCACCTACGAAGTTTTTAAATAACTCAGAAACAGATAAACCTACACTACCTGCTTTTTCCCATATTCTCTGAACATCTGCGTCTGACAATTTAAGTATGATGTTCCTTTCCTTAATTGTATCAATTTCCTTTTGCTTGTCTTTTCCGTAACTCATAAAAATACCTCTCTTTCTATTCACATAATGTACATTGATTCTTTAAACTGCGTTCTCAGGCTAGGATTAGAGGCCTGTCCAATATTGGTTTACCGACTAAATATCTCTCATAGCAGAAATTTTTTCGTATAGCTTTACTTCTGGTTTCTCCATCTGTTCTTTAGTAGGATTAATTATAAAAACTTTGTAATAAGCCTCCATATAATTCATTAACTGTACTAGCTTCCTCGTTTTAAGTGGTTCTTTTAATTTAGCGATCTTATTTAATTCCTTTTCTATTTCTATTAAATTTTTCATGATCACCCCTTCCCTCGATTCACCGAATACCCCTCCTTATCGCATACCCTCATGTAAACAAGTAACAATATCTTCTATATTTTTTTGTGACTCTACCACATGTAAATGAGCATCTTCTAAATGATTTGTCTCCAATTCCTCATATAGTTCTCCCTGAAACAGCTTTTGCTTATCTTCCAGATCCTCCAACTCTTTCAGTAATCGAATTCTTTTCTTTTGATAAAGCTTGTTCATAATACTTCCCCTTCTTATGGAATAAATGAAATACCATATACATTTATGTATTCTTGCATTTTAGATAAAAACATGATATACTCTCAGCAATAGGGCGAATTACGTAATGTGACTATTGCCACAGCGATTAAATCATTGTAATTTTGTCCTCTAGGGAAGTCTCTTGGCGGGGGCTTCTTTTTTTGCTATTTTGAGTTTATCCATTTAATCACCTTTCCTGTTTTCAAATTTTGAAAACAAAAAAAGGACACTTCTTGTTAAAGAAATGTCCAAATAATAAAAGCACTTTTGCTATATTATATTGTGTAAACCAAATACTGATATTTCATACACAGACGTATAGATCTTTATCCCGGCTTATATCAAATTAACTATTTGATGTAAATTTGATGTAAATCTCCTATAATTCAAGTAAAAAACCTGCGTAGACCATTGATTTTATTAGGTTTTTACTTGTCAAGGGACTTCATCGTCGGGAACAACAAAACATCCCTAATCGCATAACTATCCGTAAGTAGCATTACAAACCGGTCAATACCAATTCCAATCCCGCCCGTAGGAGGCATACCGATCATCAGCGCATTGACGAAATCCTCATCCATCGAGTTAGCTTCATCATCCCCCGCTGCCAGAAGTGCTTCCTGAGCCTTAAATCTCTCAATCTGATCCAGCGGATCATTTAACTCGGAATAAGCATTTGCCATTTCACGCTTTGTAATAAACAGCTCGAAACGCTCTGTATATTCCGGATCACTCGGCTTTTTCTTTGTAAGAGGAGATATCTCAACCGGATGGTCAATAATAAACGTAGGCTGAATCAAATGCTCCTCTACAAACTCCTCAAACAGAAGGCTTAAGATATCGCCCTTTTTATGTCTTGCCTCGTAAGCCACATGATACTGATCTGCAAGCGCTTTCGCTTCTTCATCTGTATGAATGGTAGTAAAATCAATATCCTTATATTTCTTCAGAGCGTCAACCATGGAAATACGCTCGAATGGTTTAGACAAATCAATTTCCACTCCATCATAGGTCACAACTGCTGTACCCAGCACCTTCAGTGCAACCTCACGGAATAAATTCTCCACCAGATCCATCATACCGTGGTAATCGGTATATGCCTGATAGAGCTCCATCAATGTAAACTCAGGGTTATGTCTGGTATCCACGCCTTCGTTACGGAAAACACGTCCGATTTCGTAAACCCTCTCTAAACCGCCTACAATCAGTCTCTTTAAATAAAGCTCCAGAGAGATGCGCAGCTTCACGTCCTCATCAAGGGCGTTATAGTGGGTATCAAAAGGTCTTGCTGCTGCTCCGCCTGCATTGGCCACCAGCATAGGAGTTTCAACCTCCATAAAGCCCTGTGCATCCAGATGATTGCGGATCTCTTTTATAATCTGGGAACGCTTTACAAACGTATCGCGTACTTCCGGATTCATGATTAAATCAACATATCTCTGTCTGTATCGAAGGTCTGTATTTGTAAGACCATGGAACTTCTCCGGCAGAATCTGCAGACTCTTTGAAAGCAGCTCCACACTTTCCGCATGGATGGAAACCTCACCAGTCTTTGTGGTAAATGCGGTTCCCTTGATTCCAACGATATCACCGATATCAAGCTTTTTAAATTCTTTATAGGATTCTTCGCCAATGCTGTCTCTTGCTACATAGGACTGAATATTCCCCTTTAAATCCTGGACATTACAAAAAGAGGCCTTACCCATAACCCGCTTGGACATCAGACGTCCTGCGATGGAGACTTCCTTTCCTTCCCAGACTTCATAATTCTCTTTGATCTCACTGCTGTGTACGGTAACATCGTACTTCGTAACTTTAAACGGATCCTTTCCTGCTTCCTGAAGTTCAGCCAGCTTCTCCCGGCGAACCTTCAGTAAATGGTTTAAATCCTCTTCTCCAACCTGATTCTGGTTTTGGTTTTGATTTTGCTGTTCTGCCACTTATTTCCACTCCTTTGTGAACTATATTTAAGGAAGTTATCCTAAGACACTCTCTGAATCTCCAATACCTTATACTGGATTACTCCTGACTGGGTCTCTACTTCAACAACGTCTCCGACTTTTTTCCCAATCAGCGCCTGACCTACCGGAGATTCATTGGAAATCTTATTCTGAAGGCTGTTTGCTTCGGTGGAACCAACGATCTTGAATTCCATCTCTTCGTCTTCATCCACATCGTAGACCTTTACTTTACAACCAATATTAATCTTATCTAAGTCTATCTCATCTTCTACGACTACTTCTGCATTCTTAAGCAGCTTTTCCAGCTCTTCGATCCGCAGCTCGATGTCTCTTTGCTCGTCCTTGGCAGCATCGTATTCCGCATTCTCGGATAAATCGCCCTGTTCTCTTGCTTCCTTGATTTTCTGGGCAACTTCTTTTCTTTTCACTACTTTTAAGTTCTGAAGCTCATCTTCGTATCTCTTAAGACCTTCATAGGTTAAAATATTCTTCTTGTCTACCATGGTTTTTTACTTCCTCCTGGTTTCTTACTCGCTCATTCGCATTCCAGATATTATAGCCTAAACAACTGAAATTGTCAAGATTCGAGTCCCTTTTTCTGATTATAATAATCCAATTCTTTCAATCACAAATTTCTTTAATTCTTCCATCGTTTCTACCTTATTGATATCGTTTCTCAATTTGGCTGAATGAGGAAGTCCGGCAGTATACCAAGCCATATGTTTTCTCATCTCACGCATGGCTACCACCTCGCCTTTATGCTCCGCCTGCATGGTTCCATGACGGAGAATCATCTGGCTGATCTCTTTTGGAGACGGCGGCTCTGATAATTTCCCAGTCTCCAGATAACGCAGGGTCCTTGAGAATATCCAGGGATTCCCCTTTGCTCCGCGGGCGATCATGATGCCGTCACAGCCCGTCTGGTCTAAGAGCGCTTTGGCATCTTCCGGCTCAAAGACATCACCATTGCCGATGACCGGAATGGAAACCGCTTTCTTTACCTGCCTGATGATCTCCCAGTCAGCAGTTCCGGAATAGTACTGCTCCCTGGTTCTGCCGTGGACAGCCACTGCAGCTACGCCGCAGCTTTCCGCCATACGGGCGAATTCCACTGCATTGCAGGTTTCTTCTGTAAAACCTTTTCTGAACTTGACGGTGACCGGTTTCTTCACCGCCTTTACCATGGCAGTGAGAATCTTCTCTGCCAGCTTTATATCCTTCATCAGCGCGGAGCCTTCGCCGTTATTCACAATCTTCGGCACCGGACAGCCCATGTTCACATCAATCAGGGCAAATGGCCGGGATTCAATGGCTTTCGCCATATCTGCCATAATCTCCGGGTCGGAACCAAAGAGCTGGACGCTCACCGGTCCTTCCTGGTCTGATACGCTTAACAGCTCATTGGTATTCTTATTTTTATATAAAATAGCTTTGGCACTGACCATTTCAGTGACAGCCAGCCCGCAGCCCTGCTCCCTGCAAAGAATACGAAATGGCAGGTCTGTAACCCCTGCCATCGGCGCCAGTATCAGATTATTGTCAAAAGTTATGTTTCCTATTCTAAGTTTCAACTGTCTTTATCTCCGTCTTCTAATTCTTCTCCCAGATAAAAAACACGATAGTACATCTCAAGGGATTCCAAAAGCTCCCGTTTCTCCCGCTGGTACTGCTTAATCTTCAGCACACTTCCAATCTCATCAAAGAGATAATCCTCTTCAGGTGCAGTTACTTTAAATTCCAAAGTTCCGTCCTCGTCAAATTCCAGAACCAGAACTCCTCCTACATCTTCAGTGTAGAGGACACACATGATCTGAAGTTCCTGCCTGATGCTTTCCGGAAGACTTTTAAATTGTTCATTAAAATAGTATTTCTGTTCATAAGAATTGGCACCGCACAGCACTACCTTATCTTCCGTCTGCTCCATCTCTGTCACCGTTCTTTCTATTGCACCACGCATTCAAGCATGTTCCGTCCCATTGGGAAGAAGCATGCTTTCTGGTGTCTTTATATTTACCGGATTCTAATTGTACCATACAGCAGACAAAATGACAATAGCCTAAAAATCGGTTGTACAGCGTTTTACCAGCCTGCATGGAACCTTGCAGTCCCGGCTGATTTCAGAGTCCTTTTCATGAAGAATCTTCATCATATTGCTGATGGTAATATTACACAGTTCTTCCACCCTGTTATCCACCGAAGACAGCTCCGGATCACTGCAGATTGACAGGGCTGAATTATTAAAGCCTGTAATGCATAAATCTTCCGGTATTTTTAAAAGTTTGGAATTGGCATATTTAATCGCACCTACGGCCAGACCATCATCTGTGGCGATCACGCTGTCAAACCGTAAATCCCTGCGTTCCAGCAGTATATCACGTACGGTGTGAATCCGGTTTTTCACATACAGCTTTAAGTCCCCAAGCACCGGCAGTCCATGGCTTTTTAATGCCGATTCGTAACCAGCCAGCTTTCTTGTGGCGCTGTAGGAATGAGAATTGCATAAAAAAAGAATTCTGCTGCGGCCTGATTCAATCATCTGGCTGGTCACATCAAACGTTGCCTGAAAATCATCGCCATATGCACAGTATATATTCTCACCATCTAAATAACCATTAATCAGAAACACCGGAACCTGTCTGGCCGCATTCAGTACATACTGCACATGGCTTCTGTCTCCCTCTTCCCCTGCATAGGTAGAACCCACCATAATCAGCGCATCAATGCGTTTGGCCAGAAGAAGGCTTACATACTTCTCCTTTATCGTCTGCTCAAAACCGCTGCAGCACAGGATACAGTCATAACCGTGTTCATGCATGAGACTCTCTAAATGGGCAACTGCAGTTGCCATATATGCATCAGATACATCCGGGCAGAGAATTCCTATGGTCTTCATGGAATCAAGACCTAAGCCCCTGGCAAATACATTGGGAGTATAACCGTTCTGCTCCATAATTGCCCTGACTCTTTGTTTCGTTTTTTCACTTACGCGCGGACTGTCGTTCACCACCCTGGAAACGGTAGCTATGGAAACTCCTGCAAGCTCTGCTATATCATATATGTTCATCCTGGTGTCCCTCTTACGTCTTCATTTCCCATCATCTGACTGCAAAACCAGACCGATGGTTCCCTTTTTATTGTGTCTGCGTTACCTCCGCGTAATCGTAGCTTTCCCATGCCTTTTCTACATCCCGCGTAAGCGCTTACACTTATCTCGCTTCATTATACATAATATTTTACTATTGCGCAACTATTATTACCAGTGAATCTTGAAAAACGATGCATGCTTTTTCTTTATTGTCCCCATAATTAAAAGAAATACCTTTCTTTTATCTTTCCCTATTGACTAAGAGAAAAAAATGGTGTATGTTTTATGTAAGTACTTACATTGCAGCAAAATAAAGAAACCGGTACTAAGAAAGGAAAGGAAGCTTATGCAGGACTTTATCAAAATCAATTCCGAAGATAACGTGGCAGTCGCATTAAAGCCGCTTGCTTCCGGCAGTGCCTTAGAGGTAGACGGCACAGCGGTTACTCTTCTGGAAGATATCCCACAGGGTCATAAATTTGCCCTGACAGATATACCTGCCGGCTCATCCGTCATCAAATACGGCTGTGCCATCGGCATAGCAAAGGAGAATATTGGGACAGGGGCCTGGATTCACACACACAATTTAAAAACAGGTTTAGGGGATTTACTGACTTACAAGTATAACAAACAGGAAATCGAAGTTACTCCATCAGAAGAACGGTTTTTCAACGGATACCGCAGACCTGACGGACGTGTGGGCGTGCGCAACGAGATCTGGATCATTCCAACCGTTGGCTGCGTGAATAAAATCGCCACTGCCATTGAACGTGCAGCGTTAAAACATGTAAAAGGAAGCATCGATGCGGTTGCTGCTTTCCCTCACCCTTACGGATGTTCCCAGATGGGGGATGACCAGGAATATACCAGAACCATTCTGGCAGATTTAATCAATCATCCAAACGCAGGCGGCGTACTGGTGCTTGGACTGGGCTGTGAGAACAGCAATGTCACCGAATTAAAACGCTATATTGGAGACTACGATGAGCGCAGGGTTAAATTCTTAGTGGCTCAGGAATCAGAAGATGAAATATCCGATTCTCTTGAATTAATCGATCAGCTTGCAGAATATGCAGGATCATTTCACAGAGAGCCGATCAGCTGCAGCGAACTGGTGATCGGAATGAAATGCGGCGGTTCTGACGGATTATCCGGAATTACAGCCAACCCCACTGTTGGTGAATTTTCAGATATGCTGGTTTCAAAGGGCGGAACTACCATCTTAACTGAAGTTCCTGAGATGTTCGGTGCGGAAACACTTCTTATGAACCGGTGCCAGAACGAAGAAACCTTTGAAAAAACGGTTGATTTAATCAATGACTTTAAAAATTATTTTACCAGCCACAATCAGACCATTTACGAGAATCCTTCTCCAGGCAATAAAAAAGGCGGCATTTCCACTCTTGAGGACAAGTCCTTAGGATGCGTCCAGAAATCCGGCAGAATGCCTGTAGTCGATGTATTAAAATACGGAGAACCGGTACGCAATAAAGGACTGAACCTTTTAAGTGCTCCCGGTAACGATCTGGTAGCTTCCACAGCCCTTGCTGCATCAGGCGCCCATATCGTCTTATTTACAACAGGGCGGGGAACTCCTTTTGCATGTCCCGTACCCACCATGAAGATTTCCACCAATTCCGCTCTCAGCCAGAAGAAGAATAACTGGATTGATTTTAACTGCGGAGTTTTAGTGGAAGGAACCGATATGGAGACTCTTAAGAATCAGTTCTTTGACTTTGTAATTGAAGTTGCCTCCGGCAAGATGGTGAAATCAGAAGAAGCAGGATTCCACGATATGGCCATCTTCAAGCAGGGCGTGACATTATAAAATATTACCGACAACATATAAGGAGACAAACGGAATGGAAAAGTTAAGCTATCAAACACTGGAAAAGCTGGGTTATGACGGATATTTATTAAAAGAAGCACCGGAACGTGTTCTGCAGTTCGGCGAAGGGAACTTTTTAAGAGCTTTTGTTGATTATTTTATCGATGTTCTCAACGAAAAGACCGGATTTAATTCCAAGGTTGTTTTATGTCAGCCGATCGCTCCTGGTCTGGCAGATATGATTAATGAACAGGAAGGTCTTTATACACTCTTCCTCCGCGGATTTGAAAACGGACGTAAAGTAAATGACAAGCGCGTCATCTCCTGTGTAAGCAGATGTTTAAATCCATATAAGGATTATGAAACAGTTCTTGCCTGTGCAGAAAACCCGGATCTTCGTTATATTGCCTGCAATACCACTGAAGCAGGAATTACCTATGATCCTTCCTGTCAGTTTACAGACGTACCGGCTGACAGCTATCCCGGAAAGCTGACACAGTTCTTATACAGACGTTTTGAAAAGTTCGGCAGGGAGGCTTCGAAAGGTTTTGTCATTCTTTCCTGTGAGCTTATTGACAACAACGGAAAAGAGCTGGAAAAATGCGTATTAAGCTATGCCAGGCAGTGGAACTTAGGGGATGAATTTATTAACTGGATTAAGGCAGAGAATATCTTCTGCTCCACACTGGTTGACCGTATCGTAACAGGTTATCCGAGAAATGAAGCTGCTGCCATCTGCGAGGAATTAGGCTATCAGGATAACATCATCGATACCGGTGAAGTGTTCGGCTTCTGGGTTATTGAAGGTCCGGACAGCTTAAAGAAAGAGCTTCCATTTGAAGAAGCAGGTCTTCCTGTTATTATCTGCGGGGATCACAAACCATACAAACAGAGAAAAGTGCGTATCTTAAATGGTGCTCATACCTCTTTTGTATTAGGCGCTTATCTGGCCGGCCAGGACATTGTCCGCAACTGTATGGATGACGAAGTAATCTGCGGTTTCATGAACAAGACGATTTACGACGAGATCATTCCTACCTTAACTCTTCCGGAGGAAGAATTAAAGAGCTTTGCAGCTTCCGTAACAGAGCGTTTCAAAAACCCATTTATTGACCATGCGCTGTTAGCTATTTCCTTAAACTCCACCTCCAAGTGGAAAGCCCGTGTTATGCCGTCTTTAAAGGGATACGTAGAGAAGAATCATGCGCTTCCAAGCTGCATTACCGCTTCCTTTGCATTCTACATTGCATTCTATCACGGAACAACACTGACAGAGGACGGTCTGACCGCTGCACGCCCTGCAGGTGATACGTATACAGTGAAAGATGACAAGCAGATTCTCCAGTTCTTCTATGAACACAAAGATGAGGATGCTGCTGCTCTTACCCACTCTGTCTGCACAAATACAGAGTTCTGGGGTGAAGATTTAAGCGCAATTCCAGGCTTTGAAGAAGCTGTCTCCGGCTATTTGAAAGATATCGAAGAAAAAGGCGCTTACGCAGTCATGAAGGAATGTTTATAATCGGATTTTCCTGATTATAAAGACACAGACAAATAAAGGAAAGAGCTTTGATATGGTTTTACATAAAAAACCAGTCAAAGCTCTTTTTATAACAGGAATTTCTATTTATTTACAGCTGTAATTTTCAAGAAACTTTCTTGACCACTCTGCATTATCCGGAGTGCTGTCCTCAATTGTCATCTGGATATAAGGCTTTTCTTTTTTCGCAAAATTCAAAATAGTATCATATTTCATAACTCCGGTTCCAGGTGCTCCGGAAACCACCTTATCGCCTTCAATCACAAAATCCTTCATATGAAGAACATCAGTATACTCTCCCAGATCCCCAATGGCTTCTTTTATCACCTTATCATACTCGCTGCTGTTCTCCACAGACAGTAGATTAACCGGATCCAGAATGATTCTTAAATTGGGGGAGTTAATTGCTTTTAACACCTTAAGAGCCTGTTTGGAATCGTATACGATATGGCTCCATACCGGTTCGATGGCCATGATTACTCCGAACTTCTCTGCACACTCCACTACAGGACGGAAATTTGTAATAAATGTCTGAAGTGCTTCTTCTGTATGGGATGCAGGTTCATAACGGTATTCCGGATTAGGGTTGCCTGTCTCCGTTCCCACTACGCTGCAGCCTAAGATGGATGCAAAACGAAGATGAGCGAAATAACGTTCCTGGATCTTCTTAATCTCTTCCGGATCCGGATGTGCCAGATTTAAATAACAGCCTAATACAGCAATGTCCATATGATACTCCGCAAATTTGTTGCGCAGATAAGAAGCAAATCCCGGTGTTAAGGCGGAATTGTCCACCGAATGCTCCTGAATAGTCTTTGTCAGCGCCAGGTGTACACAGGAAAATCCCTGTTCACTGGCTATTTTTAAACGTTCCTCTATGGTACCTGGTGCCACATCGTGTAATCGAATTCCAATCTGCATAATACTCTTCTCCTTTAGATCGTTTCGTAATGATTGATATTGGTTAATTCAAATGCTTCTCCTTCCTGTCCGGAAATATGCACATTTTCACAGATCAGGGTGTCCACATTGCTGATACAAAAGCCTTTTTTACTGCACTCTCCCACTCCGTTTAACATGGCAGGAGCCCCTGTCTTCGCCTCTTTTGCAAAAGAGAGGTCTACATTCTTAAATTCAATGCGTTCAATCTTCTTTTCCGGAAGACCATAGAGAAAGGATGCTGCCACATGACAATTGACTGCCTTAATATTGGTAAAGCTGAATCTGCCGATCTCAGGTGTCCTGTCGTCAACCGGAAGGGGTTGACGGCACTGAACGTAGTCCGATTTTCCGTCCGGATCACAGAAGTAGAATCCATTGACTACAAATGGAGTCATAACATCATCCATATCAATGTGATCAAAGGAAATATCAGTAAGAACAGAGTCCTTTCCTCTTCCTCTTCTGGTTTTGATCCGCAGTCCTCTGTCTGTGTGACGGAACAGACAGCGCTCTACCCGGATGTTTTTCACACCTGCGCCCACTTCGCTTCCTATGGTAACAGCCCCATGACCGTTCTCCATCAGGCACTGACGAATGGTGATGTTCTCAGAAGGTGTCTTATATCTGCGTCCCATGTAAATCTTCCCTGATTTGATGGCAATACAGTCATCTCCAAGAGAAAAATGAAGTCCCAGTATCTCCACATCCTTGCAGGATTCCGGATCCAGCCCGTCTGTGTTGGGGGAATCTGCCGGATTGCTGATGCTTAAATTTAAAAACTTTAAGTCCTGGCTGAAATAAGGGTGAAGAACCCAGGTGGGACTGTTCTTTAACGAGAAGCCCTGAAGGGTAATCTGTCTGCATCTTTCTAAGAATACCATGCGGGGTCGGAAAGCTCCCTTCATCACTCTTACGTTATCCCACCAGTTATCAAAGGAGGCCTGACCGTTTAAGGTTCCTCTTCCGTAGATTACAACATCTTCCACATCAATGCCGGTAAGGATTCCTGCAAACATGGGCAGGGGGTTGCCCTCCCAGGTTCCCAGATTATAATCCTCATTCTCATCATAACTCTCGATCATGCCGGGAAACTTCGGATACTGATACCGGTCTGTCTCTGCAAGAAGCTCCGCACCCTCAGAAAGCTCAATCTTTATATGACTCTTTAAAAAGAGACTTGTGATCCTGTATGTTCCTGCAGGTATTAACACTCTCCCGTCTTTTGGACAAGCCATGATGGCAGCCTGAATGAATGCGGTATCATTGTAAATTCCATCTCCACGGGCTCCAACCTCTCTGACATTAATCGTGACAAATTCATAATCCGTATGAAAGCTGGTTTTAGCTCTCTCTCCATTTCTTTCCAGAGAAATATTATAATCCATATCCGGTTTTAAGTCAAACAAAGTAAATACCACCTGGTTTGTCTCTCCCCAGCTTTCTCCATTTACCAGAATCTTACCTGGAGTTTCAAATTCATAGATTGTTTCTGTGATTGTCTCAATGGTTACAGAACGCGCTGTCTGAAATACAACTCTTAATTCCATACTGTTAAACCTCACCTGTTTTTTCTATTGAAAAAGAGCGCAGCAATTGCATACCACGCCCTCTTTTTTTATTAACCTTTTACTCCGCCTGCAGCAATACCATCAATAAATGCATCCTGCGCACAGAAGAATACAATCAGAGAAGGAATAATAGAGATGAGTGACATCGCCAGAATTCTGTTCCACTGAAATCCAACATCACCGTCCATTGACATACGTAAGTATATGGAGTTTGTATATTTCGGCATGTCGGAAACATAAATAAGGGGTCCCATAAAGTCATTGGAGGTCCACATAAACTGGAACAGCGCAACGGACACCAGTGACGGCTTTAACATAGGGACAATTACATACCATAATGTTTTAAGAGAATTACAGCCATCAATCTTGGCTGCCTCTTCCAGCTCCTTTGGCACACCTCTTAAAAACTGAATCAGCATAAACAAGAAGTATGTGTCACCTGCAAATAAGGCAGGAATTACAAGAGGAAGATAGGAGTTGGTCCACCCCCAGTTATTAAACATGATGTACTGAGGTGCATTTAAAACTACCTGAGGAAGGAACAGAGTTGAAATCATGAGAGAAAAAAGGAGCCCTTTTCCCTTGAATTCAAACCGTCCGAAGCCGTAAGCGGTAATGGTAGCTGAAAATACGGTGAAGATAACTTTGGGAACTACGATCTTATAAGTATTTAAAATAGATTTAATCAGGTTGATCTTACCGCCGTAATCCACAAAGGCATTGGCATAACCGTCTGTTACCGGATTCTTCGGCCAGAACCATGCACTTGTAAATATTTCCGAGTTGGTTTTAAACGTTGCACCTACCATCCAGATCAGGGGATATACCATAATAAACCCAACAAAGACAAGAAGTGCGTAACGGATAAAAGTGTTGATTTTAGTTTTAGTCTCTTTCGTCATGTCATTTACCTCCCGTCTTCATCTGAATAATATACCCATTTCTTCTGGCTTACAAATGCCACTGCAGTAAATGTCATGACAATTAAAAACAGAATCCATGCCTGGGCACTTGCCATACCCATCTTATGACGAAGGAATGCATTATTGTAAATAAGAATGGAAATCAGTGTCGTAGCACCGTTTGGTCCTCCCTTTGTTACAAGGAATGGTCCGTTGAATTCCTGGAATGCCTGACATAACTGGGTGATCAGGTTATAGAAAATAACCGGTGTAATTAAAGGAACAGTAATCTTAAAGAACTGGGTCCATTTTCCTGCTCCGTCAATAGATGCAGCTTCATACAGATCTTCTGATACACCCTTTAAGGCTGCAAGGAAAATAACCATGGCTGAACCAAACTGCCAAACACGCAGCAGTATGATAACTGCCAAAGCTCCGTTCGCAGATGCCATCCAGTTGATTTGTTCTCCGCCGAACGCTCCGATTACAGCATTGATCAGACCCTCCGTATTAAATACGGCTCTCCACAAAATAGCGATGGCAATGGAACCTCCCAAAATAGAGGGAATGTAATAAGCGGTTCTGAAAAAGTTAACTCCCTTTAATTTGAAGTTCAGAATATAAGCGATAAACAATGCGAAGGTGAGCTTAATAGGAACGTCAAAAATCGCATATTTAAAAGTAACCAGAAACGCTCTGATAATATCAGAATCCGTGAAAATCTTATTATAGTTCAACATACCTGTCTTCGTAACACCATTGAACAAATCATAATTTGTAAAGCTATAGTACAATGAAGAAGCGAATGGATAAACCTTAAAAAGTATAAATCCAATCAGCCATGGCAGAACAAAAAAGAATCCCGCATTCTCAGCCAGGAACTTATGCATACCCTTTGACTTCATACTGCTCATACCTCCTGTTTATTAAAAATTATATGCTGCGCACAGATCATATCATTTAAACCTGTACCTGTTTTATTATCAATCCCCGCAATCGTTTTCCATACAAGTTCCCCGAAATTACCGTATTTCTCTTTCTGAAGCACTCCAATATTGCATGCTTTCAGAATGGAATAACCAATTTCAATCATTTCAGAAGAATGGGGGAGGTCTTTCATCTTCTCCTTGACTATAACCTTAAATAAATCCCTTAATTCCCTATAATATTCATAGATCTCTTCTGACATCTGAGCTATCGTATCAATCAGTAATACCATATCTTTACCAGTAAACTTCCCTTTTTTCCGAAACGTTACCACAATATCATTATAATGCTCTTTCCTTTTGTATCTCGTATCATACGCTGTTATAAACGGCATAAGCTCCAAAGTCCACTCCGGGGTTTTCATGACATCTTCAATCTTATGTCTGTATTCCTCATGACCTGTCTGATCCAAAGCGAAAAAATAAGCGGGATAATCCTGTTCCGGCAGACTTCCTGTCATCCCTTCTGCGGTCTTAAGTCTGCTTAGATGAGCCATTACATATTCTTTATACTCATCTTCTCCAGTTGCACCATACATTTGTACTGCTCCCATAAGCTGATATGGTTTTAATGTCTCATTTTTGCAATCCATGACGTTTTATCTGCCCTTTTCTTTATGGGAGCCGCCATAGGTCTATGGCGGCTCGTATGAAAATATCCTATCTTATTTGAAAGAAAATTAGTACTCAAGTGTATCAGTAACACCCTTGATCAGTTCTTTTGCTGCTGCTGCTGAATCCAGATCTTTTGAGCTTAATTTACCAAATACTTTGTAGTAAACACCATCTGGGTTAGCCTTTAAGTCATTGTGCTCAAATTTGCTGTCCAGAGTGAACTTGCTGTAGTTCATAACCTTTGTATTTGCTTCAATGGTAAGAGGATCGCCAAGCTTGTTATCCTGAAGGATCTTAAGCCCCGCTGCGGAACAAGGAATACCTCTTTCAGTAGAACCGATCTTAACGCCTTCTTCATCATTTAACAGGAAGTTGATCAGCATTGCTGCTTCCTTCGGATGCTGTGAGTTAGAAGCAACTGCATATGCCATGGAGATCTTTGTAAATCCACCGTTGTTGTCGCCCATCTTAATGAATTCGCCGACTACGAATTCCTGACCAGGTTTGTTAACGCTGCCTTCCAGAGCTTTTTTAAACTTGGATGCAGAAGAATCCCACTCAAAGATACCAGCATATTTGCCGTCAATCCATTTTGCATTCTTGTCAAGAGAGTCAGCCATATCACCGCTGATAGTAGCCAGAGTCGGAATTACATGTTTCTCTTCCAGTCCTGTAATAAAATCCATTCCGTCTTTTACTTCATCTTCGGAATAGTTAATTGCGCCGTTATCTACCCAGTTCTTGCCATACTTGGATTCCAGGTAGTAAACCATAAGGATCATACGGTCATATTCGCCCAGTGCCAGCGGATACATATCAGGATCTTTTGCCTTAAATGCTTCTCCTGCCTTGTATAAGGAATCAAGATCAGTAGGAAGTGCAACACCAACCTCATCAAAAGCGGTCTTGTTCCAGTAGAACAGACGGCCGGTTAAAGAAATCGGAACTGCCATTAATTTGTTATCTACCTTGCAAAGATCCAGGCTTTCTGGTGTAAACTGTGTTAAATCAAGAACGCTTGAGTAATCTTCCAGGTTTGCGAAAGCTTTTCCACCCTGGCTGTAGGACTCAATCCAGTTCCAGTTAACCTGCATAACATCAGCAGCGTTGCCGCCTAAAATATTTAAGGACTGTTTCTCCTCCCATCCGGTCCATGCACCGTATTCAGGAGTTACAGTAATATTTGGATATTTAGCCATGAAAGCTTTGATCGCTTCTTCTGTTGCCGCGTGTCTGGAATCGCCGCCCCACCAGGAAAATTTCAGTTCTACCGGTTCTCCGGAAGTCGTGTCACTTCCTGCTGCTGTTGTTTCTCCTGCTGCAGCGGTAGTTGTTTCTGCAGGTGCAGCAGTGGTTGACTCAGCAGTGTTCTTGCTTGACCCGCAGGCAGATAAAGACATTGCCATAACAGTCGCTAACCCCATTGCTGTCCACTGTTTGATTTTTTTCATCTTTTTCTCTCCTTTTTTTCTCCCTCATAAATGAGTTCTTTAAAGCTCCATGTAAATGTTTCCGCATTTTTATATAATATTATATGTTTTTGCGTAAGCGCTTACACTCCACTTTTTTATTATTATAACATCTATTTCTGTATAATTCATTTCAAATTAAGCACAAAACATTGCATATTTTGACATCCTGTGCTATTATTTTAGTACTAATAGCCAAGGAGAATGCAAATAATGAAAGTACTTACTTCATATTCGGACGGAATTGACCGCTGTTTTGACAGTCATTATTTTTCCATCGCCCATCTGCATAAGGAAAGCACAGTTTTAAGCATGCACAGCCATCACTGCTGCGAATTTTACTTTTCCATCAGCGGCGGACGGACTTTCCTGATTGAAGATAACAATTACCGCATAGAACCTGGCGATTTGTTCATGATTAACCCCCGGGAAAAGCACCAGATCCTTCAGATGGAGTCTTCCATCCCTCATGAACGGTATGCTGTTTTTATTGATTTGGATTACTTAAAATCAATTTCCACCGACCATACGGATTTAACCTACTGTTTTACTCACCGGCCGGATGATTTTTCCCACCGGATCCATTTAAGCCAGGGACAGCAGCGGCGGTTCACCTATTATTTTAACAAGCTGGCAGCAGAGGACGGCTTCGGTCATGATGTGGAAGAACGCTCAGCTTTTGCAGAATTTATGGTATTTTTAACGAAATGTGCGACAGAGGCGGCACTGGGCGAAAGATCTGAAGATCAGAGACAGTATTTTAACAGCAAGGTAGCAGATATCATCACTTATATCCATCACAACATTGATTCCTCCTTAAGTATCGGAGATATAGCCGCCCATTTTTATTTAAGCACCTCTTATCTTTGCAGGCTTTTTAAAAAGGGGACAGGAACTACCATTAATTCCTACATCACAACCAGGAGAATCGAGCTGGCACAGACGCTGCTGGCAGGCGGATACAGTGTAAACGAAGTCTACAGCATGTGCGGCTTTAATGATTACAGCAACTTTTTTAAAGCCTTTACTAAGAAGACGGGAATTTCACCTAAGAAATTTGCACAGAACAGTTTAAGTTAAAAAGGGAATGAGGCAAGCTAACCTCATTCCCTTTTTCTTACAGCTGGTACTGCCAGCCGCACCGCTTCATCTCTGTATAAGCAAGAAGGAACGGACCAACGCCCTTCGCATCGTCTTTTACCACAGGCTCAGACATATAATACTCAAAGGTTCCGTTTCTTCTGTCTTTTCCACCCAGTCCGGCTACCAGGCAGATTCCGCCTAAGCTCATATTGCCTTCTTCTATATGAAGATAAGTACGGCAGATTCCCTCAAACGCTTTTTTCCCGTATTCTGCGTAAGATTTTGGCAGGTAACCCAAACGGACTCCTTTTAAGATTGCATAGGAAAAGATTGCGCTTCCGCTGGTTTCCAGATAATTTTTATCCATGCCGCCTAAGTTGACCACCTGATACCACATACCGGTTGGATCCTGGTACTTTAACATGGAATCAATCAGTGACCGGAACGCGTCTTTCATCTGATGTAAGGAATCCGGTTCCTTATGATCATCTTTATCCATGGTATCTAAAAGCGCCATGGAATACCAGCCCAGTGCCCTCAGCCAGAAATTCTGGGAAAGTCCGGTCACTTTATCGCACCAGAACATCTCTCTGGAGGAATCATAGGCATGATAATAAAGTCCGGTTTCAGAATCCTTCATATCCTTTGCTACATTGGCAAACTGGCTGTAAATGTCTTTACAGTTTTTTCTGTCATTAAACCGTACCTCATATTCCATGTAGAATGGCTGGCACATATAAAGACCGTCAAGCCATACCTGATTGGGGTAAATGTTTTTGTGCCAGAAATTTCCTTCTTTTGTTCTGGGCATTTTCTCAATCTGGCTGTAAACCAGGTCAATCGCCTTTCGGTACTTCTCCTTACCGGTCAGGTCATACAGTTCAAACAGGGTTTTTCCTGCATTAACATTATCAATATTCAGCTCCTCAACGTCGTATCCGTCAATGGACCCGTCTTCCTTTACACGGTAATCAATAAACGTATCTGCAAATTCCAGATATCCGTGATCCTTCGTAATGGAATACATCTCTAAGACCGCCTTGATCATACATCCGTCGATGTAATTCCAGCCGGACTTCTCACCCTGGAGAATCTTCTCGATGTTCCAGACCGGACGGTCCGGTGTGCTTTTTTCCATCAGTTCTTTGATATACCTTTCAATTACATCCATGTTCGTTACCTCTCTTTATACATGTATCTTCTGTTTCCCAGATTCAATCTTTATACATCTGTGGAACTTGCTTCTTATCATAGCATGGTTTTTCTTTGTTGTCACCAATCAGATCATACCGGACGCGGTGTCCTGCTGTGCTGCATAATTAAAGTATTGAATATAAATGGCATCGGTGTTAAGATGGCAGAATAAGCCAATGAAGGGTAAAAACTCTGTTTAACAGGATTACATTGGTTCTTAATAACCAGATGCCAAAAAGGAGTGCAGATCTATGAATCATTTTACGGAACAAATCAACATTACAGAAAAACAGACAGGAAAAAAGAAGTTAACCCCCAATGCATGTTTAGACGCGTACCTCTTAGACCCAATATCCGTCTCTCCCAGCCGCAGACGTCCGGCAGTTATCATCTGTCCGGGCGGCGGCTACGGACACTTATCTGACAGGGAAGCAGAACCGGTTGCGACGCAGTTTTTAGCCATGGGCTGCCATGCATTCGTTCTTCACTACAGCATTGCTCCAGATGTATTTCCTTATCCCCAGATGGAGCTGGCTTATGCTGTTTCTCTGGTCCGTTCCCATGCAGAGGAATGGCTTGTTGATCCGGAAAAGATCATTGTCTGCGGTTTTTCAGCAGGAGGTCATCTTGCCTGCAGTTTAGGAGCATTCTGGAATCAGGAATTTTTATATAAACCGTTGGAACTCACTCCAGATGAAATCAAACCGGGCGGCATGATTCTGGCATATCCGGTGATTTCCTCCGGTCCCTGCTGCCACGAGGGTTCTTTCCTTAATTTATTGGGAGCAGCTGCAGAAGATGAATCCCTGCGCCGCCTGGTTTCACTGGAACATCAGGTGGGAGCCCACACACCGCCGGTATTTTTATGGCACACCTCTACCGATGATGCGGTGCCGGTAAAAAACAGCTATTTACTGGCAGATGCTCTGACGGAGCACGGTGTCAGTGTGGAGATGCACATCTATCCTGCCGGCTGCCACGGACTGTCTTTAGCAAACAGTGAAGTATCCGGCGATGATGGCCGGTGTATCGTGCCCCGGTGCCAGAACTGGATCTTACTGGCCAAAACCTGGCTGGAATATCTATAAACAACAAAACAGGCGGGACAGCCGGAGTCTGACTCCTTCGGCTGTCCCGCCCTTTTCCTGCATCTTTGTCTTTATTATCGAACCAGCATCTTGCTGATCTGAAACTGATCTTCCGGAATATCCTTGGTCATAGCCAATGCTTCCTGAATGTCGAAATCAACAAATTCACCGTGCTTATAACCAACGACACGGTTACTCTTGCCATCACACAGCAGTTCCACTGCTCTGGCTCCCATAATAGAAGCATAAACACGATCCTTACAGGTAGGTGCTCCGCCTCTCTGCATGTGGCCCAGAATGGTAGCTCTCGTCTCAATACCGGTAGCTGCTTCAATTCTCTTTGCCATGGAAGAGGAATGACCGATCCCCTCTGCATTGATGATGATATGATGCTTCTTTCCCCGCTTTCTGTTCTCGATGATGCGGTTAATTAATGCCTGCTCGTCTCCGTCATACCGCTCCGGCAGTAGGATATCCTCTGCTCCATTGGCAAAGCCGCACCACAGGGCAATATATCCGGCATTTCTTCCCATTACCTCAATAATGCTGCAGCGTTCGTGGGAGGTAGAAGTATCACGGACCTTATCAATGGCTTCCATGGCAGTGTTCACTGCTGTATCAAAACCAATGGTATAATCCGTACATGCAATATCCAAATCAATGGTTCCAGGAAGTCCGATGGTGTTGATTCCAAGTGCAGAAAGCTTACCGGCGCCGCGGAATGATCCGTCTCCGCCGATGACTACGATACCGTCAATGTTATGTTTTTTACAGATCTCAGCACCTTTTTGCTGACCCGCTGCTGTAGTAAATTCCTGACATCTTGCTGTATAAAGAATGGTTCCGCCCCGATGGATGATCTCCGATACACTGGTACTGTTCATATCGACAATCTCTTCCTGCAGAAGGCCCGCGTATCCCCTCATAATCCCCTTTACTACCAATCCCTTATGGATCGCAGTTCTGACAACAGCACGGATCGCAGCATTCATACCTGGTGCGTCGCCGCCGCTGGTTAATACGCCGATGGTTTTCACTTGTTTTGCCATAGTAACTTCCTCCTGATTCACGGATCTCTGTTTTGTAAGTTTTACATTTCGTACATGTTGTATTCTAATTCATTTTCCCAATCTTTTCAAGTTTTTTTTCCACAAGTCTGACATTTTTTTCACCAAGTTTTTTGGTTAATATATCCACAAGGCCGTCTGAGGCATCCACATTCCAGTTGGATGGGAGCACCTTTTTCGCACGCTCACTCTCCAGATAGATGATTACGGAATCATTGCCTTCTGATTCCCGCAGCTGTTCAAGAATCTCCCGCTCCCCGGCAGCATACGTCTCTTTATCAGGGAATTTCAGCCACAGCTCTTTGGGGATTGCAGAAAACGGGATCACCCGCTCACAGATCAGCTTGCCCACGGGATCATCACCGATGGAGGCTCTTCCCTGAATAAACACTTTGGAGTCTTCTGTAAACAGCTCTCGCTTACTCTCATAGTCCTTTGGAAATACAATCACTTCTACGGAACCAACAAGATCTTCCAGCGTGATAAACGCCATCATCTTGTTGTTTCTGGTAGTTTTTACGGTTTTGGCAGTAATCATACCACCAACTGTTACATGAGCTCCATCCTGCACATTGGTTTTCTGGGTTTCCTCATCTACAATGAAATCAACGGTAACAGCCGTAATGTGGTTTTTCCATGTTGCCTCATACGCCTCCAGCGGATGGCCGCTTACATAGATTCCAAGCGTCTCTTTTTCAAAGGCAAGCAAGTCCTCCTTCTGAAACTCTCCAACATCAGGAAAAGTGATCTGATAGTTGCTTTTTTCTTCCTCACCGGCAAGATCAAACAGGGTGATCTGCCCTTCCATCGTATTCTTGCGTTCCTTACTCCTCTGGTCAAGAAGCTCCGGTGCTATGAAAAGTTTCTGCTTTCTTGTACCAGGAAGCGTATCCAGCGCTCCTGACTTAATGAAGTTCTCCAGTGTCCGCTTGTTCACCTCTTTATTGCTCATGCGGTCAATAAAGTCTTCCATATCATGATAGAGTCCATTGCGTTCCCGCTCTGCCACAATCATCTCTACAACGGATTTGCCAACGCTTTTAATTGCGGACAGTCCGTACCGTATGGACTTGCCTGAAACTGAGAATCCGCTTTCTCCCTCATTAATATCCGGAGGAAGTATGGGAATTCCCATCTGCCTGCAGCTTAAAATATATTCCGAAACCTTAGACACATTGTCCATAACAGAAGTAAGTAACGCAGCCATATATTCCTGAGGGTAATAGTATTTTAAAAATGCGGTCTGATAGGATACCACCGCATAAGCAGCAGCATGGGATTTATTAAAGGCATATTTGGCGAAATCAATCATCTCATCGTAGATCTGATTGGCAGTCTTTTCGTCAATTCCATTTGAGATACACCCGGTTACGCCTTCTTCCGGATTCCCGTATACAAAATTCTGGCGTTCCTTCTCCATAACGTAGGTTTTCTTCTTTGACATGGCACGGCGCACCAGGTCGCTTCGTCCCATGGTGTACCCGGCCAGATCGCGGACGATCTGCATAACCTGTTCCTGATATACGATGCATCCGTGAGTAGGACCCAATATGTGCTCCAGCTGAGGACAGTCATAGGTGATGGAATTCCGGTCATTCTTGCCTTTTAAGTATTTGGGAATAAAGTCCATGGGACCTGGTCGGTAGAGAGAAATACCGGCTATAATATCCTCCAGATTCTCCGGTTTTAATTCCTTCATGAAACTCTTCATACCGGAACTCTCCAGCTGGAATACCCCGTCATCCTTTCCGGTTCCGATGGAATCCAGCACTGCCTTATCATTGTAATCAATGTGGTCCATATCAAGAATGATATCCCGGTTCTTCTCCACTGCCAGAACCGCGTTCTGGATCACGGTGAGGGTCCTAAGACCCAGGAAATCCATCTTTAAAAGCCCCAGTTCCTCTAATGTAGTCATGGTGAACTGCGTAGTGATGGTTCCGTCTGCTGCTCTTGACAGGGGAACGTATTCATCCACAGAATTCCGGCTGATTACAACTCCGGCCGCATGCATGGAAGTATGCCTCGGCAGCCCCTCCAGACGCATGGACATATCAATTAAGTATTTTACCTCGGGATCCTCGTTATAGGCATTGCGCAGGTCCGGGCTTTGTTTTAACGCCTTTTCCAGTGTCATGCCAAGATCACCCGGAATCATCTTTGCAATGGCATCGCAGCGGGCGTAAGGCATGTCCAGTACTCTTCCTACGTCCCGAACCACACCCTTCGCAGCCAGGGTACCAAAGGTAACAATCTGAACCACCTGATCCTTCCCGTACTTTTCCACCACATAGTCAATGACTTCCTGGCGCCGTTCAAAGCAGAAGTCCACGTCTATATCGGGCATGGAAACTCGTTCCGGATTCAGGAAACGTTCAAAGAGAAGGTTATACCGTATGGGATCAATGTCCGTAATCCCAAGACAGTAGGAAACAATACTTCCGGCCGCAGAGCCTCTGCCCGGCCCTACCATGATATCTTTGGATCTGGCATAATGAATGAAATCCCACACAATCAGGAAGTAATCCACATACCCCATAGTATGAATGACTTCAAGCTCATAAGAAAGACGCTCCTGTAAAGTTCCGTCATCCTCCGGATAGTGGTGTTCAAAGCCCTCTCTACATAATTTATTCAGATAGCTCCACGAATCATAGCCTTCCGGAACATCGTACTTAGGCAGTTTGGTGACTCCGAACTCAATCTCCACATTACACCGCTCTGCGATCTTATGGGTATTCTCTACCGCCTGGACTGCATAGGAGAAAAGCGTCTTCATCTCCTCTTCTGACTTGCAGTAATACTGACCGCCCTCATAGCGCATACGGTTCTCATCTGCCACTTTCTTACCGGTCTGTATACACAAAAGAATGTCGTGGGGCGTGGCATCTTCTGCATAGGTATAGTGGATATCATTGGTCGCCACCAGCTCAATTCCCGTCTCCGCGCTCATCCGGACCAGGCCCTGATTCACAGTTTTCTGCATGGGGATACCATGGTCCTGAAGCTCAAGGAAGAAATTACCCTCTCCGAATATCTCCTGATACTTAAGAGCGGTTTCCTTCCCCTGTTCATACTGGCCCCTGCCGATATAGCGCTGCACTTCTCCTGCCAGACAGGCGCTCAGAGCGATCACACCCTCATGATATTCCCGTAACACCTCATAATCCACTCTGGGTTTATAATAAAATCCATCGACAAAACCTTTGGAAACAATCTTCATCAAATTCTGATAGCCCTGATTATTCTCAGCCAGAAGAACCAGATGGTAATACCGGTCTTCGCCGCCTGCAAGCTCTCTGTCAAATCTGGAACCGGATGTCACGTACACCTCACAGCCAATTATGGGTTTGATGCCAGCTTCCTTCGCGGCTCTGTAAAAATCAATCACACCATACATGACGCCATGGTCTGTAATTGCCATACTATCCATCCCAAGTTCCTTCGCTCTGGCTGTCAGCTCCTTAATCTTGCAGGACCCATCAAGCAGGCTGTACTCTGTATGGACATGCAAATGTGTAAATGCCATCTGTCTTATCTCCTTCTATCCTCATTTCTCTTATTATAACATAAAAAGGCAGCCTCTGAAAATATTTTATTCTCCTGCTTACCTCTGCACAGTATTTATCTCCTCTATTTCCTCTTATACTTGGTATCTGGGGCATAGATTACTTCTTTTTCCTCCCTCTACCCCGTATCTCCTTTATTCCGACCTTCTCTATCACTATTTGGTATATATCGGCAGTCTGCTCTTTATTTATGCCCCGCCGTTCTTAGCTTGCGGGGCATAGGTTAAATCTTTTTCCTGCATATGCCCTATCTCTTCAATTTCTTAAACCCTTTTATGCCATCTGGGGCATAGAAATAGATAATCCTCTGTCTATGCCTCCAGATAAGGTTTATAATGTACCCAATAAAGCGGACACGAAAAAATTGTTTTTATGTCCAACTTTTTGAGCAGACCCATTCCGTAGACACGATTTTTTTATGTCTCATACCCAAAATTTCTGGTTGGTCCCATGCCAGCACAGACAGTTTGCCCAAAGTCGTTTTAGGATCACTTAAATTCACTATTTCAAGTCAGTAATTAAAAATGGAGATATAAGAGGCGGAGCTTCCATTGTCAGACAATGGCAGTCTCCGCCTCAAAACACGTGATTATCCAAGATATTATTCCTGATTGCTTAAGTATTTCTCAATCTCGCCGACTGCAACTTCTTCATCGGCTCCGTCTGCAGTAATTGTGATCTGCTCTCCAGCTGCAAGACCGAGAGTCATCATTCCCATAATACTTTTGGCATTCACCCTTTTTGATTCAATTTCAACATAAATGTTGCTTTCATACTGGCTGGCAACCTGAACCAGCATAGCAACTGGTCTCGCTTCCAAGCCTGATGCAAGTTCCACGGTGACTGTTTTTCTTACCATAATTATCCTCCTCATTCCTCTGAACGGATCTGTTCCGTTCCGCTGCCCACGCCTGTCCCGCGCAGCCGCCCTGCTAAATCACAAAGCTTTCTAAGTCGGTGGTTCACTCCTGATTTACCAACAGGAGGGTCCAGAGCTTCTCCAAGCTCTTTTAATGTTGCGTCCGGTCTTTCCAGTCTCTCTCTGGCAATCTCCCTTAAGTTGTCCGGAAGATCCTTAAGTCCGATTGTATCTCTGATATATTTTATATCTTCTATCTGCTTTACGGCAGCTGATACCGTTTTATTAATATTAGCAGTTTCACAGTTAACCTGCCTGTTTACGCTGTTGCGCATGTCCTTTAATATCCTGATATTTTCAAGCTCCATTAAAGTAACCGGAGCCTCCATAACATTTAAGATATCGACAATCTGGCTTCCCTCCTTGATATAGACTACGAAATACCGCTTTCTCTTTACGATCTTTGCGTCAAGATCAAAGGTTGCAATAATAGACTTTAACTGCTCTGCTTTTTCTTCTGTGGCACATACGATTTCATAATGGTAGAACTTCTCCGGATCACTGATGGATCCTGATGAAAGGAATGCCCCGCGTATAAACGCTCTCCTGCAGCAGGACTGCTGGATCACCACGTTCTTCACTATATTTAGATTTTCTCCTACTTCCCCATTCTCGTCAAGGAGTTTTGTTGCATGAAGCACCCGAATGGCATCCTCGTGTTCCCGGATGGTCACTGTGAACGTACGGCTTCTGTTCAAGTAGGCATTTCTTCTAATAGAGACATCAGTACTAATATTAAATGTTTTTTTCAATAATGTAAAGTACTTTCTTGCAACTGCCACATTTTCTGTATGAATTTTAATTCTATAGCGGTCTTCTTCCGATATGATTATCTTACCGCAAAGGCTGATGATCGCAGCCATTTCCGCGATCTGACAATGCCTTGCCGGGCTGATCTGCCTGGAAAGCTCTTCTTTTAGTTTAGAAGAAAACGACATACCTAGACCACCCTTTTTCCTGTATTATCCTTATCAATATCCCGATGTTCGATTTTAATACCAAATTCTGCTCTTGATTTAAATTTTTCATAAACCGCTTTTGCAACGGTTACGGAACGATGCTTACCACCTGTGCACCCAATGGCAATCACCAGCTGGTTCTTTCCCTCCAGAACGTAGTTGGGAAGAAGAAATTCCAGCATATCATAAAGCTTGTTCAAAAACAGATCAGCGGTTCCATGCTGCATCACATAGTCCCGCACTATTTTTTCTTCCCCTGTCCGGTTTCTCAGCTCCTCCACATAGTAGGGATTAGGCAGAAATCTCACATCAAACACCAGATCAGCATCGGATGGAATTCCATATTTAAAGCCGAAAGAAAGAATGGTAATGAATAGATTCCGGTAAGATTTGTGCTTCATAAATATCTTTTCCAGTTCCTGCCTCAGTTCTTTCGTGAGAAGCTTGCTGGTATCGATGATATAATCCGCCTCTTCCTTTAAGAAAGCAAGCTTCCCACGTTCTTTTATTATTCCGCTGTCAATTCTTCCGCCTGCTGCGAGGGGATGGGCTCTTCTGGTTTCCTTATACCGCTTTATCAGTATTTCATCTCCGGCATCCAGGAAAAGAATCTCAAAAGGCACACGGTTTCTGGACCATTCATCAAAGATCCGGTCTAAAACCGATAAATCTTCCCCGCTTCTGATATCAATCCCCAGGGCGGCGTTCTTAATTCCCTGCGGATTTTTAAGGGTCAGCTCTGCAAATGTCTCGATAAGCGGTATAGGAAGATTATCCACACAATAAAATCCCATATCCTCCAACATCTTGAGCGCCTGTGTTTTCCCCGCACCTGACATGCCTGTCACAATTACAAGCCTCACTGTATACTCCTTTGCTAGTTAAAACTTCCCCAGTGTCTTCACTTCCATCTCAAGCATCACTCCGGAATTTTTGTATACCCTGTTTTTTACCTCTTCGCACAAGGCTATAATATCCGCAGCTGTCGCCTGATCTTTATTGATCACAAATCCGCAGTGCTTTTCTGAAACCTGGGCACCTCCTACGGAAAATCCCCGAAGCCCGGCATCTTCAATCAGCTTCCCGGCATAATGTCCTTCCGGGCGCTTAAAGGTACTTCCTGCACTGGGAAATTCCAGAGGCTGCTTTTCTTTTCTTCTGCGTGCCAGTTCATCCATACGGTTTTTAATAGAAACCGGATCGCCTTCTTTTAAGCGTATGACTGCTTCTGTCACCACATACTGGTTTGGTATAATGCAGCTGGTCCGGTACCCCAGAGAAAGCTCGCAGGCAGGGACTTCTTTGATCTGTCCATCCCCGGTCACAACTCTTACACTGCGCAGAACCTCTTTCATCTCCGAACCATATGCACCGGCATTCATGACTACGGCTCCCCCCAGTGTTCCCGGAATTCCGGCAGCAAACTCAAAGCCTGTCAGTGATGCCTTATATGCTTCCTGTGCAATTCTCGCCAGCAAAAGACCTGCTCCGGCTTTTATCATCCCTGTCTCCTGATTGACATCACAGACATGAAAGCTGTCCATAGAGATAACCACCCCGTCAAAACCCTGATCTCCCACCAGAAGATTACTTCCGTTGCCTAATATGAAATATGGCACTTTTTCCTGCCTGCAGATCTTAATGACTGCAGCAAGCTCGTGTTCATCTCCAGGAGTTACAAAGCAGTCTGCCGGTCCCCCAACCCGGAAAGAGGTATGCCTGCGCATCTCTTCTCCTGCTTTAATATGGTTTTTATCGGCCGCACTAAGAAGTTTTTCATAAATTCCAGTCATCAGACACCTCAATCATCCTGTTTTCTAGATAGGTTTGCCTGTACGCGGTTGTATAATTCCTGTGCCGCGTTGTACCCCATCTTCTTCTGTCTGTAATTGACGGCAGCTGATTCCACAATAATAGCCAGATTACGGCCCGGACGTACAGGAATGGAATGGCATACAACCTGATTGCCTAAAAACTCCGTGTAATTGTCCTCGATTCCCAGTCTGTCGTACTCTTTATCCTTATCCCAGTCTTCCAGCTTAATCACCATATCGATGGACTGGGTGTCCTTTACGCTCTCCACACCGAACAATGTCTTCACATCAATAATTCCGATTCCGCGTAATTCAATAAAATGCCTTGTGATTTCCGGTGCACTTCCAATTAAGGTATCATCACTCACCTTGCGGATCTCAACAACATCATCCGTTACAAGACGGTGTCCTCTTTTAATTAACTCCAGAGCCGCTTCGCTTTTACCGATGCCGCTCTCACCCATAATCAGCACGCCTTCACCGAATACGTCAACTAAAACGCCGTGAATGCTGATGCAGGGAGCCAGCTTCACCTTCAGCCAGCGGATGACCTCTGCCATTAAATCAGAGGTGGTCTTATCTGAAACAAGGCATGGGATTCCATAATGGTTGCAGAGTGCCAGCATATCCTCATCCGGACTCTGACTGCGGCTGTATACCAGGCACGGAATCTGATAGGAGAGCAGCTTGTCGTACATCTCCATCTTTCTTTCATGATTCATCTGGCTGATATATTCCTGCTCTACATATCCGATGATCTGAACCCGTTCATTATCAAAGTGATCAAAAAAACCGGCCAGCTGAAGAGCCGGACGGTTTACATCCGGGTGGCTGAGCACAATTTTCTCCGCATCGATCTCCGGCGTCATATTCCGGAGATTCATTTTTTCAATCAGATCTGTGATTGCTACTCCATGCATGGTGAAATGCTCCTTTTCATCTGTTTTTTTCATACTAACACAGATTTTATGTTTTGAAAAGCTATGGGACTAATTATGAAAGAATTCATACACACTTTTTGCAGAGCGGGAATTCATGCCTTCTGTAGCTTCCAGTTCCTCAAGCGTGGCCTCTCTCACTGCTTCCAGGCCCTTAAATCTGCGCATTAAAGCCTTTCTTCTGCCAGGTCCGATATTAGGAATATCATCGAGTATGGATTTTACCTGCCCTTTGCTTCTTAAACTTCTGTGATATTCTATGGCAAAGCGGTGGGCTTCATCCTGAATCCGTGTGATCAGTTTAAACCCTTCCGAATGCCGGTCAATGGGAATTTCCACATTGTTATAGTAAAGCCCCCTGGTCCGGTGATTGTCATCTTTTACCATACCGCATACGGGAATGGCAAGCCCCAGCTGAGTTAGTGCCTCTAAGGCGATGTTCACCTGCCCTTTTCCTCCATCCATCATGATTAAGTCTGGGAATCGGGTGAAGCTTCCTAATTCTTCTTCCACGCCCTTTTCCCTTAAGCTTTCTGCTTCCTGTAAACCGTGGGAAAACCTTCTGGTCAGGACCTCATTCATGGAAGCGTAATCGTTGGCTCCCTTTACCCACTTAATCTTGAATTTCCTGTAATCATTGCGTTTGGGTCTGCCGTTTTCATACACGATCATGGACCCTACCGACTCAAAACCGCTTATATTGGAAATATCAAATGCCTCAATCCGTTTTACATCAGAAAGCCCCAGCAGACTTCCCACTTCATTCATGGCTCCTACCGTACGAAGTTCCTCCCGCTTGATCTTTTCCTTATCCTGGGAGAGAACCAGAGCCGCATTCTTTTCCGCCAGCTCCATAAGGCGTTCTTTCTGCCCTTTCTTAGGCACCGTAAGTTTTACCTTCTGTCCCCGTTTGGCAGACAGCCATTCCCCGATCACGCCATCTTCCTCAAGCTGGGTCTGCATCCATATCTCTCTTGGTACAAAGGGTGTTCCTGAATAGAACTGTTTCACAAAGCTGGTTAAAATCTGACCATTGTCTTCTGCCGTGGCTACATTTACATGAAAATGTTCTCTTCCGATCAGTTTCCCCTCACGCACAAAAAAGACCTGGACCACAGCATCTTTTTCATCTTTTGCCATGGCGATAATATCCCGGTCTTCCATACCGCTGTCCGTGATCTTCTGTTTTTGGGCGATCTGTTTTACACTGGTTAACAAATCTCTGTATTCAATGGCTTTTTCATAATCCATCTCATCCGATGCAGCCTGCATCTTTTCTTCCAGCATGGTAATGACCGGCGCGTATTTCCCTCCAAGAAAATCAATCACCTGACTGATCGATCTTCCATAATCTTCCTGACTGATATATCCCTGGCAGGGTGCCTGACACTGCTTGATATGATAGTTTAAGCAGGGTCTTTCTTTCCCGATATCTCTGGGCAGATTGCGGCTGCAGGTTCTGATCTGGTACAGCTTGTGGATCAGATCAATGGTATCTTTCACCGCTCCCGCGCTGGTATAGGGACCAAAGTACCTGCTTTTATCCTTCTTCATATCTCTGGAAAACAGAACCCTGGGAAATTCCTCGTACACGGTAACCTTAATGTAAGGATAAGTCTTATCATCCTTTAACATGGTATTATAACGGGGCCGGTGCTCCTTGATTAAATTGCATTCCAGCACAAGCGCTTCCAGTTCTGAGTCTGTTATAATGTATTCAAAACGGGCGATTCTCGACACCATCTGTTCGATCTTTGCCGTCTTATTTCTGCTGCTTTGAAAATACTGCCTGACCCTGTTTTTTAAGCTGATCGCTTTTCCCACATAGATAATTTCGTCCCGCTTATCGTGCATGATATACACTCCAGGCTGGGACGGCAGTTTTTTCAACTCTTCTTCTATATTAAATTCGATGTGGTCCACCTGGTTCGAATCACCTCAATCTTGTTCCGTCGTATTTGATCTGCAGTTCCAGATAACGCTCCACTGCATAATACTTCTCTTCCGGCTCAGAATCCGCTCTTCCGATATCCATAATCTCACAGATCGCAAGAAGCTCTTCCGC
This sequence comes from Lacrimispora amygdalina, assembly GCF_900205965.1. GTDB lineage: Bacteria > Bacillota > Clostridia > Lachnospirales > Lachnospiraceae > Lacrimispora > Lacrimispora amygdalina_A. Next base: position 37,026 of record NZ_OAOF01000002.1, read on the forward strand.
CGTAAATTTGTCTTTTAAGGTCTTTAACACCTCTAACTTATCATAATACGTCTCTGCGTCAAGAAATGCAAGCAGATTTTTATTGGGTCCGTCATGTTCTTCTTTCGTTGTCTCTTCTTTCTGCTCTCCATCCGGCTGGTTTACATCACTGGCTGCCGTTAAGTCAACCCGTTCAAACCGGTATTTTTGAACAACATCCGGGTATTTTTCATGATCCACCTCGCTGGTGAACATGGAGAGAGGACGTACATAAACATCAAAGGTTCCGTACAGAGCCTGATATACCACCATCTTTTCTCTGGTTTCGGAATGAGTGGCAACCGCTGTCACCTGATACATCTTATCCTTAAAATGTCTGTAGAATTCTCCTGGTTTTGGTATTCTCTCCATCGCTTTCCTCACTTTTCATTTCAGGAACCGCCTGTAGTCACGATCACGACTGGAGGCTTACTCCTTTTTTTGCTTTTCTCCAAAGCTTCCCCGGTCCGGGATTCCTGTGTAGCTGTCTCTTCTGCCGCAACCGATCCTTCCAGACTCTTCTCTGCCTGACTCTCAGCTTTGTCCGGAACCGGTTTTGTCTCAACCGCTGGTTTTGTCTCTGCCGCCGCTTTTGTCTCAACCGCGGTTTTTGCCTCAGCTGCTGCTTCAGCTTCTGCCGCCGCTTTTGATTCTTCTTTAGATGCTCTCAACTGGGCTATTTTCTCCGCTTCCTCTTTCGCATCTTCCTCTGACAGCAGGGCATCCCAGGTGTACCGGTTGGAAGCACTCCAAAGAATCCACTCGTCATAACCAGCATCGTAAACAGCCTTTATCTGGTCTCTTATTTCCTTCTTCCCGTATGATATGTGATGCTTCAGATAAGAGGCCGTGAAGTCCTGAAGCCACGGCCGGACAATCGCCTGGCCTTCGCCTTCCCTGCGGGTCTTATCCAGATCAGCCTTAGAAAGATTCAGCGCTGCCAGGATGGTATCATATGGTTTCATATCCGGATGGTCAATACCGAAATTGCCGTCACCATAATGGGATGGATAAATCATGGGGCAGATATAATCAAGATGGTCTGTCATATCACTGTAAACCTGTCCTACCGCCTGGGCATCCACATTACTTCCGATGATGGTTCCGAACACATCGGCAGAAACCGTGATATTCCGGGCAGAGAGTTTCTCATAGGCATATTGAATAAACTCTGTAATAATATCTGTTTTTGAACGTCCCTTTGTCACTTTTTCGTCAAAGGCCACCTGCTTCATGGAGCTGTCTGTGGAAAACCGGATATAGTCAAACTGAACTTCATCAAAGCCGGCCTCAGATGCGGCTTCTCCCACCTCAACCAGGTAATCCCAGACCTCAGGGCAGTAGGGGTTAACCCAGGCAAGACCCTGATTATCTCTGTGCAGGCTTCCATCCTTATTCTTCAGACTCCACTCCGGCTTCTGTTCCGCCAGGTAGGGATCCCGGAACGCAACCACCCTGGCAATGGTATAGATTCCTCTTTCTTTTAACCGGGCCATCATAGCCGGCATGTCACGGATATACTTTTTCTCCGCACCGATTTCCTTCACTGTGGGAGCCTCGTCCATTGCAAATGTAATTCTGCCGTCATCGTTCTTTACGTCTATCACGACAGCGTTGATTTCCGTGCCCTTAATCTTGTCAAGGATGTCCTGAAAGCCCTCCGATCCCGCCATATATCCTGAGATATAGATTCCTTTTACTTTAACCGGCTTTTTCTGTGGGAGCACTGATGTCTCCATCGTCTCTGCCTGTATCTCTGGCTGGGTGCTATCACTGGAATCTTCCGCCACCCCATCACTGGACTGACCGGTTTCTATTGTCTCGGGTATTTCTTTGTATCTGCCGCATCCGGCTGCTACTAATGAGCATACAATTACTGCTAAAAGCCATCGTTTCATCATTTATCTTTCTCTTTCTCTATGGTTTTCAGTGTCTCATTGTAATAATTATTTAATATTTTACCACATTTTGTAAAATATTCCAAATAAAAATTTAATATCCCGGATGCAGCAGTATGTTTTATCTTTTAATAACCAGTTATTTCATAGACCGGATATTCCCGGTCCCGATGATATCCAAGCTTTTCGGCAAGTGCCGCAGAACCCGGATTGTGGGCGTCCCAGCTGGGGTAAAGTCCTCTGTCTAAACATTCCAGTATAAGCTTAGCTCCACAGGAATATGCCAGCCCCTTCCGCCTGTATTCTTTCTTTGTATCAATCTCAATCTCGATTCCACCATGATAAACCGTATAGGAGGATGCACCGGCAACTACCTCTCCATTTAAAAGAACGGCGGCTCCGATTCCCCTTTTTCTGTAATCTTCATAGTCTGCAAACTGGGAACATAAATCTCTGGACCAGGCATTATCCATCACCTGTCTGTAAATTCCCTCGTCAAACATGCGAAGGATAAATGGAGGTGATAGGCTCTCTGCTGCCCTGTTTAACAGCTCTCTGTCAAAAACAGCCGGTTCTTTCTTTATCGCATAACGGCTCCTTCGGCTGGCGGAGGACTTCCAGACCTTCTCAATGGCTTGTGCCCATGCTTCATTTTCAGGAACCATAATGATAAAATCAGATTTTCTTCCTGATGGTTTATTTGTTATTAATTCTGGATCCGGCACTCCTGAAAAAAAGCAGAAATCTCCAATTACCAGCTGAGCGGAGCGTGGATTCTTCTGCCGGTCGGCGAAGGCCCTTCCCATGACATTTTGCAGACAGGACCAGATGAGAGTTTCTTCCCAGCCAGCAAATAATGGCTGTAAAATGGATTTATCTTCAATTTCAATTATTCCCATGTTCTCTCCTGTTCCTTATGACTTCTGCCTGCAGATACATGCCAGCTCGTGGTCATTGACCACTCCCACAGCCTGAAGATAGGAATAGATGGTTACAGATCCCACAAATGACATGCCTCTTTTTTTCATATCCTTTGATATCCGGTCAGACAGTTCTGTTTTTACAGAAAAATTATCATCCTGGTTCACAATGATTTTCCCGTCTGTAAATCCCCATAAATAGTTTGAAAATGATCCGAATTCCTTTTGTATTTCCATAAAGATACGGGTATTTTTTACGGCAGCCTCGACTTTTCTTCTGTTTCTGATAATGCCTGGGTTCTCCATCAGTTCATTTAACTTCTCTTCTTTGTATGCAGAAACCTTTTCCGGATTAAATCCGTCAAAGGCCTCCCGGAATGCTTCCCGCTTTTTTAACACGGTAATCCAGGAAAGCCCTGCCTGAAAGGTTTCTAACAGAAACATCTCATACAGTTTCTGATCGTCGTAAACAGGGACTCCCCATTCCTCATCATGATATTTCACGTAGACGGGTGATGATTCATCCACCCAAAAGCAGCGTTTCTTTTCCATTATCTGGCAAGCACCTCCGGCCCTTCCTCTGTAATTAAAACGGTATACTCCCACTGTGCCGACAAACTTCCATCCTTTGTATAGATGGTCCATCCATCGGTGTCATCCTGCACAACATCGGCCTTTCCTGCGTTAACCATAGGCTCAATGGTAAAAATCATTCCAGGAACTAAAAGCATATCCGTACCTCTTGTTCCGATATGGCTGACCCATGGCTCCTCATGAAATTCCACTCCTACCCCATGACCGCCGATCTCTCTCACCACCGTAAAGCCATTGGCATAGATATATTCGGAAATCACCGCTCCGATATCTCCCAAATGTCCCCATGCTCTGGCTTCTTTTAATGCCAGATCCACGCTTTCTTTTGTAACGCGGACCAGTTTTTCGGCTTCCGGAGATACATTTCCCATACAGTACATTCTGGAGGCATCTGCATAATAGCCGTCTAAAATGGTGGTTACGTCCACGTTAATAATGTCGCCTTCTTTTAAAATCCGTTTTGGATCAGGGATTCCATGGCAGACCACCTCATTAATGGAGGTACAGACGCTTTTGGGATATCCTTCAAAGTTAAGGGGCGCTGGAATTCCGCCCAGACGTATGGTAGATTCGTGGACCAGGGTATTTAAATCCTCGGTACTGATTCCGGGACCAATCTTCTCTCCTACCAGATCAAGAATCTGATTGTTAACCACACCTGCACGGCGTATTCCTTCAATCTGGGCCGGTGTCTTAATCATAGAGTGATTTGGCACCTCCTCCCCCATGATTTCGTAGTTCTCAAGTTTTCTGTCAAACTCCAGATGACAGGCTTTATATTTCTTTCCGCTGCCGCACCAGCACGGGTCGTTTCTTCCTATTTTAAACATGATTCTCCTCCTTCTTACTACAACGTTTTAACACGTTTAAAGCGTGTTGTAAAGACTTTCCAGCAAATATGGACAGATAAAAGCCATGGCATTTTCCAGGGTTCTATGTTACAATCGATAGTATTGTGAATATGAACATGCCACGGAGGGACAAATGAAACCAGGATTTGATAACAACAAATATTTAACCATGCAGTCAGAGCATATCAAGGAGCGGATCAGCCAGTTCGGGGACAAGCTCTATCTGGAATTCGGGGGTAAACTCTTTGACGATTACCACGCTTCCAGAGTGCTTCCGGGTTTTGAGCCGGACAGCAAGCTTCGCATGCTGATGCAGCTTGCTGATCAGGCTGAGATCGTAATTGCCATCAGCGCAGCTGACATTGAAAAGAATAAGATCCGCCATGATCTCGGGATCACATATGATGTGGATGTATTCCGTCTCATACAGTCCTTTACCGATAAGGGACTATATGTGGGAAGTGTTGTTATTACTCAGTATTCCGGTCAGAAAGCAGCCGACGTTTTCAAAGGAAAGCTGGAATCCCTGGGAATTAAAGTATACCGTCATTTTATTATTGACGGATATCCCGCTAACATTCCCTTCATCGTCAGTGATGAGGGTTATGGAAGAAATGATTATATAGAAACTTCCAGACCGCTGGTAATCATCACCGCGCCGGGACCTGGCAGCGGAAAGATGGCAACCTGCTTATCACAGCTTTATCACGAGAACAAGCGGGGAATCAAAGCCGGGTATGCCAAATTTGAGACCTTCCCCATCTGGAATATTCCACTAAAGCATCCGGTGAATCTGGCATACGAAGCTGCTACTGCCGATTTAAATGATGTGAATATGATCGACCCCTTCCATTTGGAAGCTTATGGAGAAACTACGGTAAATTATAACCGGGATGTGGAAATTTTCCCGGTATTAAGCGCTATCTTTGAAGGAATCTACGGAGAATGCCCATACAAATCACCTACTGATATGGGTGTGAATATGGCAGGCCACTGTATCGTGGACGACGAGATCTGCAGGGAAGCCTCCCGTCAGGAAATCATCAGACGGTATTATCAGGCTTTGTCCCGTCTGGCGAAAGACATGGGATCTAAAGATGAGGTATATAAAATCGAGCTTTTGATGAAGCAGGCCAAAATTAACACGGAAAAGAGAAAACCCGTAGGTGCCGCCAATGAACTTGCGAAGAATAACGGATCGCCTGCCGCTGCACTTTTACTGGATGACGGTACCATTGTGACAGGAAAAACCACCCATTTACTGGGAGCCTCTGCAGCACTTTTGTTAAATGCTGTAAAGATGCTGGGTAATATTCCTCACGATGTTCATTTGATTTCTCCATCTGCCATTGAACCGATTCAAAAACTAAAGGTAATGTATTTAGGAAGCAGAAACCCAAGGCTTCACACAGATGAGGTCCTGATTGCGCTGTCCGCTTCTGCAGCGACTGATGTCAATGCACAGACCGCACTGGAGCAGCTTCCTAAATTAAAAGGAACCGATGCCCACACATCTGTCCTGCTTTCTGATGTGGATGTGAAAACCTTTAAAAATTTAGGAATCCATCTGACTAGCGAACCAATCTATGAGCAGAAGAAAATTTATCATTAATGCATAATAATGGAGCTGCTGTTTCAGTAGAATATACTTTTACAGCAGCTCCGTTTTACTACTTTGCTCTTCGACTCTTATCTCTCTTCTCTGCGCTTATGACTGATTGCCAGATAAGCCGCCAATAAGATTCCAGATAGAATTGCTGCAATGCCCTGTATAGGCGCCCTGTCACCAGTCTTTGGGAGCCCGGCTAATGGGATGTTACCGTCATCGATGAGTACCAGGTTTGTTTTTTCCGGCAGGTTTGCTAACGGAACTGGTGCTGGCTCGATGATAACGGTTGTGTCACCAGGTCCTCCGGGTACGCGGGTGCCTGTTGCTCTTGGCCCCCCGCCGGAACTGCTTCCGCTGCTTCCGCTGCTTCCACTGCTTCCACCACTTCCGTTGTATCTCCACAACGCGGAATAAACTACGTTTTCTGTTACTGTCTTGTCAATTTCTTTATTCCATCCAATAAAACTGTAGTTTCCGGTTGCTGTGGTCTGCCCGGCAAATGCAGGAACCGCATCACCATAACTGAGTCCTGTATTTGTCTGTGCTTTAAATGAACCATGCTGGCCAGGATTATAGGTAACCATAAACTGCTGCTTAAAGTAAACCCTGAGTACCATACCGCCATCACCAGCTACTTTCGCCTCAAACACATTGGCCGCATTTGAATCAAGAATATATCCGCTAGAAGCTGTCTTATCAGAATCTGTTACAGCTGCTAAGGCATCTGTTGTTCCTGCTCTCAATGAAGAGCTATTGGGTTGTGCCGGATAGTTTCCTTTACTTTCGTAATAGAATTCCACCGTATATTTGGTGCTGTTTGAAGAAATCCATTGTGCTACATAAGTGATGTCTGCTGTGACAGCAGGTTCAGGTTTTGGACTCCAGCCTGCAAATTCATATCCCGGTTTTCCTGTAGGCGTCCCGTCAAACCGGGGAGTCTCTGTGTTATAATCCAGGCCTTTTACTTTCTGAATCTTAAAGGTTCCCTGGGTTCCAGGATCATAAGTTACTGCGAACTGCTGTTTAAAGTAAGCCTTAAGCACCAGGCTTCCGTCTCCGGCTACCGTTCCACTCAATATATTATCTTTTGCTGCTTCATCAAATACATATCCTGGTTTCTTTATTTCTCTGTCTTTTGCTGTCACTTCAGATACAGAATCCGTGTAACCAATTCTGGTATACGAATATGCCGGCTCCTCAGTATATTCACCATTTACCTGATAATACAAGTTTACAATATAGTTAACCTGCACCGGTTCATAATAAACATTTATTACATTGTATTTACTGGTGATAGCTGTCGGTAATTCTGGATTGTATGGTGTATCTGACAATTTATAGCCGGTCTTTGCTTTTAATGGTACTTCACTTACAGTCGGCTCAGCAACCAATACCTTTAAATTTTCCTCTGCCAAACTGTCCTCAATATTATTATAGAAATATTTAATTGTGTAATTAAGTGTCTGATCCTCATCTATTTCGTAATAAACCACCTGCTCATTCGGACTATCAGACGTGATTATCATGCTGGTCGGCTGTGCCGCCATCACCTTATAGCCGGTTTCTGTCTTATCCGCATTACTCCAGGTGACTTCTCCCACCGGGGCACTTCCTGTCAGCGGACTGAGACCTGGTACCGCAGTTGTGGTATCTTTGATATAGTAGTTCACCGTGTAGTCGAATTTCTGCGTTTCATCTATCTCATAATATACCGCCTGCACGTTCGGACCAGCTGACGTGATTATCATGCTGGTCGGCTGTGCCGCCATCACCATATAGCCGGTTTCTGTCTTATCTGCATTGCTCCAGGTGACTTCTCCCACCGGGGCGCTTCCTGTCAGCGGACTAAGACCTGGTACCGCAGTTGTGGTATCTTTGATATAGTAGTTCACCGTGTAGTCAAACTTCTGTGTTTCATCAATCTCATAATATACCGTCTGCTTGTTTGGTCCAGCTGCCGTGATTGTCATGCTTGTCGGCTGTGCTGCCAACACCTTATAGCCAGTTTCTGTCTTATCCGCATTGCTCCAGGTGACTTCTCCTACCGGGGCACTTCCTGTCAGCGGACTAAGACCTGGTACCGCAGTTGTGGTATCTTTGATATAGAAGTTCACCGTGTAGTCAAACTTCTGTGTTTCATCAATCTCATAATATACCGTCTGCTTGTTTGGTCCAGCTGCCGTGATTGTCATGCTTGTCGGCTGTGCTGCCAACACCTTATAGCCGGTTTCTGTCTTATCTGCATTGCTCCAGGTGACTTCTCCTACCGGGGCACTTCCTGTCAGCGGACTAAGACCTGGTACCGCAGTTGTGGTATCTTTGATATAGTAGTTCACCGTGTAGTCGAACTTCTGCGTTTCATCTATCTCATAATATACCACCTGCTCGTTCGGACCAGCTGCCGTGATTGTCATGCTTGTCGGCTGTGCCGCCATTAGCTTGTAACCAGTTGCGGTCTTTGGCTCATTCATCCAGGTGAAGGTTCCGACCGGTGCACTTCCTGTTAACGGCGTAAGACCTGGTACTGCAGTCTTGGTCCCTTTGATATAGTAATTTACCGTATAGTCAAACTTCTGCGTTTCATCAATTTCATAATACACTATCTTAGTATTAGGACCTGCAGCTGTGATAATCATACTTGTCGGCTGTCCGGTCATCAGTTTATAGCCAGTTTTGGTCTTCTGGACATTATTCCAGGTAAATTCCCCTACCGGTTCACTTCCTGCCAGAGCTTTAAGACCTGGTACTGGAGCTGTGGTTCCCATAATATAATAATTCACGGTATAATTAAACTTCTGCTTTTTATCAATCTCATAGAATACCGTCTTCTCGTTGGAACCGTCCGCTGTGATTATCATGCTGGTCGGCTGTGCCGCCATCAATTTGTATCCGGTTCTTGTCTTTGGCTCATTCTTCCAGGTAAATTCCCCTACCGGTTCACTTCCTGCCAGAGCCTTAAGACCTGGTACCGCAGTTGTGGTCCCCTTGATATAATAATTTACTTTATAGTCAAACTTTTGTGTATCATCAATTTCATAATACACTATTTTTGTATTGGGGCCTGCAGCTGTGATTGTCATACTCGTCGGCTGTGCCGCCATCAATTTGTAGCCGGTTGTTGTCTTTGGCTCATTCATCCAGGTAAATGTTCCAACCGGTGCACTTCCTGTCAGTTTCTCAAGGCCTGGTACCACAGTTGTGGTCCCCTTGATATAATAATTTACCTGATAGTTAAACTTCTGCGATTCATCAATCTCATAATATACTGCCTGCACGTTCGGGCCTGATGCTGTAATTGTCATGCTCTCCGGCTGTGAGTCCATCAGTTTGTAGCCGGTTGTTGTCTTTGACTTATTCTTCCAGGTGACTTCACCTATTGGTGCACTTCCTGTCAGAGCCTCAAGACCTGGTACCGCAGCTGTGGTTCCTTTAATATAGAAATTTACTGTATAGTTAAACTTCTGCGTTTTATCAATCTCATAGTATACAGTCTTCATATTGGGACCGTCTGCTGTGATTGTCATACTCTCCGGTTGCGCCGTCATCAGCTTATAGCCGGTTTTAGTCTTTGGCTCATTTTTCCAGGTGAATTCTCCTATTGGTGCACTTCCTGTCAGAGCCTCAAGACCTGGTACTGCGGTTGTGGTCCCTTTGATATAGTAATTCACCGTATATCCAAATTTTTGAGCATTATCCACTACAAACCCGGCATAGAACGTAGTACCATTTACCCAGCCGGAAGCCGGACGTTCCGGTGTAAACTTATTGGTATCAGCTACTGTAACAGTACATGCTGCATCGCTATACCAACCGCTAAGCTTATACCCCGCGTTTGCAGTTGCTTCAGCCCCTTTAGAAACTCCAATATCCGGATTTAAATATTCATTCGAAGGAGATACAGTTCCGCCTCCTACTGCCTGGTACTTAATCTGAACACTGTTTTTTAATCTCCATTGTGCATATAAAGTTACTGTGTTTGCCGATCCGGAATGATTTGCAGCAATAAATTCCTTTGTCAGCCGGAATGAATCTTTAACATGAAACGCTGCTCCTGTTCCATCAGACCGGGTATTCCAACCTTCAAATACATATCCATCTTTCTTTAATGGAAGCCAGGTCCCGCCTTCATACCCTCCTGCATCTGCTACAGTCACATTGCCATTTAAACTATACCCCTGACCATCCGGAGTTAAGCCCCCTGTATTACCATTTCCATCATAGTCAACATAATAGCTCTGTTTATTTCTAATGATGCCATCCACATGCCAGCCTTCCGTTCCGCAAGCTTCTGACTCATATTTTATAACATACCATTCAATATACTCGTTATCTTTTAGATTTTTTGTAATCCAGTCAGCAGTAACTTTATTGAACTTACTTTTTAAATTTGCCTGAACATTTTCTTTTCCAGTCACTGTTATTAAGGGGTTGATATAATTTAATAGATTATCATCACGTCCTATGGTTTTGTACGACTTCCTATTATCTTTATATATAAATTCATAACTGCGATTCGTCTGGTTTCTCGGCTCTGCCGGTAAATCACCGCCATCATTTAATACCGCTACCCATAATCGTCCAGTCGCCCTGCCTCCTGTTTGTGCCCAAACCGCATATAACGTTTTAGTATTAGCAGTCTCGCCTTCATTTATGGAGAACGTATCTGTATAAACTTTATTATACCCTGCATTCCCTTTAGCAGTGATTTTACCTCCGTCCGGAGATTCACTCCAGCCAATAAATTGATAATCAGCTCTCGTTAAGGTGGTGCCGTCTGGTAATTTGATTGAATCGCCTGGTTTTACATTTTGTGAAGATACGGTACCCTGACCACCGTTGGCATCAAACCGCACTGTTACGCCAGCCTCCAGATACCATAAATAGATATCGTTGTCGTCCACATCTATAAAGCCAGATGATGAAGTTCTATATTGTAAAGTATTCCACCATAAATTTGTTACATTTTTGAGTTCTTGAATCACATCACCACTCACGTAATTATTTCCGATTGTAGCTTTTTCAAATGTGTATCCATTTACCTCTGGTGCAATATCTTTTATAGATACAGGATTATTACTTTTAAAAGTTGTATATCGGTTGGCATCTGTCCCAATAGGCTTTGCAGCTCCATTATCGTATTTTACAATATTTAATGGAACAACTTTATCTCCCCAAAAATTATAAAAAACAATAGTATAAGTTGAAAAATGTTCCGCCTCAAATGAAATCTCATTAATGCTTTTACTTTCTTCTACGTTCAATTCTTCTGAAACGGGCTCCACATAAGTCACATCCGCAGCTGTCACTTCTGCCTGTGGTTCTTCCTCCTTAGTCGTGGCGACATATACCACCTCAACCGTATTAGCTTCCTTACTGTGCTCTTCCATTGGAGTACCGGAAAATGTTACCTGTACAGCACCATTCCAGATTTGATCATCCAGTTTGTTGCCGCTGCGGTCAAGAAGATCTATGTTGTAAGATAAGGAACCAATTACTTTTTTCGTCTCACCATCAGCAGCTGCTTTGGCCTCAACCTTTTCTTTCACCACATCCCCAATACCGTTAACAACGACTGCTGACGCTTTCACCCCTCGGGGCAGCACCCCTTCAGGTGCATACAAACGAATAACCGTACCATCATCCATAGTGAGCTCGGAAGAAAACTCCGGATGGTCTCCAGTCTCCGTCATATAGACTTCAACCTCCTGATCATCATAAACTTCTGGAACAGAATACCAAATGGTCTGGGAACTATCGGAATTATCTGTAAAAGAATCGGGCTCAAGTGTTTGTCCATTAGCTGTTACACTTTCAATTGCATATCCAATCTGATTCTTAACGCCAAAGGTCAACTCCTGACCTTCCTCAACACCCCTTGGTCCTTCGATGATCCGGGCACTTGCTTCAGGATTGATTGTATATGAAATCTTATATCCTTCATAATCATCTAACGCTTTTAATTGATTGATTGTTGCCGTATAAACCTTGGCTGCAGAGCAATATCCCATTCCAACCAAATCGGCTGTTCCTGCTGGAGAAGCCTTTGTTTCTGTTTTGGAGGTCTCAGGCACTGGCTTACTCTCTGATGGGGAAGCTGGTTCAGAAACTGTTTCAACTGTACCCCCTGACGTATTCTTACCTGCAGACGCAGACTCACTCTTAGCAGCGGCCTGTGTGGTTTCTGCCTGCGTAGTATCTTCCTGTACCGTTTCCGCCTGTGCCGTTTCAACCTGCGTTTCCGCTTCCGTTACTGTTTCTTTTAAAGTCTCTTTCTCTTTGGGTTTTTCCTCATTCATAGGATCAACAGCAGCCGTCTCTTCAATAATTTCTGCTGTCTGCGTTACCTCACCATTCTCATTGGCAGCAACTACCGGTGTATTGTGACGGATAATGGAAGCCACTGGCTGGGAAGTTTCATTCTCAGGAACCGCAAGTTCTTCCGACTCGACTGCCTCCTCAGCTGTTTCCTCTGCAGGAACCTGTGTCTGGCTTTCTTCCGGAACGACTGTAGTCTCATCGGACATTTCTTCCGGGGTCTCCTCCGGTGCCGCTGCGGTTTCCTCCGGTGCTGCTGTGGTTTCCTCCCGTGCTGCTGTAGTTTCCTCCTCAGTCACTGTTTCAACTGGTTTCTCAGCCTCTGCAGGAGTCGCTGTTTCCGGTACCTTTGTTTCTTCGGTTACAGTTGTTTGATCTGGCTTCGTAACAACATTTACATCATCTTTACCAAATGCTGATTCATAACTCCTAACCGTAATCCGTTTAGTCCTTTTAACCTTTTCTGCACCATCATCCAGCCTGGTAATTTCAGTAGCACAGCTAATGGTATCTTCTCCGTTATTTACGTATAAAAAAATAATCTCTTCATCGCCGGTTACCATATACATATCATCAGCATTTTCCGGCATGCGGACAAACACACGCAATTGCGCATCCATACTTTCGCCCTGGGTTTCAGGAAACGCTTCGTATATTTTACCGGACCCAAAGAAGAGTTTCTTAAATTCATCAATTTTTCCATTGGTAAAATCCAGATCCTCTGCTGTTACCTCATCTCCATTGGCAATCGCATCTTCAACGGCACTGATAAGCTGCGATCCGCTCAGTGAGAAAGTAACGGACTCCGACGAACTGGCTGCGAACACTTGATTTGTGTCTGCACCTACATTGGCCAGTACCATGGCCGCAGCAAGCAGAATCGCCAGAACTCGTTTTTGAGCACAGTAAAATGTCCGCGGCAGTATCTTAGCTCCTTTTCTTTTTTTCATACATACACATTTCTCCTCTCATGATTTCCCCCTTAATAAGAATGTAATGTTGTTTACCGGAATAAAACAGCATTTTCTTAATCTGGTATGTTCTAAAAAATATAATTTGTAATATTATATGATAGGAATGTCAAAAATAACCCAACAATGTGCATTGTCCGCTAAATAACTGCCTAATCTTCAAAATAATGTATTCCCAGAGGTGGAAGGCTGGTATTACTACCCCCCCTTATAAACTGTACGAATTCAAACCATTGTAATCATAAGCGGAATAAATAAAAAGTACCCTGATAGTGAAGCACAAACTTTAATTTGTGCCTTTCTATCAAGGTACTTACCTCTTTAATACCGGGGGCCGACTTCTTTAATTTACATTTTCCGAATAGACACGGCTTATGACCATATCCTTAATTCCTTCTTTATCCACTTCCAGCGCTGCTGCCAGTTCCCCATACAACAGATCCTCTGCCTTATTAAAATAGAAATCATCCTTGGCAGTGTTCTTCTTTCCCTCTGCAAGTCTCTTTCTCTTTTTCAAGTACAATGTCTTTACAATCTGCATCCATCCGGTGCATTCACATTTGAGCATGATATCCTTAAAAATCCCTTCCCGCTCTCTTTCATCCAATGCCCAGATTGTCTCAATACTGGGTATATGATCGATGAGATCCATTGCTTCCTCCCTGGTAGCAGCGGCTCTGATGGTTGTTTTTCGGTTATCCACAGGCGTGTAAACGGCACTTTGGTGATCTTCATACAGAGGCTTTAAGGTATAATAGGTTCTCTCATTATCTGCCGCATACATGTATAGATTCCCAATCTCCATTACCTCACAGATTCCGTGGCTGCCAAATACAACTAAATCATTTACCTGAAACATCATTCATTCCTCCTGTCAGAATACCAACACACTGTTACATAAAATAGTATAAGTCTATACTAATAGTGTAACACTTTTAGGGGTGTTTTGTCAGTGTTTTTTGATATTTTACATATTTTCGTGAAAAATACCCAAGGAAACGCGTAACATTATTAGTACATTTTATCTATTTATCAGAAAATAAAACCCCTAAACAAGCTGCAGCTCCATACTGTCAGACAGTTTAGGGGTAGTCCTTCCATGCATTATATTAATTATTCTGTGCCGCCAGCTTGACCGCCGCACTTGCTCCCACGCGGTCGCATCCCGCCTCAATAAAAGCCCTTAGATCTTCCAGTGTCCGTACTCCTCCGGCTGCCTTGATTTTTACATCTGGTCCGATATGCTTTTTAAATAGTTCAATATCCTCAAGAGTCGCACCACCAGTTCCAAATCCGGTGGATGTCTTGATATAATCTGCTCCAGCTGCGGTAACAGCCTTGCACATGGCGATCTTCTCTTCCTCAGTTAAATAGCAGGCTTCTATAATCACCTTTAAAACCTTATCTCCGACAGCTTTTTTAAGCTCTGCAATCTCATCTTCTACTTTTTTGTAATCCCTGTTTTTTACATCACTGATATTGATTACCATATCAACTTCCTGCGCTCCGTCTTCAATGGCTTTTTTCGTCTCCAGTACCTTAGACTCAGTCACAGAATAACCAAGAGGGAAGCCTACGACGGTACAGATTGCAAGGGTTGGAAACTCCTTGTGTACGCGGCTGATATAGCAGGGGGGAATGCATACCGTGGCAGTATTATATTCCACAGCCTCCTTGCACAGTTCTTTTATATCCTCCCATGTGGCAAATGCCTTTAACTGGGTATGGTCTACATATTTTAACATCTCTAAATCGGTCATTGTCTTATCCTTTCTATCCTATGAGGTTCTTCACGCCTTCTCTGGTCACTCTTGCATAAATAAGAGGTTCCGGCTCCGGTCTTGTACCGGCAATGGTAACTGCCTTCACAAATTCCTCTTCTGCGGCGTCAAACAGCTCCTGTCTGGAGGTATAGAGTATGGCAATGGTTTCACCTTCCTCCACTTCCTGCCCCACCTTCTTCTTCAGAGCAATGCCTGCTGTATAATCAATCTGGCTTTCTTTGGTGATTCTTCCTGCCCCCAGCATAGAAGAGGCAATTCCGCACTGTTCGGTGTTCATATGTGCCAGATATCCTTTTCTGACTGCCTTTACTTCCCGTTCAAACGGTGCTTTCGCAAAAAGAGCAGGGTCTAAGATCACAGAGGAATCTCCTCCCTGGGCTTTCACCATGGCTGCCAGACGGTTTAAGGCGCTGCCGTCTGCAATCGCCTTCCTGGCCATAGCCATACATTCCTCCTCCGTTCCCTTACCTGCCAGCCAGAGCATACCGGAGGCCAGATTCAGGCAGACTTCTGTTAAATCTTCCGGTCCGCTGCCCTTTAAGGTCTCTACAGCTTCTATGACCTCCAGGCTGTTGCCGATTAGATTGCCAAGGGGAATGTCCATATTGGTAATGAGAGCCATGGTCTTCTTCCCTGCATGTTCTCCGATTGCCACCATCTTTTCAGCCAGAGTGACAGAGTCTTTAAGGGTCTTCATAAATGCACCGCTTCCGGTTTTCACATCCAAAAGAATACAGTCACTTCCTGCTGCCAGTTTCTTGCTCATAATAGAAGCCGCAATAAGGGGGATACTCTCCACGGTTGCGGTAACATCTCTGAGCGCATACAGCTTTTTATCACCAGGTGCCAGATTACCGGACTGTCCGATCACTGACAATCCGGTGGTATTGACTACCTCAAAGAATTCTTCCTCCGTCAGCGTTGTTCTCATGCCCGGAATGGATTCCAGCTTATCCACTGTTCCGCCTGTATGACCAAGTCCCCTTCCGGACATCTTCGCCACCTTAACACCGCAGGCTGCCACAATGGGAGCCACAACAAGCGTCGTTTTGTCTCCGACTCCTCCGGTGGAATGTTTATCCACCTTAATGCCTTCAATGGGAGTTAAATCCACCATGTCGCCGGAATGGGCCACTGCATCTGTAAGGACTGCAGTTTCTGTATCGCTCATTCCTTTAAAATAAATTGCCATCAGCATGGCAGACATCTGATAATCCGGGATTTCTCCCCTGACATAGCCGTCAATCATGGAACGGATTTCTCCCTCTGTCAGGGTCTCTCCGTTTCGTTTTTTAGCAATTAAATCATACATCCTCATATTTCATTAAACCTCCCTCATGTTCCGTCGGATTCCAGATCTTTCTTTGTAAATCCCAGGGGAAGCAGTTCTTTTAATGTGTAAACTGCAGTCTTATCTTCTGATGCCAGGATTACCTGGAAATTATCCGGGTCACAGAATTCTGCCATCACCTGTCGGCAGACACCGCAAGGAGGGCAGATATCTCCCTTTTCCCCTCTTTTATTTCCCACAATGGCAATGGCATCAAACTCCGTCACACCCTCAGACACAGCCTTGAAAAACGCCGTGCGTTCTGCACAGTTGGTGGGTGAAAAAGATGCATTCTCGATGTTGCAGCCCTGGTAAACAGTCCCGTTCTTTGCAAGAAGTGCAGCGCCCACCATAAAACCGGAGTAAGGAACATACGCCTTTTTCTGTGCCTGGTAAGCTTCCTCTGTCAGCATCCGGACCATCGTCTCGTCAAGCTTCAATGGAACACCTCCTGTTATTTTGCCACTTCACCTAAAAAGCTGGTTCCGGCAATCTCTCCCTTTAATCCAAATAAATCAAGCACCGTTGCTGCGATATCCGCAAAGGTATCTCTTGTTCCGATGGAAACTCCCGCTTTAATGCCCTGTCCATAGATCAGCATGGGGGTGTATTCCCTGGAATGATCTGTGCTGGGAGTACCCGGGTCGCAGCCGTGGTCTGCTGTAATGATCAAAACATCTTCCGGTCTCATAGCTTCCATAAACTGTCCAAGCTGAACGTCAAATTCAGTGGCTGCTCTGGCATAGCCCTTTACATCGTTGCGATGACCGTAAACCATATCAAAATCCACCAGATTAACGAAACAAAGCCCGTGGAAATCATCCTGCTGTGCTTTCAATGTCTGTACCATCCCATCGGTATTGTTCACGATGGATGTTGTTTTCTGAATGCTCTTTCCTGCAAAAATATCGTAGATTTTTCCTACTCCGATGGTATCAAGACCGGCTTTATCCAGACAGTCAAGCATGGTGGTCTTAGGCGGAATGAGGGAAAAATCGTGGCGGTGGGGCGTCCTTTTATAATCAGGATATACGCCGATAAAAGGTCTGGCGATTACTCTGCCCACACCGTGTTCTCCTTTTAAGATCTCTCTGGCAATCTTACAGTAACGGTACAGTTCTTCCAGCGGCACCACTTCCTCATGGGCAGCGATCTGAAAAACGCTGTCTGCAGAAGTATAGACTATTAAATCCCCGGTCTCCACGTGCTGCTTACCAAAATCCCGGATAACATCTGTGCCGGAATAAGGCTTATTGCATAGAACACCTCTTCCTGTCTGCTTCTTAAACTCATCAAGGACTTCATCCGGAAACCCCTGTGGATAAGTAGGAAGAGGCTCCTCTGAAATAATCCCAGCGATCTCCCAGTGACCGATGGTAGTATCCTTTCCCTGGGACCGCTCGGTCATTCTTCCAAAGGATCCTGCCGGTTCCTTCTCTTTTTCACCGGATGTTACACCGTCAATATTAAACATACCCAGTTTTTTCAGATTCGGCGTATAATATTCTTCTGCTTTTGCGATGGTTCCAAGGGTGTTGCTCCCCTCGTCATGGAACTTCGCCGCATCCGGAGCTTCACCGATTCCAAAACTGTCCAGTACAATTATAAATACTCGTTTGGTCTCTGACATATAAATTCCTCCTGTTACGAAAAGGGATTGCTGTGCAATCCCTTTGTCATATCATTAAATTTTCTCAAAACGTTCTACATCTGTAACAAATATAGTGGCACCGCCCAGCTCTACTGTCATGGGCATCATCATATATCCCGCTGATACAGAGGCGATATTAGGTGCAGGAACGTTGCATGTGATTTTCTGGCGTTTACCGCAAGTATCCTTGATCAGCGTGATGACTTCTTCTACCTGTCCGTCATCGGTACCGATCATTAATGTTGAGTTGCCTTTCTTTAAGAAACCGCCTGTTGTAGCAAGTTTTGTGACACTGAACTGGTGTTCATTCAGAACGTCGGTCACACGGTTTCCATCATCGGAACTGACGATTGCATAAACAATTTTCATATCTAACACCTCGCTGTCTTATCTGGCAAAACTTCATCCATTGATATCCTTATTATAAATCATAATCAATCAAATGGAAACAGCATTTCCATCTTTTTTATCAACTTTTTATAGATGCGTTCCTTCATCCACGGTTCATTGACTGCTTCCAGGCAATGATCCAGCGAAAACCAGCCGACTTTGCTGTTTTCGTCCTCCTTGCTTCTGATGTTCTCCCTGTCATCCCCCTTTAATAAATAGGTCACATTCAGATGCAGATGGGAAGAAACGTAGACTCCGTTCTTTTCGTGTCCATCCACTGTTAAAACCTCCAGGGAGAAGATTTTCTCCATCACCGGGGTAACAGTCCGGATTCCGGTCTCCTCCTTTGCTTCCCGTATGGCTACGGATAACAGATCTTTTTCTCCGTCTGCATGACCTCCGGTCCATGCCCAGGAATGGTAGATGTTATGATATGCCATCAGCAACTGATCCATAGTCTGATTCACCACCCAGCCGGAAGCAGAGATATGTGCTGCCGCATTTTCCCGGAAAAAGATGGAATCGCCTTCTGATAAAAGTTTCAAAAACAGCCTTTTATCCGATTCCTCCTGTTGGTTAGAGGGGACAAACTCCTCCAGTGCTTTTCGGAATGATCGTTCGTCATTCATCGAATCACCGCCTTTCTTTTCTTATGATTATTTCAGTCATACTCCCTTCGTCTGCTGATATATTTTAATAGAACAACTCTATGGGAGGTATTAAATGGATCTTTCTACTCTTGTTTTTGCCGACAAATCCCCCTGGCCCGCTGTTGAGATTGTGACGGTCAATGAACTTTATGGCAAAGCCATGCTCTCCAACATCGGAGATTGTAATTCGGAAATGTCCGCAATCAGCCTATATGTATATAACAGCATGATTACGAAACGGTATTTTTACGATATTGCAGAATGTTTTCACAGAATCAGCATTGAGGAGATGCATCATCTCAATGTCTTCGGCGAGCTTTGTATCATGCTGGGAACGGATCCCCGGCTATGGAGCTGGCAGAACGGGCGCATGAGATACTGGAGTCCTTCCTGTAATCATTATCCCACCAATATCGGGGCTTTGGTATCCAATGCCTTAAACGGAGAGCTGGAAGCAATCAAAAAATACCAGTGGCAATGTCAGTGGATTCATGACTGCCGCATTAAAGCCATCTTAAACCGGATTATAGCAGATGAACTGTGCCATGTACAGATTTTCCGGTTAATACTGGCTGAGTTAAACGACGATCCGTTTGAGCTGCCTTACGATTACAGGATTTGTGAAGAGGACCGCAAAAAAGACTGCGATCCTCCAAAAACATGCTGATCTATTTTGGGAGGGTCTCATCCCTGGCACTGCGGATCTCCAGACCTTCCTGATATCCCTTTTCCATTTTGTGTCTGGCTTTTCTGTTTTCCACAGTATCAAACAGAATGGAAAAATCATAATCTTCCGGATAAAGTTCTTTTGCTGCTACTAACAGCTTAATCCGCTTGTGGTTAATCCAGATCTTCTTATCCGGCATCTGAACCCGGACCACTCCCTTATCATTGGCAGGTGTGCAGACAATTCCGACTTTTTTGTCAGGTAAAACAAGCACACTGTCACCAATGGTAAATTTCGTCTGCATGGCGATCTGATTATCTGATATCTTCTTTATATTTTCAATTCTGGGACCGCCGGATCTTTTATGGGCTTCCCGTTTTCTTTCCGGCTCCGGTTCCGTCTTTTGTATCCCATAGGCATACCGCTCCGCACGTTTTATCATGTGCTCCGGCATTCCCAGCCTTCCGGCTATATATAATGCGCAGCTCTCTCCTGCCTCTCCGATCTCCAGTCTGTATAAAGGTCTTAAGGATTCCCGGTCAAACGCCATACGTGCATTGGTGATTCCCTCCGCTTCTTTTGCGTAGGTTTTTACTTCGGGATAGTGGGTGGTTGCAAGGAATAAGCAGCCGCACCTTCTTAACTCTTCCAGTATGGCAATCGCAATTCCCATGCCTTCTGCCGGATCGGTTCCGGATCCCAGTTCATCCAGTATTACAAGGCTTTCCCTGTCCGCCTTTTCAAGAATATCCAGCACATTTACAATGTGGGAGGAAAATGTGGATAAGTTTTCCGTTATATTCTGACCATCTCCGATGTCGCAGAGAACCTGGTTAAACAGGCTTAATTCTCCTTCTTTGCATGGTATATGAAGTCCGCACTGGGCCATGATGGAAAACAGTCCCACCGTCTTTATGGAAACGGTCTTACCTCCTGTGTTGGGACCTGTTATGACAATTCCTCTTCCATTTTTCCCCAATTCAAAGTTTAAAGGGACCACCTGATCCGGGTTCATAAACGGATGGCGCCCTTCCACGATCCGTATCATCCGTTCTGAATGGAGCTCCGGCTCCACTCCGTTCATATCTGCACTTAATTTAGCTTTTGCAAAGAGGAAATCCAGTTTCTCTAAGACCTGCATGTTCTCTGTAAGAACCGGAAGCTGATCTTCTACCAGAGCTGTAAGAGTATAGAGAATTCTCCTGGTTTCATTCTCCTCTTCGATTCTTAAATTCTCCAGTTCACCATTTAACACTGCAATGGCAGATGGTTCAATAAATAAGGTTGAGCCGGTAGCGGACTGGTCAATAACGCTTCCAGGCACCGACGGTTTATACTCCTTTTTCACCGGCAGGCATACCTTACCATTCCTGATCGTTATATAGGAATCAGAAAAATACTTTTTATTGCCCCGAAGCATAGTCTCAGCCTTTGTTCTCAGCTTCTCTTCCATTCGGACGATGTCCTGGCGAATGCTTCTTAAATATCTGCTCGCTGAGTCATCCACCCGCTTGTTCCTGATACTTTCATACAATTCCTTTGCAAGATCCTCTAACGGATTTAAATTCTCTTCATAATAGGCCAGACTCAATTCTAAATATTTGCATCGGTTTAAGAAATCCTTGTACCGTTTTACTCCTGTTAACATCGTTCCGATGAATTCCAGTTCCTCCGGCATCAAAAGACTTTCCTGTGTAACTGATTTGAAAATTGCCAAAAGGCCGTTCATAGCAACTGCCGGAGGCTGCCCCATACGGTCCAGGATCATTCTCGCCTGAGTCGTGTCCCGAAGATTTTTCCTTACCAGGGCTTCGTTCAGTTGTGGAGTTAATTTCCTGATTCGTTCTTTCGCACCATCTGTAAGAGCCAGTTCTTCTAATCTTTCTAAAATACGGTTAAATTCTAATATCTGAAATGTGTGATTCATGTCATTCTCCCTGTTTCATCTTTTTTAAGCTGCTAAAAGATTCATGGAGCAATCAGCCAGGCCTGTTTTGATACACAAAAAAGACCTGTAAGACTACAAATCCTCGTCTTACAGGTCTAAAATCCTGTCAGTCAGTTTTGTATCTTCATGGGCTAAACAGGTACACAAACTAAGGAGTGCAAAAAACTGCCTTCCTTCCGTTGATTCTCCTGTTCACATTATGATTCTGATTTACGCTCCATGATAGGACACAATTAACATAAACACACTTCCTGCTTTCTTTGATTCTTCTACTATATCACAATTCAGCTTGTCCGGTCAATCCCTTTTTCTGATACCACTGCGCAAGCATGTGAAGCTCTTTTTCATTTAAACAGTGAACCAGAGTTCCGTCTCTCATCTGTCTTAAACATTCCTCATAATCCATCCAGAGTACGGATTCCACTTCCTCTTTCTGAAGCACAAGCTGACTTTCATCCACCGGTTTTTGATATACATAAACATGGCTGACTTCGTGATTACGAAACGGTCTGCCGTAAAATTCAGCTTCCTCCTGTTCCTCGTGAAGACCTACATAAGCAAGTTCCTCCGGTAAGGCATCAATCCCCAGTTCTTCCGACAGCTCCCTGACAGCCGATATAAGAAAATCGTCTCCTGCCGGAATATGTCCTGCAGAAGAGATGTCGTAGCATCCGGGATAAGCATCCTTGCCTTCACTTCGTTTCTGTAAAAGCAGATCAAATCCGCTTTTATCATTAGGTCTTACTACCCATACATGAGAAGTTCCATGAAGCATTCCAGCCCGGTGCATCATAAAGCGGGCCCGAACCGTCCCGGTGGTCTGCCCAGTGATATCCCGTTCTTCCAAAAGTTCCAGCGGTGTTCCGTTTAAGAAAGCCGCCTTTAATTCCTCTTTGTGATACTGCAGTTTCAGAGAGAAAAAGGGAATCTGATCCATTAAAAGTTCAAAAAAAATACGATCCCCTTCCCATATGGGAAGACTGTGGATCTTTTCAACCGGCACCCATTCAAGCACTCCCTCCTGGCAATCTGTCAGTGAGCCTTCATAGCTGTCCGCTGTATATAAAAACATATATTCATCAGGATACTGGTTCGACACAAAGGTTATGAATCCCCTTAGTTTATAAGATAACAGAGTCAGTCCGGTCTCCTCTTTCACTTCTCTTAAAAGGCATTCTTCCGGGCTCTCCCCTTCTTCCAGATGACCGCCGACTCCCACCCACTTGTCCTGATTGATATCATTTTTCTTTTTAATCCGGTGAAGCATGAGATAGCGCCCCTCATTTTCAATGTAGCAAAGGGTAGTTAAGTTCTGATGCGCCATATCCGTTTCCTCCTTACTTCTTCTCTTTTAAAACTGCGTTCTCGTTAATATCAGAAACCGTCTCCGTTATATCTTCCGATGAGGCCCGCACCTCCACCTGCACTGCACAATTGGTTTTCTTTCCATCATAGATAACCGGAACCCGGTATGTACCCGCTTTATTCCAGTCACACTGGCTGAAATCAAATGTGAAGCCGGAAAGATCGTAGTTCTCCTTATTAAAATACCGATCTGCCTGCAAATCTGGTGCTGTACCAAGGACGGTTTTTGCATAATATGTGGTTGTGGTATTGTCATCGAAAATAGGCTCTGCTTTCCCTTTTAAGGTCTGAAACAGCAGAACAAGTACCAGTACCAATACCAATGTTCCGAACAATGTTAAGTGTAAGTGAAATTTCCTTTGCTTCATCTGGGCCTCCATACTTAAATCCGATTGTTTCATGAAAAAAGCTGCGTTTAAGGCAGCGTAGTCCTATATTATATTACCATATAATTTCCAGATTGGCATCCATTGATTTATTACAATTTCTTAAATTTATCCTAAAGAAGTTCTTTTCATGTCACTGTGAAGCGGGAAAGAATTATATGCAGATTTATACTATTACATAAAAATAAGGCACCGCTCCGCCTGATTGAATGAATGGGCGGAGCGGTGCATGATATTTTTTTATTATTTATCCTGACTGCATTTAACAGCATCAATGGCAAGAACCACCATTAAGGATAACAGAGCCTCCCTCTCATCCTCCACATCAATGATATACGTGTCCGTAAAACGGAACAGCTGTTTTTCTATCTGCGCCACAACACGACCATCCCTGGAATATATAGAATAATCCCACTCAAAAAAATCGCCTTTTACTTCCCAGCCATTACAGTCGATGTTAAATGAGGGCCTGAAAAAAGTAAACTCCTTTGTTATTGTCCCCACAGTCTCACCATTAATAATAATATAAAACCGGGGAAGAAACGTAAATATCTGCTCTTTTAAAGTAGCCAGATGACCGCCGTTTTTATCATAGATTTCCAGCTTATGTCCCCACGCAGGTTTGCCTTTGACTGTGAAAACGCAGCCGCCTTCTTCATTATATATGTCATAACTGTCAAACCAGGAAAAAAAGCGTTGCTTAAACATTAATTTCATTGTTTCGTCTCCTTTTATGCGTTGTCGGTAACTAATTAACCTCCTGCAGCTTTCTCTCGCACCAATCCGCCAGCACACATTCCCCGCACTTAGCCTTCCTGGCTGTGCAGATCTCTCTTCCATGATAGATCAGCTGAAAGTTAATCCGGTTCCAATGTTCCTCTGGTAAAACGTTCTGAAGCTCCTGTTCCACTTTCACAGGATTCTTTCCTTCTGCCCAGCCAAGCCGTCTGGATATCCTGAATACATGGGTATCTACCGTAACTCCCGGAATATTATACGCATCGGCGAGAAACAGGGTGGCTGTCTTCCTCCCCACTCCAGCCAGCTTTAACAGTTCCTCTATTTCTGCCGGAACCTCACCGCCATATTCATTTACAATCTGAGTACAGCATTTCTTTAAATTCTTTGCTTTATTCTTATAAAGACCTATGGAACGAATAGATGCTTCAATCACTTCCAATGGTGCTTCTGCCAGCTGGGCTGCAGTCTGAAATTGTCTGCAAAAGTCAGGCAATGATTCTTCCACCTGTTTATCTGTACTCTGCGCACTGAGCATAATCGCTGCCAGCAGCTGCCATGGCTGATCATGATAGAAACCTTCTTTTGTCACACCGTACACTTCATCCAGCTTTTTAAGAATTGCTTCTGTTTTCTCTTCTGTCATCTGTGTTGTATTCCTTTCCTCATCTTTTGCCAGGGGAATTTTTATCACTATCAAACAGCTTAATTCTTCCATATTCCCCGTCATATCCCGGTATTCGTTCCACGTTTCCTTCCCGAAGCCGGCTTACACCCTCTGCAATCAAAGGATCCGATATCTGCCTGATATCTTCCAGGGGAACCTCTCTTAAGATATCAAACTCCGGTCCCAGTCTGCGCAAAAGTTCAAAATACTGATTCTGAACCTTTTTGCTTGCCGCAGAATATCCCAGACAGGCTGCAAGCACCTCTGGCAGCGGTACCAGACTTTCAAACGGCTTCCCCTGGGGCAGCACAAACCCTTCTTCCCTGTCAGAAAGCTGCCTGATCCGGCGGGATACTCCCATAGTCAGTTTCCTGCCACAGGCCGGACACCTGCCGGAATGCTGTTCTGCTTCAGAAGGCGAAAAACAGATTCCACATTTTCTGTGACCGTCATGGAAGTATTTTCCTTCTTCCGGAAAAAATTCGATGGTTCCCATTAATCCTCTGCCCGTACTTAGCGCCTGAGAAAGTCCGTTAAAAGTCAGATTAATGTCTAACAGGCTGGCTTCCCTGCCAAGCTTTGCCGGAGAATGGGCATCGGAGTTGGAGATCAGCTGGAAACGGTCCAGCGCCGATATCCCCCAGATCATGGAAGGATCGGAAGAAAGTCCGGTTTCCAGTGTATGTATATGAGACGTCAGATCCTCGAAACACTCTTCTATCGTATCAAAGCCAGAACATGCTCCAAACAAAGAGAAATGGGGTGTCCAGATATGAGCGGGGATATAAACTGCCCGGGGATCTGTTTCCAGCATCATCTCCAAAAGGTCGTGACAGTCAAGTCCTAAGATAGGCCTTCCGTCTGAACGGATATTGCCCACTGCCTCAAGCTTCGTGGAGAGTTTTTCTGCCGCTTCCAGTCCAGGCAGAAGAATGAGGCTGTGTACTTTTCTTGTCTTTTCATTCTTCTTATATATAGAACTGATTTCTCCTGAAACAACAAAACGGGGAATCAGGGAATCGGAGGTACTTTCACCCTCCAGGCGGTACTCTGCCTTTAACACATAAAGTCCATCATCCGCCGGAATCAGTTTTTCTTTTAATTCCTCCCGCCATGCCGGGTGAGTAAAATCACCGGTACCAAGAATCCCGATTCCCTTTCGTCTTGCCCAGAGATCCAGCTGCTCCGGTGTACAGTCCTTACTGGTTGCCATGGAATACCTGGAGTGGATATGTAAATCTGCTATGTACATTCTTTCACCTGCTTTTGTCAATATAAATTCAATTATACCCTTCCGCCCTGCCCCGCGCAATTAACAATCTCTTCCTGTTTTTCTTCAAAGAGAAAGGGGCATTATCTGCCCCTGTGCTTCTCCTTTTTCTTTTGCTGTTTCTGTTCAAACCTTTGCTGGGCTTTCTCTTCCCTTGCTTCCCGGGACAAAACTTTCCGCTCCAGTTTTCCTTCTTCCTGCTGCAATTTCAGCGCCTGCTGGGATTTGGTGCTGATTCCTGTGTTTCGAATCTGCCTGCGGACCTCCCGCAAAATCCGTTTTGGATTCTTCCTGCTTACTTTTGCAGCAGCTTCAACAGCCGGACTAAACCTCAGTCTGTAGTAATTCTTGCGGAGGAATTCATTTACCTCATAATCCTTAGGCTCTGCGCCGAATGTGACCTTGCTTGCAGACAGCTTCCCATCTGTTTCCCGCTCCAGAACGCCTACCCAGAAGGGCTCCTCAAAAAATACTGAAAATCTTACCGAAACCTTGTCCATAACAATTCCTCCTTTTATTGTTTCGACAAAGAACGGACGACCAGGAGGAGGGTTACTTAGAAACGGAGGTAAACCGTTTCCGCCCGGACTACCAACCGGATCTCCATGACAAATGTCATGAGCTGTGTTTTTATCTTTGCTTTTTTCATTATATCATTTCTGTCAAAAGCTGAAAAGACCTCTATAAAACTATCAGATAATTAAGGAATCCAGCCCGTCCACACCATTCTTCCATGCCATATGGATGTCATTATGTATGGATCTGGAGGGTATGGATCTGGAATCCAGCGTGCAAGTAAAGTGTGTTCTGCAGTTATGCATCACCCATATGCATCTATAGCTCTTTTTCAGCACACAGCCATAAAACGCCGACAATTCCAGCATCAAATCCCGGCAATTTTCAAAAGGTTCTCCCTGATTTTCCAATATTATTTTTTTAATTATTTTTATTGCATCTTCCGTTGTCATCTGAGACAGATCCAGCTGGTGCTCTGTCACAAACTTTTGAGCCAGCAATTCATGTTTTTCAAACAGTCTGAAGTCATCTTCTTCCCGGAAATAATCATTGTCCACCGGCGGCTGTGCAATCTTCTTGAAAAAATCAGGACCATATACGTTCAGTAACTCCGCATAGGTTTTTACTGCCTGTCTGTATTCTCTTATTGAGGAATATGCAATCCCCTCGTCCCTGCTTTCCGGTACAAAATCACTGGTCCGGTAGCTGCTGTATCTTCCTGAATAGCAATGAATGACCATAAACAGCTTTTTTTCCCATGTTCTGCTGTAAAACTCAACCACCAGCCTTGCCGTTTCACCCTTACTGTTTCTAAATTTCCTGACAAACCAGCAGCTATCTATGTTTTCACCGGATATAAATCCAATGGGCCTTAAAACAGTTCCGATAATCTCTTTAATGATTTCTTTACTAGTCATAAATATATTCTCCTTTTAAATAAGCAAAGCTGCGCAAGTATACGATTAGAGAATGTTACTTTGGCTTTATTATATAATATCTGTCATATCCAGCACAAGCTGATATAGGCTAAAAGTTACAATTATTGATAATTATACCTTTTAAGCTTATACCATGTTTCCAACAGTTTCTCAACCGATGGGACAAAATTATACATGTTAGGTTCCAAAATTTGCATTTTTTACTGAAAAAATCCATCAATTTTAATCGTAATGAGCTTCAATATTGATGCTATGTTCTGACTGCTCTTTCCTGAATTGACTCCCTGCATCTTTTGTGCTAAGATGTGCCTATCAATTTTAGCAGAAAGGATTAACCATCCAGGTAACTTCCCCGGAAGGGAAAAAACTGACTACGAACCTGAAGCTGAAAGCCTCAGATCTGGAGCTTATGGAACAGTTAAAAAACATTGTTGTTACTGGAAAGTTATGGTAAAATACTTTCAGGCCATGAATAGTTCCCCTACCAATGGCTGAACAGGAGGAATTAAAAATATGAAAAAACTGATGAAAGTATTTGCTGCTGCATCACTTCTGTCTCTCTCCATTGCGTCTACCGCTATGGCCGGAACCTGGAAGCAGGATTCAGAGGGCTGGCGCTGGAAGGAAGACGATCATACCTATACCGCTTCTGCATGGAAGTGGATCGATTCTGATAAAGACGGAATGGCAGAATATTACTATTTTGATGATAACGGATTTCTGGTTACGAACGCTAAGACTCCAGATGGACGCACTGTGAATGAAAACGGTGCATGGACTGACGATGGAATCATACGATTAAGAGCAGCTAACCCATCAACTGCTCTTGAGATGAAGAAAAAGGGAGAACTTCTTTACCAGGAGGCTGACAAGAAAAGTTCTTCTTTACCAGGACAGGATATAAACGCAGATATTAATTTGGATGTATATTACAACTCTGTGCAGCTTCCGATTAATATTAATATGCAGATGAAGTACCATGATATCGATACTCCCAATATGGAATTTTTAACCTACAGCAACATTAAAGCTATGGAACTGGAAAAAACAGAAAGTTCCTTTTATACCAATGGCTGCTACTACTCCAATTCAGGAGACAACCAAAAGTTTAAGGTGAATATCGGATACGAGGATATGTCAAAGCATCTCACCCTTGGGGGACTTACAGGGCAGTTTGCCAAATTACTGAACAACGTGCAGATCGCCCAGGATAAGGCAGGTAATAACGTACTGTTTTACTCCACAGAGGCAGGCGGCCTGGAACAGTATTTAAATACATTCTACGATAAAGTGTGGCCTTCTCTTACCTACTCAGATTTTAAAATCACTGGTGTGAACGGTAAAGCGGTATTTACTCCGGAAGGCTATTTCTACAAAGAATCCCTCCTGATCTCCATGATTATCACTGAGGAGGAAGAGACCATGAGGATTAATATGAATGTAAACCTGGATTATAACAATCCTGGACAGGCTGTAACAATCACGTTTCCTTCTACAGACGGGTATGAGGAAATTGTATATTAAGCAAATGGGAGTGTTGCAAAAAGATATGAAATCTTTAAGATTTCATATCAGGAGCAATACTCCTGTTCTTTTTAACAAAAATATCAGTCTCTTCTTTGATTACTTCTATCACATCTTCTAATGCATTCAAATCTTTTTCAGATACACCTGCAATGCAGAGACGAAGACCTTGAAGTCCATCCTCGGAAATAAGGTATTGGGAAACTAATATATTTTTCTGAGAAAGCTTTTCTACAATTCGATTGGCCGAGATAGCAACAGGCATCGATATCCATAGAAACAACCCTTGCTTCGGTACATGAAAAGTCAGTCCAGCCAAATCAACATGTGACAGGATTGCTTTTGCCTTTACTAGTTTTCGTCGATAGCATGCATTCACTTTACGAATGTGCTGATCGTACATTCCTGATTTTAGGAAAAAATTCAGTGCACCCTGTGCAATCCCGGAAGTACAAATATCAGATAAATACTTCTGTTGAACGACCATGTCACGTAGAGCATCAGGAACAACCATTGCACCTAAACGGATTCCTGGTAAAAATGTTTTTGAAAAACTACGGATGTAAATTGTAAGCTGGTTAGTATCGTAATAATGCAGGGGAAGGCATCTTTTGTCCATTCCCAAATCGGCTAAATAGTCATCTTCAATCATTAGAATCTGATAGCGACCGCAAAGATTCGCAATCAGATTTTTATTATTTTCCGAAAGTGAATATCCGGTTGGATTATGGTATCTCGGAATAATATAAAATGCTTTGGACAGCTATTGTGATTTCGAAAAGCATGGAATTGGATTTACGCTGCTATTAAAAGATAGAATCCCGGCTTCTACCGCCTTCGCATCCTATGTAATTGATCGTAAACTTGAAATAGGAATTGAGACGAGCACAGATTACCGCGGTTCAGGCTTTGCAGCAAGGGTATGCGCCCGATTGATCGATTATTGTCTGGATAATGGTTTGGAACCTGTTTGGTCTTGCAACTCGGGGAATATGGGTTCCAGAAAGCTTGCAGGGAAATTAGGCTTTGAGGAATGCAAAAGAATTCCCTATTATCGTTTACCAGTATAAATTGCTAAAAACCTTATAAGAACGATTACCAGAATAAGGGGAAATACGATTGCAGAAAATATGCCAATTTTTAAATTGCTGTCAAACCACCCGGAAACAATTCCTACCAGCGCAGGACCTCCAGAACATCCCAGATCACCGGCAAGCGCCAGGAATGCGAACATGGCTGTGCCTCCGCCCCGAATCGAAGCGGCAGCCAGACTGAATGTCCCGGGCCACATGATACCTACCGAAAAACCGCAGAGTCCGCACCCAATCAGCCCCAGAAACGGATAGGGGGAGCAGGTAATTAAAAGATAAGATCCCATACAGAGAATTCCGCTTGCCACCATAACCTTTTTCAGTTCCCATCTTTCCCCATACTGCCCATATACAGCTCTGGATATCCCCATCATAATGGCAAACAGCATAGGACCAGCCAGATCACCAATGGTTTTTGTCACACCCAGTCCCTCTTCCGCAAAGGCCGATGCCCACTGGCTGACTGCCTGCTCACTTGCGCCCGCACAGACCATAAGAATCATAAAGACCCAAAACAGCTTTTTTCCAATCAATGCGCAAAATGATATTCCCTCCTCCTCTTTTCCAAGAGAAGCAATGGGAACACGAAAAAATAAAACCATGCACACAGCCGGTACAACCGCCCAGAAAAGCGCCAGTATCTTCCAATTACCAATGCCAAAGATTCGGAAAAATAAAGTAGAAATCAGAACCACACCCACATGCCCCCAGCAATAGAAGGAGTGCAGCATACTCATGGCTTTTTCTTTATTATCTGTGGGACAGGCTTCCACAATGGGACTGACAAGAACCTCTAAAAGACCTCCGCCAATGGCATAAATTACAACAGCAAACAGTAATCCCATCCAGGAAACAGAAACAATCCCCGGAAGAACCGTCAATAAAATCAGACCTGCTGCCGCCATGAGGTGTGCGGCAACCATGGAAATCCGGTATCCTACCCGGTCAATGAATGCGGCAGATAAAAGATCCACCAGCAGCTGAACCCCAAAATTCACCGTAACCAGAAGGGTAATTCTGGATAATGATATCCCATATTCCCATTGGAAATGAAGAAACAGCAGTGGAATAAAATTATTGACAATTGCCTGAACAATATAGCTTAAAAAGCAGGCATAGATGGTATTTTTATAACTTACCTTCACGTATTGATCCTCCCCCACATAATTTTATTGTATTATACCGCAGATGGTAATTCAATTCTTGCAATTTACCGCCAGCATATGATACAATTTAGCCGATTATATAAAGGAGAACGCTCTATGCAAAATACTAAAATACTGACCGACGAATCCATGATGGAGCTGGTCTCCCATGGTTTTGCAGACTTTCCTTTTCAGTACTATTATGAAGATGTGGGAAAGTTTGACAACCGCTGCATTGACTGGCACTGGCACAGGGAGTTTGAACTGGTATCGGTGACCGAAGGAATCGTACATTGTTCCATCGGAAATATCCATTACATACTGGAACCTGGTGACGGTGTCTTTATTAATACCGGTGTTATGCACCGTTTTCTGTCAACTGGTACCGCAATCATTCCAAATGTACTGTTCGCTCCGGAATTTATTGCAGGGGAAGGAAGCTTAATCTATGAAAAATTCATAGCTCCATTCCTTTTCTCCGGCATATCCCACATCGTATTAAGAGGCAAACGTCCATGGCAGAGCCATCTACTGTCTGCTTTCTCAGACCTCTGCCGCCTGTGCAGTAACCAGACGGCAACCTGGGAGCTTGAGGTACATGCTCTGGTCTGCCGGATCTGGTCCGTCCTGTTTGAACACAGGGAGGAATTTGCCACTATGGAAAATGCAGGAATCAACCGCCTGTCCCAGGCCCGTTTTAAACGTATGACCGCATTTATTGAAGAAAACTATGGTAAGAGACTGACCCTGGAAGACATTGCGCATTCGGTAGGAGTCAGCAAGAGGGAAGCGCTCCGCTGCTTTCAGTGTTCCGTCCCTCTTTCTCCCATTGAATACTTAAATAAATACCGGCTGAATCAGGCAAAGAACCTTCTTCTGCACACAGACCGGACAATCACTGATATCGCAGAAAGCACTGGTTTTGAAAGCACCAGTTACTTTGACCGTCTGTATAAACGGGAATATCACACGACTCCCAGGAAGCACAGATCCGCCTTTCAGCGTGAAGGCCATATCCGAAAACAGAACTGAGAAAAAACAGCAGGAAATACAGCAGAACCAGTACAAAGCAGATTTCACCTGCCAGCCGGTATCTGACTAATCGGATTCCTTTTGCCCATTTATAAAAATAATAGGATATGAAGCCAATCCCTATGGACCCGATTAAGATCGGCATCCATGCCATAAAAAGAAGAATAAGATTCATTGAACTACGCTCCGGTACTTTCTCCTCTTATCTTCCCCTTTTTATGACTGAATAATCCAGATTCTGTCAGAATTGCTTTTTCCTTATAATTCTGACAGAAACCAGGTAAGAAACAATTATTACTGCAACACCGCACAGAAGCAGGATTGCGGTCACCGGTCCCAGTTGAAGCGTGTTTAACCTTCTAGCTGCTGCGGATAAGTCTACCTGAAATATCTTTGCTGATCTCACTGCAAGGAATCCGATGGCAAAGATTACTCCAATGATTATAAACAGAGCAGTTCTTCCTTTTTCCTGGCCGAACTTCAACTGTACCGGAATCATTACAGACAGGAACAGGAAAGACAAAATAAGAAACAAAAGTGATGTAACTACAATTTCCCAGGCATCTGCTCTTCCTCTTACAACATTCATGATAACTGCAATTATATTCACAACCAGCCAGGCTAACCCCCCCGTAAGGATACCAAATACATACTTCTCTGCCGTATACTGCTCCCTGGTGACAGGAAGGGTAAACAAAAAAGCATATCCATTGTCAAATTCATCGTAACTAATCGTACTGATTGAAAACATGCAAAAGATTAAAGTCGCATAATTAATCACAAAAACCGTATTAAAATCTGCCAGAAACATTCCCACCGACAAAAAGATATAAAACAGGAAAATGCGCATCTGGTTTTTCATAAGCAGAATATCTTTTATTAACAATCCTCTCATAACCGTTCCCCCCTTATCATCATTGTTATCACTTCATCAACACTTCCCTTTTCCATTATAATTTCCGGCTGATTATCCCGGTAATACTGGATCTTATCTGTAAGGAGACGATAGCCGAAAGTGTCCTTTTTTTGCCGGATAATATATTTCTTATCCAGATTCTGATACTGTTCCTGTGTTACTTTTAAAAGGCCATAGCCTCCCAGAAGCGCATCGGTTTCCTCGTGCAGAACAATTGCTCCCTCATTAATGAGATAAAGATCGTCACACAGCTGCTCTAAATCCGTGGATATATGGGAGCTGATCAGTATGGAACGGTCTCCTGGCTCCATGTACTCCCGGATGGTATCTAACAGTTCCTCTCTGGCAAGAACATCAAGCCCGGCAGTCGGCTCATCAAGAATAAGAAGCCTGGCTTTATGGGACATGGCAGCCAGCACCTTCACTCTGGCTTTCATTCCAGTAGAGAATTCCTTCATCCGTTTACCAAGCGGCAGACCGGATTCTCTGCATTTATTTATAAACCACTCTGAATCGAATGACTGATACAGGCTTTTCATTATTCTTGTAATATCCTGTACCGTTAAATACCCGCTGAATCCGGAATCAGCCAGAACCACGCCCATATCCTGTCTTTCCCTGAGGGACAGCTGGTTAATTGGTTTTCCAAATATGGATACCGTACCTCCATCCAGTGTAATCAGACCCAGTGCCGATTTGAATACAGTGGTTTTCCCCGCACCATTCGGGCCAATCAGCCCGGTAATATATCCCGGCTGAAGATCCAGAGAACAGTTCAGCGTAAAATCTCCATACGTTTTCTGAATATTTTCCAATTTTAACAACATCATCAATCCTCCAAAATTAAATAAAACAACTCCGTCAGTTCCTCATCCTTCATACCGCAGCTTCTGCCCTTGCGTATTGCGGCTTCCATATCTGCCTCTACCTCTTTTTTCTTTTCCTCCAGCATAAGTTCCTGACTGGCGTAAGCAATAAAGCTTCCCTTTCCATGAACCGTCACGATAAACCCTTCCTGTTCCAGGTTATCATAGGATTTCTTCACAGTTAAAGCACTGATGCGCAGTTCCTTTGCCAAAGTCCGGACAGACGGTAGATTATCACCTTCTTTTAACGTACCCTGCATGACTGCTCTCTTAATCTGTTCCGTGATCTGTTCGTACAGGGGCTGCATGGATGAATTATTTATTATTATTTTCATATCACCCCTCCTCAATAAACAGTATATAACAGTATACAACTGTTGTCAACTGTTATATACTGTTTGTCATTATTTTCATTCCATAAAAAAAACGATACACAGGCCTGATCAAACCCGTGTATCGTTTTTTTATTTATCTTTTCAGCCGGAACTGACCAAGTAACGCTTTTAGATTCTGTGCCTGTCCGGCAAGCTCCTGGCTGGAAGCGGAATTTTCTTCCGCAGATGCTGCGCTGTTATCTACCTCCATGGAAATCTGGCCGATTCCATTCTCAATCATTTTAGCAAATTTGGCCTGATCCTGGGAAGCGTTTGCTATGCTTCGGACCTTATCCATAATCTGACTGCTTTCCTTTGATACTCCATCTAAATTGACGGCTGCCCGGTCTGCGAGAACGGTTCCCTCTTCCACTGCTTTTAAAGATGCCTCAATTAAGTCAGAAGAGTTCTTTGCTGCATCTTTACTCTGGCTTGCTAAAAGACTGACCTGACCAGCCACGACAGCAAACCCTTTCCCTGCTTCTCCAGCCCTTGCAGCCTCGATAGAAGCATTTAATGCAAGAAGATTGGTCTGCATGGCAATATCATCAATGGTTACAATCATCTTACTGATTTCCTCAGAGGTTTTCTTTATACTGCTCATGGCAGCAACCATTTCTTTCATATTCTGGTTCTCTGTATAAATATCCCGTGCAATCCTCTCCATTTCCAACTGAATCGCCTTTGACAATTCCGCATTTCCACCAATCTGCTCTGTGATACGGGAGACAGACTCTGATAATTCGTTTGCGATACCCGCCTGGTTTTCAGCTCCTACCGCCAAAATCCGGGCAGACTCTGATATCTGGCTGGAACCATCAGATACCTGATTGGCTGCATGATTCATTTCTGCAAAACTTCTGGATATTTTTTCCGTAAAACGATGCAGGGAGGTTTCAATATTACTGAAATCTCCGATAAACTCATTGGAAAAGTCAACATTAAAATTGCCTCCTGCCATCTGCTCCATCACAGTGTCAATTTCCATAATATAGCAGCGGATCTTCTCCATGGAATCTCTCAGCCCCCGTGCCGCCTGTCCGATCTCATCATCGGATTCACAGGCAATCTGTGTATGTAAATTTCCTTTTGCAAACTCCTTCGCTGCATTCTGGATCTCTTTTAACGGAACAGCAATGGATTTTGTCAGACGTTTTCCCATCAGCAGCGCAATACCAAGGGATATAAGGGAAAAGAATGCCAGACATACGGTTGCCAGATTCTGAACCCTCTGGCTGTTTGTGTATTTGGCAAGTGCCGCCTCATCTGCCTGAGTACCAGTCTGATCCAGTGCATCAGCCAATACCTCCGATGCGTCGTTAAATGTAGTCTGATAATATTTTACTGCACCTTTTGTATCATTTTTCTCCAGCATGGATATCAGAGCTGCGGTATCTTTCTGAAAATCAGCAAATGCCTGATCGAGAGCATCCCCCGTCTGTTTATCCTTCAGATTTTCCTTTATCACTCCTATGTATTTTACTATTTTTTCATATCTGCCTTCTATATCAGCTTTTTGTTCTGCAGTCACAGAATTATCTTCACAAATGGCGGCCCAGAGGATCCGTTTATTAATCGTCTGAACATCTTTTCGTATCTCCATTTGTTTTTTCGTTGTCTCATACTGAACGCGGTAGAACGTTGTCATATTATTGCCAATGTTACGAAAGCTCACCAGCGAAAAGACGGAAGATAGAAAAATAATAAAAACCAGAATTGCAAATACCCATTTCAGCCTCGTAGAAATACTTAATTTTCCTGCTTTCTTCATCTCAAATCCCCTCTTTCGGTTTGTTATTGTAATGTACTTCTAATTCTATTATAGCAACGGAAAAACCCAATTCCAACTTAATATTCATTCAGAAAACGAGCTATTATCTTAACAAATTGTAAGATAACAACTCGTCGTGTTATAAATCAGCCTCAAAACTAACAGAGCTGCTGGACAGATCAAAGATAACTTCTTCTCCTTTATACAGCAGAAATCTGCCCCGCACAAGATGCTCTTCCTTGATTAACCGGCTCATTGCCCCCTGATTGGGCGCCAATAGTTTATGTGCAAATCGTTTCTCGTCCTTTCGGTTCTGGTTGGAGAGGAATACTTTCAAAACATAGGTTCGCTGTTTTATAATCACAGCAGTCTCTCTTTTACTCACCACCCTTGCTCCTAAATAGGTCGCAAACCTGTATTCTTTCCCCTGATACATGATAACGCAGATACAGCCTTCAAACCGGATTCCCAGCCATGGAATTATAGCCACAGAAACCAAAACAGAAGCATTTTCCAAAAAGTCATTGCACTGGAGCCAAAGATAACTTTCCGGAAATGACTTTCCCTTATCTCCTTCTATATAACCCAGCCCTCCGCTAAAATCCACAATCCTGCCGTTCAGTCTGATCTTTCCCGACAGCCTGTGTGACATGCTGATGATCTCATGCTTGCATTCCATAAAAGGCATGATCTGAAAGGGCCCCATAATAGAATACCGGATTGGGGTGACAGGACCAAAACGTACAATTCCCTGCAGTGAAAGTTCCTCTGTCTTTATATTCACCTTTACCCCTTTTCGGGAAAAAATGTTATTATCCAGCATAATCATCTGCTGCCTTCGGTCAATCAGGAAATCCTCTTCCTTAAAATCAAGACAGCAGGCTCTTTCGTTCCATATGACCTGAACAAAGGGATAGCTTTTCCCCCTGCCATCCATGCTAAGTCCGGGAATCAGTGCAAGAACCGTATC
Source organism: Lacrimispora amygdalina (assembly GCF_900205965.1). Classification (GTDB taxonomy): domain Bacteria; phylum Bacillota; class Clostridia; order Lachnospirales; family Lachnospiraceae; genus Lacrimispora; species Lacrimispora amygdalina_A. The sequence continues at coordinate 74,191 of NZ_OAOF01000002.1, forward strand.
TTTGTTCTGCATTTTAAAGTACCAGCCTGCAAAAAATTTCCGTTTTTTTATACAACAAAGATTCATACAGATATCTCTCATGCTGTCTCTGAATACTGCGAAGCTGGTTTTTACATCTGGCATTTAGCGCAATCCTCCTGACTTCCATCGTCTAATCATATGGTTGCCAGATATGCCAGATCATAGTCAGGAAAATCAGCTAAATATAAAATTATTGCGAAGTATCTCCACAGACTGATGAAACTTATCCAGTTCCTCGTCCGTCATATGGATCTCCAGTATATCTGCGGCACCGGTACGGTTTAAGATCGTGGGCACTCCTGCAAAGACATCCGTCTCCCCATATTCTCCCTCCAGTAACGTGGATACTGGAATAATACGGTTCTCATCGTAAAGAATTGCCTTTATGATTCCGGCACATGCCGTAGCTATTCCATAATAGGTAGTTCCTTTCCTATTATAGATCTCCCAGCCTTCCCTGGTTGTCTTCTTTACAATTTCATCAAGATCTACGTCACCCACAAGATCTTTATTATCATGAATGATATCATTGAATGATTTGCCGGCTACGGTCACAATAGACCAGGGAACCATCTGGGAATCTCCGTGTTCTCCCATGGAATAGGCATAGACACTTCTGGGATCCACGTTCACCAGCTCTGCTATAAAATTCTGAAGTCTTGACGTATCTAAGGAGCTGCCTGTACCGATTACCTGATTCTTTGGAAGTCCGGACAGCTTATAAACATAGTGGGCAATGATATCAACCGGATTGGATACTACAATGAAAATTCCATCAAAACCACTTGCCATGACAGGTTCAACGATGGTTTTTACAATTTTGGCACTGACCTCCAGCGTATCCAGTCTGGTCTGTCCTTTCTGGGGTGGCGCTCCTGCTGTAATTACCATGATATCCACATCCGAGCAATCTGAATAACTGGCTGTACGCACTTTCACATTACGGTCCAGATATTTGATTGTATCCCTTAAATCAAGTACCTCGCCCAATGCTCTTTCTTCGTTGATATCAATCATTAAAATTTCGTCACAAACTCCCTGGGTTACCAGGCTGAATGCAGTGGAGGACCCTACCAGTCCGCAACCTACAACAGCTACTTTTGATTTTTTGATCTTCATGTGTTATTCCCTCTCTGAACGGTGTCATAATAACTGATTTTTATTACATAAAATAGAGATAGTGCCTCCTTTGGCTCTATCTCTATCTCTTTAGCGGCTTTACAGATGCTCAAGAAGTGATTCCAGCTGCTTTGCTGTTCCGTTTAATTCCTCAATGGAATTGAGTATCTTTTGAAATTCTTCCGTTTCCTTTGTAAAAATCCGATTGGATTCGTTGATCCGGGTGTTAATCGTGGTAATGGAGGCATTGATACTTTTCAACACTCCGTCGATCTGACCGATGGATTCGCTGGTGGAGGCCGACATCTTACGGATCTCTCCTGCGACTACGGAAAAGCCTCTTCCTGCTTCTCCCGCCCTTGCTGCCTCAATGGCTGCATTCAGTCCCAGTAAATTGGACTGGGTTGCCACGTCCTTAACAAAATCCAGAATGGAATCTGTATTCTTTGTACTTTCATTGGCTTCTGACACTTTAACCGATATCTCACCGTTCATATCCTTAAGCTGTTCAATTCCCTTGCTCACATCATTGGTAGATTCGGTAATCTGGTTAGCACCATCCGTCAGCCTGTTGATCAATTCAATTAAGTTGTTCCTCTTTTCCAGACTTCTTCCTAAAGTCAGGACACCAATCACCTTGTTCTTTTCGGTTATGGGAACTGCATAGGATTTGAATGGAATGCCATATACAGCTGCAGGCACATCTTTTATAATCACTCTGCCAAAATCTAATGCCTCCCTGATTGCTCCTCCTGCAGGAACAATGTCACCGGGATTAATATGAAATTTCAGCTTACTGCCATTTCTTACTGTAATGAACTTCTCTGTATCGGTTAATGCAAAAGATACATCATCATCAAATAAATTCATTAAATATGGTATAACAGAATAAAAAGAATCCAGTATTTCATTTCCAGTCACTGAACTGTCCATCTTTCGTAATCCCCCTTTTTTTGAAATCATCTGGTTCCTGCCCATATGTAACAGGATGATGAATTCCAAGCATATTACTTATTTTATTACATTCCATGATTTATGTCAATAAAACTGCTTTTTATGTTATGGAACGAATTATTCTTGTTCCCATTCTGCTTAATAACTCATTCGTTATGGTACCTGCCTTGTCTGCAACCATAACAGCAGATAAACTATTACTATTATCTGTACCAATTAATGTTGCAGTCATTCCAACAGCAACATCCCGTATGTCAGTTACATCAACAGCAAGTTGATCCATACAAATTCTTCCCACAATAGGGACTGTATAACCCCCGATTAAAACTTCTCCATTTTCACTGGACAGATTTCTTGGAACACCATCCGCATACCCTATAGAAAGGATTGCAATCAGGCTGTCTCTTTTTGCAACAAATGATCTCCCATAGCCAACGCTTTCACCGCTTCTTACAGCCCTCATAAGTATAACTTGTGACTTTAATGAAAGAACAGGCCGTAAATCAAGATGTAAATGAGGATTGTCATGGGGAGAACTTAAAACTCCGTATAACGCTATTCCAGCCCGCACATAATCACATTTTAGCTCCGGGTAATTTAAGAGTCCATAACTGCTCTGTATATGAATTGGGGGAGGCTCTATACCAGCCATTCTTATACGTTCAAGCAGTTGATAAAAGCTGGAAATCTGCATTTTCGTAAAGCTGACATCTTCCGCTTTAAGACTGTCTGAAACACAAAGATGGGTAAAAATACCGCATACATATATTTTCTTGTCCCTAAGCACCTTTAAAATGTCATCAACATCACTGGCTGCAAATCCAAGACGGTGCATTCCTGTGTCAACTTTTATGTGTGTCTTAATCTTATATCCCTGATTAGCCAGAAAGCCTGCATACTCTAAGCTAATCAATGTCTGCGTAAGTTTGTATTTATAAAGTTCTCTGGCTCGTGCAGGATTTGTATAGCCAAGAATTAATATTTCTCCCTCAATTCCATGTCGGCGTAACGCAATACCTTCATCAATAGCAGCAACCGCAAACGATTTTACTCCCATGCGGCTGACAGCCGCAGATACTTCAAAACTTCCGTGTCCGTAAGCGTCTGCCTTTACGACTGCCATCAACTCACAACCTTCAGGCATCGCTTTTCTTAAAACTTTAACATTATGACTTAAATTATTTAAATCAATTTCTATCCAGGCTCTTTCTTTATTTATGACACTTGCTTTTGTTTTCGTATTACTATTCTTAACTTTATAAAGCGCCAGAACAGACAATACTGCAAATGAAGTGGATGTAATACTGACTGCCAGATAATGCACAACACTGTTTTCAACAAGCAATGTTTGTAATCCAAGCAGCTTAGCAAACAAACGAACGACAACAATCATCATTGGATGAATTATATAAATGACCAGTGTTGCTGTTCTTAAGAATGCTCTTTGATGTCCTTTCCAAAAGGTCAGAGTATGAAACAGGAAATACATACACGGCAGGAGAAGAATATACATACTGTCGTGCCTCTGCACTCCTAACCTGTGCAGCAACAGCCCTTCACTAAACAATAACAGGACAGAGACTAAAAGGCCAATCAGGCTTTTTTTCAATGAAGTACGAAAAGGCTTATCGGCAATCATACCGCCAAGCACAAAGAACACGGGAGCAAAGAATACTCCGTTCCTCGTATAGTCTGACACCTGAAAAACGTAACCATAAAACGCTTTTAACAAAGGTAATTTTTCAGAGATCCCATAATAGCTGTCACCAAATAAGCCAATCACATAGAAAGCCGAAGTAATCATCAATGCTTTTTTGAAACCTGTCTTTTTTACGAATAACCATGCAAGCATTGCACCGATAACAGACGCAGGAAGATACCACAAATGATACAGCGTTCCATCAAACAGAAGATCTTTTATGATGTTGGGCAGCAGATGATCCATTGCAAAATAGCCATTATAGATATTTATGGGAATGTAAATGACAATAGAAACCGCATATATAAGTACCGTTTTTTTAACAAAAGCCCTTAGCTTATCGTCATTATAATTGTATTTAGAAATAAGAAAAAATCCCGAAGTCATAAGAAAAAAAGGCACAGCAACGCGGGATATTATCCGGGTAAGTATAAAATCGCCTGTTTGGCTGTATGAAGATAAGGGGGAGGTATGAATTGCGATTATCAAAAAAGCTGCAACAACTCTAAAAATATCAATCCCCTTATAATATTTAGTATGATTCATTCCTGTTCCTCCAAAGTGTCACAATAAAACCATCGATGTTATTTCCCGACACCAGATATACTGCTTTTTCTGGCAGAGAAAATGTCGTTTTTGCCCCTTTAGCAGCCATAACATAATAAACTTCGATACTTTTATCATTCATATGTGTCAGTAAGCGCTTCCCATTGCCTGGAAATTGTTTGATAAAATCAATGTATTCTTCCAGAGTTAATTTTTTTTCAATCATAATTTGGGAATGAGGGTATCCCACATATCGAAAATGCCAGGGTTCATGAGCAATACCCGTAATTTGTTCTTTACCGCTGGGGTATCGTTCTATAAATCCATAATGAGGAGCAATTCTACGAAACTTATCACAAATACCTTCATACGGAAATTCAGGACAAATAAAATCAATTTCATCTTTTTTTAATCCCAGGTCAATAGCAAGTCCCGTCTGATGCTCACTATGATATGGAAGTGCTACAAATTTTCGTGTGAAATCCTCTCCGCTTTCCTGACGAGAGGTTTCATATATTTTTGTCTGCTCATTTGCAGAGCGGTATCCACTTACAGGAACAATTTCATTTGAGCAGCCGATCTTTTCAAAAATAAGCTGAAAAACATTGGCAGCTTTCCGCATCATAAGAATATTGGGATATTCTGCGGTGGCCGGCGTTAAATCCGTTCCATCAACGTTCTGTACCGGGTATTTTGCATTTACAAGAATCAGATTTCCAGCATGTATTTCTTTATTTGATAATGTAATAGTGGTCATCGTTATATATACAACCCAATCAGTTTGTCCAGAATTTCTTCAAAGGACATACCAATTCCTTTCATCATATTTGGATATCGGCTATGAGATGTAAACCCGGGGATTGTATTAACCTCGTTAAAAACAATTTCGCCGTTTGGTTTCAGGAACATGTCAACTCTTGCAAATCCAGAACAACCAAGCGTTTTATAAATTGTTTCTGCCGTTTCCTGTATTCGTTTTTCACATGCGGAATCTATTCTGGCAGGCATATAAATTTTAGAAGTTTTCAAGGTGTATTTTTCAGTATAATCAAAAAATCCGTCAGTCAGTTCTATTTCGTCAACTTTACCTATCATTAAATCATCTATACCTAAAACAGCACAGCCCACCTCAAATCCTGGGATGTTTTCTTCAATGATAACCGCATCATCGTGTTCAAACGCAGCGTCAACTGCCTGTTGTAACTCAGTTTCATTATATATTTTAGTTATACCAAACGACGAACCTGCCCTGACTGGCTTTACAAAAAGCGGATAGGTAAGTTCCGATGATTTTTTCAGCAGTTCATAATTAACAGGCTGCTTAAATACCATTGATTTTGGAACTGCAATACCTGCGGCACAAACAAGCCGATGTGCCATATCTTTATCCATACACAGTGCGGAAGAGAGCATATTACAGCCGATTACCGGTATGCCTGCAAGCTCAAACAATCCTTGTACCGTTCCATCTTCTCCGTACCTGCCGTGCAGTACGGGAAAAGCAAAATTAAGTTTTATCACCCTGCTTTCGCCCTGCACAAACTCTATAATGCCGCCTGTTGTCCGATTTTGCGAAACTACAACAGGAATAAGATTACTGGAATCTTCAATCCAGGTATTATCAGGTATTTTATTAAAATTGCCGCTGTAATGATACCAATTACCTTGTTGTGTGATTCCAATAGGGACAATATCATACTTCTCAACATTCAAGTTTTTAAGAATGGAAAATGCCGACTGTAATGACACTTCATATTCTGTTGAATGCCCTCCAAATATTACTGCTATTCTATTCTTTTGCATTTTTATTTTCCTTTCGTTTCTATATATTCTTCAAGGCAGATACCTTTATTGAATATTTCAGCAGCGGCATCAACACCAACATAGCGATAATGCCATGGTTCATTGGAAACTCCAGTCAAATCTGTCTTTTCTGGCGGATATCGGAGAATGAATCCATATAGATGCGCATTTTTCTTAAGCCACCTATAGACATCAGTACCCACAGAATGAATACCGTCAGCATTAATATCAACAGCAAGTCCAAGCTGATGCTCGCTGGTGCCAGGAACAGCTACCCAGAGTGTTCATTTACTTCTATATCATTCTCACTTTGTATCGGATTCCATTTATTTACCAAAGTCAGATACCGGTCCTCCTTTTTCGCTTTCGGGTGTAAGTAACATTTCGGGGCATATTAAGTTCTCCTTTGCAAATATTTGTCAAAATAAAAAAGCATTCTCACCCTGACACAATCATTGTATCAAGAATAAGAATGCTCTTTTTTCGTTTGACCCCACAATTTTCTCAATTTTTCATGTTAAATCTCTTACGATTTTCCTACGAAACGGGAAGTTTAACCTCAAACTCAATCATCTCATCTTTACTTTTTGCGGTTATTGTTCCATGATGAAACTCAACAATCTCTTTCGCTATGGCAAGTCCCAGTCCTGCTCCCCCACTATTTGAACTGCGGGAAGTATCAAGCCGGTAAAACTGTTCAAATATTCGTTCAAGCTTTTCTTTTGAAATTGTTTCCCCGTGGTTTACAAACTTTATTATTGTTTCCGTATTGTTCTGAACGACTGAAATTTCAATATCAGTATGATCAAAGCTATAAAAGACAGCATTTCGCAAAAGATTATCTAATACCCTCTGTATTTTATTTGCATCGCATTTTACCATAATATCCGCAGCAGCAATGAGTTTGCATTTTAAATTTTTATTAGTCATCATCGGCTTGAACTCAAATGTAAGCTGTTCAAGCAGACGGGTCATATTCACTCTGCTATATTGAAGTGATATGTTAGTAAGATTAAATCTTGTTATTTCAAAAAATTCATTTATTAAATCTTCAAGGCGTTCCGCTTTATCAAGTGCTATGGATAAATATTTTTCTCTGAGTTCTTCTGAAATCTGACTTTCTTCACGCAACAGTGTCAAATATCCTATAACAGATGTTAATGGCGTTTTTAAATCATGGGCAAGGTAAACAACGAGGTCGTTTTTCCGTTGTTCCGCATCTTTTGCAGCTCTCGCGTCTCTTAACGCCTTTTCCCGTACCAGATTCAATTCGTGTTGGGTGTTAGCCATTGCAGCCGGCAAAACGATTGGTTCTATCGCCGGAGATGCTAATTGTTCGGCTGCAGATACTATTTCATCCAGATAGCGGAGAGGTTTGGATATGAAGTAATAGGTGATCAGAATCCAGCCAATCAAAGTTAATATTCCCACAAGACCTGTAATGTGAATCCTTATTAACCGCAAAGCTCTATAAACAAGGTTATTACCATCCCAGTTAAACAAGGAACTAAACCAACTTGCAATAAACACAGACAGCACCAGAAACACAATATAGACAATTACCGCCAGAAAATATTGAAGAAGCAGTCTGCGGGATAATTTACTGTGGCGCTTATTATTTTGCATTATTCGTTCATTATTATTCAATCGTATATCCAACCCCCCATACAGTTTTTATAAATCTTGGATTTTTGGCAGGTTCCTGGAGCTTTTCCCTCAATCTTCCGATGTGTGCCATAACGGTATTGTTGTTGTCGAGATATTTTTCTCCCCAAACGTTCTCAAACAGTTTCTCGGAAGAAACCACTTTTCCCTGATTTTCACACAAAAACCAAAGAACAGAGAACTCTATTGGAGTCAGTGCAATGTCTTTATCAAACAAAGTACACTTATGTGTTTCTTTATTGATAATCAGCCCTTTTATATCGTATTCGTTTGTCTCTGCAGGCTGCTGCTCCGAAACATTGTTGTATCGAACATAACGCCTTAATTGTGTTTTTACTCTTGCAACGACCTCTAACGGATTAAAAGGTTTTGTGATATAATCATCCGCACCAATAGTCAGCCCCATTATTTTATCTGTATCTTCAACCTTTGCAGTCAACATGATAATAGGATAAAAATGTTTTTCACGGATTTTCTGACAAATATGGAATCCGTCAATATCCGGGAGCATGACATCTAAAATCGCCATATCCAGTTTTGTTGATTCAATACACTTTAAGGCCGCCATACCATTATAATATTTAAAAACCTGATATCCGTCATTTTTAAGATACACTTCAATTAAGTCGGCTATTTCTTTTTCGTCATCTACAATCAAAATACTTTCGTTCATATTATAACTCACCCGCCTCCTGGTCACCACACTGGTCTTTTTGATTAGTGTATCACATCCGGTCTTTAAAATGCAATTTTCCTATAATTAAAGCTCTACTTCTTCTATAGCTTTATCCAAAAATATGGTTCCGTCCAGATGCTCCAGTTCATGGCAGAAGCATTTAGCCAGTTCATCTTCTCCGGTCACCATGATCTCATTCCCGTTCTCATCGAGTGCCTCGATGGTGACTTTCTGCGGGCGGATAATCTTTACAAAGCGGTCGGGGAAGCTGAGACAGCCTTCAATACACTCCTGCTCTCCGCTGCACCCGATGATTCTCGGGTTTACCAGCTTTAACAGGCAGTCACAGTAATCAATCACTACCAGTCTCTTACAGATTCCCACCTGATTGGCTGCTATGGCAGCTCCGTTCTCTGTGTGATGCAGGGTTTCCAGCATATCATCAAGGTTCTGTCTGATTCTGTCATCTATAACCATTACTTCTTTACAGCGTTTCCGAAGAATCTCATCATCATTATACCTTAGTTTCCTGACAGCCATTCTTATCCCCCCTGCTTTTATCAGCTCTTGATTTTCTTTCACTTTCTTCAAATAGAAATACATCCTCTATCGGACGTTCAAATACACTGGCAATGTCATAAGCGAGCCATATGGATGGCTCAAACTTCTCTGTCTCAATTGCATTGATTGCCTGTCTGGAGGTTCCTACCAGCTCGCCCAGCTGTTCCTGAGTGAGTCCCTTTTCCTCCCTCAATTGCCTGATCCGGTTTTTCATATTTGTTCCTTTCTTCTTGTCATGTTGACCTTACATTGAGTATATGACGTTTTAATTGTAAAGTCAACCTTACATCATCCCCGACCGAAGCAGTTAAGTCTGTTTATTGGTAAAAAATCACAATTAAGAACCACAATCGATAATTTTTCCTCAAATTATATATACAAATCATCAGCTTTGTGGTAAAATTTATGTAAAATCTTTCGACATTTTTCAACATTTTATATTAATTTCAACATTCACGGAGGACATATTATGAAGATGGATAACAATGACAATGTTTATAAAACACTTTCAGAAATCAATCTCTCAGATGTAATGGAAATTAGTCTGCTGCAAAAATTCCTTGATAATTTTGCAGACAGTATGAATCTTGCAAGCGTCGCCGTAGACCGGGATGGAAATCCGGTTACAAATCCAAGCTCTTACACAAGAATTTGCGCACAATACACGCATTCAACGAAGACTGGAGATAGCCGATGTGCCGCCTCCCATAAAAGTGGCGGTCAGGAAGCAGCCAGACTGGGAAGGCCTTATATCTTTAAATGCCATTCAGGCCTCATCGATTTTGCAGCACCCATCATAGTGGAAGGTGAGCTGATCGGTACGATTCTGGGCGGACAGATTTTAAGCAAAAAGCCTAATGAAGAGGAATTCAGGCGTGTTGCTAGAGAAATCGGAGTCAATGAAGATCAATACATAAATGCGCTTCATGAAGTAAACATTACATCAGAAAAAAATATCCACGCAGCGGCGGAAGTTCTTTTTATTGTTGCCAACTCGCTTTCCCAGATCGGTTATCAGAAATACAAATTAAAATCTATGAGCAAGGATCTGGTCGATCAATTTTCAGTGATCGAGTCGACTATGGAAGAACTGGCAGCATCCTCCATACAAGTGGTTGAGAATCAGAATGAACTGAACAAAGAGATCGTAAATGTGAAACAGATATCAGAGCAGATCAATGTCATCCTTAATTCCATTAAAAGCATTGCAGATCAGACGAAGCTGTTAGGTCTTAACGCTTCGATTGAAGCGGCGCGGGCCGGTGAGGCTGGAAAGGGCTTTGCAGTCGTTGCCACTGAGATCCAAAAGCTTTCCCAGAATTCAAAAGATACTGCAACCAAAGTGGTTCAGCTGACCGAAGACATTCAAAAATCAATTACGAAAACACTGCAGTTTTCCGATTCCACGATGAAAAACACCGAACAGCAGTCATCGGGAATTGAGGAAACCACAGCCAGTATTGAAGAGGTTTTAGCCTTAACAAATGAATTAAATAAAATGGCAAATACCTGATAAAAAAGCACCGGGAAATGATCACCTCCAGACGATCATTTCCCGGTTTTAGTTCTATCTCCTATATCAGTCTTCACTCTTGCCTTTTACCGGGCTATAATGAACCCTGACTTTAATATCCTGGTTATAATTTCCAAAAGTGCTTCCAAATATGGTCAATCCGCCTGCATTTACGGCATCTTCCTTTACCTGGAATTTTAATCTGATGGGGCTGCGTTTATCCAGTTTTAAATCATCAATGGTAACGGAGGATATTTTTAAACCATCAATAAAGGTTCCATACTGATTGACCACAATCATCTTAAGCAGACCATACTGGTTCCAGTTGGGGAACCACCAGTCAGGAGTAAAAATCCCCGGAACATCGCCAAAATCCCCCGGACTGGTCCACATTCCAAGTTCCACATTGTTAATGCTGATGGTAATATCGGAAGGCCAGTCATTGTTAATTCCAGGTGCCTCACTCCCGATTTCCACAGAAAATGTAATCTGATCGATTTTTTGAAGAGGAGGCAGCAGATTGGGGATTACATATTCAACGTATCCTTTGGTAAACCAGACAATGTCAGCCTGATACCGGTCCGGGTGGGCAAAATAACGGGGATCATCCACTTCTCCAATAATTGTCCTGCTGCTGGCCAGACCGCATGTGGGCAGAACCTCATAATCGGAAAAATATCCGACTTTAATATCCGTGGTATAGGTGTTTTTCCCATCGTCACTTTGTTTCGGAGCTATATCCACCAGTAATTTATCCACATTCACACGGCATATTTTCTGGTTCCCGTGACCATTGTGTTCTGAAATTACGCAAATAAGGCCGCAGTCCTCCAGTTTCTTAATGTGACTGGTCAAAGCTCCATTGGTCACTCCCAAACTGGACGCCAGTTCATTCATATTCAGCTCGGTATGCTCAATTAAAAGCTTTATAATCTTAATTCTAAGTTCCGATCCCAGAGCGATATAAATCTTCAGCCCTTCCTCAACATTTTTAATATGCAGCATAACAAATCCTTTCGCGCAGATGCGCAGTATACTATGAAAAACCATCTCTTTCATCTAATTATCATCATACATGAATTCGTGTTTTCATACAATACTGTTTTTCAATTATACTGTTCAGCTTACTTCTTCCTGCTCCCCCATATGCACGTATTGTTATCTCCAACCGCAGTAAACGTCATCACCTGTTCTGCCGGTGTCTTTTCGTTATACTGCTTAAAGAATACGCCATGATATTCTGTGCCCCCCATATTGATGGTAATATAATCATACCGGTCACCTTTCATTTTTTTCCATATACCGTCCCTGTCACCGATAATACTTCCGTCCGCCAATAATGTAATTGATTGCGGACTGATCATTTTAGGGGAAGTATCCATACCATGATTGATCAATTCATATGTGCCAGTAATTTCGCCGTCCGGATAATGGCCTGCCTTTTCATTCCGGTTCTCATATACAGCCGTCACCGGCCAACCCTTTTGATTGAGAAATTGCTGGTGAACCCGGACCTCATGATATTCCGTACCCTGATCAAACCTCTGGTGGTAAATCAGATAATGCTGCCCATCTTTATCTATTAATGCCGAGTTATGTCCGGCTGCTTTATATCCTGTATTGGTGCCGGAGAGCTTATAATTACCAATCAGCTTAACGCCATACTGATCATTATTCCTATTACTGTCCGCTGCATTGTTCCCTGCTGCATCCAGATAAGGCCCCGTCACCTCTTTTGACCGGAACATGCGCATGTTATAGCCTCCATTGGCAGTCAATGCTCCATATGTCTCATATAAATAATAGTATCCGGCTTCATCATCATAAACAATATACGGTCCTTCCCCTGACTGATGGTTTCCGCCTGCCAGGTGAATACCAAAATACCGGTCCACATAATTTCCGCTTATTTTATCAACAGAATCCGTTCCGGGATACTTTGCATCTCCTGTCTCCCGGTCCATTTCCAGCAGATAGATTCCTCCGGACCAGGAACCATAGACCATATAGAGCCTTTGGCCTTCTGCATCAAAAAATAATGTGGGATCTATGGCGTTGGGACAATAGTTATGGTTCCACTCTTCCGCCGTAAACCATTTTTGACTTATACCATTTTTCAACCTTCCGGAATCAATCAGTTTTTTTATATGAATGGCATCAGTATCCCAACGGGTATTTCTTTGACTGTTTCCATCCGGCTTTCCGTTTTTCGTAAAACCGGAATAGACTACTGTGCCCACATAGGTATAAGGTCCTTCTATGTCCTGTGATACTGCATAACCAATACAGGAGCGGCGCCATGTGGAAGAGGCACTGTAATAAATCATATATGCCCCTTTTGTTCCGTCTCCGTTGATATAATAGGGATTCCAGATCACATCCGGCGCCCAAACAGCATATTTTCCACCTGAACAGTCTCCGTCATCATAACCTGCCCAGCGAAATGATTCTGCCAGATTCTCTTTTATATTTCCAAAAATCCAGTTATCCGTAACATTCTCATAATCCTTGCCAAGAGATTCCCAATCCACCAGATCCTTTGATTTTGCGCCTGCCAGATGAGAGCCAAAAATATAATATTCTCCGTTTCTGGCCCTGATTATGGACGGATCATGCACAGATACCCGTTTAGGCGGTACATTTGCGCCTCCTGCTGCAATAGCAATACCGGCTGACAGAAACAGTATCATAACTAATACTGCAGCACCAAATTTAATTGTTTTTATCTTTTTATTTTCATTTCCCATTCACTCACCCCTTTACCGCACCGGCTGTCATACCTTCAATAAAATAACTCTGGAAGCATAAAAATACTACCAATACCGGAAGAATTGCAAACATGGACCCTGCAATCAATAGATCATAGTTATTACCGTAAGGCGTCAGCAGAGTATTCAGACCGATGGGCAGCGTAAATCTTTTCGAATCCCTAAATACCATCATAGGCCACAGCATGTTATTCCATGACCCCATAGCACATAAAATCCCCATGGCTGCAAATGCCGGCTTGGTTAATGGCAGCATGATCTTCACACAGATTCCGAACTCAGTGGCTCCATCGATCCGTCCCGCATCCAGCAGTTCCTTGGGCAGGGAAATCATATACTGGCGGAAGAAAAAGATGGTGGAGGCACTGCATAGACCGGGAAGAATGACTCCTGCAGCCGTATCAATCAGTTTTAAATCTATCATCTCCTGATACAGAGGCAGCATCAGGATTTCAAAGGGAACCATCATGGTTGCAATTACCAGAAAGAACAGTATATTCTTCAGCCTGTAATCATACATGGACAGACCATATGCCACAAAATAGCAGATAATCAGAGTCAGTACTACCGTAAGCAGAGTCAGTACCATGCTGTTTTTAAACCACATGAAATACTTTTTTGAATCCGCATTCCAGGAAAAAAGATAGCTATAGTTGCTAAATGACAATGTGGAAAAATCCAGGTTAATGCTGAGTCCGCGCCGGATTAATTCTCTGCCGGGCCGAAAAGAAGCGAAAGCCCCTGCCACGACCGGAAACAACACCAAAAGACTGAGGAATGCAAAAACTGCCGATGACAGTATGGAAAGGAGTTTATTCTTATTATTATTCATAATTATTTTTCCTCCTCTTTAAAGGTCCCGTTGAGAATCAGCTGGACCACATTAATGATAAGAGCCATCGCAAGAAGAGTCAGACCTACAGCCGAGGCATATCCCATCTGATTCTTTTCAATTCCTCTTTTATAAAGATAACCGACAATGGTAAGTCCAATGTTTTTCGGCGAAGCATTGCCTGCCCACAGCATAAAACTTTCCAGAAACATGGATAATCCTGCATAGACGCTGATGGTCAGTACATAGATTGTGGTTGGTCTCAGCAGAGGAATGGTAATATAACGGAATTTGTTCCAGGCAGTTGCCCCATCTATGGATGCAGATTCGTACAGGGTGGTATCAATGCTTTTAAGACCGGATAAGAAATACAGCATATTCACGCCGGTCCACCTCCAGCAGCAAAGGATTAATAGTGCAAACATTGCAGAATTTTTTTCTTTCAGCCAGGGAATCGGTGCCTTCCCCAGATAGCTGAGGATAACATTCATCTGGCCCGTTGGAAGTTCCGAAAACATCAGACGGAATAATGTACCAGAAATTACGACTGATGTTAGGGCAGGCAAGTACAAAGCCCCTTTCCAGAATCCTTTTGCCCTGACCAGATTGCTGTCCATTAAAACAGCATACATCATCGGAAAAGGAATCAGTAATACAATTGAAAAGAACATATAAGTAAGGCTGTTTTTAACAGCTGTATGAAACGTAGTGTCTCTAAACAGCTTCCCATAATTTGCTAACCCGATCCATTCAATCTGCCCCGGAAGAATATTTTGAAAACTCATTTTAACCGTACTGAACAGAGGATAAATCCAGAATATTGAAAAACTCAATATGAAAGGCAGCACAAATATAAAAGGAGCTGCTTTCTGTGAATAGAAGATCCGTTTAAATTTCATTCATTTCCCCTCCACTGTATCACGAACTACTCTTCCAGTTCCAGATAATCCTGGGCTTCTTTTAAAGCCTCATCTACGTCTTTCCCATCCTCCAGAACTTCGTTTAAGGTAGTTGTACAGAAATAATCATTGATGGAAGGAGTCATCTTTGTAATGCTTAAGGTATTAATTTCTGATTTAACCTCATTTAAAACGTCAAAAGGATTTGTCTTAAAAAAACTGATATATTTATTGGAAGAATCCTTCGTTACCGTATCATCTGTCCATAGTTTGGTATTACATACATCAAAACCAAGCTGCTCCCAAATCTGACCGCTTCCTTCTGAAGAACATTTTGCATATGTAATAAAATCTGCTGCCAGTTCCGGATCTGAAGATTGTTTTGTTACTACAGTTCCAGTTCCTCCAATACCCACAGAACGGTTCTGACCCTCTTTAAATACCGGCAATGGAGCCATAGCTATCTTTCCTTTCATCTCAGGCATATAATTTAAAAAGCGGCTCATATACCATAATGCTTTTGGAAAGGATGCAATATTACCGTCCAGTATATTCTGGAATCCTTCTTCTAAATCAACATGCCCGGCCGGTGAGATCATGGCAATCTCGTCTGTCAGCCAGCCCTGCTGCATGGTAAGCATATTTCTCACGGATTCCAGTTCTACGTTCAGGGTGCCATCCTTACCGGCTGCCCAGTCTTCTCCATATTCAGACATTGCAATAGACATCCAGTCAATCCCGCCAGTATCCACACTGGTCATCTTTACTTTTCCATCTGAGGCCTCTTTTAATTTTTTTCCTGCTTCCGTGTAGTCATCCCATGTCTTTATCTTTGTATAATCAATTCCATACTGATCCAAAATTTCCGTATTGTAATACATGACTGTAGCTCCTACATGGGTAGGCGCACCATAATAGTTCCCATCTTTTGAATAAACATCTAATCTGGATTGTACCAGATCACTCTCATATGGTTTTATTGCATCGTTCAACGGATAAAGCTGAACATCTCCCTGAAGGAAGTTGGGAAACTGACCAATCTCCACATCACACAGATCCGGAGCGCCCTGCCCGGTCTGTAATGCCATAATCAGTTTATTATGCATATCGGCAAACGGATAAGTTGTAAAGGTAATCTGAATCTGCCGGTCCGGATTCTCTTTATTCCATCTTTCCAGCATATCCGCATAAAATGTATTATGCAGTTCAACAAACGACCACATATTCATATGCGTACCTGAATCCGGACCTACTGTATTGACTACTTCTTTTTTGTCATCTGCAGCAGATTCCTCTGCATCAGCTTTTGGACCTGTTCCTGCTGCGGAACTGCATCCAGATAAAACCATCGCCGCTGTTACGGCACCAGCCAGAAAAATTGATAATTTACGCTTCATATTGTTTCTCCTTTACATTATATTAAATTAATTTAGTTTTTTCTAAATATTTAGACAAAAAATTACACACCAAAAGAAAACACCGGTTCCCCATCTTTACTCCACTTCATTTTCATGATCATAGTGTGCCGGTTTGGATCATACAGAGGATTTCCCTCTATTACGCAATATTCTCTTCCATGATAAATACAATAATCGGTGACCATATCTTCTCCTTTTACAAAAGAATTATGGCCTGGCCCATAGATATGCTTTGCTTCATCTGTCGATAAAACAGGCTTTCGGTATTTCTTCCATGCGTGTGGGTCCATTATGTCTTCGGTCTCATCAATGGTTAACATGCCCATGCAGTAATCACTTCCCGTATCGCTGGCAGAGTAGGTCAGATAAATCCGCCCGCCATGCTTTAAAACCGCCGGTCCCTCATTTACCCAGAAACCTTTCCGCTCCCAGTCATAATCCGGAGTGGACAAAAGGATATGTTCTCCTGATAGTTTCCAGGGTGTCTCCATCTTAGACAGATACAACTGGGATATCTTTTTTCCAGTACCGGTTTTCTCTGCCCAGACCATATAGAATTCCTTCTTATGCTGGAAAACAGTCGCATCCAGTGAAAAATCCTGAAATGTAAAGAGATCCTCGTCTGATCCCTTCATTCTGCCCAGCTCTCTCCACGGATCTGTTATGGGATTTGGACCGGTACACTGCAGAACATAAGGCCGGATCTCCCAAATGTTTTCCTTTTCTCCCGCAGCATAATAGATGTACCAGCAGCCGTTTAAGTAATGAATCTCCGGCGCCCATATATGGCTTCCCTGGTCACCACTTTCATGTTTGTACCATATCACTTGCTCGTATGCAGTCTGTAAACCCTTAATCGTATCTGCACTGCGTAAAATAATTCTGTCATACTCCGGTACTGATGCTGTGAAATAATAGGTTCCGTTATCATGCCGGAATATATAGGGATCGGCACGCTGACGTATAAACGGGGTATTAAACTCAACATCTGATGTATTTGGTCTTTTCATACACTTATCTTTGATCTCACTTTCTATTTTTGTATATATTATACAACATAATTTATCTGAGCTCAAGTGTCATTTTAGAAACTATTAAATTATTTTTTTAAAATCTAAATAAAAAAACCGGAATATTGCTTTCAAGGGCAACATTCCGGTTTTCTAAATGTATGCGTCTACCTATAAATTACTGATGGTATCCACAACAGACATATTGCGAATCCGCTTTGCCGGACCCTGCACCGCTAAAATAACAGATAAAATGACAATTGCAACTATAACGGTCATCTCTGTAAATGGCAGCTTCCATTGTTCCCCCCAATGAAAGGTTACCATACTTGCATACAGATACCGATTCAGCAATAACCCAATAGCAACTCCAAAAATACTTCCAATAATAGCATAAGTGAAAGCCTCCGCAGTAATCATTTTTATTAACTGCCGGTTAGTCAGTCCAATGGCGCGGAAAACACCATACTGTTTCATACGGGCTGATACACTCATGGCTGTACTATTTACAATGTTAAAAATAGTAATTAATGCAATCACGGTCATAAATCCATAAATGAATATTCCAAATGAGTAAAAAGAACCGATAACACTCCGGTTGCCGGACCGTTTATCAGAAAATGTAACCCCTGTTCCAGCCAGTCGGTGGATTTCGTCAACATCGGAGTCTGAAACATTCTTAGACAGCTGCAGATCAATAATCGTATAATCCGTCTGGCCGGTCAGCTGCCGGAATGTATTCTCAGAACAGATAATCGTCCCCACTCCGGGCGCAGTATTAAACGGAACCGAAGACAGTGAACCAGTAATGTTGATCGTCGCAGATTTATTTCCTGTCTGCAGTGTAACTATATCACCCACCTTCACGATATCCTGCCGGTCAAATACAATCAGTCCGCTGTTTTCTCCCTGTTGAACCTCATCAACGGAGCCTCTTAACAAAAAATCCTCTGCCCAATGAAATTGATTCTCCTCATATGAAATCAGATCAACCTTTCTTACCTCACCGTTTATTAAGGCAGGGACATCATAAGCGAACATACGTCCATATGCCCGCTTAACCGCCGGATTCCTGCGGACTTCGTCTAACAGTACACTGTTGATGGAGCAGCTGTTATCCTGACTTACAATGGATATATCCGGTGTCCACGGCTTTAATGGTCTGAGCGAGTGATGCATAAAATCAACCGTAACGGAAAATGAAAGGAATAAAATAATACTCAGAGAAAACGACCCTGTCATTAATAGAAAATTCTTTTTACCAGATACGGCGTGGTGAATACCAAGAGATGTTTCTATCTTAAACGGGGTTCTTACTGCTTTGTGAACTGGAGATAAATTATTTCTGGTTCCAGAGACAGCCGCAAGCGGAGAGACTGCAGCAGCTCTTTTTGCAGGAGAACGGGCAGCAAAAAAAACGGTCATAATCCCCACACAGATACCCGATAAGATGGCAGGCAGGCTTATTCCAAAAACAGCCATTCCGCCAAAGTATTTTGGGCTGAGATAACGAAGCATCGCACATAAAATCCAGATCACAACAATTCCCATGGAAATTCCCAGCGGAATGGCTATCCTGCACCAGCCAAGCGCTTCCCTCTGGACAATCCGCATCACCTGTTTTGGCGTTGCACCAATACAGCGTATCATGCCGAAAAACTGGGTGCGCTGGGCAACATTACTGTTAAGGCTGCTTGCTATCATCATTATGCCTGCAAGCAAAACCAGTAAAAATAAGACAGCAGCCGAACCATAAATCTGAATCATAAAAGAATTACCGCTTTGACCCAGTAAGCCTAAGAGTTTTGTGTTTTCAGATGAAAGCTGATCCGATAATCCAAACTGGGTTTTAATATCACTGATTACTCTTTTTATATTGCTGTGTCTGGAAAACTGAACATAATAGAGGCTGTTATAATCAGCAGCTTCCCCATTTATAACCGTTGAGTACAGGGAACGAAATTCACCGGTTGTCAAAAAAATGCCGTAGGAATCTTCCTCCATTGTTTTGCCGGACCCCTCCGAAAAACCGGAAATTATAAATTGCAGTCTTGCTCCTGCAGGCCCGTCCACTGTAACCGGATCTCCCAGATCCAGACCCAGCATGGTTTTCGCATTTTTTGTTATCATAACCTCATTGTCTTTTTGTGGAAATGCGCCTTCTGCAATAATTCCTATGTGCATTTTTGTAATCCAGCTTTCTTCACTTCCGCAAATAACAACATTCTTCCCCTCTAACGTATAGCCCTGATCCCCGTTATAGTTAAGAACTCCATACCAGGAGGAAGCCGTTACTTCAGGACGCGCAGAGATCATCCTTGCTTCTTCGTCACTTAACCCTTTAAATGCCGCATGCCAGCTTCCCTCCTCCATATATACCTGCATAATCTGACTGCGTATAGCCATATCGGCCATACCAAATATAACCGCAACAAGAAATACAGCCAGAACAATACAGAACACTGACATTTGGTTTTGTCTTTTATGGACTTTGGCAGAGACCGAAACAAGATCAAGATAACTTTTCATTCTCATTTCCTCCCCAGTCCGTAAGTATTCCATCCGATACACGGAGCACACGGTCCGCAGAGACAGTCAGATTGTTGTTATGGGTAATCATCAGAATCGTCTGACGATAGTGGCGGGAAGCCCTGACCAGCAGATCCACCACATCCTGACTGTTTTTACTGTCTAAATTCCCGGTCGGCTCATCAGCAAGGATCAGTTTTGGTCTTGTAATCAGCGCCCTTCCTATCGCTGCCCTCTGCTGCTGTCCCCCGGATAACTGATTGGGCAGGTGATGTCGGCGGTCCTTCAGTCCCAGGACCTCTAATATTTCATCTACAGCCGTTGGGTCCGGCTTGCGGTAATCTAAAAGTATGGGAAACATGATATTCTCTTCAACACTCAGTTCTGCAATCAGCTGAAACGATTGAAATACAAAGCCGATATTGCGCCTTCTGAAAATAGTGCGCTGCTCTTCCTTCATGGAAAACAGATCTTTCCCCGCTATACAGATATGACCGGAAGTAGGGGAATCCAGGGCTCCGATGCAATTTAACAGTGTGCTTTTGCCTGATCCCGATTCTCCCACCACAGCTGCAAACTCTCCCTGCTCCAGGGTAAAAGAAACATCCTTCAGGGCATTCACCTGATTTTCACCTTTCCCATAAATCTTTGATAAATGATGTACGTTTAATATCTCCATTTCAATACCACCTTTCCGTAAAAGGATAGCAGATACACCTTACGATCCGGTGAATTACAACTTACATATCCGTAAGAAAGGAAAGAGTAAAAACAGTTCCTTCCTGCTGATCGCTGTAAACGGAAATCATGCCGTCCTGCCCTTCAACAATGGATTTTGCAAGTGACAGTCCAAGGCCTGCACCCTGGGTATCCAACGATTTTCTGCTCCGGTAAAAGCGTTTAAAAATATGTGGTAAATCCTCTGCGTCAATTCCATCCCCATCATCAGATATAAAAATACGGGTTATTGCAGGACTTCTTTTCCATGAAATACGGATTCTGCCACCAAACTCCGTATGATCCAATGCATTTTTAACGATATTCCCCAGTGCTTCGCTTGTCCACTGCCTGTCGCAGATTACCGTCTCTTCTGAAGATTTGTCAACAATAATCTCTTTCCCCTCAATGGCAGCTCTTGTAGTTAATTCACCGGTAGCCAGGGAAACCAATTCCGATATTTTGCACAGGTCCTTTATAAAAACAATACTGCCCGCATCCAGACGGGTGATTTTTAACATGGATTGAATCAGCTGTTCCATTCGTTTCAGCGCAAGACCAGCCTTATGGGAATATTCTTTCACTGTTTTAATGTTATCTGGTTCATCGGATATAATTTCATAATACATAATAAGAGCTGCTAGGGGTGTTTTCAGCTGATGGGATATATCTGAGATTGTATTTTTCAAAAACTCTTTTGTTTTATGTCCTGATTCATTTTTTGACTGCAAAATCATGGAAAGCTGTTCTGTCAACGCGAACAGACGATAGATGGTTCCCTCATTCATCTGAGGCATATGGCAGGAAAAGTCCCCTTCGATAAAGCGGTCAATCACATCTGCCGCCTGAAGATAAAGCTGTTCCCTTTTCCATAAAAACCGGAATATACTGTATAGGAGTACCATAGACAGCAGCGCCCATAACAGAAGCATGGAAAAACCAGAAAAACGTTGAAATTCAGAAACAAAAGGAAGAAACCTGATAGCAGTATGTTCTGTCACACCGATCCTGGAAAGGAAATCCCCTCCCCTTTCGCTTACTGACGTGCTCGTAATTGCTTCTGCAATCACATCGTCAGAGACGCCCTGTTCTAAGAGGGAAGTCACAACCGCATTATCATGAGATAAGAATAAATTTAACCCTATTTCGCTCTGTACCCCAGACAATCCAAACCCGGCGAGGAATACCAGAAAAATGAAGAAAATAAGAAAGATACCAAAACCCTTTACCTGTTTATCACGAAAGATATTCATGCAGATACCTCATTCCATTGATAACCGAACCCACGCACTGTGATCAGATGCTCCGGGTGCGATGGGTCATGTTCAATCTTCTCACGAAGCCGCCTCACATAAACCGATAGCGTGTTATCGTCTACATAATCACCTGTACTGTCCCACAATTCATTTAAAATCGTGCTGCGTGTTATTACCCTGCCTGCATTCCTCACCAGCAGACAAAGCAGACGGTATTCCGCGCCTGTTAAGTCCAGCGTTTTTTCTCTCAGAATCACACGGCTGCCCAGCAGATCGATCCAGATATCGCCGCGCTCCAATACATTTTCATTATTATGACTGGATAATCCGCTTCTGCGAAGCAGTGCACGGATTCTGGAACACAATTCTCCCAGTTTAAAGGGCTTTGTCACATAATCATCACCGCCGCTGTCTAACCCTCTGATGACATTCACCTCTTCATCTGAGGCAGTCAAAAAAAGAATCGGTACGTGATTGCCCTGTTTCCTCACATTTTCACAGACATCAAATCCTGTTCCATCAGGTAACGTCACATCCAGTATCATTAAATCATACCGGCTGATTTGAGGGAGCCGGTCCATTGCCTCTTTGACTGTTCTTACAAGGTCTACTTCGAATCCATTCCGCTTTAATGTATATTTTAACCCATCCACCAAACTGATATCGTCTTCCAAAAGTAAAATTCTGCTGTTCATAATATGACCTCCAAGTATCTGGTTTTCTTTACTGGTCTCAGTAATAGTTATACCTTATGTGACCTGATGTTTCAATTACTTCCCAGAAAAAATGACGAACAGTATCGTAATTGTTACATTTTAATATTTTCCAGTCAATCGTATGTTATTTTAGTAATAGTTCAACAAAAGAGACTTTGAACTCAGGAATGGTAAAAAGAGGAGCAGAGAAAGGGGGAATATTCCAACGGGGTTTGCAAAACCTGTTATTACCAATACTCGTTCAAAGAATCTTTTTAGATAAACAAAAAATATACAAGGGGGTAGTTAAATGAAAAGATCATTTACAAAAAAACTAGTAACTGTTGTTTCTGCAATTGCACTTACTGTTTCATCCTTAGGGGTCACCCAGGCAGCAACGCCCGACCAGAATCTGTTAAATACATATGGAACCAAATTCCAGCGGGTAGGAACTTGCGTAAACCTGCGCCAGTTACAGGACTCTTCTACTTTAAATATCATCAAGCAGCGGTACAATAGTATCACACTTGAAAATGAAATGAAGCCGGATGCACTGCTCGGCAGTTCTCCGAACCTGATATCAGTCGCAGAAGCGAAATCCTTAGGATACTATATTCCAAGCGGCTATACAGAACCTACTGTACCGAGAATCAATTTTGATACAGTAGATAAGGTATTAAAAATTTGTTATGAAAACGGTCTGGGAGTACGGGCCCACACTCTTGTCTGGCATAGTCAGACTCCAACCTGGCTGTTTCGGGCAGGCTACAACGCCGGTGCAAATCATGTGGATCAGAACACAATGAATGCACGTATGGAATTTTATATAAAGACAGTGATGAATCACGTCTATCTGAGCAATTACGGCAGTGTTGTTTATGCCTGGGACGTTGTAAATGAATATCTTCATTCTCCATCTAATTCTGACTGGGTTAGAATTTATGGAAATGTTTCAACAAGTCCGCAATTTGTAAAAACAGCCTTCCGTTATGCTTATGAAACATTAAGTTATTTTAAACTTACCGATAAAGTTAGCTTATTCTACAACGATTACAATGAATATATGGAAGCTAATAATATCATTAAACTCATTCAGTTTGTTAATTCAGACAGAAAAATATGTAATGGTGTAGGAGGACAGTCTCATCTTGCATCAACCTTCCCAAGTGCTTCTTATTTCAAGCAGGCCTATACCGCATTTAAAAATGCAGGCTTAGAGATTCAGATTACTGAATTTGATGCCGGAGCCGGCTCTGAATCAGAACAGGCTGCTTATGTATATGACGTTATGAAAGCAGTCTGCGAAGTTAAACGGGATGGCGGCAACATCACAGGCTTTACCTGGTGGGGATTATCTGATGATGTGTCCTGGAGACGTGAAAACAGTCCTCTGCTCTTCTCAAACCTCTGGACTCCTAAAGCTTCCTATTACAGAACGCTGGATGCATTTACCGATACATTTAACCGGTAGGCAGTAATTTTATATCAGTGGCAGGACTGTCTTATGGCAGCCCTGTCACTGATTATTAATACTTATTCATCAATGGTAATTAGCCCGACACAAACTATTAGGGTTCTGTCCCCCATTGAAGATTTCCGGCCAGGTAAGCGGTTATTTTATCACAGTCGGCATAATCGGAGCCTGCTCCCTGATAGGAATAATCGTCTGTCTGGATATAATTCGTCCAGTCTGACTTTGCAAATCTCACCTGCAATTCCAGGAATTCAGCCGCAGAAAGGATACCTGACCCTTCTTTAAAACCAATCTCCAGATAGGTATCGGCACCATTCTTTACCTCTCCCATTTTCACAAAGGTTCCTGTCACATTGTCTGTTCCCGCAGAAGACCAGTCACACCAGAATTGCTGTTCTTTTTGTCCGTCAATTGTATAATAATATCTTAATTTAACATCAGAAAGGCTGATATCTCCGGTTCCCGTATTATACAGCCTGATCTTTGCTGCAATGCTGCCTACTGTTTCGGCCATATTCACATGAAACGCCTGGACTTTCAACTCTCCCGTAGTTATTACCGAGCTATCGGTTATGGTAATTGTAAAAGCAGGATCATTCCCGTCGCTGAAATCAAAGACCAATTTTAATTTACCAATGGATTTGTCAGCCAGATAGGAGCTTAAAATAGTAACTATATTATCAGAAATTACATAATCATTATCTTTCACCAGCAAATCGGTACCATTTTTTATATTGTCAAGGGTATTTCCATTATATATAACTGTCACCGATACATCTTCAGGATTGTTTTTGTCAAAAGTTCCAGTTACCGGACTGATGGAAGAACTGGTCTGTGAACTTCCCGGCTCATCTCCGAATACCTTTACCCCTGCGTCATATACAGGAATATAGTTCGTCTTAACAACTTTTCCGGAAGTTACGCCGTCTAATCCTGTATAAGAATAATCATTGGAATTATCCCAGGATTTCATATTTTCTGGTGCGGCGATCCGGAACTGAATTTCTTTTTTGTGTGCAGACTGTCCTCCTGGATAAATCTTAGTTCCGGTAAAATCAACATTCACATAATAAATATTGCCAGCTTCATCCCAGGGCAATAGCCTTGATACGTCCGCTCCCTGGTTATAATTTGCTTTTATTGTAAAATCGTCTGCTGTGTAGCCTGCATTAACAGCCTCTGTTATATCTACAAAGTACTTAAATGATAAATGATCTCCCATCCTTGCAGGCCAGCCCGAGCAATTATAAATCAAAGCCTTGATTTCTATAAAATTGCTGCCTGAAGCGTTAATTCCTGCTTCTACAAAATATTCGTCGTTCGTCACTTCTTCCATTGCCGTAAAGTCTGCAATGGGATCTCCGCCATATTCTCCATAAAGCTTTGCAAGTGCACCCACAAATCCCGCATTATAGTCACAGGCGACTTCATTGTTGACATAGTTATTAATTTCATCTGTATAACTGTCATCTTTATCCGGTCCTCCTGCCAACGCCCCATAAAGGGTATGCCTGTGGTATGCGGGTACGGTCATGCTGTCAGCCCAGGAACTGTGTGCTGTCCTGTGGTGAGGTCTTTTTGGAGGATTTTTCCCATAACCAACCACAAAACTATGGCCGCTGCTTCCCAGAGCATAATCTACCTGCTGTTTCGCAAATTTCTTGTAGGCCTCTGCCTTTTCTGCACTGCATCCTGACCAGTCAGCATAAACGCTGGCTAAAAAAGCCGTGGTGGTCGCATATCTTAAAGCCCCCCAGGAATCCAGCCAGGCAAGACCCTTTGGTGTATAGGAAATACGGCTGCCGTTATATCCCGTTGACCAGTAATCCAGATGCATTTGTATACTGTTCCTGTATATCTCTTTTCCGGTTATTCTTGCAAGAAGCAAAGCAGCGCCATAATGCACATCATCCCAGCATTGCGCCCATTTATAGGAAATGGTGGTGGATTGAGATTCTGTGCCCCAGTTAGGCACATAAGATTCTGCTTTGTCCAGATAATCGGAATCTTTGGTAGCTAAATACAGCCATACACCGGACCAGGACAGTTCATCATAGAAACCGCTGCTGGAAGTGTAAAAACCATTTGCTGCGGTATACCCGCTGTCACTCTTCGTTTTGTCAGCAAATGAAAAAAGCTCTTTCGCATGTTGAATGCAGGTTTTAGCATAATCGGGATCACGATCAGCATAGATAACACCAGCTGCTGACAGAGCTGCCGCTGCTGCCGCTGATACTGTAGAACCAGGACTGCTGACATCTACCTTATAGGACGGTCTTTCCATCTGCATTACTTCTGCCGGCCCCCACCAGGAATGATCCGTATTGCCGTTCCCTACCTGGTAGTAAAAAACATCTGCCGAAGGGTGGCATTTTATAAGGTAATCAGTTACCCATTTGATTTCCTTTAATAAATACTCTAACTGGCCGCTTTCTTTTAAGACCTCCTCTGACTCATATACGCTCCAGGCGAGCATGGCAGCCGAATAAGCCATGGGAAGATTAAATTTTACATGATCTCCTGCATCATACCAGCCGCCGGTTAAATCAATCCCTGCGTCTGAACCGTCGGACAAACCAGAATCTCCTCTCCAGTTATTCCTGATATCAGCAGGCAGCTTTCCGGAACGCTGGAATTCATAAAACATAATTGCTTTTTGTAACGCTTCTCCGTAATTATAATTTGATTCTGCCTTTGCCGGCTGAGCCGCAGACGTGGTATTCTTTTTAATTCTCATATCTAAACCTCCGGGTTCTTATTGATTATTCTGACCCAAATACAATTTTCTGATATTCGGGCCAGAAATTTTTATATGAAAGCTATCACGCTTACATTACGGTTCCATACCCCATTTCAGGCTGCCAGAAATATATCCTGTAATTTTTGTACTGTCGTGATAACTGCTGCCTGATTCTGAAAATGAATAATCTCCCGTCTGGGTATAATTACTCCAATCATTTTTAGAGAATCTTACCTGGACTTCAGCGGACTGGCCTGCTGCCAGTTCACCCGCTTCATCCGTAAATCCGATTTCCAGGTAATAATCTGCTCCTGGCTTTGCTTCCGGCATTTTTACAAAAGTACCAGTTACATTACTGCTGCCGGCCGAAGACCAGTCACACCAGAAACTCTGATCCTTTTCTCCATCTATGGTGTAATAGTATCTAAGTTTCAGATCTGAAAGTGAAATACTGGTATTTCCAGTGTTGGAAACTTTAATTTTCGGTGCAATCGCACTTGTCTGCGCTGACGTAACTCCATTAAACATTTGTACGTTAATGTCCCCGGCAGCTATTGAAGTATCTTTCACAGTCACGACAAGTACAGGATGAATCCCCGCGCTGAAATCAAAGGTGAGCTTTAATTTCCCGATTTCTTTTTCTGCCAGATAAGTTTTCAACAATACAACTGTATCATTGGTTAAGGTGTACTCCACATCTTCTGTTAAATACTTATCTCCCTCTTTAATTCCTGTAAAGGTATTTCCGTTTAAGGAAAGAGTGATTTCAATGTCTTGCTGATTACCGGCCTTTTTGTCAAAAACAGCTGATGTCGGGTCAATAGATGAATTGTTTACCGGTTCTCCGCCTTCTCCAAACAGCAGGGAGTATACCCCGTTGGCAATGGCAATATCACACTGTGCCCAGAAGCGGTGGTAGCTTAATACCGGAGCTGTTCCGCTATTGTATGCGTCCTCAACCTTCTTAAAATCAGGATCATCTTTATATTTAGAACGGATATCTATAAACTTAACTCCTGGTTTAATCTCGTCTCCGTTTGGCATGGTTCCTTTCCAGCCCTCCGGTACATAGACTTCCTGATCAAAGAAACGGCTGTAGTCATTCCTTTTTTCCGGAACGGTAAGTCCTTTGTCATCTTTGTACAGGTTCCACATACGGTCTAATAATTCCTTGGCGAGTACTCTGGCCTCATCGTCACCAGAAGCTTTACTGTAATACAGCAAGGTATTGGCAAGTGAGCCTGCTACGCCGAGGTCAGTTCCATAGGTGCTTACTTCTACATGCAGATTGGGATTTCCGGTATAGGATCCTGTCCAAGTTTCAGGCTGACCTGACCAGTCTAAATTATCAGGGATCGCAAACGTTCCATCCTCTTCCAGTTTCACTACTGTTTTAATCCATTTAACCCATCTTTCCAGCAAGGCCTCTGCCTTGGAATCCTTTGTTTTATAAAAATACTCTGCTACACGCTGCATTGACCATGCCTGGAATCCAAACCATCGGTTGCTTCCGGGATCAGCATAAACAGGGTGTTCCTGATAACCCATACCATAAAAGGTCGCGGTTTTTGACGGCCAGCTTTCATAACGGCCGTTATTGGAATTGGAGACACCGCCGGCGATACCGCCTTCTTCGGACTGCAGCCACTGATAGAATTCCAGCTGTCTCTCCAGGCTCTTCTCCCAATCATTTGCACCATTTGGGGAAATTGGTTTGAATTCCTCATCCTGTGACAAAATCCAGGCTGCCATAGGGTTCTGATAACCAAAATGGCTGTGGCTGCAGCCAATGATCCAGGACCAGTTTGCGTTTACGCCGCCGCCCCATGCATAATACCAGCAAAGCAGGTAATGAGCCGCATCGTAACCGCTGCCAGCAGCATTCGGAGAGCCGATTTTACGGAAATATTTATCAAACATGGCGTATCTTAAATAGTCACCCATTTTACTGGCCTTGCCAATATAGTTTCCAAGATCCACCCCATATTCACTGGCCCACTTATCTGCCCAGTATGTCGCCTGAATTGCCCGTGCATCTGCATCAGGTGCATTGGTATACTTAAACTGTTTTGCATAGCTGCTGTCACCGGTAAACAGATCCAGGAATCCGTTTTTACCACCGAAATGCATATCATCCCAGCACGGCTGAGGAATTGTTTCCCAGGTAGATTCCTCCCTTCCTCTCTGGAAGGTATTGATATAGGACGGTTCCGACACACCATCCCCACGTCTGCCAAAACCATACCAGTTATCTGCATCTAACAGCCAGTGCATTCCGTAAATAGTAGAAGTGCCATAAGCGGACTTCAATTCATTGTAGATTGGATCCTTCCCAACTGCTGCACCAGTGTCCAATTTTGCGGGATAAAGACTTGGAAGCTCCCATTCCGGTGCATAGGTTGCTGGTTTACTGGGATTGTATCCGGACATACTGCTATTTGGCTGGTCTTTTTCGGTTGGAATCATATAAGTTTCTGCAATATCCCAGGCTTCTTTAAATCCGGAAAAATCACCGGTAAACTTTCCGTACATAGCCTCGAGCCAGATATAATAGCTCAACGTTTCACTGGTAGTAACATGACCATAGTCAGGTGCTTCTACCATCAAAGTTTCTATCGAGTGATAAGGAATTCCTTTCGAACTGAAATATCCGTTTTCGGAATCGTGCAGTTTCTCCCATAATTCCAGGAACCTTTCCTGGTAGATGTCTGTGGACTCTTTTAATAACTCTTTATTTATCATCTAATAACCTCCACTTATACTAAAAATCAACAGAGTCTTCAAAACGATAAAATACTTAAATTAATTATTAAATGAAATTACTCTCTTTGCTGAAAATTGGGGTACTTTACGTTGAGACTCATTGGTCTTTGGCATATGATTTTTCGAGTGAATTCCAACATAAGTGCCGAAAGAATACGTTGAGTAAGTCTGCTTTTATCACATTTATCCGTCTGCAATCAAAGCATAAAACGGTGCAACGTAAATGTAATAAAGCAAATTTCAGCACTCAATGAACGGCACTTGTATTTAAATTTACACCCAAGGTCAGTATATGCTGATGACGTCATAAGGGTGATGGACACCTTCTAGGGATGGATTATGTTCTTCATGAATTTGATGACATGGAAGATGAAAATTTGAGGGTGAGGGGGGATGTTATATATACTTAGCCAGTTTTTCACAGCTCCTTCTTAAGCATCTCATGGTATAAATTATTGATCGTAGTTGATCCTGCTCAGGTTTTCTGTGGCAGGTCTGCCTGGATCTATTGGGGGGCATTGAGACTTTTAAAAAATGAAATTTTAATCGTATATTGTGGTTTAATTTGTGGTGTTATTTACCGTTTAATAGTTTGTAAAAGAGTTAATTATTAGATTTTAATGTATTGGATAACTATTAAAAATTCTTTTATTACAGCTCAAAACATAAAAAATAGAAGCTCGAAATGAGCTTCTATAACTGAATCATTCTTCTGATTTAACACTACTGGCGGTATCTGATGAAAATCTCCGTGTTTCAGAAAAAAATAGTATGGAAAATCTTGTCTGAATGTGAGTTGCGAGTTAAGATTATACCCTATTTCACTAAACCAGCACACCTCCATGATAAAAACATTCATAAACTTTAATATTCTGGCAGAAAATTTCTTCGTACCCCTGGAACCAGTCCATATCTCCTATTACCTTAGTTTTATATGTATACTCTCCAGATTGATAGAATTCCGGACCCCTGAAAGGTAATTCTCTTGTTGCTGACCTTAATACTTCTTTTAAGAAATCACTGCTGAATCTCTCGTCTAGGTTTCTGCCAAAATAGTTCATCGAGTAAATTGCTCTTTCGTTTTTCCATATAGCTTCCTCTCCTGAAAACTTTTCTCCGCCTAACCAGATATCATAATATTGGTAATCACCTTTTTGTAGATATAATCGTTTGAACCAGGCCTTGATGTGCCACAGGATTCAGCATAACCTGCGTATGTATTTTTGATTGCCTCTAATTTGAAATCTATCAGTTGGTCCATGTCATTATCATAAGCGCTCTCCATAGATTTGCTGCATTGATTGTCTTTAACAAGATAATCAACCGTTATATGAAATAATTCACTTAATTGAATCAAATTCATTATATCCGGGTATACCATGCCACTCTCCCACTTTGTGACAGCCTGACGGGATACATTTAATTTTTCAGCTAATTCTTCCTGGGTGATGCCTTTGGATTTTCGTATGATTTGTAATTTGTCTGAGAATGTCATTTTATTGATCCTCCATTTTTAATGATTACTTTCTTCTAGAATATCACAGGCAGCAGGACTAGAAAAGCAATGGGGGAGTACATAAAAGATACTGGTCGTTGCATTGATTGGTGTTTTTATATGTATAACTAATTTATTTGAATTTTGAGGAAGAATTCATCAGCAGTTTTAAATAACTGGTTGGAGCCAGATGGGAGTGGAAAAGATGGCACAGTTGCGGGCGTATTATCTGAATGGAGGCTATTGGGGGATTATAATACAAAACAAGCCACTCTGCTCGTCATCATTGCTTTGTAAGCTAGTTCAGGGCTTGTTTTAAATGCAAAAAATAACAATATAAAAGAGCAACCGCCCACAAGGTAGAAGCCCACTTAGACTTTAAGCGTCCTTACGGATACCGCCTATCCTGTTGGCTGACAGGGTAGGCATTTTTATTATCTCTTATTTTTCCTGTCTATGTAGGTCAGTAATGCGATCAGGAATGACCCGCCTAAAAACAAGCTTCTTCTTGACAGATCATTTTACAGGAAACGCAATATACCCATATAACGAAAAGTGATTTTTTGTATAACAAAAACCCCTCCCCCGCGTAACGGGTGATTTATATTTCGCACGTTTCGCAAGTTCATCTGGGTTATGAAACAGTTTAGACTATCTGGAATACTTATTCTTACTTTTATACGGATAAGGATCAAAAGCTGGCTAACCTATTAGTAGTCCCGGCGGCCAAAATACACTTGAAATCACTTTATAGATATGATATATTAGATATAAAGAAAGCACCCACTCCAAAGTGGATGCCCCGAGCAAAATAGGTCAAATGTCCTTACGGACACCGCCTATCCTGTGGTCAGACAGGATAGGCATTTTTTATTTGTGCTTGTTTCTCTTGTCGAGAAAGGTAAGCAACGCAACAATTAATCCGCCAAAGGAAATCAACAAAGCTAATATCCCTAAGAAAATCATAATGATTTCATATGCCGTCATGTGCGCCACCTCCCTTCCTATGTATTCCGGTAATCCGGTTTCATTGGCTCGGGAGGTTACCACCCTGTCATGGGTACTTTCACAGGGAATTGTATCATACATTCTTATTGGTTTCAATAGAGGTTATTTTTTAGCAGAAAAAGTATCCACTCCAAAATCAGAATGTTAAAAAGAAATGGACACAGCGGTACCGGAATTTGGAATTTGGTACTGAGCCAGTTAATGTTATTGTATCTGGAACATTTTTTCCTAATAATTCCAGAGGTCGGATATAGGCAGTGCCCACAAAAAAAAGCTATAGGTAACGACTATTTTTGTTATCCGAAAGTATATAAATTGGGAATCAGGTAACTACAGATAGAAACTTATGTTCCACATTGCAAATAAGTTCCGAATCATAGGAATTTACTACATATCTAATTCAATTCCAGACAGTTGTCTACTTTCCGGACACAAGAAAATTTACGCTCTCATTTTAAATATTGTAGTATTTCTATATATTACTAATTACATATAACAATTTTAAATTTATGATATGTAATCTCGATCTCCGTCATATCTATGAATGAGTACCTTCCTTTCTCTATGTGTAATTCATCATTTTGTATTTTACAATTCATTGTTATAAATTTTCCATCATATACGTCAATTTTCCATTACACCATCCACACTTCATTGTTTTACCCTCCTTTTTCCTCTCCATTATACACCAAATTATTCCATAAGAAAAGAGACGAGGTTGGCCGCTTTTTAATCGGAAATATTCATGCTTTCTTTATACTGTTCAGTTAATGTTTCATAATTAATCCAATGAAGAGTAAGGTCTATTAATGTTTCCAAATCATCAATATCTTTATCGACCCATTTTTTTCATAATGTGTTTCATCATTTCCTAACCAAATAGCACCTTTTTCATGGCTTTTAGCCGTGGCTCCGGCCATGATGAATTACGCCACCATATTCTATAAATTACAAAAGAATCCATGCAAGGCAGTTGGCTCCATTGGAAAATCCAGTGCAAATGCAATGCAAATTTGGACTTTAGACCAATTGAACAGTTCATTGAATACGAAAATAAAACTGCAGGCCACCTGGCTTTCAATATTTTGTTTTGGTCCGGAATTCGGGAAGGTGATCAAGTCAGCGTTGTATATCCATACCTCAGTTTCTTCCTGGCAAACATATGCACACCTATATCCTGACAAAGAGAAGATGTTAGCTTCTCAGCTCAATACGGCAAAAATCAATGGCATAACAGCTAACCTATCACTAGAGGACCAGCTTACGAAATTCATGACACAATTCCAAGGCCATATTGCAGAGCAGCCGGCTCTTATCGATATAAGCAGCGAAGAAATTATTCGTTGGAATCCTGAAACCAGGGAAAAGACTATTGTCACACGTGAAGAGTTTGAGGCTGATGCAATATTGTCCCAAAACATAGAAGCAGATCTGGCCGTAGCTGAAATCTTTCAATCCGGATATTTGGAGATAAGCGGCATAGTCTATTGTCTTGCCAGCCGGGGACTGCCGATAAAATATCTGTAGGCCTTGAAATTTCTAAAGACATGATTTATAATAGCAATATAAAAGAGCAACCGCCCACAAGGTGGAAGCCCAATTAGACTTTAAGCGTCCTTACGGACACCGCCTATCCTGTTGGCTGACAGGGTAGGCATTTTTATTATCGCTTATTTTTCCTATCTATGTAGGTCAGTAATGCGATCAGGAATGACCCGCCTAAAAATAATATACTTAAGGCCTGGTATGTATCCATATGCACCACCTCCCCTCTTCTGCAAGTTGGGAGGCTTCCACCCTGTACACGGTGCTCATGGAAAATTATAACATGCATTGGCTCATATCACAATATGCTTTTCTTCTGCTTCAATAACCATCTGTCAAACTATATTAATGTCACGAGGCAAAAATAAACCTCGAAAGCCCAGTGTTTATGCGGGTTCCGAGGTTTTTTCCAATCACTCAAACTCAATCGTAGCCGGCGGCTTCCCCGTGCAGTCATACAACACCCGGTTCACGCCCTTCACTTCATTTACAATCCTTCTGGTCACAACCCCCAGAACCTCCCATGGAAGCTCTGCTGATTCCGCAGTCATAAAGTCCGAAGTCAACACTGCTCTCAAAGCAATTGCATAATCATAGGTTCTCTCATCGCCCATGCAGCCAACGGAACGCATATTCGTAAGTGCAGCAAAGTACTGTCCCAGTCCTTTATCCACTCCCGCTTTCGCAATTTCTTCCCTATAAATCGCATCTGCCTCCTGTACAATCCTTACCTTTTCCGGTGTAACCGCACCGATAATTCTAACACCAAGCCCCGGACCCGGGAATGGCTGACGGTAAACAAGATATTCCGGAATTCCAAGCTCCAGACCGGCTTTACGAACCTCGTCCTTAAACAGAAGACGAAGTGGCTCAATAATCTCCTTGAAATCCACATGCTCAGGAAGTCCGCCCACATTATGATGGGACTTGATCACTGCAGACTTACCAAGACCTGACTCAATCACATCCGGATAAATCGTTCCCTGAACAAAGTAATCCACTGTACCAATCTTCTTCGCTTCATCCTCAAATACACGGATAAATTCTTCCCCAATAATCTTCCGCTTTGTCTCCGGATCTTCTACTCCATTCAGTTTCTCATAGAAACGTTCCTGAGCATTCACACGGACAAAGTTCAAATCATATGGGCCTGCAGGTCCAAATACTGCCTCAACCTCGTCACCTTCGTTCTTACGAAGCAGACCATGATCTACAAATACGCAGGTAAGCTGCTTACCAACCGCCTTCGCCAGCATAACCGCTGCCACAGAAGAATCCACACCGCCAGACAGCGCGCAGAGAACCTTTCCGTCTCCAACCTTCTCTCTGATAGACTGAATTGATGTTTCCACGAAGGAATCCATCTTCCAGTCACCGGTACACTTACACACATTATAAACAAAGTTGGAAAGCATCTTCGTTCCTTCCTGTGTGTGCATAACCTCCGGGTGGAACTGAACAGCATAAAGCCCCTTTTCGTCGCATTCCATTCCTGCAACCGGGCATACCGGGGTGTGAGCGGTAACAGTAAAGCCTTCCGGTGCTTTCTCTATATAATCCGTATGACTCATCCAGCAGATGGTCTTCGGATTTACATTCTCTAATATTTTGCTGCCGGGTTCTACATGAACTTCTGTCTTTCCGTATTCGCTGACAGGAGCTGTGGCAACCTTGCCACCCAGCATATGAGCCATTAACTGGGAGCCATAACAGATTCCCAGGATCGGGATTCCCATTTCAAAGATTTCTTTTTCACAGCAAGGGGACTCTTCCTTATAAGCACTGTTTGGACCACCTGTGAATATGATTCCTTTGGGATTCATCTCTCTAATCTTGTCCAGTGGCAGTGTATGTGGATGGACCTCACAGTAAACGTTGCATTCTCTGACTCTTCTGGCAATCAGCTGGTTATACTGTCCGCCGAAATCCAGAACGATAATCATTTCTCTCTTCACGGGTATTCCTCCTAATTTAAGCTTCAACAAATAGCACTTTGGATAACATTATATTCTACTTCCAATGGCTTGACAAGTATTTTCTACAATTCAGAAAAAAGATGTCGATTCTGACAACCAAAGGCTCCTTTAAACTTTCTTTTCTCACCAATCATACGAAAAAAACGGAATATGCCGGAAATGCCCTTTGTCCCAACCGCCTGCCTGTGCGTCTTCCTGCACAGGAGGCGGCGGAGACTCCGGGCTGAATAATCTCCGGAATCTTCCGCTTATAAAGCCTCTTTTACTGCTCTAAATATTTCTTCACATATTGACCGGTATAAGACTGCGGACACGCTATAATCTCCTCTGGTGTGCCCTGGGCAATAATCATTCCGCCCTTGTCCCCGCCTTCCGGACCGATGTCTATGATATAATCGGCTGTTTTTATAACATCTAAGTTATGTTCGATGACAACCACCGTATTGCCGCCGTCAGACAGCTTGCGGAGAATCTCGATCAGCTTATGGACATCTGCAAAGTGAAGTCCGGTCGTCGGCTCGTCCAGAATGTAGATGGTCTTGCCGGTTCCGCGCTTGCTCAGCTCCGTAGCCAGCTTAATTCTCTGGGCCTCTCCACCGGACAGCTCCGTCGATGGCTGTCCAAGACGGATATAGGATAATCCTACATCATTGAGCGTGGAAATCTTCCTGGAAATCGTAGGAACATTCTCGAAAAACTTAAGCGCTTCCTCTACCGTCATATTTAAAACATCGTAGATTGTCTTTCCCTTATATTTCACATCCAGTGTCTCACGGTTATAGCGCTTGCCGCCGCAGACCTCACAGGGCACATATACATCCGGAAGGAAATGCATCTCGATCTTGATGATACCGTCACCGCTGCAGGCTTCGCACCGGCCGCCCTTCACGTTAAAGCTGAATCTGCCCTTGGCATAACCTTTTGCCTTGGCATCTGCTGTGGAAGCAAATAAATCACGGATGAGATCAAACACACCCGTATAAGTAGCGGGATTCGACCGTGGAGTTCTTCCAATCGGCGACTGGTCAATGGCAATAATCTTATCCAGCTGTTCTGTACCTGTAATCTCCGTATGCTTGCCGGGAATGGTTCTGGCACGGTTTAACTTCTTTGCAAGGGCCTTATAAAGGATCTCGTTAACCAGAGAACTCTTACCGGAACCGGAAACACCGGTGACGCAGGTCATCACTCCCAGAGGGAAAGTCACATCGATATTCTTTAAATTGTTCTCTCTGGCTCCTTTGACTGTAAGATAGCCGGTAGGCTGCCTTCTCTCCCGGGGAACCGGAATTTTGATTTTACCGCTTAAATAAGCGCCGGTAATGGAGTTTTTGTTCTTCATGATCTGCTTTGCATTTCCTACCGCAACCACATTGCCGCCATGCTCACCGGCTCCGGGTCCGATATCCACGATACAGTCAGCTGCCATCATGGTGTCCTCGTCATGTTCCACCACGATCACGCTGTTGCCCAGATCACGCAGATGAAGAAGCGTCTTTAAAAGCTTGTCATTATCTCTCTGATGGAGACCGATACTGGGCTCATCTAAAATGTACGCCACACCCACAAGTCCGGAACCGATCTGGGTTGCCAGACGGATTCTCTGGGCCTCTCCGCCGGAAAGGGTTCCTGTGGCACGGGTCAGTGTCAGGTAATCAAGACCTACATCAATAAGGAATGAAATTCTCGCACGGATCTCCTTTAAGATCTGATCTCCGATGGCATGCTGCATATCTGACAACTTCAGCTGGTCCATAAAATCACGGAAACGGACGATGGACATATTCGTCGCTTCGTATATGTTCTGATCCCCCACTGTTACAGCCAGGGACTCCTTCTTTAATCTCATGCCGCCGCAGGAAGGGCAGGGGGTAATCCTCATAAATGTCTCATATTCTGCCTTTGAGGATTCTGAATAGGTCTCCCGGTATCTTCTGGCAACGTTCTGGATCAGTCCTTCAAATGCCACGTCATAGATTCCCTCTCCACGCTGGCCTTTATAATAAACCTTGACTTCTTTGCCGTTGGTTCCGTGGATGAGAATGTCATGGACCTCCTGTGAATACTTTTCAAAAGGTGTGTCAAGCCGGAAATGGTATTCCTTAGCAAGTGCCTCCAGGATCGCACGTGCATAGCTGCCTTTATCCGTACAGGACTGCCAGCCAAGCACAGTAATGGCTCCCTGATCAATGCTTAGGCTCTTATCAGGAATCATTAAGTCCTCGTCAAACTCCATCTTATATCCTAAACCGAAGCAGTCCGGACAGGCACCAAAGGGGTTATTAAAGGAGAAGCTTCTTGGCTCCACTTCTTCAATGCTGATTCCACAGTCCGGGCAGGAAAAACTCTGGCTGAAATGAATGGGCTCTCCATCAATGACATCCACAGTCATCAGTCCACCTGCCAGCTCCATCACCGTCTCAATGGAATCGGTAAGACGCTTACCAATACCCTCACGGATCGAAAGCCTGTCCACCACCACTTCAATGCTGTGCTTGATGTTCTTCTCCAGCTTAATCTCTTCAGAAAGTTCATAGAGATTGCCGTCAATCCGGACTCTTACGTATCCGCTCTTACGTGCGCTTTCTAAAACCTTGGCATGTTCCCCTTTTCGTCCGCGCACAACCGGAGCCAGCAGCTGGATTCTGGTCCGCTCCGGAAGCTCCATAATCTGATCCACCATCTGGTCTATGGTCTGTCTGCGGATCTCTCTTCCGCACTTCGGGCAGTGGGGAATCCCGAT
This sequence comes from Lacrimispora amygdalina, assembly GCF_900205965.1. Classification (GTDB taxonomy): domain Bacteria; phylum Bacillota; class Clostridia; order Lachnospirales; family Lachnospiraceae; genus Lacrimispora; species Lacrimispora amygdalina_A. Next base: position 112,616 of record NZ_OAOF01000002.1, read on the forward strand.
TCTGGCATAGAGAAGCCTCATATAATCATAAATTTCCGTAACGGTACCTACTGTAGAACGCGGGTTACGGTTGGTTGACTTCTGATCGATGGAAATGGCCGGTGACAGGCCTTCGATGCTCTCCACATCCGGTTTTTCCATCTGACCGAGGAACTGCCGTGCATAGGAGGAAAGAGACTCCATATACCGTCTCTGACCTTCCGCATAAATGGTATCAAAGGCCAGGGAAGACTTCCCGGAACCGCTGAGACCGGTTAATACGACCAGCTCATTCCTGGGAATGTCCAGACTCACGTTCTTTAGGTTGTGCTCATTGGCACCTCTTATCTTAATATACTGTTTTGCCATACTGTACTCCTGTTATATCCTCAGATTCTTAATTTTACAACAATCGAATGCGGACTTATGATATGAAGTCCGCACTTGTAGTTACTCAGCATTTTCCCCATTATAGCACAACATCAGTCGCATTGCAAACATTTGTTCGATATTTTTTCAGTAATCCTGCTTTCGCCTTTCTTTGTAATTCATCAAAAAACTATTTATTTAAAAGAAAGCATGGTATAATCATTATATACTAAAAAAGAGGGCTGAGAAAATATGAAACCACATCCATTACTGCCAGTTGTACTGCTTGCTCTTTCTTTAACTATATCCGGATGTACGGGGAACTCCCGGCTGGAGGAAACCCCTTCTTCGCCGGCGGAATCCCTGACGAATCAGAATACCACAAAGCAGGATACCACCAATCAGGAACAAAACAGTACCGGGGCAGAAAAATCAAACACAAATAAAAACAGCAGTCAGGTCACAGTAAAAACCTGGTCTGCAGACAATAATGAGACTTATACCGATCAGGGTACCCTGTTATATCGGTGGAACAGCCGGGTCCCAGAGGTCATAATCCCTGATAAGCCCCAATCCCAGTATCTCATCAACAGGAGCATAAGAGAGAATGACCAGGTCACAAGGCTATCCAGTTTTATCAGTGACATAATGGATATTCCACCGGCATCAGCAGCCGGAACGCCGGGTAACAATTATCTTTTTACCTATGATTATCAGGTGCTGCGAAACGATGGAACAATATTAAGTCTGAGACAGAATGGCACCGATATCCGTAAAAATGACCGGCAGGATACTTTTACTTATTTAAGTTCCTATGACGTGGAAAAAGGAAAAAAGATAACGCTTACAGCTATTTCCGATGATCCGGAGGCTCTGAAGCTGGCCCTTGCACAGGCAGCCGCAGGCCAGTCATCTGCCGGTGGCTCCAACGCTACCCTTCTTACGCATCTCATGACCTCCGGTCTGAATCAGTTTGCACTTTTAAAAGATGGAATTCTATTATCTCCAGAGCAGAATGCAGACAATGCTGAATCTGCTGCCGGAGAGGAAACTTTAATCCCATATGGGCAGATTGAAAAATTGTTTAATGACTATGGGAAACAGCTCATGACAGCTGCACAAAAATCCGGGGACGAAGCCATTGAAACAAAGGAAGAGCCGGAATATATATTTCCGGAAAGCAGCACCAGCTGCCTCACGGGAGGAGATTTGCTGGAAGCAGACCCCGCCACGCTGAGACTGGCAAGAAACGAAATCTATGCCCGCCATGGAAGAAAGTTCGACGCGGCTGATTTACAGAACTATTTTAACAGTAAATCATGGTATCAACCAGAGACAGACCCCTCTGATTTTAAAGAAGATTCCTTAAATGAAGTGGAAAAGAAAAATCTGAATCTGATTAAAACAGCCGAGAATCAGCTGCCAGGCAAAGAAATTTCCAATGACGGTGTTACCCTGAAAGCTGACAAAGATTATCTTCTGGATCTGGACGGTGATGGTAACTGTGAATCCGTACGCTGGAGCAGCACCGAAGGCAAAGAAGATCCTGATGAAAAAAATTTCGGACTTTATATAAATGGAAAGTACCAGAATTCCATTCCGGAAAATATAAGGGGCAACATCAATCTTACGGCATTGGATCTTAATAAAAAGGACAAAGAAATTGAACTTCATCTGAGTGTGTACCAGGAATCAGATTCCATTTTCTCCTTCAGTTTCTACCGTTACCAAAACGGCAGCCTGAAGCTGATCGGTGATCTGGCAGGTCCAGTATGTAACGGTAATGGAAAACTGTTTCGCCAGAACGGTATGAGAGCGGAAGGAGACGGCAGCCTGACAGTCTCAACAGACACTCCATTTTCAGGTTCCTCTCCCCAGTTTGGATGTTACTTTACAGATCTGTTTTTTTCCTACAAAGACGGAAAATTAACAGAGGTTCCACAAGAGATTTATTTTAAAAAGGATTATGATCTGGTCACCAATGCGTTCCTCCATAATAATCCCGGTCAATATTATGTGGTATCCCACCCCTTTCCTGTGACAACGACGATGGAAGGTGATACCCCCGCTTTCTCTGTCAGCGCCGGGGAAACGGTCTGTCCCATAGGCTGGGCGTTAAAGGACGGACATACTTTTGTGCTGGTTATGAACGAGGCCGGAGACTGCGGCTGGGTAAAGGAAACAGCCGGGGATTCTGATCCCGATACAGCATATTATCTGGAAGTTCCTGGCTGGGGATAAAAAATCACCTTGCTGCGGCTTGAAAAAGCCGGGCAAGGTGATTTTTTACGTTTAGTTTTATACTATGTCATCCGTTTCCTCTTCAAGCTCCCTCATCAGCGTATGAAAGCTCTCCCTCTCAAATTCCTGTATGGAAATGGATTTTTTGTTCGGATTAGCAAAGACAAAGGTCTTATCCACATTCTCCACGTAATTCTGGATCTTATCATTGGTGGCGCTGATAATCGCCTGAAATCCAAGACCGCGGATCAGCTCGATACAGCTCGCCACCTTTTCCGCGTCCATTTTAGAGAATGCCTCATCAAGGACAACCAGGCGTATGGTTGGATTCCTCTGTATTTTCTGAGGAACATTGATCCGGTATGCCTGGGCAAAGCTGGCAAGCAGCGCCACATAAAGGGGATTCTGTCCCTCTCCGCCGGAATTCTTCTTTAGCATCTTGCTTAAGCGGATCTTAATGACCTCATCCTCGTTCTGGATCAGCTGCTGCATGTCAAAGGTCAGATAGGTGCGGTAATCCGCATATTTATCCATGTTCCGCTTTGCTTCCTCCATCTGCTCCGGAGTTGCGTTATCCGGCGGGATGAAGATATTAATCAGGTCATTGATTAGGTCCCCGTACTGGTTTTCATGTTCCATGGTGAAAAGATTCATCTGGTTATCCAGGTTATCTGTAAGCTGGGAAGGATTAATCTCCAGTGAATCATCCATAAACATATCATAATACCTGCCGTCCGGTCCCTTATTCTTTCCAATGACAAACTGATACTTGTCCTTTCCGAAGTCCAGTCTGCTGATAATCCGGTTTAACTCATCCTTTCTCTGGAGCGCATCACGGATAGCGCTTCGGATCTTAAACATAAAGTCGTCTTTGAAATGAAGCACTGCGGACTTTGCCTGTTCTGCCGCCATGTTCTTATATTCTTCCAGATTTGCACATTCCATGATCTCCAGAAGACGGTCATATTCCCGGTTATCTTCTGCAGTCAGGGAGAAATTCCGGTTAGGATATCTGCGGACATACTCCCCTCTTGCTGAGACAAGAAGACGGTATGCCTCTTCCCGTGCCTCTTCTGCTCTCTTTAAAAGCGCATAGTATTTATCCTTTAAACGGTCATAGCGAACAGCTTCCTTATCCTCCAGAGATGCTTTTAATATTTCCTCCAGCTTTTCATCGGCTTCCAGAACCCGTTCTTTTGATACCAGTTCCTCTTCCAGCTGTACCGCTTCACGCTGGAATTCTTCCGCTTTTCTTTGGAGATCTCCCATGAGTCGGTCTAAGGCTCTTAACTCAGCCCGCTTTCCCTCGCAGAGGCTTAAAACAGCTTCCCGTTCCTTTTCCCATTCCTCTACATTCTGGGCCTTCAGTTTTTCCAGCTTCTGCTCCAGCTTTTTGATTTCTTTCTCCTTATCTTTAAAAGCTGCTATTTCCTGCTGCCACTCCACATAAACCTCTGTTTCCTCTGTTAACGCTTCCAGTGAGAGAATCCGGCTGCACTCCCCTATGATCAGTTCCTGTGGCTTTTTTTCCGCCTCCATGGCTTCCAGATTCTTCTCCAGAAGACGCATTCTGCGGCGTACACTGTCCTTGCCGATATAGGCGAATCGGGTATAATGATCAGGATTGATGTGCTGTAAACGGAAAGAGTGGTACAGCATACATTCCGGTGTCACACCAATGCGGCAGGTGCGAAGTTCTTCAAGGCTTTCGCATTTCACCACCTTTCCAAGGAGCAGATCCATATAGGGCTGTAAATAAGATTCTCTCACAATCACTTCTTCCACAAGGGAATTTTTAAGAACCTCATGTGTGCTCTCTCCTGCCCTCTCTGTATCCAGAACTGCCACATGGAAGGCCTCACTCTGGTCCAGTTCCTCATAAATCTCCATGGCCGCTTTTGCATAGGCTGGCGCTACAACCAGAGACAGCTTATGATTGCCCAGATAGCCTTCTGCCGCATTTCTCCATGTCTCATCCCTGATATCCAGAAGATCCGCAAGAACATGAACCTCCACTGCCTTCCCGGTCTTTAGAAGAAGACGCTGCTGGAGAAAGGTTTTTGCCCGCTCCAGATACTTTGGATAAGCCTTGCTTCCTGCTTTTAACTGGGCGAGTTCTTCACTGGTCTGACGCTCCCGCTTTTTGATATCCCTCAAAAGGCTTTCCGCCTCTTTTTTCGTATCTTCCGTCTCCGCCTGCATCTGGGCGATGGATTTCTTTAACCTGGCCAGTTTTTCCTCATCAATTGTATTTTTCTCAAATTCCTCAATGTCCCAGATGGTCTGGTTGGAGGTGGATTCCTCATCAATCCACGCATGTAAGCGGTCTGCCGTCTGCTGCCATTTCATTACACTTTTATTTAGATGATTCTTAAGCTCCCTGGCTGATTCCAGCTGATTCTTCAGATCCTCATATCCGGTGGAGGAAATCTGGCGGAGAAGTTCTTCTCCCTGCTTTGTCAGATCATTAATCTGGGAATCTAATCCCTCTTTCCGCTCTTCCTGACGGGCATATTCCTCCCCCGAAAGGCGGATCTTATCCCGCAGCGCCTGAATCCGGGTCTGATCGTCAAGAATCTCCATTCTGCGGAAATAATAGGTGTTGGACCGGATCTCCTCATCCTTTTCCATAACCGAATCGTAAAGGGATCTCATCTCCTTTAAATAGCCAATTTCTACAAAGGTATCCTCAATTTTCTTCCTCATTCGTCCGTACTGCATGACGCTTTCCTGCATGTCCTCAATGTGGATATCCTGCTCCATGCATATATATTCCTTTACGAAGTCCTCCAGCCGGATATTCATTCGGAACGGAATTGCCCGCTTAAACAGTATGGGGAACTTCTCCGAATCCAGTCCGCCCAGGTAAACATCATACAGCTGTCTGCGGAACCGTTCATTATGAGAGGTTGTAAAATACTCATCTTTCTCAAAATGGAGCTGAAGATAAGAAGTTACTTCCTCAATTGTCATGGTTCTTGACCCGGTGCGGTATTCATTCTGCCACAACGGGCCTTTGTGCCAGAAAAACTTCCTTGAGATTTCATTGGTCGCTGTTTCCACATCAAAGATAATTCCGATACACTGACATTCCCCATTATCCGTACGCTTTAATTCCAGAGCAATGGTGGTGGAGAAATTCTGATTCCTCAAATAGGCAAACTCGTTGTTCTCACCGATGTTTACCATCCCCCGCAGATATTCGATTAAGTTCCGGTCTGAATCATCGGCAGCGGCCTTGTTAAAAAATCCTCTTCCGTCGGTATTGGCATAGAGCAGGATCTGCATGGCATCAATGACCGTAGATTTTCCGCTGCCGGAATGACCGGTAAAGAAATTGATCTCTTCATGGAATGATAAGGTCTTCCGGTTGATATAATGCCAGTTATTTAAAAGTATTCTGGACAGAGCCTCAAAATTCTGATTCATCATCGCTGTCTTCTCCTTCCTCAAATGATTCCAGCAGGGCTCTCACATCATCGCCGAATAAAATCACATTGATACTGGGATAGATGATCATGCGGTTGTCCCCGTCTAAGTCTTCTAAAACATCAAGAGGCTCCAGAATCTGGTACTTTTTCAGCAGGGCGATGGCACGGCGGATCTCCGTAACAGACGGCTGCTTTTTAAACAGACGGTAATTGCCCAGCTTGTCATGAATCTCGCTGATGGTTGTATAGACGTTAACACTGGTGGAAACTGCCGCCATCTGTTCATCGTAAATCAGCTTCAGCACCAGTAAGTAAAGGGTTGCAAGCTTAGGCAGCTTTTCTCCCATGGTATCCTCTCCCTGTATGTAGATCAGACCCAGCTGGCTGTTCTCCATCACATTTACACCGCTGACAGCAAGATACGCCCGGATAAATTCCAGATGCCTGTTGCAGATTTTAAATTCCTGGTTATAGAGAAAACGGTTGGACCGTTTGTCGTATTTGTGTTCCAGAATAAAGGTCTGTTTTAGCAAAAGCCGGATTGCATCTTTTAACTCCGCCTTTTCCCCCTGCAAAAGACCGTCATAATATGGGATCTGGCTGATAACGCCAGGATATTCTTCATTTGTCATACATCATTCCTCCTTACAAATACCAGCCTGGGATAGCGGTACCTTCCGTTATCAATCAGCTCCGGTTCCATGTCCTCCACCTGATAAAGGCTTTTTCTCCTTATAGAATAGTCATACGCCAGAATCAGTTTTTCAAATTCCTCAGCTGTACGGACTGTGTCTTCCCTGACCTCCATACGCCCCTGTACCATGCGGGATTCGATATAGCTTTCGATTTCCTTCCGGCTGTAACGGTTCTTTACCCTGTTCAGATTCAAAATCTCTTCTGCCGTCAGCTGGACCGGTTCTTCATCCGGTACCAGAGTCTCTTTAAACTCAGTCCGGCTCTTTCTCTTTTTGTAAATGGATTTCTCAGAAAGAATTGCAAGCTGGGATAAATTCATGCAGTTTCCAGCTTTTTCAATTGCCTCCTCCTGATCCTTTGCAAGAGAAAGATGGTTTAATAAACGGATTACCAGGCCCTTCATATTATCCTCCTGATTCAGAAGATAGTTAAGCCTTGTAACTGTGGCGCGGATATAGCGGGAATGTTCCTTGTCCATATTGGAAATCCGGTGTTCGATATCATCAAAGCCCCGTTCAATCTGATCCAGCTTTTCCGCCACATCAGCCGCAGTCACCTTGTTTGCACTTCGCCGGCCCATCTCCTCCATCCATGCCAAATCCTCACGCAGATCTCCGATCCACCGTTTTATGTCATTTTTATAGAGATAAAAGTTATCCGATGTCTTTAAAATGTGATATTTCTTTTTTACAATCTCCTCCACATATCCTTCCAGATGATCCTTTAACAGTTCTCCATAAGCTTTCTGCTCCAGGAGATTTGCAAAGAACTTATCCATGTTGTGAAGCATGTCCTGCAATGATTTGTTAAGACGTTTCGTATTGATATAAGCGGTATTTAAAAGGCTGATCCCCGCCCTGGGATCATTCTTTAAAGAAAAGAGAATGGCGTAAATATTCTGAACATAAATCTGGGTTTCATCCTCTTCATCACTTGACAGCTTAAAAAATGCATCAATCATAACAGCAGCATAATCCGGAATTACGATATTCACCGTCATGGAGGCATAGTCATCCACCTTGCGAAGCCAGCCTGCCCTCAAAAGCCAGTTTAATACTCTGGAAGCAGGCGGCAGCAGTTCATCCGCCTCATCTTCCAGTTCGTCCTGCCAGATCACCAGCCGTTTCTGTATAAAATACTCCTCTAAAACCTGAAGGCACACCTCCCGGCTTAAAAAATAGTTGCTGTATTCATATTCTTCGTTAATTCTTAAAAGCGCTTCTATGTAGGTAGACCGGTTTATGGAACGGAATAGTCCCCAGAACCGGTCCGGTATCTCATTCATCAGTATCATGGTTGTTTTGATTCCTCTCCCATCGCTTCGTTATTCCTATAAAAACAGACAGAAAGAAACGGCTATCATCACATGACAGCCGTTTGATTCTTCGCCATTATTTATATTATACCAAAAATATCCATGGGTTACAATCAGTTTGTAAAGCATTTCGACGATTATAAGTCCGTTCCATCCTCTGTTTCTGAACGGATTTCTTCCTTCACCCAGTCGCTCAGTCCGTCTTTTGGCTCCTCTGATGAATCATCATTATCGGATTCTTCGTCTGATTTAACCGGTTCCGGAATTCCCTTTGCTTCCCGGAAGATCTTCATGAATTCCTTACCGGTAATGGTCTCTCTCTCAATTAAGAATTCCGCAATCTTATCCATAATATCACGGTTTTCCATCAGAAGACTCTTTGCCTCTTCATAAGCTTCTTTTAACATCTTCATGACTTCTTCATCGATCTGGGAGGATGTTGCTTCTGCACAGTTCATTACCATTCTTCCGCTTAAATACTGATCCTCTTTGTTGGAAAGACCAATTAGTCCAAACTTCTCCGACATTCCGTACTGGGTGATCATGGCACGGGCAACCTTGGTGGCCTGCTCAATATCATTGGCTGCACCTGTAGTAATGGAATCGAAAACGATCTCTTCCGCAGCCCGGCCGGCTAAATAGCCTACCAGCATGGCGTGGAGCTCTTTCTTGGAGTTTAAGAACTTTTCTTCCTCCGGTACATGCATGACGTATCCCAGTGCTCCCATGGTTCTCGGAACTATGGTGATCTTCTGTACCGGCTCTGCATCCTTTTGAAGTGCGCTTACCAGTGCATGCCCCACTTCATGATAGGAAACGATTCTTCTCTCTTCCTTATTAAGAACTCTGTCTTTCTTCTCTTTACCAACCAGGACAACTTCAACAGCCTCAAACAAATCCTTCTGGGATACCGCATGGCGTCCGTTCTTTACTGCCAGAATGGCTCCTTCATTAATCATGTTGGCAAGATCGGAGCCAACAGCCCCGGAAGTTGCAAGAGCAATTGCATCCAAGTCTACCGTATCATCTAAAAGCACATCTTTTGCATGAACCTTCAGGATGTCCACACGGCCCTTTAAGTCCGGCTTATCCACGATAATCCGGCGGTCAAAACGGCCGGGACGAAGCAGAGCCGGATCCAGGATCTCAGGCCGGTTAGTCGCTGCCAGAACCAGAAGACCCTTGGAAGAATCAAAACCGTCCATCTCAGAAAGCAGCTGGTTTAATGTCTGCTCTCTCTCATCGTTGCCGCCGCCGAATCTGGAATCACGGCTTTTACCGATGGCATCCACCTCATCGATAAATATGATACAGGGTGCAGATTCCTGTGCCTGCTTAAAAAGATCACGGACACGGGATGCGCCCACACCTACAAACATCTCAACGAAATCAGAACCGGAAAGAGAATAAAAGGGAACATGAGCCTCACCGGCAACTGCTTTGGCAAGTAATGTCTTTCCTGTTCCTGGAGGTCCTACTAAAAGGGCTCCTTTTGGAAGCTTGGCACCAATCTTTGTATATTTTCCAGGGTTATGAAGGAAATCCACGATCTCTGTTAGAGATTCTTTGGCTTCATCTTCACCCGCCACATCTTTAAATGTAATTCCTGTCTCTTTCTGAACGTATACCTTGGCATTGCTCTTTCCAACGCCCATCAGTCCGCCGCCGCCCACACGGCGCATCATAAAGTTCAATAAGAAGCCCATTGCTGCGAATAAAAGAAGATAGCTGACAATGGTCTGGATGAAAAAGTTTCCATCCCGGCGTGTCCTTACGGTCTCTACACCAGCATCACGAAGACGCTCAGCAAGGTTTAAGTCGTTGTCCATTCTTACCGTATAATAGCTGACACCTGGTTTATATTCCTCCCAGGTCTTCTTAGGAGTAATACTGATTCTGCTGTCCTCTACAATAACCGACTCCACCTGCTTGTCATCTACCATATTCATAAAGGTATCATAGCTTAATTCTTTATTCGTCCTCGTCGTTATGGCATTATGCAGATATGAGATTCCTGCTACCGCAATCAGAAACGCTGTTACCCAGATAACGATGACCTGGGCATTCTTAGGCATTTTGTTATTCTGATTCTTGTTATCCATCTGTGTAAATTCTCCAATCCGAATAGTTTCTACCCATTCTATACCTCTATCATTATAGTGTCAGTCTCCCCATAAATCAAGAAAAGAATTATAAAATACTTATAAACACAGGGACTGGATGCAATTAACACTTTTTATTTTTTTTAACGTTCTTCCCTGAAATAAGCACGACCCAGACTTGCCGGCGGCTGGTGCTCTCTTTCTTTTCTTAAGCTGGTTATAATTAACACCACAATCGTCACTACATAAGGCAGTGCCTTGAAAATCTCCTGAGTACTCCGGCTGAGTCCCGGAATGTATAAATAAAGAATATAAAGTCCACCAAAAAGCAAGGAACCCCAGATTGCATTAACCGGTTTCCAGAGAGCAAAAATAACCAGGGCGATGGCAAGCCAGCCTCTGTCTCCGAAACCGTTGTTGGTCCAGGTTCCGCCGGAATACTCCATGACAAAATAAAGTCCGCCCAGTCCGCTTAAACCGCCTCCGATACAGGAAGCCAGATACCGGTAAGCAGTCACATGGATACCGGCAGCATCTGCAGTAGAAGGGCTTTCACCAACAGCTCTCAGATTCAGCCCTTTTCTCGTACGATTTAAGAAAAAAGAGAGTAAAACTGCTAAAATAATGGCAAGATAGGTTAAAAAGCCATAAGAGAAAAAGGCCTGCCCGATCACACCCAGCTTTGATAATCCTGGTATTGGGGTCTTAAAAGCTGCTCCTGTGGCTGCAACGGAAATCTGACCTACGCCGCCTGCAAGCTTTGATAAAGAACCACCGAAAAAATTACCGAAGCCCACGCCGAACGTGGTCAGTGCAAGACCGGTCACGTTCTGGTTAGCGCGAAGGGTTATGGTTAAAATACTGTAAATCAGACCACCCAGTGCCGCACATAAAAACGCACACAAAAATGAAATAATTACCCCAACCAGACCGTTAGGTTCTGCAGCGGAATTTTCATAAAGGAAAGCGCCGATCAGTCCGGCGATTCCTCCCATATACATCATTCCCGGAATTCCGAGATTTAAATTGCCCGATTTTTCTGTCAGTATTTCACCCAGGGCTCCATAAAGGATTCCGATTCCCTGACCAATGACTTTTTGAATGAAAATTACCAAAAATCCCATGACCGTTCTCCTTCCTATTCTTTTGCTGATGCCTGTTTCGTCCCACGTATTCTGATCTTATAATCAATAAAAAATTCACAGCCCAGGATAAAGAACAGGATAATTCCGGTGATGACGTCTGCGGCATTCTCATTTAAATTGAACTGGGAAGCAATCTGTCCTGCACCTTTTTGCATGAATACAAGGAAAAACGATACTAAAATCATGGCGAAGGTATTAAACTTACTCATCCATGATACGATAATCGCCGTAAATCCTCTTCCTCCTGCAGTACTGGTGGAAATCGTATGACTGGCCCCGCTTACAATGATAAATCCTGCAATTCCGCATACCGCTCCGGAAATCGCCATGGTTCTTAAAATTACTTTTTTCACATTAATTCCTGCATACCTGGCCGTGTTGCCGCTTTCACCCACAACCGAAATTTCATATCCATGCTTGCTGTATCTTAAATAAATGAACATGGCTGCAGTCAGAGCCAGTACAATCACCAGATTCCAGCCGTACTCCAGACCAAACAGCTTGGGAAGCCAGCCTCCCTTTGTTGCAGAATTGATGGTGCCCACGGAATTGGAGCCTTTTGGATTTTCCCAGAAAATGATTCCAAAGGTAACCACCTGCATGGCAACGTAATTCATCATCAGCGTGAACAGCGTCTCGTTAGTATTCCAGTAAGCCTTAAAAAATGCCGGAATCACAGCCCATAACATCGCTGCCAGAGCACTTCCTGCAAACATTAAGGGAAATAAGATCAAAGGAGGAAGGGTATTGCCCAGATAAATCATCATGGCTGCAGAGGTGACGCCTCCGATGAGCACCTGTCCTTCTGCTCCAATATTCCAGAACCTCATCTTAAATGCAGGTGTGATGCCAACTGCAATGCAAAGCAGTACCAGAGTATCCCGGATGGTCATCCAGGTACGGCGCTTCGTTCCAACTGCACCTGCAAAAATCCCTTTATAAACCTCTACAGGATTCAGTCCCGTCAGAGCGATAATTACAACTGCGCAGACAGCCAGAGCCAGCGCCACAGCAACCAGCCGGATCAGCCACGCCTTCCAGGGCTCTATGGCATCCCGCTTTGTCATCTGAAAAACCGGTTCCTTTCCCTTACTCATCCTTGTGTTCCTCCTGTCTTCATCATCAGTTTTCCGATTTCTTCTTTCGTAGCAGTCCTTCCGTCTACAATGCCGCTGATCTCTCCGCCGCACATAACTAAAATCCTGTCACAAAGCTCCATCAATACATCAAGGTCCTCTCCCACACAGACAACAGCCGTTCCCTGCTTCTTCTGCTCATTGAGAAGATGGTAGATGGTATAGGAAGAGTGAATATCCAGTCCACGCACCGGATAAGCCACCAGCATAACTGCCGGAGCCAGGGAAATCTCTCGTCCGACCAGAACCTTCTGAACGTTGCCTCCGGAAAGCTTCCGTACCGGAACAGCCGTTCCCGGTGTGGCGATCTCAAGCTCTTCAATGAGACGCCGGGCAAGGTCCTTTGGCTCTCTCCTGTCTGCAAAAAAGGATTTTCCTTTCCGGTAACTTCGAAGCATCATGTTATCTGTCATATCCATGGCACCCACAAGTCCCATACCAAGACGGTCCTCAGGAACAAAGGATAAGCAGACTCCGATTTTTGCAATCTCAGCAGCTGTCATGGAAGTCAGTTCCTTTTCGCCCCCTTCCGGCGGATAATAGGATATAGAACCTTGTGCAGAAGGAATGAGGCCTGCAATGGCTTCTAAAAGCTCTCTCTGACCGCTTCCTGCCACTCCTGCGATTCCAAGAATCTCACCGCTGTTGGCTGTAAAGGAGGCATTGTTTAAGGTCTTTACCCCTTCCCGGTTAATACAGGTCAGTCCCTTCACATGGAGACGTTCCTTCGGTGATACAGGGTCCGGACGCTCGATGTTTAAGCTTACTTTTTTACCAACCATCATCTCCGTTAAGGACTCTTCCGTAGCGTCAGGGGTATGGATGGTGCCGATATACTGCCCCTTTCTTAAAACAGAGACCCTGTCAGAAAGGGACAGAACCTCATGGAGCTTATGGGTAATAATAATAATGGAGTGACCGGCTTTTCTCATATTACGTAAAACAGCAAAGAGGCGGTCAGCTTCCTGAGGGGTCAAAACGGCGGTAGGCTCATCTAAAATTAAAATATCAACGCCCCGGTAAAGCATTTTCACAATCTCAACCGTCTGCTTCTGGGATACGGACATCTGATAGATCTTCTGGTCAGGATCTAAGTCAAATCCATATTTTCCGGTCAGTTCCCTGATTTTATCATTCACTGCCTTCCGGTCCAGAATCTCTTTCCCAGGCAGTCCCAGAATGATGTTCTCTGCTGCAGTCAGAACATCAACCAGCTTAAAATGCTGATGGATCATACCGATTCCCAGATCAAAAGAGTCTTTTGGTGACCGTATGGTGACCTCTTTTCCATGAATGAATATCTGTCCCTCATCCGGATAGTAAATACCCGAAATCATATTCATGAGAGTGGTCTTTCCGCTTCCGTTCTCACCCAGAATTGAGAGAATCTCTCCTTTTTTTAAAGACAGGCAGACTTTATCATTGGCAACTACCTGGCCAAACCGTTTTGTGATATGTTTCAGTTCAATGGCATAATTATCGTTCACCCGGCTAACCTCCGTTTTCATATTTTCCTCATTTTTCCATTGTCTTAATGAACCGCAAAAAGCGGGGCCAGATTACTGGCGCCGCTTTTCATTTATATCCGGCAGAAGCTTAGTTATCAATGGTGGTGATACCATCAATTAAAATATCAAATGCCGGTGCGGAACCGTGCTCGGATTCATGGAAATAACCATCTTCAATGTACTCCACATCGCTTCCGTCTTTTTTATAGGTCTCCAGCTTTTTGCCGTCTACAGTAAAGGTAGATGTATCAAATACATGAAGAGTTCCTGCTTTGATGGCAGATTCCACTTCTTTTACCTTCTCCTCTGTTCCAGGTGCTACTGCATCCTTGTTCAGCTCTGTAATGGAGTTAGCCCCCTCTTTGTATCCCTGGCACCAGTCTGTATCAATGGCCTTGCCGTCAAGGACACTCTGCACTGCGTATGTTACATATGGGCCCCAGTCGATGGATGCAGAAGTAAGTGCTGTCTTTGGAGCAGTTGCAATCATGGAAATATTATAGCCAACGACGGGAACGCCTGCTGCCTCACATGCAGTAGGAGCACCGGTTGTATCCGCATGCTGGCTGATTAATGCACAGCCGTCAGAAATCAGGGCATCTGCTGCTTCCTTCTCAAGATCGAAGCTTGCCCAGCTGTTTGTATACTTCACTTCCATAGTTGCTTCCGGACAAACGGAACGGACACCTAAGAAGAAGGAAGTATAACCGCTGATTACCTCTGCATAAGGATAAGCACCTACATATCCGACCTTTACTGCATCCTTTTTCACTTTACCGTCTTCCACCATCTGGTTTAACTTAAGTCCGGCTACAACACCGGATACATAACGTGACTCATAAACATTGGTGAAATAGTTATGCATGTTGCTCAGTCCGCTTAATGCAGCCTGATAGCCGGTTGCGTGACAGAACTGTACATCCGGATATTCCTTTGCTGCCTCCAGCATATAGGATTCGTGTCCGAAACTGTTGGCGAAAATGATGTTGCACCCCTGATCAGCAAGATCCATAGCCGCATCTTTACAGGTTTCATCTTCCGGTACATTCCATTTAATAATGATCTGATCGTCAGATAAGCCAAGAGCCTCTTTCATTTCCATGGCTCCCTTATAATGCGCTGCCGTATAACCTTCATTTTCATCACCAACATAGATAAATCCAACTTTTAAATCTTCTTTGGCTATGCCGCCTTTTGAAGCTTCTGTGGTTTCAGCACCAGACTCTGTCTTGGCAGATTCCGCAGCCTGTGTCTCTGTCTTTTCCGCTCCGGTGGTTGCTTTAGAAGCAGAACCGCCGCAGGCTGTCAGGGACAATGCCATCATACCTGCAAGTGCAAGGCCGACCATTTTCCTTAATTTCATAGACTTTTCCTCCTTAAACATCAGCTGGGACCATGAAAAAACGTCAGGAAGGGCCTAAGGCTCACCTGACGTAATTGTCATACCCTTATAATAAAAATACATTAATCAGTATAGCATCCTTTTTCTGCTTGTCAATATGAATTCTGTATTTTCAGCTTATTCAAGGGTCAGATTTATATTACTGAATGTGACGTCAGCATTACGGCATGCAAACAGTCCGGCATAAACATATTCAGGATCGATGGAAGTCAGCTTAAAATCAAATCCTGCAGTAACCGGATCGTTCTCTCCATAAATGCAGGTATAGCCATCATCAGTCTTACGGACAGTTACATGAACGGTATCCCCGATTCCATAGGTTTTTGCTGCAGTCCCGCCTTTGATAAGAACACCATTCTTTCTGGCAAATGAATTGGTCTGAACCGATGATGCAAGACCGAGGGGTCCTGCTGCTACGTAATCTCCCAGTGTCTCATCTGCTGCAAGGTCTAAATACATATCATCTCTGACCATAATCCCAAAGGATACCTGATTGTTGGGAACCAGCTTATTGATTTTTACATCAGCGGAAAGAGTGAAATTCTGTGTTGAAGGAATTGCCTGATAATACATGGCAAGGCCTTCGTTGGGTGTGGAAATTTTACCGATACCTGTACCAGATTCATTGGAGGTAAACACACCAGCCCTGATATGAAGGGCTTCATTTTCCACCGACTCCAGAGTAAAATTATCCTTATTGATCTTTTCCTTCCCTCCTACATTGCCAAAAACAGTGCCTTTCCAGGGCCCTGACACAGGCCAGATGGCACTGACACCATCAACTCTTGCATACGTGCGTTCCTGATACTCCGGATTTACTTCTAGTATCTCCGGAGAGGGCTGTGCGTAATCAGGCTTTACAAATCTCTTGATAGGATTCCCGCTCTTCATTACTTCATCAGCGATAATCCATGCATTGCAGGCCGCTCCATAGATGTTGGTGTGTGTATCATCAATGCTGATTTCCTTGGAAGAAGTCCACGCATGCCGGTTTTTTACTCCTTCTGCACCTGACTGCTCATAGATCTCTTTCGTTCTTCTGGTCAGATCCAGAACAGTAACACCCGTTGCTGCTCCCAGATCCCGAATTGCCTGGGCATAATCTCCGCCTGGATAAACTCCTTTATCCGTCACCTGGGTCTGGGTAATATGTCCGCTGGTTCCATCATACTGGTTATTTTTATTTCTTCTCACGATAGGCGTACATAAAACAGGAGTTGCTCCTGCATCCTGAGCCTTTTTAATATACCTCTTATACAGGGAATTCTGAAACGATCCGTCATCACCAATACCTCCGGCCGGATCAGTGAACCGCTCTGCCTCTGTCTTTTCGTCGTTATGTCCAAATCCAATCAGCAGATAATCTCCCTCTTTCATTCCTGCAAGCAGAGTCTTATAATTTTCTGTAAAAGAAAAGCTTAAGGAGCTGGTACCGGATATTGCAAGATTCTCAACTTTCACATTTTTTAAATACCGGTTAAGCTGTGTTCCCCAGCCGTATCTTGGATAGTAGTATGTATGATCCTGAAAAGCACTGACTGTGGAATCTCCTACCACCCAGACAACTGGACGAACCGGTGTTCCGTCTCTTCTCGCACCTGCATATTGTGGTGCAAGAGCAGTCAGCGTCAGCAGTCCCTTCATATCAATGGTTCCGTCCGAAAGACGCTGTGGAATTCTTCCTGTATCCAGACTTTCAAACATGGAAGCGGTTATTGCCTCACCCAGGCTGTTCACTGATTTATTATTCTGATATAAATAATTATTTTCCGTAAAAATCTCCCCTGCATCCTGTCCGTTTAACTCAATCCGCTCCGCTGTGTCAAGGTATTTATCTCTGTAGGAAATAATACCATCTGCTTTAAATGCAGTGGTCACTCCCTTATTGCTGTACAGTGCCACATTAGAACCTCTGTTGTTATAGGAAGTGGAACGGTATATCTCAATATCCGGGCATGAATTGGAATCAATACCTTTCGCCTTGTTTTCATAGGAAATACTGTTTATCAGAACATGATGTCCTGAGATACCAGATCCTCCCATCTTAAATCCATTGCCGTTTCCTGCTTCAATGAGCTGTCCGTCTTTCCTGATATAACCATTCTGGTAAGCAACACAGTTCTTAATCGTCACAGCTCCGATCTGGCCGCTTCCCACCTTGGCAAAAAAGTCCCAGCCATCATCGGCATTGTTATATGCCATGCATCCGTCAAATACATTACCCTCTCCGCATGTCAGCTTTGCTGCGAATCCATCCGCATCTTCCATGGCAGCGTCAGAATTGTTATAGGAGGTACAGTTTAGAATCAGGTTTCCTGAAGGCCATTTTTCAAAGGTTTCTTCCGAAGTTCCGCTGATCTGAATTCCGGTATTTCCATTGTCATATGCTTCAACCAGTTCAATCAGATTGCTGTTGCCTGCTACCTGAAGCCCCGCTTTTAAATCCATTGTTCTTGTAATATCTATATTTTTCAAATGCCAGTAACTTCCCCAAAGCTGCATTCCGCTGCCCTGTCCTTCAAAATCAAATACAGCGCGCCCTTCTTTCTGGGGATCTGTTTCCATCGTAATCATCTGGTCTTTCAATCCATCAATTCCTCTTTCCACTTTCAGCTCTGAAAGTTTATATACCCCTGGTTCCAGATAAATGCTTTGTCCAGGTGCCGCATATTTCACTGCCTCTGCAACAGAAAGCGGTGACTGGTTAGTTCCCTCTCCATCAGAGGTACCATTTGGAGATACATAGATGACGGTGCCATTATAATTCTTTCTGATAACTTCTTTTGTAATTGTCTGGCTGGAGTATGACTTCAGTTTTGTATATGGAGCCGGCTCAAAGGTTGGGGACGGCACAAATACTACAGATACCTGATTCACACCCTCTTTCAGATACAATGGCTGCACCAATTCGGCTCCTGCCTTTATATTCCTGTATTCCATTGTCATTCCATTGAGTTTGGGAATTGCCACACCGTCTGCGTTCGTCTTAAATACCATAGTATAATTTTCAGTGCCTGATGTAGACGCCGATGTAATCTTAAAATCCGGATCTATGTATGTAATCGGATGAGGTTTCGCGGGCGGATCTGTTTTCCTGTCTGTGACTGAAAATTCAATGTTGGAAAAGGTGGCATTACAGCCTCTTGCCACTGCAAATCCAACGTAAATATGATCCTTATCTATTTTGCAGAGAGGATCCTCTTTCCCATCCAGATAATAAACCTCTTCTTTTGTCTCTCCCTTCTCATCCAGATACAAAGCGTGATATCCGGTATTGGTGCGCTTCAGGATCATGGTGTAGGTCTTTCCTGATTTTATTTTTACAGACGGATCAAACGCTCCGTTATCTGCTGTAAAAGTATTTTTCGCAGGTGCGCTGTCTGCAGATGTAATACCGGAAAAAAAGTGGAAGCCCACTCCATCCTTTATACTTGATTTTGTGCCGTCTTCTGCGGTATAGCTTAACTTTGTTCCAATAGCAGCCATGGAATTGGTGTAAAATGGTTTACTGCTCACTTTGTCCTCACCAATACTGTCCCGCGCCAGTAATGCGAAGCCTTCCTGACCGTCAGGTGTTGGATTGATATAGTCCACAGTTATGTCTGCTTTCAGGCAGAAGTTCTCATTTTCCGGATCAAGTGTTGTGTAGTAATATGAAATTCCGTCATAACCATCTGTTGAAACAAACTTGCCGCCTTTTTTATCAATGCTTCCGTCCCCCTTTACAGAGCATGAGGTCAGGCCCACCCCGTTTACAATGGAACTGCCGTCCTTTATTGTGTTTACAGCCTCTCCGGTAGATGTTCCAAAATAAGTAAATGCCCACGGGTGTTCTCCTTCCGCTATCATGCTTTGACTGGGTGATGCCCCATACGCACTTATTCCTGCCGACAACGATACTCCGCAGAGACAGCAAAGTGCCAGTGCCTTACCAAAACTCATCATAAATACCTCCTTCTGCATTATCAGCTTCCTACAAATAATCAGTCTTTTCCCATATTTTTATCAAAAAAATAAGTAGAAAAGTCCCCCTGCACATTGTGTAAGCGCTTACATTGTGCAATATAAACTATATTACCATAATTTACCAGTGTTTTCAAGGCATTTAGCACATATGTTAATCAGAACTTGCTTCTATACGTCCATGATTGATCTCGTTGCTATTTTTTTGCTTTTTTTATAAGTTTTTTTCAATATACACTAGATTTTTTCTCAAAATAGCAGTATAATATTTTTTTTGAAAATATCCCCATACCATCACAGAAGGAGGTTACACTGTTATGTCAGTGAAATACGTATTTGTCACCGGAGGCGTAGTATCCGGACTTGGCAAAGGTATTACCGCAGCATCGCTTGGACGATTGTTGAAAGCCAGAGGCTACAAAGTAACAATGCAAAAATTCGATCCATACATCAACATTGATCCAGGTACTATGAATCCGGTTCAGCATGGAGAAGTCTTCGTCACAGAGGACGGCGCAGAAACAGACCTTGATCTAGGTCACTACGAGCGGTTTATCGACGAAAGCTTAACACAAAATTCCAATGTTACCACTGGTAAAGTTTATTGGAACGTACTGACCCGTGAACGGCGCGGGGATTTCGGGGGAGGCACCGTACAGGTTATCCCTCACATTACCGACGAAATAAAGAGCCGTTTCCACCACAATCCCAACTCCTCCGATACTGAGATAGCTATTATAGAAGTAGGCGGAACGGTAGGCGACATCGAAAGCCAGCCTTTCTTAGAGGCGATCCGACAATTCCAACATGAAGTAGGCCACGAAAATGCGATTCTTATTCACGTGACCCTGGTTCCATATCTGAAAGTTTCCGGCGAACTGAAAACGAAACCCACCCAGGCAAGTGTAAAAGATCTGCAGGGAATGGGTATCCAGCCCGACATCATCGTATGCCGTTCCGAACTGCCCCTTGATGACGGAATCCGCAGCAAAATCGCACAATTCTGTAACGTTCCCAAGACACACGTAATACAAAATCTTGATGTGGAAGTATTATATGAGCTCCCCCTTGTAATGGAAGAGGAACATTTAGCTCAGGTTGCTTGCGAGAGCTTACATTTACCATGCCCGGAACCTGATTTAAAGGATTGGGCTGCAATGATTGATAACTGGAAGCATCCCGAAAAGGAAGTAACCATTGCCCTTGTAGGAAAATACATCCAGCTTCACGACGCTTATATATCCGTAGTGGAAGCATTAAAACACGGCGGAGTAGTAAGTCGCGCCGAAGTTCATATCAAATGGGTGGATTCAGAGCTTGTTACTGATGAGAACGTTTCCGAATACTTTAATGATGTAGACGGAATTCTGGTTCCGGGAGGCTTTGGAAGCCGCGGAATTGAAGGCAAGATATCCACAATCCGTTATGCAAGGGAAAACAATATTCCGTTCCTGGGTCTTTGTCTCGGCATGCAGATGGCAATCGTGGAATTTGCCCGCCATGTAGTTGGCTTTGACGATGCACATTCTGCAGAGCTTGATGAAACCACCACTCATCCGGTGATTCATTTAATGCCTGAACAGGACGGCATCGAGGATATCGGCGGAACCCTTCGCCTTGGTTCTTATCCATGTGTTCTGGACAAGTCTTCCAAGTCCTATGAAGTTTATGGAGAGGAACTGATACACGAACGCCACAGACACAGATATGAGGTAAACAATGATTACCGCGATGCCTTAACCAAAGCAGGAATGACCTTATCCGGAATTTCTCCGGACGGACGGATTGTGGAAATGATTGAAATCCCTACCCATCCATGGTTTATCGCAACTCAGGCACACCCGGAACTGAAATCCAGACCCAACAGGCCTCACCCTCTGTTTAGAGAATTTATCCACGCGGCTGTTGAGCATAATAAAACAAACTAAATTATATAAAAATGGAGTCCGCACTCTTTCACCAGGAGGCGGACTCTTTTTTGTTCACGACAAAGACAGTCTAAAGATGTTTTAACACAGGCAGCTCACACCCTCAACTTATTCCAGATCATACCCACCCGATTCCCTCTGACTTCCAGTATGTTCCATATGTTCCATAAAGCCACCAACCATTTTATGCACCTTCTCAGAAACCAGGCTTTATATTCATTCTGAAAATAAGAAATTACTTTATATTATTATTTTCTTTTATTTTTTTCTTGCACTTTTCCCATCTTCTGATATAATAATATGCAACGTGTGTCTATACGGAGGACAGTTGTTTTTCCATGAGATACACAAAAAGGAGGATAAACTTATGAAATTGAGAAAAGTTTTTGCACTGACTATGGCAGCATGCTTAAGTGCCAGTGTAATTGCCGGCTGCAGCTCCAGCCCCCAGACTGCAAAGGGAAACGGCGAGAAAGTTATTAAGATCGGAGTATTCGAACCAACCACCGGAGAGAACGGCGGAGGCGGAATGCAGGAAGTTTTAGGAATCCGTTATGCCAACCAGACTCACCCGACCGTGAAAATCGGAGGGGAAGAATACCAGGTTAAATTAGTGGAAGTCGATAATAAATCAGATAAGACAGAAGGCGTTAATGCTGCGCAGAAGCTTGTCAGTGAAAAAGTGTCCGTTGTACTTGGCAGCTATGGCTCCGGTGTATCCATTGCAGCCGGACAGATCTTCTCAGATGCAAAGATTCCTGCAATCGGAGCTTCCTGTACCAATCCACAGGTTACCCAGGGCAACGATTTCTATTTCCGTGTATGCTTCCTTGATCCGTTCCAGGGTACTGTTATGGCAAACTACGCCAATAACAACGGGGCAAAGAAAGCAGCCATTATCACCCAGCTTGGTGATGATTATTCCTCAGGACTTGGTTCTTTCTTTAAAACTTCCTTCACAAAACTTGGCGGAACAGTGGTAAGTGAAGAACAGTTCCAGACCAACCAGACAGACTTTAAAGCAATCTTAACCAATATAAAGGCACAGAACCCAGACATCATCTTTGCACCATCTTCCATTACAACAGCTCCGCTTATTATCAAACAGGCACGTGAGCTTGGAATTACCGCAACCATCGCTGCAGGTGATACATGGGAGAACTCAACCATCATTGAAAATGCCGGTGACTCTGCAGAGGGCATCGTACTTTCCACTTTCTTTGATGAGGCAGAGCCTGCCAATGATGAAGCCGCTTCTTTCATCTCCGGCTTTAAGACATACTTAAAAGAACAGAAACAGGACGAAATCATTCCTGCCGTATCTGCTCTTGGCTATGACGCTTACTTAAGTGCTCTTAAGGCAATTGAAACTGCCGGCTCCGCAGATGGCACAGCAATCCGCGATGCATTAAAGGGAGTTTCCATTGACGGTGTTACAGGAAGCATTTCCTTTGACGAGAATGGCGATGCAAAGAAAGACATGGCATTTATCAAGACCGTTGAAGACGGCAAATTCAAATTCTTAACTACGACTACAGTAAAATAAACGCACATACCGCGGCAAAGCAGTCACGTACGGATGAGTGGGGATAGTTTTTTTCCCCACTCGTTCCATTTGCAGGCTGGTATTATGAATATTCCATACTAAACAGATAGGAGGCATTTTGCCACATGAGTCTTTCAACCTTTTTACAGCAGTGCCTGACCGGTATCTCCTTAGGCGGTGCTTACGCACTGATTGCCATTGGTTACACACTGGTTTACGGCATCCTGCGGCTCATCAATTTCGCGCACGGTGACATCTTTATGATGGCAGGCTATTTTATGATCTTTGCAATGGCTGCGTTTCCATGGTTTATCGCCATTCCCATCGTTTTACTCATCACCGTCTTTTTAGGTGTTTCCATTGAGCGGGTGGCATACCGTCCCTTACGTACCGCACCAAGGATGTCTGTTATGATCTCTGCAATCGGTGTTTCCTACCTTCTGCAGAATCTGGCCACATACTTATTTACAGCCCTTCCAAAAGGTTATCCGGAGATTCCATTTTTAAAGAAGATTTTTAAAATCGGCGGTCTTTCCGCGTCCTTTGTTACATTTCTTACACCGGTGCTGACTTTAATCATTGTGTACATCCTGATTGTTCTGATTAACAAGACTAAAATCGGCATGGCTATGCGTGCTGTTTCAAAAGATTATGATACTGCTTCCCTAATGGGAATCAAGATCAACCGCGTTATCACCTTTACATTTGCCATCGGCTCTCTTCTGGCTGCTGTCGGCTCTGTCCTGTACTTTACAGACCGTATGACCGTTTTTCCATTCTCCGGCTCCTTACCAGGCCTGAAATGTTTCGTAGCTGCCGTATTCGGAGGTATCGGAAGCATTCCCGGCGCTGTAATCGGCGGATTTATCCTGGGACTTGGGGAAACCGCTCTGGTCGCTATGGGGTATTCCACCTTCAGCGACGCATTTACCTTTGTTCTGTTAATCGCCATTCTCCTGATCAAGCCAACCGGCCTGTTTGGTGAGAAGACAACCGATAAAGTGTGAGGTGTCATCTATGAAAAAGAACGTATTTTCCAAAAACAGGCTTTATACCCTGATTGCTTTATTGTTCATCATCGGAATCCTGGGATTTTTACAGGCAAACAGTGCTCAATACAGCTATCAGATCTCCATTCTGGAGCGAAGCGCCATTTATGCAGTGGTGGCTGTTTCCATGAACTTACTGACAGGCTTTACCGGTCTTTTTTCCCTTGGTCAGGCCGGCTTTATGGCAATCGGCGCCTATACAGTTGCCATACTCACCATTCCGGCTGAAACCAGAGCCAGCGTTTACTATGTAGACGGAATTGCTCCTTTCCTGGCTAATCTGGAGTGCCCGTACTGGCTTGCACTGATCATTGCAGGACTGTTTGCAGCTTTGGTTGCCGCTTTAATCGGCATTCCGGTTCTCCGCTTAAAGAGTGATTACCTGGCAATTGCTACTCTGGGATTCTCCGAAATCATCCGTGCCGTCATCGCAGCTCCCCAGTTAAACAAGATCACCAACGGTTCCTATGGATTAAAAAGCATTCCAGGTTTTCCAAACCTTTATGCTGCATTCGGACTTTGTGCCCTTTGTATTCTTTTAATGGTTCTGCTGATCAATTCCTCTTATGGCCGGGCATTTAAGGCTCTTCGTGAGGATGAAGTGGCAGCACAGGCCATGGGCCTGAACCTGTTCCACTATAAAGAACTGGCATTTATTATTTCTTCCTTTTTTACCGGCGTAGGCGGAGGTCTTCTGGCAATCTTCATGCGTTCCATTGAATCCAAGACCTTTTCCATCAACCTTACCTATGATATCCTCCTGATTGTTGTATTAGGCGGAATCGGAAGCATCACCGGCAGTGTCATCGGATCGTTTCTGGTCACTGCCGGAAGGGAGTGGCTGAGATTCTTTGATAATCCTCTTTACATCGCCGGGATTCAGATCCCTCTGTTCCGTTCCGGCTTTCGTATGGTAATCTTCTCCATCCTTCTTATGGCGGTGGTGCTTTTCTACCGCAGAGGAATCATGGGAAGCAATGAATTTTCCTGGGATGGTCTCTTTCGGCTGATTAAAGGAATTCCACAAAAATTTAAGAAGAAAAATAAAGCACAGAAGGGAGAAAACGCATAATGTCAGCTACAGCTAAAACCCGTGCAAATATACTTCATATGCAGGACGTTACCATGCAGTTCGGCGGTGTTGTGGCGGTAAACGGCTTAACTCTCGATGTGAACGAGGGAGAAATCGTTGCTTTAATCGGCCCCAACGGTGCAGGAAAGACCACTGCCTTTAACTGTGTAACCGGCATTTACGAGCCCACCTTCGGAGAAGTGAAATTTCAGGGTGAGACCATACTCGCTAATACACCAAAGGGCAAAATGCAGAAAATGTATCTGGGAGAAGTAACGCCCAGACCTCTCTCCATCGTGCGCAATACACCGGATATCATCACAAAAAAGGGAATTGCCCGTACGTTTCAGAATATCAGGCTGTTCGGACAGCTGACTGTCTTTGACAACGTGCTGATTGCAAAGCACATGCGTGCAAAACAGAATGTATTTTCCGCTACCCTGCGGCTGAACCATAAGGAAGAGGCAAGAATGCGGGAAGAAACCACAGCTCTCCTAAAAGAGCAGAACCTTCTTCATTTAAAAGATGAAATTGCATCTTCTCTCCCCTACGGTCTCCAGAGACGCTTAGAAATAGCCAGAGCGCTTGCTACGGAACCAAAATTCTTACTTCTTGACGAGCCGGCTGCAGGTATGAATCCTCAGGAGACTCAGGAGCTTACGGACTTTATCAGACAGATCCGTGATTCCTACCATTTAACTGTTTTAATGATTGAACACCATATGGATCTGGTCATGCAGATCTCAGACCGCATCTACGTTCTGGATTTCGGTAAACTGATTGCACAGGGTACGCCGGAAGAGATCCAGAATAACGAACGGGTAATTGAAGCATATCTGGGGGTGAGTGACGATGCTGAAGATTGATAACTTAAGAGTAAACTACGGCGGAATTGAAGCGGTAAAAGGAATTTCCTTTGAAGTTCCGGACAAAAGCATTGTGACGTTAATCGGTGCAAACGGAGCAGGAAAAAGTACCACCCTCCGCTCCATCGTTGGCCTTACAAAGCCTTCTGCAGGAAGCAGTATCACTCTGGACGGTCAGGAGTTAATCGGAATGGATACTCCGGACATTGTTTCAAAGGGAATCGCACTGGTTCCGGAAGGACGCCGGGTATTTCCGGATATGACAGTCATTGAAAATATTAAAATCGGGGCTTATTTAAGAAATGACAATCTGGAGGAGGATATCAACTGGGTCTATGATTTATTTCCCAGGCTTAAAGAACGAAGCTGGCAGCTCTCCGGAACACTCTCCGGCGGCGAACAGCAGATGCTGGCAGTTGCAAGAGCCCTTATGAGCCACCCCAGAATCCTTATGATGGATGAGCCCTCTCTCGGTCTTGCTCCCCTGATTGTAAAGGATATCTTCTCCATAATTAAGGAGATTAATAAAAAGGGCGTGACAGTCCTGTTAATCGAGCAGAATGCCAATATGGCACTCCACACAGCTGATGTGGGATACGTTCTGGAAACCGGACGGATCACCATGTCAGGTCCTGGAAAAGAGCTTCTGGCTGATGAATCGGTAAAAGCAGCTTATCTCGGAAAAACGAAAAACTAAAAAACGCAGACAGATACCGCATGAAACTGGTATCTGTCTGCGTTTTTAATTGATCACCCGTCGTATGGTAACCGGTCTTCTGTAATTCCAGGAGGAAATTTTTATCCCGCTTCTGCGGTTGGCAGCATGAACGATCTTCCCCTGCCCGATGTACATGGCAACGTGATCGATTTCCCTTCCGCTGGAATAAAACAACAGATCGCCGGGTTCCATGCTGGAAGACGGAATCGCCTGTCCTTCCGCAGCCTGCTGTCTTGAGGTGCGGTCCAGCTGGACACCTGCCGCATGCTCCATTACATATTGAATGAAACCGGAACAGTCGGCGCCTGTATTGGGGTTGGTTCCACCCCAGCGGTATGGATTTCCAACGAATTTCACTGCATAGCTTACAACACGGGTCCGCAGACCACCATTTTTCTCTGCCTCCGGAATGGTATAGGCAATGGTGGCATTCTCTGGTGCATAGGCATACGCAGTCTGTCCGTTGTATTCAATTTTAGTCCAGCCTCCGTTACGGGAAATGTAACGGTACGTTTCGCCTTCATGAATTCGTCCTATTATTTCTGAATTCGTATCAGGCTGTGTGCGGACACGAAGGGCCTCAACATCTACCCGGAGCATCAGCCTCATATCATAATAGGCGATTGCTCTGGCCTCCTGTCCAGTGGCTAAGTATTTTCCGTATACATAACCGGTTACCTGCCCTGATTTTATTTTATACCAGCCATTCTCTTCGGACAACACACTGCATCCTGCATGGCTTCTTAGTTTCCCTACGATTTCCGCATCGTTCTTTGGTTCTTTCCTGATGTTTAAGGAATCTTCAACTTCTGCTACTCCCAGATTTTGAAAAATGGTGTTGAAGGTTCCATACCTCACTTTTTCCTGCGTAAGACCGGCCGAGCTTTCCGTTGACTCCCGTTTTCTGGATTCCTGATATTGATCCATGTAGACCTCCATACCCGCTACGGGCGTTCCGGTCTTAACGGCAGTCTCTGTTCTTGCGGCCTGTACATCTGCTGTTCCCATCCATACGGTACAACCGCATGCGATGGCAAAGCCAAGTACTTTCCATGCTTTGTCAGTCATATGCACTTTCCTTCGCAAGTTTTTGATTGTGAAACGGGCTGTGAAACCGCCCCTTTCCTACTGCAACTGAGTGATTACTTTTTCCGGCAGGTTCTTTAAATATTCTAATCCCTGTTCCCTGTCTTTTCGTATCTGTTCTTTTAACTGCTCAAGCCCCTCAAATTTCCGCTCCGGACGGATGAAGTGCAAAAGCTGTACCTCTATAGTCTTTCCATAAATATCCTGATTTATACCAAAAATGTAAGTTTCTGCACCAACGGGTGATTCCCCCTTAACAGTCGGCTTTCTTCCGATATTGGTGATTCCCCCGTAATAGGTGCCGTCAACATACACCCGGGATATATAAACGCCAAAAAGGGGCAGATGTTTTTGTGGCGGCGGAAGGATGTTGGCGGTTGGGAAACCCAGAACCGCTCCTCCGATATGATTGCCGTGTACTACCTCTCCATGGATGGCATAGGGTTCTCCCAGCAGTTCATTGGCTTTTTCCATGTTGCCAAGATCCAGCTGCTCTCTGATATAAGTACTGCTGATGTCCCGGTGCTCGTCCTGCTCCTTTGGAATCACGATCAGCTCATAGCCATACCGGTCCTTTAACTGTTCCAAAAGCGCTGCATTTCCGGCACCTTTATATCCGAAGGAACAGTCTGTTCCTACTACAATGGTTCTGGCATTCATCTGGCCGGACAGAATCCGTTTTACAAATTCCTCAGGTTCCATTCTGGCAGTTTCCTCTGTAAAGGGATATTCTACCAGATAATCAATCCCCGCTCTCTCCAGATTATTCTTTCTCTCCAGATTGGTGGTAATCACCTTCTGGGCAATCCCATTGACTAGCGTACCTGGAGACATGTCAAAGGTAAAGACTGCTGTCTTACAGCCTGTCTCCTTCCTGATTTCCAGCATCCGACCAAGCAGCTTTTTGTGACCTCTGTGACGTCCGTCAAATTTCCCCAGGGTCACCACAGCAGGCTCTTTGATCTGAAACTCTCTGGTTCCTGCAATATATTCCATTATCTGCTTCCTCCCAGAAAAACTTTCTGAGGCTTTAAAAGATTCCGTTCCCTGTTGGGTTCATAGATCCCGATAAACTCCATACTGCTGTCATAAACACGGACAGGACCGTCGGACATGGTATATTCACCTTCTGCCTGATTTTGCATAAATGGATTGCCGTTGTGAACCAGTTTGTCAAACTCCTCTTTCATTACCAGCTGCGGATAGGAGGAAAACACCTTGTCCACTGCAAGAATATGTTCTCCCAGGCTTCCTTCGTCCCGTAATTGTTCAATCCGGGAAAGTGTAAGGCTGTCTTTCACATAAAAATCTGATACCCGGGTTCTTAAAAGAGATTCCATACAGCCTCCGCACCCCAGTTTCTCACCAATATCATGACAGAGTGTTCGGATATAGGTGCCTTTGGAACAGCTGACTGTAATGGTGACTCTGGGAAGCTCCATCCGTTCTATGCGGATATCATAGATCTCCACAGGTCTGGCCTTCCGTTCTATCTCTTTTCCTGCTCTTGCCAGCTCATAAAGCTTCTTTCCATCCACTTTTAATGCCGAATACATGGGAGGAACCTGGTCATAGTGTCCCAGAAAGCTCATGACTGCAGCTTTCACCTCTTCATCCCCCGCCTCTACCAGACATGTATTTAGAATAGTTCCTGTGGTGTCCTGGGTATCGGTTACCATCCCAAGAAGCAGCACCGCCTCATAAGTCTTTGTTTTATCTGTCAACATGTCACACAGTTTGGTAGCCTTTCCCAGACAGACAGGAAGAACTCCTTCTGCCATTGGATCCAGTGTCCCTGTATGACCTATTTTTTTCTGTTTTAAAATACCTCTCATTTTCGCCACAACGTCATGAGAGGTAAAACCTTTTTCTTTATATACATTAATAATGCCGTCTGCCATTGCTTGTATCTCCTAATTAAGCTGCCTCGATATCTGATCCGACAGATTGTTGATCACATCGTGAATATTACCTGTCATGGTACAGCCGGCCGCTTTTTTATGTCCGCCCCCGCCGAAATAGACGGCAATTTTACTTACATCAAGGTCTGTAGTGGAACGCAGACTCACCTTATATTCCCTGCATGCAGTCTCATACATGAAAATCGCACACTCCACACCTTCTGTAATTCTTAGCTGGTCAATGATTCCATCCATATCGCCGCTGCCGACTCCATAGAAATCCATGTCTTTTTTGCTGATGGCACTGAAAATGCATCTGCCGCCATGAAATGTGATGCTTTCTAGCAGGGCTCTACCTAAAATCTGGTTCTGTATATAGGTTTTCCTGTAAAAGCTGTCATCGATGATGCTTGAATAGTTAATTCCCTTTTCCATCATCTTTCCTGCAATTTCCATGGTTTTTGCAGAGGTACAGTCGTATTTGAATACACCGGTATCATGGATAATTCCGGTATAGATGCATTCAGCCACCGCTTTACTGATCTTATTCTCATCAAGAAGACCAAATAGTACCTCGCAGGTAGAGCTTGCCTCCCCTTTGACTACATTTTCCGTTCCATATCCGGTGTTGGTGATATGGTGATCTACACACAGACTTTTCTTCGCTGCGTTTAAGTATTTGACCGCCTCGCCAAAACGAAGCGTATCACTGCTGTCTAAGCAGATACAAAGATCATAGCTCTGGTCTGTGCCAAAATCGCTGACAATGCGGTCAATATATTTTAAATATGCAAATTTAACGGAGGGCTTCTCTAAATAAACCACTGCGTCAATCTCCGGACAATTTTCTTCCAGATAATTATAAACTGCCAGACAGGAACCTACACAGTCCCCATCCGGTCTCACATGGCCAAGAATTGCCACGTTCTTCACATCTTTGAGAAATGCTTCAAGGAAACTCATAATGGCACCTCCTTACTCTTTGATGTCTTTCGTAACCTCGTCAATGAGTCTGGACATATTCACTCCATATTCAATGGACTGGTCCAGTATAAACTTAATTTCGGGTGTATTGCGAAGATTCACTCTCCGGGCAAGCTCCCGGCGGATATAGCCTTCTGCACTTTTCAGTCCTTCAATTGTTGCTTTTCCTGCTTCTTCATCGCCCAGAATACTGATATATGCCTTACAGAATTTTAAATCCGGAGTCACCTCAACTGCAACTACGGTTGTCATTGGGTGAATTCTGGGGTCCTTGATTTCCAGACGGATGATCTGGCTTAATTCTTTCTGCACTTCCATATTGATTCTGGTATTCTTTATACTGTTTTTACGCATCTTATTCCTTTCGCTGTCTGCCCGCATATTCAAAAAGACCAGCCCGGTAAAACGGGCTCATCTTTTGAACGTTCAGGGGAAGAGTTCCTAGCGCGGAACCTCCACCATGGCATATGCTTCAATCATGTCATCTTCCATAATATCATTAAATTTCTCAAATACAAGGCCGCACTCATATCCAGTTGCAACTTCTTTTACATCATCCTTAAATCTCTTTAGGGATGCAAGAGGTCCATCATAGATCTGCGCTCCCTGACGGGTGATGCGGACGCTACAGCCTCTCTGGAATTTACCGTCCATTACGTAGGAACCAGCGATGGTACCGACGCCGGATGCCTTAAAGGTCTGACGGACAACTGCGTGACCGATGATCTTCTCTTCAAAGACAGGATCTAACATACCCTTCATGGCAGATTCCACATCTTCGATGGCCTGATAAATTACCTTGTAAAGTCTTAAATCTACTTTTTCCCTGTCTGCAATTGATTTTGCCGTAACATCAGGTCTCACATTGAAACCGATGATAATAGCATTGGAAGCAGAAGCCAGGGCAACGTCGGATTCATTGATGGCACCAACTCCGCCATGAATCACCTTAACCATTACTTCCTCATTGGACAGTTTCACAAGACTCTGTTTTACTGCTTCTACAGAACCCTGAACATCTGCTTTAATAATCAGAGGAAGCTCTTTTACATTACCAGCTTTAATCTGGGTAAATAAGTCATCCAGTGAAAGCTTCGCTTTTGTATCTTCTAACAGACGGTTCTTTCCTTCAGAGATAAATGTTTCCGCAAAGTTTCTTGCTTCCTTCTCATTCTCTGTACCGATCAGAACATCACCTGCACCCGGAACATCGTTTAAGCCCAGGATCTCTACCGGAGTAGATGGACCTGCCTCTTTTACTCTCCGTCCCTTATCATCCATCATGGCACGGACTTTTCCGAAACAGGAGCCTGCAGTAACGGTGTCGCCTACATGAAGCGTACCCTTCTGCACCAGTACGGTGGCAACCGGTCCCTTGCCCTTATCAAGCTCTGCCTCAATGATGAGACCTCTTGCCCGGCGGTTTGGATTAGCTTTTAATTCTTTCACTTCTGCAGTAAGAAGAATCATCTCCAGAAGTTCTTTAATTCCGTCTTTTGTATGTGCGGATACAGGAACACATACGGTACTTCCGCCCCAGTCTTCCGGAATCAGTTCGTACTCAGAAAGCTCCTGCTTAACACGGTCAAGGTTTGCACTCGGCTTATCAATCTTATTGATGGCAACAATGATCTCTACCTCTGCTGCCTTTGCATGGTTGATTGCCTCGATTGTCTGAGGCATTACACCGTCATCTGCCGCTACAACCAGAATGGCGATATCGGTAGACTGGGCTCCTCTCATACGCATGGCTGTAAATGCTTCATGACCCGGTGTATCAAGGAATGTGATCTTCTGACCACTGACCTCCACCGTATAAGCACCGATATGCTGGGTAATACCGCCTGCCTCTCTGGAGGTGACATTGCTCTGCCGGATTGCATCAAGAAGAGAAGTTTTACCGTGGTCAACATGGCCCATAACGCAGACAACCGGCGGTCTGGAAACCATATCTTTCTCATCTTCTTCCTCTTCCTTGAGAAGCTCTTCAATCACATCGATCTTAATTTCCTTCTCACAGAGAACTTCATATTCCATCGCGATCTCTTCTGCCTGAGCAAAGTCGATTTCTGTGTTGAGGGTAACAATCTTGCCCTTTAAAAACAGCTTCTTTACGATGGCGGAAGGCTGAAGTTTCATCTTTTCTGCCAGCTCTTTTATGGTTAGAATCTCAGGTACGATAATGGTCTTGATTTCCTCAACTTTAGGTTCTACATGAACCGGCGGCAGAATCGGGGCTTTTCCACCCTTTGCTGCTGTTCTTCCCTTGCTGACGTCATCTTTGTCTCTCTTATCAAACCGGCCATTTTTATAGTTATTCTTCGTAGCTCTGTTACTGGTAGGCTTTGCCTGAATCGGAGTATCAAAACTTTTAGGTGCTCCGTCTCTGCTGGTACGTGCTCCCTGGGGTCTTCCACTGCGGTAATCACTATCTTTGTCATTCTGATAACCACCCTGCGGTCTTCCATACCCCTGACCCTGTGGTCTGTTTCCCTGGTAACCTCCCTGGCCCTGCGGTCTGTTTCCCTGGTAGCCGCCCTGACCCTGCGGTCTGTTTCCCTGGTAGCCGCCCTGGCCCTGCGGTCTGTTTCCCTGGTAGCCACCCTGACCCTGCGGTCTGTTTCCCTGGTAGCCGCCCTGGCCCTGCGGTCTGTTTCCCTGGTAACCTCCCTGGCCCTGCGGTCTGTTTCCCTGATAGCCGCCCTGACCCTGCGGTCTGTTTCCCTGGTAACCGCCCTGACCCTGTGGTCTTCCGTCGCGGTTTCCCTGATAGCCGCCCTGGCCCTGCGGTCTGTTTCCCTGGTAGCCGCCCTGACCCTGTGGTCTTCCGTCACGGTTTCCCTGGTAACCTCCCTGACCCTGTGGTCTTCCATCACGATTTCCCTGATAGCCGCCCTGCGGTCTGTTTCCCTGATAACCTCCCTGACCCTGCGGTCTTCCGTCACGGTTTCCCTGGTAGCCGCCCTGGCCCTGTGGTCTGTTTCCCTGGTAGCCACCCTGACCCTGTGGTCTTCCGTCTCGGTTTCCCTGGTAGCCGCCCTGGCCCTGTGGTCTGTTTCCCTGGTAGCCACCCTGACCCTGCGGTCTGTTTCCCTGGTAGCCACCCTGGCCCTGCGGTCTGTCTTCCCGGCTTCCAGTACTATGATCTCTTGAAGATCCGTCAGAGTTCTGCTGCGGTCTTGAGGATCCCTGACCCTGCGGTTTCATCTGTGCATTCTGTGGTCTGAATACAGCCGCTATTTTTTTCTTTGGTGCTTCTGAATCATCACTGTCCGCTGCTTCAGAACGTGCAGGTGAGGTTCCCCTGCTGCCCCCTACTTCCTTTTTCACAATTGCTGCCTGTTCATCGGTGATGTTTGAAGAACTCTTTAAATTTATGTTATGTTTTTCCAATATATCCAGTATCTCCTTACTCGTGTCTTTTCCCAGTTCTTTTGCCAGATCATATACTCTCATGCTTTCCTCCATTCTGTGCACATTCTGCAGCACATACCGGTAGATGTGAAGGATCATTCTCACACTGACTACCTGCATTTGTATTCATTAGTTTCTCGATTGCCTTTGCAAACCCATGATCCACAACAGCAAGAGACGCCCTCATCTCCTTACCCATAGCGTGACCCAGTTCTTCTTTTGCCGCAAAGAAGTACATCGGTACCTTATAGTAAGTACACATATTGGTAAACATCTTTCTTGTATTGTCTGAGGCTTCCTCAGAAACGATCACTAACGATGCTTTTCCTGCCTTAACGGATTTCTCAGTCATGAACTCTCCGCTCGAGATCTTCCCGGCTTTCGTCGCCAGGCCGATCAGATTCAGGATTTTCTGTCTGTTATCCAAACTGCTCCATCTCCCTTTCCAACGCTTCGTAAACTTCTTTTGGAATCGGCATTTTAAACGAACGCTCCAGCCCCTTGCTCTTTACTGCTTTTTTAAAGCATTCCATAGATGGGCATAAATATGCTCCCCGTCCATTCTTTCGTCCGGTTCCGTCAAGAACAAAACTGTCTTCTGAAGTTTTTAAAACACGTATCATCTCTTTTTTATTTTTCATCTCACCGCAACCGATACACTGTCTTTGCGGTACCTTTTTTGTGCTCACGTCTCCATCACATCCTAATCATTATTCCTGAAAGCTGCCTTCGGTCTCTTCCGGCTGATATTCGTTTTGATACTCTTCCTCGTAAGCTTCGCTGGTGTTAGCACTGTCCTGATATTCAAGGCCAAGCTCTTCAAATAGCCCCAGCTCTCTTGCCTGTGTTTCACTCTTGATATCAATCTTATATCCGGTAAGCCGTGCTGCAAGTCTTGCATTCTGGCCTTCCTTGCCGATTGCCAGTGACAGCTGGTAATCCGGTACGATCACCTGTGCCTCTTTGGATTCCTCATCAGCCACAACGCAGATGACCTTTGCAGGACTAAGTGCATTCTCAATTAAGTACGCCGGGTTATCATCCCAGTTGATAATATCAATTTTCTCTCCCCTCAGCTCATTCACGATGGAATTCACTCTTGCTCCGTTTAATCCAACGCATGCGCCTACCGGATCAACATTGGAATCGTTGGATTTAACGGCGATCTTGGTTCTGGAGCCGGCTTCTCTTGCGATTGCCTTAATCTCCACCGTACCGTCTTTGACTTCTGTAACCTCAGACTCAAACAGGCGTTTCACCAGGTCCGGGTGTGTCCTGGACACGGAAATTCTCGGTCCCTTGGGAGTATCCTTTACTTCCAGCACAAAAACCTTGATTCGTTCCGTTGCCTTGAATACTTCCCCCTTCACCATCTCTGTTTCATTTAAAATGGCGTCTACCTTGCCTAAATTGATGCTGACGTTTCTTCCCAGATATCTCTGCACAATTCCGGTAACAACTTCCCGTTCCTGGCAGTACCAGTCGTTATACAGTGATTTTCTGCCTTCCTCACGGATCTTCTGCAGAATCACGTTTTTCGCATTCTGTGTGGCAATTCTTCCGAACTTTTTCGAGTCTATAGGACAATGAATCACATCTCCGATATCGTATTTGGGATCTGTCATCTTCGCTTCTGCCAGGCTGATCTGCAACAGAGGATCTTCAACTGTCTCCACCACTTCTTTTTCTGCGATAACGTTAAAATCACAGGTATCACGGTTGATGCTGACTTTAATATTATCCGCTTTTCCAAAGTGGTTTTTGCACGCCGTAAGGAGAGAATTCTCAATGGCTTCCAACAGAGTCTCCTTGCTGATACTGTTCTCCTTTTCCAGAATATTCAGTGCTTCTAACAGTTCCTTATTCATTTTTTTATCCTCCTAATATCTCTTACTGTTTAGAAATCAAATGCCAGCCGGATGAGTGCGATCTCCGGTCGGTTGAGCGTAAGCTCTGTTCCATCTTCCTGGGCAATGGTCACAGTGTCCTTGTCATAGGATATCAGCGTTCCAGTGAAGTCCTTTTGTTTGTTCAAAGGCTTATACAGCTTAATGTCCACATCTTTACCAATGCTTCTATCATAGTCCTTATCTTTTTTTAAGGGTCTGCCAAGTCCCGGGGAACTGACCTCCAGAATATAGCTGTCTGCAATAAAATCCTTTTCATCCAGCCAGTCTCCCAGCTTCCTGCTTATGATTTCACAGTCGTCAACTGTAATTCCGCCTTCTTTATCAATATAAGCCCGTAAATACCAGTTTCCTGCTTCTTTTACATATTCCACGTCAACCAGTTCAAAATCGTTCTCTTTCATAAGGGGCATTAAAAAGCTTTCTGTTTTTGCCTCATACTCTTCTCTTTTAGCCATTTTCTTCCCACCTTTCCAAACAAAATTGAAAGAGTGGACTTGCGCCCACTCTCTATCCGTCAAACATGCTTGTTATCTTGAATAGTATAACACCCTTTTCCTGGTATTGCAAGAGTTTTTCTCATTTTTTCTGATTTTTCCAACTATTATTTGAATTTCTGAAATTGTTTCCCTACTGGTGAGGACAAAGTTTTCTTCACACTCCCTTTTATTGTACATATTATAACACTATATCAGAGTTAATTCTGTCAAATAAGGAGGACCCATGAAACCAAAACTGGAAGTTTCCGGGCTCAGTTACTCCTATCATTCCCTTGAGGGTGAGACACTGGCCCTTTCCAATATATCTTTTACTGCTGAAAACGGGGAATTCCTTGCTGTAGTCGGTCCCTCCGGCTGTGGGAAATCAACCCTGTTATCACTTTTATGCGGACTGCTGATTCCCGATGAGGGAAAGATCTTAATAGATGGTGTTCCTAAAGACGAATCGGAGGTTAATATCGGTTACATGCTGCAGCGTGACCATCTCTTTGAATGGCGCACAATTATGGGAAACGCAGAACTTGGACTGGAAATCCAGAATAAAAAAAACAGCTGCTCCAGAGAAAAGCTGCATCACATGCTTCATACTTACGGTCTTGGCAGTTTCGAAAATGCAAGACCGTCTGAACTGTCCGGCGGTATGCGCCAGCGTGCTGCACTGGTCCGCACACTGGCACTGGAGCCGGACCTTCTTTTATTAGATGAACCATTTTCCGCATTGGACTATCAGACCAGGCTGTCTGTCTGTGACGATATCAGCACCATTATAAAAAGCACTCGTAAAACTGCTATTTTAATTACTCATGACTTATCAGAGGCGATCAGTGTTGCCGACCGGGTAATAGTTCTGACGAAAAGGCCTGGCAGAATTAAGGCAATTGTTCCCACCTCATTCGGCGGTGAGAACATACGGCCTCTGGACCGCAGAAATATGCCGGAGTTTTCCGTATATTTTAATCAGGTATGGAAGGAGCTGCAGAATCATGATTGAGACACATCCTACCCTGGCCCAGCAGGCATTTATTGAGAAAGAAAAAATACACCGCAGAAACGTCAGAGTCTGGCGCTTTATGCTGCTGGTCCTTCTGCTCTCCGTCTGGGAATTATGTGCCAGACTTGGCATTATCAATGACTTTATTTTCAGCTCCCCATCAAGAGTTACCATCTGCTTTCTTGATATGGTAAAGGATAAAAGTATCTTTATGCACATAGGAGTCACCGTCATGGAAACACTGGTCAGCTTCGTACTGGTAGTCCTGTGCGGTTTCCTGATTGCAGTTCTTCTCTGGTCAAGCCGGAGCATATCCGAGGTTTTGGAGCCGTATCTGGTGATGTTAAACAGCCTTCCCAAATCTGCTCTTGCCCCCATTTTAATCGTATGGCTGGGGAATAACGTTAAGACAATTATTGTAGCTTCCATCTCTGTCGCTGTGTTTGGCTGCATCATGACTCTCCATACCGGATTTTCACAGACTGATCCTGATAAGATCAAGCTGATTTATTCACTGGGCGGAACGAAAAAAGATGTGCTGTTAAAAGTACTGCTCCCGGGGTCCGTCCCCCTTATTATCAGTAATATGAAGGTGAATATCGGGCTTTGTCTGGTAGGGGTGATTATCGGAGAATTCCTGGCAGCGAATAAAGGACTGGGATATTTAATTATTTACGGCAGCCAGGTGTTTAAGATGGATCTGGTTGTGATGAGTATTGTGATTCTTTGTATTGTTTCTGCTATTTTGTATCAGGGGATTTCGTTGCTGGAGAAAAAGATTCGTTTCTAAATTTATAACGTTATGAAAAAGGAGTTTTTACCAATTGGCGGATTCTATTTGGTAAAAACTCCTTAAATTATTGTCTGAATCCGGAATACCTGATTTCCAGTTCCCTGCAGCACTGCATAATTTATATTTACGGGGTATAGATGACTTCTTTCTTATTCTTATACCTCATGTATCCAATTTTCCGACCTTTTCTAATCCTATTGAGGACATAGCAGCCGTTACGTCCTTATTCATGCCCCGCCATTTTGAATTTGCGGGGCATAGATGTAATCTTTCTTCTAGGTATGCCCCTTTTCTTCAATTTTATGATCCCCTCTATACTATTTGGGGCATAGCAGCCGATACGTCTTTGCCTATGCCCCAGTTAAGGATAATCAAAACCAAAAATCCCCTGAACACTGACAACTATTACCTCTTTACCACAGTTCCATCCGGATAGCGGGCGAATCTTCCCATCTCTCTTTCATGAACCGGCTCATCATCAGGCCATGGCCAGCCTCCAAACTGTGTATTCTGGTAATCCTTATATGCATTTTGTATTTCCTGTTCGGTATTCATTACAAATGGTCCATATTGTGCGACCGGTTCATTGATTGGTTCCCCTTCCAGCAGTAACATATAACTGGTTTTATCACCATTTACCACTGTAATTGAATCTTCGCCTGAAAGCCTGATTCTGGAGGAAGGTTCAATATTTTGACCATCTATAGTAATGTAACTGGTTCCCTGATAGAAATACAGGTTACGGTTTAGGGTCTTAGAACCTGCAGCAATATGAAACTCTGCCTCAGGCTCCAGTTCCACAAGCTGGATTCCCACATGATTTTCTTCCCTTGCTGCCCATGAGTTTTTCGTTGGCTCCAGACTTTTTTTGTCTTCATATTTTCCGGCAATTAATCGGATGGTTGCTGTCTTTCCCTTTTCATTTGTATGCTTGATCACTGGAATATCTTCTGCCCATAGCATCTTGTAATCGGGTTCTGCGAACTTACTCGCTGCCGGTAAATTCAGCCAGATCTGAAATAATTCAAGGGGATTTTCCTTATCCTGATGAACCAGCGGAAACATCTCTACATGCTGGCAGCCCGCTCCGGTAGTCAGCCACTGGACGTCTCCATCTCCATAACGTCCCTCTGCTCCTTTGGAATCAAAATGATCTACAAGCCCTTCCAGTACAACCGTAACAGTCTCAAAACCACGGTGGGGGTGAACTGGAAATCCCGGAACCTTTTCTCCATGATACATACTAAAACCGTCTTTCCCGGAAAAATCATTCCCTATTCTTCTTCCTGCTAAAGAAACTGCAGGTCCCTGTACCTCATTCCCTGCCGGGAATTGGTCCTGATGATGCATGGTTGCCAGAAATGGACTGTCCATTCCCCATTGAAATCCTATTTTTTCAATTGTCTTTATCTTTTTACTCATTTCATTCACTCCTTGTCTTAACTTTTTTCAACAGATGCACTAACATTTCTTTTTCCGCTTCATTCAGTCCGGTAAAACTCTCTGCCAGATCTTCCACATGCCTGGGGAAAATCTCTTCAATTTTTTCTCTCCCTTTTTGTGTGATTGCAATAATACTGGACCTTTTATCATTGGGATTCGGATGTCTTTCTATCATGGAATCTTTTTCTAAGTTATTAATTACCACCGTCATGTTGCCGGAGGTAGAAAGTATACTCTCAATAATTTCGTTAATTGTTAAATCGCCTTTGTGGTACAATGCCTCCAGTACAGCAAATTGTGCTGAGGTAAGCCCCCCCTGGTTAAAGATGGCACCCGCTCTTCTGTGAAGTGCCTGGGTTGTTCTGCTAAGTCCGATAAATGCTTTTAAATTGATGTCATTTTCTTTTCCATAAGATATTGTGTTCTTTTTCATAGTTCAAATATATCACTAATTAGTGATATTGTCAATTGTAATTTTATCTATGAGGTCGGTCAATCGAATCTATGTAATTAATGTTATGTTGGAAATGTGGATTGAAATAATTTTCTGATCAGTTTTTTAATCCAGGAAACGGATTCTTAACACTATGCTTAAATAATATTACTAAAATAGCCCGCCATTATACTTTAATTGAGCAAAAATCATAATAATTAAACCACTGATGAAGCAGACTCCAAAAAATATCCATCCATAAAACGTATTTGTTATATAATCAACTGTACCTGTCAATATCATTCCGCCTCCCATTACAATACATGCTTTACCCATTTTTTCTGTGTATGGTTTCTTGTCCTTTTCAATCACTTTAGTATGGTGATAATCATGTATTAGCGTTATCTGCTCTTTTTTCCAGATGCGCCACCCCACAAAACTAAAAAATAAACCTATCAGTACCAGAATTATCAATTCAAACATATGCACCCTCTATTCTATCCAAATAATCTCTCGGAATCTCTAAGCCTTGATTCGCCCTTATGGTGCGCTTCCATAGTATCTTTTATTATTTTAACAGAAGCAACACTGTTCCAAACAAAATCTTTCTTACCTGCCACTAATAAAATATGAGCTTCCGTTTTCCTATTTTAATACGTGCCTTTTCTTTAAATCGGTCAGGCATCAGATTTCTTGATAATTCATAAGAAAGATAATAACCCGGAGGTAAATTAAAAATTTGGATTATGGTATTTTTAATAGACTCAATGAACGCCAGAATGGGAGATACAACTAAACAGGGTATCGGCATTCTCTCCAATGACCACGCTGAGGATATCGTATATATTCCCTGCCAGACATATGCTGAGGGAGAGACAGCTATCACTTTTTTTACCTTTTCATTCAGTGTCGATGTCAATAACGCCAATTCAGCTCCTCTTGAAAATCCCATAATCGATACATCAGCCGTTCCTGACATTTTACATAACCAATCAATTCCAGCATTTATATATTCAACTGGAATTAGTCTTAAAAAAGCAGGAAGTTCTTTTATTGGCTGAGGATCACCAGCCGGGCTGAAATACTGAAGACTAAGTACATTAAAACCTTTATTAGCCAGACATGCAGCAAACGGAAGCATAGGGTTTGCAACTCCTTCTGAACCGCCCAACAAAAGAATTGACTGTGTTTTCTCTTTATCTGAATGATAAAAGTAGTGTCCTGTAACAGGAGTAGTAACCCGTTTGTATTGTACCTCTTTATTGGTGAAATAACGTGTAAATGATTTTTCTATCTTCTCTCCACAACAAGTTACCGTTAAACTACATATTATATATTCTCTCGTAAAATCCCTTTCATATCGTATATTTTTAACTGGTTGCATTTCTTTACAAGATGCAAACAGCCCCATAGAATCTATTCCCTTATAATTTCCTTCAATAGGCGCAATTTTTGCTAAATTCACAATACCATTTTGATCTGTCTTGTATAATCCATATGATTTACAAGAGGCATCACACCAGGAATATTGTAATTTAAGTACAATGTTACATACCGTCTCTGATACCAATTCGGAAATAATAAAATTTAGTCGTTCATCAGCAATTTCCATTCTTCCTAAAATAGTTATATTCATCTGGATATTTTATCAAGCCACTTACTTGATATACCTCCTGTTTATATGGAATGAATCTTTTTTAAGTTTATATTTTATCAAAAAAGAAGTCAACAAAATATACCCTGTCTTATTCCGCAAAGTTCGACACAATATCTTATATACTACTGCTTATAACAATGCTTGACTTTCCCATACCTCAAGAGTATATTTTAACTCTATACGGTAATAACTAATTTTTCTACCGCAAATCTACTAATCAGGTGAATCGAACATGAATTCAAACTTTTTAAAGCAAAGCACCGAGCAGAGACGGGATCTCATTCTTAACGGCTCCGTCTTTACTACCATATTATTTCTATCTGTGCCCACACTTATGATGGGGCTTATCCAGTCCGCCATACCGGTCATAGATGGTTTGTTTCTAAACAATCTGGTAGGAACCAGGGCGGCCAGCGCCGTTACATACTGTACTCCCATTGTAAACATGATTTCTGCCCTGGCTCAGGGCGTGAGTGTGGCCGGTATGGCAATTATCGGTCAGTCCAATGGAAACGGGAATTTTAATAACAGCCGGAAGATATCCACACAAATCATTGTTTTTACTTTTTTGCTGGGCTTTGCACTTGCTCCTTTGCTGATTGCCCTTGCATTTCCCATATCCTCCCATGTAAATAAAGAAATTTCCCGCAATGTTTTTCTCTATCTTGCATTGAACGCCTGTGTGACGCCTTTTTCCTTCATGGAATCAATCTATAACTCCATAAAAAATGCCAACGGCAAGCCGGAGGATACATTTGTCCGGATGGTGATCATGCTGATTCTGAAAATTATTTTCAACGCCCTCTTTATTGCGGTATTCCACTGGGGTCTTGTGGGCTCTGTCATGGCATCCCTGGCATCAAACTTTTTAATAACAGGCTGGATGTATTATGAGTTATTCATTAAAAAAACAGGAGAACGCTTTGTTCTGGCAGGATTCCGGTTCGACTGGACCATTATTAACACCTTACT
This sequence comes from Lacrimispora amygdalina, assembly GCF_900205965.1. Classification (GTDB taxonomy): domain Bacteria; phylum Bacillota; class Clostridia; order Lachnospirales; family Lachnospiraceae; genus Lacrimispora; species Lacrimispora amygdalina_A. The sequence goes on from NZ_OAOF01000002.1 coordinate 155,163, forward strand.
GCGCATCGGCTTTCCTGCCATGCTTTCCAGTCTGATGCTCAACCTGGGCTTCTTCCTGATCAACAATGAGGTAGAAAAATACGGAGCTATTGTTTTAAATGGACAGGGTATTGCCAATAACATTACATCCATATGTTTTATACTCCCCTCCTCCTTCGGTTCCGCAGTCACCACCATGGTTAGCATGAATATAGGCGCGAAACAGCCGGATAAAGCAAAAAAAGCATGTCTGGCTGGTTGTATCATAAGTGCTGTCACCGCTGCGCTCTTAATCGCACTGGTCGTGCCTCTTTCATCAAAACTTACGGTGCTGTTTACCAGGGATGCTTCTGTTCTTTCCGTTGCAAACCAGGCACTTCACATTTATACATATTCCGTAATCGGATTCGGCATTTGTATGGTTCAGCAGGGAGCATTCATCGGTCTGGGAAAGACTCGGATTACTCTCTTCATAAGCCTGTTGCGTGTATGGCTTCTGCGATACATATTTATCCTGGCAACAGAACACGTGCTGAGCTTTTATTCTGTGTTCTGGGGAAACTTATTTTCCAATTATATGGCTGCTCTCATTACTACCATTCTGATTTTGAAAGTAAAATGGGTCTCTGACATAAATGGGACATTATAAAATAAAAGATACGAAACTTGGAAGGAGCTTTCACCGCACAAAGACCATGCCGCAAAAGCTCCTTCTCTTTTATCCCGATTATGAATGATTTAACATAAATAAAATCTCATCTAAAATACAACCATATAACAAAACAATTATACTCATTATAATAACTGTAACCCGATAAGAAAAGATTTCAAATCTTTTTTTCCACTCAGACCAGTCTTTTTCTTTCTCCCTGTCTTTTCTTAAGATCGATACCGCACCGATTATCAGCCCTGCACTTCCCGCAGCAAATAAAACCGCTTTTATGCTTTCCAGAGCAGTGATCAGACTTCCACCTGATAAAATAAGACTAAAAATTCCGCTGATTATTACTAACACCATGCTTGCCAGGCTGCTGTATTTCAAACATTTATAAAAATCCGCTCCAACCTTCTTTATCTGCTTCATCATAAGAATCCTATTTATGATACAAGTGGCAGGCCACGAAATGTCCCTGCTCCACTTCGATTAATTCTGGCACTTCACATTTGCACAGATCCATTACCTTACGGCATCTGCCCTGGAATTTACAGCCTGGCGGCGTGTTAATAGGACTGGGAACATCCCCTTCCAGCATGATTCTCTGCCTGGTATCTTCGATTTTGGGGTCAGCAATGGGAATGGCTGACATTAATGCTTCCGTATAAGGATGGAGCGGATTATGATAAAGGACTTCTGATTCCGCAAGTTCAACCACGGACCCTAAATACATAACCGCAATCCGGTCTGAGATATGTTTTACCATTGCCAGATCATGGGCAATAAATAAATACGTCAGCTTCATTTCCTTTTGAAATTGAATCAGCATATTGGCAATCTGAGCCTGAATGGATACATCCAATGCGGATATTGGCTCATCGCACATTATAAATTTGGGTTCCACAGCCAGAGCTCTTGCAATTCCGATCCTCTGCCTCTGCCCGCCTGAAAATTCATGGATAAAACGGTTCGCATGTTCTTTATTTAAACCGACCAGTTCCAGAAGATGGGCAATCTTTTCATCTTTTTCCTGCTTTGTTTTCGCAAGACCATGAATTTCTATCCCCTCACCGATAATCTCTGCAACGGTCATTCGTGGATCCAGAGAAGCATAAGGGTCCTGGAAAATGATCTGCACTTCTTTATTAAAAGCCTTTTTATCTTTTCCTTTCAGCTTATGGACATTCTGCCCTTTGTAGTATACTTCCCCTTCCGACGCACGATACATGCCCACAACCGTACGTCCGCAGGTTGTTTTTCCACAGCCGGATTCCCCCACAAGACCTAAGGTTTCCCCTTCCTTTATGGAAAAAGAAACGTCATCTACCGCTTTTAAAACGTCATGTTTGCCGACATTAAAATATTTCTTTAAATGTTTTACCTCTAATATATCCTGATTACTCATTTTATTCACCCTCAGTTATGATCGCTCTGTCATCATGGAACATTTTTTTAATGGCTGCCGGTACTTCCTCATGGTGCAGCCAGCATCTTGTATGATGACCAGCTTCAAAATCAGTTGTTTCAGGCATCTCTTCCAGGCAGACATTCATACAATAATTACAGCGTTTGGCAAAAGGACAGCCCTTTGGAGGAGAAATAAGATCCGGTGGTGTTCCTTTGATGGTTTGCAGAAGCTGCTTGTTTTTCCACTCTAATTTGGGCACACTGCCAAGAAGAGCTAAGGTATACGGGTGCTGTGGATGATAGAAAATTTCTTCTCTTGTTCCGCTTTCCACCACCTGGCCTGCATACATTACCGCAACTTTATTTGCGGAACCTGCTACAACACCAAAATCATGGGTAATTAAAATAACAGCCGTGTTCAGTTTCTCTTTCAGACTTTTAATCAGCTCCATAATCTGTGCCTGAATCGTTACATCCAGAGCCGTCGTGGGTTCATCCGCAATCAGTATCTTCGGATTACAGGCAATGGCAATGGCAATCATTGCCCTTTGTCTCATACCGCCGGAAAATTCAAACGGGTATTGGTCAATTCTCTTTTCCGGATTGGGAATCCCCACTGCCTCTAATAACTGAATGGCTTCCTTTCTGGCCTCTTTTTTACTGATCTGCCTGTGCTGCACAATATTTTCAATAATCTGTTTTCCTATTTTCATGGTGGGATTTAAGGAAACCATGGCATCCTGGAAAATCATTGAGCATTCCCCGCCCCGAAAGGCTCTCTGCTCTTTTTTATTCATCTCCAATACATTCTTTCCCTGATAGAGAATCTTACTTTCCTTTTTGATTTCCCCCTGGGGCGCTTTCACAAGAGACATGATTGCTCTGGAGGTGACGCTTTTACCGCAACCTGATTCGCCTATAATCGCCAATACTTCTCCTGCTTTTACGTCAAAGGAAACACCTCTTACCGCCTGTACTTCTCCTGCATATGTATGAAAAGAAACTCTTAAATCTTCCACTTTTAATAAAGGTTCCTGACTCATTATAATTCCTCCTAGTCTCTAAGCTGTGGATCAAGGGCATCCCTTAAACCATCACCTAAAATATTAAATGACAATACGAGTAAACATAAAAGTAAGCTAGGATATAATAAATGAGACGGATAAAATGCCATAGCCTCCTGACCTGCTGACAGCAGTGTTCCCAGGCTGAACGCAGGGGGCTGAAGTCCGATTCCTAAAAAAGAAAGTACGGTTTCGTCAAAAATTATATAAGGAATGGAAGTAGCAAGATCCAGAATCAGTAAGCTTAACGTATTGGGAATTAAATGTCTCACAATGACTCTTCCGGAAGAGGCTCCTAACGCAGCAGAAGCCATAATATACTCGCTTTCCCTGAGTTTTAAAATCTGGCCTCTGACCATACGGGCTGTACTCGTCCAGTTGGTGATACATAATGCAAATAGTAAGGGGAGATAACCATTGCCTAATACCACTAAAATAATTAAAGTGACAATCAGATAAGGAATACTGTTTAATACCTCTACAATCCGCATCATGACATCATCGACTAATCCGCCCAGATATGCCATAACCGCACCGTAAATACAGCCGATCAGCACTTTCAGGCTTGCTGCCACAACAGCAACTATAATGGAAAATCTCAGGCCCTTCCACAAACGGGAAAAAAGGTCTCTTCCTAAATAATCCGTCCCCAGCCAGTAAGTCCTGCCTGGCGGCAGATTTTTAATTTCCGGCATCAAAGTTGTATAATTCTGTCCGCTTATTGCGGGGCCAATGATGGACATAACAAAAAGAACGATAAGTACAGCCATTGATAAAAGGGCCAATTTATTTTTCTTTAACCTTCTCCATGCATCCTGCCAGTAGCTGATGTTTGGTCTGACAACCTCATCAGCATCAAACTTCGACTGGTCAGCCAGTTCAAACCGTTTGTCTTCCAATGAATTCATCCTATTTCTCCTTTCCGTTATTTCCTGGCACCGATTTTAATTCGTGGATCAACGATACCGTATAAAATATCGGTAATCAGCATCGTTATAACCGTTATAACGGCATAAAATGTTGTTCCTGCCAGAACAATCGGAATATCTCTTGTCTGAACCGCTTCTATATAATACCGTCCCATTCCGGGAATGGAGAAAACTCGTTCTATGAACAGAGAACCCGTCAGAATACTCGCCACAGTTGTGGGCAGTACAGTAATAATAGGAATAAATGAATTACGCACTACATGGTTTTTCACAATCTGCACCTCAGAAAGTCCTTTTGATCTTGCTGTAAGAGTATATTCCTGATTAATACTTTCCAGCATACTGGTTTTGGTCAGTCTGGAATAATAGGCAATAAAGCTGCAGGAACCGGCAATGGTTGGAAGGATTGTATACTTCCAGCCTCCAAACCACAGCTCTTTTCCTTTCGGCCAGCCAATGATGGGCAGTTTAAACAGATCTCCATTTGCACAATATTTTTGAAGCAGAAGTGATATTACCAGCGAAGGCATGGATACCAGAATCATGGCACCGACCAATATCAGCTTATCTAAGTAACTTCCCCGTTTCATTGCTGCGATAATCCCCAATAAAATCCCGACAGTCACGCCCAATAAAATCTGCTGAATACTAAGCCTGACCGTTACCGGAAGCTTCGCCTTCAGATTTTTTGCAAATGTTTCTCCTGGTCTGATGATCGATTCTCCAAAGTCACCCTTTACAATCAGCCCCTTCATAGTAATCACATAACGCTGAACGACAGGTTTATCATATCCATATTTTTCAATAATCTTTGTCTGCACCGTTTGCGGTAATTTGGCAATCTTTGAAGTCAGTGCATTTCCAGGGATTGCTGCCAGCAAAAAGAAGGTAGCTGTCACAATCAAAAACAAGGTAATCAGCATTTCCAATACTCTCCGGACGATGTATCTTGCCATATTCATTCTCCTAATCTATCAAGGATACCAAAAGCACACCGACTTTTGCCGATGCGCTATTGGGTATCACCTTAAGTCTGTTTATTCTTCCACAATATAAGCATATTTGAATTCAAATTTTCCGCCAAAAACAGGATATTGGAAATTATGAAGACGGTTATTGATATAACTATGTTTATCGCGATAAAGCAGAGGTTTGATTGCAGCATCGTCCTTGATCAAGATACTCTCCGCTTCCCCATACAGTTTCATACGTTTGTCATTGTCCTGTTCTGTTGCCAGCTGATCCAGAATCTGATCATACTTTTCACTGGAATACTTACCGTAGTTACTGCCTCCGCCGGTTCTGAAGATATCAATAAATGTCATCGGATCATTATAATCTGCTCCCCATACCTGCATACAGAGGTCAAACTCACCTGCTAACTGAGCTGCATTTGCAAGTCCGAAGTCGCCGACAATATTGAGATTTACTTTAACGCCTAAATTATCCTGTATCCGCTGTACGACGTATTGTTCAATGTCTTTTTCAATTGTTGTCTCACCATAGCCTAAGAACTGAAGCGTGATCGTGCTTAAATCATCGGTATCTTTCCCAAGTTCCTTTAATCCTTCATGGAATAACGCCTTTAATTTTTCCGGATTATTCGCATACTCGCTATATTCCTCTTTAATCGGTTCTGCTACTTCCGAACGATATTCTTTGTCCCCTACTTTAATATTAGGCGTAACAAGTCCGTAAGCTGCCGTATATCTGCTATTATAGACAGAATCAATAAATGTCTGGCTGTCAAAGGTGTAAGCAACTGCTTTTCTTATCTTTGAATTCTGCATGATACCACTGGGGCATGATTCCTGTGTGTTAAATGCAAAATACTGGGAAGCAACATCTCCATCCGTATAAAGCTGGCATTTGCCTTCACTGGCCGCCTCATCCCATTTTTTTAAATAATCACCGGAAGCTGCAACAAAATCTAACTGGCCTGCTTCAAACAACTGGAACTGGGTAGCTGTTTCATCTACCTGCTGTAAGTCAACTTCATCCAGGTAAACATGTTCTGCATCCCAATACTCCGGATTCTTTACAAAAACAGTGCTTTGGTTTGCTGTATATTCCTTAACCATAAACGGTCCGCAGGATAAAGTCTGTGTTGCATCGGTACCATATGTATCGCCATACTTTTCAATATTATCCACACGGATCGGATTAAACATTGTATAGGCTAATTTATCAATAAAATAAGGTTCTGGTGCTTCAAGGGTAAATTTCAGGGTATAATCATCAACCGCTTCTACGCCCACTTCATCAAAACCACATTTCCCATTGTAATAGTTCTCTGCATTCTTAATCGGGAAAGCAAAAAATGCATAAGGACATGCCAAATCTACATTCAGCACTCTTTCTACTGCGTCTTTATACTGGCTTGCAACTACTTCCACCCCATCCGACCATTTATTCTTTCTTAAATGAAACGTATAGGTCAGACCGTCGTCGGAAATTTCATATTTTTCGCATCCTGTATTCTCCAGAACACCCTTATTTTCTCGGAATAAGCCTTCGCAGGTTGCTAAGAAAAACGAACCTGACTCAGAATCTCCAACCTGTGCGGTGTCAAACGTAACCACATTAAATTGCATGCCATGTGCAACCTGCTCTGCTGCAAGTGTCTCTCCGTTTGGTCCTTTTTTTCCACTCTCTGCTGTTTTCTGTGTACCTGCATTATCCCCGCCTGCAGACGTTCCGGCAGAACCGCCGCAACCGGCTAAACTGGCTGCGACCAGTCCTGCTGCCATTAACACACTAAAAAATCTTTTTAATTTCATTTTTATCCATCCCTTTCACTTCATTTTTATAGTTTCAGCGACCCGCTTCACGAGCCGCGTACTATACAGCTAAGCTTTTGTCATATACAGTGATTCCAGTTTCTCAACGATTTTCTTCACACAACCATCTTCAAACGGGCTGTCTAACCCAACTTCTTTCAGCATATTTGTAAAGAAGTCACTGGCTGATAAATTACAAAGCTTTAAATAACTGTCCCAGGCTTCCTGGTAATTTTCATCCATTCTGATTTTAAACTGGAATGCGCAGATCTGTGCAATACAGTAATCAATATAATAGAAGGGATCATCATAAATGTGAGGCTGTTTTTGCCAGAATCCCCCTTTTTCAAAGTAAGGAAATCCCGCATAATCCATATGAGGCCGATACTGGGATTCCAGCTTTTTCCATGCCTCATGTCTTTGGGCAGGAGTCATCTGAGGATTTTCATAAACAATGTGCTGGAATTCATCCACCATACAGCCATATGGAATAAAGATAGCAGCATCCTCCAGATGCATAAAACGGTAATCATCGGTTCTGTTTCCAAAAAACTGATTCATCCAGGGTTCTGTGAAAAATTCCATTGACATGGAATGAATCTCTGCTGTTTCCATAGTGATATCCGAATGTTCTTTAATCGGATCCTTTCCTGAAAGATAGCCCTGGAACGCATGACCGCATTCATGAGTAATTACATTAATGTCTCCACTGGTCCCGTTAAAATTTGCAAAAATAAAAGGAGCGTTGTAATCTGGCAGATATGTCATATACCCGCCGGCCCGTTTCTTCTTTCTGCCCAGTACGTCAAATAATTCATTTTCGGACATAAAATCGAAGAACTCTTTCGTCTCTTTCGATAATTCCCCATACATCTTCTGAGCACAGGCCATAATTTCTTCCGGAGATCCAATTGGCTGCGGATTTCCATTGGCAAAGTAAACGCCTTCATCGATACAGGATAATTTTTTAAGGCCTAACCGTTTTTTTCTTCTCTCATGAAGCTTCCCGGCAAATGGTACAAAGTATTCCTTTACCTGTTTTCTGAAATTTTCCACCATATCCTTGTCATAGCAATTTCTCTTTACACGGTCATAGCCGGTTTCCACAAAAGTATCATAACCTAATTCGTCGGCCTGTTTTGTGCGGTTCTTCACTAATTCATCATAGATGGAATCCAGTTTTTCTCCATTGGCTTCAAAAAAGGCGCAGTATTTAGTATATGCTTTCTCCCTTACCTGTCTGTCCTTATGGGTCAGATATTTTCTTAATAGTGAGAGATTCAGCGTCTCCCCCTCCCAGTCGATTTCTGCACTGGCGATCAGCTTGTCGTATGCCGTTGTCAGCGCATTTTCTTCCTGCTTAAGCGGTATCAGCTTTTTATCAAATGATCTGATGTTAAGCTGAATGTTTTTAAATGCAACAGTACCGATCTTCTCCTCTAAATAGGATCTATAGGGAGATTCGTACATCTGCCGTGCATATATAACATTCATATCAATCAGTTCTGGCTCTATTTCATCATAATAACTCTGTTCTTTTTCATAAAACGGATCAGTCGTATCAATATCATGTCTGATTTTTGCAATGGTGACCATGGTTTCAATTTCATCTTTGAATTTATAGTACTTTTTATGAACCTGAAACTGGGCTTCACCACTTTCTGCATTGGCAAATTCATTCATGAGCTCCTGGAACCGGACCTTTTTTTCTTCCATATCCACTCTTTGATAGGGCATCTCTTTAAACTTCATTTTAATCCTCCAATAATTTGCTTTTCGTCACTTCTAATAAATAATTGACGGCCTCTTTGTTCATCTGATAGAAAACTTTATTGTCTGATTTTTCTATATTAATAAGACCCAGCTTCATAAGTGTATTCATATGATGGGATATGGTAGCAGTCGTAAGCTTCAATTCTGCAGCAATTTCCTGCCCATATGCTTTGTCATTCCGGATAAAACGCAAGATCTCAAATTTACTGGGATCCGATAAGAGCCTGAGTCCATTGCTCAATTCCTGATTGGACAAGCGTCTTTTTGAAACTTTAAAATTACAGTCAAACAGGATACCAACATCTAACAGATGATAATCTCCTACATTTTCATCATTCCCGTAAAAGATTACCCGGTTACAAGCCATAATCCGTGTTCTTATGAAAGTCGGCCTGCTGGGATAACTATCCTCTTTGATGTTATAAAAGCTATTCATTAACTTATGGAAATTGTGCTGTTCGAAATAATCCACCCAGTACGCAGTGGCTGCTCCCTGTAATTCTACTAATGTTTCCTCGTGTTTATTTAATGCTGCAACTGTCTGGTCCAGGATCTCGTACAGATTATCAAGATGTTTTCCGGAATGTTCTATTAATTCCAACAATTTCCACTTTTGCCCAGGCTCACATTCCAGGTTGTTAATCCTGTCTGTAAAGGAAAACTTCTGATTATTTTCATAGACAGAGGTCTTTAAATCTAAATCATCGTAGGATAATTCCAGAGAATCATCATTTTTAATAGATTCCATTGATTCTACAATGAAGCTTTTTATTTCATCTTTACTGCCGGAAAATGTGGAATGCCGCATACATTGAAATAATATCTTTGCAATGCATAGGTTATCTGATAAGAATGGGGAAAAGTAATACAAAATCTGGGGATCGTTTAAATCTGTGTATTTTTCAATATCATCCTGTACAACAGATAATTTATCCAGTTGATAACAAATTTTTTCATGCTTCGTCTCATCTGTTCGTTTCAGTATATCCATTTTCAAATTTTGATACGAATTTTTATTGATAATACGAAACAGTAATTCAATGCTTTCTATATAATAATCAATCTCTTTTATTACAGTACATTCTATGCTCATTTTATAACCTCATCACTTTAAATGAATAATATGTCAACTCGATGCATAAATAAAGTTCAATTTTTTTTATTATATCATCAATTAGAAGCTTGTCAACCAATATGTTAGATAAGCATCAAATATGATACAATGAACTTATAAAGTAAATGTATTACTCTAATTTCCTTAAAATATTAAGGTGATCTGGTAATACCTGCTCTTATGTGGTATAAAATAAAATACAACAGCCTAGCGGAAGGGAAAATATGAAGGATATTATATACAATCTGGTCCCAATTATAACGGAACGTTTATATATCAATGAAATTACAGTAGATGATCTGATACAAATTAGAATGGAAACAAAATATGAAGATATGTATAAAATGACATGCAGACCAATAATGAACAGAGAAGGATCTGAGCTGGCTGAGTTTTATAAGAATATTATAAAAAAAGAAAATGCATTTATTTTTTCCATCAACAGAAAGGAGGGGGGATTAGTTGGTAAGATATCTTTCAGTGATTTTAATCCAAGAAACAGAAGTCTGGAATTAGGATATTATGAAATCCCACGATTTAGAAAAAATGGATATATGAAAGAAGCTCTCATCAGCCTTTTGAATATATTTTTCGAAAAAATCAAGATAAACAAAATATATGCACAAACTGGAAGCTTTAATGCAGAATCTATTGGATTACTGGAAAATTTGAAATTTAAACAAGATGGGGTTTTAAGGAATCATCATAAATTGAATGGAAAACTCTATGATGATTATATTTTTTCTATGCTTTATAATGAATGGCAGTGTTTTAAGTCAGCTACTGGTATTTGAATTTCTGTTACAAATTTTTTTGTATCATCAGTCATTCCGTAATCAATCATCGTAATTTCTTTGGAAAATCCCGTAATGTGAAATTGATGTTCCGTTATAAAATCGGCCATCTTTTCATACTGTTCCGCAGAACTCATATGGCTTCCGCAAAACCTCAGCGTCACACAGGTTTCTTCTGGCAGTTCCTCAACCGGTCCTGAATAAGCATCTTCTTTGTCTAAAATCAGAAAAACCATATCATATTTGTCATATTGACCCTTTAATAGTCTGTCCTTTGTTATACCTACACCAACTTTTCCCAGAAAAACAACCGTATCCCGCTGATCCTGCTCCAGCTGCCGAATGGAAGACTCTAAATCAAGATACGATTCTATGGAAAACGAACCCTCAATCCATGCAATCCGCCTTGAGGCAATGTGCTTCACCTGAATGGTATCAAGTTCAGAAGAAAGAGCATCCTCAATCTGCCTTAGACGGTGCTCTATCTTCCTCTCAATTATTTTTAATTCCTTTTGCTTGTTAATAACAGCTTCCTTTTGCTGCCGTAACATCATCTGAATTTTATCAATATCACGGTTATTTAAGAAATCTGCAATTTGTTCTAATGGCATATCCAGTACACGTAAATACCGGATTGTGTTAAGACATTCAAACTGACTTGTACTGTAATAGCGGTAACCGGTTTCATGGTCTGTATATTCTGGACGTAAAAGTCCTTCTTTCTCGTAGTGGCGCAGGATACCTACACTTACATGAAACAGCTTTGCTACATCACCTATTCTAAAAAGCCCGCTTTTTTCCATCTGCTTTTCCCTCCAACATTCATATGCAGCCGTTTAATTTTCCAGTATGCTTACTCAGCCAGATAAAAACACTGACACAGATAATAACTGACAGAACTGATCCTGCGGGAGCTGCAATTCCCATGGGATACAGAGTGTCTGCAAAATATACGGATGCCAGATATGCAAGCGGGATACGTGCACAAATGATTGAAATTAAATTGTGTATAAACGAGATACCGGATAAACCATATGCACAAAAATATCCGCTGAAACAGAAATGAACCCCTGCAAAAATACAATCCCAGACATAACCGCTCATATACTGACCGCCAAGCAGAAGCACTTTGGCATCATCTGTAAACAGCCCGATTATCGGTTCAGCCGATAATTGCATCAAAACTGCTGATATTGTGCCGAACGTAACCGTTGTTAATATTCCGACCAAAAGCGTCTGACGGGCACGATCATGTTTCCCTGCACCTGCATTTTGTGCAGAGAGTACAGAAACGGTGGACAGCATAGAGGATGGAACCAGAAATAAAATGCCTATTATTTTTTCCACAATACCTACTGCTGCTGCATCATTTAATCCCCTGTTATTTGCAATTACAGTAATTACAATAAATGCGATCTGGATAAACCCATCCTGCAAGGCAACCGGAATACCAACTTTAAGTAAATTACGCATTATAACTATCTGCGGTCTGAAATTCTTCCGTGAAAGTCTTACCATTTTTCGTTTTCTGATAATGACCAGGGAGACGATAACACTGATCGTCTGTGATAATGTTGTACCCAGCGCTGCACCGGCCGCTCCAAGTTTTAATATACCGATAAAAAGATAATCCAGTGCAATGTTTGCCACACAGGCTACCGCAATAAAATACATAGGACTTTTGGAGTCGCCCATTCCCCGAAATATAGAACTGATGATGTTATATCCTGTTATAAATGGTATACCGATTATGCAGATTGTAAGGTATGTAACCGTCTCTGAATAAGCTTCGGCAGGTGTTAACATAATGGCAGCAATCGGATTTACTGCCATGAGCAATCCTACCATGATTATGACTGATAAAACCATAAACAGAGTAACCGTGTTCCCAACAGTATTAGATGTCTGCTCATGATTTTCTGCACCCACAAAACGCCCGATCATCACTGTTGCCCCCATTGCCAGACCCACAATCATAACCGTCAGCATATGCATAACCTGACTTGCTATGGAAACTGCGGTAATACTATCCACCCCATTAAACTGTCCTATAATAAACAGATCAGCCATACCGTACAGTGTCTGGAGAAAATAAGATAATAAATAGGGTAATGAAAAATATGCAACTGTCTTAAATATACTGCCTGTGGTTAGATTTTTTTCCATAAATAAAAGTTCATCCTTTTCTTAAATAAGTATATCATAATGTCTACAATCGTTGTAGAGTCAATACTTAAAAAAAACGCCGCAGCTGTTTCCTGCTATGGCGTTTTTGTATGTTAATTAATGAATTTTATAGGAAAGTGCTTCACTTTCTATGCCTACTCTTCCTTCCTGTGCATACTCTAACTTAGATATACGGTCCATATTGACAATAATCATGGGTATTGTCAGATCATATCCCCTTGATTCCAGATATTTAATATCAAATGTGATAAGCTTCTGTCCTCTTTTTATCTTCTGCCCCTGCTTAACAAAGGATTTAAATCCTTTTCCATTCTCTTTTACTGTATCCAGACCGATGTGGATCAGAACTTCAACCCCGTCATCACTTACAAGCCCTACCGTATGATTGGTAGCAAAGACTGCAGTAACCGTTCCATTGCAGGGTGCTGCAACCTCACCTGACTCAGATTGAAATGCGATTCCGTCTCCCATCATCTTTTGGGCAAACATCTCGTCTTTCACTTTCTCGATGCTTAAAATCGTCCCGTCTGTAATCGAATATAAATGTCCTGGCTCACAGGGTAACTCTGTTTTTTTCTTAAAAAATCCCAATCCCACAATCATTCCTCCATCTGCCGGGCATTTCTTATTTCATGTCCTTGCCCCAGTCTTTTCCATTGGACTTAATGAGCTTTGAGTACCAATAGAAGGAATCTTTTTTAATGCGTTTCATACTGAGTTCTGATACGTCCTTACAGTTGACAAGCTCCTCATCCGTTGTATCAATGTAAACCAGGCCGTAACGCTTCTTTATTCCATTCCCGGTTGATAATAAATCCGTAAATGACCATGGATTGTAAGCAATCACTTCACAGCCATCCTCGATGGCAAGACCCACATTGTAAATCTGGTCTCTAAGGAAATCAATTCTGGCTGTATCGTGTACCTGTCCATCTGCATCCTTAGTCTCATTTGCTCCTAAACCATTTTCAGTAATCATCATGGGAAGCCTGTAGTGGTTCCAGAGATAACGGAGTGAATATCTCATCGCCTGGGGATCGATTTCCCAATCCCAGTCTGTGTATTCCACATACGGATTGGAACAAAATGCATATTCGCCCGGAACGTTGGGCCATTGCATCTGACCTTTAATACCAAATTTATTCAGGCCATACTCCTGTCTTTCACTGTCAATCTTAGACTCATGTGCGGTGTTGCTTCTATAGCAGTTAACAGCGATAAAATCAATTTTCGCTTTTTTCATAAGCTCCAGATCCTCAGGACGGATATCCGGGTGTACGTCGTGAGTTTCCCAGTATTTTTTTATAAATCCACTGTACTCACCGTATACGTAAGTATCATTCCAGATCTTCTGAGTCAGTTCCTCTGCATTCATAGCTGCTATCTGATCACCAGGATTGCAGGTCTTTGGGTAGATCGGAACATAGCCAGGAACAGGTCCGATTTTTCCGCCCTCAACCATTTCATGACAGTGAACGACTGCCTTTGCATGGCAGAGATTCATGATATGATTGATATCCCATTTTTCTTTTTCCCAGTCCGTACAGCCAGCACTCGTCCCAAGCCAATGGCCATAGCAGATCTGCATATTCTGCTCATTGAGTGATAACCAGTACTTTACTCTGTCGCCGAAATTTTCAAAACAAACTTTACAGAGGTGTTCAAATGCATCAATTGTCTTTCTGCTTCTCCAGCCGCCTAATTCCTCATACACCCAGACAGGTAAATCATAATGGTAAATGGTCACGATGGGAGTGATATTGTTTTTAATCAGCTCGTCAATCAGGTCATTGTAAAATTTAATTCCTTCCGGATTGACTTTTCCGTCAGAATGAGGAATAATTCTTGACCAGGAGAGAGAAAAGCGGTATGAACTGAAGCCGCATTCCGCCATAAGTGCCACATCCTCTTTAAATCTGTGGTAATGGTCGGCTGCAATTGAATTATCAGCATATGGCTGTTTCTTCCTGCTGTTTAAATCTATCATGGCCGGAGTTCTTCCGCCCTCAGCAACTCCGCCTTCTACCTGCCATGCGGCGCTTGACGCGCCCCACATAAAGTTTTCGGGAAATTTAGGGTCTTCTTTATAATACATTTTATACCTCCAGTTTTTTAATACATTTTATTGTTTCTCCGCCGTCTTCTTTTCAGCTCTTTTACCTAATATCAAAGTAATTAAAAATGAAACTGTAACAGCAATTATCATTACTAAAATAGATACAATCAGGTTTTTTCCTGTCCCGTCGGGATTAATATACGCAGGGATTGATATAAATCCGGGTGTTGATACAACGTACTGTGTCATACCAAACAAACCTGCCAGGAGACCACCGATTCCGCCTCCGATCATTGCACCTAAAAGCGGATATTTTTTTACAAATAACACACCATATACGCCAGGCTCTGTAATTCCGCAAAGTGCAGTAATACCGGCACCCGTTGCGATACTGCGGGATTCCGCATTCCTTGCAATCATTGCTGCAGCCAGACATGCGCCGCCTACTGCTACATTGGCCGGGGCCATACCGGTACAAATAAGCGGATCTGAACCGATTTCAGCAATTAATAAAAATACTACGGGATATGCAGCATTATTCATTCCGAAGAATACCATCAGCGGTGTCGTAATACCAATGATCATAACTGCGATTGCCGGAGCAACTCTGTAAATAGCCAGTACACCGTCCGCCAGCCATGTACCTGCAAGGTTACCGATAGGTCCCAGTACAATCAGTGTTACAGGAACTGTGATCAGCATTGTAATAAGCGGTACGAAAATTGTCCGTAAATAGACAGGTATTATCTTCTGTAAATTCTTATAAATCACAGACATAAATAGTACGCCCAGAATTACAGGAAATACCGTTGAGTTATACGCGATCTGTGCAACCTTAATGCCGAAGAAATCAAGAGCTTCCGCATTATTTATGGTTGAATATAACAGGATTGCGCCAAGGAACGCCCCAAGGTATCCGTTGGATTTTAACTTGTTTGCTGCTGAAAAACCGATAAAAACCGGTAATGAATAGAAAGCTGCCTGATTAATCGCATAAAAAATCTTATATGCTCCGTCTTCGGCAGACACTCCAAAGAGTGTTGTAAGAAGCGTTAAAACCGCTCCGGTAAGACCTCCTGCGATCAGTACGGGAATAACCGGAGAAAAAGTTCCGCCGATAAATGCCATAATGCCTGAAAAAATATTACTCTGTCCTGCTTTTACATCCTGTTTAGCGGCATCTGAATCCGGCACCTCTCCGCTGGTTTTAATGCCTTCCAGTTTCTTAAATTCTTCATAAAGGGCGGGGACATCTTGTCCGATAACAAATTGATACTCTCCGCTTTGAACAATCAGATTAATCACGCCAGGGATTTTCTTTGCCTCATCTTTGTTCAGCTTTGTTTCATCATGCAGCTGTAACCGTAAGCGTGTCATACAGTGTGTAACATTCGCAATGTTTGATTCGCCTCCGCAAACATGGACTATATCTTTACATATTTGAGCATAATCTTTATTTGCCATAATTTACCCCTCTTCTAATAGTCTGCTTTCAATCTTACCATACCCTCATTGATCAATTAGGATTACATCTGCGCGCCTCATGTAATTCCATGGCTTAATTATATCAAATTCCAACAAAATCCGCGTTTCAGAATATGAAACCATGATAATTTTATATAATTAAACCGCTATTTCATATTGTGCTGCTATGCTTTTTGATATATAATTTGGGCATGGATGAAAAGAATAGAAAACAGCAAAATACATTTAGCCTGAAGGGATTTAATATTACCTCCTCTTTGCTTGCAATCATAAACAATTACAGCGAAGATGATATCAACTACGTTTTAGCGAATTACCTTCTGGAGCGAATTAATGTTATGGATAAAATCAGCATTTATGATGTTATTGATTACTGTTATGTATCAAGGAGTACAATTCACAGATTCGTGAAAAGCATTGGATTTGACAGCTTTACTCACATGAAGGATAACATCAGATATATGAGGATTCATTCCAGGGCATTTATCGATTTCGTGAACCAGTCATCATTTACTGATTACATTATGAATTCCATGGTTGACATGCTTCAGGATATTAATGATACCCTCGACCAGCAAAATATCGGACTGCTTGTGGATCTGATTAAGACAAGTCGTAACGTAGTAATTCTCAACGCAGACACATCAAGCTCTTCTGCCAAGGAGTTTCAGCTGGAGATGACTTCTCTGGGCAGGCTTATTAAGCTTGTCACTAATATATCAGGCAATACAGGAATACTACCTGCGCTAACGGAAGAGGACTTACTTATCACCTGCTCTGCGTCTGGGAACTATGCGATCACGACTAAGGATGATGTTCAGGGTGTCAAGGCCAGAAAGTTTCTCATTACCCTAAACCACGCAAGGCAGTTTGAGGAATACTATGACACGATAATTTTCTTAAGTGATAAATTCCAGTCATCTGAACACATATCCAATGGAATGCAGAATGTATATACGAGATATGGCATCAACTATTTTTTTGATTTATTATTCAACAAATATGTGCAGAAATATCTGATGTGATACCTAAAGCCTTTATAGATACTATCATAGAAAAGGTATTAATTAAGTTTCTGATTTCCGGCCATATCTGGGTGCCAAATTCATGACTGAAAGAGTAACCGCCACTGGAATCATTAACGAAAATGGCAATGCGGTCAACGCTGCATTTATTGCAGAAAAGCCTAACCCCATCTGTAAATAGAAGGTGCGATTAGTGGTGATTCATTCAGTTAAGCACGATAGGAGCGGCTATGAAAAGGAAAATTCCAATGGGAATATTAATGCCCCTAATCCCCAAGCCGACCACTTGTCATTTTTTCGAAACCAACGCTGAACCGAAATCCATAAGGCTTGTTTGCAGGTCCTCTCTTTCACACGCCGGTTTGCTCCGTAAATTGCTAACAATCGGTACCTCTGTAACGTCGAACTCTAATACCTCAAACATTTGTTTTGTATAATCGGTGTAGACCTTGAACAAATCAGCATCTGGATTACCCTGATTGAACGAGAGGATCAGCTTTTGTTTCACTGCGTTTTCTTTAAAAAACGGGGAAAAGCGCGGAGAAAAACGAGCAAATAACCTGTCAGTGATTATTTTCCCTTGAGCGCTCATTTGTCCCATATAAATCGGTAATCCCAAAACTATGGTATCGGCATGCTCAAGCGAGTCATAAATTTGTTGCATGTCGTCCTTGATTACACACCCCTGATCACTTTTATGGCAGGCCCAACACCCCCTGCATGGTTTAATATCAAGGTCGTTGAAGCTGAAAGCTTTGACCTCTGCGCCCTGTTCCTTCGCACCGTCGAGTATCTTGTTTACAATAAAAGCTGTATTACCTTCTTTACGCTGACTTGCGATTATTCCTATGATATTCAAATTTAATCCTCCTTGTGTGTTATGTCTGTTAATATCCCAAGCATATTTGATCATTTGTATAACCTTTCGGGGCGAAATTATTGTTTCCTTTTCACACATTTACTCTACCACTATATTGTTTCCTTGTCAACAAAGTTATGGTAAAAATATTGTTCTGCCTTCAGCCACAAAAAAACAGCCCATCCTCGATCGAGGTGGACTGTCAGAAATTAAATCGGTATAATCAGAGGTTATCAGATCTCATTTTTATACCCAGTTTCATAATTTCAGCGTCTAAATGCGTATTATATTTATTCGCGAAGTCGAGGATAACATCAAGCTGTTCCTCAGTTACCTGATTGAAAAAGGGTTGATCTCTATCCTTTAACTCCCTGTGTATATCCTCATGTATATTGTAAATCTTTTTCCCCTGGCTGGTAAGGTTAAAATACACTTCTTTCTTATTATCGGCTCTCTGATAACTTTCAATGAGCCCCTTATTAATCAGCTTCTTTGTCAGCTTGCTTATTGCACCTCTTGTCATATCAAAAGATTCCGCCAGCTTTGTCACGTTGGAATCCATATCTTCTCCGATATAAGCGATACAATGTATTTCAGACGGATTATATGCCATAAGGCTTTCTTTCATCCTAAAGCTGTCAAGCCACATTCTTTTTTTAAACATGTCCCATAGACCTATCATAGCCTGTTCCTCTTTGCTCATAACCTGTACTCCAATCTGTTTGTGCTTATGTGTATTATATAGCCGCGAAGTTTCCTGGTCAATATATCTTTGGCATCGATTGGTGTTATTTCCTGTGCAGCCTATGTGGCGGAAACACATTTAATTAAATCAAATATTTGATGCTACCTCAAACGCATCCCATATTGCATACATTATATTGGAAACCTTTCTTGCATCTCCAAGTAAGTAAATATCTCTGACTTCATGCTTTAACTCATTATAAATCCTGTTTTCTGAATCATACCCCACGGCAAGTACAACCGAATCTGCACTTAACTCCTTTTCCCCTTCAGCTGTTTTAATCAGAACCCCCTGCTTAGTGGTACGGACTGCTTTGGAATCTGTATAAACGGAAATTTTCTTCTCTTCAATCAGGGACAAAAGCATGCTGGTATTGGCAAAACACAGCGGACCATTTAAGGTTAACAGGCCATCCTGGGCTTCCACAATTGAAACTTCTTTTCCATTGTTTTTCAGCCACAGGGCAAGTTCACATCCAACAAGTCCTCCGCCTAAAACTACTACGCTGCTGCCCGGATTCTTATTTCCAAGAAGCACCTCTTCGGCTGTAAATACCTTGCTGTCGTCACCAAGACCAAATACCTTCGGTCTGGAACCAGTTGCTACAATTACAGTATCCGGATTTGATTCACGGATCATATCAGGAGTTACTTCCGTATTGTAATATACCGGCACTGCCAGATCCTTCAGCGTGTTTTTATACCAGTCCGCCAGAGCATGATCATCTTCTTTGAAATCAGGTGTTCCTCCTGGAATTAAATTTCCGCCAAGACGGCCGGTCTTTTCATATACCTCCGGCTGATGACCTCTCAGGCTAAGCACTCTGGCTGCTTCACAGCCGGCCACTCCTCCGCCGATAATCATTACCTTTTTCTTTTTCAGAACAGGTTTCAGCTCAGTAATCCGTTCTCTTGCACATGCCGGGTTGACTGCACAGTTAAGCCAGCCATAATGAACCATGCGGCCAAGACACCCCTCATGGCAGGAAAGGCATGGGCGGATCAGCTCTGTCTGTCCAAAGCGTAGTTTATTTACATAATCAGGATCTGCAAGAAGCGGGCGGCCAAGCCCAATTAAATCACAGCTTCCGTCTTCAATGGCTGAAAGAGCCAGATCCGGATTATCCATGCGGCCTGCACAGATAACAGGACCGTTAACAGCTTCTTTGATCGCTTTCGCATACGGTATGTACAGCCCTTTCTTCTGATACATCGGTGGATGATTCCAAAACCACGCATCATAACAGCCTACGTCTACATCCAAAGAATCATACCCATACTGCTCCAGCAGCTGCGCCGCTTCAATTCCTTCCGGCAGGTCTCGTCCCTTTTCTTCAAACTCTTCTCCCGGGAGACCGCCCACACGCCAGTCCTTTATAAAGGATTTGGGGCTGTAACGGAGCGTTACTGTAAATTCGTCACCACAGGTTTTCTTTATTTCCTCCACGATTTCTCTGGCAAAACGAAGGCGGTTCTCCAGACTTTCCCCGTATTCATCTGTCCTGTTGTTGAAAAATGAGATGGCAAACTGATCCAGAAGGTAGCCTTCATGGACTGCATGAATCTGGATTCCGTCAAAACCTGCATTCTTAGCAATTGCAGCTCCCTCCCCAAACCGTTTTACAATCCGGTGGATCTCTTCCTTTGTCAGTGCCCGGCAGGGTATGTCAACCCAGCGGTTCATAATCTCCGAGGCAGATACCGGCTTTAAATCAGGATCAACGGGAGGTGCAACACGCCCAAAACCTGCACTTAACTGGAGAAACACTTTGGCATCATAAGCATGAATCCGTTCTGTCATCTCTCTTGCAGTCCTGGTAAAATGTACCGGATTGATCGTCGGGCATGGAGTACTTGGCATGGAGTGATGCTCTGCTTCGTTATCAACAAAACATACTCCTGTGATAATAAGCCCGGTACCGCCCTTTGCCCGCTCCACATAATAATCAACCCCTCTCTGGTTAAAGCCTCCCACGCTGTCTCCCAGCCCCTGGGGACCCATAGGTGCCATCACAAAGCGGTTTTTCAATGTGACACTGCCGATTTTAACCGGTTCGAAAAGCTTTTCATATTTGTTCTGCATATTCGTTTTCTCCTTTTATTAATACTATAAAAAATAGTATCAAATACAAAAGGAAATGGGTATGTCTGTATCTATAAACTTTTGCCTGTTTCTTATTGGTTTTACTAAGGCTCCTTTTGTTTAATCAAACAATATTATCTGCATTCTTTATCTATTTTAACAATTCATTCTGGAACCTACATTAAAACGGTGTTATAATAATTTTCATAGTGAGAAATTACTACAAAAGAAAAGAGGATGCCTATGGCAAAGCATATGAAAAATTTGGAGGAATTTATAAAGAATTACAGCTGCCAATGTCATATCAGTAATGATTTCATTATCAGATAATGCCGCTGTCTGGTTGGCTATCCTGAGGCATTCTGCTCAGATATCGTTTACATTGCACATGTCTCAGACCTTCCTGCCTCGCTCCCGCTTTCAGAAGCTGTCAATCTTTTACTCATTGGTGACAGGGAACTGCCTCGCTCCTATGGCATCGAAAATAAAATCAACTGGATTGTCTGTGATCCCAGTCTGGTAACATTGCCAAAGTTAATCAACCTGACGGAGGAATTCTTTTTCCAGGAACTGACCCTATACCAGTACAAGGAAGAAATGATCTGTGCATTAAACGATCCGGATGCCATGAAGAAGATGCTTGAAGTAACCTTTAAGTATGTCGATAATCCTTTGAGAGTAATAGATTCCGCCCATAATCCCGTGGTTTCCTGCTGGGAGGAGAAGCAGTTGGATGAACCCCAGTGGATGGAATATAAAGAGAATCAGACATTCTCCCAAAAATACAACGATATCTGTAATGCTGATTATGCATTTCAACGTCATATGCTCAATTCTCCAACCCCATATATTATGAATTATCCGGAGATTTTTAAACACCGACAACGTATACTGCGTATCAGACAGAGCCATATGAATATTGCTTTTGTCAGCGAACTGGAATACAACCACCCCTTTACGGAGTTTACCAGTGAAATATTACAGGTCTTTGCCTATTTTGCAGGAATCCGGCTACGTAATGATGCGAATTTTTACTACTCCTATGATTCTCCATTATCGGAAATCCTTCTTTATGTTTTAAAAATGCAGCAGCCCAATCCGGAAAAGATCAGGCAGCTGATGAAAAAATCCGGTCTTCATTTTAAAAAATACTTATACTTAATCTATATCACAGACAATGACCTTTTTGACTCCAGGGAGAAAATGGTTTATATTTGTACACTGCTGGATAAATTCTTTACCGGGGGGCTGACTCAGATGATCGAAGGTAAAATAGTTATCCTTCTGGATTCTGATCATTGCATGAAGTCTCCCCTTGATGACGACCGCCTGCAGAACTTTCTTCAGATTCTAAGTGCAAATCATATTTTTGCTGCAGTAAGCCGCGCTTTTTTGGACCTTTCACAGGCAGGTTATGCTTTAGAACAGGCAAAAAAGGCCTTTGATTTTTCAAGACAAAAGGAAGGCCTGGGTCAGTTGTTTTTTTATGAAGATTATATTTTAGAAGATCTGGCAGAAACTTATCTGCTTCATAACCTGCCTGTTCACATGGTTGAACCGGGTCTTAACGAACTGATTGAATATGACAGGCTCCATGGTACGGCCTTAATGGAAACACTCACCTGCTACCTGGATCATCAGCTGGATCTACACACTGCCTCTGAACGTATGCATATCCATTTTAACACCCTGAAATACCGCATACAGAAGATAAAGGATATTACCGGACTTGATTTAAACAAAATTGATATTCTTATGAGGATCAGGCTCTCTTTGATTGTCATTAAGTCCGGAGGTTTTACTTAAATTTTTATAAGCATATCTGATAATATAAAGTTAGTTGAGGAATATAAATACTTAAATGGGGGATTAAGATGAATAAAGCAATTGTTTTACTTTGTTTTTCCATATTTTTTTTAACCAGCTGTACAACTTCTGTGAAGACGGAAAATGTAAAAAAAGAGGAAGACATTCTGGTGATCAAAAACGACAATTTATCCAGTACCACTCATGAATCTGAACCAATGCAGAGTAACAGTCATAGTGATTCTGTGAACCTATATGATTCGTACTCCGGGGAATGGATTAACTGGAATAATCCTGATAACGAAGCCGATGGAGGCGTCTCTCTTAACATATCAGTAGAAAGTAATAAGGTGACTGGTAACTTTTCCGCATGGTCTAAAAACTATGGACGCCTGGCTGATTCAGATATTTCCGGAGAAATTCAGGATCATTTATGCAAGATGACGTTTGCAGATGATGGAAGAGGACATTCGGGAATAATCTTAGTAACGTTTGGACAGGAACAGATTACTGCAGATATTTCGGTACAGACACAGAATACTGATTTCACATTTCCTTCAGGGACTACTGTCTTACTTAGGAAAAAAGTCCAATATGCCTCTGAACCAGTTCCAGCAGAAGAATCTTCCAGTCCTGCTTCCAATGCAGTCAGTTCAGATAATGATAAGGAGATTCTCTACAGTGGAAACCGGGGGGGGAATGCATCTTCTGTAAAATTAACTTACGGAATGAGTTATGATGACGTTGTTCGTTTGCTTGTTTCCATAGGAGAGAAGACAACTGAAAGTCCATGGGAAGAATATAGCAATTATACTCTCATCAATAAAAAAGAACTATGGTCTTCTATTAAAACAGAGGAAGATTTTAATAAACAGGCAAGCTTGCAGAAAACTTTAACAAACTCCAACATGCAGTATACATTTACTTTTATTAATCAAAATAATTCTACAATTTTAACCAGCATTTTGATTGGAACACCTGTCATAGGAACCACTAAGAATATCAAATGCGGCGATCCTGTCAATCTCCTGACAGATCAATATGGGGCTGACTATTATCTGTATTCTTCAGATAAATATGAAATTTACGAATATAAATCCAGTACAGGTTATGTGAGATTTTTTATTGATCCAATGACAAAGCTGATAGCGGAATGGGGTATTGATATTTACTCATACCAGGATTATTTAAATATGAAAAATAAACTGGATCGTGTTCTTTCTCATTAGAAGTGCAGCCTGGAGACAGGCTGCCCTTCTGTATGGTTACTGTTATTTTATAATTGCATGATCTGTAATACCATAGTCAGATAATTGATACGTTTTTCCATGAACAATACCGCTTCCATTTACAATGGTCATTTTTCTTGATTTCACATCATTCGGATAATTGGATGCTTCAGCGACTGCATTTGCTATGATTGAAAGTTTGTCCATATAACCAGTAGTACCAGTCAGTTTACTGTTAATAATTTCTCTTGCAGCAGCTTTTACGGAACCGTTCTGGACTGCAATATCAAAAGCTAATGCTAATCCTCTTTCTGTAGTCAGTTGGTAATCATCACAGATAGAGAAGGCCATATCAATATAATCCTGCATTCCACTCCTTTGTATCTTCTGGAATTCTGATGTCTGACAAAGTGCAATGAACTGTGATTTCCATGGCTCTACTATACTATTTTTTGAATTATTAATAGATTTTGCCCATGTAAGCTGTTCACTGAGGGACTTGGCCAGCATTTCTGTTAATTCCTGATAGTTATCTCCAAAAATATTATAAGTCATCTCGGGATAAGACTGAACCATTTGCTGTAAAAGTGGTTGTAAACTATTTGATTTAATATTAAACTGAATTATACCTAATGATAAGCCCGCACCATCAAAATCTCCGGCGATTGTACTATATGAGTTAGGACCTTCGAAATTAGACGTAAGCAAAATCGCTTTTTCGATTGTAGTATCTGACGATGTCGTTTCATCATTGGGGATTGGAATTACTTCTCCTGGCTTATTGATAATTGTATTATCGTCCTGTATAATTCTCCTAATACTTAAGATATGCGATTTCTGACGGGCTGTAAATGGGGAAATCCGTACATTCTGATTAGCAGGATCCAGTGCATTGGGATTACTATTCGAACCATGTTCATCAATAAACTGTCCATCCCCGGCATAAAGTCCAACATGATTCGGCACACCATCAAGTTCCCAGTCAAATAAAATCAAATCACCTGGTTTCATATCTTCGTATTCAACTGGTGTTCCTCGTTTTATCTGTTCAGAAGTGATACCTCCTATGTTAATTCCTAATATAGTCAGATAAACAGACGAAGTGAAATCAGAACAATCCATATATGGGGGCGGACTGTTTTTATCAAGAACCCTGGTCGTAATTATGGTATCAATACAATAAGGTATCTTTCCAATCCAGTAACGCGCCTCTTCGATAATTGCCTTTCTGCAAGAATCAGCGGTCCCATGAATCGTGCCTGGATAGGATGGCTGCACGGTTCCATCATAGGGTTTAGCAGTTCCTGATCTCAATATTTCCCATGTTTTTGTACCCACAATCCCATCTGGAGAAAGTCCGTTAATC
Organism: Lacrimispora amygdalina; assembly: GCF_900205965.1. Lineage (GTDB taxonomy): Bacteria > Bacillota > Clostridia > Lachnospirales > Lachnospiraceae > Lacrimispora > Lacrimispora amygdalina_A. The sequence goes on from NZ_OAOF01000002.1 coordinate 180,498, forward strand.
CTCTGAAAGCTGACAACCGCATTGTAAGTTCCAGCTCCGAATATGCCGTCAGCACCGGTTTTCCCGCAATTATAATTTAAATTAATCAAAATGGTTTGTAATTCCTTTACCAGATCCCCCTTACTCCCCAGTTTTAATAAATCGCTTGCGCTATCATTTGCGACAGCTGAACCGGAGGTAAGCTTTTCCCATGTCTTACTGCCGGCAATCCCATCCGGTGTAAGGCCATTCTTTTTTTGAAATAATACAACAGCATCATAGGTGCCGCTTCCGAAAGAGCCGTCTGCTCCCGCATTGCCACAGTTATAACCTAAATTAATTAATGCTGTCTGAAGCTTTTTGACATATTCACCTTTGTCCCCCCGTTTTAATGTCGGGGTGGTATTTGTATTCGGCACTGCGTATCCGGAATTCAGAACTTCCCAGGTCATCCGGCCAACAATACCGTCAGGAGTCAAACCATTTGCAGTCTGAAATGCAGTGACTGCCCTTGTGGTTCCCGGACCAAAACTGCCGTCAGCCCCAGTGCTTCCGCAGTCATATTTTAATTCAATCAGGATATTCTGTAAGCGGATTACTGCCTGTCCGGTGCTCCCCTGTTTCAGCAAAGGAAACTTAGCATTATCATTGTCTATTGCATTCCCGGAGTTTAAGACTTCCCAGGTTTTTTGCCCAACGATCCCGTCCGGAGTTAAATTATTTGCTTTCTGAAATGCAACTACTGCGTTATAGGTACCTGTTCCAAAGCTACCATCAGCACCTGTTTTGCCGCAATTATACCCAAGGGCAATCAGCTTTGTCTGAAGTTCTTTTACCTTTGATCCGGAACTTCCCTGTTTGAGCACAGGATATTTTTCTTCTTCAGCTGCATATAGTTTTTCCAGTGTGGATTTGCCTGCCATACCATCTGCTGTTAAATTATGTTCTTTCTGAAATTTAATTAATGCATTATAGGTACCTGCACCCGCGACTCCGTCAACAGTACCGGAATAATAACCTTTCGTTTTTAATGTTTGCTGTATTGGTTTGATATCTTCTTTCAGTGCATTCCATGTTCCATTCCCAACCTTCCCATCTGGGGTCAAGCCCTTTGATGTCTGATAACGTTTGACCGATGTTGTTGTTGCTGGTCCGAAAATACCGTCTACACTTTTGGAGTTAAAGCATTTGATTCTAAGTCCATACTGGAGATACTTTACCTGCTCTCCACTGCTTCCTTCTACTAATAACATATGTATACCTTCCTTTTGTTTTTTGAATTTGCAAATTCAATGATTAAAAAGGAAGGATATTATTTTTTGTAAACCAACTTATCTAAAATTCTGATTCAAAACGTGGTGCATCAAAGGCAAAAAACTGCCGCACTCGGTGAACCAGTGCGACAGCTCTTTATACTTATGATTTTTGCATCAGATATCTCCATGTGGTCTCCGGCACCAGTCTTTTCACATCATGGAATCTGCCTTCCTTAACAGCTTCTCTGACTCTTGAAGCACTGATCACTTCTTCTCCCTGTATTTTTCGTTCAATCTCTATGACTTCTATTCCATACTCAGGAAGAATCTGTTTCATCGCTGTGTTATAAGAACCGGTTACTCTGCATATAGGCTCTGTTCCTGCAAAGCGTCTGGTAATCTTAAGGGGAGGAGCTATTTTTTCAGCAAACAGTTCCAGATCAAATTCACAGTTAGCTTTATCTGCAAATACTTTTTCCTTCAGATAATAAGTAGGAAAAGTTGCAGCAGAAACCATATAATTCGAAGCCTGATGAACAATGACCCGGTTTAGATCTTTCGTTCCCTGCTGAACCATCTGATAACGGTCCTCAGCGCCATAGAAGGTCCGCTTATCCGATAATACAAACACATGCAGATAGTCACACTGTTTCAAAGCTTCTTCTATTAAATACCGGTGTCCAAGTGTAAACGGATTACAGTTGGCAACAACAGCTCCAACCGTTCTCCCATAATCTTTGGCATCGATTGGTGTTATTTCCTGCACTGCCTGGATAAATTTTTCAAATCCCTGTTTTTCATTCTCCATAAACAATACAGATTTTGTACGGAACACGGTATAAAATCCTAAACTCTGAAACATTTCCTCATTCTTTGGTTTTGTATATAAGATAAGCCTGCTCCTGCCACGTTCGAACTCGTACTGAACCAGCTGAGAGACCACGCTGCCGGACAGTCCTTCTCCAAGATGATGGGGATCTACTGCAATGCACTTTAACACATTCTCTTCCACAGAACCTGCTGCAATGATTTTATAATCATCATCAAGTACACAGACACTATATTCAATTCCTTCATCATAATTCAGATTCTGACCCGCCAGAAATTCTTTTAGTTCCTCCAGCGCGCGGCCCTTAAGCGGTTTTCCTTCCAGCATAGTTCACCTGTTCACTTTCCTGTTCACACATTCTCAATTTCAGATAAAAAAATGGAGGCTGCCAGTAAATCGGCACATCCGCCGCTGCTATAGTTTTTTTCTATAAAATATGCGTCCAGTTCCATAAGTCTCTCTGTTGCTCCTCTGGCATAAGCACCGCCTGAGAGCAAAAACTCCTGCGACAGCCTCTGTACTTCCCTAAGCCCTTTGCTCCCGCACCTGGACAGGATATTTCCATCCTCCACCTGGCTCATCAGGGTAAACAGCGCCTGGATTTTTACCAGATTCCAGTTATGTCCTTCCTTCTTTCCCTGTCTTATAACCGGTAATGCCAGGTTTATCACAGAAGGATAACCATCTGCCGCCTCCCCCCTGATTCCTCTGGAACCATAAGTACATAAATTCTTTTTTCCATGGGTATCTTTGCTGTTCTTAAACTGAATCATGTCAAGTTCATTTAATAAAATATTCTTGACCATTTTTTGTTCCTGCACAATCAGACTGCGGACAGACACCTGACCATACTTTTTAAAACAGATTCCAGCAGCCGCACATAAGATACCCATGGTGAACACAGCTCCTTTATGGGTATTGACCTGCCCGGTTGCCTCATACATCGCCTTTTCAGCCTGAATTCCAATTTGCCGGATTTTAAAAAAGCAGCCTTCTGGTTTTTCAGACATCTGTAGTCCTGTTTCTGCGAATTTCCGGAAATATGGGATCAGAGCATCTGCACTTCTTAGAAAAGTAAGCAGATTCATATCCTGGTGAGCTCCACTACTCAATGGATCGACCAGTCCCGGCTTTGGCGCTGTATTAACTTCCTCCAAAAGTGCCAGTCCCGCCATGTTCCCAAGCCAGACGGCATTATCTTTACATCTCTTCTTATCTGTCTCTATCATCTAATTATCTGTAAAAGTATATTCTTTCACCTTACGGACTACATCTAAAATAGTTCCATCCCTGCTTTCGATGATACCCACAACCTTATCATCAAATTCCACTCTCTCCGGCTCTCCTACTATGGAATAAGCAATATCACGGAGTTCTTCGATTGTCTTAAAAGGAAGATCTACTCCTTTCATGCAGTCAATTAAGTCCTGTCGTTTCGGATTGATGGCAATTCCATAATCAGTCACTACTACATCAATGCTTTCACCCGGAGTGGTCACTGCAGTAACTTCTGTACAGACAGCCGGAATTCTCCCCTGTAACAGAGGAACAATTACGATGGCACACTTGGCTCCAGCAGCAGTGTCCGGATGTCCTCCCTGTGCTCCGGTTATCTCTCCGTCTGATCCGACCACTACATTGCAGTTGAAATTAACATCTACTTCAAGAGCAGCCAGAATGACAAAATCCAGTTTATTGACTACCGCACCTTTATTAAAGGGATTTGCATATTCTCCTGCAGAAATACGGAAGTGCTTTAAATCTTTTACCGATTCTACCGCATCAAGATCGAAATCCTGGGTATCTAACAGGCAATCCACCTGATCATTCGCCAACAGATCACACATGGGCTTTGTCAGGCCTCCAACGCCGAAACGCATGCGGATATTGCGCTCCTTCATGATTCTGGCCAGTGAAATGGTAGATGCAATGGATGCTCCGCCCACACCGGTCTGATAAGAAAATCCGTCTTTAAAATAAGGAGTATTTACAACAAACTGGGTGCAATAATCAGCCATCATCAGCTTTCTCATATCTGTGGTGGGTTTTGCAGCACCTGTGGCAATCTTGTCCGGATTTCCAATGGCATCTGCTACCACAACATAATCCACTTTTGTCATGCTGATATGTGCAGGAAAATTAGGAAAAGGTACCAGACAGTCGGTAATTGCTACTACCTGGTCAGCATAATCTCCATCTACAAGAGCGTAAGAGAGCACACCGCAGTTACTCTTGCCGCCAATTCCCCGGCAATTGCCGTAATCATCACAGGTAGGTGCGCCGATAAATGCAATATCAATTCTGGTTTCTCCGCTTTCAATGGCACGCACACGTCCTCCATGAGAGCGCATGATGGCTAATCCTTTTAATTTACCGGAGGAAATTGCCTTTCCGATTTTTCCTCTGACACCAGAGGACTGGATATTGGTTATGGTTCCATCTTCAATATATGGAACGATTGGGTCATGAGCCTTTCCAAGGGAGCTGGCACAAATTGTGATATCTTTAATGCCCAGGCGGTGAACCTCTTCCATTACCATGTTAACTATGTAGTCACCTTCCCGGAAGTGGTGATGAAAGCCAAGAGTCATACCATCTTTTATGTTGCATTTAATCAGCACATCATATATACTGTCTACTAATTTACTCTTCTTATTATCACTTACACACCTGGTTACCGGGCCATCCTTTTTATAGGTATATCCGTCTTTATAGTGAACGCCCTGGAATACTTCCTTTCCAGTGGCTTTTAGAACCTCTTCCGGGATATCTCTTCCAACTGCATTAATCATTTTACAAATCCCCCTTATATACGCCTGCCGCTTTGGCCATATAAATCGTACGTACTGCGCCATCATAGAATGCGATATCTATCATCTTTCCATCAACTGTAAATACACCGATTCCCTTTGCCTTTTTATCATCTATTTCTTTCACTACCTTTTCTGCAAAGATAATGTCCTTAAATGTCGGTGTAAATATTTCATGTACGATACGGATCTGTCGTGGATTTATAATTGATTTTCCGTCAAATCCCATTAAATGAATAGATTCAACCTCTTTGCGGAAACCTTCCATATCATTTAAATTGGTATACACGGTATCAAAGCACTGGACTCCGGCTGCTCTGGCTGCTATGATCATATTCTGCCTTGCACCCATGAGTTCCACTCCGGTTCCTGTAATATGTGTCTGTAAATCTTTGGTGTAATCACCGCCGGAAAGGGCGATGCCAAAAAGTCTTTCTGAGGACTCACAGATATCAAGAACCTTCATCACTCCTCTGGCTGATTCAATGGCAGCCATAATAAGCGTTCTTCCTTCCGGAATATGAAACTCCTTTTCTGCTGCAGCCACAGCTTCCTCAACCAGCTTCACATCCTCTGTCCGTTCCGTTTTTGGTATTCGTATGGAATCGCAGCCGCCTGCTACCGCACAGCGGATATCTTCCTTCCAGTAAGGAGTATCCAGAGCATTGATCCTGACCACACGTTCACACCCATGGTAATTAATTTCCCTGAGCGCATGATAAAGGGAAAAACGTGCAGCATCCTTCTGGTTTTCGGCTACTGCATCCTCCAGATCCAGCATAATGGAATCCGGTTTATAAATATAGGGGTCTTTGATCAGACCAGGCTTCTGGGCATTTAAAAACATCATGGTTCTTCTAAGTCTTTTCTTTTCCGGATTCATCATCTGACTGCTCCTCCCCATGGAAGATTATCAAATTGTCCTGCGGAACGGAACAATGCCCCTTCCACACGCGCTTTTATTGTACAATCCAGTGCCCCTTTGTCTATAACGGAAATTTTCACCTGACTGACTTCCATATTCTTAAGCGTTTCCATCACAACCTTTTTTATCTGATTACCGTATTGGTTGATAACCACACTTTCCAGGTTAAATTCTATGCCATCATCACCAGGTTCCACCGTAACCTGGCAGTCGCTGGATTCCAGTGTTCCGGCCATTGCCGGCTGCACGATTTCCATATCGCTCCTCCTTTTATTTCCGTTTTCTGTTGTAATTGATCAGGCTTCCCGCTTTTACAATCTCACGTTCTTCCTGAGTCATTTCTGTTATAAATAAATGAATTTCTTTTACAGAATCTTCCTTAATCACATAAGCCGTGATATCTGACAAGTTTTCGTTCTCCAATGCAGTCCTGATTCCAGGAACAAAAATATAGTCTCCTGTATCAAATCCCGGTTCTTCCTTCATCTGAAACGGAATCATTCCCCAGTTCATCACATTTGAGCGGTAACGTTTTGTCGCATATTCCCTGGTTATGTTGGCAAGTCCGCCAATGACTCTCTGGCAGCTGGCAGCCTGTTCCCTGGCCGAACCATCTCCTGGCTTTACAGCATAAATCATACTTCCGATTTCTGTTTCAGATAGTTCAATCTTTTTCATACCCGGAATTTTATTAATTGCTTCAAAAATGTTTGTAATCCCTGGTTCGGTATCTGCAGGCGATTTTCCCGCTGTTCTTGCTTTCTCCATACGGTCAACGCTCTTGCTTCTTTCCACATAACCCGGATCTCTTCTGGATAAGGTAAATTCAGCAAGTCCCAATGGATTTGAGCGGTAAGAAGCCGTTTCACCGGAAGGAATCAATTCATCAGTAGTTGTAACCTCATCCATAATTTTAGAACACACTTTTAAGAGAATGTTTTCTGTGAGTGCACTCATTTCCGGCCAATCCTTTATATTAGGTCCGCATACCAGTTCCTTCTCTTTTTCGCCATGGTCAAATCCCTGGTATATTCTTTTTTTATATACAGTGCTGTCGAACTGATAATCCGGAATATTTCCCCAGCAGTCTAACGTTTCTGCAGAAGTAAGAACGCCTCCGTTGGCTGCGGTGGCTGCAATGGAGCGGGCATCCATCAGTGCAACAGCTGACATCTGACCATTTCCAGGCTTAGAGCCTTCCCGGTTGGGGAAGTTTCTGGTGGTGTGACGGACACTCAGTCCGTTATGAGCCGGAGTATCACCAGCACCGAAACATGGTCCGCAGAAAGCAGTTTTTAACACGGCTCCTGCCTGCATTAGGTCAGTGACAGCACCTTTTTTTACCAGATCAATGTAAACCGGCTGTGATGAAGGATAAACAGACAGGGAGAATTCACCATAGCCGCAGTCTTTTCCCTTCAGTGCATTCGCAGCTTCCATGACATTCGTATAATTGCCTCCGGCACATCCGGCTATAATTCCCTGCTGAACCTGAAGCTTTCCATTAACTATTTTATCAGTCAGAGTAAATGCAGCCCGTCCCTTGCTTACTTTTTCCGCTTCTATCTCTACCTGCCGCAGGATATCCCCCAGGTTTTCATTCAGCTCATCAATTTCATAGGCATTGCTGGGATGAAATGGCAGTGCAATCATAGGCTTTACTGTACTTAAATCCACATATACGCAGCCATCATAATAAGCTGCAGCTGCAGGTTTTAATTCCTTAAAATCGGCTTCTCTGCCATGGGCTGACAAATAACTTTTAGTATCTTCATCTGTACTCCATATAGAGCTTAAACAGGTAGTTTCCGTTGTCATTACATCAATGCCATTACGGAAATCCGTACTCATAGAGGCGATACCTGGTCCTACGAATTCCATCACTTTATTTTTTACATAGCCATTTTTAAATACTGCACCGATAATTGCCAGCGCAATATCCTGGGGACCTACTCCCGGATTTGGCTTTCCTGTCAGATAAACGGCAATAATATCAGGGTAAGCAAGATCATAAGTGTCCGAAAGTAGCTGCTTTACCAGCTCACCGCCGCCCTCCCCAACTGCCATGGTTCCCAATGCTCCGTACCGGGTATGGGAATCAGATCCTAATATCATCTGGCCTCCGCCTGCGTGCATTTCCCTCATATACTGATGAATTACTGCGATATGAGGCGGAACGTAGATGCCCCCGTACTTTTGTGCCGCTGACAGACCAAACACATGATCATCTTCATTTATGGTACCGCCAACTGCACACAGGGAATTGTGGCAGTTGGTCAGTACGTAAGGAATCGGGAATTTATCCATACCAGATGCTTTGGCAGTCTGGATAACCCCTACAAATGTAAGATCATGGGAGGTCATGGCATCAAATTTTATTTTTAAATGAGACATGTCTTTAGAAGTGTTATGCTTCTCTAAAATGTCATAGGATATTGTCCCTCTTTTTGCTTCTTCTTTATCGGAAGGCTTTCCTGTCATGGATTGGGATTTTATGTAATCCTCCTCAGAAACAATTTCCTGACCATTAATCAGATACACTCCGCTGTCATAAAGTTTTACCACGTTTTACTCCTCCTGCTTTCTAACAATTAAGCTTTTTCATACTTCCCAATCAGCAATATGTAAATCCTTCCAGTATGAGATTGGCAGTTCTGAATCCAAATGTATCTTCCACAACTGTTTCGTTTCCTTCTACGTGGAAATCAACCCCTGCTTCCAAAATGCCGCCTGCATGACCGATGCGGATAAATTTTGTATCTGCTCCCGCTCTTAAAACCTGGTTTACTACGCTTCCTGGAATAATGGCTGCTGCTGCCGTACACATGGCACCAGTCATGGCATAAGTAGGGTGAGTCTTTTGCATTGACATCATACGTGATAAAAGATCAATGCTGCTTTCCTTTATGATCCCGCCTGAGGTGGTCTCATACTCATACGGTTCTGCCACGAAAGTCATTTTAGGAATTCCCGGCATCTCCCATGCCGATTTCTTATAGTCACTAATTAATCCCATTTTAACAGCTGCCAGTCCTCTTACAGTTTCTAATAGGTCCAGTTTTTCCTGATCAGAATCCAGCTTGGCTGGAAGCTCTTTTCCCGTGAGGCCCAGATCAGAAGCCTTTACAAATACCAGGGGATTGGCTGCATCTACAATGGATATCTCCACCTGGCCTATGCCCGGAACCTCCAGTAAATCCACAGCATTTCCCGTAGGCAGAAGCTTGCCTGAAACACTTCCTGCAGGGTCAAGAAACTTCATTTTAACAGGAGATCCTGTTCCCGGAACTCCGGCAATTGCGAAATCACCATCGTATTTTACTGCTCCGTCTTTTACCTGCACTTCTTCTTCTATCACTTTTCCAGTATTCGTATTAAACACTTTTACAATTGTGACTGGCTCAGTTATTTTTACAAGTCCCTGCTCTATGGCAAAAGGGCCTACTCCTGAAGAAATATTGCCGCAATTACCCTTGTAGCTTACCAGGGGTTTATCCACGGACACCTGCGCAAAGGTATAATCCACATCCGCATCCTCACGCTTAGATACCCCTATAATCGCAATCTTACTGGTAACGGAAGCCGCGCCTCCCAGTCCGTTAATCTGCTTTATATCAGGACTCCCCATGATTTTCATGAGAATATCATTTCTTGCCTGTTCCTCAGAGGGAAGATAATTTTCCAGTATATACACCCCTTTACTGGTACCTCCCCGCATGATGGAACAGGGAACTCTTCTTCTTTGTCTATCTAACATGACGTATCCTCCAATTAATGAATAATTCCATAAATTCCAATTGTTGCTAAAACTGCATTAGCTGCCACACAAGCCAGAGCAATCATAAACAGACGGCCAAAAAGTTTATTCTGTTCCTGATCTTTGTCCTCAGAGTTTGAAGCTGTCATATATGCGGCCAGTATCAGTCCGCCTCCGGTGGAAGCCGGGCTGAATGCAGCAGACAATGAAGAAGTGATTACAACGCTGGCAAGCTGTGCAAATCCGGCATTCCCTGTTCCTAATGTCTGGACAATCGGGCCAAGTGTGGGGATCATGGAAGGCATTACCACACCCGTTGTTGAACTGAAAAATGACAGAATAGAAGATGTCACAGCGATAATTGGTGCCGCAGTCTTTGGTGTCATGATAGACAAAAGTCCCTTAGACATCAGATCCAGTCCGCCCAGCTCTATTACAACGTTCATCAGCACGCCTACACCGCAGATTAAAATAAGTGTTCCCCATGGTACTTTTACCAAAGCTTTCTTTTCTTCCGTTACGCCTAATATTACTAATACTGCCGCTACAAAAAAAGAAGCAAGCCCCACATTGATATTCAGACCAACAACCATAACCACCATAACCAGGACACCAATGATTGTAATCCACTGTTGTCTATTGAGATGCTCTTTTACTTCCAGTAATTCATTTGTTTTATCCGCAGGTTTAATTTTCCAAATCTTATAATAAATCGAAAAACCTATCATCAGGATTGATGCCCATAAAATACAATTCCACATAACTGTAAGTTCAAATCCGGAAAAACCAGCTTCTGTTCCCAATTTGTCCATCAATACACCCGGAGGCGTTAAAGGGGACAGAGTGAAACCATTGGCCGCTACTTTGGCTGCCAGCGCAAACAACAGCGGATTTTCCCCCATGCTGACTGCAACAGTTACTGCAACGACTGTCATTAAGTTTCCTACCGGGATATTACCTGGTCCGATAATCGTCAGAATTCCCGATACTAAGAAAATGATAATCGGAACCAGATAAGTCCTCTTCCCTGCAAGCCCGATCCCTTTTTTCGCTACAAGTTCCAACGTCCCATTTACCTGCGCAACGCTGAATAAAAACGACACACCCACCAGTGTTATAAACAGTTTTGCATCAAAACCAGCCAGTACCTTACTGTCACTTAAGCCTCCCAATCTGGCAAGAATTAAGGCTGATCCAATCGCCAAAACACCTATATTGCACTTTTTTACAAACCCAATTGCCACTACTACAAACAAAAATAGAATAGATATAATATCTATGTAGTTCATGCCTGTTCCACCTCATTATTAAATTTTTTCTTAACGGTTACCATCTCTGAATTATATAATCCTATCGATAGAACCAATATAACATGTTGTAATCCATAAGTCTAATTCATGTTTTTCATAAAAACTATAGTTTCAGACTATAATTTTCTTGCGTTCTTTTATGGAATCAGGTAAAATAACTAAAGAGGTGATACCATGGATTTTAAAGATTTAAATTACGTTTTAGCTGTTGCCAGGCATCAGAATATAACCAAAGCTGCTAATTCCTTATATATTTCCCAGCCCACGCTTACAAAATTCCTGCAAAACCTGGAAAGCGACCTTGGACAGAGACTGTTTAAAAAAAATGGCAACCGCTTCATGCTCACTTATGCCGGAGAGAGGTACGTAAAAAAAGCCGGAGAGATTCTCCAGCTGAAAAAAGAATTGGACAATGAACTGTCAGATATTATTAAAAGCAATATCGGTGTATTAAACATTGCCTTTCCTGTCATGCGCGGAACCTACATGCTTCCATGTACGCTGCCTATCTTCAGAAGCCTGTATCCGAATGTTATTATTAATATTAAGGAATCTGCCTCAGCCACCCTGGAAAGTATGATCCTTTCCGGAGAGACAGACCTGGCATTTTTTAACAAACCGGTGAAAAGCCCGGAGGTGGATTATGAAGTGATCAGTCATGAAGAAATGCTTCTGATCATGTCAACCAATCATCCTCTGGCAGACCAGGGTGTAACAAAAGAGGGGTGTACCCGTCCATGGTTTGACTTAACACTGCTGCAGGATGAACGTTTCATTCTTCAGGAAACCAACCAGCGTTCACGCCAGACTGTAGATCGTGTTTTTCAGCAGGTTGGTTTTCAGCCCCAAAGGATGCTGATTACAAGCAATATCAGAGCAGGAGCAGAGCTGGTTTCAAAAAATTACGGTGTTGCTTTTGTTACCGATACACACTTAAAACATATGAATTTCCTGGATAAGCTGATGTGTTTTTCTTTTGGTACGCCTAATACAATGGTGGATTTTGTCGCCGCTTACCGAAAGGGATCCTATCTGAATTACCATGCAAATGAATATATAAAAATAGTAAAGGACTTCACATAATTAACCAGTAAAACAAAGAGCTGCCCGGCATAATGAGTGCCGGACAGCCTTTTTATATTATTTCTTAACAATAACCCGCTTATCAATGTCTTCCTTCTCTTTCGCATCCGGTTCTGCACCGATGCCTCCAAAAGGCATCTCTCCAATCAGCTTCCAATGACCCGGAATATCAAATAAACTGGCAACCGCTTCATCAATTACCGGATTATAATGCTGAAGTGATGCTCCCACACCCACTTCCCTCAAAGCAGTCCAGATATTAGACTGAAGCATACCGTTCGCCTGATTGGTCCAGACCGGAAACTTCTCTGCATAGAGAGCAAACTGATCCTGATATGATTTTACAATATCTTCATCGATGAAATAAAGAATTGTTCCATACCCATTCTTAAAGGAGTCGATCTTGCCGCGTTCTACCTGACCGCCAAATGCATCATAGACACTGTCCCACAGCTGATCCTGCTTCTCCCCCAGTGCAACCACAACTCTGGCACTCTTCATGTTAAAGGCATCCGGTGTCGCTTCTGTTACCTTCCTGATAATATCCAGAACTTCCTCTTCCGATACAGGAAGCTGGCGGTTAATATTATAATAGGTTCTTCTCTTCTCAAGGCTCTGAATAAATGACATAATATCTGTTCCTCCTTTAATTTATTTGAAACCACTAAGGAAATCATCCCTCATCCCATGTGATTTATACGTTATATTTATTTTGTTGTAAAAATAGTACCACATTATTCCACATAAGTCAATATTATTTTAACAAATTATATTTAACAAAATTATTTATATGCTCAATATGAATCAATTTCAATCACTCTGTCTACCCAGTCTCTGTAAAAAGACACTTCATGGGAGACCAGTAAAACAGTTCCGGAAAATTCAGATAATGCATCCTTTAATGCCAGTTTTGCCTGCACATCCAGATGATTCGTCGGCTCATCCATGATGAGAAAATTACAGGGTTTTCCAGTCAGCAGGCAAATCTTAACTTTTGCCTGCTCTCCTCCGCTTAAGCTTTTAATCTCCTGCATCGCATGTTTACTTGATATTCCGTTGAGCGCCAGTCTCTTCCTCACTTCCTTTCTCTCCATCAACGGAAAATAATCTGACACAATCTCCATTGGAGTGAGGCTGTCATCTTCCCACACCTGATCCTGCTCATAATACCCGATCACTGATTTTGCTGAAAAGCAATAATTACCGCTTAATGCAGGAATCTGATTCATCAGGGTTTTTAACAGGGTAGATTTTCCTGCCCCGTTAAAGCCTGTTATAACCACCTTCTCTCCCTCTTTCATAGAAAAATTCACCGAGGACAAAACCGGAAACCTGTACCCCACAGTCAGATCGGACACATTTAATTTCCCTGCTAAAGACAGACCACCCTGATCAAACCAGAAAAAAGGTCTGATTTCTTTTTGATCCAGAGCCTCCAACCGCTCCAGATGTTCAAGCTGCTTTTGCCTGCCTCTTGCCATTTTGGATTTTCTTCCCGCAATATTTTTGCGGATAAATTCTTCTGTCTTTTTAATTTTTTTCTGCTGAGCTGTATATTGCCGCGTATAATTTTCCCGTAATTGTGTTTTTTTCTCCAGGAATTCTTTATATGTCCCAAAGTATTTTACTATTTTCTTATGGTCGATATCACAGATCCAGGTTGTTGTTTTTGCAAGAAATCCCTCATCATGAGAAACAACTAAAAACGCCTGCTCAATTCCGGACAAATAATCCTGAAGCCAGACAATATGATCGTGATCCAAAAAATTGGTGGGTTCGTCTAACAGCAGCACATCCGGCTTCTCAATCAACAGCTTTGCCATCATGACTTTCGCTCTCTGACCGCCGCTCATTTCAGCAATAGGCCGTTCTGCCCCAATGGCCATAAGCCCCAGTCCCTGACAAACCAGATCAATCTGTGAATCAATCCGGTAAAAATCACGCTGTTCCAGCATCTCCTGACAGCCTGCTGCTGCCCTGAGAGCATCTTCCCTGCCACTTGCCGCGCATTCATAAAGCTCCTGCATCTTTTTCTCCAGGGTATAGAGATCACTAAATGCAGTTTTTAAAAATTCTCTCATTGTCAAACCAGTATCTATACTGGCATACTGATCCAGATATCCGATTTTCAGACCGGGATGCCATTTAACCCTGCCCTGATCCGGAATAATCTCTTCTGTACAAATTTTAATCAGGGTACTTTTTCCTGTCCCATTTTGTCCTGTAATTCCAACATGTTCTCCTTTATTAAGAACCAAATCCGTTTCATAAAATAACTGATTATCTCCAAATGAATGGGATAAGCCTGTAATTTCCAGTAAACTCACGTCTATATTCCTTCTTTCTGGTTTCTGTTTCTGATACAGGCGTATTTCCTCTTTTTATCCCAATATCCCTGTTGCTGATTTTCCAAATAAAAAACAGAAGACAAGGATATAATCTCCTCTGCCTTCTGTCTTAAATATACAACAAAAGGCCATGAACAAATAAAACATTGTCCATGACCTTTAACCGCAATAAGAAGCAGGGAAAACAGGCATCAAAAGAAGAAACAGCCTGTAACGCTGTTCTTATTGCTGCACTGCTTCCCGATGAATTCTATAAGCGTATCAGTAACCGCCATACTCTGTACAATGTTTCACCGGGTTGATTTGTACAGAGCTCATTCGTCTTGTCAATTGATCGCTAATAAAAATGCTCATATCTGCTCTCCTTATATCTGATTATCTGACTATATCACTATCTGTTTTTTCTGTCAACCAGTCATTTCTCTTTCACTCTTCCCATTTGCAGGTATCACCCTCCATACAAGAACAGTGATCACGGTGAGAAAAGAAGAGCAGATAAAATAAGGAGCCTTTCCGCCCGCCAGCTCAAACACACTTCCTCCGATAAAAGGGCCGATGATCCCGCCCAGACTGGTGCCAATCATAAATCTCCCGTAAAAATCCCCAATTGCCTGTTCCGGTACACCTTTCACAAACATGGCATCCAGAGAATAATCCTGGGCAGTAATGGCGATCTGATATAATGTCCAGATAAATGCAAAAACCGTTAGATTGGGACTGAAAACCAGAATGCCGATCAGCATGGCTGCAATCAGCGTAAATGAGAGGATTGTTTTTTTATATCCCAGCCTGTCACCAATCTGACCGATTGCAGAACTCAAAAAAGCAATCAGCAGCATAGGTAATAAAAACACAAAAGCTACAGTCCCCATATCAATACGATATACCTCCATCATATACGGAATAACCAGAACCCCTGCTATCCTTACAGGGATACAGTATAAGAAATTCAAAAACCATATTTTCTTATCCAATGGAGAATAAACTGCCTTTTCAGACCGGGAAGCCACTTCTTTTTTATAAGACGATTTCTGGAACACTACACAGATCAGAGAGATTAGCGCAAAAGCAGCACTAATTAAAAAAAACTGACTCCAGCCCTCTAAAAAATCAGAACGGTTAAACACATAAAAAGTGAGTCCGATTCCTAACAGTCCCCCTAATTGCCGGTTCCCGCCAAATCTTCCAAGTCCCTGTGCAAAACTGGTTTTTTCCGCCGTGATCAGGCTGACTGCAGAAATTGTCAGAAGAATTCCCGCTGCCCCCTGTACCATTCTGGCAGCCAGTAAGTATCCCATGCTTCTTGCCTCTGCTAATAATAAATAAGCCAGTCCATACAAAAGCAGAGCACAGCACAGCACCAGAAAACGACTGAAGCGATCAGAAATCTTTCCAATGACCAGCCTCATAACCAGTCCTGAGAATGAATAAACAGAGAATAAAATGCTTAACTGAAATACGGAATACCCCAGTTCTTTTGTATATGCTGGCAGCAAAGCCTCAAAAACAAGGCAGGGCAAGGATACCAGAATAATGGATATTGCGACTTTTTCATACTTCATACTTCTTCCCCCTGACAGTTTTACCCAAAGACCATGTCTAAATCCTTTGTAATTAATTTATCCAGAAAGCCGCTTCCTGCCATATCGTAAAGTATCTTAATGGCCTGAGTGTGAGTCAGGCCCTTCCTGTAAGGACGTTCTTCCGTAAGAGCCTGGTATACATCCAGGCACCCCATCAGACGGGAATTAAAATCCAGTTCATCACCGGTCTTGCCAAAAGGATATCCCTTCCCATTGAGTTTCTCATGATGGTTGGAAGCCCATTCCGTAATATCTTCAAAGCCCCTGATGTTCTCAAGAGCGACTCTGGTATAATACACGTGTTTTTTTACTGTCTCAAATTCCTCCGCAGTCAGGGCACGGGGAACATCAAGAATGCTGTTTGGCACAGCCAGCTTACCTAAATCATGTAAGTCAGCCGCAATAATCAGCCTGGCAGTTTCCTCCTGATCCTTATGATAATATTGTGCCATCCTTGCCGCTTTTTCCGCCAGCCCTTTGGAGTGGCGTCTGGTAAAGCTTGATTTAGAATCAACGATTCTGGAAAAAACGCCGGTAACCTGACGGATTTTATCCAGGGGCACCTCCAGAAAAAAGGACGGAACCGAAGCTTTTAGAGCCTGTTCCAGCTTATCATCAGAAAGGTTTTCCCAGACAGACCTTTCGTTTGCCATCTGATGCAGGACTAAAGCAATCCTTTGAGATACCATGCCTGATTCACATCCGGACACCCATTTTAACACCCTTTCCTGACAATAATCTCCGCCGGCATTTTTAAAATGATTTTCAAAACTGTCAGCTGCAGCTATAATCTGGGAAATAAGCGGTATCTTATCGCCTTTTAAGCCGAAAAAACCATTTCCGTCATAGCGCTCATGATGGTAAAGAATCACATCCTCAGGCTCTGTAAGAAACGGGTAGTCTTTTACATTCTTTTCTCCAATCACACAATGTCCTCTGGAACCTTCAAATTTCGTCACTGCATGATCCCATTCCTGGGGAAGCTGTTCATAGAGACTTGATTCACTTAAACCGTTATCATGGAGAATGGAAAGCGCAGCTGCATCATAAACCTCTTCTTCCGATAAATTCAGTCTTCTTGCTATACATAAGGTCAGATAAGCAGTTCTCTTTCCATGATTCGACTGCATTCCCAGCCGGTCCATCTCAACAAAGTCCAATGCAAACGAAACAGCTATCAGGAAATCATTTAAGCTGAATTGCATGTTGTATCGGCTCCTTCCATATCCATTCCAGTTGTATTACTGATGTATTGGTAATTATTGCATAATAAGATCATTGTAAATCAGGGTGGAATGTCTGTCAACCTGATTGGACTTAAATCATGCTCCTCCCCCTCCCGTGAGGGATCAGTAAAGGTGTACCGAATATAGGATCTGTTGAAATCACACACTCCAGATGAAATACCTCCCTCACGGTCTCTGCAGTCATGACCTCTTCCGGAACTCCTTCCGCATATACCCTGCGATTGCTTAATGCAACCATATGGTGACCGTAACGGCAGGAAAGATTCAAATCGTGAAGAACCATAACTATGGTTCTCCCTTCTCTGGCATTCAGCTCAAAAAGCAGATCCAGCACCTCTATCTGATGAGCCAGATCCAGATAAGTGGTAGGCTCATCAAGGAGCAGATACTCCGTTCCCTGTGCAAGAGTCATGGCAATCCAGGCGCGCTGGCGCTGACCGCCGGAAAGAGAATCCACGGTCCTGTCTGCGATATCTGCCACATTGGTATCAGCCATGGCTTTCTTCACCATTTCCTCGTCCTGTCTGGTCCATTGCCCCATAAAATTCTGATGGGGATACCTGCCCTGCCTTACCAGCTGGGAAACAGTCAATCCCTCAGGTGCAGTCGGTCCCTGAGGCAATACGGCAAGCTTTCTGGCCACAGCTTTTGTAGACATTTTAAAAATATCCTGTCCGTCCAGAACCACCGTCCCTTCGCAGGGTCTTAATAAACGGCAGAGAGATTTTAGCAGTGTGGATTTACCGCATCCGTTGCTTCCCACAAGTATGGTGATCTTCCCTTTTGGGATATGCAGATTTAATTCTTCTATAATAAACTGATCTCCGTAGGACAGAGATAATTGATTGGTGGATAATTCATTCATGTCTGTTCTCCTGTCAATTGGTCTGATTGCGGCTGCAGTAAAGCTGATAGATAAAAAACGGCGCTCCGATTGCGGCAGTAAACACTCCTGCCGGCACATCAACCGGCAGAAATACCGTTCTTGCAACGGTATCGGAAATCAGCAGGATCAATGCGCCGATGAGCGCTGAGGCAGGCAGCAGAAAAGCGTGCTCTGTTCCCACCAGACGGCGCCCCATATGAGGCGCAATAAGCCCGATAAATCCAATTGCCCCTGCCACTGCAGCCGCGCCTCCTGATAAAGCAGCACTGAGTAAAATGATAACAGCCCTGTGTCTCTGTAAATGTGCACCCAGACCTGCTGCCACCTCATCTCCCAGTCCCTGCACATCAATATGGCGGGCGTATGTCATGGAAAAGAGAAAGCAGATGGAAAACCAGGTCAAAAGCAGCCGCACATCCTTCCAGTCTGCACCATAAACACTGCCAACCATCCACAGATAAGCCTTATCTGCAGCTGCGTTTTTGCTTTTGGAAAGCAGCAGAGTTGTCAGAGCACTGGTCACAGACGACACCCCGATTCCCACAAGAATCAGACGGATGGGGGTGACCCCTTTCTTAAATGCCAGCACATAGACAAGAGCAGCGGCGGCAAGAGCTCCTGAAAACGAGGCTATGGAAAGAAAAGCAGTCCCTCCGTCAGGAAAAAAATTAAGAAACAGAACGGCAAAGAGACTTCCTCCCCCGGTGATACCGATTACATTAGGTGCCGCAAGAGGATTCCTTATAGTTCCCTGAAGCAGTGCTCCGGATACCCCAAGAGCCGCGCCTGCAAGAACTGCAGTTGTTGCACGTGGAAGCCGTATGGTCTCCAGAATCATTTTTACCCGACCGTCAGACATACCGAAAATTCCCAGGAAAACGGTTTTAGGTGATAGAAACAGAGATCCGGTACATACGCATGCCGCATAAGCCGCAGCAAGTATTATAAGAAGTACAAGCAGCTTTCTTTTAGGGGCTGATGCCCCTTTTGCATTTATAGTCTTAAAAAATAATCTCATTGTCTGCCTTTCCCCCCTTTTCTTGCAATGCAGATAAAAAATGGTGCGCCAATGAGAGCCGTCATTACTCCTACCGGCGCCTCGGAAGGCACGACGATAAACCGGGCCAGAATATCAGCGCAAAGTAAAAGAGCCGCTCCCAGTACTGAGCTGTAGGGAATGATCCACCTGTGATCCTGCCCCACAAGATTTCTGGACAAATGGGGAACTACCAGACCTACAAATCCGATGGAACCTGCAGCAGCTACAGAACTGCCTGCTAATAGTATAATGGAAACTCCCATCATTATTTTAACCAGCACTGTGCGCTGGCCCAGCCCTTTTGCCACATCATCTCCTGCAGATAAAATATTGACAGGAACCGAAAGCAGCAGGGCCAGAAGCATTCCTGCTGCCATATAGGGAACCACCATCATCTGCTGCTTCATATCACGGCCCGCAATCCCTCCTGCCAACCAGGATAGGGTATTGCGGATTCCCGATTCGCTTAAAACCAGAATCCCCTGCGTAAAAGAGGAAAAAAGTGCAGTAATGGCTGATCCGGCCAGCACGATCTTAACAGGCGTCAGTCCGTCTCTCCCCACCGATCCCAGAACGTATACGCAAACAGCAGAAAGAGCAGCACCTGCAAAAGCAGCCCATAAAATACATTCTGCTGGCAGACTTACTGTAAAGGAAGAAGCGAGCACCGCAAAAAAAACGGCGCCTGAATTAATGCCCAGGATACTGGGGGAAGCCAGCGGATTTCTGGTCAGTGCCTGGGTTAACGCACCGGCAGCGCCTAAGCTTCCTCCCACCAGCATGGCTGTGACCGCTCTCGGAAGCCTGGTATGTATAACAAGTATATGCTCCGTTAAACCGGGATCAAAATGAATAAACGCCTGAACTACCTCATGAAGGGAAATAGAATAAGTACCAAGAGATACGCTGGCGCCAAAGCAGAACACCATTCCTGCAAGAAGTCCTGTTAAAACCGCTGTTTTTTGTGTTGTGGTCCGCAGCCAAGCCATATGCCTTTCTCCCTTTCCTTTATTCTACTCCGTAAAATTCATATACTTCATCAAGCATATGCATGGCTGCCTGAGGGCCGCCGCCGCTGTTCCAGTATACAGAGTTAACCGGATATACCTGATTATTTTTTACTGCTGTCAAATTGGACCACAGCGGATTAGAAGTCCATTTATCACGGTTGCTTACATTTTCAGCCTCATTTAGGTTGGTCTGATCAAAAATCAGATCTGCCTCCATCTGGGGAATTGCTTCCTCGGACTGCAGCATACCCCCCACTCCGATTTCTTGTGGCTTTCCGGTCGTTCAATCCCCATATCATCAAGCACGGTGGCTGCAAAACCTGTATAAACAATTCGGGCATGATCCGCTCGGAAATCGATGACTGCTACCTTGGTATTCTTGATTTGATCAGCTGCCTTTTCTTTGAAATAAGAGGTTTTTTCATTCCATTCTGTTAAAAATTCTTCTCCCTTTTCTTCCTTGTTCAGTGCCTTCGCGCAGATATTTAAGGTATCCTTCCACTGGTAGACCTCTTTTACCATGACAGTGGGAGCAATTTCAGTAAGCTGGGAATATATTTTTTCATGACGGACTTTGGAAGCAATAATTAAATCCGGCTTTAACGCGATGATTTCCTCTAAGTTCGGCTGTGTTTCTATTCCTAAATTCACCACTCCATCCATCTGCCCCCTTAAGTATTCATAAACCGGTTTTTCCGCCCAGGATTCTACTGCACCAAGAGGCTTTACTCCAAGAAGCAGGGCGCTGTCAGTTGCTCCCTGAAACAGTGTTACAACTCTAAGAGGAGTACCCTCAATTTCCGTTGTTCCCATGGCATGTTCGATTACTCTGGAAGACCCCTCTCCTGTTTTTTCAGCCGCTGCTGTTTCTGCTGCGGTACTCTCCCCACTGGTTCCAGATGACCCGCAGCCGGATACAAGGGCAGTGAGTACCATAAGTCCGGTAAAAAGCTTTATCAGTTTCAATATTGTACACTCCTTTATCTCTTATTGATTTCTTTTCTCATTAGTTAGTTATTGCTAACTCACAGAAATACTTGTACAGTCTAACATCTGATATGACGTATGTCAACACAGGGCAGTTGAGATAAAATATCAATGAAGATATTAATGGCCTGCATGCTTATTACCGGAGTCTTTCTCATAACTAAGCCGTTAAGTTTTTAATTATATAGCTTTGTCAAACTTATATTCATGTACAGAAATTTGCGGTTATATAAATAAAAAAGAAATGTCTTTGCTGATATATGGCTATATATCCAACAGAAACATTTCTTTTTCAGCTTGTGATTCATGGATACCTTACATAGATACGGTTCGATCAGTAATATGGGTAAACATACTCCTGCTGCGGTTTCTCCGCTGCCACCATAGTATCTGCATCGATGGTAGGATATCCGTCTTTTACCGACAGCTTTCCTGTAACCGTCACCCAGTCATTTTCTTTAAAGCTCAGCCCTTTTGAGTCATATGCCATCAGCCCCATAGGCGCCATATCGGCAGAACAGCACCACATAGACAGACGGACCAGGGCGAATTCATTTTCCTGCCGGTTTTCCAGATCCAGAAATACAAACCCCTTCATGGTAACTGTATATCCCTGGTATTTGTCTGCATGAGCACCAAGCTCTGTCATCCACGCATAATAATCATCGTCTGCAATGGTAATCGTTCTGGCATTCTCATCAAGCCCATTTAATCCGGCTCCTTTTAAAAGCTCCGGCTGCTGGCTTTGTGTCTGTGCAGCATCATCTGCACTCCCATCATAGCCGGCACTGTAATCCGGCTGCTCTGCCTCTGTTTCATCTTCATAATAATCAAACCCGGATGTTTCCTGTTCACTTTTACTTCCATAATCGATTCCAGCCCCTTCCGAAGAGGAACCAGGTATACTGGAGCTGGAATAGTTCTTAATCGCCGCACTTCCTGCAGGAGGGGCTGGCGGTACTGTTAAAATCAGAATCGGAATTCCGAGAACCAGACAATGAAACAGCCTGCCCTTATATTTGGGGCGGAAAATCTTCCCTGCCCCCATGGCTGCCCACAGTACCATAAGTGCGGACAGGCCATATAAGTAAGGCTTCATTCTCGGCGTCACATAGGAGAGATAGCCGCCTGTAACAGTCAGCCGGAAAAGCAGTATTCCAAAAAGCAGATAGCAGGCAGACTCTGTCAATGCCTGTACATTGATTCCTTTCCCTTTCAGCTTCATATCCGGATCCCTCCGCTTCCAAGCAATGCAAACATACCCACTACACCAAAGCAAATCAGGAATGTTGTAACAAAAAGACGGACAATAAATTTTTTCTCAAATCCGCCAAGAAGCATTGCTCCATTTTTCAAGTCAATCATGGGACCAAACACCAGAAATCCCATCAGCGCCCCTGCCGGGAAAACACCTGCCATGGTTCTTGCCACCACCGCATCCGATGAAGAACACAAAGACAGGATAAAAGCCATTGCCATCATAAACGCCACCGAACCCAGAATGGGAATTCCAGCTCCCGACCGGGTCATTCCCGGCCAGACTTCCTGCAGTACAGTAGAAACAAAAATGCCGGTAAGCAGATATTTCCCAACTGTGAAAAATTCATTCTGGGCGTGACGCATCATGAGAAAAAAGCGGGAAGCTTTCGTCTCATCCGCCGCAGGGATCTCATAATCTCCGTACGTCTCTCCCCCCTGTATGGACGGATCCGCTAACAGTATCTTTTGGGGCTGGGATACAAGATAAGTAAGACCGGTCAGAACTGCGCACAAAATCCCCAGACCGCATCTGGTTGCAATTATCTTAATGTTCCCATTAAAGGCATACCAGGTAGACAGAATTACCACCGGGTTAATCACCGGGGATACCAGCATAAAGGTAACAGCTGCAGACAGTGGAACTCCCTTTTTTACCAGACCTTTAAACACCGGTACGGAAGCACAGTCACAAACCGGAAGACAAAATCCGGCCGCAATGGCAAAGAGCTGCCCCAGAAACACATTCTTTGGGAACTTACTCCGGATCAAGTCTGCAGGCACATAAACCTGTATGGCGGAGGAAAGCAGCACTCCGATAACAAGAAAGGGCACAGCCTGTAAAAACACACCCAGAAACAACGTGACAAATGAACCCAGAAACGAATTTGCAACCAGATAACTAATTGTAACTGCTGCAGCCAAAAGCAGCAGCATCTGGGATTTCACTTCGTACCGGAACATATTTTTCTTAATACGGTCCCATTTTCCTTCTGTAAATACACGAATATCAGGATTGATACGAAAAAGCATCTGGGCACTCTGCTCCGCCTTCTTTAAATCCTCTGTCCTTAAATATGCCATATCACCGGCTGAGATCTGGGACATGGCAATCAGTCCGGAGTCTGTGATCCTGTGTTTCAGTTCTTTTTCTTCTCCCACGTAGACAACCTTTTCCACATTCATGGCCGTCTTCAATTGAAACTGGAGAAACATCTCCTCAAATTTGTGAAAATGCTCCATTCCATTCCACTCAATTAAGATTAAATCGGCCGGATCACCCAGAATTTCTTCGCAGATCGAGTCAGCCACCAAAAACGGTGACTCCTCTATTTCCGCCTTAGAATAATAAAGAGAGCGCACGCCTTCCCCTTCGGCAAGGGGGGTGTCGCCCCGTTCAAATTGAATCACCAGAACCTCCTGTTCAGAAAGCTCTTCCTGGATTAACCGGTTTATCAGCGTTGTTTTCCCGGAATCAAGAAATCCAGTGATTACCCATGCAGGAACCGTCATAACGTCAATCTCCTTTAAACAATGTTATAATCTGCTGCTTCTTTATTCCTGAACCTATGAAACACACGCTGTTTCCCTCTCCCGGGCAGCTTAAAATCTTAAGCATTCCAGGTATGTAATGAAAGGAAATGCATCCCTTCGGACCTTTCACAATTCCTTTTCCTCTGAGAATCATTCCGTCTGCCTGCACAATTACCCTGTTGATTTTCGCCTTCAGTTCGTCCTCTGTCAGCAGCTCATCACACGCAAAGGTAACCGATGAAAAAATCTCTCTGGCAAAATGAAACAGGGGACGAGCGGCAGATTCCCCCTTTCCGCCGGAACGGATCTTCCGGTTAGCAGCAGCGGGCTTTTTCAGTTCTTCCTGTAAGGTCTCCGCCAAAGTTACCCGGGTTCCCTCAAGAAATACCTCTGCAGGAATGCTGTCCCAGAAATCCGCGTCAATTCTTGCCTCAGGATTCAGTTTCCTGATTTTCCCCATGACGTCTTTTGTCTCTCCTGCCCTTTCGCTAATATGGCTTAAGAGAATTAAATCACCGAACTGAATCTGGTTAATAAACACTTCTCCGTAATTCTCTCTGTATTTATCAAAATTCATCACATCCACCACAGTGATGCAGCGGCAGATCTTCACAATGTCCTTCCGGTTCATGCACACCTTAATAATATCCGACAGCCTTCCGGCTCCGGACGGCTCCACCAAAATCACATCAGGCTCGTATTCTTCTGCAATCTGTCCCATGGCTCTGTTAAAATCTCCGGTCAGACTGCAGCAGATGCATCCTGAATTTAAGCTGGTCACAGTTAAACTGTCACTTTTTAAAAGTTCCGCATCGATTCCTGCATCACCAAAATCATTTTCAATCACTACAACCTTCCGGTTCTGAAAAACAGCGGGGACCATCGTCTGAATCAATGTGGTCTTACCCGCCCCCAGAAAGCCGGATATGATATATAAATCTACCATTTTATCTACTCCTTATCGTGACCTAGCCTTTCACTCTCAGCAGCTTCTTTCCAATAAATATAAGCAGAAGAAAAACGACCCCCACTAATACAATGGTTCCTCCCGGTTTTAACCCCAGATAATATGCGGCAAAAAGGCCGATTATCATAAATATAACATCAAAACCGATTGCATAAAGAACCGTCTGCCTGTAATTTTTTGAAAACTGCATGGAACAGGCTGTGGGAATTACCATCATGGAAGAAACAATTAGCGCTCCTACGGTCCTCGCCGCAATGGAGACTGTAACCGCTGTTAACACGGTAAATATGAAATTCACTATTTTTACCGGAACTCCGGCAAGTCTGGCACTCCTCTCATCAAGAGCAATATAAAACAGTTCTTTATAAAGGAGTAAAAACAGCAGGAGGACCGTTAAGGATACTCCTATAATCAGAAACATCTCCATATCACTGATTGCTACAATACTGCCAAACAGAAAGCTGTTAAAATTGGCAGAATTCTTTACAAAACCGGAAAGCACACCTGCCAGACCGATTCCCGCAGACATGATAATCGCAATGGACATTTCTGAATAACGGGGCAGTTTTCTCCGTATGGCCTCGATTCCAAGGGCGGCCATGATACAGGCGGCCACGGCTCCGGCTACCGGATTAATCCCCAAAATAAGCCCGAAGGCGACTCCTGCAAGAGAAGTATGGGAAAGCGCGTCTCCGATCATGGAAAGTCTTTTTAATACAATCACGACACCGATGCAGGGAATTACCATTGCAAGCAGGATTCCCACCACAAAGGCCTTCTGCATAAAGGCATAATTAAATATCTCCATCACAGTCAGCCTCCCCCGGGATTGTTATTTGTCTCAATACGCCATCCTCCAGGCGAAAAATGGTATCCGCCAGTCCAGCCAGCCGTTTCCGGTCATGTGTTACCATAAAAACAGTCATATGATCATCGCGATTGAAATTCTTTATCAGGCGGTAGAACTCTTCCGTATTCTTTTCATCCACACCGGTGGTCGGCTCGTCAAGAATCAGAAGACGGGGTCTGTTAACCAGGGCTCTCGCCAGCAAAACCCGCTGCTGCTGCCCGCCAGAAAGCTTTCCAATCAGGCGCTTTCTATATGGTTCCATTCCCACCTCACAGAGCGCTTCCGTCACTTTTTCCTTTTCTTTTTTTCCAGCAAAGCGAAACAGCCCGATCTGGCTGTACAAATTCGCCTGAATGATCTCCTCAACGGAAGCAGGAAAGTCCTTGTAGGTATCCATTCCGTTCTGGGGAACATATCCCACTTCCTTCCAGTCACTAAACTGACGGATGTCCTTTCCCAGCAGTTTAAAGCTTCCTGCCTCTCCGGTTAAAGACAGCTCTCCCAAAAGTATCCGGATCAGCGTACTCTTACCCGCTCCATTATCACCGGTGAGTGCGGCAAAACCGCCTTGGGGTACCAATAGATCCACCCCGTTTAAAACCTGTGTTCCTCCGTAGGAAAATGTCAGTCCCTTCATTTCAATCGCGTTCACATGTTTACTCCTGTCCTTTTATTCCAGCGCTTCTTTTAATACGGTAAGATTCTTCTCCATAACAGAAAAATAATCATCCCCATTTTTTAACTGTTCATCCGTCAGTCCTTCTAAAGGATTTAAAACTTCAGTTTTTGCGCCGGTTTCTTTTGCTATGGTCTCCGCCACTTTGGGGCTGACCAGATCTTCAAAAAATATGGTTTTTACTTTATTTTCTTTTACAAAGTCTATGACTTCAGCCATTCTAGCAGGATCCGGTTCTGAATCCGGCGACAGCCCCTCAATGCCCATCTGAGTCAGTCCATAAGCATCGCAAAGATATCCAAATGCCTCATGGGCAACGACTACCGATTTGTTTGGCAGGGGTGACAAGGTATCTTTATATTTCTTGTCCAGTTCGTCGAATTTTCCGGCATAGGTTTCATAATTAGCCTGGTAGTAAGCTTCATTCTCAGGGTCTGCCTTTACAAAGGCATCCTTGATATTCTCCATCTCTATCTTCGCGTTAGCCGGGCTCAGCCATACATGGGGATCAAATTCTCCATGCTCATGTTCCTCACTTTCAGCTTCCTGGTTTTCCCCCTCCTCATGTTCGTGCCCCTTCATCAAAGTGATTCCCGAAGACGCCTCTGCAACAGTCAGATTTTGATTTTTAAGAGTTTTTAACACATCCTCTGCCCAGTGCTCCATTCCGGCTCCGCTGTATACGAATACATCCGCTTTTTCAAGATTTGCGATATCTTTCGTCGCCGGTTCCCAGTCATGAGGCTCTGTTCCTGCCGGTATCATATTGGCAACCGCTACTTTATCGCCGCCTATTTTCACAGCAAAATCGTACATAGGATAAAAGCTTGCCATTACAGTCAGTTTCCCGCTATCCTGTATATCCTCTTTTTGTCCGCAGCCTGACAGCAGTGCAGCAGAAACCGCAGCTGTAAAAAGAACTGCTTTCATTAAATTTGTTTTATTCATTATTAAAATCCTCCGATTCTCTCTTTATTTGTCATTGCCATATGTTTTTAGAATTCAATTATCCATACGGACCTTTAGATCCACCAGAGAAACCGGACGTAAAAAAAGTCCTGCAATATAAGGTAATATTCTATAGTTTGTAATCTGACATGCTATGAAGACTACAGCAGCAGTTCCAATTGCTTCAGAAATTACGCTGATAGCCGAAATACATACCTCAAGCTCCTGACAGACTTTGCAGTGGCTGCCTGTGCACTCATGGGAAAGGTGGGTGAATACAAAAAACGATGAGGAAAAAAAGACCACAGTGAGAATCACTGCTGTCATAAGTGCTGCCCATTGTCTGAGATTAAATCTGCCTTTCATGATAAAACCTTCCTTTTTGTCCGTTTACTGCTGACACCCGCTGCAATAGCCGTAAAGCACCATATGCTTCTGGTCCAGCTTAAATCCATGATCATCATGGATGTGGCGGTAAAATTCATCCAGCCTGGAGCACTCTAACGGAATCATGGAGCCGCATTTTAGGCAGACAAGCTTTCCCACATTCCTGTTAATTTCATCACCAATATATCGAAACTGAGCCTTTGATCCATCTACAGACGGGATTTTCACAACCACTCCGTCCTCACACAGGCGCTCCAGAGCACGGTATACCGTAGTCTGCCCCACCTGAATACCTGCCCTGCGAAGGCTTTCCATAAATTCTTCCACTGTACAAAATATATCTTTTTGTTTTTTTAAGCAGCTGACAATCATTTCCTGCTGCCTGGTCCGGTATCTTCCACGTTCTGCCATATTCATCCCCTATTTTCGAAATCAGAAATCATTTTCATATTATAGCACTCTCTATTAAAATGTCAAGGTGAATATGAAAATGGTTCTCTGTTTCTAATAATAAAATTCATCATTTCCCTCATCTGGCTCTTGACAATCGATTTTTAAACTGTTATTATGTTCATAAATTTAGAAATACTTTGCTTTTTGAACAAAAGGAGGATATTATGCAAGCAATCATCCTGGCTGCCGGTATGGGACGGCGACTGAAACAGTTAACCGAGCATCAGCCCAAGTGTATGGTGCCCGTCAACAAAATTCCATTAATTGAACGAATGTTAAAGCAGCTTGATCAATATCAGCTGGAGAAAATCATTCTTGTAACCGGTCACAAGGGAGAGCTGCTGCGGTACTTTGTGGAATCCCTTTCCCTTACTACTCCCGTTGTATTTATCGATAATCCGGTTTATGAAACCACCAATAACATCTATTCTCTTTATCTGGCCAAGGATTATCTCCTTAAAGATGACACTCTGCTCCTGGAATCCGACTTGATATTTGAACAGGAGGTTCTGACCCAGATTATAAAGGATCCCCGTCCCAATCTGGCTCTTACCGCTCCCTTTGAAAGCTGGATGGATGGTACGGTTGTACTCATTGATCAGCATGACAATATCATGAAGTTCTTGACCAGAAAAGACTTTCGGTTTGAAGACATCCATTCTTACTATAAAACGGTTAATATATATAAATTCAGCCAGAACTTCTCTTCCACCCATTATGTTCCATTCTTAGAGGCATACAGTAAGGCGTTGGGTAATAATGCCTACTATGAACAGGTGCTGAAGGTTATATCCCTTCTGGATGATCACGATTTAAAAGCCTCCCGTCTGGAAAGTGGATTCTGGTATGAAATCGACGACGAACAGGACTTAGATATTGCAGAATCCATTTTCACAGACTCCCAGAGCAGACTAAAACGCCTGTCTGAGCGGTACGGGGGATACTGGCGCTATCCGGGACTGTTAGATTTCTGCTATCTGGTAAATCCCTATTTCCCCAACAGCCGTCTCATGGGAGAAATCAAAGCCAGTTTTGAAATTCTTACCACCAGCTATCCATCCGGACTGGATATTAACAATCTCCTTGCAGCAAAATCCCTGGGACTGGATAAAAACCAGGTACTTACAGGAAACGGCGCTACAGAGCTGATCAAACCCCTTCTTCGCAGCTTTAACAAGCCGGTTGGTGTCCTTCGACCTTCCTTTTCGGAATACGAAAACTGTGCAGTCCAGGCAATCCCCTTTGCCATTCCTTCCAGAGATTTTTCTTACACTGCCCAGGATGTTATGGATTTTTATAGTGATAAGGACATTGATGCCCTCGTTTTGGTGAATCCGGATAATCCAACCGGAAATTACATAAAAAAAGAAGATGTATTGCAGCTTATCCGTTTCTGCAAAGAGAAAAACGCCTTGCTGATACTGGATGAATCGTTTTTGGATTTTTCAGACCAGGAAGAATCGCCATCCTTTATGAATACAGAGCTGTTAAATACCAACCGGAATCTGGTGCTGATTAAAAGCATCTCAAAATCCTATGGTGTACCAGGATTACGGCTTGGAATCATGGCCTGTGCTAATCCGGACATCATCGGTCTTATACGCAGCGAGCTTCCCATATGGAACATCAATTCACTTGCAGAATATTTTCTTCAGATATTTGAGAAGTATCAGGGAGATTATTGCAATGCTTTAATACAGTTTCGTGAAACAAGAGCTGAAATGTATGGCATGTTAAACTCGATTCGGCAGCTGATCCTTTATCCGTCCCAGGCGAATTTCATACTCTGTGAAGTAAGGGACGGCTGTTCTGCACAGCAGATTGCCGAGCTGCTTTTAAACCGTTACAACATTCTTGTAAAGGATCTCTCACACAAACCGGGAATGGAAGGCAGAGAATGCATCCGGATCGCAGTGAGAACAAAAGAGGATAACCGTCGTTTATGCGACGCTCTAAAACATATATTACGATAATTTCAGGAGGTAATGAGAATGAATGCACAGGAAACAGCAAATGAAACATGGAAGCAGATCTGGGAAAGAAAAGGAAAGGCAGAAGGAAAGGACTTACTTGCCTTTGACGGCTATGAGGCAACTCAGGTGGATATGGAAGAGGTGGCACGTCAGATTACAAAACGCCTGGATATTCAAAAAAGTGACAAAGTGCTGGAAGTAGGCTGCGGTGCAGGAGCCCTTGCCCAATACTTAGACTGTAACTATACAGGTATGGATTATTCCCACACACTGGTCAAAAAGCACATTGAGATCCTTCACAATTCCGTTTTGACTGGAGAAGCTGCAGATCTGCCATTTAAAGATCATTCCTTTGACAAGGT
Source organism: Lacrimispora amygdalina (assembly GCF_900205965.1). Classification (GTDB taxonomy): domain Bacteria; phylum Bacillota; class Clostridia; order Lachnospirales; family Lachnospiraceae; genus Lacrimispora; species Lacrimispora amygdalina_A. The sequence continues at coordinate 210,953 of NZ_OAOF01000002.1, forward strand.
GATCTGCTATGGAGTTTATCTCTATTTTGATGATAAGGAATATGCGAAGAAAGCCACCAGCGAGCTGCTGAGGGTTGCCAGAAAAAGTGTTCTTATCGGGGAACTGCCCATTCGTTCCCACCGCAAAGAGCATCTGCTTTTCACAAAGGACGAATTTGAAGGCTGGGAAATCAGTGATGGTTTTTACGATCCCTATAGAAATGACCGCTTTAATGCAATTTACCGTTATACACTATAAATATAGAAGAAACAGTTACATAGGTCTGTTAGAATTGCGGGACCTATGTAACTGTAATTCCGTACTTTCTTAGGGCGTTACTCTATTTAAATCTCTTGGAAAAAGCGAAGAAAGGCGCACATTATCCTGGTCAAGCAATCTGCTTGTAAAACGTTCCAGCCCCAACCCCAGACCGCCATGAGGTGGCATGCCGTATCGGTGCATCATCAGATAGCTTTCAAATAAGTCCGGATTCATTCCCCTGTTTTTTATTTTATTTAACTGTTTATCATAAGAATGTATCCGCTGACCTCCGGTGGTTATTTCAAGACCTTTAAACAGCAAGTCAAAGCTATCTGTCTCTTCTGCATTCTCTTTGCTGTCCATGGCATAAAAAGGTCTTTTCCGGCTGGGATAATGAGTGACAAATACAAAATCACTTCCGGTTTCTTCTTTTATTAATGACGAAAGCAGCTTCTCTTCTTCCGGCTCAAAATCATCATAGTCCACTATTGGTCTGTTATATTTTTTAGAAATCACATCCTTTGCCTCTATGAATTTAATTGCAGGAATTTCCTCTATATAAGGCAGCTTTACGTTTGAAATTCTCCGTTCCTCTTTATAACAGGATTCCAGCACTTCCATCACATGACGAAGCATTCTCGTCTCCATTTCCATTATATCTTCAAAGCTTTTGATATATCCCATTTCAAAATCAACACTTGTATATTCATTAAGGTGTCTGGAAGTATCATGCTTTTCAGCGCGAAATACTGGCGCAATCTCAAAAACCCGTTCATAGACTCCTACCATCATCTGCTTATAAAACTGCGGACTCTGGGCCAGATATGCCTCTTTGCCAAAATAATCAAGTCGGAAGATATTGGCTCCTCCTTCGGCACCTGCATGAACAATTTTCGGGGAATGGATCTCTGTAAAATTCTCCTGTTTCAGAAACTCACGAATCCCCAGGGTAATGCCCTCCTGTAATAAAAATATAGCCCGTTCTCTTTCATTACGCAGAGTTACTGGTCTGAAATTCAGGAGATTTTCCAGGGAAGTATCCACCCTCTTATTATTAATAACAATGGGAATCTGCTGATCCGGTTTTGATAAGACTTCTATATCCAGCAGCTGCAGTTCAAAACCAGTCTTAGAACGTTGTTCCGGGATGACCTGTGCTGTCACAACAACGCAGCTTTCTTCACTCAGATCTTCCAATTCAAACATTGAGTATTCTTTGCTGAAAATGCATTGAACCAGCTTTCGTTTTGTTCTTAACAGTATAAATGCAAACCCGCTCATTTTTCTGATTTTATAGATACTTCCATGAACTTTTATCTTCTCACCAATATGATTGATCAGGTCTTCGACTTCTACCGTCTTATTTTCTAAAATACCAACAATATTCTTCACTTTTTTTCCTCCAGGATTTATAGAATACAATATTAAATAGTTTTCTTCCATCCATAAGGACATCATCCATATGCCCCACACGATCACCACCTCTCAAGATTATCCGTATGGGTAAAAAAATAGAACCGCACGGATCAATACCATCCACCAATGCGGTTCAGAATTATAGTTCTTTCCACATAGGCACAGCAACGAAAGCGCCTGCACCTATGATTTCTCAAAGATACAAGCGCTATCAATCGTCGTCCCTATTTAACATGGAAAATTGTTGTTGATTACGATTCATCATAGCCACCTCTGCAATTTTATTAATAGTAAACAGACTATCACAGATAATAAAGTATGTCAAATGAAATTTCTTCATAATATGTATCCCAGTTCTTTAGCCTTATCCATGAGCACCGGCTGAATGTGGGGATAGGTCCAGTGTTCCGGCAACTGATCAGTCAAAATCATCTCTTCTATCTCGTGATGCAGTTCTTCTTCAAAGGAATAGATTTCTGCAAAATAAAGCATTCCAAAACTTTCTTCCTTTAAACACTCTCCATCTCTTGTATCACCGAAGACGGAGTATACACATAGCGGAGTAAGATCATATTCTACTGCACCAGTCTCTTCCTTAAGCTCTCTTCGCGCAGTCTCAGCAATATCCTCAAAGGCCTCCCTGTGCCCTCCAGGCAGTTCATATGTATTCCTGTCTTTATGCCTGCAAAAAACCCATTTCCCTTGACTTTTAGAAATAATTACTGCAAATTTTAGCTTTTCATCTTCAGTTCTCTCATAAAATTTCACTTTAGTCAAACTATCTACCACCTTTCCAGTTTTCTTTCATAATAGTCTGTTATAAAGATTATATATCATTTTTAAAATATATAGTTCAAAATATTAAAAAAGACGCAGTTTACCTAAAACTACGCCGTCATTTTCTGACTAATTTCGACATGTTTGATTATATAATATGACATTATTGTTTGTCAATAAAAAGAAATGCAACATTGAAAATTGAATTTACATGATCTTTATTGAAGAATTCAAAGCATTTTAGGCTTACAACTCACTATTCGCCGTCAAAAAACTCGTCATTAAAAATAAGTTATAACTGTGTACCCGTGCAGAAAAGAATATATAAACGTAAGATTGCCAGATTGGAAGGCAGATAATTAAAATAATAATCTAATGATTAAAGAAAATTTTACTGTACGAATAGCCGTCATGATCACCGTCATATGCCATGATTATGTCAGTAAAACCTAGGTTTATATGGTATTCAGCACAGTTTTAGGTAAACTGCGAAACTCTGCATTCACTAATTAAGCCACTAACCACGAGATAAACTCAGGAGGAACTCAGCATGAAGAAATTTAAAGACTTCAGCATTACAAGGAAGCTACTTACAGCTTTCATCAGTATGATTGGAATCATACTTTTAGTGGGGATTGTTGGAATATCTGGCATGATCAAAATCAACACTATGGATACCTATTTATATGAAAACCAGACAGCTCCTTTTCGTGAGCTGATCAACGCTTCCAACAGCCTGAATCAGATACGTTCTGACTCCCGCGGAATCATTGCTTATATTGGAAATGACAAAAAACAGGAAGTTTTGGAGCAGGATTACAATTTACATAAGGAAACTTTATTAAAAAATCTCGATCTTTATAAGTCAAGTATAGATAATCAGGATACGATTCTTGTAATGGAAGATTTAAAGCAGATCTTCACTGAAGCCTATGCACCTGCTATAGAAAAATCAATTCTTGAAGCCAAAAAGGGAAATTCCAAGGAAGCTCTTGCTATATTAACAGAACAGGAGAATAATATTAATACGATATTTGATGATTTTAATAAGCTGATTGATAACCGTTTACAGACTGCTCAGGAAACCAGCAGCAATAATGATATGTCAGCCGGCGTTCTCACCGTAATTCTTATTATTATCGTAGCAGCTGGAGCTGGTATCGCCCTATACTCAAGTCTGAAGATATCCCGTATGATCAGCACGCCTATCAGTCAGGTGGTTGAAGCAGCGAAAAAGATAGCACTTGGACATGTGGATGTTGATTTAAATGAAATTAATACTAAAGACGAGACCGGACAGCTTGCAAATGCCTTTAATGAAATGCTGGACGGAATCCGCAAGCAGGTATTAGTTGCTGAAGAGATCAGCAACGGTGATTTTACTCAGGAAGTTCCACTTCGTTCCAAAGAAGATATTCTTGGTCTTGCACTCCGTAAGATTGAAAACGATTTAAATAAAACCCTTCTACTTATCAGTACAGCTGCAGAGCAGGTCAATACAGGTGCAGAGCAGGTATCCTCAGCAGCCCAGGCCCTGGCTTCCGGTTCTACAGAGCAGGCGGCAACTGTAGAAGAACTGAATGCATCAATTGCCACTGTAGCAAGTCAGGCAGAACAGAATGCAACCAATGTACGCCTTGCTGCCAGCTACGTACACCAGACCGGAGAAGGCGTGGAAGAAAGCAATAATCACATGAAGAACTTAAATGGTGCCATGGAACGCATCAGCACCGCTTCTGAGAGAATATCAAATATTACAAAAGTAATTGAAGACATTGCATTCCAGACAAACATTCTTGCATTAAATGCCGCAATTGAAGCTGCCCGTGCAGGAAATGCAGGAAAAGGATTCGCCGTGGTTGCTGATGAAGTCAGAAATCTGGCAACAAAATCTGCGGAAGCTGCTCAAGAGACCGCAACTCTTATCATGCACTCAGTAGAAGCCGTATCAGAAGGCGGACATATGGCGGGGGAGGCTGCAAGAATTCTCCGTGAAGTTTCCGAAAAATCCAGGCTGGTTGAACAGGCTATTCAGGAAATTGAGAATGCTTCTGCACAGCAGGTAACTGCAATTGAAGAGATTAACCAGGGGCTTTCCCAGGTATCATCCGTTGTCCAGACCAACGCAGCAACTGCAGAAGAAAGTTCTGCCTCCAGTGAAGAGCTGGCAGCACAGTCAGTGACTCTTCAGCAGGCAGTCGGTAAGTTTAAACTAAAAGGTGATCAGTCAGTTTCCTCATATGAGCCGTGGGATACTACAGTTCCGGCTGCAATAAACGGATCTGATAAATATTGATTTCCATAAAAGCAGGGAAGGAATCCAAAACCGGGATTCCTTCCCTGCTTTCGCTTATATCTGCATATTTACAGCCTCATCATACCATTCCAGACAAAGAGCAGTCCATTTCTCCCAGGCTTCTTCCATCTGACGCTTAAGTCCTTCATAGGCCGAAGCCTCACTCCATTCCATTGCTTCCCAGAATTCCTGGGATTCCTGCCAGTCCTTAAGCAGCTTCTCACAGGCACAGAATAGCTCCTCCACCTGTTCCCCTGCCTTCATAAGACGCTCCGTCACCGGTCCCATTTTCCAATCCACATAGGCTTCCTCACTGGATAATTCCTTCAGCCGGTGTCTTTCCGCCTTTGGAACCGCTCGGATCCCCGCAATAAGTGCCTGCTCTTCCGCCCGCATCTGCGCTGCAATCCCCTCTTTGCTGCCTCTCCTTTTCCGTTCCAGATAGTGAGCATATCCAAAGGGATAATAAAAAACAGACTGATCTTCAAAAATCAGAACCGATTCCGCTACCCTGTCAAGAAAATACCGGTCATGGGATACAAACAAAATTGTACCGGTAAAAGATGAAAATGCGGATTCCAGCGTTTCCTTTGCCTGGATATCCATGTGATTGGTGGGTTCGTCCAAAATCAGAAAATTAGGTCTGCTTTGCAAAAGCTCCGCCAGAACCAGCCTTGCTTTCTCTCCCCCGGAAAGAACGTTCACACGTTTGCCTGCTTCCTTTCCTCCAAACAGATAAGAACCAAGAATGCTTCGAACCTCTTTTTCTGTTAATGCAGGAAATAAATCATGAAAATGATCCGCAACGGTTTTCTCTGATTGAAGTTGGGCAGACTGCTGGTCAAAATAGCCGACAGTAATGTGATTGCCCAGTGAATACTGCCCCGACAACCCTGGAATCAGACCTGCGGCAGTCTTTAAAAAAGTACTTTTCCCTGCACCGTTTGCCCCTAGTATCCCGATCTTTTGTCCTCTGCGAATCCGCAGACTAAGCTCGGCAAGAGGCTTTTCATAACCAATTTTTAAATGCTCGGCTTCGAATACCCATTTGCTCCCCAAAACAGCCGGCTCCAGCGGCTCTGCAAACAGATGAACTTCATCTTCCACCGGTTTTTCTACCGGAACCAGCCGTTCAGCTGCCTTTCGTTTCGACCTGGCAAATGCAGCTTTACTGGGTTTGTGCTTAAAGCGTTCCACCAGGTCATTTAACCTTTTTTTCTCTTCCTGGTGCCTCTCATAGGCTTTCGTCTGGAGCCGTATTCTTTTTCTCTTCTCATCCCTGTACTGGGTGTAGCTGCCTGTATAGCGGGTCAGGGTTTTACCTGAAAGCTCATATACCACTGAAACAGTCTGATCCATAAAAAAGCGGTCATGGGATACCATAACCACCGCTTTTTTATATCCGGATAAATACTCCTCCAGCCACTGGACCGTCTGGATATCCAGATGATTGGTGGGTTCGTCTAACAGTAGTATATCCGGCTTCATGAGAAGAAGCCGGATCAGCGCAATCTTCGTCTGCTCTCCTCCTGAAAATTCTGATAGTTTTCTCTTCTTATCCGATTTTAAAAAACCAAATCCGGTAAATAATCTGTTATATTCCTGTTCATATTCAAACCGTTCCTGTGAAAAATCGTCCACAAAAGAGCAGGAAGAGAAGATCTCTTCCTCCACCGTATGCTCATTTTCTTCCAGTGCCTGCTGCTTTAAATATCCGATTGATAATTTTCTTGCAGCAATGATACCTGCATTCTGTCGCTTATCGTCACGGTCCAGTTCCAGCTCTCCTGCTATGAGCTTTAAAAGAGTAGTCTTTCCTGCTCCGTTGCTTCCAACAACCGCAATTTTTTCATTGCCGCGTATTTCGAAATTTATATGTGACAGGATGACGTTTCCTCCTGCAGAAACGGTTCCTTCTATAATCTGGTACAGCATAATTCAATTCCCCAATTGTTCTTTTTGTCTTATTCTATCACAAAACTCAAATTATACAAGCTGTCCTTAAAGAGAGACATGGGTTTTCGCATGTGCTTTCCTGTCCCTGATGGATTTTAGCACAGGAACCAGAAAGGTGGCGATAAGACCGCCTGCAAAACCATTGTTATAAAGATTCAATCCACCGTAAACGATTCCTACATTAAGTGCCGCTGAGGAATGAAGAAATCCTGCAAGAATTCCGGCCCCCACTCCAAATTCACCGGCGATGGGTGCCAGTGTGGTAGAAAGAAGAAGAGCCAGCTGAGCACTGGGATCTTTGATGCTCCAATTTTTCAAATATCCTCCAATAATGACGCCAATCATGATCGGCAGTATATTACGGGTATGCTTTCCCGTTGCACTGAAACCTACAATGGTAAAAATCCCTCCTATAGTAGGACCATTTAAATCCCCTCTGACAACAAGAACCAGCAGCGTTGAAACTATACCGTTAATTCCCATGTTAAACAGTGTGGGGGCAAATCCTTCGCTCTTCACATAATCAGTTCCGCTGATTCCATAAGATTTTAAGATCTCCAGATATCTTGTCCACACCTGTCTGGATATAAAGAATGAAAATACGATCATCCCCAAAAATAAAGCGATGAGCAGTCTGGCAAATAACACATTCTGCCCGGTTGACCAGATAAGACGTGCCTTTATTTCAATTCCAAAGGATTTCATAAGTGACACGATTATGGTAGCAATAATTCCACAGGAAAAGCCCACATTATAAAGAGAATATCCCTGATGGGCATAATGTGTGTGTGTAGAAAGAGGCGGAAGCACAAAGCCAATGCTTATACCTACAAAAAAACTTAAAACCAGCCGGAGTCCAAACGGAAGATTTCCGATCTGCATGATCTGGGTAATAACCGGAGACAAACAGGTTCCGTAAAACCCAACATAAATATAACGTGTTATGGATGTTTTGTGATAATAAGAATATAAACAGATTCCCATCATGATAGCCCATATGTTTAAGATATTCTTCCCAAACAATGAAAAGCCAAACATGAGAAAGCTAGAGGTAATGGTATGACCGCTCATATCCATCCCCAGAAAATAGACGATTGCAATGCTCAATAATGTTAATACACCTGCATTAATAAATGCAGCTCCAATGCCTCCAATGGCAATGTAATCCGTAATCAGGAAATCCGGCTCCTGTACGATCGTGATGATTCCCCTCCAGATTTCATCAAACGGCTGCAGTAAAAATCCTGCAACAATAAAATAAATCGGCACCAGGGCAAGAATCTGGAATTTGGCCCGTCTCGAAAGCGGTCCATAAGTTCTGAATCTGAATGAAGGTTGTCCTGTCATGTCGTTTTTTTCCTCTCCTATATTAAGTTATCAATACAGACTCATTTTATCATTTATAAAAAAGAGGTTCAACTGTTTTTTTTATGTCTGAACCTCTTTTTACTGAAATTATTTTCCAATATCTCTTATTACTTTTGAAAGCTGTATTATTGCAGTCGGAATAATTGAAAGTCCATATACAATTCCAATCTGTGATCCGGTTAAAGATGTTACAGAAAACAGCTTTTCCATAACAGGAACAAATAAAACCAGACTCAGTAAAGCAAATCCAAATACAAATGATCCCAGACTATACCAGTTTCCTTTAAATCCCAGTCTGAAGATGGAATGTCTGCTTCTGCAGTTAAACCCATGAAAAAGCCGGGCAAGGGTTAAAGTGGCAAATGCCATGGTGCTGGCTGACGCCTCACCTGACTGCCTTAATCCAAAATGAAATGCGGTCATGGTAGATACTGCTATGAGAGATCCCTGAATCATAACCTTTGTCATAAATTCTTTTGTAAGGATACGTTCCTTCGGATCCCTGGGTTTCTGGCTCAGCAGTCCGTGTTCCGCCGGTTCCATGCCGATTGCAATTGCCGGCAGAGAATCCGTCAACAGGTTAATAAACAATAAATGGACCGGAGCAAATGGGATGGGCAATGCCATAATGGAAGTATAAAGAACGGAAAAAATTCCTGCCATATTGCCTGACAATAAAAACTGAATGGCATTTTTAATATTCCGGTATACATTTCTTCCATTTGCCACTGCTTTTATAATAGTAGCAAAATTATCATCTGACAGAATCATGGAAGCAGCATCCTTTGATACTTCCGTACCCGTAATTCCCATGGCAACTCCAATATCGGCCTTCTTAAGTGCCGGAGCATCATTCACGCCGTCTCCAGTCATGGAAACAATATTGCCTCTCCTCTGCCATGCATCCACGATACGGATCTTGTTCTCTGGAGAAACCCGCGCATAGACTGAGATATTAACAATCTTCTCATCTAACTCCTGGTTCGTCATGGCATCCAGTTCAGCACCGGTAACCGCTATATCTCCCTCTTCAAATATTCCAATCTGTTTTGCAATGGCTGTTGCCGTAATTTTATGATCTCCGGTAATCATGACCGGGCGGATTCCTGCTGTTTTAGCGTCTGCCACGGCTGCTTTTGACTCTTCCCTTGGCGGGTCCACCATGGAAATAAGACCAAGGAATATAAAATTATTCTCAGAATGAAGGGAAAGCACATGAGATTCTTCCACTTCCTTATAACCAAATGCCAGAACACGAAGTCCATTTTCTGAAAACATCATATTCTGTTTTAAAATATCTTCCTTATCTGCTTCAGTCAATTCTCTGATGCCCTGGGAGGTGCGTATACTCACCGTCCGGTCTAGTAACACATCAACCGCTCCTTTGGTCAGAATGGTCGGAACACCGTGCAGTTTGTATTTGGTACTCATCAGCTTACGGCCAGAATCAAAGGGAATCTCTTCCAGTCTGTGCATCAGATCCCTGATGGTACTATGGCTGACAGATATCTTTCCTGCCATTTCAAGAAGTGCGTATTCCGTAGGATCACCAATTCCTTTTCCATCGGAAATGGTGGAATCATTGGTCAGTACTGCATCATAAAGCAGATAGCGGTGAAGCTGATTGGTAAGAGTAAGCTCCTCAGGCTTATATATCTGATTATCTAAGTAAATTTCCTGAACCGTCATCTTATTTAGCGTAAGTGTTCCGGTTTTATCCGAGCAGATAACGGAAACACATCCAAGGCTTTCCACCGCCTTCAGTTCCTTGATGATGGCATTTTCTTTTGCCATTCGCTGGGTTCCCATAGCCTGGACAATGGTAACAATGGAGCTTAAGGCTTCGGGAATTGCCGCAACTGCCAGTGCCACTGCAAACATCATAGAATCAAGAAGCGGCATTTTACGATACAGGCTTAATAAAAATACCACTCCGCATATAGCCATGATTACCGTAGCAAGGTGGCTGGAAAACTGATCCAGGCTGACTTGAAGAGGCGTCTTTTTTTCCTTTGTGGCATTCATCAGACTGGCTATCTTACCGATTTCCGTCTTCATGCCGGTGTCCGTAACCACAACAACTGCTCTTCCGTAGGTGACCAGGCTTCCGGAATATACCATATTGGTTCTGTCTGCCAGTGGAACAGAAATCTCCAGGATTCCATCTTCTTTATCCACATTGGTGGATTCTCCGGTGAGAGAGCTTTCATTCACCTGAAGAGAATAATTATTTAAGATTCTTCCGTCTGCCACCACCATATCGCCGGCTTCCAGTATGAGAATATCTCCCGGCACGACTTCCCTGGAAGACACTTCCGTCTTCTTTCCATCCCTCATGACTTTCGCATTTGGTGAGGATAAAGATTTTAAGCTTGCCAGAGATTTTTGCGCCTTTTCATGCTGAACAGTTCCCAATACAGCGTTAAGTATAATAACTGCCATAATAACGATTGTGCTTTCCACATTTCCTGACAGCATGGAAATCACAGCAGCTGCCATCAGTATTACTACCAAAAGGTCTTTAAACTGCTCTGCAAATACTTCAACCGTACTTTTTTTCCTTCCCTCCTCCAGGATATTCTCACCTTTTTCCTTAAGAAGTTCGGACGCCTTTTCTGAACTCAATCCTTCTTTTTGTGTGTGAAGCTCCTTTAATATCTCAGCTTCGCTCTTCTGATACCATTCATTCAAACCAATCCTCCATTCTGACACCTTTTGAGATGCCACGCATCATAAATGTATACTTCCGCTTTGATTAATATTGACCAAAGTGAGTAAATAAAAAAGACTTTTAACGCACTCTCCTGAAAAAATAATTATTCAGAACAAGCACATTAAAAGTCTGGTAACCATAATCTGGTACGCACCGCCAGACTGTATCATTACAGCCAGGATGTTGACGGTACATTTAAACTACTCCCTTTTAATTAACTATGCAATTATAATGAGATACTGAAAGCTTATGAGTACTGATTATACCCGGGGCCATGACTTCTGTCAAGTAATTTTCACTACATAAAACGTATTTATCTGATCCTTGTTACCTTCTGATCATCTGTACATATAGGAAAAAGTAACTGTATTTGTTTCTTTATCACCTAAAGTATCGTAATAATATTAGTTAAATTAACTAAAGTTTCCATTTTTTGTATAATATAATTTACAAATGTTTTTTTATCTGATATCATATTTATTATAAAATTAATTTTCATTAATAGCAGAAATATCAGACTATTCTATTACATTCATTATTCTCCATGGCTGACTCTCAACCACACATAAATCCACCATAACAACAATACTGCTAATAAAATTGTGCAAATAAGAAAAGGAGGGCGCAAATAATATTTATATCGTATGTAGGTAAGTGTATCAATCAGTAATATCAAACAGGAGGGGTTAAAATGAATGAATTAAGCAAAAAGGTCTTTTCGTTAATTTTCGCATTAGTGATGTGTTTTTCAGGTATTTTTACCAGTACATCATTTGCAGCTACAGATTACTGGCAGAATTGGACAGATGGAGGCGGAACCGTTAATACCGTGAATGGTTCCGGAGGTAATTTCAGTGTAAGCTGGACAAACTGTGGTAATTTCGTAGTTGGAAAAGGATGGGGTACTGGAAGTCCATCCAGAATCGTGAATTATAATGCTGGTGCTTTCTCTCCATCAGGTAACAGTTATTTAACGTTCTATGGCTGGACAAGGAATTCCCTGATTGAATATTATGTGGTTGACAGCTGGGGAACCTACAGACCGACCGGAACCTATAAAGGAACCGTAAACAGCGATGGTGCCAATTATGATATCTATACAACCATGCGTTACAATGCTCCTTCCATTGATGGTTATCAGACATTTCCACAGTACTGGAGTGTCAGACAGTCAAAGAGACCGACCGGTAACAATGCTCAGATTAACTTTGGTAATCATGCAAATGCATGGAGAAGCAAAGGGATGAACTTAGGTAGTTCCTGGTCCTATCAGGCATTCTGCGTAGAAGGATATCAGAGCAGCGGGTATGCAAATGTAACAGTCTGGTAATACAGACAGTATTTTAAGAAGCCATTTATCTATGCACTTACCTACATACTATTTAAATATTATATGATCAGATAAAAAAGACAGAGAAAGGGACTTGTCTATGAGGAAGAAGCTGATCTTGCTTTTAATTGCTGCAATGATCGCAGCCTGCGGATGTTCCAAAAAGGAACAGGATCGTTTTGTACTTGTGGAAGGCAGGGCTGCTATCGCGGCATCAGCCGACAGGGTCCAGGAAGAACCGGCAATCCATGATTTTTACATAGGGAAATATGAAGTAACTCAGGAGGAATGGACTGAGGTGATGGGAAATAATCCTTCCACTTTTAAAGGCAGTGATCTGCCGGTAGAATCCGTAAGCTGGTACGACAGCATCGAATACTGCAACAGGAGAAGTGAAAAAGAGGGACTCAGCCCTTATTACAAGATTGATAAAAAAAACCGTGATCCTGAGAATATCTGTGATTATGACGATATTCGCTGGACCGTTACTGTTTTAGAAGGCGCAAATGGGTACCGCCTGCCCACAGAAGCTGAGTGGACTTACGCCGCCGGCGGAGGAGAAAAAACCCAGAATTATACATACAGCGGAAGCTCTGACGAAGAAGAAGCTGTGTGGTATTGGAGAAATGCCGGAAACGAGTATCAAAAGGGAGACTGGTACTGGCCTGACATCGAAGCCAATCAGACCAAACCCCACCCCGTTGGCAAGAAAAAAGCCAATGAGCTGGGAATCTATGATATGTCCGGAAATGTCCGGGAATGGTGTTTTGAATGGTATCAGGATACAAAGATTCCAATGGGCTTTTACCGGGTATGGAAAGGAGGCGGCTGGGTCGGAGATATTACCAGCTGTCAGATATCCTACCGAGGTAAGTTCGAACCAAACGGAAGAGGCGCAGATATGGGGATCCGTGTATGCAGGGACAGATAACCCTAAATATATAATTTGTATGAGACCGGTCTTTCATCCGGTCTCTACACCTCTAAGGAAAGCTTTGCTGCCTTAACCGCATGAATTTTGGTAGTATCAAATACAGGCAGATCCACATCTTCCTGCTGAATTAAAAGACCAATTTCCGTACAGCCAAGAATAACTCCCTGCGCCCCCCGGTTCTTTAAACTATCAATGATACGTAGATATGTTTCCTTCGATGTTTCCAATACAGTGCCAAGACATAATTCGTTATAGATAATACTGTTTACTGCCTCAATATCCTTCGCTTCCGGAATCAGAACGGTAATGCCTGCATTTTCCAGTTTTTCTTTATAAAACTCCTGAGTCATGGTATATTTCGTCCCCAGTAACGCTACTGTTGTAATATGATTCTGTTTTAATTCCTCTGCAGCCACTTCAGCAATGTGTATAATCGGAATATTAATTTTCTTTTTAATCTGGGGCACTACTTTATGCATGGTATTAGTGCCTATTAGAAGAAAGTCAGCTCCGGCTTTTTCAAGAGCTTTAGCAGCCGCAGATAAAATATTCCCGCTTTTCTCCCAGTCACCTTCCGCCTGACAGCGCTCAATTTCAGAAAAATCCACGCTGTATAAAAGTATCTTCGCTGAATGAAGTCCCCCCAGTTCCTGCTTTACCGTCTCATTCATAATCTGATAATATGTAACTGTACTTTCCCAGCTCATACCTCCAATTAACCCAATTGTTTTCATAAAGTCTCTCCTGCTTCTACTATCAAATTTAAAAGTATTTGCTGTACCCGCCTTTCGGAACAGCGTTTTCCAATCCTAATACTCTTGGCCATAAACCAGTATCTGCCGTAATAAAGCCCATTACCATCCCCATGTGGGTATGTAAATGCCTAAACTGCGCTAATATCAGGGTAAGCCTGCTGTATTCGCATCCCATGGCCTTATCCGTTAATTCATCGTCAGTCAGTTTTAAAAGATAATACGTAATCTTTCGGCTGATTTCATAAAAATAGTCATTGATCTCTTCTCTTGTAAGCCGTTTAACCGATACTGCATCCAGATTATTTAAATCCTTTTCATGAATTTCCGGTTCCGTATATTCCTTGTCTCTGGGATTGATAAACCACAGATCCAGAGAATGAAGCATGTGATAAATATGTTTCCAGCAGGGCATTTTACAATATTCCTTATTCCACAATTCATCGGTAACACAATCAATCACATTCTTTACTTCCCATAACGCCCGGTTCGTCTGTTCTGCTATCATTTCAGTCAATGCATTCTCTTTTTTTATCACCCTGTATGCCATCGGATGTCCTTCAGAAAACTGAACCAGATCCCACAAATTCCCGTACAGATCTTCAAATACTGCCACAATTCCATACTCCTGAGTCTTGGGCTCCCGGATAAAAGTAATCCCCAGCTTTTTCATCTCATCATAGTCTCTGTTAAAATCATCCGTTCCCAAAAAAAGAAACACTCTTCCTCCAGCCTGATTGCCGATAAAGGGCTCCTGTTCCTGTTTTGAGGCTTTTGCAAGCAAAACTGTGGTTCCATAAGCTCCGGGTGGAGAAACCACAACCCATCGCTTATCCTGTTCTGGCTGATATGTGTCTTCTATTAATGCAAAATGCAGCTTTTTAGTATAAAATTCAATGGCTTCATTATAATCCCTTACAACCAATGCAATGTGTACCAATGCCTGTGTCATCTGATTTTCTCCTCTTTTTTATAACTGTAAGCGTTTTCCCTCTTTATCAAAGTGCTTTCTTAATGCAAGTTCAGTGGGAATTATAGAACCAATCAGAATAACCATTTGTACGGTTATAACCAGCGTTCCGAACATACCTACTGTGTCTGTCCCCTTACCCAGGACAGCCAGCATTGCGACAAATGACGGAACAAGCATACAGAAGCCCACTATCTGCCAGACCTTCCCGCAGTGATGATGTGCAAACTCCCAGGTATCCTTATTTTTCATGGACATTGTAGTTCTGTATCCTGCCAGATTATTTATTTTTTGGGGCGGCTTTTTTTTTAAAAGATTACCAATCACAATCATTACAAGCGGAAGCAGCAGTTCCATTGCTGTTATAAAAATCCAAAAAGTCATATTTTTCACTCCTGTGTGACAGATTCCAGCTGTTTATAAAGGGTCTCAGTTTTTTCCCGCGTCTGATCATTCATCACATGCAGACCCTCATCAGTTCCAATTATTATAAAAGGGGGCCTGGAAGCATCTATATACACGTGGGCGGTCTCTGTTCCGGTATTAAATTTCCCTTTCAATATAGAGCCCAGATCAGAGCCATTCTTCTTTGTTAATTGAAAAGGTAAGGTTTCTTCCAGCTTTATAGTTTTTATACCTTCAAGGATTGTATTTTTCCTTTTCCTCCTGGCTTGACGTATTATATTCTGCTATAAGAAACGATCCGCGTCCTGTCAATAAAACAGCAGACAAAACCAACAGCAGAATAAATATAATCCAAACAGCAACCATTATGACTACCTCCTGAACTATTTATTATCAGGATAGTACAAATAACAAATAAGATCAAGTAATTAGACCATTTTATTTTGACCTTCAGTTATATTTATCCTCATCATATTAATCAATACTCCATTGAAGTATCAGACCAGATCTGATACCATTACATTATCAAACTGATTGATAGAACAGGAGGACAGACCCATGCCATTAAACACCGTTATTCGGGAAAAAAGAAAAGAAGCCGGGCTTACACAGGAAGAAGTAGCCGACTATTTAGGAGTCTCTGCCCCTGCTGTCAGCAAATGGGAAAAAGGAAGCACTTCACCTGACATCACACTGCTGCCTGCCCTCGCACGACTGTTAAAGACTGATATGAATACACTTCTCTGTTTTCAAGCCGAACTTACCAAAGAAGAAATCAGCCGGCTCTGCAAAGAGATTATGGATGTCATTCACAGCAAAGGATTTGAAACAGGTTTACTCTTAACGATGGAAAAAGTCCGTGAATATCCGACCTGCGGCCAATTTATTCACACTGCTGCACTGCTGTTAGACGGTGCCATGCTGATGACAGGTATGAATACCGAAGAAAAAAAGAAATATAGCAGTCAGATTACCTCCCTGTATATGCAGGCCGCCAGATATGGAGATGAACAAATCCGCAGCAAGGCAAATTTTATGCTGGCTACAACCTATACAAGAACTGGTAATTATGAGAAAGCACAAAAGCTGTTAGATCTGCTGCCAGACCATAACGCCATTGACAAACGGCCTCTTTTAGCAGAACTTTTGATCCAGGAGGGAAAAACAGATAAGGCTGGAGAACTGATAGAACGAAGACTTCTTATGGCAAACCAGGAGATTCAGATGTTATTAATGAAATTATCGGACATCGCCATAAAGGAGGGAAAGCCTCAGAATGCAGCAGAAATTTCGGAGCGGTCTTCCAAACTGGCAGAGATGTTTGGGATGCAGGAATATGATACTTACGCAGCTCCCCTTCAGACTGCCATTGACCAGAGAGATGTTCCAAAAAGCATATCCCTCTTAAAATCTATGCTGTCCTCCCTTCTTAACCCCATGGATCTGGACAACTCCGTACTGTACCAGCACATTCCAATGCCGAACTATACGAAAGATGTCCGTAATAAAATGATTAAAGTCATTCTCAGGGAACTGGAAGACGACCAGTATTCTTATCTTCATTCAAGTGAAGAGTTTGAACAATTAATGAAAAAGTTCCGTTCTGTGCAGGTGAAGTGAGGCAGATTTAAGCCAGGCCGCAGGAAGTTTCGCCGGCCCGGCTTAAATCCCTCTATTGAATACGTTGACACGAATTAACGATATCTTCACACGTGGATTTATATTTTTCAAACTGGCTTGGCCTAACAATCTGTACAATAATCGCAAATTTGTCAAAATCTTTAAACTCTGCTAAAGAGATAATATAATAATATTTATCACTATCCAGTTCACCGGAATATAGAACAGTTTTAATCCTCTTTTCCTCATCTTTTTCATCTCTCATAACCTCAATAAATTCCGGATTATCATGTTGTAACAGCAATTCATCAATATATGAAGTTAATGCATCTTCAGGGTTGAAGTTATCCGTATAATCTGCTTTATCATAATCTAAAACTCCTGTAAGCAGATCTTCATCATATGTCAGGCATTTCAAATCTAAAGAAGTATTCTCTTTCTCCTGTTTCCAATCTTCCGGGAATGTAAATGAAAAATGGTCCGTTTTAAAAGTTTTGGACTGCAGCACCTGTGAATGAGTTTCGTTCTCTCCTGTGGGAAAAAATGCAATACCGGCTATAACAGCAACAGCGAGAGAAACCACGATCAGTAAGGTAACGAAGATACTCAATACATTTGTACCCCCATGTCTTTTTATGTACTGTACCGCTTCCCATTGTGTCATATGGGAGGTTTGTTCTATCGTCTTTTTTGCTTTGTTTCGGTAATAAGAGTTTGCAAAGATTCCAACTAATATATGCAAAACCAGTCCGCCTCCTGGAATAATTGCTGAAAATAAAGAGAGCAGCCCAAATAAAAAAGCCTCTAAATACATTTTTCTGTATCCCAGCCAGTAAATCGAAAAAATGAACGCCGGCCAGTTCCAGCTTGCAAAGTTTGGTTGTCCCATTCTGCCACGCCATTGATTCCTGTAATACTGATAATTATCCCCTACGAATAATTCATCATTTCTGTCATCTACTATCTGTTGTTCCCCTGTCATTTCTGTTCCTCCATTGTAATGTTAATTTCAAAAATAATGCCTTAACTTATTATAAAATAAATTGTTACAAAAATGGTGTTAATGTAATAAATAGCACCGTGCATGTAATTTTTGGTAAATCTTTGTCGCTTTTATCCCCCGCCGGTCAATTATAATATCCATGTATTATCCCATTATTTACGAGCAATACTATAAACTGGTACAAATTGTATCGATATATGTTTTTTACATTGAGTTTTCTTTTATTTGTGTTACTATAATATCAATATTACTATTATAGGAGGAACATATGCCAGAAGCGATTGTCCGCATCAGCGAAATCCAGTTAAAAGATCTAAAGAATACAAAATATGGAAAGATAGAGATGCCATCTTATGCAGAAAAAAATTATTTTTCGGATCAGGCAGATCTTCTCGGTATTTATGGACAGAACGGATCAGGGAAGACTGCCGTAATAGAAGCCATGGACATCATCCAGACACTTTTAGCGGGAAAATCTCTGCCGGAAGATACGGTCCACTTTATATCCGAAGAATCAGGTACCTGCAGCATCACCGTCAAATTTCTGATTCGTTTTCCTGATCAATCCATTCTTGCGGAATATACTGCCCAATTTAAGAGGGTCACAAGTCATTCCATGGAAATATCAAGGGAAACCTTAAGTACTGCCATCTGGAACGGAACACGTTTTGATAGTAAAAAAACTCTCATGGATTACTCCTTATCACCTGACGGACCGGCTTTTGCACCAAAATACCGGTATGAAGCTCTGTCTAAAAGCGGCGAGGATATCCGTGTAAATTTAAGCGTGGCTAAAAAGCTGGCACAGAAAAATACTGCCTCCTTTCTATTCAGCCAGGAAAGCAGAAGCATCTTTCTGTCTGCTCCTGAACATATTACACAGGACTATGCACCGGTTATTGAAGCAATATATCAATATTCCAGCTTTAATCTATTCGTGATTTCCAGTGCTCATTCCGGCTCTATCTCCATGAACTCCAGACTTCCCTTCGCCTTCCGCTTAAATCTGGGCGGCCGGATTGCTAAAGGTGATTTAATGATCCGGCTTGATGACCCATCTGTTATCAGTAAGGAACAGTTTCAGCTTGTAAACCAGATTATTGAAGATATGAATTTAGTCTTATCCTCTATGATTCCAGGCCTGACCATTGGTATTCACAACTTTGGTGAACAGTTAAGAGAAAATGGCACGCCGGGTTATCGGATTCAGCTGATATCCAGACGTGGAGAGGTTGTAATTCCTCTTAAATATGAATCTGAGGGAATCATAAAGATTATTTCTGTACTGAACGTAATGATGTGTGTCTACAATCAGCCTTCCATGTGCCTGATTATCGATGAACTGGATTCCGGTATCTATGAATATCTGTTAGGGGAGATTTTATCAATCTTTGAAAAAGGAGCGAAGGGACAGCTAATCTTTACCTCTCATAATTTAAGAGCACTGGAGATGATACACAAAAGAAGCATTCTTTTCTCTACCGCCAATCCAGCCAACCGGTATATCCGCCTCCAGAATGTAAAAAGCAATAATAACCTGCGGGATTTGTATCTGCGCAGCATAACGCTTGGAGGACAGCCTGAGGAGATATATGAAGAAACTGACAGTGTAGAGATCGGACGCGCATTCCGGCGTGCCGGAAAGGCGGTTCCCTATGATAAACAAGACTAAGAAAGTCATTCTCTTTATTGCAGAAGGACCAACAGATGAGGAAACGTTAAGCCCTGTTTTAAAAAAGATCTTTCAGAAAGAAGACGTCCGCTTTCATATCGTGCATGGAGATCTCACCAGCAACTGGTCCGTCACTGCCCAGAATGCAGTGAAAACAGTGAACCGGCACATTGATACAGAACGAAAACGTTATGGATTCGAGAAAAAAGATATATTAAAAGTTATACATCTGGTTGATATCGATGGTGCTTTTATCCAGGAAGAGAAAGTGGTTTATGGAAAGCATGAGGAAATCCTGTATTTGAGGGACCATATTGAAACCCGTTTTCCGGAAACCGTCATCAACCGCAACAAACGGAAATCCCAGATATTATCCCGGCTTTCCCTTACCGGAAAAATCAGTTCCATCCCCTATTCTATCTACTATTTCTCAAGAAATCTGGAGCATGTGCTTCACAACAGCAGTAAAAATCTGACCAATGAAGAGAAAGTCAATTATGCAGACACCTTTGCAGACCGGTACTCCTTAGACCCTGCCTCTTTTCTCTCTTTCCTTTCCGGTAACGATTTTACGGTTCCCGGTGATTACAGGGATACCTGGGAGTTTATCAGCGAGGGGACGAATTCCTTAAACCGCTACAGTAATTTCCATCTTCTCTTTTCTTCTCTAACTGAAATCGGGTAGGAGGCGGTGACTAGCCGCCTTCTTCTCCAGGACCGTACGTACCAGTATCCTGGATTAAACTGATAAAATACGGTAAATCAATAAAATACCGACTCTTATCTCTCCTAAAATAGGCTTTATGATAAGAATCGGTGTTATATTATGCTCTAAAATTCTATTTTATCTACATACACTGAAGTCAACGGATATGCAAAAAACAAGTTAAGTTTTGGTGTGAAAGTTGTATTTTTATTATAATTAAAAATTATTTGCCAACTACTTTTAAGAGGAATATTCATTGAAACAAGAAACCGGCACTGTAACATCCCTTCCGCTCATATTTATGCTTCCTAAAGATACAGAACAACTTGCGACTGAATATGTGGGTCCGCCAATCAACATAATATAACTTGAGGAAGTTGATGTAATTCCCTTGATTTTAACATAATAATATCCATTTGATGAAGCGTTAAAAGGATATCCAATTGGAAATAATCGAGTTTTGGTATAAGAACCAGAAGATACCAAGTTAAGATCGGAACTATATATTTCATATTCAAATGGATTATCATTACAAGTAATATATTGTACACCAGCATTTAAGTAGACTTTATACCAATCTTCATCTGTTTTACTTGTATTCCCTTTCACTACATATTGATTTGTTCGATTTCCGCTAACAACCTGGGTTGGAGTTTCATAATTTGCTTGTATAAGTTGTGCAGTCTCCATGCTATTATTAGGTTCTGTTTCATTTACACTTTGTGCTTTAGAAATAAAACCATTTAACCACATCATACAAAACACCATAAAAACTGAAATTAATATTTTAAAGCCTTTACTTTTCCTTACCATATAACCACCCTCCACATTTTAATATAATAAGATATTTGCTTGTATTACTTAAAATAACTCACTATATAATATTATGCAGAAAAAGCCTTATATATTACCCGTTTTCATTATTACTTCTTTCTCTTTCATACTTGAGAATCCTGCTAATTCTGTTCGCCGGGTACACAAAAAACAGGCAGCAGACAGATTCATACTGTCTGCTGCCTGACTTATCACACAGCTATTTATTCTGTTACAGTCTCTTCTTTGACTGCCTTCGGCTCTTCTGCTTTTGGAGCTAAATCGCCTGGCTTCATGCTTAAGTTGATTCTGCCCATTTTGTCTACTTCCATAACTTTTACAGTAACCATATCTCCGATGTTCACTACATCTTCAACTTTAGCTACTCTCTTATCAGAAAGCTTTGAAATATGAATCATACCGTCTTTGTTTGGAGCAAGCTCTACAAAGGCACCAAAATTCATAATTCTTACTACCTTACCGGTAAAGATCTGTCCAGCTTCAATCTCAGTCACGATGCTCTTGATAATCTGAACAGCCCGGTCAATCATCTCCTGATCGGTTCCGCATACAGATACACTTCCGTCATCGGAGATATCAATCTTCACACCGGTCTCTTCGATAATCTTGTTGATTACCTTGCCCTGCTTGCCCACTACATCACCAATCTTCTGAGGATCAATGGAAATCTGGTCAATCTTAGGAGCATATTTTCCAACTTCCTTACGAGGCTCAGCAATGGCTTTTGCCATAACCTCATCAAGAATGTAAAGTCTTGCTTCTCTTGTAGTGCGGATCGCTTCTTCAATAATCGGTCTTGTTAAACCGTGAATCTTAATATCCATCTGTATCGCAGTGATTCCCTTATGGGTACCGCCTACCTTAAAGTCCATATCTCCGAAGAAATCTTCCAGACCCTGAATATCAGTTAAAACGATATAATCATCATCAGTATCTCCTGTTACCAGACCACAGGAAATACCAGCTACTGCCGACTTAATCGGCACACCTGCTGCCATTAATGACATAGAGGAGGAACAGATGCTGGCCTGAGAAGTGGAACCATTGGATTCCATGGTCTCGGAAACAGTACGGATTGCATATGGGAATTCCTCTGCTGACGGAAGAACCGGAACAAGGGCTCTTTCAGCCAGCGCACCATGACCGATCTCACGACGTCCCGGTCCTCTGGAAGGTCTTGTCTCTCCTACAGAGAAGGATGGGAAATTGTAGTGATGCATATATCTCTTGGAAGTTTCCATATCATCGATGCCGTCCAGTCTCTGGCTTTCAGATAAAGGTGCCAGAGTACAGATATTTAAAATCTGTGTCTGTCCGCGGGTGAACATAGCAGAACCATGTACTCTTGGTAGCATATCGATCTCTGCTGCCAGATGACGGATCTCGTTCATCGCACGGCCGTCCGGACGTTTATGATCCTTTAAAATCATCTTGCGGACCGTCTTTTTCTGATACTGGTAAATAGCTTCTCCAAGTACATCAAGCCACTCTTCCTTATCAGCAAAAGCTTCTTCCAGCTTCTGTGTAATATTACGGATATTCTCTTCTCTTACCTGCTTTTCGTCTGTAAAAACAGCAACTTCCATCTCTTGTGGAGTTACGATCTCTTTGATTGCTGCAAATAATTCTTCCGGAACTGCACAGCTGGTGTACCCATGCTTTGGTTTTCCGCACTCTGCAACGATGGTATCGATAAACTTAATTATCTCCTGGTTTACCTCATGTGCCTTAAAAATAGCCTCAATCATGATATCCTCAGGAACCTCATTGGCTCCGGCTTCTATCATGATTACCTTCTCTCTTGTGGAAGCAACGGTAAGAGCCATGTCTGAAACCTGCTTCTGCGCCTGAGTAGGATTAATCACCAGTTCTCCGTTAACAAGACCTGCCTGAGTGGACGCGCATGGTCCGTCAAAAGGAATATCAGAGATGCAGGTGGCAATAGCGGAACCTAACATCGCCGTTAATTCCGGACTGCAGTCCTGATCAACAGACATTACGATATTATCCAGAGTAACATCATTGCGGTAATCTTTTGGGAACAGAGGTCTCATCGGACGGTCAATCACTCGTGAGGTTAAAATCGCATTCTCAGATGCTTTTCCTTCTCTTTTGTTAAAGCCTCCCGGAATCTTGCCTACTGCGTATAATTTTTCTTCATATTCCACGCTGAGAGGGAAGAAATCAATTCCGTCTCTTGGTTTGTCGGATGCAGTTGCAGTTGCTAATACAACGGTATCTCCGTAGTGCATCAAAGCTGCACCATTCGCCTGCTTTGCCACTCTGCCCACTTCAACGGTCAGGGTTCTGCCTGCAAGCTCCATACTGAAACTCTTGTACATACTGGTATCTCCTTAAAAATTAAATTTATATTAAACAGTAGAAGATGCCGAAACTACTGATCTGCACGTAAATAAATTACGGTCCGGGCAGACAGCCGGAAACTTTCGTATCTTGCGTCTGATCCGACTACTTTACGTGTACATCAGCGGTCTCGGGGGATACTTCTACTTTTAACATCCTTTTCTTAATAGACAGATAGGGTGGAGAAGTTCTCCACCCTAAATGGTTTATTATTTTCTGATTCCTAACTTCTCGATTAAAGCACGATATCCATCCAGATCAGTTTTCTTTAAGTAATTAAGAAGTCCTCTTCTCTGTCCAACCATCATCAGAAGTCCTCTTCTGGAGTGATGATCTTTTGGATTCTGCTGAAGATGATCTGTTAATTCTGTAATTCTTTCTGTCAGAATTGCGATCTGTACTTCCGGTGAACCTGTATCGCCAGGCTTTCTGCCGTATTCAGAAATAATAGCTGCTTTCTTTTCCTTTGAAATCATGTTGATTTCCTCCTTAAATTTTAAATTCTCACCTTGTACCAAGCAATGGCTGGAGTGTCCGAAATACCGGGTACCGGCGTGTATTCATACGGATATAGTTTACCACAGGGGAAAATAGTTGTCAAATACTTCCGCGTACTTATATTGTTGCCGGATCATGAAATCTGATACCAGATACCTTAAATTTACACATCCAGTTCCCGGTTATTTTCCATATATTTTCCAAAATCCGTTTGTTTCATCTTATTGATAAGGGATCTTCGTATCTCTTCCATGTTGCTTTTTTTCAATTGTTTTCCCTCAACCAGACACTCTCCGGCTACATAAACAGCCTCTACATTGGACGGATTGGCGCTGTATACAAGTGCCGAATAAGGGTCATAAACAGGAAACATATTGGCAGAATCCGTCTCTATCAGCACCAGATCCGCCTGCTTTCCCGGTTCCAGTGAGCCTGTTATGGCGTCAAGTCCCAGAGCCTTCGCTCCCTGAATGGTTGCCATCTTAACAATGTCTCTGGCAGGAAATGCACTTCTGTCTTTCGTCTCATTTTTATGAAAATCCGCGCATAGTCTCATCTGAGTGAGAATATCTAATGTGTTTCCGCTTGCAGGGCCATCTGTGCCCAGTCCAACCGCAATTTCCCGCTTATTCATACCGCTTACAGGGGCCACCCCCTTAGCAGCTTTGGTATTGGATCCAATGCAGTGGGCAACCGCTGCACTTCGCTCTTTTAACAGATCTAAATCTTCTTCCGTCAGATGAATACAATGAGCTGCCAGTGTACCTTTCCCAAGAACCCCGATGCTGTCTAAATAGCCAACCGGAGTCAATTGTTTCTCTTTTTCCAGATATTCCATCTCATAGTCCATTTCTGCGGTATGAAGGGTGAATGGAACCTCATAGGAGGAATCAATGCGGTATGCCTCTTTTAGCACTTCACAAGAGCAGGTGGTCGTGCCGTGAGGTGCAATACAGGCTGTTATTCTGGGATGGTTTAAATATTTCTTAATAAGATCTTCCCCGTATGAAAGCGCCTCTTTCGGATCCTTAAAATCGCAGGCTCCTTCATCCATAACTGTCTGTCCGGCAATCGCACGCATCCCCATTTCATCCAAGGCTTTTGCAGCCTCTTCTTCAAAATAATACATGTCCATAGCTGTAGTGACTCCGGCCAGAAGCATTTCCCCTGCTGCATAGCGGGTGGAGAGATAAACCAGTTCCTGATCCATGGCTTTTTGCTCCATGGGAAATAGAAAGACACGCAGACGGTCCCTGCAGTCATCTCCAAGTCCCCGAAACGGAACCATTCCCATATGGGTATGAAGATTTACCATGCCCGGGATTAAAATTCCGTTTTTTCCGTCAATCAGTTTTGCATCCAGATGCCCCGCCTTCTCTTCTAAGTCCTTCATTTCACCCGCCATTGTGATCACATCATCTTCAAACATCACAAAACCGGGGCGATAGACATCCCCATTTTTATTCATGGTTACTACTGTAGCATTTACGATTACCGTTCTCACACTGATCAACCTTTTCCTTTTTCACACTCGTATTTTTCCACCAGGGGTATTCCCTGACGTTCCTTCGTATCAAACAATCCCTTGTCGCTGAGTTTCAACTCAGGAGAGACCAGAAGCGTTAAGGTTGAAACAGACATGATCACATTGCTGTTTTTATAGCCCATACCTTCCAGCTCCTTTCGTACTGCACCAAGATCTTCTGCCAGCTTATCCAGTCCCTCATCGGAGAGAATTCCGCCTGCCGCAAGATTAACAGAAGCAGTAATGGCACCCTCTCTTGCTGTTACATAGCCTCCCTGCATGTGAACGATACGGTTCTGCGCTAGAAGCATATCTTTTGGAGAATTTCCAAGAACCAGAAGATTATGGCTGTCATGGCTCCATGTAGTTGCTACTGCACCTGGCAGCTTTAATCCGTTTTCAACGAGACCGCTGGACACACTGCCATGTTTCCCATACCGTTCGTATACCACAGCAAGACACAAGCCTGCTTCCTGCCAGCAAAGGCAGTGGTCCTTGACTGGGATCCAGCGTTTCACGTGACGGATTGTGGTTCCGTACTCCTGTATCTGCATGACACAAACAAGAGCTTTGCCGTCTTTTATTTTACAGCGGTTCAGTTTGAAGTCAGATTCCAGGGCAAGACGGCATTTCACAGACTGGTAAAACTCATCAGGATATGCTGTTCTTTCTTCCCCTGTTCCATTCTCGTACCGTTTTCCGCTTTTATAAACTGCCATGGGATTAAAATGAACCAGATCCTTTAATATCACAAAATCAGCCTGCTTTCCAGGTGCAATCATCCCTCTGTCATGTAACCCCATTCTTCTGGCCCCTGTAAAGGTTGCACAATAAACCGCCTGCTCCGCAGCCATTCCCCGCTCCACTGCCAGCTTAAGAATCCGGTTTAAATGTCCGTTTACCAGATGATCCGGCATGACATCGTCAGTGACAAGTGCCACGTTCTCATAAAGCCTGTGAGTTACCACAGTATTTATGACATCGGGAGTCAGGGATTTCTCCTGAAGCTCCAGAAACATTCCCATGTCGGTTTTTTCCAGTACGGATTCCCGGGTCTGCTGGGTATGATCCGCGTCCACTCCGGCTCTGATAAAGGCAGCCAGATCCCTTCCTGTCAGGGATGGGCAATGTCCCTCTATCTTAATATCACGTCCTGCTGTCTGACACTGTTCAATGATGCGTTTTATTTTGGTATCCTGCAAAGAAATTAAATCCCGGTAGTTCATCACTTCTCCCAGGCAGATGACCCTCCCGTCTTCCAGAAGCTTAAGGACCTCTTCCTCTCCCATAACTCCGCCGGATGTCTCATAATCCGGGCCGGCCGCAGGAACACTGGAAGGAATGGCATAATAAATATCCAGATCTGTTTTTACGTCCATAAAACGCTTTATTCCAGTAATTCCAAATACATTGGCAATCTCGTGAGGATCAGCCACCACCGTTGTGACACCCCAGGGAAGAACTGCCCTGGAAAATTCTGCCGGTCCGATCATGGAGCTTTCTATATGCATATGAACATCAATCAGTCCCGGTATGATATATGTTTCCTTTGCATCTACCACAAGGTCTGCCTCATAACAGGAAGCAGGGGAAACGTCATAAAACTTTTCCCCCACTACTGCAATGTCTGCTTTTTCAAAACACTGCCTGTATGTCCGGTAGACCCATCCATTCTGAACAAGTAAGTCAACCTTCATATTCTCTTTCCTTAACTGTTAATAATACGGTTCCACTGGTCAATCCAATCACTTAAAAGAGGATTTACAAAAGAATAATCAAGAACCTTTGCATTCTCCGCAGTTTTTCCGTATGTCATACTTTTTGCATTTTCTTCTTCAACTTTAACCTGGTTGTTGGTTGGTGCTTCATTTAACGCCTTGCTGGTCTTATCCTGAAGCTCCTTACTTAAGCGGTAATTGATATAAGCATAAGCCAGATCTTTGTCCTTGCAGTTTTTGGTAATGCTTATTGTGTTAAAGTTTGCATAAGTTACATCAGGAGTTACATAAACCAGATCCGGATTTGCTTCTTTAATAGTAGGTACACCAAAATCTCCTACAATCGCAGCCTTGATCTCCCCAGAAGTAAACATATTAATTAAATCAGAAGATTTAGCATAGGTTTTAACCAGGTTTGGCTTTAATTCATCCAGTGCTTTAAAAGCGGCCTCTCCCTTGTCTGTAGTAACATCTACACCTGCGTGATCACTTGCCATGTAAACCATTGCAGGACCAAAGGTAGTTGTGATGTCTGGGATCGCTATGCTTCCCTCTAATTCTGCCTTCCAAAGATCGTCAAAGCTGGTAATTTCAAATCCAACTGCTTCAGGATCATACATAATGCCAATGCTGTTAATGGTATAGGCAACACCCTGCCCTGCATCTGCCATGGTTTTTGCTGCGCCGATTAAATCCTTGCTGTTTTCAATCTTAGATAAATCCAAAGTCTCAAACAGTCCCGCTTCTATACCTTTGGCAGTCATGGCCTGGGATAATTCGATTACATCGATGGTGCTCTGGGAATCCGCTGACAGCTTTGTATAACGCTCGTTGGTGCTTCCTGTCTCTGTTACAATCTTGCAGCCAAACTCATCTTCAAATGGTTTGTATACCTCTTCTTCCGAAATATCCTCGCTTAATCCATAAGTAGATAATACCAGTTTCTTTTCTCCGCCAGCTGTGCCCTTTTCTGCAGCAGTGGTGTCACCTGCACTTTTTGCCGTGCCGCAGCCTGACAGTAGAATGGCTGCACATAAAGATAATGCCAATACTTTTTTCATAATTAATTATCCTCTCTTTTTATCATTTGCCGGCTTTTGCAGCCGTTGTTACTTATTTACAAGAATGAGCTTCGACTCTGGAAGATACAGGCGGATCGTACTGCCCTCTTCATAGACCTCTTCTGCCGGTCTGCTTACCAGAAATTTGCCTTCCTCTGTCAGAACTTCATACTGATAGCTTTTTCCTAAGAATGTCCGTACTCCCACGGTTCCGGTAAGAACATTATGATCTTCCGTCTCTCCTGCGATCCGTATATCCTCCGGCCGGATTGTGCCGGCAAACAGATCACCATCTTTTTCGGCCTCTACCGTAAATACTGCACCGGCTTGCGTTTTATATACATTTCCCTCTACTACAATATATTTATGGTTAATATCCCTTACAGCCAGTAAGGAATTATCCATCTTGTTACTTAAGCTGTTATAATGATGGAGCAATAGGTATATCGGTTTCCTCCTTGGACTTTGCGTCCGTAATTAAGACTGATAACCAGCTCCTCATTTGCAGCGTTCGTTTTATGCAGGTTGAACTGCTGTCCTACAGTACGTT
This sequence comes from Lacrimispora amygdalina, assembly GCF_900205965.1. Taxonomy (GTDB): domain Bacteria; phylum Bacillota; class Clostridia; order Lachnospirales; family Lachnospiraceae; genus Lacrimispora; species Lacrimispora amygdalina_A. The sequence continues at coordinate 239,662 of NZ_OAOF01000002.1, forward strand.
CGTGTCACACCACAGTAGATTGAATAGGTAATGAGTAAAACTGGTACTTATCCATTGCAATAATCTTTAGGAGTGACAAATTTATGAACATGAACGCAGTAGGTATCGATGTTTCCAAGGGCAAAAGCATGGTCGCTATTCTCCGCCCTTATGGCGAGATTGTTTCCCCGCCTTTTGAAATCAAACACACTTCCGGTAACATCCAATCTTTGATTAAACAGATTAAATCTATCGAAGGTGAATCCCGCATAGTTATGGAGCACACTGGTCGTTATTACGAACCATTGGCTCGTGAGCTTTCTCAGGCCGGCCTTTTTGTAACGGCCGTAAATCCTAAGCTCATTAAGGATTTCGGAGATAACTCTCTCCGAAAAGTCAAATCTGATAAAGCAGATTCTGTAAAAATTGCCCGTTATACGCTTGACAGTTGGACTAATTTGAAACAGTATAGTCTTATGGATGAAATACGCAATCAATTAAAAACTATGAACCGTCAGTTTGGGTTTTATATGAAACACAAAACAGCTATGAAGAACAACTTCATCGGGATCCTTGATCAGACCTACCCTGGTGTTAATACTTACTTTGACAGCCCTGCTCGTGATGATGGAAGCCAGAAATGGGTTGATTTTGCCACTACATACTGGCATGTGGACTGTGTTCGTAAAATGTCATTAAATGCTTTTATCAACCATTATCAGAAATGGTGTAAACGTAAGAAGTACAACTTCAGTAAAGCTAAAGCTGAAGAAATCTATGGAGCTGCAAAGGAGCTTGTTCCTGTACTTCCAAAAGATGATTTAACCAAGCTGATCCTGAGACAGGCCGCAGAACAATTAAATTCTGCATCTAAGATCGTGGAAGAACTCCGTACCTTGATGAACGAAACAGCAGCTAAACTCCCTGAATATCCTGTCGTTATGGAAATGAAAGGAGTTGGTCCATCTCTCGGGCCACAACTTATGGCTGAAATCGGAGATGTTACACGATTTACCCATAAAGGAGCTATCACCGCATTTGCCGGTGTTGATCCAGGTGTAAACGAATCTGGAACCCATGTCCAGAAGAGCGTTCCTGCTTCCAAAAGAGGCTCTTCGGTGCTACGTAAGTCATTGTTTCAAGTCATGGATGCTCTTATCAAAACAAAACCTCAGGATGATCCTGTATATATGTTTATGGATAAAAAACGTGCCCAAGGTAAACCTTACTATGTCTACATGACCGCTGGTGCTAATAAGTTTCTGCGTATCTACTACGGAAGAGTAAAAGAATATCTTATGTCCCTTCCAGAATAACCATAACCACATCCTTTCAGACCAGCGGATAACGGTGGTCTATTTGATTTACTTAAAAAATTAATCTTAAATATTTTCAATTTTCTCTTGACTTTTTATTTGCAGGCTTTATTTAATGTGAGGAAATTTTCAAATCCAATAAATCTGGCAACAAATTCCGTATCTGGTCTCTGGTAAATGTTTTCCGGAGTATCAAACTGCTCAATGACCCCCTGATTCATAACTGCTACCTTATCAGAGATGGAGAAACATTCCTCCTGATCATGGGTGACAAATAACGTGGTAATTCCCAGTTTTTTCTGAATGCGTTTGATCTCCATACGCATGTTAATCCGCAGCTTTGCATCTAAATTGCTAAGAGGCTCGTCAAGCAGCAAAAGCTTCGGCTCAATTACAAGAGCTCTGGCAAGAGCCACCCTCTGTCTCTGTCCGCCAGACATCTGCTGGGGGAAACGATGATCAAACTCCGCAAGACCGCAGACCTCTAAGATATTCCTGACTTTCCGGTCAATCTGTTCTTTATCAAGTTTTCTCATTTTTAAACCAAATGCAACATTGTCATAAACGTTCAGATGAGGAAACAGTGCATAACTCTGGAATACAATACCGAAATTTCTTTTGTGAACCGGAACCTTTGTCAAGTCTTCCCCGTCAATGGAAAACACACCGCACTCAGGCTCTATAAATCCGGCTACCACGCGGAGAGTTGTGGTTTTTCCGCACCCGCTGGGACCTAATAAAGATACCAGCTCCCCTTCCTTAACTTCCAGATTTAATCCTTTTAATACCTGCTTCTTCTTATCATAACGGACATCAATATCCTTCAGTGTCATATATGCCATTTCGCATTCCTCCTATTTTGCCAGGGCGGCTATTCCAAGCGTTTTGTCAACAATTACCATCATAAGAACTGTAACAGCCATTAACAATACGGATACTGCCGACACCGTAGGGTCATAATTATATTCAATGTAATTCATCAGAGTTGCCGGAAAGGTGGATACTCCCGGTCCGGACAAAAACATGGATACCGGTATGTTATTAAAGGAATTGATAAATGCCAGCATAAATGCGGCAGAAATTCCAGAAGTAATATTTGGAAGAACAACCCGGAAAAAAGCAGGAATCTTACCGCACCCCAGACTCCATGCCGCTTCTTCTGCGGAGAAATCAAACTGTTCCAGGCTGGACCCCACCACCCGGATCACATAAGGCAGTGTTACCATAAAATGACCTGCTAAAAGTCCCAGAAATACCGGCACTCGAAAGGACAGTACCAGAAACTGATAGAGCACAAAACCGATTACGATTCCTGGCACTATGGTAGGAGAAAGAAAAACTGATTTAATCAGACCTTTGCCTTTTAATCCTGATCTTGCCAGTGCATAGGCAGCCGGTATTCCCACCAGAAGTGCAATCACCGTAGCCAGCAGGGCAATCTCCAGACTGGTTAAGAATGAAATCCGGAATGATTTTATGGCAAATACATTTAAAAACCACTTAAATGAAAAAGATTCAATTGGAAAAGTTATGGCACTGCCTTTGCCGAAGGCGGTAACAGCAATAATGATCAGCGGCAGAATTAAAAATCCAAATACCAAAACAGCAAAAATGGTAAGCATCTTATTTTTACGCATGGTCTCCTCCTCTTTTATCAAGTCTCGCTGCCAGAGAATTAAACCCTTTAATAACAGCCATTGTTACAACAATCATAATCAGGGAAATAACAGCAGCTCCATTCCAGTCCCCTACGCTCATGGCTCTCTGATAAATAAAGGTGGAAAGGACCATATGCTTATTGCCGCCTAAGAGCTGTGGAGTTGTATAAGCGGTTAAAGTTCCGGTAAATACAAGGATTCCTCCCACAATAATTCCTGGCAGACTCATGGGGAAGATCACTTTCATGAAAGCCCGAATCCGGTCTGCACCAAGACTTAAGGCCGCTTCCATCATATCATCGCTTATATTCTCCATAACGCCTGCCACTGTCACGATCATAAGAGGCAGGAATAAATAAACCGAACCAATGATAATGGCAAAGTCTGTATACAGAAGTTTTACCGGTTTTTCCACAATACCAGCTGTTAAAAGCATCCGGTTGATCAGTCCGTTACTACCCAGAATATTAATCCATGCAAAGCTTCGGATCACCGAATTGGTCATCATGGGAAATATGGAAACGGACAGCAGGATCCCCCTCCATTTTTTGCTGCAACGGCTGATAAAATAAGCGGTGGGAACACCGAGTACCATGCAGGTCACGGTGGTCAGGCATGCAACTTTCACTGTTCTTACAAAAATCTTCCGGTAATATTCATCCTGGAAAAATTCAACATATGCGCTTAAAGGATACGCCCCTGTATGAAGGGTGGGTATCAATACTTTCAAAAGCGGAAGGAACAGACATACCGTCAGAATCACCAGCCCGGGAATTATCATTACAAAAGCACTTTGTTTCTTCATTTTAACCTCTCCATACTTTCTGCACTCCAAATGTGGCTGTTTCTTATAACTATTTATAAGTTCAACTAATTTATATCTATACATTTATTATAATTTATGATATACTGTACGTCAAATACATATAATCTATATTTTGTATGCAGTAAATCTATAATACTCATAGTAAGAAGGGAGAACGCCATGGATTTAAAAGAAGCCCGATACATTCTGGCCATCTACAGAAATAAAAGCATCAGCAAAGCTGCAGAAACACTTTTTATTTCCCAGCCATCGTTAAGCAAATATTTAAAAAATTTAGAACAGCAGCTGGGAACCCGGCTATTTGACCGGGTGGGAAGCGGTTATTTTCCCACTTATATCGGAGAACGTTATATTCATTATGCGGAAAAAATTGTGGAATACGGAATAGAATGGAATAATGAATTTGATGATATTATGCACCATAACCACGGCCGTTTAAACATTGCCCTCCCCATCATGCTGGGTAACAGTCTGATCGGTCCCACTCTGATGAAATTTCACAGTCTTTACCCTCACGTCACCGTGAATATGATGGAGGAAGTAAGTTTTGTGGCTGAGCATACCTTAACGGATCATACGGTTGACTTAACCTTTTATAATGTGCATGAATTTCCAACTGACCTAGATTATCAGATCATCGGAAAAGAGGAAATGGTTCTTGTGTTATCCGCAGACAATCCACTGTCAGAGAAAGCAATTAAAAAAGAAGGCTTTCAATATCCGTGGATAGATTTAAGCCTTCTGTCTGAGGAATCCTTTATTCTGCTTTATCCTGATCAGAACACGGGGGGAATCGCATTACGACTCTTTAAAGAATATGAGATGGAGCCAAAGATTCTTCTCCATACCCGTAACAGTGAGATGTCGATCCGCCTGGCCATGGAGGGTCTGGGCGCCGCTTTCGCACCGGAAAGCTACTATCACTATTTAAAAAGCAGAGAACCTTCCTCCTCTGTCTGCCTTTCTGTAGGAAAAACGCGAAACGATAATACTCTTATTGCTGCCTATCAGAAAAATCGGTATCTGCCCAAGTATGCCAAAGCATTTCTGGATATTCTCACAGAATATTATGAAACAGAGCACGCCGCCTGTTTTGTTAATTAAAATAAATCGCGTCCGGAGATCCGGACGCGATTTTATACGGTCATTAAAACAACACCAAATGTAATTAGTAAATCTAAAATTATGCATACAGCAGTAACACATATAGTAAAAGGAACCAGATTCTTTTTTTGTGGTGTAACAGATCTGCTGATAATAAGAGTGCTTGACAGCAGTCCAAGAAGCATTCCGATTAAACCACACAATGCATAGCCTCCTGCAATCAGAATTGCAGATAACAGATAAGACCACTTAGGTATATTTTCAAAAGGCACATAAGGTTTCTTTGAATTTAGATAGACCCCATCCACAGCCAGGTCAATTTTATTGCCAATTGCGGTAAGGTGGACTATAGTTCCATCCAGATTGATCGGAAAATCAAAAAGCCGGATAAACATGCTGTTGTTCTTCACTGGAGTTGAAACACCATCAACTACTGCCTTTCCCCTAAACACACCTGTTTTAAACGAAATCTCGTGATTAATTCCGTTTATCGTAACATTCCATTTGTTTCTCATACGTATTTTCTCCATCTGTTTATTGATTATATCAAAATAGCAGAATACTCTGCTACTTAATACCTGCCGCAATCAGCTGTAATTTCCCAGCCGTTTGTGGATCTAATTCTCCTGAATACTCAATTCCCTCCGGAGACTGGTCATAAAGAACCTTATATAAGACACACGCAGAAAGATACGTCCCTGCAGGCGATGGATGATTTCCATCTTCATCCCATAATTCAATCTCAGGAAACTGTGAAGAACACCGCATGAAAGCAATTCCTGCAGGAGCCAGCATGGCATCCAGTTCCTTTGCGATATTCATATAATGATCTGCAATTTCAGTCTGCATCTCGGCCCTTGTTTCTTTATATTTAAGACCTGGAAATAATTTTATGTTTATCCCTTCTTTAAAAGCCCATGTCATGAAAAATACCGATTCGCCCTGGGCCTGACGGACCATGGCGTCCAGGGTCCTTGCTGCGGGATACATCACATCTTCCCCCATTGTGGCAATTCCGCTTTGTTCCTGTAAAATCACATAATCCCAGGTGTAGTTCTCCAGTGCATCATACACCTGGCTTCCCACCTCGTCCTCACGATCTGCAAAATACTCCAGACGATAGGAACCTTCTGTCAGTTCATAGACTTCAGGCATATATCCCGCGCTCTGACTGAGTTGCGTAAACACAGAGGGAAGGTCATTATAATAAGTCAGACTGTTTCCCAAAAACAAGACAAAAGGCTGCTCTTTTACCGAATCTGGTTTCTTTAAATTCAGATCCTGCGTAAAATCCATAGGCTGTACTCTGTTTTTCTTAATCGCGCCGGATATCAGCAGATATCCCCCTAAAAGAATTGCTGCCAACACTCCTAAAATAACAATAACTATCTTTTTTACTGTAGATGATTTCATAATCCTACTCCTCTAATTTGTCTCTTATTTTTATCGGCATAAATGAGAAATAGAATAGCGATATTTATATTTTTGTTACTTTTTAGTAAATTTTCACAAATTTAAGTCATTTTATGTAACGTAACTTTTCTCGTAATTTACTGTTTTTTACTATTTATGAAACCAGTATAAATCACCCAGCCAACTAATGTCCCTAATGTATTCATGATCACATCATCCAATTCGCAGTTCCCTCTCTGGGTCATATACTGAACTGTTTCAATAAAAACACTTAACACACAGCCTGTTAAAATGCAAATCCGGCTGTTTCGGGCTTTCGGAAAGCATAAAGGTAATAATATCCCAAAAGGTATGAATAACATAAAATTTTCAATTACATAGACATGGGAACGCAGCGATATCCCCCAGGTACCCATCACTGCCATATTTACTTTATTCCTTGATAAGGAAGGTCTGCAAAAATAAACCGTTCTTGCAAGTACCACTAAGTATGCAACCCAGAGAAACAGACTAATGCTTTCCCTTTTATTCTTTTGTTTTTTTCCCAGACAGCACCTTATTCCTTTTAAAAAAAAATATGCCGCAATTGCTGCTCCAATCCCCGACATTAAATAAGAAAACGGCTGTTTCATATCCTCTAAAATATACGTAATCAATTATATAGGTCCTCTTTCTATAACAATTTATAGCTTCTTCCTGGCAATTCTTTCAATAGTGCCCTTAAAACGGCTGATTTTATGTTTTAATCCAACTCGTTTCCCATAGGATTTCAAAAGTTTGGCACTATACTTGGGATATCTTCTCCCCATTGCTTTTAAAGCCAGTATGGTTGTCCCCATTGTTGTGCGTCTTTCATACTGATACGACTGATAGAAAGGCAGTTCCTTTTCAAATTCAGGGTAATCCGATTTCGTCAGATATCCTGCTTTACATGCCATTAAAAATAAATCTTTTCCACTCCCGGTCCTGCAAAAGACAACATTTCTTCCCGCAGCTTCCGTAAATAACGGCTTGTTATCTTCTCCCAGATACCAGGCATCTCCGCAGCTGATATCCGCCATTTCTCCGATTCCATCAAGACAGAACCGGCACATTTTACGTATGTCCCGCCCCAGCGTATCCCTCCACGCACTTCTGTAATCCAATTGAAATGTCACACCATACCGGTCAATAGCTGTTGCGTAGCCAGGCCACCCATCGCCCCGGTACCTTAAATAAACACACCCCTCTTTCCCGCACCCCATCTTATTTAAAAGCTGGATATTGGCTTGTTCACTTGGTGCACCCGCACAAAAAAATGAAAACATATATTTGATATGATCACAGACTCTTTTATCTGTTTTTGCAAAATTGCGCAAAGCGGTCACATCGCAGGGCTTTCCTACAAATGCATATGTTTCATCTCCATTTAAATAATCATTGATATCCCCTAACGGAGCCGAAGCCGAATATCTTGAACCACAGCAAACCAGTAATTCTTCCCGCGTTCTGCTTAAGAATGTCTTCGTGCCGATTGGATTGTCCGGATCCATTTTCGTCTGTATAACTCCATCCACCATTTTATTATCCAGCAAAAATAAGCATAATGAAGTCAGAACACCTCCGCTGGAAGCCTCAAACCAGATACGTTCATCTGTTGAATGTGACAGATAGACACCGGTGCTGCGTCCCCATACACTTCCCTTTTCCAACTCCCTGCACTGCATTCCACCGGCTGGACAAACTTTATCACAAAATGTATGAAAGTCCTTATCATTGCCAACAGCGTATGAAAATCCTTTCTTATCTTTTTCCCATTGTGCTTTCTTTTGTGATATGCACAAACCACAGCCTGAACAGAATTCCCTGTACATCTCATTACTCCCGGTATAAACTGTATTTTCCTGTCTGATCAATTTCCTTCACCTCCATATAGCAGTGTCTCAAGATTATCTTTCAATAGATTTGTTTTTTCACAAGCCAGCCCATTGCACGCAATCACTTCATTTTTAAGTTCTGTATGCTTATCAATCCATTCCAGTGTTTTTTCTATTGCCGAATCAGTGTTATCCGAGCATCCATGTATGACCCTGCCATACCCCAGGCTGTCAAATAATCCTTCAAACTTTCGGCTGTAAGAAAATGGGACACAGGCTACGTTTGCAGAAAATGCCCCGATTGCTGCATGCATGCGTGCAGCAATAAAACCATCCATGCATGCAATATGAGACTTTACTTCCATAGGTGTGGTAAAATCATCGATCACCTCCAAAGCCGGAAATTCCTTTTTTAATGCATGTACTGCAATCAGATCATTATCCACATTTTGTGTTTGATAAGAAAGAACATGGGGAATTAGAAAAACCTTATATTTTTTCAGGAGACTCTTTATAACTTCCCTGCAGTATCTTTGATAATCAACGGTGAGTCCAAATTGATTGTCTCCGGTGTAACCTCCATTCCAAAGCAGACCGGAGGGATTGAATCCAATGCTTACAATATTATTGCTATGTTCCCTTTTTGTATAGGGCAGAGCAAATGCCACATCAGTAGTCAGGACCGGTTTTCTGCCGCTTATTTTAAATGTATAGTCTGCTGATAACTGGTCACGGGCATAGACCTCTTTGCAGCCACTAATGACCTTTACAGCCATATCCCTGACATCTTTATCCTTGAAAGGTCCGATTGTCTGGCTTCCAAGCACAAGTGGAATTCCCATATCAATGATTTTCTGTTTTAAAGCAGTGCGTACAAAAAAACGCCTGCGTCCATAGATATCTGTAAAACTGTCTCCCGCTGTAAAATCAAAAACAACATTGCATGTCTTTATTTCAGATGAAATCATATATTTTCCGCAAACCATTTTATAGAAACAAAATCCAATATTTAAATTCTTATAGGTATACTTTGGCAGAAATTCCCTCATACATATTTCGTAATTTCCTTTTGCTTTTAGAAATTTCTTTGCCGGAAACGTTGTTATTATTGTTATTTCTATTCTGTCTTTCTGCCTTTTTGCAATCTCATCAATTAGATTTAAAAAAGCATAGGAAAGAGCTTCACAGCCCTTATTGCCTGCATGAAACAGCAAACCTGTTATTCCAATTTTCATATGTACTACTCCCCGGCCTTTCGCTTATTTTTTTAACATCTTAACGATGTCTTTTCTTTTTATTACCATGATTACTGCAAGTGCTGCGATCAGACTGTAACGGATCATCGTGTATCTGTAAATTTCTGAGATAATTACGGAAATCAGAACCACAAAACAGGACAAACCTAAAATCCTCTTATTATCATAGACATGATGAAAACCTAAACGTCTGATACAGCAATAATGAAAAAATGCCAGCAGCCCATAGCATACCAGTGTTGTATATCCTGCAGCAAAAAATCCGAATTCTGGAATAAATATATAATTCAAAACTAAATTTAAAACTGCAACTGAGCATGTGGCTGCCATTACTGTTTTAGTTTTTTTCAAATACAATTCCAGCCTCATGTATAAAGAATAACAGGCTGTAAAAAATACTCCTGCTGCCACCGATGGAATTACATAAATTCCGCTGTGATAACTTTCAGGCGCTAAAATGCAGATAATTTCAGGTGCAAACAAAGTACATAATATGGTAAGTCCTGAAAAAAACAAAAGTACCTGATTGCCTCTGGCTTTTATTGACTGATAATTTTTCCGTTCCATCTGCTGATAGATCCATGGAGCATACGATGCATCTACCGCATTCCAGAAAATCAGCATGATACCTGCCACTGTATAAGCAACATTGTAAACTGCGGTTGCGCTTGTATTAATCAATTTGCTGATCATGATCCGGTCCGAGCTTGAAAGAACATACATGGACAAATAATGGGGGATCAGCGGAAGATTAAATTTCAATGCATATTTCCAATAAGCAAATTTTATCTTCCCCTTTGCTTTTATTATTATGGAAATGAAAAAGATAACTCCAATAACAATGGACACAGATTCAGCTGCCATTACTTTTGTTACGGCCTTATTCTGATCGGATGCCATCAGTACGCAAATGACTGATAAAACGAATGAAAGTAAGGATGCCACTATGGTAACAGCCGTAATTCCTTTATATTGATACTCAAACCGCTGTTTTCCCATCCAGTAATTATAAGCCGGGGTGAAAATAAAGTACAAAAGCATTAATGCCATAAGGCTGACAGGCATATCAAACAGAGGATTTAACCACCTGTAAAACAAAAAATAAACACCCATACATAGAAACGTACATAGATTAGCCAGGCACAGGATGGAATACGTAAACGATTCCCTGTCTTTTTTAAAGTCTATCATTCCATTATTAAAAACACCGCTGGCCATATTTAACGTTGCAATAATATAAAGCACGCTCTGCCAGGAAGTAAACGTTGAGATAATACCATATTCCGATGAGGACATGATTCTGGTAAAAACAGGTCCGCTGATCATGCTCAGGCCTTTTTGAAAAAATTTCGCAAATATCATTGCCATGGAAGATTTCGCAACCGGAGACATAGCATTCCATTTTTTTCTATATTTCATTAGATAATTCATCATTTACAGGTTCTCCTCGTTTTATAAGCTGACAATGGACAAAAAATAATGATAATATAAGAAACAACATCCGAAAATCATCTGATGCAGCAAAAGACAGACCGCTTATAAAGTAAACAAAAACTGTAGTCAATATCATGAAACCAAATGTACATTTCCCCCCTCTCCCAGTCAGGTCATTTTCCATGTTTCTCCACAGTTTTAAGATAATACTGATTAACATAAGTATATAACTGATTAAACCTGCCAAACCATACCGGTATAGATGTACCAGATATTGGTTTTCAATAGAAGTCTTAATCATGCGTTTCCCGGTTAAAGTCATGAAGGTATATTCGAACGGGCAATTCGGACCTAAACCAAATAAAATTTTGTCTTTCACTGCATCAAATATCCAGGTGTATAATAAAAACCTCTGCCCGATCCCATTTGCATTGGAACCAAAGGAATCGGAAATTTCATTCGCAGTTTCATAATCATACAATGCAACAAACATGGATATAAACTGATTTAAAAAATTATATATAACCGGGATATGAACCACCAGAAGTACAGCCGCTGCTGCTGTAATAACCTGCATAAAATGTTTTTTTATATATTGGACCATTCCTGATTTCAACAGCCAGACAAATTGCAGGAAGAATGTACATAAAATAATTGATCTGGTCAGCGTTGCAAGTATATTTAAGAATACTAATCCGTATATAACCCCATATCTTTTTTTGCGAACCTCTTCCTGCTGCATTTTCCACACAACAACAGGTAAACACAGCATCAGAAATGCACCATTATTTGTAAAATTTGTACTGGAACCATAGCTTCTGTATAATCCAAATCTGTATCTTTGATATCCGGCAGAATGCACCAGATCCCATATATTAAATCCTGTTAAACACTCAATAACTCCCAGAGCTGCGTATATCCCTAAAAAAGCCAGAAATACATTGATAAACCGATTGATATCCTGTTCTTTCTGCAATAAATTATATATAATAATCAAAACCAGGCACGTGTCAATGATATAACCAATGCCTGTAGAAAATTGCAGGTGTATAAACGAAATAATCCCGGTAATTACAAAGTAAATAATCATGGGAATGTCAATGATCGTATTGGATATGGATAGTTTGCCTTTTCTAAGTATGAGACAGAGAACTAAGACAAATAGAATAATGATCCGGTAACTAAATGCACCGAAAAAATATAACCGCCTCGGCAGAAACATTACTAAAAATGCAAATATATCGATGGTGAAATTTTTTAATAAAATTTTATTGCCCATTATAGCCATTACAATTTTCCTTTTCTTCATATGTAGTTAAAATCTTCAAATAGCTTTTCAGGGAATTGATACAATTTTTATACACAAACCCATTCTTTTTGTGGCTGCTTTTCTGTACTGAATCCGTGGCAGCATCTTCTTTGTGATATACAGTGATTTCAGGACAATAGATGGATTTCATATTATTTTTCATTAAATGCAGGAAAAGAATATCTTCTTCCATATATAGAAACGTGCTGGGATCCAGCCCCTCAAACCTTAAACTGTAATTTTCTGAAAAAACCATAAAGCAGCCGTGAATCCCCACATTTTCATGAGAAACCAGCCGTTCCTCCACAGAAAACTGCGGTATATGCTTATGGAATCTGGACATCAGCCACCGGTAGTGCTTATCAAGACCGAAGAAGTTTAACCGCAGCAGACGGTAATATCTCCGGACCGCCCGCCTGGCAGTCTGTGCCGACAGTATCTCCTTACGCAAAGGGGAAGAACAGATGCTGCCTTCACCCGTTATAATCATAGGTCCCAGAACGGCATAATCGGTTTCCTCATATTTCTTTTTTAACTTTTTATAGATCCATCTCTCAATTAGAAGAACATCATTATTCATTAAAACAAGAAATTCAGGATGGAAGTGTTGGTTTGCGTAAGAAAATCCTATATTGTTGCCCCGTGCAAATCCAACATTAACATCACTGTGAAGCAAAATAATATCAGTATCTTTTCCAAGAATCACATTTAATTCCCGAAAGGAATCGTCCGGGGAACAATTATCAACAATAATTATTTTATAATTCCCCGTATCAATATACCTGCGTATGGATGCCACACAGCTGATTGTCATATCGATTGCAGTATAGTGAAGAATCACAAAAACAATATCCATTAATTATCTCACCGCCTTAAAATCTCATGATATACCTGTTCAAATTTATCTATCTGCCGGTCTATATTATATATATCAATGGTCTGCAGTATGGAATTAAAATACTTTTTATAACGGCTGCGTTCTGCCATATGATCCATTAATCCTGCCAATTGAACGGCATTACCAGCTTCGTAAGTTTCTCCGCCATGTGTATTTTCTATAATCTCAGGCATTCCGCCGCATCGGCCCGCAATCACCGGCAAACCGTATTTATTTCCCTCTATCAGTACCCGGCCAAACGGCTCCGGCCATACAGATGGAACAATCAGGACATCGCTTTCTTTATATTTTTCCGCAAGCCTTTCATTGTCAAGCTTCCCGCAGAATACAATGCGGGGATTTTGAGCAGCACATTTTTTCACATATTCCTCCATTTCCCCATTTCCGCAGATAAAGAGCTCACAATCTTTGTACTGCATGCTTTCAAAAGCGCGGATCATATGTTCAATGCCTTTAAAATACACAAGACGTCCTGCATACATAAACTTAATGTGCGCTGATGTACGGTTTCGCTTTTCTTTCATAATTGCTTCTGTCTCATTGTGATTTATGGCCACACTGTTAAAAATGCATTTCTTTACTCCAGCACGTTTAAAACAGCCGGCTGCAAGAGAGGTATCAAGGGTATATCTGGAAGGAGCGGTAACACAGGAAACAAATTCTGTAAAGGTACGCATATAGATCCTGTGTATCAGCCGTATGAAAGGATTAGCTTTATGCCCGTACTGAACAGGAGATACAACTGCGATGTCCCTGATGGTATGAACAATGGGAATTTTATTTTCATATGCAGCTTTCCAGATCAGGTACGACATCCCATAAATGGTATTGGTATGAACAATATCCGGTTTAAATTCATTGCAGACAAATTCAAAATCTCTCCTGCACTTCACATTGCAATAGCAGAGTAACTTTTGATGAATTTTTTCAAATTTACCGACATTTTTTTTATCATAGCTAAACCGGTATAAATTAAAATCATTGGCTGTAAACCGGTATATTTTAACACCATGATGCATAGCTGTTTCAATATTCCCATCTCGTGAATCCACGCTGTAAATTCCAACCTCATGCCCTTTTTTTACAAGCCCCTCCGCCAGTAATTTAACGCTTTGCTCTGCCCCGCCCTGCATATTAGGATAATAAAATGTATTTACAATCAGAATCCTCATCGTACGTTCCTGTCCCTTCGTTTCTTTCGATACAAATGTATGAAAGGAGTCTTTCTTACAACCTTTTTGATCAGAAAAACCACTTTATATTTCATTCCATAATTTATATACTTCTTTATGATGGCTTCAAAACCAATCTGATCGTAATCGTTCCAGAATTCATCATAGAGCTGCGGTTTTTCTGTCTGCCTGCTGAGATTATGCTGGTATTTCCTGTAATCCTGGCTTTTCACCTCTTCCAATAACATTTCCTGGTTCGTACGAACCATATCTGATAAGCCCTTTACTAATTCCATCCCTTTTTCTGTATTGACCAATATAAGAGAAACGCCGTGTTTCCATGGTATTGCAGTGTTCATGGTTTCAATTCCCCAGAAATCCCCCAAAGTAATGTCACCTGGTCTGTCCATGTTAGAAAAAGGACAGGAAAAGCAGGCTTTAGCCGTGATATAACCGGTCATATGCAGACGGGAGAATACAGACAGTAAAGCCGTATTCTTTAATACCACCCCATTGTCAAAACATGCACGGGCCGGGTATGCCTTCCAGCCCTCCGGCTTATAACGAAAGGAATATTCTTTTAGTCCTGCATGAACCTTTTTTTCCATCCAGTCTTTATAATCGTCCCATACACGGGTTTTGGGTGTTCCATGACAAATCAAATCAACCGTAAAAAGCTGGTCTTTTGTAATTCCTTCCCTGTCAATATACTTTTTAAGCGCCGCAACCTGGCACGGAGTGCCGGAAAACAATACAAAACAGCCATTTTTCAATTGACTGGCAATCTCAGAGTAACAATTTTTACAGTCACTTTTCACATATTTAGAGCCTTGAAAAATACTGCATTCTTCTGCAGATGCAACACTCGTGTGCCGCACTTTCATACTGCCTGTCAGTTCAGCGCCGTAAATATATTTTTTACAGTTCTTATGTAATTCCTCAAACGCATGGCACAGCCCTATAAATGCACCGCCGGAAGTACTTCTCATCACTTGTGCATCTGTATTTTTAAATGCATATACCTGTTTTTTCATCAGTCACCACCAGCAATCATGCCATTCCTAACGCCTTTTTCAAATAATCTTTTGATTTCATTCTATTTTCCATGATAATATCGTCCACCATGTCCCAGTCTATGGCTCCCTTACTTAATATCTCTCTCACTGTCCCATTATCTTCAAGCATTCTTGATGATATATGAAGCATATTCTGCAAATCGGTTAACCGGTTCATCTGGTGTGCACCGATTTTTGGAAACAGATAAAATTTTCTGTGATACAGACAGCTGAAAATCATACAGTGGAATGAATCTGTAAATACAGCATCCGCATACCGGATCACACTGATAAAGTCAGAAGGGGACGCATCCCAGTATTTTATATCACCAAATTTTCTATCATATCGATTGATATGTTCATGATCCAGAAAAGGCATTGTTACTATTTTCAAATTGATAAAACGAGCATACATTTCGATTAATTTTCGCTGCTGCTTTGTTCCTCTTAATAAATAGACAAAAATATACCTCTCTTTAAAACGCCTGGGCGGACAGAGCTTATCCCAAACAGTGCGGTCCACCAGAAGCGTGGGATCTAAAACGGTTTCACAGTCTTTAGTTCCAAGAATGGAAGAGATCAAATTGCGTCCACTTTCCTCTCTGCAGGAGACTGCATGAAATGTATTTAAATTGTCTCTGATCATCTTTCTCTGTTCTTTTGTAACCTGGTCAATGCCGATGCTGGGTGCGTATGCAATTTTTAATTTTCCAGGCTTTACAAATGTCAGCCAGTAAATACTGTCTAAAGAAGTCAGTTCGGGATTCCAGATCTGGTCACTGCCGCAGATAAACCCATCGTAACTATCATTAGCCGAATCAATAGAATTCACCTTATACCGCTTATTGGATATCTTAAGCTTCTCATCCACAAACTTCTGTAATTCCCGGTTACGGTCCCTTAACCTTTTTGTACCAAATTTCCACACAATCCTGTGAATCGTTTTTTTGATACCAAAGTTCTTGATTTTATGGTAAAAATTATCGATAGAGGCGACTTTCCCGCTATACTGGTTCAGAATTTCATAATCAATATTGTCGAATTCATTCATTACATGTTGCAGAGCATATGCCTGCAGTACAGAACCATAGTTGTTCCTCCACCAAGTTAAACCTGCTATTTTCACGGCAACCTCCTTATGTTCCTGCATGTGAAATATCCAAATAGATATGAACTAATTGTCTTATATTTTCATTTAAATCATAGGATTTTTGTTTTAACGTCTGTATGCAAAGCTCACTATCTCTGCATCTGTTTTGTTCTCTGTTTTTTATATCCTCAATTGCATGGCACCAGGGTGACATGTTTCCTAACGGCAGATACTTAATTAATCCCATATCTGCTTCCTTTGGCACCGCATCTGAAGCAATGCATGGCAGTCCCCCGGCCTGTGCCTCTAAAAGCACCATTCCCAGCCCTTCCCACTTAGAAGGAAAAACAAAGCAGTCCATGGCATCTAACAGATTTTCCACATTCTTATGCTCGCCCAGCAGCATGACATGTTCCTCCAGTCCCAGATCTGAAATTAATTGTTCCAGATCTGGACGTAATGCTCCTTCTCCGATGCAAATCAGCTTACTATCCGGCGCATGGTCATGAAATTTCTTAAAAACTCTCACGAGGTACTCATGATTTTTCTGTTCATTAATCCGGCCTATATGCCCGATTATAAATTGATTTTCCAACCCCAGCTCTTTTCTGTATAGATTTCTTTTTAACTCATCAAAACAAAACACTTCCGTATCAATGGCATTATTTAAAACAGTATAAGATCTGCCTTTGTACAGCCAGTTCCCCGCTTCTTCACTGCAGGCAAGTCTGATTGTGCTTAATCTGTAAAACAACGGAAGCAGCAGACTGTTTAACAGAGGATTGCTGCAGGTTGTGTTATGACAATGCACAATCCGATTTTCAATCCCGCAGTTCTTTGCTAATACAAGTTCAGGCAGCATCATGGCACTGTTTCCATGAATATGAACGCAGTCAAAATGGCCGTTTTTTAAAAGCAGCTTCAATTGTTTAAAATATATCCTGGAATCAGCCCTTCTGCTGGCCAGCCTGTAATAAACAAGACCGGCTTGTTTCATTTCTTCCTCCAGTTCGGGATGAAGATCAAATACCGCATATTGGATTTCCAGCCCCGGACTGTTGATCCGAAAGCAATAATTTCGAATCACACAGGCAATACCCTGATAGGTAAATGGCGTTGTATTAATAACTAAAACCCGCAAACAGAGCCCTCCTTCTACTTTACACTTTTCAGCATTTGAACAAGCTTTCCAGGCAGAAGTGCTTTCAGTCTTTCCTTCATGCAGATTCCCACCTTTAGATTTTCAATAAATTTTTCGTCCTGGATTCTCTCATAAAAATTATCCCTTCCTGCAGGTCTGACTGTGGGATGCTTAAGGTTCCCCTGCTTTGGAAGAATTACTTCCAGATCGATATCTATTACACTTGCCTGTCCTATCACCTGCTCAAATAATTGATTCCCCTGCATAGAATTGATTAAAACGGCCGAAACACCTGCTGCCGAAGCAAAACCGGGATTACTTTTTTCCACTCCCCAGAAATCCCCCACAGTAATATCACCGACCCGGTCTATACTGGCATAGCTGCATTCATAGCAGCACTCCCTGTAACAATCTCCATTTATAAAGTGCTTTCCATATTTATCGAGAGTAAGGAGGTTTGTCTTAGTTTTGCTCTTTGTCTTTAATAGATACTGGGTACCCCATCCCCGTTTTTCTTTTGATCGGAAATTATAATACTCCAGATTCTCTCCCAGCCTTTTCTCCTGATACTTAAAATACTTTCTTAAAAATTCCGGGGAAGGGACCCCATGGCAGATCAGATCCAGAGTAAACAGATTCTCATAGGATCTGCCTCCCAGATACTGATACAACCCGGCAATCTGACAGGGCGTACCTGTAAACAGAATTAATCTTCCCTGATCCAGATCAAGCTTTGCTGATTGATAGCAGTCATTTACATCTGACTGGACATATTTTGATGACTGTAAACGATATAATTCCTCTTCCTTATCCACTTTTATGTGCCTTACTTCCAGTTGTTCCGTATAAGCACATCCATAGACACTGCCTCCCGCACCAATGACAAAACGGGCAAATAAGTCTGAAGCACCCCCGGAAGCGGATTGTAACAAATGCTTTTTATCTTTATTCTTAAGTCCTGATACCCGGATCGGTCTGCGCCCCTGAGGCTTAAAATCAAAAACCGGACATCTCCTTAAGCACAGATTGCATCCCGTGCATCGCGTCTCATCTACGCACGGATATAAAAACCCTTCCTGATCCGGCCTGAAACGTATACATGTCTGAGGGCAGGACTGTTCACAGCTTCTGCAGCCAACACACGCCTTCCCGATTTTCATTATATTATCCATGCCTGTCCTCACCATAGCAGCCGGTCTGCTTTTTCAGATAATCCAGGGTTTTCAACCGCTCCTCATTTATAATCCTATCCACTGCTGTATAATCAATTGCTTTTTCCAAAACTGTCTCAATCTCATTGGCAGCATTTGCCACCCGGTCAGAAAGTCCGGTCCTCTCAAGCAGATCACTTAGCTTTTCCTCATTTCCGTAAGAATTACCTTTACTCTTACAGATAATCGTTACAAATTTTCGTTTTGTAATCATGGAGAATATGGTTCCATGAAAGGTATCTGTAATAACAGCTTCCGCATTCTGAAAATATGCCAGCACCTCAAACGGGGAACAATCGATGAAATGATCCGCACATCTGTGTATTCCGCCAATGGAATAAACACGCAGCCCTTTCTTTTTTGCATAAGCCAAAATCCAGTCATTGATTTCTCCTGAGATTCTACCGGAATATGCGTAAAGAATCAGGTACCGTTCCTTTGTCTTTATCTGGGGAATCAGCCTGCACTCCCCTATGTAGTCGTATGCCAGAACAGGATCCAGATGATATTCCGGTTTTAAACCCGATAATTCACTTACAATCATGCCTGAGTTTTTGTCACGAACCGATATCCCATCAAACCTCTTTAAAAACCAGCCGATTTCCTGATCCTTGTGGTACTGTTTTAATTTTTCCATTGTTGTATTTCCAAAAGATGCTGCATAGGTCAATAATTTTTTTGCCCTATGGTTTTTTCCAAACAATTCTAAAGAATAACCAACATTGGGATTGGACTGAATACAATTAAAAACCTCATCACTGCCAATCACCAGTGCATCTAATTCCGGCAGGTAATTCATAACCGGTGTAATTCCAAGAATAGGAAGATACTTTCCGGCAAACTTCTTTTTATATAAAACAAACTGAATCCGATGCTTCCATGATGCATCATACTGAAATGCTTTCAACACTTTTTGGATTTTAAAAAATAAACCCGGCTTTTGAAATTGTGATTTGGCAATTAACGGTTTTTCTATGTGATAATCCACAAACTCCACGTTATGCCCCGATTTTTCCAGAAGCATCTTTAACCCGTAAGCCTGTAAAAAAGAGCCGTAATTAACAATTCTCTGCATGGATAAAATTCCTACTTTTGCCATCGTTTGGTCTCCTGGTCTTTTCGAAGCAATTCCTTAACAAGCAGTTCCATCTGTTTATTGAATGCTCCGTTATTACTCATAATACCTGCCGGTATACTGGAAATTATACTGTCATATCTTACCATCACATCTGCAAGTTCTGAGATATCATATACAGGAATGATGTTTCCGTATCTCTCCTTTACCGCTTTTGTAAACTCGACCTGATGATTGTTTACATGCTCATGGAATTCATATTGCCTCGGCACTACCACCGGAATCTTGCCGATCTGAAGCGGCATAATAAAACTGGCCGGGCCGCCATGGGTGATTACGATTCGTGCACGTTCAACATTCTTCACCATATCGTCATAAGGAAGCAGTTTATGCCATTCACAATACCGGGGTTCATAGGTGCTGTAACCTGTCTGAATGATTACATCTTCCAGAATGATCCCAATTTCTTTTAATCTGTCAATTTCTTTCAGCAGCCGGTTAAATGGCTGTTCATGTGTTCCAACCGTCGCAAAAATCATTCTTCTTCCCCCTGTAACTATTTAAAATATACTCCCCAGGTTAATTGCCTTTTTATATATTTTTTTCATCTCCTCCCACTGGACAATAAATTTATCCGTGATAGGATATACCAGTTTACCAGTTATCGTAGACTTATCAATCCGGTCATAAACCTCAATATAAATCAGCCTTGCCCCGAACAGCTTGCCTATATAGAAAAACGGAACTGCTACAGCTGCTCCCGAAGAGATGATGATATCCGGCTTTTCTTTCCGGATGGTCTGAAAGGCAAGCCGCGTATTAATGAGCAATGCTTTTAAGCTGCGGTTTGTAGGATAATAACAGGATATTATCTTTTCATCCTTTAACAGACTTTTTGCATCGTCTTTATTAAAGGTAACCCAAAACCGCTCTTTGTCCTGCCAAAATGATTTCAGCATATATAGATGAGTCAGATGACCGCCTGATGATCCCACAAGACATATTTTCATAGTTTCGTTTCTCATTTTCCCGCCTCCCGTCTGACATCAGTCTCTTCTATATAAATCTCTTGTATAAACCTTTTCCACTACATCATCCAATACAGAATCATAGCGGTTTGCAATGACTGCATTGCTCATCTTCTTAAATTTGGCCAGGTCATTTACTACCATGCTGCCAAAGAAGATGCTGCCATCTTCAAGCGTCGGCTCGTAAATCACCACTACCGCTCCTTTTGCCCGGATGCGCTTCATGACTCCCTGAATACTGCTTTGACGGAAATTATCAGAATCAGCCTTCATTGTTAACCGGAATACTCCAATCACAACCCGCCTCTCTTTCCCTGCATCAAATCCGGTATTATCTGAGTATGTATAATATCCTGCTTTCAAAAGAACCCTGTCTGCAATAAAGTCTTTCCTCGTTTTGTTTGCTTCCACAATTGCACTCATGAGATTTTGGGGTACGGAGTAGTAATTAGCCAGCAGCTGTTTCGTATCCTTGGGCAGGCAATAACCGCCGTAACCAAAGGAGGGATTATTATAGTAATTGCCGATTCTCGGATCCAGTCCTACTCCCTCTATGATGTCCCGGGTATTCAGTCCCCTCATCTCGGCATAGGTATCTAATTCATTGAAGTAACTGACTCTGAGGGCCAGATATGTATTGGCAAACAGCTTCACGGCTTCCGCTTCCGTCAAATCAGTTAAAAGTATGGGGATGTTGTCTTTGACTGCTCCCTCTGCCAGCAATCCGGCAAAGGATTCTGCCGCTTTCTTAAGTCTTTTGTCACCTTTTGGCGCACCCACAATAATCCGGGAAGGATACAGATTGTCGTAGAGTGCCCGTCCTTCTCTTAAAAACTCAGGACTGAAAATTATATTCTCACAGTTATATTTTTCTCTTATCGATTTTGTATACCCCACAGGAACTGTGGATTTAATCACCATAATTGCATCCGGATTTGTCTTTATGACCAGCTCCACTACTGATTCCACTGAACTGGTATCAAAGTAATTCTTTACCGGATCATAATTGGTGGGAGTGGAGATAATAACGAAATCAGCATCCCTGTATGCAGCAGCTGGGTCTGTTGTCGCTGTTAAATTTAAATTTCCTGCAGCCAGATATTCCTCAATCTCTTTATCTATAATCGGGGATATCCTGTTATTAATGAAAGCAACCTTTTCTTCTAAAATATCTACCGCTTTTACTTCATTGTTCTGAGCCAGTAAAATTGCATTGGATAACCCCACATACCCTGTACCGGCAACTGCTATTTTATACATCTTGTGCACCTCCATTTATCTGGTTTATTTAACTGGATAAATTTCCACCAGCCCGGTTATTCCAGAACCACCTCATTGTTTGATACAGATCTGCACTGTACTGACCTTCCTCTATCAGACGAGAGATCTGATTTCTCACCTCTTCTTTATCTTCCTGGTAGGTAACACCAAACCATTTGTCATTGGTTTTTAAAACCGCCACCTTCGCCTTTCCCCGTTTTATCAGGTCATCCATAAGTACTGGAAGTAAATACTCTTTCTTTTTTTCACCATCATTCATGCTTTTTAGGAAATCAACAAATCCCGCTTCCAGATCTGTAAAAACTCCGGGAGTCACCCCCCACATATTCATAGATACCAGATTATCAACAGATAAAATCATCTGTTTCCCGCTTTCATCCTCACCTTTGACCGTTCCGTCTGCCTGCTTCTTAATATGAAATGTTTCAGTCACAGACGACAGATTTCCTCCTTCATCCACTGTGCAGACACCTCTCGTCACCTCACCGTTGGGACTTAACGTATTGCCCAGCATGAAACCTGCCATACAAAAGCTTAAGGGTATTGACTCTTCATGGGTGACCAGATAATCGTGTATTTTAATAAAAGCCTCTTTACCGTAATAATCATCCGCATTAATTATTACAAACGGCTCCTTCAAGATTCCTTTGCACACCAATACTGCCTGTCCTGTCCCCCATGGTTTTTCTCTTCCTTCCGGCAGGAAAAACCCCTCCGGCAAATCGTCAAGTTCCTGAAAAACATATTCTACAGGTGCCAGTTTCTCAATTCTTTTGCCAATTACCTCCTTAAATTCTTTTTCAATATTTTTCCGGATAATAAAAACAATTTTATTAAAGCCGGCTTCCAAAGCATCAAAAATGGAATAATCCATAATGATTTCTCCGTTTGGTCCAACGGTTTCCAGCTGCTTGATTCCGTTTCCATACCTGCTTCCGATTCCTGCTGCCATAATTACAACTGCTGTATCTCTCATTTTTTCCCTTCTTTCCATTTATTCAGCTCCCTTGTGAAGCAAAACTACGATTACTGTCTGACAAAGTATCCGTAAATCTGACCAGATGGACCAGTTGTCAATATAGTTTAAATCCAGGCTTACTACCTCTTCAAAATCCTGAATATTGCTTCTGCCGGTCACCTGCCACAAGCCGGTAATTCCCGGTTTCAGGCTCAGCCTGCGTTTATGGTGTTCCTCATACTTCACAAATTCATCTATAGTGGGCGGTCTGGTCCCGACCAGGCTCATATCCCCTTTCAGAACGTTAAAAAACTGGGGAAACTCATCAATGCTGGTTTTTCTGATAAACTTACCTACCTTTGTAATTCTTGGGTCATCTTTTAGTTTGAACATGAGACCATTCATCTGGTTTTTGCTCATCAGTTCCTTTTTTCTTTCTTCTGCATCCATATACATGGACCGGAACTTATAAATTGAGAAGAGCCTTCCGTTTCTCCCTACCCTGGTCTGCTTAAATATGACCGGTCCAGGCGATTCCATATAGATAGCAGGCACAACGAAAATCCCCAAAATTATTGTAAAAAATATTCCGGCCGCACCGCCCAGGATATCCACAAAACGTTTCAGAAACAATTCCGTTGGTTCAAATACCCTGGCACAATAGGTAAGGACCCGTTCTCCTCCAAAATAATTAATTACCTTTTCTCTTTCACTCAGACCAAATGTATTTACAGTTACATGCGCAACAATTCCAAGTGTTTCAAGGCGGCAGATTAAATTGTTTAAGTACATCCTGCTGTTCTCCGGTATACTAATCAAAGCCTCATCCACTACCTGCTTTTTTAAAAACTCTGCAACACTATCCGGACTGATATCCATATAATTTCCATTCTCATCCTTTTTCACCAGATAGAGCTTTGTCTTTGGTTCTTCTTTAGTGTTCTGGTCCGCCTCCACAATAACTAAAGCCACAACATCGCAGTCATATGGCATTGAATTTACATACTGATTCATCACCTTTAACTCATTGCTTCTATTTGCATAAATCAGCAGCTTTTTTCGGTTTTCCGGCTTATGGTAATGGGAAATCAGTAAATATCTGCAGTAAAGTCTTCCAAGAACCATGCAAAAATAATTGAAGAAGAAAAATAACAGGTAAAAAGCCCTTGAAGACCGCCCCCCCAGCTTTGAAAGATACAAGATGAACGCCAGTACAAGGGCTATGTACATATTGATCAGAAAAATATTTTTCAGTTCATTCCACAGGGAACGTTCCATAAGAGGCTTACCGGACTGGTAAAACATGACCACAGTTAAATATGCAAAAGTTACATAAACTGCGCCATACCAGCGCCCGATTATAAATTCTGCTGACTGCAGGGAAGCAAATTTTGCAAGCATTGCCAGAACGTAGGAACATACAATGGCTGCAAAATCTATCAATACATAAAATATCCGGTTTTTACTCAGCATGTGTCCACCGTCCCATCTTCCTGGTTCCGTTCACCGACTTTCCTTTCCCCCACAAAAGCAGCAGCGCATAACTTCCAATGATAAGAAGAACTTCACATGCAAGAATATCCCAGTGGTACTCAGACTGAACCAATATCTGCTGAGGCTTTATTTTGCTGTAAATCTGAAATGCTGACCAGGCCATTACACCTATAACCACAGCTACTATGATCCAGTATCTGATCTTTCTGCCCATAAGCTCACCCTCCTTAATCAATCGTGTTATTATTCATTCTCCTGGTGTTCATCCTCGTATTTTCCGTACTTTTTGTATTTACCATAGTACCTGCCGCTCTCCATATCCACATTATTCAAAATCACTCCAAGAATACGGCATCCGCTTTTCTCCAGCTGTTTTTTTATCTTCTGTTCCACGCGGTAGCTGACTTTTCCGCTTTCAATAACAAGTACTGCACCGTCACAGTGGTTGGCGATGATGGCTCCGTCAATTAAATTCAGCATGGGAGGTGTGTCAATGATAATATAGTCATATTCTGCTCTTGCTGCCTCAATCAGCAGAGAAAACACAGGTTCCTCCAAAAGCTCTGCCGGATTAGGAGAATAAGGTCCGGAAAATATAATATTTAAGTTTTTCAAATTTGTTTCATATATAATCTCTTCTTTATTTTTCTGTCCGCTGAGAAATTGGGATAATCCATTCACCTCCTTATCTAGCTGATATCTGGAAACCATAACCGATTTTCTGATATCTGCATCAATTAAAAGAACATTCTTACCAATTTGAGCCAGAGAAGATGCCAGGGAAAAAGTCATACTGGATTTCCCTTCATTTGGAAATGCACTTTCCAGCATAATGACCTTTATATTACTGCCGCAAAATTGGATGTTGGTTCTTAAAGTCTTAATCGCTTCCTCAAAGTTATAATTTCCTTTCTTTAGATTTGCCAGGTTTACTGAATTTCTCATGTTTACTTATCCCCTTCTTCCAGAATTTTTTAGTTTTTTTGTCAGCAGAACCTTCCCGGTTAGGAACAACAGCAAGTACTGTCAGCCCCAGATAACGTTCCGCATCCTCTTCGGTACGAATGGTATCATCTATGAGTACTCCTGCTGTCAGCAACGCTAAAACAAAAAACATACCGGCTGCAGCCCCAATCATGGCATTTTTTTTGTTATCAGGTCCTGTCTTGACCGATGGTACTTCTCCTTCTTCAAAAATTTTTGGCTGCACCATTTCCATCATGTCACCAATATAATCTGATGCAGCCATTGCAATCTCATCTACGATTTTTTTTGCCTGTTCTGGATCTGTATCCTGGACTGCCAGTGTCAGTATGCGGGTGTCTGTCGGATTGGTTACACTGATTTTTTTCTTTAAATCTTTATAAGACATGTCAAGTCCCAGTGAATTTACTACCTTTTCCATTACCGGACGGCTGGTTATCATGATTTTATAGTCCTTTGTCAGCTGTGTACCAACCTGTAAATCAGCCAGTGAAGTCATTGAAGATTCCTTTGAAAGGACATAGAGCATAGCCGTAGATGTATATTGGGGCGTTAAAACATATCTGCTGTAAGCTCCTGCACCAACGCCTGATATGAAGGTTATAAGAAGAATCAGCCACAGCTTCCCCTTTAATTTGTAAAACAATTCCAATAAATCAATTTGAATTTCCTGGTTATCATCCATGTTATTTGTTCTCATTTTTACTCCTGTTATTATTCTTTTTTTTCAGTATATTCAGGGCGTAATTACCTGTCAGATTTTGATACATTTCCAGACTGCAGCTTTTTTTAATCCATACCAATGCTTTCTCTATCTCAGGTGTCCTTTCATTCATGTGATGCATATCGGTTCCCAGCATATGTATATTCCCATACCGTATCTGAAGCCTGCACCAGCGGACCTGTCTGTTAAAACGGCTTCCGGCAATGCTGCAATAATTCATCTGCATGATACATCCGGAATTGATCAGTTCTTTCACCCTTCCTTTCTCGCGCAGACAAGTGTAACGCTCCATATGGGCAAGTATGGGAATATAACGGGCTAATATTATTTTCCGAAGACTCTGGAACATTCTGGAGTAGGGAACCAAAGGCGGAAACTCGATCAACACATAATGACTCCCGCACATGGTAAGCGCCCTTCTTTCTTTCAGATCCTGCAGAATATCTTCACAATACAGAATTTCCTGTCCCAGATATACATTGAAACATTTATGTATTTTACGGGCTTCTCCCTGCAGTTTTCTGCTTAATTCCATAATCTGTTTCGGATCCTGTCCCCTTCTATAATGAGGAGTAACTATAATCTTTCGAATCCCCTGGCTATAAGCCATCTGCAGCATGGCCTTCGCCTCTTCCATATCGGCAGCCCCATCATCCAATCCGGGAAGGACATGCGCATGAATATCAATGATTTCCTGCATCTCATCACTCCTTACTGTTACAATTAATAATCAGCGCTGGTGTTAGTTACAAAAAAACTCTGTTTAAGTAACATAATGTAAATTATGTTACTTAAACAGAGTGAATTTTTTCATATTGGTAGAAAATGGTATGTTTTTAGGTAAATAAAAAAGCATGAATTTAGATTTTCATGCCTTGGCTAATACCATACCTGGTTTTATTACGATTATATACCACATATTACCAATTTTTATAAAAATTTCTAAGTTCTGTCTTGTAATTTATCAGAATATGTATTATATTATGAATGTAGTGATAATTTAATTCGGTATTACTTCACTATTGTAAACATAATTTACATTATGATCTCTAATTTTACTGTAATCATATACCAATCCCAGCTTCGATATAAGCCTCTGATGTTCCTCCCCGGTTGTTGCCGTATAAATGCGGGTGGTTTCAATGCTGGAATGGCCTAAAACTTCCGCCAGACGTAATAAATTCTTTTCCAGACGATAAAAAACAAAGGCAAATAAGTGACGCAGATTGTGAGGAAATACTTTTTTCTCATCTACATTTGCCTTACGACAGAGACCTTTCATTTTTTTCCAGATAATTGTCCGATTAATGGGAGAATTGGTTTTAGAAACAAATATTGGGCCAGCTTCTATTTTCTGTGAAACGCAATATGATTTTAATAATTTAATAAGCTGCTTCGGTATAAATATAACCCTTACTTTACCTTTATTATTGATCTGAGCATATCCGGTTTTCAGTGACTGCACAGTAATAAACTGCAGTTCACTGACTCTTATTCCAGTGCTGCATATGGTCTGCATCAAAAGACTCAGCTGAATATCCCCTGTTTCTCTTGCAGCTAGGATCAGATTCTCATATTCTTTTTTCGTCAGAAAAGTTTCTTTTTTACAAAATAATGTCTTTTGGATTTTAAACTGACGAACTTTACACTCAAACCATCCGGCATATTCCAAAAAACGATTTAAAGCAACTATCATAGAATTCGCACTTGATACCTGATAATTATTCTTTAAGAATTCCTTATATTCGATTACCTTTCTTTTCTCAATCACTTTATCTCCTGATAAGAAATTATAGAACTTCTTTAGATCCCTTTTGTATTTTTCTATTGTTAATTTTGCCTTTTCTTCCTCATATAAATAATCTTCATACTGTTTCATAAGTTCTAGTGTCAATTTTCTCTCCATGTCTTCTCCTTAGGTTGTATTAAAATTATTTTAATCTATACTATATAAACGAATCAGACAGAAATTGATAACACTTTTCCCTATAAACATTTCATAAACTCACCATTAATAAAATATAAATAATTTCTATTCTTTAGCAATTACCATAGAAAAAGCTCCCTTCTGAAAATGAATTATTTATCTAATTCAATCCCAAAAAGAAGCCTTTATTGCACTACCCAAAAACCATTATTTATTTCGCATAATTTTCAAAGTAACCGGATACTGTCTCACCAACTCCATTCCGATATACCGTAGCAGTAATAGTCAGACGATAAGTATAACCTCTTAACACGTAATATCTGCCATCAAAGATCAGTCTGTTGCCTGCTACGTTTAAGTTTTTCCACGTCTTTACAGTGGTGTAGGATCCGTTAGAATTTTTTCTGGACAATACCGCAGTACCAGTTATATTCTTCACGTCTGACCAGCCTTGTACACAGGCGCCGCAAATAGCCTTGCTTCCAGCAAAAGAAAGGTTGATATCAATAGAAGAAGTGCTGGCCCACTGAACTGACGGCTGACCGAAAGTGTTATCCGGCACATTGGAAGAGTTTGTTGAGGCAAACGCATCCCTTCCCATCAGGAAACAGGACATGACGAGACACATAATAAAGGTACTTTTTTTCAATTTTACAAACATATTTTTCCTCCTTTTTTTTATAAAATAATAACCTCTATTATATAAACGTCATAATTAAAAAATGATAACACTTTTTTGAAAAATAATTCAATTATTTTTCCATACTCCTGCCCATTCGGATTAATTCATCAGTATTTATTTTAGATGTCAATTCAAAAACAACATCCCTTGATTTCCATAGAAGTACATTGTAATTGTCATCCTTTACTGTTTTAAATAAAAATGCTGTATTACCAGAAATATCAACTTCTGTATAATTTGTATTTTCATTATCAATCAATGCCGTTCCTTCTTCCGCTTTTCTCTGCTTTAATACAATCTCTGTATCTGATTCATCGGAATATACCAGCAAAGCAGAATTTCCATAAAGTTCCTCAGATATTTTTTTATAGCCTTCCGGCAAATATGTCGGCCTGAAAATATCCATTTGCTGTTCGTCATCTGTAGAATCCTCATACTGGATTTGTGTATAATTTCCAAACTGATTAACAAAAGCATTCAGTATTACATTTCTGGTTGCTTCAACACTGAGCAGTGTGGCAGACGACAGAACAATGATTACAATAAAGCATGCTGCTGTTTTATAGTTACTTTTAATGAAAGACCTTATTTTAGTTTTGATCTTGTGTTTAGAAATTAACTTTTCAATCCGTTTGTCCATCTCCACGGACGTTGGAAATTCTTCATTTAATTCTTTATTGGAGGGCAATGCATCCATTTCATCTTTCAGTGCATCAGATATAGCTGCTTTCAGCAGCGAATCAAACAATTCTTTATTTCTATTTTCACTGGTCACTGTAAACTCCCTCCTTTTCCAATTCCTTCTTCAGAGCTTTACGTGCCCTGCTAAGGCGCATTTTAGCATTCTCCGTACTGATACCCAGTATTTTGCCTATTTCATCAAAAGAACAATCAAATTCTATTTTCAGATATAAAATATCCGAATAACTTTTTTTAAGATTACTAATACAGCATTTTATTTTATCACAGGCTTCCTTAACTGAAAAGTTATCAAAAGCCGGTTCTTCATAACTTAATCCATAATCATCTTCTTCCAATGGTACTATTTGTTTCTTCTTTCGTTTACGGAGCATATCAATCGCAACGTTTCTCACTATAATAACGACGAACCCCCTGGTTTGGTAACAGTCTACTATATTTATTTTTTCCAGATTATCAATTATTTTTATAAATGCTTCTGATACTGCATCTTCCGCAAGATGTACTTCATTTAAAATCGTGTTGGCTATGTAAAGCATTGTTCCGCTGTAAAGTTCATAAATTTCGGTTACTTTATCCCGATCCCGTTCATTTTCAAGCGTCATTATAAAAGCAAGCAACGTTTTTTCCTCCTTGGCATGTAACCATGTATTAGATCTGATATATGAAGTAAATTATACTATACTTTTTATTTTCCAGCCATACCCAAAATCAAACCGGCCCTGGGCTGAACTTCTGCTTCTTTATGGATTAGTTATTATCAAAAAAAGAGCCGATACCCGCATTCATACTTATGCGGGTTATCGTACTCTTTCAGTACTTAAATATTTATTTCAATCTATTTCATTTCATCAACAGCAGTTTTACCGGCAATCCGTCCGAAGGTAAAGATATCCGTTAATGCGTTACCGCCAAGACGGTTACCTGCATGAATACCTCCAGCTACTTCTCCGGCAGCATAAAGATGCTTAATTGGCTGGCCATTTTCGTCTAATACACGGGCGTTTGTATCGATCTTGAGTCCGCCCATGGTATGATGAACGGCTGGCTTCCTGGGGGTTGCATAGAAAGGAGCTTTCTCCACTTTCAGGCTGAATGTATCTTTATGAAACTCCGGATCAAATCCAGCATCTACATAGGAATTATACTTATTAATGGTATCAATAAGTACGGCTGGCTCCATACCGACTTTTACTGCCAGTTCTTCTAAGGTATCGGCTCTGAACAAAGTACCGGCTTCCACCTGACGGTCTAACTTTTCCTGACTTGTATTGGCCGCAGTTTTCTTAATCTCATCATCTGCAATCAGATAGAATAAACCACCCTGGTCAATAGCAGCTTTTGTTAAGACATCACGTCCTGAGAACTCATTTACAAAGCGTCTGCCTTCTTTATTAACAATTACAAAGTTTTCCGGTGGTACCTGGACTCCACTGAACAGCTCTCCCGTGTCCGGATCGGCAACAGGCATCATCTGAGTGAATCCCATACCAGTCAGCGCTGCACCTACTGTTTTACCAAGCTGGATTCCATCTCCTGTCATGGCGAAGGAATTGGTGGTTCTGATATTATCGTCAATATAACTCCAATAGGTGTTATATTCCTTTAACATCTTTGTATTAGCACCAAACCCGCCGCTTGCTAAAACAACTGCTTTGGCACGAACCGTGATCTTCTGGCCATTGACACCAGTTGCTATGACTCCTGCAATCTCACCATCCTCGATGATAAATTCCTTTACAGGACTGTCAGTAATAATCTTTCCTGAGTGCTCCTCAACATATTTTGTAAGGGCAAGAATAAATGCGGTACCATAGCTTTTAACCGGCTTATGGCCACGGCGCCAAAGTGCACCAACCGGGGCAAAGACGATGTTTTTATCATACTCAACACCAATCTCTTCCAGCCATTTTACACTTTCTAAGGCTCTGTCAGTCAGGATCTTCACCAGATCGTACTGTCCGTATATAGAATTGCCATTTAAGTCAGTTCGTTTTCCACCAAAATAAGTCTGCATTCTGTGAAGAAGGGGAGAATCAAATAAATGACCTTTTCCAGTTCCGAATTTTTCCTGGTAATCAGAAAACTCTTTTTTAAGTGCACGGAAATCATCTAAATATTCCGGATGGATCTGGCTCTCATCAGTATCCAGCAGTGACTCAATGGTATGTCTTTCTCCCGGATTTTCATCAAACTTACTCTGCCACTCAGGATCTGCCGCATTAACAGGACCGCCGGAACGTATGGTATTTCCACCTACTGCCGGATATTTTTCAAGTACAATAACACTGGAACCGTTCTGTAATGCAGTTGCAGCCGCACTGAGTCCGGCTCCGCCTCCGCCTACAACTACTACATCACAGGTATATTCTTCATCCTGTCTGTTTCTGCTGCTGGCAGGTTTTGGACGTCTCTTAAGAATATCAGGGTTAACTCCCGCAAGCTTTACTGCTTTGGCAACACCATCGATCACGCCATTGCTGGTTTCTGATGCACCAGAAAGCGCATCTACGTTCAGCGTCTGTCCTTCAATAATTTTATCCGGGATTCTTACAAATACAACATCTGCAATTCCTTCCGTTTCGCCCTTTGTGTCTATATTAATGCTTTCGATACGTTTTTCACTGAAGGATACCTTCATAGGAAGATTTCCGCTGTGACCGATTGCATTTACTTCATATTCACCTGGTGTAAAGCTGAATTCCTCTTCCTCGTTAAGCTGATTTGCAATTTTAGCAAAACGCATAAAGCGTAAGAAGCAGATTTCCAGGAAATCAATGGTTCCCTCATTACTTAAGTTCCCCGCATCATCAAATGCCTTGCTTGCATTTCCCAGTAAAAACTCATATCCTGGCATGACATTGGCATCCACTCCCGGTGCATCCAGAATCTGGCGAAGATGAAGCTGTGCACGGGAGGAACCCTGGGTTCCTAAAGATGCACCAACGATCATTACCGGTTTGCCTGCAAGGGGATGAAGATCAAAGCTCAGCCATTCAATCAGGCTTTTCAGTCCGGATGGAATGGAATGATTATATTCAGGTGTTGCCATAATAACACCGTCACACTCTGTAATCTTATCATTAAACATCTGTAGCACTGCACCGTAGGACTGATTATCTGACTGGTTAAACATGGGAACATCTGTAATCTCAAGTATTTCAATGTCTGCTTTTGATTCAAAATGTTTTTTCATAAACTGAAGGAGTTTACGATTATAAGATTTTTTTGCATTGGTTCCAACAATTGCTATAAATTTCATTGTTAATAATCCTCCTACTCTTGCCAGGTGTATTTTTTTTCTTTTTTACTAAGAGTTTTCTTTTCCAGAAGTTTCACTGTGATCTCTGTAAACAGAACAAATTCCCTGAAAATTTCATCAAGTTCTGAAAGCTTGTCTGCATAAACGAGATTACCTGCAGCATCGAATGCTCCCTGTGATTTTCCTAATAGGAACTCACTGCTTGGCATAATTCTTGCAGCAAGCTCAGGGGAATCAAGGATCTGGCGAAGATGTGCCTGTGCTCTGGAAGAACCAAGGGTACCATGAGATGCTCCTACGATTAAAACAGGCTTATCCGTAAGTGCCTGGGTTGTGTAACTAATCCATTCAAGAGCGCTCTTTAAAACAGCTGGTATGGCATGATCATACTCTGGGGTTGCGATAATTACTCCATCCGCTTTCAATATTTTATCAGATAACTCTGCTACCTTTTCCGGAACATCTGAATCCTCAGTTTCCATAAAAGCGGGTAAATCCTTAATTTCATATAGTTCTATTTCCGCTTCTCCAGCAAAATGCTTTTGCATAAACTGAAGCAGCATACGATTAGTTGACACATCAGAATTCGTGCCTACGATTGCTAAATATTTCATAGTAATCTCCTTCCTGTACATTAAGCTTTCACAGTTAAATTATGTGTTTGATATAACTTTAACATATTATGCACACATTATCTAATAGTAATTTATTGAAGTTTAATAACAAATTTGTTATAATCAAAAACAGACCTTAAAGTTTATCATTCAAAGGAAGGAACGAAATGTCAAAAATCGGCTCTCAGGAGATTCTGTATTATATAGATGCCATATTAAAATACAGCAATTATGGCAAGGCTGCTAAATCCCTTTATATCTCGCAACCATATTTAACCCAGGTCATTAAACGGGTGGAAAGCCAGTTAAACTGTGAACTGATCACCCGCAGCAAGCTGCCATACCGGTTAACCGAGCAGGGAAAGATCTATTATCAATATTTAACTTCATTGGAAAATAACTATGCAAAGCTGCTTCGGGATATATCAGATGTATCAGATATCGACCGGACAGTCATAAAGATAGGCGTTCTGCCCAGCCTGGGCACCTACCTTTTACCTCTTTTTTTACCAGATTTTCTGGACAAGCATCCAAACTGCAGAATCGAACTTACAGAAGTTTTACCTGAAAAATGTGAGAGACTCACTCAAAATAATGAATTGGATTTTTGGATTGGACAAAATTCCAGGAATATTTCACCAAATTTAAACTCAGTGAGCTGGGGCAGACACAGATACCGGGCAGTGATCCCCCGGTGCTGCGATCTTTATCAGAATGATACAGCCATTATAGAGGAAGGCTCCATTGATATAAGTAAAATATTATGTCAAAAGCTGGTTTTGACTTCCAAGGGCTCTGCTATCAGAAAACAAATCGACCAATTATTAAACGTGTATAAGGTGGAACCCAATATCATAATGGAAAGCACAGAGATAAATACCATACTAAAACTTGCCACCAGCAATATGGGACTGACCATTATACCAGAAAGTGTCTATGTGAAAGAATGCCCCTCTGAGTACAATATATATCCAATCCCCATCGATGAGTTGAGCTTAGATTATTTTATCGCATATCACAGTGAACGGACACTGACTGATATTGATAACGACTTATTAGATGCTTTCCTAACCCATGCAGAAAATGTTACAGGAGACTGAAATGACTGAAAGTACGAAAATTATATATCTGATGGGAACAAAGATCTCCCTCTATTTAAAGGCAAAAGGCGCTGATCTGCTGGTAAGCAATGCAGAAGACATGCTGATTCGCTATAATGAAATTTTTAGTGCCAATAGTGAACATTCTCAGCTTGCCTTATTAAAAAAAGCGGCTGCATTTGCTCCGCAAAAGGTGGATGAAGAGCTGTATGAACTGATAAAAATAGGAAAAGCCCATAGTCTATGCAAAAATTCATATTTAAATATCGCAATAGGTCCCTTAATCAAGTTATGGAGAATCGGTTTTGCTGAGGCACATATACCGGATAAAGAAGCAATCGGGAACGTTCTTGAGCTTTTAAAACCTGAAAATATACAGCTGGACGACGATAATAAAACTGTCTATTTCTTAAAAAAGGGCATGGAGATCGATCTTGGAGCCATAGCAAAGGGATATTTTGCTGATAAAGTGATGGAATTCTTTAAGAAAAGCGGAGCTGTCTCTGCAATGGTGGATATGGGTGGCAACGTTCTGGTTTATGGGGAATCCCCCTCCGAAGGCGGTGACTGGAAGGTCGGGATACAAAATCCGTTTTTGCCCAGAGGCAACGTGGCAGCACTTGTGAGCATAAGAGACCAATCCGTTGTAACATCAGGAATCTATGAGCGAGTGCTTGAAAAAGAAGGCAGCAGATACCACCATATCTTTAACAGCCAGACAGGCTTACCAATCGAAAATAATATTGCTTCTTTAACGATTATAGCTGACCGGTCGCTGGACTGCGATATCTATACGACTAAATTTTTTGGATTAGATGCAGCGTCAATTATCCGTAGAGTTAACACAATGAATGATCTGGGTGCCGTTGTCATCACTGTGGATGGAAAACTGGCCTGCACAGATAATCTTATAGAAAAACTTCATCCATTCAGCACATAATCAGTATAGTAAGAATGCGCGGCAATTAAGCCGCGCACTCCTTATCTGATTCCATTATTCAATTCCCACATCCATACTTCCAGACCGGAAGCCTTCTAAATCCAGAGTAATATAGGAAAATCCAAGTTTTTTTAAGTAAGATATTACAGCATCCCTGTCTTTTATAACGCATTCAAACGAAGCCTGGTCGACTTCAATCCGTACAATATCCTTGTGAAGACGAAGCCTTACATTACCGCTGAAACGATTACGGAGGAATTCTTCCCCGTCACCGATTCGTTCCAGAATATCATAATCAATTTCCGTATTATACGGCAGCCGGGTCGCCATGCAGGGAGCGGACGGTCTCTGTGCAACAGAGATTCCATATTCTCCAGCCAGGGCCTTCACCTGCGCTTTCGTAATATGAAGCTCTGCCAGAAGACTGATAATTCCCAGTTCTTTTAATGCCCTGATCCCGGGGCGGTATACATGCATATCATCCTCATTGGTCCCATCCATAATAACTGGAATTTCTCTTTCTCCCGCAAACTCCCTCAGACTCTGAAATAGCTTTTTCTTACATAAATAGCATCTGTTTACCGGATTGAAACGGATTTCCTCCTGCTCCAGTTCATCTACAGTAATTATTTTGTGAATGCCCCCCAGTTCTTTTGCTACTTTGGAAGCGATATCCAGATCACAGGAGGGATGCAGTCTGCTGTCAAAAGTAACTGCATATACTTTTTTCCCTGTCTTTTTCACCGCTTCTGCTGCCGCCTTTAACAACAGACTGGAATCAACCCCGCCGGAAAACGCAAGACAGATATCCTCCCTGGCAAATTCCGCCATCGCCAGCTCAAGTTTTGCTTTGAGATTCTGCAAATTTACATCCATGTGATCTTATCCCTCCTTTTGAAGAATACGGTAAACAGTCTGGTAATCCAGTCCGCTCTTTTTAGAGAGGTTTTTCACGCTTTCATATTCTGGATAGCTGAATTCCCTGTCTTTATATTGACAGACTTTCACCTCTGCTTCTCCCCACTGAGTCATAACCGTTCTTTTTTCACGAGGTAGAACCGTTCTCTCAGCGCGATATCTTCTGATGCCTATGGTCGTCGTCTGAATAAACAGGATTTCTTCCACGGTATCTATCTGGCTTTTTTTGCAGATAACCGAAAGCATATAGGCCGGCCGGTTCTTTTTCATATAAATGGGAGTATACCACACATCTGCAGCGCCTGCATCAAGCAGAGACTCCATAGCAAACCCAAGCGCTTCACCGGTGCTGTCATCAATATTGGATTCCAGAACCCACATCTCATCTCCTGCTGATGCTTCTTCTTCAGAAAGTATCATGGCACGCAGGACATTGGCCTGTTTAAATTCCTTTTTCCCTGCTCCCATGCCAGTCTTTAAAATCCGGCAGGATGACGGAAGTTCATCATTTGTCTTTAATGCCGCAGCAATCGCCGCTCCAGTGGGAGTAACCATCTCTCCTTCATTGTCCGTCATTCGCAGTTTTAAACCGTGTGCAGATGCGATATTGACTGTAGCGGGAACAGGAACAGGAATGACTCCATGCTGACACCGGATGCTTCCGGATCCCTCTGCCAGAGGGGAGACTATAATTTTATCCACTCCCAGATTATCTACGCAGACAGCTGTGCTGATAATATCAATAATCGAGTCAATCGCTCCAACCTCATGGAAATGTACCTCTTCCAAAGGAATACCATGTGCTTTTGCCTCCGCCTCTGCTACAATATCGAACATCTGTCTTGCCATCGATTTAACCCGTTCACCGGCATCCAGCCGGTCTATAATCTCATAGATGTCTGCAATATTTCGATGTTCGTGACTATGCTCATGATCGTGACTGTGCTTATGTTCGTGACTATGCTCATGTTCGTGAATGTGCTCATGTTCGTGACTGTGCTCATGTTCGTGAATGTGCTCATGTTCATGGCTGTGCTCATGTTCATGGCTGTGCTCATGCACCGCCTCTGTTTCCAGATGAACATCAAAATCATAAGCATCCAGTCCGCACTTTTTAGTTCTGCCAAAATGAAGATGGTATCCGCTTAACCTAAGACTCTCCAGCGTCTTTACCAGGACCTCTTTATCAGCTCCCAGGTCCAGAAGAGCTCCCACCGTCATATCACCGCTGATTCCTGAATTACATTCCAAATATAATATTTTTTTCATTTATCTTACCGCCAGTCGATTAATCTGAGTTGCAATGTATCCCGCTCCATAACCATTATCAATATTTACTACAGAAATACCATTAGCACAGGAATTGAGCATGGTTAATAATGCTGACAAACCGTGAAAGCTGGCTCCATATCCTATGGATGTAGGCACCGCAATCACCGGACAGTCCGCCATTCCTGCAAT
The DNA here is from genome assembly GCF_900205965.1 of Lacrimispora amygdalina. GTDB lineage: Bacteria > Bacillota > Clostridia > Lachnospirales > Lachnospiraceae > Lacrimispora > Lacrimispora amygdalina_A. The sequence continues at coordinate 277,527 of NZ_OAOF01000002.1, forward strand.
TACCGTTCCAAGTGCACCTTCCATTCCTGCTACTGCTATAATGCAGCTGGCCTGTCCAATCCGTTCCCGGTTAGATATCAGACGGTGAATACCTGCCACACCAACATCATAAATCCGGTCCACAAACGAGCCGAAGTACTCTGCAGTCTGGGCTGCTTCTTCCGCAACGGGTATGTCTGCAGTTCCTCCCGTGCAGACTGCGACACATCCCTTCCTTATCTTATCCTTTTTCTCCACCTTCAGAATCCTTGAAATGGGATCATAGGTAACTTCCGGTACAACAGCCTTTACCAGTTCAAACTGCTCTTTCGTAGCCCTGGTTCCAAATACCTCCCCATCCCGCAGAAAAAATTTTCTATATATTTCCACCAGATATTCATCTGGTTTTCCCTGGCAGAAAACAGTTTCCCCAAAGCCCGAGCGAAGTGCCCGGTGATGATCCAGTTTGGCATATCCTAAATCTTCATAAGGAAGGTCCTTTAAAATCTTTTGTGCCTCATCTACCCCCATCTCACCGGTTTTAACCAGGTTAAGCATTTCTTTTATGTCCATCCCTCTCACCTTTCCTCTGCTGCACCCAATAAACGCTTAAAACAGCTTTTTTAGTAGTATATCCCGTATATAGCCCCCGTATTTTTCCTTTGTTAAAACCACTTCATATCCCTGTCTGATTATATTGTTTTTGCTGTAGTAATTGTCCGGATGTACTGTACACATCAGATATCTGTAGCCCATTTTTCGTAAATCAGCTTCTCCCCGCTGCATCAGGGCATACTGCAGCCCATTTCCTCTGTATGCAGGAAGAATTGCAACCGATTCCATATGCGCCACTTTTTCCAACTCTGCTCCGGAAAGTTGGATATCCCTGCCTAAATTCTCTTCCTTCATTCCAGGAAAAGAGACAATGAAAATTCCAGCAGCCGTTTTATGATCCATTTCTATTGCTTTATAGCCCAGACCATGATTTGCGCATAAAATACGGGTTGTATATTCTATGTCATCCGCCACAAACCACTGCTTATCATCGATATCGTTCCAGACTCTTTCAATGATATCTGCCATAACAGCAGCATCCGTTTCATTTGCCCGCTCAATCTTGAATTCCATTCGTTCCCTTTCTGTCAGGGAAGATGTACGAAAGGAGCACCCATCCCCACCCTGACAATTTTGACCCTCCCAAGAGGAATTTCCATAGCGCCATATCCCTGTATGTAACTGTAAATTCCAGCACAAAGCAAGATCAAAATAATACAAAGCGCGATCAGCATGACCTTATTATACGTTTTTTTATCATCCATACTGCTCCTCCTACCCATTCTTTGTAAACCGGCACCGGGGATAATTGGTGCAGCCGTAAAATACACCAAACCGGCCATTCCGTTTCTTTAATAACCCACCGCACTGGGGACATGTATAAACCTCTTCCGTTCCAGTCAGCTTTCCCATCTGTTCATAACACTGCTGATTCATCCTGCAGTCATTAAGTGCCCGGTGGGCTCCCTCCGTTGAAATGTTAAAATGTGCAGAGATATCTGTAAGCCGGTGCCGGTACAACTGCGGAAGGCGTTCTCTTGCCATAAATAAGGTATCTATATAATCATTTGGTAATGAAACTCCCATCAGTTCCCCAGCTGTCCGGTATAAAAAAAGAAGATCAAACGACTGAATATTATGTCCCACCAGAACTTCTTTGCCGATAAAGGAAAGAAAATCAGGAAGAACCTCAGAAAGAAACGGCGCCTCTTTCACCATCTCATCCGTAATTCCGTTAATTTTTGTTGCTCCTGCCGGAATATGTGTGCCTGGATTAATTAACTGGTTAAACTCTTCTGTAATTACATGATGTTTCACTTTCACTGCAGATATCTCTATGATGGAGTCTTCCTGAGTATCCACTCCCGTTGTCTCCAAATCAAATACTACGTAATCTTCTATGTATTGGTTCAAACGTCTGCCTGTCAGCTCTGTTGCAGCCATAGTTTCCTCCATTTCTGTATGTTACAGGACTTTAATCCTTATATCCTTATATCCTTTGTATCATTTCTATTATATCGTCTTACGTTACGTTCATCAAGTCAAAAAAACAGCACTCCTGTTAAAAGGAATGCTGATCCGTTACATTTGTTATGAAATTAATTGTCATCCCTTTACAGCTCCAGCCATCATTCCCTGAATAAAATATTTCTGAAATGCGACAAAAAGCAGAAAAATCGGAATAACAGAAAAAACTGAGCCTACGATAAGAAGGCTGTAATTATCCCCATAAGGATTAATCAGTGTATTCAGACCCAAAGTAAGAGGATACTTCTGTGAAGACCTGATTACAAGAAGCGGCCACAAATAGTTGTTCCAGGCGTTCATTCCGTTTAATATGGCCATAGCTGAAAAGGCCGGTTTCATCAGCGGGATAATTAATCTGTAAAAAATTCCATACTCCGTGGCTCCGTCAATTCTACCTGCTTCTTTAAAGAGCCAGGGATACTGAGCAGATACTGTCGAAAAAAAAATATGGTTGAAGCATGAGCCAGGAACGGAAGGACGATGGCAGCATAATTGTCCATCAGCTTCCATGAGGATATCTGCTTATACAAAGGCAGCATAACCACTTCCAGAGGGATAGATAAGATTAAAAGCACCAGGATGAACAGGAACTTTTTCCCCTTAAAATCATAGGCAGCAAAGCCATACCCTACAAAAGAGCTGATCAGCAGGGTTCCGGATACTGTGAGTACCGTTAAAATAATGCTGTTAAAAAACCACCGCCAGTATTCATGCTGACCAAAAAACAAAAGAGTATAGTTATTAAGATTCATACCCGAAAGGTGAATCTCTAAATTCAGGCCATATTGAAGAAGATCTTCTCCAGGTTTAAAGCTGGCTATAAAAAGAACCCAGACCGGAAGAAAAATCCCTGCAGCAAGAAGGGTGAAAAACAGATAAAAAACAAATGTAACAGTGCGGTTTGTCGTATTTTTTTTCATATCAGTCCCTCCCCTCTTCAAATGTACCGGTTACCTTAAGCTGGATTAAATTAACCGCCATAACCACAAGAAGGAGAATAAAGCCTACCGCACACGCATATCCCAAGGCCCGTTTTTCCACTCCTTGTCTGTAAAGATACCCTACGATAGTCAGCCCAATGTTATTAGGTGAATTATTTCCTTTAAACAGCATATTACTCTCCAGAAACATGGAAAGACCGGCATAAATGCTGATTGTCAGCACATAGACCGTTGTGGGTTTCACAAGAGGAACTGAAATTTTAATAAACTGCTGCCAGCCGGAAGCACCATCAATGGAAGCGGCCTCATATAAATCAGAGGGTATGCTCTGCAAACCTGCCAGAAAATAAAGAATATTTACTCCGGTCCATCTCCAGCATGCCAGCAAAAGCAGAGCAAAGAAGCTGGTTCCTGCACCCTTGAGCCATTTTACCGGGCTCAATCCGAAAAATCCCAATACCTGGTTAAAAAGAGAGGTTGTGGATTCTCCAAACATCAGCCGGAAAATGGTACCTGCAACCACTACAGAGGTAAGTGCCGGTATAAAATATACTGATTTGAAAAATTCAGTTTTCTTTATCCATCTGCTGTTTAGCATGGCTGCAAAAAGCATGGGGAATGGAATCAGCAAAATCAGGGTCCCTGTCATGTATTTAAAACTGTTCCATATTGCTTTTCTGAAAATCTTATCTGTCACTAGTCTGGAATAATTATCAAACCCCACCCATTTGTTTTTTAATACATCCTCAAAGCTCAAAATCAACCCGTTGCAGACAGGAAGCATCCAGAAAATCAGCACTGTAATTACAAAAGGGCAGATGAACACATAAGGAGCTATTTTTTTTGAATAGAAGAATTTCTTCATTTTGTCCCCCTTCCGGTCATGTCACTGATACAGCGGCCGCAGGGCTGTCATTCCCTGCGGCATTGCTTTTCTTTATTTTTTAAATTCATTGTTTAAGGTTTCCTGGGAAGACTCAAGAACTTGTTTCACATCCATACCATCTTCAAAAATACTGTTCAGGGTAACCGTACATAATTCATTGTTGATGGAAGGATATTTTTCATCAGTATAAGCCCTTAAAAGTCCAATGCTGTCCTTTTTCTCTAACAGAGTATCAAAAGGATAATTGGTAAAATACTGGATAAATTTGTTATCCGGATTCTGGGTCAGAGACTTATCTGTCCATACAGCGGTATTAACGGGATCAAATCCAAGTACATTCCATACCTCACGGTTGGATTCTTCGGAAAGCTTGATGTAAGCCATAACCTCTGCAGCCAGCTGGGCATTCTTACCAGATTTAACGATCGCTGTGCCGGTTCCGCCTCCGCCAATCGTTGCTGTTTCTTTATCATCTGTATTCCATACAGGTACAGGTGCAATGGCAACCTGCTTATTTAAATCCTTCATGTAATTTATAAATCGCGACGTCTGCCAGAATGGCATGATCTGTACTGCATATTCTCCGGAATTATAAGAGGGATAAGCTTCCTCATTATCAGGCTGTCCGCCAGGAACCGGTCATATCTTCTGCGATTACACCGATGCTTCTGGTTTTCTGCATCTTCAAATTTTTTGCTACAATATTAGGCGTATAATTTAACTGTTCTGCCATTTCCAATACCAGCTTCCTGGTTTTTTCACTTGCGCCAGGTTTGTTATTTAATATATTGGAAACGGTAGCCACTGATACACCGCAGCACTTTGCAAGCTCCTTAATTGTTGCCATTATTTCCTCCAGTGATCTTTTGTATTATTAACTCAAATTTTTATTTATTTGTCAACCTATAAATGTTAAACGTTTTACAAAACCGTTTTTTCTACAATTTGGTTTCATTCATTCTTAGATATTGACATTTTTTGTATTTTTGTTACCATATTTTAGTATAGACTTAGGAGAAGGAGTTTATAAAACGATGAAAAAATTAATATATTCCTTAAGCAGCAGAGTACTAGTGTTTTTTGCAGCAGGTATGATTCTCATATTGTTCTCTTTCTCTGGTTTTATCACATCTTTTCTCCCTCCTGTCACCTTCGAAGATCTTTTAGAAGGGAAAGAAATTAAAACCGGGAGCCACATAAAAGGGGATGTGATCTATGCGCTTGACTATTTTGCATCCGATAATACTTACGAGAAAAACAGCGAAGGATTCATCATTCCCAGGAAAAATTCAGGAAATTATTATATCATTCCATTCAACAGCGGATATCTGGGGTTGAAAACTGACAGAAGCCACATTATGGCATTTGACAAGCTGACAGAGGAAACTTATTCATTTCTCAAAGGTGGTCCAAAGCCAAATTTAAAAATATTTATTGACGGTGAAATCATCCCTATGGATCGGAATCTTATTCCCTATTTTCATAGCTATTTATCTGAGGCAGGATATAGTGAAGAGGAGATAAACGCAATGGGGTCTCCTTTTCTAATACGTCCCAGAGCCTTTTTCATTAGCCGTATTTTATTCACATCAGGCATTATACTTCTTTTATTCTCAGCCGTAATCTTCAGGAAGATTTACAGACGTTTCTGCATATTAGAAGAATTTTCCAAAGATATGCCGGTAGTATGAATAAAAAGAAGATGCAGACAACGGAATCGGCTGAATTTCCGCTGCCTGCATAAAGACTTTCGTAAGATAGGTTTTAATTTAGATAAGAACTGCCGAGGAAGAATCCACAAATAAATTTGTATCACTTCTGTTACATTAACAATAGCATCTGCAGCCAGCCCTGACAATGGGGTGTGCGTCTTTTTCCATTTTCATTGCGTTTTTCGTTCTATTTACACCAGCCGGTTATAAAATTCCAAAAATAGCCTGTATTCTTTTTGAAACATCTTCTTTCTGTTATGGCTGACATACAGAATATCTCCATTGATTATTTCCACCTTTTCATCATTTACAGATCTGACATGATGCATATTTATGATATTATGACGGCTGATCCGGACAAACCACTCTTTTGGAAGTTTTCTTTCTTCTTCATTCAATCTCGCTTTTATTCGTATTCTTCCTTCTTTTAATACGAGACTTGCTTTCCTGTCATAGGATTCCAGATAATAAATCTCCCTGATCGTAAGAGCAAAAAATTTTCCATTAAAAATAGCAGAATATTTCATCTTTTCCAGATTCACCATACTCCTGATTTTCGGATATAATACGATCAAATCCGTCTTATCATCAATCAAAAAGGCTATACTCATAATTTTCCCCCCTGTAAATCTGCTTATGACAAATTGCCATTAATATATTTATAACTCAAAAGGGAACTGAAAGAAACCATGAATATTTCCAACAGAATTCTCCACACTAAAACAATGAGATTCCTAACTGCACTGAAAGGAGATAAAATATGAAATCTGAAAAAAATGAAAAAACCACAAAGTCTTCCGACCGTATCACTGCAAAAAATAATTATGATATTGATATTCAAGCCTGTTCCTCTACCGATTTAACCGGACTGATTCCTGCAGAACCGGTATCAGAAGAAGAACTGGAATCTTATCAGGATCTCTACCCTTATCTGCCAAAAGCAAAGGTAAAAGATAAAAAACAGTAATCTCACAGAAAAACCCAGACAGTTCCAAAAGATATCTGTCTGGGTTTTCCTTTTTATCTGCCTGTTTCAATAATGGCATCCACAATATCCATATAATCACTGCAGTATCGCTGATACATCGGCTTTACCGCATCCTGAAATTTCTGTTTCTCTTCCGGCGATAACTCTATTATCTGACAACCCTCTGACCGGACCTTTTTCTCTGATTCCTTCTCCCGTTCAGACCACAGCCTTCTTTCATATTCCGCTGACTCCAATGCACATTCCTTGATGATCTTCCGGTCAAATTCAGACAGCTTGTCCCAGGTCGGCTGAGAACAGAGCTGCATTTCCGGTACGCGGTTATGTTCGTCAAGCGTGTAATATTTTGCCACCTCATAGTGACTGGTAGATTCATAGGAAGGCCAGTTATTCTCTGCGCCGTCAATAGTGCCTGTCTGCAGCGCAGAATATACTTCTGCATAAGGCATGGGTGCAGGACTTGCACCCAGAGCTTCCACCATTCCAATCATCATTTCCGACTCCTGAACGCGGATCTTAAGCCCCCTTATGTCCTCCAGCTTTCTGATTGGACGTACCGAACTGTAAAAATTTCTGGCGCCTGCATCATACCAGGACAGAGGAACCAGATCAGAGCCTTCAAAGGAATTCATGAAGTCCTTTCCAATCGTCCCATCAAGCACCTGCCACATATGGTCTGCATCCCGGTAAAGATAGGGCAGCTGAAGTACATTCAGTTTCGGAACAAACTCGGACAGAGGGGAGAGAGAGATCCGCATAAAATCAATTCCCCCAAACTGCAGCTGCTCACATACAGACTTCTCATCCCCCAATATTCCACCTGCCTGGACATTAATTAAGATCCTTCCATTGGTTTTCTGACTGATCAGTTCCGCAAATTTATAAGCCCCCTGGGTGGTAGGATAATCTTCCGCCTGATTTTCTGCATAGGTAAATACAAATTCCGGGCTTTCCCACATCCCTTTTCCTGCTCCCTCCACCGCTGCTGTCCTGTCACTGGATGAACTTCCATTCTCAGCAGTCTGGTCTGGTTTTTTACAGCCGGAAAGAACTACCGCCATACCAGCAGCAAGCAACAAACCTAGTAGTTCTCTTCTCATATAGCCCCTTCCTCCTAACTTATTTCCTGTTAAAAATGCTCATACGGTATTCCGTGGGACTGATACCTGTTACCCGTTTAAATACCTTGGCAAAATAATTGGAATCATTATAACCTACAGCCTCTCCCACATCCTTTATATTCACCATAGGTTCTTTTAAAAGCTTTTTCGCAGCTTCCACTCTGCATTCTGTTAAGTATGTTGTAAAATTTTTATCAAAACACTGTTTAAATAATTTACAAAAATAGGCCTCTGAATAATTCATTACTCTGGCAACCTCCTGCATGGACAGCTCCCTGACATAATTCTCTTCCATGTAGGTTCGTATGGCTTCTGCTACCTTATGGAGTCTCACCTGTCCATCGCCTGTATTCAACTCAGCAGCAGGTTTAAAAAGAACGGGTTCTGCCGTCTCCGTCACTTCCTCTTCCTTCTCTTCCAGCTCTGCCTTATCAGCAAGACGCATTGCCTCATCCAGAACACTGATCAGTTCCTCTTTCTTACAGGGTTTTAACAGATAGTCAAGAACCCGGATTCCAATGGCTTTCTTTGCATAAGAGAAATCATCAAAAGCGGTCAGGAAAATGATACTGCACTGTTTTTTCCGGCGCCGCATCTCCTGTGCCGCTTCAATGCCGTTAATTCCCGGCATCTCTATATCAAGCACCGCAATCTGTATATCGTGTTCATCAAACAGTTCCAATGCCTCCCGGCCATTTTCCGCCTGCCAGATGTCACACTGGTCACCCAGTTCCTTTGTCAGTGTTTTATACAGTACTTTTCTTTCTATTAATTCATCATCTGCAATCAATACCCGATACATATAAGCTCCCTCTTTACAGTCTGACCGGTATGGTAAGAAGGACTGCTGTTCCATGCCCCAGTCTGCTGTATATTTGAAAATCACCATCATCGTACATACGATGAATTCTCTGGTAGATATTACCTGCTCCGATTCCTACCCTGGAAGTGGAATGAACAGCCAGTGCCTCTCTCAGTTCTTTTAAGCTCTCCTCACTCATACCTACCCCGGTATCTGCAACCGATATTATCAATTTCTGGTCCTTTTCCCATATCCTTATGCGTATGCTTCCCCCAACTTCCTTCTTTGAAATGCCGTGTACTACCGCATTCTCTACCAAAGGCTGAAGCGTAAAGGTAGGTACCATAATCCTGCTGCTGTCTGCCAGACACTGAATATCATAATGCAGTCTGCTGCCAAACCGCATCTGCTGCAGATACATATAATCACTCACGACCTGAAGCTCTTTCTTTAACAGCACCTCCGATTCAGGAGTCTTTAAGTTGTACCGGAACAAATTGCCAAGACACTCAATCATACGTTCAGTTGTACCTGCATCCTCCAGCTTCGCCATACAGGAAATCATATTCAAGGTGTTAAACAAAAAATGAGGATTAATCTGGTTTTTTAACAGCTCCAGCTTAGTGGCATCAAGCCTTTTTTCTATCTCCATTTTTTCTATCTCCTCTTTATGCAGGAGATCCGCCATTTCATTTTTCTCTTTCAGAGTGGTAATATACTGACTGGTGGCATGTTTCATCATATTGAACGCTCGGACGAGTTCTCCGATCTCATCCTGGTTGTCCACTATCACATCCTCATTGCTGAAATCATTCCCTGCTATTTTCCTTGATATACACGCCAGGCGAACCACAGGAACCACCATGTCACGGTGCATCATGCGGCTGACGTAATAGGTAGCGCTGATACTCAATACAGCCAGAATCAGGATTATTACCGGAAAACGGTACAAAATCGGAACCTTGGCATGATAAGCGTCTGTTCCTTCCCTTAACGTGCTCTGAACCAGACGCTTTCCGTAGTCCGACAGATAATCCTGCATCCGGTAAATCCGATACAGTTCATTGATATACTGGGTAATGGAAAATCCGTTTTCATCTTTACCCACAAGAAATAAATCCCGCCACTTGCTGTAGTTCTCATAACCATTCCGTATTGACCAGGTTATGGAATACCGCTCTTTTCCCACCCTGTCATAGTCAAAAGGCAGCTCAGATACACTTCGTTTCGTCCTGTTGCATGCAGATTCATACAAGGTCCTGCTCTCGTCGGAACGGTCTCTCACATAATTTTTAAACGCGGTGGCTTCCTCCTCCATAGCTGCCTGATAATCATGGCACATGGAATTATCCTCCAGAATCTGATTGAATCCATTTAACGCAAAATCCAGTATTACAATATTAAATATAATGGAAAGTGCCACGATCAGAATGACCATGGCTGCGATTGTCTTAATCTTCTGCTTTAACGTAAAAGAAAGCCACTTCTCATGCAGCCTTTTTGTCCCCCATAGTCCCACGTTCACCGCATTCCCCTCTCTTATTATACTTCCAAGCAATCCTGGGAAGTAACCAGCTTTTTTTATTATAGCAGATTTTATATATTTATGCACCTGTAGATTATCATCTTATCGGAACCCTGTTCAAAGTAAAAGAGACTGTCGTACTAATTACTTAGCATGACAGCCCCCTATTTATTGTTTGAAATTCTGTTACTTTTTAGTGAAGGCGGAACTTACTCATTAATTCCCGTAAATTCTCTGCCTGGCCAGAAAGTTCTTCACTGGCTGCAGCACTTTCCTCTGCTGTGGCAGAGTTGCTTTGAACTACGGAAGAGATCTGCTCGATTCCCACGGTTACCTGTGTCACCTTATCACTCTGCTTTTGCAGCTCATCAGCAGACTTTTCAATGGCAGTAACCATACTTCTTGTCTCCATAAGAATACCATTTAATGATTCTCCTGTGGAAGAAGCCACTCCGGTACCCTTCTCGACTGCTGAAATGGTATCAGCAACCAGGCTTGAAGTATCTTTTGCAGCATTAGCACTCTTGCCTGCCAGGTTACGCACCTCATCGGCTACCACTGCAAAACCTTTTCCTGCTTCTCCTGCCCTTGCTGCCTCAACTGCTGCATTCAGTGCAAGAATATTGGTCTGGAAGGCAATATCTTCTATCAGTTTATTAACCTTCTCAATCTCTTTGGATTTCTGACTGATCTGACCCATGGACTGCATCATAACCTGCATCTGTGCATTGCCGTCTTCCATGGCCTTACCAACCCTGCCGGCCTGAGTATTAATTCCTTCTACTGTCTTAGCTGTACTTAAAAGACTATTTGAAATTTCATTAACAGATGAGGATAATTCCTCAACAGAAGCAGCCTGTTCCACTGCACCCTGGCTTAAATTCTGCGCTCCCTGGGATACCTGGGCACTGCCCTTTGCAACCTCATCTGCAGATATATTAATTGTCTCCATGGTTTTTGAAAGCATGTCTTCTGCCTTACGTATTGCATCCTGAATCACAACATAATCGCCGTTGAAATCCATAGATTCAGTGGGACTGAAATCACCGGATGCAATCTTGTCCATAGATGCTGCAATGGTGTTGTTATACTTTCTGACGCTGGTTACATAATTGCCGATTTCCTCTGCCAGCTGACCAATCTCATCTTTTCGTTTGACAACCGGTACATCACTGGTTAAATCACCGTTTGACAGAAGCTTCATTCTGTCTGCAATTGCAGAAACCGGACCAGCAATGGACCCGGCAAACCAAAATGCCAGGAAGCAGCCTACAGCGATGGATATTATAAGAAGAATTACCATAAAAAATATTACTGTATAAATTGATTTAGTGGTCTCATTAATAGGAGCAACCACTCCAAGTGACCAGCCGTCACTGCCGTTTACCGGACTATAATAGCAGTATCTGCTTACACCCTTATATTCATATTTATCAACATCTGTTCCGCCGGAGATGATTTTCTTAAACATCTTTCCAATGGAAGAATAAGAAGCATCACTCTTTGCCTTCTCGATCATGTTATTTCGCTGCTGTACAAGATCTGCATTATTACCGGCGATTACAGTACCGGTACTGTCTAAAAGAAATGCATTGCCGGTCTTTCCAATTGAGAAATCTTTAATCAGATTGCTTAAAACAGCACCGTCATAGGTTCCAACCAGTATTCCAAAATCATAAGGTGTTGCCACTCTGATTACCAGTTCATTATTGCTGTTGTATTCTGTCGTTGAAATAGTGGTCTGTCCGTTTAATGCTTTTGTTATGTAATCCACACCTGCAAAACTGTCACCGATGTGTTCTCCGCTGGCGGTACGCGTAACAACGCCTTCCTTACTGATTACTGCCAGGTCCTTATAACCATAGAGAGTACACTGATTGTTTAAGTATTCTGTTACTACCCTGGAATTAATTGACTTCAAGCTTCCCCCCTGGGCACTTGCCTCAATACTTACTTTCATCTGGTCTATGTTCTGCACTACTAAATTGTTTACCAGCTTTCCGGTAGATTCCAGATCACTTTTTACGACATCTGTAATACCGATAAAACTTACTGAAATACTGACAATCATATTGGTCACAGATAACCCAAGAATGATTGCTATAATAAACATCAGCATCTTCATCTTCAGCGATTTCACGGACAACTTTGCCTTAATTGATGCTCCCACATTCTTTGTCTTTCCCTGACCAGTCCTTTTTGTCTTTTGGGTTTTCCGATTCCACTTCTTATCCCCCGGTGTCTTCATAGTCTTATGCTCCTTGTCTCATCAATGGTAATATAAACCATGACATTTTGTAAATGGTTTATTATATTATACGATATTTTGTAACTATTTGTCAATGTATGCATAAATTAACATTTGATTTTTAATTATCTTTATATTGACATATGTCTATATTCTTACAAAAAAAAATATCCTTCTCCTTTTTTCACGAAAGGATAAGAATATCTCTTTACAATTTAAGTTCCATAACTAACAAAAAAGAGTCTGAATCAATACCATGTAAAACACTGTCCCCGCTCCAATACTAAGCAGTGAATTTCCCTTCCATACGTGCAATAATGCAATGACACCAATGGAAAGAAGCTCCGGCAGGCCATAAGGACGGGCTATAAATGAAATCCCTCTCAAACAGTAAACCACCAGCAGGCCTATAGCTGCATATGGCAGAGTATTGCTCAGATAAGTAACATATTTTGGCGTCTTTTTCCCTGACGGAAAAAAAAGAAAAGGCAGAAACCGGGTGAATAATGTGGCAACAATCATAGCCAGAGTGATCAAAACGTAATTTATGTAATTTTGTTTCAAATCGGAACCTCCTTATCTTTTGTTTTCTGATAGCCGATTGTAATAACAGATAGAATCATAACCATGGCAGGTATAATAAAAACATCCTTACCAAAAATCAAAACACATACAACAGAAGAAAAAACACCAGTCAATGCCGCCCTTCGGTTCTTTCGGGCTTTCCACTGATCAATAAAAATCACCGTAAAAAGAGCAGTCAGTGCGAAATCCATTCCGGCAGTATCAAACCGGAGCATGGATCCTGCAGCTGCACCCAAAAGAGTCCCTGCAACCCAGTAGAGCTGGTCCAGTAAAGAAATAAAAAAATAAACCCAGTCTTCCGGAAGATGATCTGGAACCTCTTCATTGCAAAGAACCGAGAATGTCTCATCTGTTAAAGAAAATATCAGATAAGGTTTGAACCTCCCGGCTCCTTTTAACCGATCCAGCATGGATAATCCGTAAAACAAATGCCTTGCATTGAGCATTACAGACATGAATAACGCGTACCATGGATTAACCGCAGCAGTAAAAAATGAAATTCCAAGATACTGCAGGCTCCCCGCATATACGAAAATGCTCCATAAGAGCGCCCACATGATGCCAAAGCCATTCACTCTCATTAAGATTCCAAATGCTGCGCCTAGAACCAGATACCCGGCCATTACCGGCACTGTTTTCGGAAAGGCATATTGTAATGCCTCCATACGTTTATATTGTTTTTTCATTATCACATTCCTGCCATTTTTATTTGCCTTTTTCCAGCATATTTTTTATTATATTAAAGTACTAAAATCTATTTGTCAATAACAGGAGTAACTCTTATGAAATATGATTATCTATATGACCAATGCAGTCTCTGCCCCAGAAACTGTAAAGTTGACCGTCATAAGACTGTTGGATACTGTGGCTGTACCGATTCAGTCAAAGCTGCCCGGGCTGCCCTCCATCACTGGGAGGAACCCTGCATCAGCGGAAGCCGCGGAAGCGGAACCGTCTTTTTTTCCGGTTGTACCCTGCGCTGCTGTTTTTGCCAGAACCATTCCATCAGTCAGGAGAATACAGGCAGAGAGCTTAGCCCCAGTCAGCTGTCCCGCATATTTTTAAGGCTGCAGGATGAAGGAGCACATAACATTAATCTGGTAACTGCCACACAGTATGTTCCATCTGTAATCAAGGCCCTGGATATGGCAAAACCAAAGCTTGACATCCCTGTGGTCTATAACTGCGGCGGGTACGAATCCTTAGAAACGATCAAGGCCCTTTACGGATATGTGGATATCTGGCTTCCTGATCTGAAATACAAAAGCAGTGCGCTTTCAGCACGTTACAGCAGCGCACCAGATTATTTTGAACATGCCTCAGAAGCCATAAAACAGATGATTTCTCAAACCGGAGCTCCCAGTTTTGATTCTGACGGAAAATTAATGATAAAAGGTGTCATAATCCGTCATATGGTTCTGCCCGGAGCAAAGGAGGATTCCATGGCTCTTCTTGACTGGATGAAAAAGGAGCTGCCTGAAGGAATGTTTTATATCAGTCTGTTAAGCCAGTATACTCCTTTTTACAAAAGTTCTCTGTATCCGGAGATTAACAGAAGAATTACAACCTATGAATACAATAAGGTCCTGGACAAAGCAATTGAACTAGATCTTTTACAGGGATTTATGCAGGAAAAAAGCAGTGCAAGAGAAGAATATACACCTCCCTTTGATTTGGAAGGACTTGATGACTGATTCACAAATAGATAGGGATATCGATTGACTAATGCTCATCGATATCCCTATCTATTTATCTCGTCCATTGGAATTGATACCTCTTTTCCGTCATGTTTCCTTACAAGTAACTTATGTACCAACATGATCTATATAAATTTTTTTACGCTCTCCGTTGCTGCAAACCAGCTTCTATAATATATCTTTTATTTATTCATCTGAAGACGAATTACTCTATTCGTATCCACTGGTTATTCACATCGGTAGATTGTGGGGGCCTTTGTTTCATTTTTTCAAATGAAACGAGTCTGCTCTTTCTGGTGGACCGTACCTCCTTTCGTTTATTTTTCCTCTTCTTTGTAACTCTGGTTTCCCTTTGTTATGTCATTATTATAGCGTAACGCCCCTTATTTGTCAATATATTTTATTTATTTTTATAATTAAATTGATAATTGTCGAATTGTATGATTTTATTTAGATTTAATATATATTATTGCATTTGAAAACAGAATATATTTTTAACTCGATTAAAACAATAATTGTTATTTTCTGTCGAAAAAGAGAAAACGCAGAGCAATAGTAACTCCATCGCTCTGCGTTTTTCCACTATTCTTTTCTTAAACGGAACCGTTCCACTAATTCACGCATTAACTGGGCTTGTCTGGATAACTCCTGACTGGATACTGCACTTTCTTCTGCTGTTGCAGAATTATTACGAACAGCCAGTGATATCCGGTCAAGCTCCTTGGTTATCTCCTCCACAGCTTTGGCTTCTTTTCCTGCTGCAGCAGAGATCGAATCCACCGCTTCCACCGCCATTGCTGAGTCCTCTAATACCCTCATCATGGACTGAACCGTTTCATCAAGAAGACTGTTTCCATTCTCAACTGCCGTCATGGAGCTCTGAATGAGATCGGTTGTATTCTTTGCTGCCTCCGTACTTTTGGCTGCCAGATTCCTCACTTCACCTGCTACCACTGCAAAACCTTTTCCAAACTCTCCTGCTCTTGCTGCTTCAATAGCGGCATTTAAGGCCAGTATATTGGTCTGGAAAGCAATATCTTCTATCACTTTAATGATTTTTTCAATCTCTCCAGAGGATATACGGATTTCATCCATGGCCTTTGATAAGTTCTGCATGGACATATCACAATTTACCACTTCCGTTCCGGTCTGTTGAACCTGATAAGAAACTTCTCCTGCTTTTTCAGCCAGTTTCTTAATATTCCCGGAAACATGGTTGACGGATCCGGACAGCAGCTCTATGGTTTTTTCCTGAGTGTCTGCTCCATCAGCCAAAACCTTAGACCCTTCTGCTACCTGACCGGAGCTTGCTGCTACCTGTCCCGCCGACTGGTTTACCTCATACATAACCGCGTTTAAATTCAAAGTGATTTTTTTAACAGCTTCTTCCAGCTTAAAGAAATCTCCGGAAAGTCCCATATCCACATCTAAATCCAAATGGTTTTCTGCAATTTCATGAAGTGCAAGGGAAATCCGGTCAATAATGGTTTTTAAGTTGGAAGACATCCGTTCAAAAGATTGGGCTGTCTGACCGATCTCATCTCCCGATTTCACACCAGAAAAACCGCTTAAGTTTCCATCTGCAATCTGTTCCGCTGCTTCAGATAATTTATGTAAGGGTTTTAACTGCTTTGTTATAACAACAGTAATCATAAACAGAATCATGATCATCGCTGCCGCAGATATGACAGCCATCAGGGTAGCCATGCGCTCCGCCTCACGGTTCATATCCCTGGCATTGACGGCTGTAACGGAATACCAGATGGCGCCATTTAACTGAATCGGTTCAAAAAAGTAATACACTTCCCCTTTTTTGTTCCCGTCAATTACATGGAAGGCTTCTCCTGCTGCTGCACCTGCTTTTATCCCGTCTTTACATGACTGGGTGGTTACAAAATCAGAAACGTTGGTCCCGGCAAGTCCTTTTCCCGTACTTTCCGATATGATGGTTCCGGTTTCATTCAAAATAAAGGTATACATGCTCGGATAAGAAGCGGCTGTTTTCGCCTGGCTAAACCGGTCCAGTCCCACATCAACGGAAACCACACAGAGCGTCCTGCTATTGACAATTACCGGTACCGCCATGGTAATGATCATCTCACCGTTTGACTCATAAGGCTCTGTAATGACTCTTTGTCCCGTCTCAAGAGCCTTTTGATAATAGTCTTTTACGGAATAATCTTCGTAGTTACCGCTGCTGGTCACATTCCCATCCTTATCGGCATAAATACCATAGCTTCTGGCTGCTGAACTTAACCCATACTGCTCGAACAGAATACTGATTCCCTTAATATCCTCGGAATACATAATGGAAGACCGAATGGTGGAAACCATATAATCTTCAATTCTCATACCATTGGTATCCAGTGTTACTTTGTCAGATACGCGGCTTTTATAAAATGGTTCTGCCGTATTACCCGCCTTGATCCTTAAATCCAGCATCAGCTTTCGGTTGTCAGATGAATTCTCCAGATAATAAGTAATCCGGTTGGAAACCTGCTGTGCTGTATCAAAGATCTGTTGAATATCCTTTCCATTTTCTGAAGCAAGCGTTTTTAGTTCTCCGAAAGCTGACTGCTGCATTGCCCGTTTTGTCATTCTGGATGTAATACCTATTAAAATACCAAATACCACCACCAGCATGATTCCCGCCATGCATGCAATCCTGGTTGAGAGATGGGTAAACTTCACCCTGTTTTTTACCCGTATTTTTTTCTTCTTACCTAACCGTTTCCACATCTTACGTAGTCCCCCTTCCGCAGCATGTCTTTATCTCAACCAGATTATACCACATTTACACAATAATTGTAATGTTTTTTTGATATTTTTCATAACAATTAACCAATTGTGTTATTCGCTTTGGTTCTGACTGGGGTTATAACTTTTGAAATACGGTTTCATAAGGGGCAAGCGAAACCATGATACACTCCGAATCGGTCTCTACAGAAACTGTCTGGGGGCTTTTGCTGTTATTGATAATTACCAGTGTCCGGCTGTCCGGATACCATGCACTTTCCGTTTCCGGATTATCCGTTAAATATTTCTGTTTCAGGTTCATCTTCCTGCCATAGAGCATGAGATTGAGCAGCAATCTTGTATTAGAATTTGAAAACTGGAAGCTGCTTAAATAAATTCCTGCTCCATTTCCATAAGCATGATATGTGATGGTCGGCTCCGTTTCTTCTTCCCCCAGGACAATGGTTTCCTGATCCGTTAAGTACAATCCTTTTTTGCTTTTGACCTGTGCATGATCCGGTATCAGTCCAGGAACACGTTCCACCTCATATTCCATTCGTCCATGGCACACCCTCGCGCCGGTATCCTGATCCAGTCCCAATACGTTCGCCATCCGGAAAAAGGTATGGTGACCGTCACAGGCAGAAGGCTCATTGACTCCTATAAAAACACCTCCTGCGTGAACAAAACGGAGTATTTCCTCTAAGATACCATCTTCTTCCCAGGCGGATCCTCCGCTCCATGCTGTGCCGGACGCTCCTGCATTAATAAGAACATCCACATTATTAAGAGCACCATTTTTTACATCTTCAAAACTGATGAATTCCACCTGCACCGGAAGCCCGGATAAAGCCTCATTTATATGAATCAGATCGTGCATATATGTTTCATGAAAATGTCCGGATAACGTCCATGACCTTAATTTGCCCCACGCATGAACAACCGCAGCTTTTATGGTCAGAGTGTAAACCGCTCCTTTTTCATGCAATTCTTTCAACAAACGGAATTCATCAGCAATTTTTTCAATACAGCTGCAAAAATCCGGATATTCAGCTACCAGATGGAGATAACCGCCAAGACCAATCCGGTCAATCTTCTGGCGGAGAATTGCACGCCGGACTCTGTTCCAGTATTCCAGCGCATCCTTTGTGGGATTTCCTCCCGGTGCAAATGTGGGAGTTCCTTTCAGCCCCACCGGAAACAGATAAGGGTGAAGTCTTAATTCATGGGTTTCTGCCGGTACACCTGCACAAAGCCGGGCCTCATAGCCGGAAAATACGCATTTGATAATTCCATCAAAGCCAAACTCCTTAAAGCTGCTTTGATACGGCTCAAGACCAATCCAGCTGTCATCGTAAAATACACTGGCCTTTTTTCCATAGCTGTGAACCAGCTCCACCAGCTTTTTTCCATAATCCACCACAAAACGGTTTATAAACGCCATATAATCAAGCTGGCGTCTGCCGGGCGGCATGTGGGTTACATGAAACTTCCCCTGATTAATAAAATCCTCAGAAACGAGGCAGTAGCCATATTCCTCTTCAAACTCTTTAAGCGCTGCCGGGCTTACAGTAAAATCATAAGCTCCCCAGTCACTGTACAGATACCGTCTTCGTTCTCTGCTTCCCCATATCCATGTAAAATTATAAAAAAGAGAAGTAAAACGAACCACAGTTGTAAAAGGATGCTCTTCGCACCACGTCTTAAGCCAGCTGTATAAATAGTCCCTCGTTTCCTGATGCCTGGGATCCAGAGGCATCAGGTGCTCCTTTTCCCAGTGATTGGTTACATGATTGTACATGGAGATCTCTTCCCATATCCGGTATGCCAGAAAATTTACCGTATACTCATGAAAGGGTCTGGTCTCACTGATTATTACTGACTGGGTTTTGGCATCATAGTTCCAGGAAGTACGGGATATCTCCTGATTCGCCGTGCGGTCATAAACCTGCCAGTATTTTATGGATTCGGGGCTTTCATTGACCCGAAACTGGTCTTTATAAAAATCTGCCAGCAAAGGCACCGTTAAGCCTCCCTCTGTCCCTGATACAGGCTCTGTAACAAGGAAGGTCTGCTGAAGCTGCTCCGGATGGGCGTTTGCCCATTCATTGTGGTCTCTGATCAGGCAGATGGTGGAATAAATTCCGTATCCCGCGTTTGTCAGCTCATCAGACAGTACCGTTCCGTCACTGTCACGTATCATATCTGCTCCCCAACGTTTTGCAAGCCGAAGAGTGAGTTCCTCATAGCCGGATTCTCCCGGAAGAGTAAAGCTTCCTTTTTCTGTCTCTCTCATAAATGTTCTCCTTTAACTATTGATAACCGGTCATTTTCTTTTGGAGGCTCCCATACAGGCGCCTCCTTCCCTTCCGGTGGTATCACACCGGCATGGGCCAGCCCTTTCCATATAAAGTAAGCCATCTTCCATGCACCATAATCATTGGTATGTGTATAATCGGTTGGATAAAACCAGCGCCCGGAGTCCTTAAGGCCATGCTCTTTTATAAACTCCATACTGGATTCATGCAGATCCAGAACAACAACCCCCATGCTCTGTGAAATTTTTATAACCTCCCACGCATATTCTTTTAAAAGATCATTATATATTTTACCATTCTCCAGCCAGCTGTTTCTGGCCAGCGGTGTCACCAATACGGGAACGGCTCCTTTTTCCCGTATTTCTAAAATATACCGAATCAGGTTGTTCCGGTATCCCCCCTCTGCTTTTAAGTCATCAACTTTCTGGTCATTATGGCCGAACTGAAACAAACAGACATCGCCTTCACTGATTTGTTCCATGAGAATTTCGTAATGCCCCTCTGACCGGAAGCTTTCTGTGGTCAGACCGGAATGGGCATGATTGGAAACTGCATAATTACCGTTTAAAAAGACGGGAAGCATCTGACCCCAGCCTCCGTAACTCTCTACTGGATTATATGGATACTGGGCATTTTGATCTGTCACGGTAGAATCCCCGGCAAGATACAAGGTTTTTCCTTTCCATTTTTCAATATCCAGTGTTTTTAAACGGACTGAGCGGCTGATTACTGTTACTTTAACAGCCTCATCAGGGAAACGCCGGGTCTCTCCTCTTGGTATAAAATCGCTGATGAAAACAGGAAAAGATCCACTCCATTCTTCCTGTGCCTTTAAACTCCCCCGCCAGACCAGCTGTCTTCTTCCAACAAATAAAAGGACCTCTTTCTCTTCTTCCTTTGCAAAAAGGGTAATGGTCATAAGGTAATTTCCCTGGTCCCCTATATCCGCCTGAAAAGATAAGGGAATTAACATGGACTTAGTATCCACATAACAGCCATACTCATCTTGCCTTACTGTTATTTCCTGTTGAAAACCCGGGCTGGGAATGAATCCGGTATTCAGTTCCGGCAGACTGCATGAATGGGACGACTTAAGAGACTTTTCCGTAAAAAAGCCAAAACCTCCGCCGGATTTATAATACCGGGATGGTTTAACATTGATTTCCTTTCCCTTCACAGTCTCTGTCTGATAAAAAACATATTGTGTCATGAGAAGCTCCCCCTGATTTTAGAAAGGGCTGATGCCAGATCTGCAACAGCCCCATGTTCTTATTGAGCAATAAAATCTCCGGAATCGATCAGCTTCTGTTTTTCATCCAGAATTTCCTGATATCCGTTGTCTGAATATTCTTTGCAATACGCTTCATACTTTGCATCCAGTTCCTCCGGTTTGCAAGTAATCATATCCACATAAAATTCCTGCCACATGGCAGTTAAATCTGCCGCATATTCACCTGTTGATGTAACACTCTTGGTGAAAATTGGACTGATCAGTCCATACTGTTCCACTTCCTTGGCATAATCATAGGATTGTTTCACCAGATCTTCATATCCAGCGGGAGCTAACATCCTGGTATTGGCTTTCAGATTTTTCGCATCATCGCCATAATCAGTCATTTCAGTAACCAGACACCAGTAATCCTTGTTATTATTGTTAGACAGCTTGGATTCTCCTTTGAAATCCTTGACAGGTACTGCAATTTTGTCGGTATCCAATGTATAATTGGCACCTTCCACACCGTTTTGTAAATAGAAGAGATTCTCAGGCTGGGACATCCAGTTTAAAAACATCCAGACTGCTGCTCTTTGCTCTTCATCTGTTTTAGAGTTGATTCCCATTATCATTCCGTATGGAGGATATTTATAATAATACGGGTGGCTGTCTTTGGGTGACAGGGCTGCAGGACTTAAAACGGAAACTTCAGCCCCTGGATTGTTTGCCTTTAAACTGTTTATCACATCTGTGTTTGCAGAAATATAGAAGGAATAGGTACCTACATTTCCAGCAACAAAGTCAGCTTTCCATGCGGCATCATCCGCATTTAAGTAGAACTCGGGATCAAGAATTCCATCATTAAATTCCTGATTCATGGTTTTTAAGTATGCTTTCGTCGCACTCCAGGTAAGAGGTGCAACATTCAGATCCAAATAAAGATTCAATTCATTTTTGTCCGGTGAAGTGCTGATAAATGGATACTCATAGGTATAACTCTTATTCACGATCTGGGCTCCCAGCTTGCCAAGCCCGGCTTCCTTCCACGCTTTGGCTGCCTCTTGTAATTCCTCTCTGGTGGCAGGTTTCTGTTTTCCTACTTTATCCAGCCAGTCCTGTCGGATGAGTGTCACCCAGTTATAATAAATTGGATTGCGCTGTGCGAAGAAGAATGTATTTTTCCCATCCAGCTTTCCGTATTGATTGATTATTTTTTCTGCATTCTTATAATAGTCAGGTGCATAGTACTTTATTTCATCAAGGTCCAGTTCCTGCATAGCACCCTCAGAATTGTAGTTCACCGCCTGGGGCATGTCGTAATGGAAAATGATATCAGGCGCATTGCCTGCAGCAATCATCTGCATGTAATCAGCAATCTCATTCTGCCTGTTAATTGCCACATACTGGACCGTCACATTGTATTTATCTCCAAATTCTTTTTGGATCCAGCGGGTGTAATAATTATTCACCGGGTCCCAGCCTTCAAAGCCCCTGTCATAAACTGGAATCTTGATAGTTACGTTTTCCGGAAAGCCCTTGGAGTAATCCGTGTAACTTTCCCCCTCCGCTTTTGTTCCGGTTTCTGCTGCCTGACTGGTTTCTTTCTTGTTACTTTCTCCAGCAGGAGCCGATGCCTCCTTCTTTGCGCTGCATCCGGACGCCAGCCCTGCTGCCATTGCAAAAGCAGTCCCCCAGGCAGCAGCCCTTTTCCAACTCACCCTTTTCCTCATGAATATCCTCCTTCTCTTATCATTCTAATATCATCAGCCTTTCACTGCACCTATCATGGTTCCCTGTACAAAGTATCTTTGAATGAAGGGATAGACGCAGATAATGGGCAATGTTGCAAAAATAATACAGGAAGCCTTTAAGACCTCCGGATTCGTAATCTGTCCGGCTGCAATTCCCCCTTCTGCCTTAAAGGATTCGCTGGCAGCAACTACCAGATAATAAAGTTTCAGCTGAAGCGGCCGTAAATCCGCCCGCTGCTTGATATAAAACAGCGCATCGGAGTAGGCATTCCATCGTCCGACAGCATAAAACAATGAAATTGTTGCTATGATGGGTTTGGAAAGCGGTACCACGATATAACTTAATATCTTAAAATGACTGGCACCGTCTATTAAAGCGGACTCAATGAGGCTGTCTGGTATGGAAGCCTTAAAATTATTTTTCATAATCAGGAAATTATAGGCTGCAAAAGACAACGGAAGGATCATACACCACCAGGTATCCAGCATATGAAGATTGTTCATCAGTAAATAATCCGGTATGGTCCCTGCTGTAAAATACATGGTAAACATGATTAAAAAAGTCATTATCTTTCTCCCCCTAAGCTGGACCCGGCTTAAAGCATAGGCAGCACTTATGGTGAGAAATGTCCCGATTGCTGTAAACGAAACAGTTACAATTATGGAAACATATAAAGATCTTACAATGGATGAATCCTGTAAAACTTTCCTGTACGCATTAAAGTTAATATCTATTGGCACCAGAAAGACCTTATTTGCAATTACATATGCTTCCCTGCTGATGGACTTGGCAAATATATGAATAAAGGGAAGCAGACATGTCATGGATATCACAAAGATCAGGATATGAAAAAATACATCAACAACAAAATCCTTTTTTCTCGTCCTGCTCCATGACCATGGCTTTTTATACTGATTTCGGCTCATTTCCTTTCCCTCCTTAAATAAGACCATCTTCACCCAGCCGTTTTGCTATAAGATCAGCCGCTACCACAAGTGCCAGACCAATGACAGACTGGAACAGTCCCAGCGCAGTTGCTTCACTGAATTTTCCGCTCTCAATTCCCCATCGGTATACCAAAACCGGAATTGTTGTGGTATATTCAGTCGCCTTGGCATTGGCCAGAGCGTAAATTCGTTCAAAAGAGCCTCCCATCAGTTTTCCAAGATTCATGATCAGCAGTGTGACAATGGTACTTCGTATACAGGGGAGTGTTACATGAATACACTGTTTTAATCTTCCGGCACCATCCACTCTTGCCGCCTCATAAAGCTCGGAATTCACACCTGTAATTGCCGCCAGGTAAATAATGGTTCCCCAGCCCATGGACTGCCAGACTCCGATGAGTACATAGCTGATTAACCACCAGGTATTCTCCTGAAGAAACGGCACCGGACTGTGTCCTGCATTCCTGATCAGAACATTCACTACACCGCTGCTGACGGAAAACAGGGAGTATCCGATTCCTCCGACAATAACCCAGGATAGAAAATGAGGCAGATATAGCAATGTCTGCATGATACTTTTAAAATACCTGTTTTTGATTTCATTAAGAATCAGAGCTAAAATAACCGGCATGGGAAAACCAAATACCAGGTCCAGGATATTTAACAGAAGGGTATTACTAAACGCCTGACCAAAATCTCTTTTACCAAAAACCTTCCGGAAGATGGAAAGTCCTGCCCAGGAACTCCCGGCATACCCCTTAGCTACCTTATAATCCTTAAATGCAATAGTAAGCCCCTGGTATGGCAGGAATTTAAATACCAGGATAAACAGCATGGGAAGAACCATGAGCACATAAAGCTGCCAGTCCCGCTGCAAATAACGAAGGAACTGGTTCCTGTTTTTCTGTTTTCTTTGACAGCAATCTGTCCTTATATCAGATTTAACCATAATCTTCTCCATCTCCCCGATTTTCAATAACTATATTATAAAAAATGCACAATTCAGTTTCCAATCAAATCAACCTGTAAACTATGCAGTTTCAATCATTTATTATTACGGAGCATGGAAAAGTTACAGCATTTCTCCCTCATCTTTCAAGCAATCCTGCAAATTTTATTATTTTAAGGCTCTCTTTTAAATCATCTTTACAATTATTGAATTATTATTGATTGAAATAAGAATTAGTTATCATGTATAATTATAGAAGTGAAACCAGGAGGTATCAGGGATATATGCCTAAAAAGAAAAAAACTGTTATTGAATTCAGAGATTATGATTTACCCGCTCACTTTCCCGTTCTTCTACTGACTGGAGATCATTGGAGAATCTCCGATGTTCCATCCGGGCGTCTCCATATCCATAACTGCCTGGAGATCGGTGTATGCGAAACGGACTTCGGAACCATTAAATTTGAAGATACCACTTTCCCCTTTTATGCCGGAGATGTCACTGCCATATCCTGTGATATTCCCCACACCACATACAGCGCACCTGGAACCAACAGCAAATGGTCTTATTTATTTGTGGATATGGGCGAGCTTCTCCACCCATTCTTTTCTGGTACAGATCTTCATAATGTTGAACTCTTCTCCTTTTTGGAACATCATTTAAGCATGATTATGGGAAAAACAAAATATCCGGTCATTTACTCCATTGTCTCCGAAATAATAGAAGAGCTGAAAAAGCAGGAACCTGGTTATGAGCTTGCTGTCCGGGGGCTATTTCTGGCACTGGGGGCCAATCTTATGAGAACCGCTTCCTTAAAACATAAGAAAAAAGACCAGACGCCTGAAAATGCGCTGGTCATTGCACCGGCCCTGGAATTTATCCGGTATCATTATATGGAAGACTTCCCCATGGAACAGCTTGCTGCCTTATGCAGCTTAAGCCCTGCCCATTTCAGAAGGCTTTTTTCTTCTATCATGGGTAACAGCCCCTTAGAATACCTAAATACCACCCGCATCAGAAAAGCAGCGGATCTGCTCCGCATGACGGAAGAATCCGTTTTAAATATTTCCGAGCGGGTGGGATTCCACTCCATCTCAAGCTTTAACCGGCATTTCCTTTCCACCATGGGAGAAACTCCCAAAGACTGGAGAAAACAGATGTCTATTCTGAAGGATCAGTCGCTGTTTAAATACAATGGCTGGATGTATGCGGAGGTTTTGAAGAAGAAATAGCCGCCTGCTCATTATGCTTACTTTGTATCTATTACTTCCTTTGCCATAGCCTTCAGAGAATTTAATTCAACATTTTCATATGTAAACAGAAGATAATCAATTCCATTCTCGGACCAGCTTACTGATTTAAACAGCTTGCGTTCTTCCTGATCGGATCCATAGCTGATCATCAGTTTTCCTTCTTCTTCCAGTTTCTTATCTTCTTCGGAAGGCTCCTGCCCCTCCGGCAGGAATACGTACTGTGTTTCAGCAGAATTCAGTTCAACGCCCTGATAGACCTCTTTCTGGCCTGGCTGATCTCCTTCGGAAATCTCAGCCAGGTGCGCATGGCTGGACAGCGTAACCTGTGGATTTTCCCCATATTCCGCGTATGCTTCTGAATAGGTGATAACCTGATTATTATTTTCATCGACTCCCTTTACCTGTGAAATATCACCTTTTACAAATGCCATGCCATTGTTGAAATTGTCAGGTATTTTGGGAGAAACTTTCATCTGAATTTTTGATAATTCACGTAATTCCGTTATAGAATTTACAACTTTACCGCTTCCACTGACTAAACCAGTGATTTTACCTGCTGCAACTGCTGTAACTGTTCCTAAAACGGTAATAACTACAATTGCTGTAAATGCTGCTGCTAATTTATTTTTACGAAATTTCATAAGATTACTCCTTTTATTTAATTTTTTATGGATTTCTATAAGCCGCCGTTCATCGTCCATATGCGGAGTTATGGAATCCAGTTCTTTCTTTATGTAACGTTTTAAATTCTCCTCCGAGGTCCTAGCCATGGCAAATCCCCCTCTCCTTTTCCCCTTCCGAGATGTTTTCAGTTTCCAGAAGACTCTTTAACAGTTTCCTTGCCTTAAACAGTCGGGATTTCACTGTGCCTTCCATCGTTCCGGTTACCCTGGCGATTTCCTTTGTACTTAACTCATTGTAGTAATACAGAAGAATCACCGTACGGTATTTTACATCAAGCATTTTGAGCGCATCACGGATCTGTGCGGCAGTTTCAGCCTCTAAAACCGCTCCCAACGGTCCTTTCTCCCTTTCATCTTTCTCAATCCACTCTGCTTTGATGTGATCTTCCTCCTGATCCAGAATACCTTCAAAAGAAAGTTCAGACCTGCTCTTCTTCCTTTTCTCAGCCCGCCAGGCAGTTCTCACCAGAATCTGATAGAGCCACGGTTCAAATCGTTCCGGTTCTCTTAATTTATCTCTGTGAAGAAAGCATTTTACAAAGGTCTCCTGCAGGATGTCCTCACTGTCAGACCGGTTGCCAGTAATAAAATACGCCATACGGTATAGCTTTCCGGAACAGGAACGGTATAACTCGTCAAATGCAGCTTCGCTTCCGCCAAGCATGCGTTCCACCAAAGCCTTCTTTTCTTCGTTCATAACCTGTTTCCTTTCCTTTTTTAGATGCATCTATATATTAAGAGTCATTAATACCCTTAACGGTTCATTTTTTCATTATTAAATTATACTTCGGC
This sequence comes from Lacrimispora amygdalina, assembly GCF_900205965.1. GTDB lineage: Bacteria > Bacillota > Clostridia > Lachnospirales > Lachnospiraceae > Lacrimispora > Lacrimispora amygdalina_A. The sequence continues at coordinate 304,736 of NZ_OAOF01000002.1, forward strand.
TTGTAACTGCCCGTCAAAAGAAATATAATAGGGCTTAATAGTATAAAAAACGAAAAATCGGAGGATAGACGAATGCCGCGTATATTTTTAGTTGAAGACGATAAGGCAATTGCTAAAAACCTTATGCTTTTGCTGAAATCGGAAGGCTTTACAGTCACCCACGCATCTGCACAGGGAGAGGCTCTCGCTGCGCTTGGCAGTAATAAATTTGACCTGGCGCTCATTGATATTTCTCTGCCTGATGGAAATGGCTTTATTGTTTGCTCTGAAATTAAAGAAACCCAGGATATTCCGGTTATCTTTCTGACGGCTTCCGGAGATGAGGCCAGTGTGGTTACCGGTCTGAACATGGGTGCGGATGATTACATTACCAAACCGTTTCGTCCCCGCGAGCTGGTCGCCCGAATAGGGACCGCCCTTCGAAAAAGCGGCCGTTCCAATTCGGATTTTATAATTCAGGGACTGCATGTTGACACAGCCTCAGGCATTGTGAAAAAAAACAGCATAGAGATATTCCTTTCCGCCTTAGAATACCGCCTGCTTCTGGTGTTTATCAACAACCCGAAAAATATTATAACCAGGGGAATGCTGCTTGACGAATTGTGGGATGCTGCGGGTGAATTTGTCAATGACAATACACTGACCGTGTATATCAAACGTCTGCGCATGAAGATCGAGGATAATCCTGCAGATCCCCAGATTATTCTGACTGTCCGCGGGACAGGCTATCGGTTAGGAGGCGGATATGCTGCGGAATAGAGAGTTTCGGCAGTTTGCTGTATTGTTCTTTTTCATAGCGGCTGCTTCCATTATTATTGGATTTATAATCAACTGGAGGGCAGGAATCCTCGCCGCATGCACTGCTGCTGCATTTGGTGCAGCGTTTTATGCATTTACCAACACCCGTTATGACAACATTGCCCGGATTTCAGCTCAGATCGATCTTGTACTTCACAATGCGGATCTGCTCTATATAGGCGAATCGGACGAAGGTGAGCTTTCCATACTGCACAGCGAGATAGCAAAGATGACGCGGCGCATACGGGAACAAAACGAAGCGTTAAAAAAAGAAAAAAAGCTTCTTGCCGATTTGCTGGCGGACATCGCCCACCAGCTTCGAACCCCACTCACTTCTTTGAATCTTATTCTGTCATTGCTGGCAAATAATCCTGACGAAAACCAGAGGAAGGAATTTCTTCGGGAAATGGACGGATTGCTCCTCCGTATGGACTGGCTCATTACCACCCTGTTAAAATTATCCCGCTTAGACGCAGGCATTGTGGAATTCCAACGTGAGCAGCTGAATTTCAACGACTTAATTCATGCTGCACTCCGCCCATTTCTGATTCAAATGGAACTACACAATATTAATTATCAAATCCATGCACCAAAGGAGATTACGATACAGGGTGATATAAGCTGGCTTTCTGAAGCAGTTCAGAACATCCTCAAAAACTGCATAGAAAATACCGGAGAGAATGGGAAGCTTGAAATAAACGGTACGGATAATCCCCTCTTTACCCAACTTTCCATTCATGACAACGGTACCGGTTTTAAGCAAGAAGATTTACCCTGTCTGTTTGACAGGTTCTACCGCGGCACAGAAAATAAAACATCCGGATACGGGATCGGCCTTTCTCTCAGCAAGAAGATTATAACCGGGCATGGAGGTACAATTACTGCAAAAAACCACCCACAGGGGGGAGCCGTATTTACTATTCGTTTCCCAAAGTGACAGATCTCTCACCAAAAAGTCACACAGATGTAAGTTCAAAGTTCTATTATATGGGTAAACCATGAGAAAGGAGACTCACATAATGGAGTTCTTAAAAATTGATAATCTCTGTAAGGTCTATGGCAAGGGTGAAAACCAGGTTACCGCACTGGACCATGTATCCCTCACAATCGAAAAAGGAGGTTTCACTGCTATCATCGGTTCCTCCGGTTCCGGCAAATCCACACTGCTTCACATGATCGGGGGGGTGGACGTACCCACAAGCGGAAAGGTATTTTTAGAGGGACAGGATGTATATGCACAGAGCAATGAAAAACTGGCCATCTTCCGCAGACGTCAGGTAGGACTGATTTACCAGTTTCATAACCTCATACCGACACTGAATGTGGTGGAAAACATCACACTTCCTATCCTGATGGATAAACGGTCGGTCAATGAGGAGCGGCTGAATGAACTGCTTGTCATGCTTGGACTGCAGGACCGCAGATCTCATTTACCCAATCAGCTGTCGGGCGGCCAGCAGCAGCGTGTTTCCATAGGCCGTGCCTTGATGAACGCTCCGGCTGTCATGCTTGCCGATGAACCCACCGGCAGTCTGGACAGCCATAATGGGCATGAAATCATCAAGCTTCTGAAAGAAAGCAATAAAAAATACGGGCAGACTCTTCTGCTCGTCACCCACGACGAAAACATAGCTCTGCAGGCAGACCGCATTATCGGCATATCAGACGGTAAAGTGACGCGGGATGAGAGGCTGGTGCGGCCATGAACATATTCCATAAAGTCACCCTGCAGAGCATGAAAAAAAACCGCACACGGACAGTTGTCACAATTATAGGAGTGATACTGTCCGCAGCCATGATAACTGCAGTAGCATCCTTTGGCACCTCACTATTAAATTATCTTGTTAACAGTTCTATCGCAAAATATGGGGGGTGGCACATTGCTTTTACAGATGTGGATTCCTCTTTCGTGCAGGATCGAAGCCGCGACAAAGAGGTTAAGAATGCCGCAGCGTTTGAAAATATCGGCTATGCATCGCTTAAAGGGGCAAAAAGCCCTGATAAACCCTATCTTTTTATAGCCGGATTCAATGAGAATACCTTTCAGACACTTCCCGTAAACCTGATTTCCGGAAGGCTGCCTGAAAACAGCAGTGAGATTATTGTTCCTGCCCACGTAGCAGCAAAAGGCGGTGTTAGGTTCAAGGTGGGGGATACACTTACACTTTTGGTCGGTAACCGCATGGAGGAAAATAAAAATCTGGGTCAGCACGATCCCTATCAATCAAAAAAAGAGTCCCTTGTTCCAGAATCAGAGAGAACCTACAAGGTAGTTGGAACATGTGAAAGACCCGGATTTGAGGAACACTCCGCACCTGGATATACATTGATAACGAAAGCCGATGCCACATACCAGACGGACAGCTTCAGCCTGTTTGTCACTCTGAAAAATCCGCGCAAGGTCAGTGCTTACGCAAAAGGCATAGCCGGAACGCCAGCTTATATTCTGAATGATTATGTGCTGCGCTTTATGGGCATTTCCAACGATAAACTGTTTAACACACTTTTGTACACAGTTGGAGGAATTTTGATTGCAATCATCATGACTGGATCAATTTTTCTGATTTATAATTCATTTAACATATCGCTGAACGAACGCACACGCCAGTTCGGTATACTCTCATCAGTAGGGGCTACCGCAAAACAGCTGCGAAATTCAGTCTTGTTTGAGGGACTTATTATTGGAGCAGCCGGCATACCAATTGGTGTTGTAGCAGGTATCGGCAGTATCTGGCTTATTCTTCCTATTGTTGCCGGAAAATTAAAGAACATCCTCTACAGCACAATACCTTTAAATTTATCGGTGTCATTGTCTGCAATTGTGGGAGCGGCTGTGGTCAGCTTAATTACCATTTTAATTTCGGCCTATATTCCAGCCAGAAAAGCGGCAAACACACCTGTAATGGAAAGTATACGCCAGACCAATGAAGTCAAAACCGAAGCGAAAGCTGTAAAAACATCAAAATTCGCACAGCGTATTTACGGTTTGGAAGGGACTCTTGCATTAAAAAATTTTAAGAGAAACAAGAAGCGCTACCGCAGCATTGTTCTTTCTCTGGTTTTAAGCGTGGTTTTGTTTCTATCCGGAAGCACCTTTGGTCTGACTCTGAAACGGCTCTCTAAACAGTACATCGTGGATATTGACTATGATATTCTCTTTTCAGCCGAGGACATGGACGATAGTGAAATGTTTCCTCTTTACGACAAATTGAAATCAGCTGACGGAGTTTACGAAAGCTCATACCAGGAGGTTTTCCCGTATTCGTGCGCAGTTAATGTAAGAGATTTCTCAGACCGCTTCCGTACATTCGCTGGTTATACAGCATCTGATGAAACAGTGAATCTTCCCATGGACCTCCAGTTTATTCCAGACAGTGAATATCTTGATTTTATCAAGGAATCAGGATTGTCACCCGAAGAATATACCGGACCGGACGGAAAAATGATTGTTGTTGCCAAACAGAGGGTGAATACTAAAGATGGACCAGACGAAGTATTTGATATGTTTGCAAACCGTACCATGAATTTTAAAGCCCCATCCGCAACCAATAACAGCCTGACTATTACTTTTGTTGATACGTATCCGGTGGATCCTCCTCCAAAACAAGCTTCTAAATTGAAACAGAATCCTTACGTCTTTATGATGGTTGCGCCCTTTTCAGTAAAAGAGAGGTTTGAGACCCAGAATAGCCATGCGAATATAGGTCTGTCCTTCCGGTCAAAGAATCCCTCCCAATCAACAGCGGAAATGGAATCAATGATTCAGGCTATGGGGATTACATCAGAATATACGCTGCACAATGTATATGAGATACTGGAACAATACCATAGTATGTCCTTTGTAATTGATGTTTTTACCTATATATTTGTCATCATGATCTCGCTGATTGCTGTGGCCAATGTGTTCAATACAATTTCCACCAATATCAGGCTGCGAAGACGGGAACTGGCCATGCTCCGCTCAGTGGGTATGTCAGACCGTTCGTTCCATAAGATGATGAATTTTGAGTGCATTTTTTATGGTATGAGAACTCTGCTGATCGGACTTCCAATTGCCGGAATCCTCTCCTGGCTGATTTACGATGGGCTGGCTTCTGCAGAAAAGATGGATCATTTTGAATTTGTATTTCCCTGGGGCAGTATGGTGGTCAGTATCTTCAGTGTGCTCTTTATCGTATTCATTACCATGCTGTATGCCACACACAAGATTAAAAAAGAAGATATCATTGATGCACTTCGTGATGATATGACATAAAAAAATATCCTGATAGTTAAGCACAGCCTGTTTTTTAAGTGTCTAACTATCAGGATACCGTTTTTATTATACTGCCGATTCTTCATAATCAGGTACAGCTAACTTAATGTTTCTATGACGCTTCTATAGAGGGAGCCCTCTTCTACCTCCTCTAAAGTAAATACCTGCTCTTCCATGTTATTCTTTAAATACTCGGCTGCAGCCGTATATTTTGCATGATCAATGCAATAAGTCTGCAGACCATCTCTATAGTCCATCGTTGTCGGATCTATATCATTGTGTGATAAAACAATAAATACTTTTTCAATTCCATGCTTATACAAATGTGCTAACTGCAATTTTAAATTATCCACATCTATAGAAGGATTAACACACATCAAGGCGATATCTATATTTGCTGCTGAAAAATAAGCATCAGCAAGCTTACCAAAGTTGTATGTATTCAGACTGTTAACCTGGCCGATTGCCCCACCAATGTTTATAAGCCATGCATCTATGCCTTTATTCATCTCAGCGAGATACATATATCTATTTATAGAATAAACGATATCAGGAAATTTTAACTCTTTGGGGAAATTAAAAACATTTGTGCCGCAGAGTATCCCAATTGGATTATTGGAAACCGATTCAATCTCCAGCCCATCCTGTCTTAAGCTTTTTAATAAAGAAAATTGAATATCCGATTTGTTTAATCCACTGCACAAACTTGTGACAGCGATTACAGGTGCTTTTAATACAGATATCTCAGAAGCCTTAAACTCATTATAGTCATATAAATATTGATTATAATCCATATTTATAAAATTTCCTATGCAGATTACCTGATAATTTATGTATTTTTCTTTTATGGTTTCTGGAACTTCCAAATCAATATATGAAGAGTTTAATATTATGATTACATCAAAATCATTTTTAGGCAGACCATCTTTAAAGCTAATAAATTCACATTTTTTATGATCATAATATGCTACAATGTTTTTATGCATAAGATCTTTATTCACAAGTTCCAGTAAATTTGATGGGAACAGAACAACTCCCACCCGATTATTTAATAAGATTTCCTGGATCCCGCACTGTCTTAATTCATCACTATCATTCATATCATCGTTACCACAAAGCTTAATATTGTATTTGCGGGATAATATTTTGAATTTATCATTTAACGGCATACTACCCAGATCGTCACAAAGATAGCCGCATAATCTGGCACACGCCAGGCTAGACGAACTGAAGTCAAATTCGGTATCTTTTTCCCTGATTATAAAATCTTTCATTGGAATTGAAACAGTGGTATGATCCACCGTTTTAATTTTTTCTGTTTGCTGCTGGTCTACTTTTACGCATATTACATTGTTAAAGTCTGCAGGAAATGATATGGTGTTATTGTGTGATGCAGCTGATACCATAACAATATTATTTTGCATGGCTTTTTCACACACGTCATATAATTCCTGAGAATATGCGGTTAAACCTAAACTAATATTAATTATATCAACCTTTTCCTCAATTGATTTTTTAATACCGGAGATGATTGAAACTACCTGAATGTCACCAGACTCGTCCAATATATTTATATCAAGAATCTGTATTTGATTACTATTTGTGTTTGATACAATTTCTTTGAAACATTCTGTACCGTGGACATCACCGGGGTCCTTATACTCTTCTACTATTTTTTGTTTTACTAATGAAAAATGTCTTACCTCACATCTGTTATTGATTTCATTTTTAGATATTCCCGTATCAATCAATGCAATCTTCATTGTTATTCTCCTTATTAAGCTCAGAGCTCCAATTTAAATTAAAGAGATATTTGCCACATAATTCACCAAACCTCTGTCAGTATTTACATGATCAAGATAATAACCCAATTCTCTCTCAACATCTTTTCTGGACTTTTCACAAAATTCATTATTTATATTCAAGATATCCTTAAAGCAAATTTTGCAGAACTTGGCAGCCCAACAATATTTACATTTATCCATACTTTCTAATGTCTTATCCACAAGCCGTCTGATTTTATTAATATCGATTCCGTTGTAAACATCTCCGATTTCGAATACTTCCTGGTTCTCATCTACCTTTTCACATACAATGATTCTGCCATCAGTGGTTACGAAATTTTTTCTTACACCAGGAACACAGAATCCTCCAGGTAAAATAGTGCTGCTGCAAGCCACTCCACTAAATGAATTATAATATTTTTTCATGCCCTTCAGCATATTTTTATAGGCGAAATCATAAGTCCTTATATCAATTTTCTCGCCTTTCTTAATGTCATCATCTTTATCCCTTAAATTCATAAAATATTCAGTTGGAAAAAGATCTATCATGTTCACATTTGATTTCCATAAATTATCAACAGATTCATAAAGCTCATTGCTGGCTCCATTAAACATAACCACATTATATGTAACATTTTCTCTGAAAAATTTAGGATCCTTTTGATAGAATGCCTGAATATTATGATACACCTTCTCATAGCTTCCATTACCATTGCAGTCAACTCTGTATTTATTTTGCTGCTCTTTCGGTCCATCCAGACTAATATTAATTTTAATATCATTTTTAATGATAAAATCTGTAACTTTATCATCTAGTAAAACGGCATTTGTTGTTATATTATAAGAAGGCTTTCGAAATGGATACTTATTACTAATATAATTGATACATTCCGTTATCAGATCCAGCTTAAGTAATGGCTCGCCTCCATAAAAGCTAAGATTACACAGCTCACTTTCATGTGAATTCATCATTAGAATATCGATTGCCTTAAATGCAACTTCTTTTGACATTTCTTTCAACGAGTGATTATCATCCATATATTTAGGCATATACCCACAGTATTTACATCTTAAATTACACTGCTCTGTAAGAGCTAATGTCATATTTTTGATCCTGCTGCTATACATATTGTTTAATTCATCTTCACTATATGAATATTTTACATCGAACTTGCAGGGTTTCTTTATATCTCTGAACTCGTTATTTATCAGAAAATCAGCATACTTCTCATCATCTAAAAAATCTTCCTCAGAATTAATTGTAGCAAAGCTATTATTGAGGGCATCATAAATATACATATTGCTGCCTGAATTAATTATTTTAGATAAATACATTCTTATCATCCTCTCTCATTGGAGTTATTGACCATTTATACAGCCTACTACTAAAACAATGTGCTAATTATTATTTTGTTCTATGTAACTGTTACCGGATTACTAATAACTGTAAAAAAAGTTTACAGATACTGTCCTAAATAACCATCGCCAACTGCTGACCAAGGTTTTCCCTGACAACCACAATGGCATGCCAATGTTCTAACTGTAGAATTATTTGTTTTGTTGATCTTCTTCAAACTAACTTTCTTATTCTTCATAATATCCACAACCTTTCTTTTTTTTAGTAGTAGGCCTTATAAATAGTCAATAGCTCATTTTATCATTATTCATATTCAGCAGTTATAGAGTAGCTGTCTGCCTGAATTTTATACATATTATAAAATTCCTTCTTCAGCTTAATTAATTCCTCAAAGCTTCCTTCTTCAATAAGCATTCCCTTGTCCAATAAAATTATTTTATCTGCTAACTTAGTAATATACATCCTGTGCGATACGATAATAGAAGATTTAAGTTCACTTATTATTTTAAATGTATCAAACATTTTTACCTCTGACTTCGGATCAAGAGCTGCTGTCGGCTCATCTAAAACCAATACTGATGCATCCGAGAAAACAGCTCTGGTAATGGCTATTTTTTGCCATTGGCCTCCTGAAGGCTCTATCGCATCATTAAAAAACATCTTTCTTAAGTTTGTCTCGTATTTGTTGTCATAGTTTTCAATGAACTTATTAGCTCCAGTAATTTCTGCCGCTTTTTCGATTCCGTTTATATCTTGAATCCGGTTAATATTTCCAAATCCTATGCAATTACGAACGCTATCAGAGAATTTGACGTAATCCTGAAATAAAACACCGAAATATGACCTTAATTCATTTATGTCATATTCATTTAAATCAGTATCATCCAGTAATATTCGTCCTTCTGTCGGATTATATATTTTGAGAAGTAGTTTTGTAAAAGTTGATTTTCCGCTTCCATTCTCTCCGACCAGGCAGACGGTGTCTTTCGTGCTAAAATTCACGTTTATATCTTTAAGCGCATAGTTGTCAGAACCTGTATATTTAAAACTAACATGTTCAAACCGTATATTATGTACCGGAATGTCTTTAATTTTCAGCTTTTTATTATCCAGAACAGCTGACTCCTGCATATATTCAAATATATAGTTTATAAACATCATGCTTTTGCTATTTGATGCTATCTGATTTGATAATGCTATTAATTTTGTAACAATAGTTATAATAGCAGTTATAAACAGATAAAATTCTGAAACAGATACAGAACCCCTGATTGCATCTTTTACAAGCCAGACTCCAACCAGAATAGCACCTATCATTGAAATAAAACTAGTAAATAATGATACTATAATTTCTTTTGCCGCTATTTTGCTGTTGCCTTTCATAAAATCATCAAATAACTCTTTTCTTCTGCTTCTAAAATAGTCATATAACCGAAAGACTCTAACCTCATTTGCATACATCGGATCTGTAATCAACGACAGATAATACCATATACGCCTTGTCTGCATTGTTCTTTCACTAAAAAACCGAAACAGCATTCCCTGATATTTTCTCTTATAAAATATGATAGGCAAAATAAATATCATAATAATCAGTAAGGCCAGGAAATTAAATTTTATTATAATAACCGCATATCCAATGAGGCTGATAAAGCTTGCAACCATGCCAAACAGGCCTTCCATCAGATTCAATGGTTCAGATCCGCATTTTGTTAAAGTGTTTGAATGCAGATCCAAAAATTCAGGGTTATCTATTCTTTCTTGTTTTATGCTCTGAAATTTATCTGCCACCAGGTTCTCTATATTGTGGGATAATTTTAATCCTGTAATGGAGCAGATAATAGTTTTTACACTTTCTGTAGCAAATGAGATCACTATAAAAGCGAGCATTGAGAATAAAATAACCAATATTCTCAAATAAACAGCCGTGGATCCGTTTCCCAGATTCTGACCCAATTCGTCTAATAGTTTAGCTGTCAGATATATCGTAACTACCGGGCTGATACCGGATATAACCATAGATCCAATTGAGAGAAAAAATACACCTGATCCAGCTTTGAAAATTTCTTTAAATATAAAACCCAATTTTAAAATATAGTCTTTTATCGATTTCATCTGCTCACCTACAATGTTAAATTACAAGATATACTGTACTAAAAGTTTGATTCTCAAACGCGCCATAATTGTAACTATCATCATAGGACGGTTCCGACATGCGATGTTATTTGCTACAATATATGGCGCTGTAGAAAATCTGTGATTTACCGTTTGAAATCTTTGATACCTTCCGGAGCCTTCGGCTGATAAGACCAGTACATGCAACGGCCATTATTGGCTTTGATTATTGCATGTTCTGCCATTCTGGAAACTAATTTAAGCATTGTATCCTTTTTCATTTTCTCACCTCATTTCTTTTTCTTTTTAAAACAGAGAGCAACATCAGAAAAAATACTATGAATATGCCCCATGAGATTGAAAACGCAATTTCCGTTTCATGTAATACTACTGCTATAATAAATCCAGTAACTGCAATGGTTAACAGCACAATAATTTTCATCCGAAATTTTCTGCGCTCATCATTACTGATTGGACCATTGCCATAATCCACAGGGGATAAAATAAGTATTACCGGAAATGCGATTGCAATTAAAATTAAGGAAACTATGAATCTGTAATTTGATAAAAACTGATTTAAAAACAGCATGGATATATATAAGACCATTGTTGTAAGATAGCATTTTTTATATGTTTCGCAATGATAGCCTCCTGCGTAACTACGGATCGGACAATAGGTTAGAGCATATGCGATACTAATAATGATTTTCCCTGATAAAATGCTGATTATGGCAATTGATAAAAAAATCATGATATCATTTAGTATCAGTTCTATTCCATATGTATAATATTTCATTTTACCAATTGAAATATGCCTGTTTGCAACCAGCCTGAGACTAATCTCTTCTGCAATAAAGCTTAACACGCTTGCACCTTCTTTCCATATAACTTACATAAGTACTATACCCCCCTCCCATTCTTAAATCAATAAATGTCTACTGAATGGTAGCTATAGTCAACCGAATGGTTTAACTATTAAAAAGACAGGAAAGACATGTCTGTCTTTCCTGCCATATTGATTTAAATATTTATTTCTATGGGCAGCATCACAACCACACAAAAAATATTATTTTTTAAATAAACGTTAAATGAACCGCCATATTTTTCAGCAGATGACCGTATTGATGTTAATCCGTATCCGTGATGCAGCTTATCCTGCTTATGTGTTTCTATTCTGTTATTTACTATTCTTATACCAGATTCATAAGGATTCCTGACAACTATAGATAAATAATTTTTATAACAAAATATTTTTCCGGTAATATAGCGTTTTTCCCCTTCTATCAATTCAAGTGCTTCAATCGCATTATCGAGTATATTAGCCAGAATTGCATTTAAATCTATGGGACTGACAGATAAATGCGGAACATGATCGACATTTATATTAATATCAATGTTGTGACGTTTACAAACAGCAATTTTATAATTTAATATAGCGTCAATAATATCATTTCCACAATTAATAACGGATTTCGTTCCCTCCAGAGCTTCTGTTATTGCATTTATATAAGTAACTGTTTCATGAATATTATTCTGTTTTAATAAGCATGAAATATTAATAAGATTATTGTTGATATCATGCCTGATTTTAGTTAAATCTGATGTCGCTGACTCATAGTAAGAAAGCTGCTGTTCTAATAAATGGTTTCGTGCATTTAATTCATAATTTTTTTTCTCTTTTTCATGGTAAAAGCAAATCTCTGTTAAGAAAAATATATTTAATCCACTTATAATTATTAAACCAAGAGAAATTCCCAGAATGTATAAAGAATAGTTATTTGAGTCCTTTTGAAGAATTGGACTGATGTGCATCATAAACTGTAAAGTAACAATAAACAGAAATACAATTATATCCATGATAACCAGATATTTTTGCGGGATTTTAAATTTAATATTTTTAAAATTATAGATACATACAATATTAAAAACTATATTTAATGATTTTGCTAAAACAGAAAATGATAATGAAGATGGTGATGCCGAAACGTATAATATATTCTGAATGCTGATTCTGATAAAATAGGACGAAAAATTTCCCGCTATAATGTCACTGACAAGAAAGATATAATTAGCTACCAGAATGAGAAAGGCTTTAATTGATATTTTTCCCTTGTAAATTATTTGAGAGAGTAACAATGAAAAACAAAAATAAACAAAAAACTTATCATTAATAGATAAATCCGACATAATATGAATCACTATTGTATTTGCAATTACAGCTGCAATAATCATACATATTTTTTTCAATCCGGAAAATCTGCAAATCATAGTACTTTCTAATAACCAAAAAATCAAAGTAGATTCAGTTAATGTAAATATATAATCTAGTATACTGTTCATACTATATCATCTCCAGCAACCAACTCAGAAAATTTATCAAATATATTCTGTCTCTTTCTCCGGCTTAATGGCAATCTGATCCCATTATCCAAACGGATTTCCGTTTCATCAATAGAAAATATGTATTTTATATTTACTATACAGGTTCTATGAATATCTACAAAACTCAAGGGGATAAATTTCTTAACAATTCCAGAAAATTGACAATGATGAAGGATAAATGTTTCCCGCTTGGTAAATAGATACACCTGCCGGTTGATACATTCAAAATACATAATATCATCAAGTGGAACTTTAATTTCCATAAAACCTTCATCATATACGCTTTTATTGACCTTAAAGATTTGCATTCGGGGATTGTCCTCGTTTATCCGGTCAATGATTTGTTTAATAACTTGTGGTAAACGTGTTTCAAGCAATGTCTTTGGAAGAAAACCAATTACATCGTATTGAAATGTATTTAAAACTTCACGGGTATATGCTGTAACAAATACTAATTTAAATTTCTTATCAAGTATACGTAATTGTCTTGCAATCTCCTTTCCATCTTTTTGAGGCATATCAATATCCAGAAATATCACATCATAATAAGGCTGATATTTTGAAAAAGCTGCAATTAAATCGTCTCCTTTTTCAAACGTATAACTTTTGACTTCTACCTTTAAACGCCTGAATATATTTTCTATCTTAGGCGTAATATTGGATAAAAAAGCTTTGTCATCATCACAAAAGGCTAAATTAAGCTGCATAAAATCCCCCTATAACGAATTATACTCTTTAATCTGATTGATTTGTTGCATATTTGTTATATTATACCTTATTTTCATATATATATCAAAGTATTTGATGTCTGACTATTTTTCTCCATGGCATAAAAAAAGAATCAGAGGTGTTATCGTCTCTGATTCTTTTATAAATAGAATTATCCCTTTGCCGCTTCTTTCTTAAATATCTCCATGAATTCCTCACCCGTAATTGTCTCACGTTCCAGCAAATACTCTGCGATTTCATGCAGCTTATGAATATTGTCCTTCAGGATCCCATAAGCCTTCTTATGCTGCTGCCGTACTATGTCTATCACGGCTTCATCTATCCGTTTTGCGGTATCAGGAGAGCAGGCCAGGGTCGTATCTCCGCCCAGGTACTGGTTTGTCACTGTTTCAAGGGCGACCATGTCAAATTCATCGGTCATACCATAACGGGTAACCATTGCCCTTGCGATTCTTGTGGCCTGTTCAATGTCGTTTGATGCACCGCTTGTAACTGTCTGAAATATCAGTTCCTCTGCTGCCCTTCCTCCGGTAAAAGTAGCAATCTTATTTAATGCCGCTTCCTTTGTCAGCAGATGGCGTTCTTCTTCATCCACCTGCATGGTATATCCAAGGGCACCTGAGGTTCTGGGTATAATGGTGATTTTATGAACCGGGGCAGAGTGGGTCTGGGAAGCAGCCACCAGAGCATGCCCTACTTCGTGGTATGCAATAATTTTCTTTTCTTCCACGTTGACGGCGGAATCCTTTTTCTGATAACCGGCAAGGACCACTTCCACGCTTTCCTCCAGATCCGTCTGAGTGACTGTTTTTCTTCCCATGCGGACAGCTCTTAAGGCAGCCTCATTGATCATATTGGCCAGCTCAGCTCCGCTTGCTCCTGATGTTGCAAGTGCAATTCCATGAAAATCCACATCATCAGATAATTTTACATTCTTTCCATGTACTTTTAAAATGGCCTCACGCCCGTTTAAGTCCGGAAGTTCCACAGGAATCCGGCGGTCGAACCGGCCGGGACGCAGAAGCGCTTTGTCTAAGGAATCGGGACGGTTGGTTGCCGCCAGGATTACAACTCCTTTTTTTCCGTCAAATCCATCCATCTCAGCCAGAAGCTGATTCAGCGTCTGTTCCCGCTCATCATTTCCGGAAAATCCGGCGCCGTCCCGCTTTTTACCAATGGTATCAATCTCATCTATAAATACGATACAGGGAGCTTTATCATTAGCCTGTTTAAACAGGTCCCGGACCTTTGCAGCACCCATACCTACAAACATCTCTACAAACTCCGAACCGGAGATAGAAAAGAAGGGCACATGCGCTTCTCCTGCCACTGCTTTTGCCAGAAGGGTTTTACCTGTACCGGGAGGTCCCACAAGTAATGCTCCCTTGGGAAGAATTGCTCCGATAGAGACATATTTGTTGGGATTATGAAGAAAATCCACGATCTCCCTTAATGCGTCCTTTGCCTCTTCCTGACCAGCTACATCCCGAAACGTTTTTCCCGTTTCAGATTCCGCATATATTTTCGGATTAGATTTACCAAATGACATAGCATTTCCGCCCATACGCTTTTGCATCTGGCCGGATAAAAAGTTACCCAGAAATACAAAAATCAGAATGGGGACAATCCAGGTTAAAAGAATGGAAAGTAACGGCGACATCTCCTTTACAATGGTCTTTTCAAACTGTACATTGTGGCTGATCAGTCTTTCCATCAGCGTATCATCCGGCCAGTTTCCTGTTTTGTATACATTGTAAACCGGCTTTCCCTCCAAGTCCGTTTTTCCAGACTCGGTTTTAAACTGAATCTCCGTTTCTGTTTTGGCAACCGCCTGAACCTTTCCCTGATCCACCATCTCTAAAAAGGTGCTGTATGGAACCTCCGTCACTGTCTTTGCCTGGAGCCACGGCACTGCCATTGCATTGAATATAATCATCAATATCAATACAATCATATAATAATAAATGAATGGTTTTTTATGGTTCTTTCCTGAATTTCCATCATCTTTTAATCCCATCTGACTCCTCCTTTTTCCTTCGGATCCGGTATAGTACCGATTCTGTAAATTCGCATGCCTGGTCTAAATCTTCTTTATTGGGATGGAGCATGGCATCCTCATAGGCTGATATCATCTCCCGTATCTGAGGTGTATCAAGCTGCGCCTGCATCTGTCTGCATTTTTCCAGCACCTTTGGTCCCATCTTTCCTCCGCATAAATAACACCCCAGGTATTCATTATCTTCCGGCAGAAAAGCTGAGACCTGTTTTTCCACCTGTTTTAAATACTCTTTATTTTCAAATATCCCGCAGGTTCCGAACAAAGCAATCTTTTTGCCATGAAGATCGGAGAGGAAATCTATGACTTCTGTTGTACAGATTCCTCTGTTATTCCAGAATCCTACAAAATACGTATCAGCTTCTTCTCCATAATATTCTTCCAGATTAATAATATCCTTTGATTTTCCCGGAAGCGCTTCAAAAATCTTCATGGCTACTTTCTGAGTATTTCCGGTTTTACTTGTATACACAACTAAATAGTCCATCTATTTCGCCTCCTCTATCAATAAAATATACCAAATCAAAGCATTTATCAATAGATTCCGGTAAATGTTAATACAATTTATGGTTCTTTTAGAATTTATACCTCTTCTTTTATAACAATAAAAAAAGAGGATGAAACTGATTGTAACATCCCCATTTCATATCTGATTATAATTTAGCTGCAGCTTCCTTCATTATTCTCTTTGTCTCATCCAAATCTTCCTGGGTATGAGCAACTGATAAGAACAGAATCTCAAACTGGGAGGGCGCTGTGTAGATCCCATGCTCCAGGAGGTAATGGAAATACCGGGAATACATCTTTGTATCCGACTTGAGTGCTGACTCATAATCTACCACCGGCTGGGGGGCAAAGAATACACTGAATAAAGAGCCCGCCTGATTTACCTGTGCCTTTGGCAGAACTTCTTTTAATGTATTTACCAGGTAATCTGCTTTTTTCTCCAGACAGGAATAGAGATCAGGCTGATTCATCAGTGCTTTTATGGTCGCAGCTCCTGCCGCTGTTGCAATGGGATTGCCGGACAGAGTCCCGGCCTGATACACCCTGCCTAGGGGTGATACAACCTCCATGATCTCCTTTCGCCCGCCGTAAACACCCATGGGCATGCCTCCTCCTGCTATCTTGCCAAGAGTGGTCAGATCAGGTTTCACCTGATAATATTCCTGGGCTCCGCCAAGAGCCATGCGAAAACCTGTTATTACCTCGTCAAAAATCAGGAGAGCACCATATCTGGTTGTGATATCTCTTAAAAATTCAAGGAAGCCTGGTTTTGGTGCCACCAGCCCCATATTCGCTGCCACTGGTTCCACCACTATCGCTGCAATCTCCCCGGGATACTGTTTAAATAATTCTTCTACGGTATCTTCCTGATTGTATCCGGCTAACAGTGTATGTTTCGTGTAAGAAGCAGGCACACCGGCGCTGTCTGGCGCACTGCCTGTCAGGGCTCCTGACCCTGCCTTTACTAAAAGTCCGTCGGAATGTCCATGATAGCATCCCTTAAATTTAATGATTTTATCTCGCCCTGTAAATCCTCTTGCTGCACGAATCGCGCTCATTACCGCTTCTGTACCTGAGCTGACCATTCTCATCATCTCCATGGACGGGATACATTCTGTAATCAGTTTTCCAAGCTCCAGCTCTCTTCTGGTTGGAGCACCATACGACAATCCAGAAAGGCAGGCTTCTCTGACCGCTTCTACCACCGGTTCATATGCATGTCCCAGTATACAGGGCCCCCAGGAGTTCACATAATCAATATATTTATTACCATCCTCATCATAGATATGGGAACCTTTTGCTTTTTTTATAAAAACGGGAACTCCGCCAACGGAACCAAAGGCTCTCACCGGGCTGTTGACCCCTCCGGGGAAATGGTTTGCGGACTCTTCAAATAGTTTTTTTGACTCTTCTGTGTTCATATACATTACTCCTTTTCCCTGCACCAGTCTTTGCAGATGACTTCTGTCAGCCCTGAAATACTGTAAACCGGTGCAATTAAATCCGCTTCTCTGCCATAACGGGAGAGAGCCTTTGCGGTTATATCACCGATGCAGACTACTTTTAGATAGGCAGGTAAGGCCAGGGCCCTTTCTCTCTGAAAGAATGCATCCACACCCGAAGCGCTGGCAAAAGTTAAATAGTCAAGGTGAGCCAGGCTTTTTACTATTTGCTCCTGTTCCTTCTCTTTGAGTGCCACCTCATAAAGCACCCTGTCATCGTAGCATACCCCTGCTTCATCAAGAGCCAGATTAAGCTCCGGTGATCCGCCTGCTGACCGGGGAATGAGAAGCCGGTCCTCTTTTGTCAGCCGGGATATAAGTCCTTTTGCAAGATCCTTTACCTGATAGCGTTCCGGAATATAATCAGCATGAAAACCAAGTTTAAGCAGCTCGCTTTCCGTCCCTTTTCCTATCACTGCAAACTTTATCCTCCCCAGTGACCGCAAATCATATCCGCCCTCCAAAAGTCCGGCAAAAAATTCCCGGACTGCGTTGGCACTGGTTAAAATCAGCCAGGAATAGGTATTAAGATCTTTGTACGCTTCTATCATATCCTCACCCAAACGGCGGGATTTGATAGACAACGCCAATACACTGTCTGTTATTGCCCCGAGGGATAAAAGATCCTGGTTAAACCTGGCCGTAAAGGAATCGGTTCCGGTTATACCAATCCGGCACCCCTTAAGGGGAAGATTTATTGTAGAAGAAAAATCCAGGGCAGCCACATCTCCAGCGACAATAATAGCAGGACTTTTAATTTCCGCCTGTTTTACCTGTTCTTCAATATCTGCCAGTGTTCCACGGACCGTTCTCTGTTCCGGAAGCGTACCATTTTCAATCACTGCTGCGGGTGTGTTTTCTGGCTTTCCGTTGTTAATAAGCCCATTTACAATCAGAGAAAGATTGGAGAGACCCATTAAAAATATAAGCGTTCCGGATAACTTTGCAAAGGAACCAAAATCAGGCGGAAGCGTTCCGTTTTCAGAAAGGGTATGTCCTGTCATGACATGAAAGCTGCGGCTGACAGCCCTGTGCGTCACCGGAATTCCCGCCATGGAAAGTGCTGCCACGGCTGAGGTTACACCGGGCACCACCTCAAAGGGAATTCCCTCCTTTGAAAGTGCTGATATCTCCTCTCCCCCACGTCCAAATACAAAAGGATCTCCACCCTTTAAACGAACCACGTTTAAGCCTTCCTGTGCCAGTTTCACTAAGAGGCGGTTAATTTCCTCCTGCTTCATGGAATGGGCGCCGGCCCGCTTGCCTGCATAAATCTTTCTGCAGTGATCCGGCACCTCATCAAGGAAACAATCCGAAGCAAGAGAGTCATAAACAAGAGCATCACAGCTTTCAAGCCGTTTTAATCCTTTTTGGGTAATCAGGCCGGGATCACCGGGTCCCGCGCCTACTAAGTATACCACTCCGTTTTTCTTCATGATTTTCTCCGTTCTCTGTTAAAGTCCTTTTGCAGCCAGTTCTGCCAGACTGTCCAGTTCCTCTGTTTTCCCCTGAAGATGAATCCTTTTTATCTGGTCTTCTCTCCTGATGATTCCAAAGACTTCAATCTGTCCTTCCCTGATAATACGGGAATAAACTCCCACCGGTTCATGACAGCCTGCATTTAAAAGCTTTAATATCCTGCGTTCCAGTGTCAGACAGAGCCTCGCCTGCTTATTTTCAATTGCCCATATCTGCGGCCAGGTCTCCATCCCGATTCTGCCTTCTACAGCCAGGATTCCCTGTCCGCCGGCAGGAATCATGGTCTCGCAGTCAAAATACTGATAGGAAAAAGCTGGGTCTGCCTGAATACCCAGACGGTTTAATCCTGCTGCTGCAAGAATGATACCATCATAATCACCTTCCAAAAGCCGTTTTAAACGTGTCTGAACATTACCTCTTAAATTCTCACACCGGACCGGTATTCCCTTCCATAAGGAAGTTCCGATTTCTTCGATCTGAATTCTTCTTCTTAAGCTGGAAGTTCCGATTACAATCTCCTCTTTCCCGGTAAAATCACTGCCTTTTAAGGTAATGAGCACATCTCTTGGATCCTCACGTTCCGGAACCGCCACAATTGCTAAGCCTTCCTTTAAATCCATGGGAAGATCCTTTGCGCTGTGAACAGCCAGATCAATATCCCCCTGAAGGAGAGCATCTTCAAACTCTGTTACAAACACTCCCTTTCCGCCAAATTCCAGAAGGGGCTTGTTAAGAATCCTGTCCCCTTCTGTCTGCTTTTTCACCAGCTGCGCCGTCATACCAGGAAAGACCCTGGTCAAAGCATCTGCTACCAGCTGGGTCTGCGCCACGGCGAGTGCACTTTTTCTGGTTCCTATGCGGATTGTATCACTGTTCATGTTCCCCAAGCTTCCTTTCTATCAGTTCTATGGCCTGCTCTCTGGTAAATATTCCACCCTGACGGATTCCCTCTTTCACCATGGTCTTAAAAATCTCAGTCCTGACCGGAAGAGATGAAACCTTTTCTTTTACCAGCTCCCGATAGGAGCCAAGCTGGACAGCCAGCATACCAAATCCTGAGGGAATGGCCTGTCGGAAGCGTTTTTTTAAATACTGGGCAATGGTGGGGGAACTTCCTCCCGTGGATATTCCCACAACAATCTCTTCTTCCTTAATCAGAGCCGGAAAAATAAAACTGCATTCCTCCTGTACATCCACCACATTCACAGGAATCTTCTGCTGTCTGCAGGATACTGATATGTGCCGGTTCAGTTCTTCATCTGAAGTTGCAGCAATCACAAAATCCGCATCCTGTATGTCTGTATCCTCAAATCCCCGCTTCAATAAAGTCATGGATCCGTTACATTGTGCGGCGAGCTGTTCCATTTCAGGTATCATCTCCTTGGCAACTACGGTGATCTCTGGTCCAAAATCCTTTAGCACCAGTGCCTTTCTGTAAGCTACCATTCCACCGCCTGTAATCAGGCACTTTTTATCTGTAAGCTCTACGAAAAACGGAAAATAAGCCATTGTCACTCCTCTCTTAACCAGTCCTTTAAACCATCTATCGTACGCAGTACCACTTTTAAATCGTCGCTGGTAACATGATCCCGTATGCGGTATAAAAGGGTATCAAGGCGTTTCCCTGACAGCGCTTCCTTTAATTCATCCATCTGGGAAATATAAGGATGAAACAAAACTTCCTTTAACGCCCCATCCAGTTCTTCTTCCATAATCACTTTTGCAGAGTCCAGTTCTTTCAGTTTAATCTCCGTATTATTTTTTGATAATGTTTCAAAATAATCAATGTCATATAACGTAAGTCCGGAAAATTTCCCGATCTCCGGATCCATATCAACCGGAACCGCAACATCAATAAAAAGCCGCTTTTTCTCTGCACTCATACAGCCGGTCAGTTCTTCTCTGGTCACAGTATAGTGAGGTCCTGAAGTTGCACTTATTACCACATCCATCTCATTCATATAATTATATCGTTCTTTATAATCCACTTCTCTGATCCGGCTGCTGTCTGCCTTCAGCAGAAGATCGGAGGAATGGGTCCGCATTGTGCCGGTCACACGGATTCCCGGTTTGCTTAACAGATTCTTTGTTATGGTGCCTCCCATCTTTCCGGTCATGCCAATCACCATAACATTCTTGTATTCTCCATCTTTGCTGAAATGAAATACTTCATTTGCCACAAGGGTTGCGATGGAAAGAGGCGTCCTGGACAGTCTGGTGTCTGTTTTTATCCGTTTTGCCGCTGCCATCGCTTTTTGAAACAGCACATTCAGCTCATAATCCGCTGCTGCTGATTCTTTTGAAAACTGATAAGCCTCCCTTACCTGCCCCAGTATCTCATCTTCCCCTAATACCATGGAGTCGAATCCGCAGGTAACCTTAAACAGATGCCGTATGGCATTCTCATCGTTATAAACATTAAGGTATTTGATCAGCTCTCCCAGACGGACTCCTTTTAAATCAGCAGCCTCCCGCTGAAGCTCGCCAATGGCATATCTGGATCCTGAAACATAAATCTCACTGCGGTTACAGGTACAAAGAACCACAACCCCGGTTATGCAATCCTTTTTCATCAGACGGTATATTAGTTCTGTCTTTTCCTTCGTAGTAAAGGCAAATTTTTCTCTGATACTCACTGGAGCCTTCTTATGGCTCACACTCATACAATACATGTTCGTTCCAGCTTTCTTATCTTAACATCGTAATTAAAACCATGTTCCTATTCTACCACAACCCTATACACAGGGCAATGGAGTGTTAAAACTCCAATTGCATTTTTTCAAATGCGATGTATAATAAGTAAAAATAAATTTGAGAAGGAGAACTTGCTTATGAGAATCAGAACTGTCAGACCAGAAGACTCGGATCAACTTATAAGAATGCTGAAACAGCTGGATACAGAAACAAGCTTTATGATGTATGAACCTGGAGAACGTACTTCTACTGCAGATGAAATGAAACATAGAATTAAACATTGGGAAAGCTCTGGTTCGCTTTTTCTTCTTTTGGAACATGAGGGAGATTTAGCTGGTTTTCTTTCTGCCTCCAGGGATGCGCCTAAAAGAGTCCGTCACTGCGCCTATCTTGTCATTGGAATATTAAAGGGCTACAGAGGAATGGGATACGGAACAAAGCTTTTTGAGGAGATGGAAAAGTGGGCAAGGGAAAATGCAGTAACAAGGCTGGAACTGACCGTCGTGACTGAAAACGAACAGGCACGTCATCTGTATGAAAAGATGGGATTTGTAATTGAGGGAAAAAAAGAACGTTCCATGATTGTTGACGGAACAGCTGTTGATGAATATTGTATGGCAAAGCTGTTATAGATATTGAGGCAGAAATTCCCCTGATTCGAAAACGCTAAAAAGAAGCGCTTATCAAAATCAGGGGAATGCTTTTTTATTTAAAGCACCTTACTTAAGAACAATTTCAGCCTGTCATTCTTCGGATTCGCAAAAAATTCTCCAGGCTCATTCTCCTCCAGAAAATAACCACCATCCATAAACATAACTCTGGTAGCCACCTCTCTGGCAAATCCCATCTCATGTGTAACCACAACCATGGTCATCTTCTCATCAGCCAGTTCCCGCATAACGGTCAGAACTTCTCCTACCATCTCCGGATCCAGAGCTGAAGTCGGCTCATCAAAAAGCATCACATCCGGATTCATGCACAGAGCGCGGACTATGGCAATTCTCTGCTTCTGGCCGCCGGAGAGCTGATTGGGATAGGAATCCGCCCGGTCAGCAAGCCCTACTTTCTGAAGAAGCTTTAAGGCCTGTTCTCTGGCCTCTTTTTCACTTTTTCCCTGAAGCTTTACAGGGCCAAGCGTTAAGTTCTTTAAAATCGTCATGTGAGGGAATAAGTTGAACTGCTGGAAAACCATCCCCATTTTCTGACGGTGCTTGTCAATATTGGTTTTTTTATCTACGATATCAGTGCCTTCAAAAAGAATATGACCGCCGCTGGGTTCTTCCAGCCGGTTTAAGCAGCGAAGGAATGTGCTTTTACCAGAACCAGAGGGACCGATGACACAAACCACATCACCTTTGTATATATCAACGGAAATATCCTTAAGGACTTCCATTTCACCAAACTTCTTTCCCAGATTCTGTACCTGAATCAGAGGTTTTTCCATATTATTAATGCTCACTTCTCTGCAGCCTCCTCTCCAGTACTTTTACCAGCTGTGAAAACAGCATAACCATAACCAGATAAATGACAGCCACTGCTAACAGAGGCATGAACGCAGAATAAGTGCGGCTCTTAATGATATCTCCGCCTTTGGTTAAATCCTGCAGTCCTATGTAACCTGCAACTGAGGTTTCCTTTAAAAGCACAATAAACTCATTGGCAAGAGTAGGAACTACATTCTTAAACGCCTGGGGCATGATGATAAACCACATGGTCTGGGCATAATTAAAGCCCAGACTTCTTCCTGCTTCAAACTGTCCCTTTTCAATGCTGCTGATACCGCTTCGGAAGATTTCAGCCACGTAGGCACCGGAGTTGATGCCGAATGCTACAACCGCAGTAAATACCTGTCCCGGATCATGAAAGGAAAAGATCACAAAATACATGATCATGAGCTGAACCACGACTGGCGTTCCGCGAATTACCGTCAGATAGACGCCGCAGATCCAGTTGAGTACTTTCAGCTTATGCGTATTTTCATAGGTTGACCGTATCACTGCCACCAAAAATCCCAGCAGTATTCCGATTAATACTGCAAAAAACGTAATTTTCAGCGTATTCTGCAATCCGTCGGTAATGTATTTCCAACGGTCGTCTACGATAAAATTCTGATAGAAATCATCTCTTAGCTTTTCCCACATGGCACTCTTCCTTTTTTCTTATTCTGCTGTGATGTATTTATCCACAATCTTCTGAAGCTCACCGGAATCTTTTAATTCCTTGATTGCAGCGTTCATCTTATCTAAAAGTTCCGTATTGCCTTTCTTAACAGCAATTGCATATTCTTCTTCTGTAAAAGCTTCGTCAAGAATCTTTAAACCTGCGTTCTCTTTTACAAATACTTTCGCTGGTTCACGGTCAATTACCACAGCATCTATTTTTCCCTGGGTAAGAGCCATAACTGCTTCCATTCCCTTGTTATAACGATTGATTTCCGCATCTTTAATGTCACCTGCATAAATATCTCCGGTTGTTCCGGTCTGAACGCCGATCTTCTTTCCGTCTAAATCTGCAGGAGTCTTAATCTCGCTGCCTTCTTTTACAATAATAACCTGGGCTGCCTGTGCATAAGTATCAGTAAAGTCCACGTTTTTCTTACGGTCTTCATTTACAGTCATACCAGCTGCTGTAAAATCTGCCTTGCCGGACTGAACAGCAGGAATCAGGGAATCAAATGCCATATCCTGAATCTCCAGCTCCATGCCCATCTTATCTGCAATAGCTTTTGCTATGTCAGCATCAATTCCTACGATATCGTTATTCTCATGATATTCGTAAGGAGGGAACTCTGCGTTGGTTACCATAACCAGCTTGCCGCCTGCAGCTGAGCTTTCTGCTTCTGCTTCTGCTTCTGCTTCTGCTTTTGTTGTTTCTGTTCCTGCTTTTGTTGTTTCTGCTTCTGCTGCTTTTGTAGTCTCTGTTTTTGCAGGTGTGCCGCATGCAGTTAATACAGCTGCCATGCATAGTGCCACTGCAATTGCAATTTTATTTTTCTTCATAATAATTCCTCCTCTTATACACAAATCTGCATAATTATAAAATCAGTATCAGTTATACATTATATAGCATTTTCGGAATTAATCAAGTACTTCGGCGGAAGATTGTTCAATTGCCTTGCATGTTTTTTCCCTATCTATTATAATATAGCTGATTGTTAATCAGGGAAGAAAGGGAACCGATATGAAGGATATCCTTGTAAAAACGGCATGGCCCATGACACCGCCTGCCCCCTACTCGCTTTTTCATCTGTTTTTTGTCTCTGCAGGACTTTTTTGGGTAGTTTTACTGTCCTATTACACCACAAGAAAATTTAAAAATGACCGGATACCCCGACTTTTGTTCTTCTGCGGTATTGTACTGGCTGCCTCAGAATGCTACAAACAATTATTCTTATATTATGTGGTAAATGACCAGACATACAACTGGTGGTATTTTCCATTTCAGCTGTGTAGTCTGCCCATGTATTTCTGTCTGGTGCTGCCATTCGTGTCCGCCCCCGGCAAAAAGACGGTGCTCTACACTTTTATGCAGGACTTTAACCTTTTAGGCGGAATTATGGCTCTGGCAGAGCCCTCGGGGCTGTTTCATCCTTACTGGGTCCTGACCATCCATGGACTGATCTGGCATCTGCTGCTGATTTATATTGGTCTGGTAATTGCCTTTTCCCGCTGTTCCGATACCACTTTACGGGGATTTGCCCGCACACTTCCTTTGTTTTTTATCTGCTGTATTGTGGCTTCCGTCATCAACCGGACAGCAAAACCTTTGGGGCAGGCAGATATGTTCTACATATCTCCTTATTATCCGTCCGCCCAGATTGTCTTTCATGATATTGCGGTAAACTATGGGATTTCCATGGGGAACGCCTTCTATCTGGCAGCCACCTGCCTGGGAGGTTTTGTGTTTCATGTGATATTTGAAAAATTTCATCTTTATTCTTCCCGGCAGAATTCGTGACCGGGTATATAATTTTACATCATCAGGAGGAATGACACATGTCAGATTTAACTAGTGACAGAGCTGAGGAAGCTCTTAAAAAACACGCCAGCGGTTATAATTGTGCGCAGGCTGTTTCCTGCGTTTTCTGTGACATAACCGGTGTGGATGAAGAGACCATGTTCCGTTTTACAGAAGGCATGGGACTTGGGATGGGAGGAATGGAAGGCACATGCGGTGCCATAGGTGCTGCTGCCGTCTTATCCGGATTAAAAAACAGTACGGCCAAACTTGACAAGCCGGACTCCAAAAGAGTGTCTTATGAGGCTTCCAGATCTTGTCTTACAAGCTTTAAAGAACAGAATGGTAGTGTTGTGTGTAAGGATTTAAAAGGAATTGAGACCGGTAAAGTACTGCGTTCCTGCAATGACTGCATCACAGATGCGGTAAAAATTATTGAACAGAAACTATTTTCAGAAGAATCGGAATAAAATCCGATTCTTCTATTCTTTGATCACTCCGGTTGTAATGGAAGAAGCTTTTGCCATACATTTCACCAGTTTACCGGACAAACGGAGTGTATAAGGAAGATCAGTGCTGTAATTGTTTAAAACAATAACTGCAATGGAGCGGTCCGGATTTTCCCAGGCAGTTACATCAAGCCGGGACGTATAAGTGGTCGTAGCAATTCTGACAGCTCCCGGCTTTATAAAATGAGTAAAATGCCAATAGTATCGAAGAACATACCGTTCTTCCAGTTCTTTTGTTTCTTCGTTATAAAGGAAAGGAGCGTCACAGTAATTTCCGGTATGATTGGGACCTCCTTTTTCGTCAAGAAGAACGTTCCAGTCATAGAATCCGCTCATACCATGATTTAAATTGCCGATCATGTCATGGGCCAGCCTTCCGGCATTGACGGACTGGTCGTCCTTTCCGAATTTGGAAAACTCCAGACAGCTTTCTGATAAGATCAGCTTTTTATCCGGAAATTTCTCCTGTATCAGAGACAGGGCATCAAAATGATCTCCGCTGTACCAGTGAAACGCCACACCTGAGACCAGTTTCTCCGTCCGATCGCTCATCACCTCACAGGCACGCTCAAATGCCCGTTCCTTATTGTGATCCCATATAAGCAGCTCTATCTGGTCTAATTGGTTCTTCTTCATCTCCGGCACCAGATAATCTCTGATAAAAGTCTGTTCTTCCCCTGCTGTGTAAACACAGGAATCCCATGGCTGTACCGCTTTTGGCTCATTTTGTATGGAAAGCCTCTGTATGTGATAACCTCTGTCTGTATATTCTTTAATATACCGGCATAGATATCTTGCCCAATGGCTGTAATATTCCTTCTTTAAAGCCCCTCCCTCTTTCCGGCTATGATTTGTTTTCATATAAGCGGGAGGCGACCATGGCGAAAGCATAACCGGCAGTTTCCGTTTGCAGTAAGCTTCTGCTCTGTCTAAAAGAGGAAGCAGATACCGCTCCACATCCTGAAAACTGAAATCATGAAATTCCAGGTCTTCTTTATCATCATCTGCCGCATACATATGAGTGGAAAAATCACAGCTGTCCACAGGAATCCTGACCATATGGTAATTCATATACTCAGGGGAAAAATACTGCTCAAGAAGCATATTCTGCTGCTCCCTGCTCATTTTTGAAAAAACATAACCGGCTGCATCGGTAAATGCACCTCCAAACCCTTCCATCGTCTGATAACGCATATGGGGATAAAGATTTATCACCTCATTTTCTGTTCCGTCGTCGGGAAGAAAACGATCTTCCATTTCTTCCCTGATAAGCTTTGATGCTTTATAAGTCAGATACTGATGTATGTTCAACGGGAAACCTCCTTTTCCTACCCCTTAACTGCTCCAAGTGCCACTCCTTTTGTGATGTGACTATTTAAAATAATGTAGATGATTAAAGCCGGGGCTGCGGACAATGCCATTACTGCAAACTGAACAGCATAGTTTGAAGAATACTGCCCGGTGAACTCCAGGATGCAAAAGGGAAGCGTCTTCCATTTTTTACTGCTTAAATAGGTAATTGCCAGCATAAATTCATTCCAGTTATTTAAATAAGTCATGATTGATACCGTGACAATGGAAGATTTCATCAATGGAAAAATAATAATAGCCAAAATGCGGTATATACCACAGCCATCAATCAACGCAGCCTCTTCTAATTCCTTTGGAATAGAGCTCATAAAACTGGTAGTAAGGAAAAAGCCCTGAGGCAGTGAGAATGCCACATAAGGTATCAGCAGCGCCCATATGGTATCTGTTAAACCCAGCTTGTCATAGATCACGTAATTGGGAAGCAGAGTTGCATGGACAGGAATCATCATACCCATGACCATAAGAATCGATGCCACATGTTTCAGCTTCGCATCATATGCCAGCCGTTTGATATGGCAGCACTGTTGTAAATGCTGTAGTACTGATCTCCTATTTTCACATCACGGTAGAAGGCTTCCTTCTCTCCAAAGCAGCTGATATACGGTTCCTCCAGCAATTCTCCGGTAAGCGATCTGGAACTTGCTGCCAGAATCCGTCCTTCCTCATTAACTAAAAACACATTTCCTGTCTGGGATAAATCGATATCGGAAATTATGTCATATAAGCTTTTCTCATTCACATCAAGTGCAACATAGCCAAGAGAATCTTTATACGGAAAACCATACAGTTTTTTCATCAGGACAATATGTCCCTTACTTACTTCCCAGTACTGGTTTTCGCTCCGGATATATTCCCTGATATCCAGAGGTGGACTGATGCGTATTTTGGTATACGTATACTCTCTCCCTGAATCAGAGCGTATGCTGATCGCATTGATTTCCTGTCTGAGCAGGGCGTAGGAGGAAAGGATTTCCCTGATATTGCTGTGGAGACGGTAATAAGCCAGCCTGTCATCTGAAAGCTCCTGCTCGGATTTTAAGGAAGTTTGTATGGTATCATTACCATTGATATAGAAAGCAACATTCTCAATGTCAGTGACTGTACTGTCAATTTTAGAAAGTGTGACTGATGCAAGATTTTTTAAGTAATCATTGGTTTTAACCGCCAAAATTCTTCTTGCATAGGAAAACTCCATTATAGAAAGGAAAATAACAGGAATCAGAATCAGAGTAAGAAAAAGAAACATCAGCTTACTGTGAAAATTTTGTCTGGGATACCATTTTTTCATAACTGAGTTGTCTCCGTAAACTTTTGAAAGGGATTGACTGCCTGACTGCCTGATTTCCGGTATTCATAGGGTGTCATCCCATAGTTCTTTTTAAAAATCTGTCCGAAATACCGTTCATCTGAGATACCGATTCTGCTGCAGATCTCCCCGTTTTTCATCTTTGTTTCCGTAAGGTATTTTGCAGCGTAATACATTCGCACAGATGTAAGAATCTCAAGAAAAGTATATCCTGTCTCTTTTTTTATATAATGGCTCATGTAAACGGTTGTAAAATGAAACTCTTCAGAAAGAACCGATAAGCTTAACTCTCTGTCATAATTTTCATAAATATATTTTATGATTTTACCGATCCGCCCCTCTTCCGCCTCCAAAATCTCTTTTGCAGGCTTAACAAGAGCCGAATACCCCTGGATTTTAGATTCCAGTTCCTCCAGCTTTTGTTTGGTCTTTGCTTCCTGGTCATACTTCTCACATGCATTCTTTACACATGCAATAATTTCGCCGGGTGTGGAGGGCTTTAAGATATAGTCAAATACCCCCAGGGAAATAGCTTCTTTTGCATATTCGAATTCCCCGTATCCTGTCAGAAGAATTACTTTTGCCTCCGGATAGTTTTGCAGCGTACGTTTTGCAGCTCTATCCCGGATAACCCTGGCATACGGATGTCTGTCAGAAGAATATCGATCTCCTGGCTGTCAATCCATTCCTCTGCCTGGATTCCGTCTTTTAAAATCCCCACAACCTCAATCTCATTTTCCTTCCAGGGCAGCATGCCGAGTCCCTGTCTGATAACGGCTTCATCATCAACAATTAATAATCGGTACATCGCAATCCCCCATTGCCTGTAGTTTTACTCCTTATTATCCCCTGTTCTTTCCGTCTTTACATCTTTCAGGAACTGCTTCCATGCGTCCTCATGTGCTACAAAATATCTGGGACAATCCTTCCCAGTAGCATCATAATGCCGGATTACGTCCTTTTCTGTCAGTTTCAGTTCTCTGCACAGCCAGGCTGTCAGCTTCACTAAAGAATCATAGGTCTGGTCATTAAACTTACCGGTTTCATCCGGGTGGCAGCATTCTATGGAAATCGTATCTTTATTTTTTTCCCTGTTGGTGGCATAAGCTACCTCGTAGACCGGTATTTCCTGAAGAATCTCTCCTTGCAGTCCGATGATAAAATGACTGCTTGCAGAAATCTTTTTCTCTCCTGTCTGGTCCTTTAAGCTGGCAAAGTAATCCCTGTTCTGCTTCGCAGTCGTCCCGGGATTGGCAACATAGTGAACTACAATGCCATTAATCCGTTTCATGGTGGTTCCGGGTCTTGAATAGGGATTGACTTCAATGAAATCCTGCTCTACATAATCCGGCATGGTGATTGACTGTATATCCACATAGTTTCTGCCAAACAGAGTAATTAATACCCATATCAAGCAGGATAGCACTCCTGCCCACAGCAAAAACCGGAGACATATGTATAAGTATGCCCTTCTTTTCTTCTTTTTCTTTTGTTTATACCGGCGAAGTCTTGATCTGCGCCGGCGTTCCAGTTCATCCATTCCATCTTTTGTCTGATTATTCATGGTGAAAACTCCTGATCTGTCTTTTCTAACAGTTTACGTCTTTACACCGGAAAAAGTCAAATTATTTTCAGGATTCTATCTGGGTTCTTTCTTCCATCTTAACTGTCTCACACACGTCCTGCAAAACCACATGAAGCTTTCCCTGGGCAGATTCATCACAGAGAATGACGATCTTGTCACCTGCAAGAAATTTGGTTTCACCTCTGGGAACAAATTCAGCTTCTCCCCTGAACAGAGAGATCAGGAGACATGTTCTCGGCCACTGGATTTCAGAAACCTTTCGTCCTTCTGCAATACTTCCATGAAATATCATTCCCTCCACCAGCACTTTTTCTCCGGTAAGGGACGTATCCCTGTTGGGATTCAATCTTTTTAACAGCCGGTGGAGAAGCTGATCATAAACAGGAGCACACCGGACCATATCAGGTATCACATAGGCAATCAGAGAAACAAGGGACAGGGAAAGTAAGTGGCTAAAGCTGCCTGTCATTTCACTGATCAGAATAATACCGGTAATAGGGGCTCGGACAATCGCAGAGAAATACCCGGCCATACCCAGTATGATAAAATTGCCCAGAAGCCCATTAAGGGAATTGGTCATGAGTTCCATTCCGCTGAAGTATATGCTGCCGATGACTGCGCCAAGCACAAGAAGAGGCAGAAAAATACCGCCCGGAGCACCGGATCCAAAGCTTAGAATGGAAAATGAAAATTTCAACAGGAACAGAAGACACATTGCCCCAAATAACATCTCGCCTGAGGTCAGCACCTCTACCAGCGGATGACCACCGCCCAGTACCTGGGGATAATAAAGACCAAACACTCCCGCCAGTATAAAGGGAATCATCAACCGAAAAAACTGACTTGGAATTTTCTGATAAAGATCCTGGGTTTTTGAAAGGGAAGTATTATACAGCACACCCATCGCACCAATAATCACGCCAAATAATATTACATATCCATAACATTTAAGAGGAATCATTTCTGTAATATTAAGATTGAAAATCGGCTTTAAACCAAATACATTACGGGAAACGAAATCTGCAGTGATGGATGATGCCATTGTGG
Source organism: Lacrimispora amygdalina (assembly GCF_900205965.1). Classification (GTDB taxonomy): domain Bacteria; phylum Bacillota; class Clostridia; order Lachnospirales; family Lachnospiraceae; genus Lacrimispora; species Lacrimispora amygdalina_A. The sequence continues at coordinate 336,169 of NZ_OAOF01000002.1, forward strand.
ATAAGAGAATTTCCGGTGAAAAATGTTTATGTACCTCTTCCAGGGAAAACAATACACCGGCGATCGGCGCATTAAAAGCTGCAGAAAGACCTGCACTTGCACCACATGTGATTAACAGCTTTTCTTCTGTCTTAGACCTTTTTGAAATGCGGGAAAGTCCTTTTCCTGCCATGGCACCCAGCTGAATACTTGGGCCCTCCCGTCCCAGGGAAAGTCCGAAGCCAAGTGATACCAGTCCGCCTAAAAGCTTTGCAAGAAGGGTTTTCCACCAGCAGGGATCCAGTTCACCTATCATCTCCCCTTCTACCTGTGGAATTCCGCTTCCTGAAATTAAAGACTCCCATTTAAGCATAATTGTAACAAAGAGAGCACCTGCAGTGAGTACAAGAAACCAGATGACACTCATAAGCGGATTCCCCTTCACAGCATTCAACACCCATTTAAGGAGCTCATCTCCATGGCTGAGTAAGTACCGAAAGAACACAACCACTAAACCGGCTAAGGCGCCCGTTACAATTCCTTCCAATATCAATTCATAACGAAAACTTCGGTAACGGTTTATCGTTTTCTGTACCGTATGACCTTCCGTTTGCATAACGCTTTTTCCTCCTGTAAATCATTATTTTATGGTCGACTTGCACACAATATAAAATTATAGCTCCTGAATGTGCCGATTGCAAGGCAAAATCCGGAATACTTCCAAAATAAACCGGCTGCATCTTGTACTTCTGACAGGAAAAAGCCGGTTTATTTCTTTTTTGATTATTCTGTTTATGCTGCGTAGTCCACTAACTGCTCCGGTGAAAATGTTTCATTATAGCAGATGATTTCCACCTGTTTTCCGATTCCGATAATCATAACTCCCATCAGTGATTTTCCGTCGATCACCAACTGGTTGCATCTGACTTTTATTTCAAAACTGCACCGCTCCGCCTTAACTACAAATGCCACCAGTTCTTCCACAGTGGAAAATGTGTGCTTGATCTTTCTCACTCCAGACACCATCTTTCTTTTCATCGTCTCGTTCATGATTTTCACTAAATAAACCTTGTTTTTTTTCTCAATCATGTGCACATTAACTATTTATTCCTATTATTTCCACCAGGTGAGCGGTTATACCGGAAAAGTGTATTTTTTTTAAGGAAAAGACTACCCAAATTTTGAATTATCGTGTATAATTGTGTCGTTGTGTTTTCAAATGGAAGCGTATCGAAGTGGTCATAACGAGCCGCACTCGAAATGCGGTTGTCCGTAAGGGCACGTGGGTTCGAATCCCACCGCTTCCGCTATAACATCAGGACAAAATAAAGGGCAATTTTGAAGCGGCTGTGTTCTTCGTAACTGAAAAACACAGCCGCTTTAACCATAGTTTCGATAAATCCATCCTTTTGCAAACCTTCATATTATTTTAGTTTTTATCTGTACGCAGCTTCCTTAAAATTTCCAGTAGCACGGCAACAAAATATGCTTTCACCGTATTGCCAAGGATTTCTTCAATTACTCTGGGAATCCATATAACTGCAAACGGCAGTACCTTCCATGCGGTAAAGATTGTTTCACGAAGGACGATGGTATTAAGGGTGGTAACAATCAAGCCGGAACCAATCATAGCGATAAGCAGTTGGGGGATCTGCCCCTTGCTTGTATCATGATTAAGCCTTTTCGTTATGAAAAAATCAGCGGCTAACAACAGGATACCGAGAGCCGCGCATACAATCATTGCGGTCGTGACCCAAGTAATGTAGGTTTTAAGATTCCCCGATGGATCTTTTACATCAATGGTTCTTTCAATCAGCATTTTGCTGATAAGGTGCATGTTGTCTGTATTGATGTTTTCTTTTTGTACCTGATTGTAGAATTCACTATTAACGCCATCGGCAGCCAGAAACGCATGATCGAAAATACCTGCTGATAACATGAGTGCGGAAAAAATTAAAACTGCAATTCTCATTTTCTTGCTGTCTTTGTTGCGAAGGGCAGACCATAATGCGCCCCGGATAAAACCACCGGCAGCTACGACCAGTGTCATGAGAGGGATATAGGTTCCAACAGGTTTCAAAAGGTAACCCAAAAAGTCAGACAGCCCGGACACAACAGAGCCATACACAGGTCCAAATAAAAGGGATGGCATAATGGAAAAAATGCCGGAGATGCCAACGCTCATACCATTTTGTCCAAACACGGGTATGTAGAAAGAAAATGCTGTTTTCAAAACGAGTGAAATACTCAGGAATACCGCAGAGATTGTGATGCGGCGCACATATAAAGATGATTCTTTCAATTTAAACTTCTCCCTTCTTAAATAGAACATGAAATTTACACTGCTCATGATTAAAATGTTCTTTGAATGGTATTAACTCATTCAGAAAATAAAAAAGGCCCACTAATCCAAGCATCATGCCCAGACGGTCGGCTTCAAAAACGCTGTACTCCCTGTGGTTATTCCACTTCCGTCAGTTATACAGCGTATTCATGCTATCACTACTTCTTAAGATTGTCAACTCATCAAGGTTGGCTCGAATACAGCGGTATTAAAATGGATGTAGTATCGGCTGATATTTATATCACCATGCAGGATTTAACGGGGAATCGCATCGACAGCACAACCGGATTGAATAATAACTACTCCATCAATCACCCCTTTGGCGGCTCTGCATCCTGTTACTTTTCCGTTGAAAGAAGCAGAATAGTCGATTTTGAAGAGAGAATGGAGGAATCGCTGAATTGATTTTTCTCAAAACTGACATACTACCTTTGATAATAAGAAATGGAGGTCACTATGTCAGAAGCAGTTTTAGAAAAACCAAAGGATCGTGTCAGTTATCACGATTCCGTAGAAGAAATGCTGGTACGAATCAGAGATGATGGTTTATCCAGCGTATTCTCAAGATTTGACGAGCAGGAAAAGATACGGTGCAAATTTTGTCTCCAGGGCCTTAGCTGTCAGCTGTGCACTAATGGTCCCTGCCGGATTAATGAACAGAAAGGTCCTGAAAAAGGCGCCTGCGGAATCGGTCCGGATGCCATGGCTATGAGAAATCTCCTTATGAGAAATATCATGGGAGCTGCTACTTATGCACATCATGCCTATGAAGCATTTCGGACGCTGAAAGAAACAGGAAAAGGAAATACCACATTTCAGATCACTGATACGGAAAAACTGAAGTGGATGTGTGAAAAGACGGGAATTGACACCAGTCAGTCCGTCAATGAGATGGCAACCTGCCTTGCTGAGTTATTGGATCGGGAAATGAAAGTGAATCCCGATCAGCACAGTATTATGGTGGAGGCATTTGCGCCAAAAAAGAGGAAAAAAGTATGGCATGATCTAAATATTTATCCTTCCGGAATTGAACATGAGGTGCAAAACAGCATTGCCAGCTGTCTGACCAATGTGGATGGAGACTATGTCTCTCTTGCAAAAAAAGCATTGCGGCTTGGTCTGTCCACCATCTACACCGCTCAAATCGGTCTTGAAATGACCCAGGACATTTTGTTCGGCACTCCGATGCCCCATGAAGTAGATGTGGATTTAGGCATTATGGACCCGGATTATGTAAACATTGCATTTAACGGTCATCAGCCATGGATTGGTGCTGCTGCCCTTATGAAAGCCAGAACAAAAGAATTTCAGGAGCTGGCAAAGCAATGCGGTGCAAAGGGAATTCACATCGTAGGCTCGATTGAAACAGGACAGGAACTTCTCCAGAGATTTGAAATGGATGATGTTTTTGTTGGACTGATGGGCAACTGGCTGGCCATTGAACCTTTCTTAGCTACAGGAACAGTGGACGCATTTGTCATGGAGGAAAACTGCTCTCCGCCTGCCATTGATCAGTATGCAGAAAAATATCAGGTTGCCCTTGTCAGCGTCAGCACCATCATTGGTGTTCCCGGAACGGAACACGAAATGCCTTACTATCCTCAAAAAGCGGAAGAAATGGCTGAGAAATGTATTCACATTGCAATTGAGAACTTCAAAAAAAGACATGATAAAATTAAACCCATGGTACCTGGTCATGTTCAGAAAGCAATTGCCGGCTTCTCAACGGAGGCCGTACTGAATGCAATCGGAAATGACTTACAAAATCTTGTAGATGTTATTGCAAAAGGACAGCTCAAAGGAATTGTTGCTCTGGCTAACTGTTCCACCTTAAGAAACGGCCCTCAGGACTGGAATACTGTAAACCTGGCAAAACAGCTGATTAAAAGAGATATCCTGGTAGTAGCCGGGGGGTGCGGAAACCATGGTCTTGAGGTTGCAGGCATGTGTAATCTGGATGCAATTAACGAAGCCGGAAGCGGCTTAAAGGCAGTCTGCAGCGCACTGAAGATTCCTCCGGTATTAAGCTTTGGTACCTGCACTGATACAGGAAGAATCTCCATGCTGGTAACAGCTCTGGCTGACTATCTTGATGTGGATATCTCTGATCTACCCATCGCAGTCACCGCACCGGAATGGATGGAGCAGAAAGCTACCATAGACGGAGTATTTGCTGTTGCTTACGGTGCCTTCACTCATCTTTCCCCTACCCCGTTTATCACTGGCGCACCTAAGCTTGTGAAACTGCTCACAGAGGATGTGGAAAGTTTAACTGGAGGTAAAGTGGCTCTGGGAGATGATCCTGTGGAAGTGGCGGAAAAAATAGAGAGCCATATCATGAAAAAACGAAAAGGAATGGGTCTGTAATAAAAGTATATGCAACTAAGAAGGAGGGACCGTATATTTCCTCCTTCTTAGTTCACAATTGCAATAATTTTTAAAATATTAGAATTTATAGCGTTAATCTGTATCATAATCTGCTGTATTAAATATCAAAAGAACCATAGTCATTAGTAAGATCTGGAATTGGAACATACATATAATGATTGAAGCAGACGCACTTATGATATATAATAGCACGGAAGTATAATTACTACCCTTTCTACTACTGGAGAAACCTTATGAAACAGTTCCTTATATTTATTCAGAAAGAACCCGTTCTGACTGCTGCTTCCATTCTTGCTATCATTTCTGTATTCTTTGTTCCGCCGGATTCAACCTACCTAAAGTACATAGATTATAAAACCTTACTCTGTCTGTTCTGTCTTATGGCTGCAATTAAGGGAATTGAGCGGGAAGGGCTTTTAAACACAGTGTCGCTGAAGCTTTCAGCCGGTATGAAAAACAGAAAGTCTTTTATTTTTCTGCTTGTCTTTACCTGTTTTTTTGCTTCCATGTTTATGACCAATGACGTAGCGCTGATCGCCCTGGTCCCCATAACCCTGACTGCGCTCTCCCTGTGCGGGCAGGAACGTCATACCGCTCTGGTTGTGGTTTTGCAGACCATCGCCGCTAATATCGGTTCCAGCCTGACACCGATCGGAAATCCCCAGAACCTCTATCTGTTTACCAGATATGGATTTCAACTGCCTTCCTTTCTCAAAGTAACGCTCCCACTGGTATTGTTTGGGGGGCTGCTGCTTGCACTGGTGTGTTTTTTAATCCCGGCATGTCCGATCAGTCAGGTATTAACCACTGCACCGCTGATACGGAAAAAAACTGTTATCCTCTATGGCGCCATGTTCTTTCTGGCTGTTGCGGCCGTCTTAAGACTGATTCCTTAAACAGCCAAAGGCTTCTGGCTCTGCCTCTGGCTGTTATCCTATCAATCCAACTGGGATAGAAAATATGCTGCTTTTTCCTGGTCTTTCTTATAAACAAAAAGTCTGTAAAAATTCTTTACATTACCGGTTCTTCCTAAAATCGGATTTCTGCCGTTTAAGTTATTCATTGATAACCGCAAACTATTATTGGTTGTTTCTGTCATATAATAAATATCATTTTCCCGCAATTTATTTTTTACCCGGTACAGTTTTTCAAGATCCTGCGTACTGTAAATTTCTACCAGCTTTTTTTTAAACAGCATATTCTCTACCTTCCCGCTCCAATTCTATCCTGGAACTGTATACCCTTTCTTTCTATTATAACAAAAACAGCTGTCTGTTACAAGCAGGCAGCTATTCTTTAAATTTATTCTGTTTTTTTAACCGGATAGCAGATCTCTGTTACCATCTCATCCGGATTCTGTGTCTGAGCCGGGCTGACGTGATAGATACAGAACATGGGACCGTTATATACATAATTATTGTCCTTAACCCAGTTTGCAACTGCAAGATTTACATCTGTAATCTGCTCATAGCTTCCTTTGTATACCGCAGATGCAATTTCCACCTCTGGCACTGTTTTAAATATTACATGTTCTGTGTTGTCATAGGAACCCTTTACGGATATCTGAATTTCCACATCAACATCCCCCTCCTTATACCCCTGGTCATGAAATACTGCCAGAGAATACATGGGGTCGGCCATTTGCAGATTCATATTCCCGGTCTCTTCCCCAAGCCGCTTCCATAGCAGCCCTTCCTGGTCATAAGCCGGAATAATCTCCCTTACACTGGCTACATACCTTTGAGGCATTGTTTTTAAAACTACATTATAATTCATTGCCCTATCATCCTTTCTCAGCCTTTTTATGGCTGCATCAAGGAGTAATAGCCGTTGCCCGCTTTCCTCTATTTCTTCCTGTACTTCCAATCTTCTTGTTTCTAAGAACTTTGCCAGTTCCCTGGGATCATCATATTTGATTAATATCTCCCCAATCACTGCAAGACTAAACCCCATTTCCTTTAAGGCATTAATTCTGACAGCTTTCGTGAGCTGTTCCTCACTGTAATAGCGGTATCCGGTAAAGCGGTCTATACTCCTTGGTCTCAGCAGTCCGATTTCGTCGTAATGACGGAGCATACGGATACTGATTCTTGACAATTTCGAAAAATCTCCTATTTTCAGCATGCTGTTTTCCTCACATATATGTTTGTTGAGCTCATGTTTAGTATAGAGTATACCATAGTGTGAGAGTCAATTAAAATTTATTTATACATATTTTTAATTCTTTATGTCAAAACTGATTTCTATAAGAAAGGAGAGTGAATCTCAATGCTGTTAGTTACTACAGACTATATTCCAGGAAAAGAACTGACACTTTTAGGCATGGTAAAAGGAAGTACCATACAATCTAAGAATTTAGGAAGAGACATAACTCAGGGACTAAAAACGTTAGTTGGAGGGGAATTAAAGGCATATACCGAAATGATGGATGAGGCCAGAGAACTGGCAACCAGACGTATGGTGCAGGAAGGGGAGGCGATGAATGCGGAAGCCATAGTGAATATTCGTTACTCTGCTTCTTCCATTATGCAGGGTGCAGCGGAGGTTCTGGTTTACGGCACTGCTGCTGTATTTAAGTAACTGTTACTGTCAGATTAATTGGGGGATTGATATGAAAAAATTTGCAAAGAATCTGTTATTTATCTTAGGACTTATCATCCTGTTTCTTTTCTTTATCCTAATAACCTATGAATATTGTCTGCTTAAAACCAGACTTTTTCTCGTTCCGGATGTGTTTATCGCCAGCTTCCTGCTTTCCGGCATTCTGCTATTCATTCCCGGAATATTTTGTATCGCTGCTTCTTATATGCTGAAAAGAAACGAACTCAAATAAAAAACATCGTTTCCTAGAAGGAAGCGATGTTTTTCATTATAAAGGCTGATAAAGCAGGCCATCCTTTGTACTGTACCAGATCAGCAATCCATGTCCCTGCCTGGGTATCCTGACATGGAAATCCCATTCCGGATATTGTTTGATTACCTGGATACGGTCTCCTGATGCAAAGGCAAGAAATGAGATATAAACTTCTTTATTCATAGGATGTTTGCTGGAAATAAACCAGTCATCTTCTACCAACTGTACGGTAAGTTTTTCTCCTTCCTCTGCTTTTTTCAGCTCCAGCGCGGAAAGCTTTCTTTTGCAGCAGGATACTTCTGCATCTCCCGTGGAGAATGTAATACTTCCGCAGGCAGGGCAGACATAGTATTTTATCTGTTTCATATTTCCTCCTGTTATGTCATTGGGAGTCAAATCACCCTTCAGTAAATTCTGTATGTCAATTCCAAAGAGCCTGGAAAGCTCAGATATTAAAGATATATCCGGTAACCCCTTGCCTCTCTCCCATTTGGAAACGGTTTTATCACTGATATGCAGTTCTTCTGCAAGCTCTTTCTGTGTCATGCTATGCTCACTCCGAAGCTGGCGGATTAAGTCTCCTACATTACCGGCTGTCATCGGCAGCCCTCCCTTTTGTATTATGATTTAGTTTAGTATTTCCTTATCTCTGTAATTATAACTGCCTCAGGCATTTTTTTCAATCTACGCTGCGTTGAGTCAAAAAACAGCCCGGAATTAATTACCGGACTGCCTTTCTTTTCCTATCTGAAATATTGGGGAAACTGCTTTACAATGCCCTGAGCCATCATATCAGCCATTTCTAATGCACCGATCTCTGTATCTGCAAATGTGTTGATGCTGTCTTCAAAGTTCTGGGACATAGTCGAAGCAATCTGATCTTTTGTTAAATTCATGTAATCATTAAACATATTCTGCAGGTCAGAAGCAGACCAGTTAGGATTTATGGATGCCAGGAACGCAACCATCTGGCCGGCACTGTTATTCATTCTGTTTTCTGCATCGGATGCACCCTGGGTATTACCATCTCTGACCGCCACAGCGTAATCATTAATACTTGTAAGATAATTTGTTAAGAGATCTGCAAATTTCCTGGCATTCTCATCGCCATAGAATGTTTTTAAAGCCATCTGGAAATCTCCAGGATTATTCATCAGGCGGTTCCTTACATCCTCTGCATCTGATAAGTTCCAAAGTTCACTCTGAACAGCCATTCTCTGCCAGTAAACCTGCTGAAGCCACAAAAACCTGAGGTAATTATCCAGATTCTGCTCCGCTTTGCTGACCCACATATACGTAGGAGGCATTGGTTGCGGTGGCTGCTGTGGCTGGGGTTGGGGCTGAGGACGGTTTCTTGGAATGCATATTACCTGACCGACAAATAAGCTGGTAGGATTTACACCTGGATTTGCAGCCATGATTGCTTCTACCGTGGTGTTAAAACGCTGGGATAAGAGCCAGAGCGTATCTCCTGCTTCAATTGTGTAGGAGCGGGTTCCCTGCGGACAGATTGGCTGCATATTTATAGGACTGTTTTGTAAAGGCGGATCCATAGACTGAGCCCATGGCGGAAGATTCCGGAACTTAAATCCTGCAGGGATCCAGATTACCTGCCCAATCATTAAATTTCCAGGCTTGATCCCAGGGTTTAAAGCCATTATAGCCTCAACATTCGTACAATATTTTTTGGCAAGCAGCCATAGGGTATCCCCTTTCTGAATGGTATAAGCACGCAGACCTACCGGACAGCGCTTTGTACTGTCAGATACTGCCTCACTCTTTAACTTGGTTATTGACATTTGAGTGGTATTGGTTGGCGGTGTCTGGGGTTGAGTTGGCTGCATGGGCTGCATCTGCGGCTGATTTGGCTGGTTTGGCTGCATCTGCGGCCGGGATGGCTGCATGGGCTGCGTCGGCTGCATCGTCGGCTGCGTTGGCTGCATCCTTGGTTGCGCAGGCTGTGTCGGCTGCATGCTTGGCTGCGTTGGCTGCATGGGCTGCGTCGGCTGCATCTGCGGCCGCGTTGGCTGCATCTGCGGCTGCGTTGGCTGCATCTGCGGCTGCGTTGGCTGCATCTGCGGCTGCGTTGGCTGCATCTGCGGCTGTGTTGGCTGCATCTGCGGCTGCGTTGGCTGCATCTGCGGCTGCGTTGGCTGCATCGCCGGCTGCGTTGGCTGCATCTGCGGCTGCGTTGGCTGCATCTGCGGCTGCGTTGGCTGCATGCCTGGCTGCGTCTGTGTTGTTCTGTTTCCGGCTGGAATACAGATCATCTGACCAACCTGGAGATTGCCGGGATTGATACCAGGATTTGCTGCCATAATTGCTTCAACAGTGGTGTAGTGACGTCTGGATATCATCCAAAGTGTATCACCGGATTGAATCGTATAGGAAAACAATCCTTCAGAGCAAGAAGTCATCATAATACTGCCTTTCAATTAAACAATTTGTCTTATTTTATGATGAAAAAACGAAAAAAGTACCTGTCAACCTAATAAAATTTATTTTTTTTAGTCCTCTCTTTCTTTTTTCACACTTGACTTCTTCTGGCAATATAATATTGTACATGCATATTGATTCAATTACTTTGCATTGCATTTGCAATAAACTTCTGTTATTATTTTATTACAAATATTTACCATTTTTGACAATATTTTCATAGGGCAAAGGGGGTCCCACTATGACTAATGAACCTATCGATCAGGCTTTCCTGCAGCTGCCGTTGGGCTATGCCCGCTACACTATAATAGTTGACGATATTTCTAATGCAAAGGATTACATTCTTGCAGAAGCAAATGAAGCATTTTTGCGTTATCTGAATCTGAAAAAAGAGGAAGCGCTGCATAAGAGTATCTTCCTGATTCTTCAATCTGCCTCTGACCAGCGTGCCTGGTATCATCTATATAAAAATCCGGATCTTTAGACTCAGGAGCATAATTCCATCCTGACATCTGGTAATCACTCTTATAAAGTTACAGTAAGCTATCCTGATTCTAACACTCTGGTCACAATCTTTGACGAAGTAACCACTGTCATGAATGAATTTCATGCTGTCAATGAAGCAAATGAAAAGCTTGTGCGTGATATCGATATCTTTTTCAACAGCACACAGGATGGTCTGTTTCTTGTCGCATATAGAAATGGGGAATTCCGCTATATAAAGAACAATGCTGTTCACCAGCATCTGACCGGAATCACAAGCCCGCTGTTGGGTAAGACACCATTTGAATTGCTTGGCGAAAAAGTGGGGGCTGCTCTGAAAGAGGGATATGAGAAGTGCATTCTTTCCGGAGAAGCCATGATATATGAAGAGACCGTCGATTTTCCCGAAGGCACCAGAGACTGGCTTGTACGCCTTACTCCTGTAAAGGAAAATGGAACAATAGACTATATTATCGGTTCCCGACTGGATATTACCGAACTGAAGCGACTCAAAAAAGAACGAGAACAGCTGCTGGCAAATTTCAATTCCATGTTCACGGAGCATTCAGCCATAATGCTGATTATTGACGCTGCTTCCGGAAAAATACTGGATGCCAATCCTCAGGCCTGCTCTTTTTATGGTTATAGTAAAGAAGAGATTCTTCAATTAAGTATTGATGATATCAATACCATATCAAGCAGTACCGTCAAACAGCTTCGCAATCAGGCTCTTAACCAGGAGCAGCAGTATTTTCTGTTTCCCCACCGCCTAAAAAGCGGTGAGATAAAAATGGTAGATGTGTACTCCAGCCCTGTCACCTATGGAAATGATACCAGACTTTACTCCATCATTTTTGATGTTTCAGACAGGGAACAGTACAGAGATGATCTGTTCCGGGAAAAAGAGATGCTCAGCGTTACCTTAAATTCCATTGGCGATGGGGTTGTGACCACTGATCTGGAGGGAAAAGTTACCTATCTAAATCATGCAGCGGAAGAAATCACCGGATGGCGTTCTGAGGAGGCATCTGAAAAAACATTCATGGAGATTTTTGATCTGCGTAATGAAACCACAGGTAAAATCGTACCTAACCCCATCAGCGCAGTGCTGGAAACAGGTATGATAGTAGGTCTTGCAAACCATACGGTTCTGTTAAACAAAAACGGGAATTTAATTCCTATTGCAGACAGCGCAGCACCCATACGAGATGAAAACGGTCATGTATATGGAGTGGTCATGGTTTTTCGTGATGTCAGTCAGGATAAACGGCAGCAGGAGCGCATTCTCTATTTAAGCTACCATGATCCTTTGACTCAGATATTTAACCGCAGATATATGGAAGAAGAAATAAATCGTATGGATCAGACTTCCCAGCTTCCCATTGCCGTCATCATGGGAGATGTGAATGGTTTAAAAGTCATAAATGATGTGTTCGGACACAGAACCGGAGATCTGTTGCTCAAAGAGGTCGCCAAAACACTTCAGTACGCATTAAAGAACATCGGCATTGCCGGCCGTTGGGGCGGAGATGAGTTCCTGATTCTGCTGCCTCATACCGATCATAAAAAAGCCCAGGACATTATCAGCCGGCTGGAAGATGCCTTTCGAAAAAGTGACCGGCTTCCACTGGAGGTCAGTGTTGCATTGGGCTTCGACGTAAAAGAAGAAATGTCCCATTCGCTTAACCAGTCACTTCAAAAAGCGGAAGAAAAAATGTACCATAAAAAGCTTCTGGAGGGAAAAAGTTACCGAAACAGTATTATTACCACACTTCTTGCTACACTTTATGAAAAAAGTATGGAAACGGAGGAACACGCAGTACGCCTGGAAACTTACTGTATGGCAATTGCCGATAAGCTGAATCTCTCAGCCGAGGATAAAAATGAGCTGTCTCTTCTTGCCATACTTCATGATATTGGAAAAGTGGGCGTCAATATTGATACCCTGAACAAACCCGGACCTCTCAATGACGAAGAATGGAAAGAAATGATGCGCCACCCGGAAATCGGTTACCGCATTGCCCAGAACACTCCAGAACTTTCCACTGTATCGGAGTACATTCTCTCTCACCATGAACGCTGGGATGGTTCAGGATATCCCAGAGGTCTGAAAGGAACAGACATTCCCCTGCTCTGCCGGATTCTGGCAGTTGCCGATGCCTATGACGCCATGACCAATAACCGCTCTTACCGCAAAGCAATGGATTCCAAGACTGCTATGAGTGAGATTGACCGCTGCTCCGGTACCCAGTTTGATCCGTTTATCGTTCATATATTTTTAAACCTCAATCAGGTTTTTTAAGCATTATAAAAAGACGCCGATGATCACACAGCAATGATGGTCATTGATGCGTCTTTTATTTTTTAATAAAACCTGTTGACTTTTTATGTTTAATTGTATAAAATTAAATTTAGTAAAATATATAATACCAAAAGTGAGGTAGCCAGTATGAATTTATATGATATCACAGTCAGAGGCAGAAACGGAGATCTGATTTCTTTGTCCCAGTACAAAGAAAAAACACTGCTGATCGTTAATACCGCAACAGGATGTGGATTTACTCCCCAATATGAAGGATTAGAAACATTATACCGGAAATATAAGAATCAGGGTTTCGAGATCCTTGACTTCCCGTGCAACCAGTTTGGTCATCAGGCGCCTGGAACAGAGGAAGAGATCCACGAATTCTGTACCATGAACTATGAAGTTTCCTTCCCACAGTTTGCAAAGATTGAGGTGAATGGTTCAGGGGAATCCCCTTTATATTCTTATTTAAAATCACAAAAATCAGGTTTCCTTGGTTCTAAAATCAAATGGAATTTTACTAAATTCCTGGTTGACAAAGAAGGGACTGTAGTAAACAGATATGCACCTACCGACAAACCGGAGCAACTGGAAAAAGATATTCTGGCTCTTCTGGAAGGATTCACTAATCTGGCAGCAAAAAGATCTTAAAGCTTTAGAAAATCCCCCTTCGGCACCAAATGCCTCCCTTCTTAATACCATGGTAGTAAGAAAGGAGGCAAACAGTATGAGCACCTGCAGTTTTGACGGTCTGACCGGCCGTGTGGTAACTCCAGATGATCCTTTCTATCATGAGGCCAGACAAGTCTACAACCGGGCTGTCAACCGGTTTCCTCTGGCCATTGTTTACTGCCGGAACAGTTCCGACGTCAGCAATGCCGTGTTATGGGCCAGAAAACGAGGTATCTGTCTTCGGATACGAAGCGGAGGCCACAATTATGAAGGATTTTCTACAGGCAACAATGTACTTGACATTGATCTAAGTGAGTTGAATCAACTGTCTATTGATGAAGAAGGCCGCTCTTTTACAGCAGAGGGAGGCGCAAATAACAAGCAGATCTATGAATTTTTATCTTCCAGGGGATATCCCTTCCCAGGTGGGACCTGCCCTTTTGTTGGAGTAAGCGGTTATGTCATGGGGGGTGGCTGGGGGCTTTCCTGCCGTTATCTGGGACTGGGCTGCGACAGCCTTTTACGTTTCTTAATGGTTAATTCAGAAGGAAGCCTGATCACCGCAAGTCCGGAAGAAAATTCAGACTTATTCTGGGCATGCCGGGGCGGAGGCGGGGGCAACTTTGGAATCATCGTTTCCATGACATTTGCCCTTCCCAGAAAAATAGATAAAATCACTCTGGTTGAAATTATGTATCCCAGGGCGGATCAGGAAAAACAGACTTACTTTCTTTTATCCTGGCAGGATTGGCTGGAACACGCAGATCCCAGAATTACCCTTATTGCAAGGATTTATAATTCCCAGGAAGAAGGTCGTTCTATCCTTTCCAGAGGCTTTTTCTATGGTCCACCGGAAGCAGCTCTTGGAAGCATTGCCCCGCTGTTAGAACTTGGCGGGGTGAAATACCGTCTGAAATATGTAACATTTCTGGAAGCAGTTACGATAATCGGAAGCTTTTATCCTCCTTATGAAGCGTTTATATCTGCCAGCGGCTTTGTAAGCAGGGAGCTGTCCGAATGTGAATGCTTCAAGTTGACTGAGCTTATTGGCAATCGCCCTGCCGGATCCATCTACACCGGACTTTCTCTCTACGCTCTGGGGGGCAGGGTATCGGAAGTACCCGTAGATTCCACTGCTTTTTATTATAGAGATGCCAGATATATTGTCTGGCTTAACACCATTTTCCAGAACAGCAAAGGGGAGAATGCCCTGTGGCTGGCAGAACGGTTTAATTATCTGTCGTCTGTAACAACCGGCTCCTATGTCAATTTCCCATATGAGGGCCTTCCATGTTATCTGGAGGAATACTATGGCAGACATGTCTGCAGATTAAAGAAGATTAAGAAAGAATACGATCCCTGCGGTATTTTTACCTATCCGCAGGCAATCGGCGGATCCTGTAATTGTTCAAATTTATAAAAAACTCAGGAAGGACTTCACGCCTTCCTGAGTTTTTCATTTAATCCAGATGCTGTCTTGTATTACCAAGAATTTTATAGAGGAGATGATATAACTCCTTGCCTTCTTCCTGATTAATTGGAACACACTGGGTAATCTTCTCCGGTATTAAGACAGCCTTCTCTTTCAGCTGATCTCCCTTCTCAGTTAGCTCCACAATGACACTCCGCTCGTCTTTCTTATCCCTGCTCCTGGTCAAAAGACCCGCAGCCTCCATCTTCTTCAGCAGGGGAGTCAGCGTACCGCTGTCCAGATAAAGGATCTCCCCTAATTGCTTAACCGTCACTTTCTTCCTGTCCCAAAGAACCATCATAGCAATATACTGTGTATACGTTAAGTCAATCTCATCAAGAAATGGCTTATACAACCTGACAATCTCCCTGGCACATGCATAAAGCGGAAAGCATATCTGGTTCTCTATTTTTAATCTGTCATAATTCATCACGTTTCTCCGTTCTCCTGCTGAATCGAATATTTTACAGCAATTCTTTTATACTTTCTTCCACCAGCTTCATATCAGCAGTTGGCTCGAATCTTCTCACTACTTTCCCGTCCCGGTCAACCAGGAATTTTGTAAAATTCCACTTGATATCCGGTTCATTCTTATAATTGGGATTTGATTCCTGAAATTTCCCTTCCAAAACGCTGGTGAGCTTATGCTCCGGATCAAACCCTTCAAATCCTTTTTCCTTAACCAGATAATGGTACAGAGGAATCGCATTCTCACCATTCACCTCAATCTTTGAAAACTGGGGAAATGTTACACCAAATCGTCCGGTACAGAATGTATGAATCTCTTCATCATTCCCAGGGGCCTGATTGCCAAACTGGTTGCATGGAAAATCAAGGATTTCCAGTCCTTTGTCCTTATATTCTGAATAAATTGCCTGAAGATCAGTATAATGAGGAGTAAATCCGCATTCAGTTGCAGTGTTCACTATCAGAAGTACCTTTCCTTTATAATCAGATAAATTTTTATCTGCTCCGGACCTGGTTTTTACAGTAAAATCATAAACAGACATTATAATACCTCCTATATTAATTACAAATAATATCATTTTCAAGTTGCCTTCATTATAAAATAGTTCTTTTATTCTGTCAATAGTTTTGCAACATTTAATTGTTATAAATTAATTTGTTCTATTTGAATTTAGGATTGACAGGAATACATGCAAGTGCTATCATTTGTATGTACAAACAAGAGAGGTGATGTTTTGAAAAAAAATGACACACCAGAGGAACAGACCTGTTCCCTGAACAGCTGCCTGTTTTTTACGACAGTAAAGCTTTCCAGAGTTTTTGGCAAAGTTGCAGAAGATGCATTTTCTAAAACCGGACTCTCTCCCAGTCACGCTCTTTTGCTGTATCTGGTTAACCAGAAGGAAGAAATTCTGCAAAAGGAACTGGGAGAAACGTTGCTTCTGACCCCATCCACCGTTACCCGGCTGATCGAAAAGCTAGAGCGCAAAAAGCTTGTTTCCAAACGTTGTGAGGGAAAATCTGTAATTTTAAGCACCACTCCGGAAGGTATTGCACTTCAGAAAACCGTTATGGAATCCTGGAATTCGCTCCACAAAAAATACCAGGGAATTTTAACACAGGAAGAGACAGCTCTCTTTCTAAACCTCAGCAAAAAATTACTGGGGAAACTAGAAAACAATTAGGAGGATTTTTTATGCAGGAGATTTTTAACAGACGGAGTATCCGCAAATTTACCACTGATGCCGTAGAACAAGAAAAAATTGACAAGCTTCTTCGTGCCGCCATGCAGGCACCGTCAGCAGCAAACCAGCAGCCATGGGAATTTATTGTAATACAGGATAAAGAGAATTTAAAAAAGCTTTCTGAAGTATCCCCCTACGCAAAACCTGTAGCAGGATCGGCTGTCACTATTGCTCTTTTCGGGAATGAAAAGGAATTTAAAGTACCAAAGGGCTGGGAAGAAGATATGGGAGCTGCCTCACAGAATATTCTGTTAGAAGCTGTTCACTTAGGCCTTGGAGCCGTCTGGCTGGGTGTAGCTACATCGAATGAAGTTACTGATCATGTACGCAGTTTCTTTCAGCTTCCGGACCATATTAAACCATTTGGTCTGATTGCCATCGGTTATCCGGATGGACAGAAAAACGAATTTACAGAACGTTACAAAGAAGAACGTGTTCATTACGAGAAATGGTCATAGATAAAGGAGAATAAATGATTAAAGTTGTTGCTAAAAATTATATCAAAGAAGATAAAATCAATACATTCATTGAAACTGCCGTGGAACTTGTGAAAGAGACCAGAGCAAAGGATGCGGGCTGTATCCGTTATGAACTGGTTCAGGATGTAAAAGATCCCCGCATTTTAACCATGCTTGAAGAATGGGAGGATCAATCCAGCCTTGCAGCTCACGGAGGTTCTGTACATTTTAAAAAAGCCATGGAGGCCATGAAAGATCTGGTAGAAAAACCCGGAGACAGCAATTTTTATAAAACTCTTATATAGAAGAAAGGATTGATTTTATGAAACCTGTTTTTCCCGTGGAAAAAACCATCAGAGAGCGCAGCAGTGTCAGATCCTATGACCCCCGCGCGCTCTCAACAAAGGAAAAAGATCTGTTCTATGATTTTATTAAAACTTTAGATAATCCATTCTCTGTTGATGTAAACTTCCGGCTTCTGGAAAACAATGACGCATTGAAAGGAGAAAAGCTGGGTACCTATGGAGTCATTAAAGGTGCCAGAAATTTTATTGGGGCCTCTGTTCCTGATACCGATCTTGCGTTGGAGGCGCTGGGCTATTCCATGGAGCACTTAATTCTTTATGCCGTAGCCCTGGGATATGGTACGTGCTGGCTGGGCGGCACCTTTGACCGGAGCGCATTTTCTCACGCCATGCACTTAAAAGAGGGAGATTTGTTTCCGGTTATTGCCCCTCTCGGATATCCTGCTGAAAAGAAACGGCTTATGGAGTCTCTGATGCGGTGGGGCGCTAAATCAGATCAGAGAAAGGATTGGAATGAGCTTTTTTTCAAGGATAACTTCTCTGCTCCACTCTCAAAAACCGATGCAGATGATTTTGCATTTGCCCTGGAGATGACGAGACTGGCACCGTCTGCTGTGAATAAACAGCCGTGGAGAGTGGTAAAACATCAGAATGCCTACCATTTCTATGAAGCGAAGACATTAAAGGAAGGGAAGCACTCTTTTGATATCCAGAGAGTTGATGTAGGAATCGCAGCCTGCCATTTTGGTCTGGCCGCTGCAGAAAGGAAACTGCAAGGAGGGTTTAAGAAGCTGTCTGTTCCAGATATCAGCTCTCCTGCAGAAATGATATACTTATTTTCCTGGGACCTTAATTCATAAAAAATGGAGGTAAATTCATTGAACATATTAGTAGTTACTGGAAGTCCTCGAAAGAACGGGAATACGGAAATCATGGCTTCTGCTTTTGCAATTTCAGCAAAAGAGGCCGGTCATGAAGTTACAGTAAAAAACTTAAGTATTTTAAAGGTTGAACCCTGTCTGGCATGTACATACTGCTTTTCTCATGACGGTGTATGCATCCAGAATGATGACATGAACAGCATTTTAACGGATTTAGACCAGGCTGATATGCTGGTACTGGCATCCCCTGTCTACTGGTTTGATGTTTCAGCCCAGACAAAGTGCTTTATTGACCGGATGTATGCTTTCGGAAAAAAAGGGTTTCATATTAAATCCATAGCTATGCTCTTAAATTCCGCTTCTGACGGAGTTTACGATGCGGCAACTGCTCAGCTGAATTCCATTTGCGCTTATTTAAAGTGGGAAAACAAAGGAGTGCTCACAATTTCCGGTATGAATGAAAAAGGGAGCATGCTCTCATCCGAAGGGCTTAATAATGTCCGCAATTTTGCCATGAACTTGTAAACGCTTCTGCTGGTGTCACGTTTTGTGACTCTGTCACAGACATTTTTCCTTTGAGGTCCTATACTGAGAGTGTCAAAAACATAACAAACTTATTATTATTTTTATATATCAGGAGGCAGACCATGAAGAAAACTGTTATAATCGGCGGAGTCGCAGGCGGAGCCAGCTGTGCGGCCAGACTTAGAAGATTGGATGAAGAGGCTCAGATCATTATCCTGGAGCGTGGCGAATATATCTCCTATGCAAACTGCGGTCTTCCCTACCATGTGGGCGATGTAATCAAATCCAGAGATGCTCTGCTTTTACAGACTCCAGAAGCCATGAAAAAAAAGTATGGGATTGATGTCAGAGTAAAGAATGAAGTATCTGCTATTGACAGAGAGAACAAAAAAATTACAGTCCGCAAACTTGAAACAGGGGAGACCTATGAGGAATCTTACGATACTCTGGTAATTTCCACCGGCTCCTCTCCTGTCCGCCCGCCAATTAAGGGAATTGAATCCTCCCGCATTCAGACTCTTTGGACCGTTCCTGATACTGACCGGATCCGCGATATGATTAAAGAAAAAGGAATCAAAAGCGCCGCTGTGATCGGGGGA
Source organism: Lacrimispora amygdalina (assembly GCF_900205965.1). GTDB lineage: Bacteria > Bacillota > Clostridia > Lachnospirales > Lachnospiraceae > Lacrimispora > Lacrimispora amygdalina_A. Next base: position 355,581 of record NZ_OAOF01000002.1, read on the forward strand.
GGCTTTATCGGACTTGAGATGGCCGAAAACCTTCGTCATGCAGGTCTTTCGGTTTCTTTGATTGAAATGCAGGATCAGGTCATGGCTCCTGTAGATTATGAGATGGCACAGCTGCTTCACGAAAACATTGTTCAGAATGAGGTTTCTCTTTATCTGGGAGACGGAGTCTCCTCATTTACAGATGAAGACGATTCTGTCTCTATCACACTAAAAAGCGGTAAGATTTTAAAGGCAGAACTGGTGATACTCTCTATCGGTGTCCGCCCAAACAGTGAACTGGCTAAATCCTGCGGGCTTGCAGTCAATGAACGGGGAGGAATCATTGTTGATGATACCTTAAAAACCTCTGATCCTGATATCTATGCTGTAGGTGATGTTATTCAGGTTAATGACTTCACCTTTGATGATGCAGCCATGGTTCCTCTTGCAGGTCCTGCCAATAAGCAGGGACGCATTGCTGCAAATAACATTGCAGGCGGAACAGAAACCTATAGAAAGACTCAGGGAACCTCTGTTGCAAAAGTATTTGACTTAACTGCTGCTTCAACAGGAGCCAATGAAAAAGTCCTGATTAAGAGAGGCTTAAAAAAAGGAACTGATTATGAAAGCATCATTATTACCCAGAACTCTCATGCAGGTTATTATCCGGGTGCTGTTCCGCTTACGTTAAAGCTTCTGTTTTCTCTGGATGGGAAAACTATATACGGTGCACAGATCGTGGGCAGAGACGGTGTAGATAAGCGGATCGATACGATTGCCGTCTCCATTCGCCTTGGAGCTTCGGTAGAAGATTTAAAACATCTGGAATTTGCTTATGCTCCCCCCTTCTCTTCTGCCAAGGATCCTGTTAATATGGCAGGATTTACAGCCGAGAACCTGTTAAAAGGAAGAGCTTGCTTTGCTGCCTGGGACGTGACAGAAACGAATAAGAATGCTCAGTTTCTTGATGTCAGAGAAGATGCGGAACTGATGGCTTTCGCCCTTCCAGAAGCCGTGCATATTCCTCTTGGACAGCTGCGGAAACGGTTAAAAGAACTGGATCCCTCCAAAGAAGTGATTACCTTCTGTGCCATTGGAGTCCGTGCCTATAATGCAGCAAGAATCCTGATGCAAAATGGATTTTCCAATGTTAAGATCTACCCGGGCGGTGTCAGATTCTACCAGTCTACTCATTACCAGTATGACACCACTCCAAAAATAACCGCACCAGCCTCTTTTTCGGATAACGGACAAATGGATACCAAAGATATACCAACCTCAGCCATGCGTCTGGACTGCAGCGGTATGCAGTGTCCGGGTCCTATTATGAAAGTTTTTGAAACCATGAAGGAAATGAAGGAAGGTTCAGTCATGGAAGTCTCTGCCTCTGACCCCGGATTTGCAAGAGACATCGGAGCATGGTGCCGCCGCACAGGACACACCCTCTTATCCAATGAACGGAGAGGTGATGATTATGTAGCACTGGTTAAAAAAAGCTCCAAAGCTTCTGCTGCCCCTGTGAAAGAAGCTGCAGATGGAAAAACACTGATTGTTTTTTCCGGCGATTTGGATAAGGTTCTTGCCAGTTTCATCATTGCAAACGGAGCTGCTGCCATGGGCAGACCTGTCACCATGTTTTTCACATTCTGGGGTCTGACTGCATTAAGAAAAGAAGAAAAACAGCCAGTTAAAAAGACCATGATGGAATCTATGTTCGGAGCCATGCTCCCGAGAGGAAGCAAACGGCTGAAATTGTCTAAAATGAATATGGGCGGAATGGGTACAGCCATGATGAAAAAAATTATGAACGACAAAAACGTGGACTCTCTGGAAACGCTGATAAAAAAAGCCATGAAGGCCGGAGTTCGTATTGTTGCCTGTACCATGAGCATGGATGTAATGGGAATTCATAGGGAAGAGCTGATTGACGGAGTAGAGCTGGGCGGCGTCGGCGCTTACCTGGGAGATGCGGAAGAATCCAATGTAAACTTATTTATCTGATTCCCTTTTTTGTTGTAACGTGCTCCTGCTTTGCAGTATGATTGACATTTCTGTCAAGTAAAGATATACTAACCTTATTTGAAATGAGGTGACAGATAAAATGGCCAGACCTGTAAAACAGCGCCGTGTATGCGAATTGCCTGGAACAATGGAATTTGCCCCCTGCAGTAATGAAAATTATAATATCGTGAAGATGACCGTAGACGAATATGAGGTGATCCGCTTAATTGACCACCTTAATCTAACCCAGAGTGATTGCGCCCAGCAGATGGATGTGGCAAGAACCACCGTACAGGCGATATATGACAACGCCAGGAGTAAGATTGCAGACACCATCGTAAATGGTAAAAAACTGGTAATCCAGGGAGGCACCTATACACTGTGCTCCCAATCTGGTTCCTGCTGCGGTAAGAACTGCTCCCTCCGCCGGGGCCTGCTTGGACATTGCAGGGACCAGAGCCGGGCGGATATCTGCTGCGGTAAGAACCGTTTTTGCAGCAAATTGCTCTGAGTTTAAGCAGGCATAAAACCGGAACCAGCTGGTTCCGGTTTTATATTTGATCTTTTCCTTCACCTTTATAAAAGGCGAACCCTTTTTTATCATTCTGCTTTATGTAATACATGGCTTTATCTGCAGCACTGTATAATTCTGCATAGCTGCTTCCATCTTTAGGTGCAACCGCAATACCAATGCTTGCTGAAACCTGCATCACAATATAATCTTCCTCCATTGTGCGGTCCATCAGCTTCATAATTGACTCCGCCATATCCACAATCCGCTGGTTTTCCCAGCTGTCTGGGATAAAAATAACAAACTCATCTCCGCCTACTCTCGCAACGATTCCATCTCTGCCCACCAGTTTATCAAATGCTTTTGCCACTCTGGCCAGAACCTGGTCGCCTGCAGCATGTCCGCAGGAATCATTGATTTCCTTAAAATTATCCAGATCGATCATGAAGAATACGCCGCTGCAATGGAGTAACAATTTTCCGTCAATGATTTCTTCTCCAGACCGGTTATATACTCCTGTCAGAGGATCTTTATTGGCACGGTTAAGCAGCATCTCCTCTCTTCCCAGTTGAACGGTAATATCCTCCAGCTTGCCTACCATCCGGGGTTTGCGGTTTGCTGAACCAGGTAGAATCTTGTATTGGCAGCTAAACCATCGGTATTCCCCTGACTGACCTTTTAACCGGATTCTGCAATACCGCACCTCATCCGGCTTACTGCCCAGCAGTGCCCACCTCAGCCTGTCCCCATTCTGCCAATCTTCCGGATGCATCAAATATACGCCTCTGTTCAGCCTCACAATCCCTCTCGTCTTTAACTGCTCTAAAAACAGCTTTCTTCTGGCGTTTGATGTAAATTCTATGGTGTCGGTTTCATAATCGTATTCATAAAGAAGCGTGTCTGTAAACTGGGAGAGAACCGAATAACGTTCTGATTCCAGCTGCAGCTTCTTTTTCTGTATGTAGAACAATAAGAATATCCAAAAACAGCCAGCTATTGTCAGCAGAATCAACAAAAATGCCGTACCAAAAAACATCCCGAAAACATATTCGGAATGCAGCATGATATCAGGAGAACAAACATAGTTAACAAGACTCCAGTCATTTACTCCTACTTTCATCACTGAGATATAGTATTTTTTCCGGTATCCGGAAAGTAAGGCAGTGAAAGAATCTTCTTTTTCAATCCGTGTTTTTATGGCAGCCCCATACTGATTTACAATACCATTCATTATGTCGGAGGTAAACAGATTCCCGGTACCCTTGATGTGATTATTGCTGGAGTAAACAATACTGCCATCCGGCTCAATGATGAACGAATGAATCCTTTTGAAAGGTGTATGACCGCCCGCTTCCTCACCTAACTTCTTCATCTGATATGCCGAAAATAAAACACCTTTCACAGTACCATTCTTTTGCAGGGGCTGAGCTGCTGAAAATATGTAACCGGTTCCGTCTTCCGGTGAGTCCTGTATATCCAGTATAAGCATTTTCCCATCTAATACTTGTTTGTAAATCTCCCTTTTTTCTTCTCCGGATATTGTTTCTTTCCAATTGCTGCATGAGACATAATCCAAGTGATAATCCGGATTATCCCGCTCCAACTCTGCCAGATAGTGATTCATCCATTGACCCTCCGGTGACAGGCCCGCCGCATCCATCATAAATTCCAGGCTTATCCCCAAATTTTTCGCATCACCGGCCATCTCTAAGATCTGATCTTTCTGCACATCTGTATAGGATGTAAGGCTTGAATCAATCAACTGATTGAATTCCTGATTCAGCTTTTTCTGCTGACTGGACAAGAAAATAAAAGCAAGGATCATCAAAATAAGAACACTGAACATGCCCACGATCACTGATGCAATCCTGGAGTCTCTTCTGTCGTTCATATAAGTGATCTCCGTTCCAAAAACATTTTCCGAAAAAAGCCAGTGGAATTAATCCAGCTGGCTTTTCTCAATTCTATATTCATTATATCTCTGCATGAACGGTTTTACAATATCTTTCAGACTTCAATTCCTCTTAATTTTATATAATCCTTAATAAGTCTGGCTGTCTGCTCCAGATCAATCCGGCTGGTATTAATTATAAGATCATAGTTGTTCCAGTCTTCCCAGTTTTCCCCGGTATAGTAACGGTAATATTCTTTCCGCTCTTTGTTAATCTTTTTTACCCTTTTTGCAGCTTCTTTCTCATCTATCTTATCCACTTCCATGGTTCTCTGGATCAGTGTGGGCGTATCAGCATAGACAAAGATTTTCACAAGTCCCGGTACCTTTTCCTCATCCCGGTCTAATATATAATTCGCACATCTTCCGGCGATGATACAGGATTCTTCATTTGCAAGTTCTTTTATGACCTGAGACTGAAACCGGAATAAATTCTCTGGTTTTACAATATCGGCGTCGGTAGAGGGCTTACCCAGCTGAGGCTTTAATCCGCTGACAATCCGGTATAGCAGATTATTGCCGGCCTTTTCATCTGCAAGGCGGAAAAAAACTTCTCCAACCGCACTCTGCTCCGATGTGATTGTCAGAATCTCCTCATCATAAAAATGAATTCCCAGTTCCTCTGCAAGAGCTTTTCCTACAATACGTCCGCCGCTGCCGTACTGCCTTCCTATGGTGATGACCAGATTGCTTTTTTCTTTCATATGCCTGCCTCCTTTTCCCCTGTATTTATATAAGGGATTCCTTACATCTATTGTACTCTATTATAGCAGGATTTACAATTATTATTGCTTCGCAACTGTATTAAAACAGATGGAACCGTAAGGTCTGATGCTCATGCGGTAAGCATTGCCTTCTCCCAACGCATCTTCCATATAGGTGATGAATTCATCTGTAATCTCATTGGGAAGCACTGCCATGATAACGCCGGCAAATCCACCACCATGAACTCTGCATGCGCCCTGCTTTTTCCTGGCAATAAACAGTTCCGTAAGTGCCAGAGCAACCGTAATTCCCTGCTCCTGATAGCTGGTATTGGTAAAGCAGTTCTGCAGCCATTTCCAGGAAGAATTCCCGGAAGCTGTAATATTAGAAAGGAATTCATCAAATCTTCCTTCCTTTAACGCAGCTACTTCAGCGTCCACCCGCTTATTTTCCTCAAAGAAATGAAGTGCACGAAGTACCGAACGGTCTCCTGCAAACTCCCGCACCTCATTTAACTGTCCGATCACATCTTCTTCGGATATATCCGCACAGACTTCTTTTCCAAAAAACTCTGCCACCTTTTTCATCTCAGCAGGTACTGAAGAATAATCCGCACTTAAATCCGCATGTCCCTTTCCTGTATTTACGATAATCAGGCTGTGATTCTGGGATGCGAAATCAAAATCAATCTGTTCTACAACCGGCTGGGAAGGATTCTTAAAATCAATGGTGATCAGACCGCCCACCGCACATGCCATCTGGTCAAGCAGACCGGAAGCCTTGTCCCAATAGACATTTTCTGCAAATCTTCCAATATGGGCATAAGCCACTGTATCCATTCGGCTATCATTAAAAAATGTATTCAATATGGAACAGAGCAGCATCTCAAATGACGCAGATGAGCTGACACCTGCGGCACTGATTACATTGCTTGTGATATAGGCATTAAACCCGCCGATCTCATACCCATTTTCAACAAAGCCCTGTAAAAGCCCTTTCACTAAATCAATGGTGCCGGCCTTTTTATCGCTGGGGGATAAATCAGTCAGATCAATGGTAAAGCTCTGGTTGTAAGTCACACTGACAATATTTACGATACTGCTGTTGTTCTTTGCAGCCACGCCCACGCAATCTAAATTAATACTCCCTGCCAGGACTTTGCCGTGGTTGTGGTCGGTATGATTACCGCTGATTTCCGTCCGCCCCGGTGAAGTGAACAAAAGCACGTCCTCTTCCGGAAAATGCTTTTTAAAGTCGTTTATCAGATTCTGATACCGGATTACATTCTCTCCTGCGGCCTTCCTGCCATATAGAGCAGTCATCAGCTTTCCTGCCTTTTCGGATTCCAAAAAACGGATTGTTTCATCTGTTCTCATGCTGCAAATTCTCCTTTTCCCCATTCATTGGCAACAAACGCCATTGTCTCGAGTATAACATAAGTGCTAAAGTTTTCACAATATAATATTTTACGAAAACCTATAAAATAATTTGACTTCCCTCTCCCCCTCTTCTATAATGGTACAATCAAAACATTGGAGGTCCATATGCTCTGGAATGACAAGCCTTATCACTCTCTGGATTACGAACTGAAAATGCAATATGGGCAGAAAGTATATAAGCTTGCCCTTGATGGAGGCATGACGTGCCCCAACCGGGATGGAACACTTGGGAATCGTGGCTGTATCTTCTGCAGCAGCGGCGGCTCCGGGGAATTTGCAGAGTCCAGAACACTTCATTCTTCTGTTGCAGAACAGATTCAGTCAGCCAAAAAAAGGATTGCTTCTAAGATGAATACAAAAGGCGGACTTTATATCGCTTATTTTCAATCCTATACTAATACTTACGCCCCTGCCGCGTATTTACGGGAACTGTTTACGCAGGCTGTTTCTGAACCTGATATTGTTGTCCTTTCCATTGCCACCAGACCGGACTGCCTTCCTCCTGATATCCTCCTCCTGTTAAAGGAGTTAAACCAGATAAAACCGGTCTGGGTGGAACTGGGACTTCAGACCATTCATGAATCAACAGCATCATTTATACGGAGAGGTTACAGCCTGTCCACATTTCACCAGGCTTACCAATGTTTAAAAGAAGCGGGAATTACGGTAATTGCCCATGTGATTTTAGGGCTTCCGGGAGAATCAAAAGATATGATTTTAGAAACAGTACGCTACCTGGGACATCTGGGAGATCATGGCGTAGACGGCATTAAGCTGCAGCTTCTTCACATTCTGGAAGGAACAGACCTGGCAGATCTTTATAAGAAAGGCGCTGTACCGGTATTCACTCTAGGTGAATATACGGATCTGGTCATTGACTGCATCGCTTCACTGCCTCCTGGCGTTGTCATACACCGTTTGAGCGGAGACGGTCCCAAAAAGCTCCTTCTTGCCCCCTTATGGAGCGCAAACAAACGGCTGGTACTGAATACACTGTCAAAGCGATTGAAAGAACGAGGCATCTGCCAGGGTGACAGATACCTCGTCTGAATTAATTACTGTTATTATGTATCACACCATTGTCATCGACGGTGATACCAAATGAGAGATTCTGATAATACCGATAAAAATCGGCGGCTTCCTCCGGTTTTGCCAGTGTTCTTGTAAAACCGGCACTGGAGGTACCCGGAACCAGGGAAAGCGTTGTGGTCTTGTCATCAAAATTCACCTCTGCTCTCATAAGTGCCGTTTTGGGAATACTGCTTCCGAATATAAAATTACCAAGACTGTAACAGATTGGTTTTCCTTTATAATACTCCACTCCCTGGAGAACATGAGGGTGGCTTCCCACCACCAGGTCTGCACCTGCATCAATGATCTGCTGCCCCAGCTGCCGCTGATAATTCTTTGGTTTCTCTTCCCGTTCTACGCCCCAGTGTACATAGACTACCAGATAATCACACAAATCTCTGGCTTCTTTGATCTCCTTAAGAAGGACAGCGGGATCGTAGCCGCTTACCATACCGGGCTTTTTGCTGTTCGCCACCCAGTCCGGATCAGGATAAACTCTCGAAGCTGCGAGAAAACCAAAGGTCCTTCCATTCACCTCTATTGTTTCCAGCTTTTTTGCCCGGTTCATGTCCGGTCCTGCACCCACATAGCGTATTCCAGCTCCATCTAACGCTGTGCAGGTATCAAGCAGCGCATCCGTACCATAATCCAGTGTATGATTGTTGGCAATCGTTACAATATCAACTCCGATCTCATTCATCATGGATACCCGGTCAGGATCTAAGCGGAATGTAAACTGCTTGTCCGGTGCCGCCGTTCCCCTGCTGCTGAATGGAAATTCCTGATTGGCCATAAAGATATCTGCCTTGCTGATTTCCCTCCGCATCCCTTCATCAAGCACTCCATTAATACCGCCGTTTTTATCATATGCTGTCGTAACATGAGTAGATAGTAATATATCCCCTGCAAAAATCAGATGAACCACTGGATCCGGTTCCCTGGCTGTGGTTGATTCTTTGGTTTCTTCCGTCACAGTCAAAATCTCCTGGCTGCTGCTTTCTTCCACAGAGGACTTTGCCGGCTCCCCGTTCAAAGAAGCCAGACTATCCCCGCTTACTGCCTCTTCGCCTTTCTGATTCTCTTTCCATTCCGTTCCTCCGATCCACCCTGCCAGCAATACAAACAGCAATATGGGAAGGATGATCAGAAATTTCATATAAGCATTTGTCTTCTTCATTCTATCCTCCTAATTGTTAATAATTTACACATATATTTGACCGAATCATAACTTTTTCCACAATTACTGATGTTTTTTCCCCATATATGACTCAGCATCTCACTTTTCCACCGTTTATCTGTGGATATTTCATAACATTTCTCTTATATATTTTCTGGTAATAATTCCCGTTTTTACATCTTACACTGGTTCCAGGATTTTGTCAAATAAAGTGGGAGCTGTAAAATACGTCAGAAGACAGCAAAAAAGCCTGGTCCGCAGAGTGAAAACTAACTTCCTGTTCCCTGCAAAACCGGCTTTTCCTTCCTGTATATGCCTTTAACATAACTGACTTAAAGAGTCATGATAATCCCGCCGTCATTGGCATAAACCGTTGCCACACCTGCTGTTTCCGTTATGATAACGTCCTTAAATATTCCTCTTTTCAGCATCTCCTGCTTTACAAACTCCGCTCTGTCCGGATTGTTGCAGTGAGCGATGGCCAATACCTTGTTCCTGGTGTCCCCAGCTTCCTTCATGGCAAGGTCCGTCATACGCACCAGTGCTTTATTAATTCCTCTGGCCTGGTCCAGCTTGATAATCACTCCGGATTGAGCTCCCATGACTGGCTTAATATTTAAAGCTGTAGCAAAGAAGGCCTGCAGACCGGTAAGACGTCCGTTCTTTCTTAATGTATCAAGACTTTCCAGAACAAAGTAGGTCTTCATATCCTTAATGAAGGCTCTCACCTTATCTTCAATCTCTTCAAACGGCAGCGAGGCCTGGCAGAGGGACTGAACAAAAAGAGCGATATTAAGCTGGCCGGATGATGCAGAATCAGAGCCAAGTACCGCAATCTTCTTACTGTCTTTTCCATGTTCCTCTTCATACAGCTTCTTACCTAACACGGCACTGTTATAGCTTCCGCTTAAATGCTCCGATAAAGTGATAACAAAAATCTCCTCTTCCTCACATTCAAATGCCTCTTTATATAATTCAGGAGACGGACATGCTGTTTTCGGAGATTCACTGCTGCTTTTTACCAGTTCCAGAAAACGCTTCTGGTCAAATGTCTCATCATCAATAATCTGTGTATTACCAACCTGTAAAATTAACGGAATGATCTGAAAGTGGGGATCTTTTTTCAGATCCGGCGTCAGGTCTGTACAGCTGTCCCCAATAATTTTATAGCTCATATCTAAATTTCCTCCTGGTACGAAACTTATCATGTAGTATTCATTACTATATATTATAGAGAAACAGAGTTCGTCTGTCAATAGAATTCCCATGAAAAAAGATGGATGCCAAAAACAGCCGCCTTCTTTTTGAAGACCTGCTGTTTTTGGCATCCGTCTTTTTATCTGCTGTATAAATTTTATTCTTCTGCCATGATTAACATCAGCTCATTGCTTCTTGCTATAAAGCCTGTCATGCGTTCCGGTGTCAGAGAACCATGGCTTAATGCCGCAAGGTCATAAAGCTGCTCACAAATAGCATTGGTATGAGCACCATCTTTATGGTTTAACACATACTGAACCAGCTTGTTGTTATAATTAAGTACCAGTGTTTCTCCACCTGCACCAAACATGGAAGCATCCATTCCTGGCATGGTATACATCTTCATCATTTCCTGCATACGGCGTGATTCTTCAGAAACTGTAATCATGGAAGATACCGCATCGTTCTTTAACTTCTCAACCTTTACCTCTAAATTTTCTTTATTTAATGCTTTACGGAAAAGCTCTGTCAATGCTTCCACATCAGACTTCATGGCTTCCTTGCCTTCTTCCGTAACTTCTTCTTTAAAGATATCGGATAAGTCGGAGTTAATGCACAAAAACTTAACATTTTCATTCTTCTGCTCTAAATATCCCACAAATGGATTATCGATATTCTCCGTTAAATAAACTGCATCCAGACCAGCTTCTTTAAACAGGTTGATATACTGGCTCTGTTCTTTTTCATTGGTAATGTAAAATACCCGGTTTTCATGCTTTTCCTTGTTCTCTTCCAGACAGTCAGCCAGTGTTAAAAACTTGCCTTCCAGGTTCTTAAAGAGAATGGAATCATTGATCTTCTCTGCAAATTTTTCATCTTTTAAACAGCCGAATTTAATGAATGGATGAATGTCTGACCAGTATTTTTCATAATTCTCACGATCTGTCTTAAACATACCGGTCAGCTTATCCGCTACTTTTTTCGTGATATAATCTGAGATTTTCTTAACAAATCCGTCATTCTGCAGTGCACTTCTTGATACGTTTAAAGGAAGATCAGGACAGTCAATCACACCCTTTAAGAGCATTAAGAATTCCGGTATCACTTCCTTGATGTTATCTGCAATAAATACCTGATTGTTATACAGCTTAATCGTTCCATCCAGACTGTCATAGTTTAAATTCAGTTTTGGGAAATAGAGAATTCCCTTTAAATTAAACGGATAATCCATGTTTAAATGAATCCAGAATAAAGGCTCTTTATAATCATGGAATACCTTACGGTAAAAGTCCTTGTAATCTTCTTCTGAACATTCATTGGGGTGTTTATTCCAGAGAGGATTGGTGTCATTCACTGTCACCGGTCGTTTTTTAATCTTATATTTTTCTTTGGCAGGAGATACTTCCACGGTTTCTTTTTCACCGTTCTCCTTCTCTACTTCTTCTGTCTTTGCTTCCTCAACGATGGTCTCTACCACAGTATCTTTATCAGTCAGTTCTTCCTTTTCGATAGTCTCAAACTGAGGTTCTGCAGTTAAGTTGGTTAAATAAATCGCAACCGGCATAAAGGAGCAATACTTCTCTAAAACTTCCCTTGCTCTGTATTCATTGCAAAATTCCAGGCAGTCTTCATTGAGATAAAGCTTAATGGTGGTACCAAATCCCTCTTTCTCTCCTTCTGCCATCTCATACTCTGTACCGCCGTCAGACTCCCAGTGTACCGGTACGGATCCTTCTTTGTAGGACCGGGTATCAATTGTCACCTTATCTGCAACCATGAAGGCAGAATAAAAGCCAAGTCCGAAATGTCCTATAATCTGATCCTCATTGGTCTTGTCCTTATACTTTTCAAGAAAATCCTTTGCTCCGGAGAACGCGATCTGGTTAATGTATTCATCAACTTCTTCCATGGTCATACCAATACCGTTATCGATAAAAGTGATAGTCTTTTCATTGGAATCGGTGATTACTTCAATCTTAAACTCCAGATCATCCGGTTTCTGCCATTCTCCCATAACATCCAGCTTTTTCAGCTTTGTGATGGCATCGCAGCCGTTGGATACCAGCTCACGGTAGAAAATATCATGATCTGAGTACAACCATTTTTTTATAATCGGAAAAATGTTTTCGCTGTTAATCGTTAAGCTTCCTGTTTTTGCCATATCAGAACACTCCTTCATCTCTTTTTCTATTTATATTCCATTCTCATCCTGGAATTTTCACAAATCATTCCTCAAAGAGTATTTTAATACGGAGAAATGGAAATGTCAATAGAAAATCAGCACTCAAACGGTTTGAGTGCTGATAATGTTATTCCTCCAGATAAACAATCTGGTTTTGTTTTAAAAACGCTTTTACTTCCTGGTCCCATTCCTGATCCAGTGTCTTATCCATGGTAAAAACAGAGACAGAACTTCCAGTCACACAGGTCAGCCTGTCGTCTTCATATCTGATATTCATATAGAGCCCCTTTACCTCACTGGTGTGAAGGGAGATCTGCCTTTCTGAAAGAAATCGCTCCGTATCCTCTTTTGGCAGCTGCATGACTATCTTAAAACTTTTTGGCAGCCGTTTCCCTTTTATTAAAGAGAAACAGAAGGGCTTCATCATGGCCCAGGTGGATAACTCTCCTAAGTTCAGCGCTTCCTTCTCATCCTCCGTATAATAGCCAGACCGTATGGCTCCGTCGATGGTAAATGTATTAAAAGTTGTAATGGAAGCTTCTTTTATAAGAAAGCGGTCAAAGACTTCCCCTACAAACAGCTTGGACGTAAAGGGCTTCATCTCTTCTATATTCAATGCAATCATGGTCTCATTCTCCCCATCCGTTTATTCTCCGTTAACTATACAACGGAAACTCTTCCCATGTCAACGCAGATTTCAGACTCCCTCCGGTATTCCAAACCACCGCCTTCTATGTTATAATAGTTCCATGGGTTTCTGACAGGAACCAACAGGAAATGAGAAAAGAGGATAATGATATGAATGATTTCAAACAGCTGGAAGAACTGATTGCCGCATCCGTTTCTCCCTATCACTGTATTCTGGCGGCTGCCGGCCGGCTTAGTGCAGGCGGATTTAAAGAACTTCCTTTAGCAGAGCCCTGGGAATTAAAACAGGGCGGCTCCTACTATATAAACGCATTTGACTCCACCTTAATTGCTTTTACAGTAGGAAGTTCACTGACAGACGTCCCACAACTGAAGCTGGCAGCGTCTCATACCGACTGGCCCTGCTTGAAGGTTAAGCCCTCTCCGGAAGTAACCTCTCTGGGATACGGTAAATTAAACGTTGAGGTCTATGGGGGACCTCTTTTAAATACCTGGCTGGACCGTCCTTTATCCATGGCTGGCAAGGTCAGCGTAACAGGTGATTCCCTTATGAAGCCCCGGACTATCTACATCGATTTTTCCCGTCCGGTTCTAACGGTTCCCAATCTTGCCATTCACATGAACCGCAATGCCAATGAAGGATTCCCCATAAATGCCCAGGTGGATATGCTGCCACTGATTACACGCATCACTGATGAACTGAACAAAGAAAGCTTTTTCATCGATGCACTGGCAAAAGAAGCAGGCGTTAAGAAAGAAGACATCCTGGATTACGAAATCTACATATACAATTATGAATCAGGAACCACCCTTGGCCTTGAAAATGAATTTTACTCCGCACCCAGACTTGATAACATCACTTCCGTTTCTGCATGCTTAAGCGGCATTCTTTCAGATACACACAGCCAGGGAATCCATGCCATTGCCCTGTATGATAATGAAGAGATCGGAAGCCGTACAAAGCAGGGAGCAGCCTCTGCATTAACGGAACATATTCTGGAAAAGGTTTACGCAGCCCTTGGATATACCAGAACCGATTTTTTAAATGCTTTGTTAAGCGGATTTCTTCTCTCCATGGATGTGGCTCATGCCATTCACCCAAACCACGGAGAAAAATGTGATATTAAAAACCAGATTATGATGGGAGACGGTGTGGCAATTAAGCTGGCGGCAAGCCAGGCCTATGCAACCGATGCATACTGCACCGGCGTGATCGAAGGCATCTGCCGTGCAGCCGACATTCCTTACAAGAAGTTTTCAAACCGTTCCGACGTAAAGGGAGGGTCTACATTAGGCAGCATCTCTTCTGCCCTGCTGACCATGCGCACAGTCGATGTGGGTGTCCCCATGCTTGCCATGCATTCAGCCAGAGAGCTTATGGGTGTGAAAGACCAGGAAGCACTGGTAAGACTGGCAGAAGCATTCTTTAAAGCTTAAAAGTTTATGAAACACTTTAACCCCCAGATTTCCATTCTCTATGACAGAAATCTGGGGGTTAAAAATTTTCTATTAATCCTGAGTCATGCTGTAGCTCATAGTTTGCCGGCTATTTTGCTTTTTGCCAGTTCGTAATCATCTTTTGAAACATAGACGATATATTGATCAGCACTACCAACAAATAAATTACCAAACATGCCACGTCGACTCCCAGTACTTCCCCATTGATTATTATGGTTGAATACTTTGGATTCGTACTTTATTTTGTACGAATCCAATATATTTAGTACTTTTCTTAACATATCCATATCCAGGCATACGATAAGTTCTTGTTTTTTTAACAAATTTTATCACCTTCCCAATAACAATCTCCTTTTTACGGAAGCTGCCCCATAGTCTCCGGCAGTACCTCTCTGCTGGATTCCAATGTTTCAGGAGAAGTTCTGCTTCCCTGAACGTACCGGTAACCAAACCATCCTCCTGCAGTCAGAACAACCAAAAGGAGAAAGAAAAATAAAAACATGGTTGCCCTCATAAATAATTCCTGTCCGCCATTTCCCCTCCGCCTGCGGCTGCGCTTATTCCTCCCACTGCGAATCTCTTCCTGCTTCATTGGTGGCTTACTCTTCCTTCCTTATCTCTCAATCTGGAAAATGTTTTTTATAGATTTCAAAAAAATCTGTGGTTTTTGAATTATCATCTTTGGAGAATTTAAGATCTTTCCAGAGGTCATTGCTGAATGTAACAGGATTGTCCTTTTTAAACTGAGCATAGATCTGGTCAAATGCTTCTTTTTTCCGGCTTGTATACAAACCAGCCTTCCGCTCCTGAGTGGCGGCCGCATCATAGTCATTGACACACCTTATAATATAGTATTTACCCTCATTTTCTACTAGCGGGCTTATTTCACCAGCAGCAAGACCAAATGCTGCATCCTCCAATGCCCCAGGCGTTTCTCCTCTTCCGATTTTACGCTCTATGGCAGCATCTTCTGAATATTCTTTGGCTAACGCCGAAAAATGAGCTCCCTGCTCTTTGGTTTTTAACAGAACTTCTTCCGCCGTGGTTTTATCTGACATCACAATCTCTTCCACCTCAATTACCTTAGCTTCACTATCGCTGATCTCAAGATTCATATCCATGGTAAGTTCCACAACTACTTTATTGGACAGACAGTACTCTTCATACATGGTTCTCACATCAGACTGATTCACTCCCATATAAGCGATATCATCGGGAGTCAGAGAAGCATAATACTCCTCGGCCGCTTTGCGTATCTCTTCCTTCTCAGCACTTGTCAGAGTCACACCTTTCCTTTGTGCAAGAAGATTCATCATCTTCATTTCCTGAAGAAACTCCCTCACCTGGTCCATAAGATAAGCTTCAAAGGTCTGGCCGCCAGGAATACTAACGCCCCAGATCTGGCTGGTATAAAGCTGTTGATATTTGTTTCTCTCTGTAGTCAGTATAATCATGGACTGGGGCAGAGAGTATAGCTTGGTATCCTTGATTTCCGAAACAAGGGGAATCTCCGTCTTACATCCGGTAAGTATGGCGGAAACTGCCGCCGCGATTAAAAGGAGTCTTCCCCAGTATCTGCGCAGGTTGTTCATACGCACCCCTCTTTCCTATATAAGCAGTTTCAATATCTTTAATACGCCCTGATTTAAATTGGTATCCGTCTGAAAGCGGGCCGCTTGTTTTACTTCTTTTCTGGCATTACCCACAGCGAAGCTGTAGTATGCCTGGTTCAACATCTCAATATCATTCAGCTGGTCGCCAAACGCCATGGTTTCCTCCGGTTTAATAGAAAGACTTTCCTGAAGGATCTTTACTGCCTCACCTTTATTGACACCAGGTCTCATACAGTCCATCCACATATCTCCGGAAATAGTAATCTTAAGCCTCTCCGCGTACTTCTCTCTTAACTGTCTGGTATAAACTTCCACATCTGTTTTCCGGTACACACTGATCTTGATAAATTCTGACTGAACCTTTGTTAAATCCTCCACCGTTTCAACACGGAATTTGTAGTCGTTAACCATCCAGTCAAGGAATTCTCTGTCTTTCGTCTCTAAGTATACCACATCAGGACCACTGAGCATAACTTCAAGCCCTTCCATAGTCCTTACATCTTCCACCATCTCCATGACAGTGTTGCGTTCAATTGGATTTAAAAACAGATTTCTGCCGTGACAGCCTATGTAAGCGCCGTTATCAGAAAGATAGAATATTTTTTCTTTTACCGGATCAAAAATGGATTCAATACTGGCCCACTGCCTTCCGCTTGCAGCAGCGAACTGAATTCCCTTTGCCCTTAATTTCCGTATCACCTCATGAAGCTCATCCGGTACGTCATAACCACCGTCCGTCACCAGAGTTCCGTCAATATCCGATGCAATCAGTTTTATCATGCTTTCCCCTCCTGCTCACACATCTGCTTAAGTTCCTGATAAACACGCCCTACAGGCAATCCTACTACATTATTGTAATCTCCGTCAATCCCTTTGATAAAAGCAGCAAACCGCCCCTGAATGCCATAAGCACCTGCTTTATCCATGGGTTCCTCACTCTCCGCATAGAAACGGATCTCTTCCTGTGTCATCGGATATACATGAACATCTGTCTGTTCTGCGAAAGACCGGGTGATGTTTTCCTTCTCTTTGCAAAAAATCAGAGTTACTCCTGTAAATACCTGATGGGTTTTCCCCTGAAAAGACTGGATCATCTCAAAGGCTTCTTCATGGCTGCCCGGTTTTCCTAAAATCTTACCGTCTGCCGCAACGACCGTATCAGCTCCGATGACAATGGTACCCGGAAGCTGTTTTATTGCCACATCCTCTGCTTTCTGCCGGGACAGTTCAATTACTGCCTCCCGGGGAATGGTGGTTGTTATCTTCTCATCAATTCCGCTGGGCTCTATCACTGGCCTCAATCCAACCTGGTTTAAAAGTTCTTTTCTCCTGGGTGATGCCGAAGCAAGCACAAGTTTTCTGTCACTTAACATTGGTACCCTCTCTTCTTTAAAACTACTGCTGTTTGAAATTGCAAACAGGCGGGACCCATAACGAATCCCGCCATTCTTTAATATACTTTCAGCCGTCCCACTAAGGACGTTTCATCTTCTTCACAATCCGCTTTCAGCTGCATTCTCATGGTATATACAAAATCAGTTGCATAAAATATTAAGAGAAACAGACCTGTAAAACGTTGAAAATTTTCAGGAATCAAACCTGCCGCCTGATTCACAAAGCCATTTAGAAAACGGAAATAAAAAATTCCCAGAAATCCCCATGCAATGCTGCTCTCCAGACATATAATACCCTTGTAGTTAAACCGCTTCCTGCTGTAATCCCACCAGAATGATCCAAACAGCTTAATCATCATATAAGCCGTGACCAGCTCCATGAAAGTTGCCATCACCATCGAGGCGAAATACAGACGTAGCGGACTGTCAATAAAAGGGCTGAGTAACATCGTAGCTCCCACAGAGCCGAATCCATATATGATACAGAACGGTCCGTGTCCAAATCCCCGATTAAAGACCGGTCTTTTATTTTCATAACTAAGAACTGCGCATTCAAGAAGATAACCCAGAAAGCTGAATAGGAAAAAACAGTTTATCCTATGATAAATTGACATATCCAATTTGCCTCCAAAATTAACAATTTTTTAACTTGTTAAAGTATAATATGGATATCTAAAGAAATCAAGGGTTATTTTCTTACGATTCCCCGAAATTTTTCTTTGTTATTAATAATATTGTGCCAGGAATACCGCAAGTAAGATACCAAGTATGGCTCCTGCTGCTACCTGCAGTGGTGTATGTCCCACATATTCTTTTAATTTTTCCTGTAAAATCTCACCATTCAGCTTCAGAGGATTTTCTAACAATATGCTGTTTAGCAGCTTTGCCTGCTTTCCTGTTTCTCTCCTTACTCCCATGGCATCATACATCACAATCATGGAAAGTACAAAACTGATAGCAAACTCAAAAGAACCGACGCCATAACGGTAACTGGCGGCGGTCGTTAATGCACAAACCGTAGAGGAATGGGAGCTTGGCATGCCGCCAGATCCCACAAGCCTCTCCGGGTTAAAATTCTTACTAAGAGCCAGGTCAATCAGAGTCTTTAATACCTGTGCCACCAGCCAGCCGGTAACAGCAGTCACTAAAACCTGATTTTCCAGAATCACTTCCCAAAATTTCATGGTTTCCTCCATCTTATGCCGCACTTTTTCTGCCAAAACCGTATAATACCCAACGTTTTATCCTTGCGGTGGTTTCCACGAAACCACATAATTTATCCGCATAAATAATCACCATTCCGCCTTTCGTTCTGGGTGGAACAGGTGTAAGCGGCCACATATGCCGCAGAATCATGTTCTTCTCATTCTCCGTTAAATCGAAATGCTTTTCTGCATTCTTTAATGCAATTCTCGGGTGAGTAAAACCATGGAAACGTTCCCCGGTTTCTCTGGCACGCGTGTGCCAGTCATATAGAAAGAAATCATGAAGAAGACCTGCTCTGGCAGCTTCTCTGTATTCCCAGCCTAATTTTCTGCATATGCTATAGCTTAAATAGGAAACCTTAATACAATGAGCCTTGCAGGTAGTGTCTCCATGCTGCATATAGTTATCCATGGACTGGAACAGCTCGTGGTCTAAGATATCCTTGACACAGGCAATATATTCCGAATCCATATTATAATCTTTCCGCTCTACCCATGAGGAATCCTCTGCCCACTTAAGAGCTTCCTTCTCCTCCTCAGGGGTTAAATACATATTTTTCATGGTTATTTAGTCGCTTCCTTCTTAATAATGTACACCAGCTTAACAGCCAGTCAGCCAGTCATAAAGCTCCTGATACTTCATCGCTGAAGTTTTCCAGGAGTAATCCTTAGACATAGCCCGGTCGATGATCTTGTTCCACTCACGTCTCTTATCATAATATATGCGCTGTGCATATCGGACAGTGCCAAGCATCTCATGAGCATTATAGTTGGAGAAGGAAAAACCCGTCCCCTTACTCTCATACTCATTATAGGGCTCTACCGTATCTTTTAAACCTCCGGTCTCCCTTACAATGGGAACTGTGCCATATCTTAAGGCCATCAGCTGGCTTAAACCGCAGGGTTCAAACAAAGATGGCATCAAAAACGCATCACAGGCGGCATAAATCTTATGAGACATTGCTTCCGAATAATAAATATTTGCTGATACCTTATCCGGATACTTCCATGCATAATGGCGGAACATATTCTCATACCGTTCTTCACCGGTACCAAGAATAACCAGCTGGATATCATCCTGACACAACTCATCCATCACACACTGGACTAAGTCCAGTCCCTTCTGGTCAGTCAGTCTGGAAACGATTCCAATCATAAACTTCCCTGCATCCTGAATCAGGGAAAGCTCTTTTTGCAGAGCAGTTTTATTCTTTTCCTTTTCCTTGCGGAAATTCCGTAAATTATAATTCTCTACAATATACGAATCTGTCTCAGGGTCAAATTCGTCATAATCAATTCCGTTTACAATCCCTCTTAAGCTGCATTCCCTTGCCCGCATCAGTCCGTCAAGACCTTCTCCATAGAAAGGCATCTTTATCTCCTGTGCATAGGTCTCGCTGACTGTAGTAATGGCATCTGCATATACGATACCGCCTTTTAACAGATTTCCATCCTTATAGGCTTCCAGCTTATCCGGAGTGAAATAGTAATCAGGCAGGCAGGTCAGCGCCTGTATGGTTTTTACATCCCAGACTCCCTGAAATTTTAAATTGTGAATGGTAATCACCGATTTCATACTGCGAAAGAATTCTCCTTCACGAAACCGGTCTTTTAACAGAACAGGAATCAGGCCGGTCTGCCAGTCATGGCAGTGTACTACATCCGGCTGAAATCCGATTACGGGAAGAGAAGATAAGGCGGCCCGTGAAAAAAAGCAGAACTTTTCCAGATCCTGATACCATTCCCCATAAGGCTTTGCACCCTGGTAATAACCTTCGTTATCGATAAAATAGAAGGTAATACCGTCCCAGACACACTGAAGAATCCCCACATATCTGCTTTGTCCCAGATAATCCATATAAAAATGATCCACATACGTCATCTGGTTTCTTAATTCTTCGTTAATACAAAGATATTTGGGTATCATAACTCTCACATCATAATATTCCTGATCAAAGCACTTGGGAAGGGATCCCACTACATCTGCAAGACCTCCGGTTTTTACAAAAGGTACTGCCTCCGATGCAACGAACAAAATCTTCTTCATCCAAAAACCTCCCTTATCTTTTCCCTTCCGGGCATTGTCTGTTATGCTATAGTATACTGCATTTTCAGAAAATAAGGAAGTATCTTTCCCTAAAGATTTATGAAAGTTTTTTGTAATCCAGCCTTATTTTATCAGCAATGAGTGCAATAAACTCAGAATTTGTAGGTTTTCCTTTTCCTGTGCTCACGGTATATCCGAACAGATCATTGATGGTATCCATCTTTCCTCTGCTCCATGCCACTTCTATGGCATGACGGATAGCCCGTTCCACACGGCTTGGTGTCGTCTGATGTTTCTTTGCAATGGAAGGGTAAAGGATCTTCGTGACAGAAGTAAGCATCTCCTGATCCTGTACCGATATAACGATTGCATCCCTTAAATACTGATATCCTTTAATATGTGCAGGAATTCCGATTTCATGAAGCATTTGTGTAACATCATTTTCTAAATTCTGCTCCATGTACTCCGTTTTATTGACATAAGGCTTCACCTTTTTCATGCCCTGAAGACTTGGTACTTTCGTCTTTCTCTGCCCCACTCTTCGTACCTTATCGACGATAATTTCCTTATTGAACGGCTTCATTATGTAATAATTCGCCCCCATCCGGAATGCATCTTCTGTAATATTTTCACTTCCTGCGGCGGTTACCATAATAAATGAGGGAATCTTAGACACAGCACCGTTTCCTCTTACCCGCTCCATAACTGTTATTCCGTCCATTCTCGGCATAATCACATCCAATAAGACAACATCCGGATTTGTTTTGAGGATCATGTTATAGGCGTCTTCGCCGTTATCCGCTCTTCCTACTACATGAAAATCCTCCTCTCCTTCCAGTATATCATTCAGCAGATTTAAGGTCTGCAGGTTATCATCTGCAATAGCGATACTGATTTCTGACATATTGATACTCTCCTCCTGATTCTTCAAAATAAATGAAAACTAGTGTATAGCCATTATAATCTTGCCCCAGCTCATGCCGCAACGTGATTCTATCGCATAATTCGACAAGAAAAACGTTTAATTTATCGAATATGGGATTCTGGTCCTACAGTCCCACTGTCGAATGAAGAAAAGGTCTTATACGGTCTGAATTCATGTTTTCCCCCCTTTTTTTACCGGTGTTGAAAATTGAAACTACTTGTCGTCAAAAAAACGTTAAACACGCCGTAACTAACTCTTATACTACCACATTACAAATAGGTTGAAAAGCCTTTCATAAGGATTTGACCTATTTTAAATACGTTCTTTTTAAGCATTTTGTTAAGAAAAAAAATATTATACTTTTTTTTATAATAAAAAATCCACAATTACTCTTGCTCCTTTTAAAATAAATGATTATAATTGTTACTGAATAAAAAAAATCAGGGGGAAATACATATGAAAGAACAAAACGATTTTAAGCCTTATGTACCGGCTGAAAAAATCACTCCGGAATTTACAGTAACCTCTATTGCTCTGGGCATCATACTGGCCGTGGTCTTCGGTGCCGCCAATGCTTATCTGGGTCTCCGGGTTGGTATGACCATCTCTGCTTCTATCCCCGCCGCCGTCATCTCCATGGGTGTGATCCGGGTAATTTTGAAGAAAAACTCGATTCTGGAAAGCAACATCGTTCAAACCGTTGGTTCTGCAGGCGAATCCCTGGCTGCAGGGGCTATCTTCACGCTTCCTGCTCTTTTTTTATGGGCTGCTGAAGGAAAAATGGAAACACCTGGTATTCTTGAAATCACCCTTATCGCTCTGATCGGCGGTATTCTGGGTATCCTTTTCATGGTACCTTTAAGAAACGCGCTGATTGTAAAAGAACACGGAGTTCTTCCTTATCCGGAAGGGACTGCCTGCGCAGAAGTTCTCCTTGCAGGTGAAGAGGGCGGTGCCAATGCCTCTACGGTGTTTGCAGGAATGGGATTTGCCGCTGTCTTTAAATTCATCATTGATGGACTGAAACTGGTTCCAGGAGAAGTGTCCTTCCGCGTGAAAGGCTATGCGGGTGAGCTGGGAACACAGATCTATCCTGCAGTTATGAGTGTTGGATATATCTGCGGTCCGAGAATCTCCTCTTACATGTTTGCCGGAGGTGTTATCAGCTGGCTGGTGTTTATCCCGGCAATCGTCCTCTTCGGAGCAGATTTAACCCTTTATCCCGGTACTGTTCCCATTGGTGAGATGTTCGCAAACGGAGGAGCAGGCGCCATCTGGGGAACCTACATCCGTTATATTGGTGCCGGTGCCCTTGCTGCCGGTGGAATTATAAGCCTGGTAAAATCTCTGCCGTTAATTATCCGCACCTTCGCAGATGCCATGAAAGGACTTGGCCAGAGCGGTTCGGGCAGCGGTCTTCGTACACAGCAGGACTTAAGCTTTAAGATAATTCTGGGCGGAGTTGGACTTCTCACTATCCTCGTCTGGCTGATCCCGACCATTCCGGTAAGCCTGATCGGTGCTATTATCGTAGTTATTTTTGGATTCTTCTTTGCTACCGTGTCCTCGAGAATGGTAGGATTGGTAGGAAGCAGCAATAACCCTGTTTCCGGTATGGCGATTGCAACGCTTCTGATCGCTACCATCGTATTAAAAGCTACCGGTGACGGCGGAATACATGGAATGAAGGGTGCAATTGCCATTGGCTCCATTATCTGTATCGTGGCTGCCATAGCTGGTGATACGTCACAGGATTTAAAAACCGGCTATCTGTTAGGAGCAACTCCGAAAAAACAGCAGATCGGTGAATTAATCGGAGTTGTCGCTGCTGCATTTGCAATCGGTGGGGTTTTATATCTGTTAAACGCAGCATTGGGCTTTGGATCTGAACAGCTGGGTGCACCACAGGCCATGCTGATGAAGATGATTATTGAAGGTGTTATGGATAATAATCTTCCATGGGCATTGGTATTTATGGGTGTTTTCTTAGCCGTTGCAGTGGAAATCCTGGGAATTCCGGTTCTCCCCTTTGCAATTGGTGTATATCTTCCTGTCCAGTTAAATGCATGCATTATGGTGGGTGGTCTGGTACGCCTTTATTTTGACAGAATGAAAAAAGAAAAAAAGGAAAAAGAACAGCTGATCAGCGATGGAATGCTTTACTGTTCCGGAATGATTGCAGGAGAAGGTCTGGTAGGTATTCTGCTTGCACTTTTGGCAGTTTTCGGTCTGGACAAGGCCCTGAATTTATCCGCAAAACTGAGTCTTCCTTCCCCTGTCCTGGATTTTAGCAGCCTTATTCTGTTTGCTCTGATTATCATAAGTCTTCTTAAATTTACGATTTGGAAGAAAGTGAAAAAATGAGTCATCTAAACAAAAAAAGCGGAAATTATCTGGACCAGATTCCAGTACGTGCAGAACAGGTACTATGGTCTGTAGAGGAAAACGGTCTGGTTACTCTGGATGTAGAAAACAAAGGATTCTTTCACAGGATTGCGCAGAAATTTTTTCACAAACCGAAAATCAGCCATATTCATCTGGATCCAATGGGAAGCTTTGTCTGGTGCCTGATAGATGGAGAACGTGATATATTCAGTCTCTCCGCTTCTGTTAAGGAACGGTTTGGAGAGGAAGCCTCTCCTTTATATGAACGCCTTTCCAAGTACTTCCAGGTCCTGCACAGTTATGGTTTCATCCTATTTAAAAATGAAATATAATTAAATACAGAGAAAAGAAAAGGACGGCACCGTAAGGTTACTTACGATTCTGTCCTTTTCTTTCCCGGCATTCTCTGTCAATGATTAACCATGTTTTCGATAAAGATACCATAGCCTCTTGTAGAATCCTGAATAAATACATGGGTAACGGCTCCTATCAGCTTTCCATCCTGAATAATAGGACTTCCCGACATACCCTGAACAATTCCCCCCGTTAATGCCAGAAGATCGGGGTCCGTAACTTTTATTACCATACCCTTGCTTTTGTGGGTTGTGGAGTAATCAACCCGTTGGATCTCTATTTCATAATCACGCACTTTTCCGGAAACATCACTTCGGATATACGCTTTCCCCTTCTCTACATCCTGTCTGTAACCGATGGGAAGCGCATCCTGGGATATACTTTGTTTAAACCGTTCATTTACTGTACCAAAAATTCCTTCTTCCGTATTGGCTTTAATCGTTCCTAAGTTGGATCCCGGACCGTAATAGATAATTCCGCTCATTACACCGGGTTTTCCAAAAGTACCCTTTTCAATACCCAAAATTGCAGTTTCATACAAAGACCCTTCCGTGATCTGAACAACATTTCCCGTATCACTGTCACTGATTCCATGGCCCAGTGCTCCGAACTGTCCGTTCATATCCACGTAGGTCATGGTGCCGATACCCTGGGTATCGTCACGAACCCAGACTCCCAGCTTATAAGATCCATCCTCCGTTTCTATGGGGTTCATCTTAACATCAATGTTCTCATTACCTCTTCTTACTTTTAGTACAGCTTCAGAACCGCCTGTTTTGTTGAGTTCATTCATCAGTGTTTCTTTGTCACTCAGAGGAATGCCATTGATTGCTTCCAGATAATCTCCGGATTGTAAAACGCCAAAAGCTGGTTCTACAACCATTCCATCTTTTTTTGTTACATCACCAGTACCAATTACCATGACTCCGTTTGATTTGAGATAAATTCCCACCGGAGTTCCACAAGGAATGGCATATTTGGTATCTACTACATTTACCTGAATATCTTTTAACTGTATCCAGCCAAACAGCTTTAAACCCAGCTTATAGCTTCCCAGATTCTTAGAATAGAGGGAAAACGGCTGATTCACCTGTAAGTGGATTTTATCCGAAGGAATATTGGAACCGTTTCCAAGAACCACTTCCTCGCTGTCGGAATGCAGCGTCACATCAAAAGGCATGGAGAAATGAAACTGTTCTTCTTCTGCTGCAACGATGTTCAATTTGTCCGGAATGACCCGTTTCATATAAAACCACGTAAATCCGATACAAAAGATCAGGCTGATCCAGAACGCCCTTACAATTAGCTTATGAATTTTCTTTTTTGCCATCTCACATACCTCCTTAGAAGAATAAAGGAGACAATTTTTTGACTCCTTTCATAGTATGTGAGAATTCGTTAAAAACACTCTGTCATATTTTAGTTGAATTCATTTAATTCTGGTGTTGGAACCAGTGATCAGTTTTTCAACTTTTTTTTTGCAGCAAGACGCTTCATCTCTCTGGCGTTTTCTTTTACAGCATCTGTAATCTCCGCTCCTCCAAGCAGTCTTGCAAGTTCTTCCACCATTTCCTCCTCTTGCAATGCCCGGATTCCAGTGGTTGTTTTTCCAGCATCTGCCGATTTTTTAATTTCATAATGAGCATCTGCCATTGCAGCAATCTGAGGCAGATGAGTAATACAGATTACCTGATGACTTCCTGCAATATAAGAAAGCTTTTCTGAAACCTTCTGTGCCGTTCTGCCGCTGATACCAGTATCAATTTCATCAAAAATCAGGGTTGGTATCTCATCGGAATCAGCAAGAACGGTTTTCACCGCCAGCATAATTCTTGACATCTCACCGCCGGATGCTACGGATTTTAAGGGTTTCAAGGCCTCTCCGGGATTAGCGGAAATCATAAATTCTGCTTCATCAAACCCATTTGCCGTATAATGATCCATTCGTTCAAACTCCATGTCAAAATTTACATCAATAAAATTTAAATCATGTAAGCCTTCTTTTATTTTAGCAGTCAGTTCCTTGGCTGTTTCTTTTCTCATATAGGATAATTGTCCGCATAAACCTTCCAGTTTATCCTCGGTTTTAAGGATCTCTTTTTCGGTCTGCTGTTTTAAACGATCATAATCTTCCAGTTCACCCAGTCTTTTTTTCTTTTCTTCCAGATTTTTGAAAATCAGATCTGCACCTTTTCCATATTTTGCTTCCAGATTATGGATTAAATCAAGACGGGACTCTATGGTCTGGTAATCCTCCTCATCAAATGATAATTCCTCCAGATAAGATGAAATTTCATGATTGATATCGCTTAAGATGGAATCCACATCAAAAAGCTGGTCTCTGATGGAAAGCAGCCGTTCGTCATAAACTGCCGCTGATTCCACCTCTTTTAATGCCCGCCCTGTCACATCGGAATTCACCGCATCATAAGCCAGAGAAAGGCTTTCTATAATTTTTTTCCCATGAAGAAACAGACGGTACTTAGAAGAAAGTGCCTCCTCTTCTCCGTCTATTAAACCGGCATTCTCGATCTCTTCTATCTCATAGCGGATAAAGTCCATCTCCCGGAGTCTGGTATCCTCATCAAGCTGAAACGACGCCAGCCGTTCCTTCAGCCGGACATATTCCCGGTAAGTCTCTGCAATATTCATTTTTAGCTCATGGGACTTTTTATCCTGGTAACGATCCAGGATCTCAAGATGTGCTGATTTGTAGAGTAAAGACTGATGTTCATGCTGTCCATGAATATCGATCAGAAGGCCGGTGATTTCCCGCAGTTTTCCTGAAGTAACCGTTTCGTCGTTAATTTTGCTTAAGCTCTTTGATGGCATGATCTTCTTGGAAATAATAACGATACCATCCTGATCCGGATACACATCCTTTTCTTTTAACAGCTGAATCTTTCTGGGATCACTGACGGTAAAAATCAGCTCTATGTAGGCATATTCCGCACCGTTTCTGATCATATCCTTTGGAACCTTGCCTCCCAGGGCAATAGTTACCGAGCCGATAATAATGGATTTTCCGGCACCTGTCTCACCTGTTAATACATTCAGTCCCTCTTTAAACTCCACATCGGCTTTTTCAATTAAAGCTAAATTCTTTACGTGTAATTCTGAAAGCATGGTTTGCCTCCTTTATCCCGTAACAAGTTTTTTCAGTTTATCCATCATCAATATGGTATCATCAACAGTCCTGATGGCGCACATAATGGTATCGTCTCCTGCGATGCAGCCTACCATTTCACTGAAATGAAGGGCATCAAGCGCTGCGGCAACTGCCATTGCCATTCCTGATACGGTCTTAATCACCAGTATATTCTGTGCCATATCCATGGATAAATACCCATCCCTTAAGATCCGGATGTATTTATCACTGAATGATCCCTGGTTTTGAAGCACCATATAGCGCTGCTTGCCGGATTCCGACTGCACCTTTGTCAGTTTTAACTCACGGATATCTCTGGATACGGTTGCCTGTGTTACTGCAAATCCTGCCTGATTCAAATAATCCGCCAGTTCCTCCTGGGTTTCGATCTCATATTTTCCGATCAATTCTACAATCTTACTGTGTCTCTCCAGTTTCATCGTGTCACCTCCTTAGATACCTGCCATTTTGTTCCGAAGATTATCCAAAAATGATAAGTTCTTTAATTTAACTAAAATAGTTTTTATTTCAGCACGTTTTAATTCTATTATGTCCCCCGGCAAGAGCCGCACCGCTGAATCTCCGTCGAACACCGCCGCCTGGCTTATGCCTTCCGGACCCATAATGTCAATTCTGATCCTGTCTTCGGCTGACAGCACAATGCTCCTGGCATTTAAGGCATGGGAACAGATGGGCGTAAGTACGAGCATCTGGGAATCGGGCGCGATAATCGGACCGCCTGCAGATAAATTGTAGGCAGTAGAACCTGTGGGGGTTGCTGCAATAAGCCCGTCTGCTCTGTACTCCGTTAAGAATTCTCCGTTTACAAACACCTTAAACTGAAGCATCTTTAAGTATTCGCCTCTTGTTATGACAATTTCATTCAGAGCGATATCCCGGTAAATCTCTTTCCCGTTGCGGAATGCATTTCCGCTTAACATCATGCGCTCTTCCAGTTTATAGTCATCGTTATAAAGGGCCAGAAGGGCCGATTCCATATCTTCGGTCCTGGATACCTGGGTCAGATATCCCAAAGTCCCCCTGTTGATCCCCAGAATGGGCAGATTGCGTCCGGACAAGTCTCTGGCCGCCTGTATCAGTGTTCCATCTCCCCCCAGAGTAATCACGCATTCCGTAGCTTCCGGCACCATGGCTGAATCGGTATAATGCTTCTCTGACTTCCATTCAACCTTTTCTCCACCGCCAATCAGACAGACTGCTCCCCTGGAAGTAAGAAATTCACGGACTTGCTCTGCGGTCTCCCTGGCTCCCTTTTTATCCGGATTCATGATTACATAAAAATATTTCATACTAAGACTCCTTATTTGCCTTCGCTTAAGTCTTTGTGCGCCTCTTCCACCACTTTTTCAGGATCTACACTGGTATCCGGAAAGCGTTCCCCTTCCGGATGATTCTTTAGATGGAGCAGATATTCAATATTCCCTTCCGGTCCCTTGATGGGAGAGAACTCCAGATGCAGGATTTCAAACCCAATACTGATTCCGTAGCCGATCACGGACCGGATCACTTCCAGATGAACGGACTTTTCCCTTACCACACCTTTTTTCCCCACCTTTTCTCGGCCGGCTTCAAACTGAGGCTTAATCAGGCAGACGATTTCCCCGTCTTTGGTGAGAAGATTCTTTACTGGTAAAAGCACCTTGGTTAGAGAAATAAACGATACATCAATGGAGGAAAATTCGATGCGGTCCTCTATATCCTCAGACGTTACATATCGGATATTCGTCTTTTCCATACAAACTACCCGGTCATCGTTACGAAGCTTCCATGCAAGCTGCCCGTGGCCAACATCCACCGCATATACCTTCACCGCACCGTTTTGAAGCATACAGTCCGTAAATCCTCCGGTAGAGGATCCTACATCCATGCAGATCTTCCCTTCCAGTGTGACATCGAAGTGAGTCATGGCTTTTTCCAGCTTCAGCCCGCCCCTGCTTACATATCTTAGTGTACTGCCTCTCACTTCAATCAGCGCAGCCTCATCAAACATGGAACCTGCCTTGTCCTCTTTATCCCCGTCCACGTATACAATTCCGGACATGATAATGGCTTTCGCCTTTTCCCTGGACTGGGCATGTCCATGTTTTACTAATAGCACATCCAAACGTTCTTTCATTTCACTTCATCTTATCCTTCCATTCCCTGTTCTGGCGTTCCACATCCAGATAATCCTTCTTCATACGCCAGATTATGGAGTCACTGTCAATTCCCAGTCCCTTCCGCAGCAGAGAAACGTTACCATGCTCCACATACGCATCCGGCAGCGCGATGTTTAACACCTTAACGGCTGGATAGTGTTCGTGAATGTACCCGTTAATCAGGCTGCCGTACCCGCCCTGGAGCACATTCTCTTCCATGGTCACAATCAGCCAGTGGTCCGCTGCCAGGCGATCAATCAGTTTTTTATCGAAGGGCTTGATAAAACGTCCGTTTGCAAGGGTGCAGTTCCAGCCTTCCGCCTTCAGCTTCTGCCTTACATGCTCGCCTGTGCTTACCATACTACCGACTGCCAGAAGTGCGATATCTGTTTCCTCATAGATCATCTCGCCTTTTCCATATTCAATGGGTGCTTTAAAATCTCCCAGCCCCTGATAGGCTTCTCCTCTTGGATAACGCACCGCGATGGGACTGTCAAGGGAAAAGGCAAATTCCAGCCCTTTCTCCAGCTCCCAGTCATTCTTTGGGGCAAAAATGCTCATGTTGGGAATAGCACTTAAAAAAGAAAGATCAAAGATTCCCTGATGGGTCTCTCCGTCACTTCCTACCAGTCCCGCCCGGTCAACTGCAAATACCACCGGAAGGTTCTGAATGCATACATCATGAAGCACCTGGTCAAACCCTCTCTGCAAAAAAGAGGAATAAACAGCCACTACCGGCTTTAAGCCGCCTGCTGCCATTCCTGCCGCTGAAGTCACCGCATGCTCTTCTGCAATCCCAACATCGAAAAAGCGGTCCGGATACAGGCTGGAAAACCGTTTTAATCCGGTTCCATCCGGCATCGCAGCAGTAACCGCCACTATTTTCTTATCGTCTTTTGCCAGACTGCAGATGGTCTTTGAAAATACATCTGTATAGTTTAAATTTTTCTTATCTTTCTTCGGTTTTCCGGTAAGAATATCAAAGGGCTCCACGCCATGAAACTTAGATGGGTACTTTTCTGCCGGGGCATATCCCTTTCCCTTTTTGGTAATCACATGAACCAGTACCGTGTGATCCAGATTCTTGGCTTCTTTTAAGGTTCTCGTTAAAGCCTTGACATCATGACCGTCAACCGGTCCTAAATAGGTGATTCCCATATTTTCAAACAGCATACCCGGAATCAAAAGCTGTTTGATTCCGTTTTTTGTCCTGCTGATCTTATCAATGAGCTGCTCACCGATAACCGGAATTCTGGACAGCGTATTGGTAACGTGCTTTTTTAAATCCAGATAACCGTTCCCAGTCCGTATGCTGTTTAAATAGGTGGACATACCACCTACATTCTCGGATATGGACATATTGTTATCATTCAGGATAATGACAAAGTTTTTCTTCATCTGAGCCGCATTATTTAACGCCTCATATGCCATCCCTCCTGTAAGGGAACCGTCTCCGATGACAGAAACCACAAAATGCTCTTTCCCCAGTACGTCTCTTGCCTGGGCAAGTCCCAGTCCTGCTGAAATAGAAGTGGAACTGTGACCGGTATCAAAGGCATCACAGGGACTTTCCTTACGCTTTGGAAAACCGCTCATGCCGCCGTACTGGCGCAGCTCGTCAAAATCCATTCTTCTTCCGCTTAAAATCTTATGGGTATAGGACTGATGCCCTACATCCCAGACGATCTTGTCCATGGGAAGATCAAAAGCCAGATAAATGGCCATGGTAAGTTCCACCACTCCCAGATTAGAGGCCAGATGACCGCCTGTAGTACTTATTTTTTCTATTAGAAAATCACGGATTTCCTGACTTAAAAGCGTCAGCTCCTGTGGGGAGAATTTCTTAATATCGTCAGGTCCGTTAATCAATTCCAGTATCATAGTTTTTCAGATCCTTTATTTTTCCCGGTAAACCAGCATCCGGATCAGTTCTTCCAGAAAGCCGTTCTCTCCCGGCAGCTTTTGAAGGCAGGCAACTGCTTCTTCTGAAATCCTCTCCACAGCCTTCTTCGCCTGTTCCATACCCTCCAATGTTACATAGGTGGTCTTGTGATTTTTTTCATCACTGAATACCGGTTTTCCTAAAACCTGGGCATTGCTGGTGACATCTAATATATCATCCTGTATCTGAAATGCCATACCAATTTTTGATGCCATCTCTTCCACTTCTTTTAAATCGTCTTCCCCGGCTCCAGCCAGCATCGCACCAATCATCATGGAGGCTTCTAAAAGCGCACCTGTTTTTAACCGGTAAATGAAATCCAGTTTATCACACGGAATCGGCTTTCCAGACAGCTCCACGTCAACGGTCTGGCCGCCTATCATTCCGAAAATCCCTGTTTTTTGGGCAAGAATTCCCATAGCCCTGGCTACCCTGTCCGGCCTGTCCGAACATTGAAGTGCTTTTGCTGCTGTCTCCATAGAGTAGATTAAAAGTCCGTCACCTGCAAGCACTGCCATATCATATCCAAATTTTACCCATGCAGTGGGAAGTCCTCTGCGAAGGGTGTCGTTATCCATACAGGGTAAATCGTCATGGATCAGGGAAGAGGTATGGATCATCTCTATGGCTGCCATAAAGGGTTCAATCTCTTTTCCTGTTCCTCCAAAAAGGCGGTACGTCTCCTGCATCAGCATGGGACGCAGTCTTTTCCCTCCTGCACGCATACTATAGTCCATCGCCTCGAGAACGGTACTCTGATGCCCTTCTACAGCTGGAAGGTAGCATTCCACAATCTTCCAGACATCTTTCGTGCGTATGGACAGTTCATCATGAAAGTTCATGTTCTTCACCGTTTTCCTCCAGCACAATTATCTTTTTTTCAACTTTATCTATTTTATCATTGCAGGACTTGACAAGCTTCATACCTGTCTCATAATACTCAAAAGATTCCTCTAAGGAGCTTTCCTGGCTTTCCAGCTTTTTAACCAGCTCCTCTAAATCCTTTAATGTCTCTTCAATGGTTCTTTCTTTTTTTACTGCCATAAGCCTGTTTCTCCTTATTTATCTGCCTCTGACACTTCCTTTGGTTCCACTGCTGTTACTTCGGCTTCTATCGTTCCGTCCATCAGTGTGAGATGAAGAAGATCTCCGTTCTCTGCCTGCATAACAGAATCGATCCGGCGGTTTTGTGAATCCGTAATAAAAGCATATCCGCCGCCTATTTTTGTAAGCGGTGAACAGGCATGAAGACGTCCTGCCAGTAATTCCAGCCTGTGCCTGTCTCTTAACCTCTGCTTTTCCATAAGCTGGCTCATAACAAGAGCCGATTCGTCTAAGTGTCTTCTCTCCGATTCAATCCGGCGATGAATCAGGCTGTTTAATTTCTCCTCCAGATCATGAAGACGCTGTCTCCGCTCACGAATTCCCCGCCTGGGATCAAAATACTTTAACTTTAAGCTATACTGGTCAGCATAAAAGCGGCAGCGTTCCAGCTTCCGCTCCAACATGGTTCTTAAGGTATACCGGATGCTGTCCGTCTGTTCTTTAAACTGTTTATAATCGAATACTGCAAGTTCTGCCGCCGCGGATGGGGTGGGCGCCCGCATGTCCGCGACATAATCTGCTATGGTCACGTCAGTTTCATGACCAACCGCTGAAATTACAGGTACCGAGCAGTTAAATATCGCTCTGGCAACCACTTCTTCATTAAATGCCCACAGATCCTCGATCGATCCGCCGCCTCTTCCCACAATGAGAACATCAAGTCCCATCTGGTCCAGAGCTTCAATACCTTTTACAATGCTTTCTGCAGCACCTTTGCCCTGTACAAGTGCCGGATAAAGATACAGCTGTACAAAGGGGTTCCGCCTGGCAGATATATTCATAATATCCCGGATTGCTGCGCCTGTGGGGGCAGTCACTACTCCCACGCGGTCTGCATATCTGGGGATTTCTTTTTTATATTCCGGGGAAAACATCCCCATTTCCTCCAGTTCCGTACGAAGCTTCAGAAAACGTTCAAATAAATCTCCCATTCCCTCTTTCGTAATCTCCTGGGCATAAAGCTGATATCTTCCGTCCCTTTCATAGACTTCAACGCTCCCCTTTGCGACAATCTGCTGTCCCTCTTCCAGATGAAAGGAAAGACCTTTCCTGGATCCGGCAAACATGACTGCCGAAATAGAAGAGGCTTTATCTTTTAAGGTAAAATATATATGACCGGAAGTATGATATTTGCAGTTGGACACTTCCCCTTTGATGGAAATCCGGTTCAGTGCAAAATCCTGGGCAAACATATTTTTAATATAAGCATTGATCTGGGTTACGGAATAAGCACCTGCCATAATTACACCAGCTTTGCCAGAACTCCGTTAATAAAAGCCGGAGCTTCGTTGCCGCCGTATTTCTTAGCCAGTTCCACCGCCTCGTTGATGGCTACCTTTTCTGGCACATCCTGATCAAATAATATCTCATAAAGAGCCAGACGAAGAATGGTAAGCTCTGCTCTTCCCATACGTCTTGTCTTCCAGCCTTCTGCCACTTCATTTATTTTTTCATCCAGTTCCGGAATTTTATCCATGACTGCCTCTGTCTTTTCTTTTAAATAAGCAGAATTCTCTTCACTCATTTCCACGTCATGGACAATCTCTTCTATCCCTTCCGTATTGAAATCATCCTCTTTTGGTTCCTCAAAATATTGATTAAGCTGCCAAAGCTTCTCCTCTGCGGGGTGAAAATCAGCGCAGAAAAGCATCTTGAAGCAGTGTTCACGCATTTTACTTCTGGTCATTTACCATGGTCCTCCTATTGGTGATTTTGCTGGACGTTTGGAATTATTATACCTTAACAGGGTTTTTTATACAATAGAAACTTTTATGTGCCTGTATGGGATGTTTAATTATAGACAGCAAACTGGTTCTTCCCTTTTCCTTTCGCCTGGTATAGTGCCTGGTCCGCTCGTTTTAAGATCGCATCGTAATCGGATTCATCCTCTTCAATCAAAGTGATTCCAATGCTGGCATGGACCTTTCCTGATAAACGGAAGGCATTGATGATACGCTGTGCAATGGCTTCCGGTTGTTTCCTGCCTCTCATTCCATACAGCCAGATGCAGAATTCGTCTCCTCCGAAGCGGACGATTACATCCTCTTGTCTTGTGCAGGAATTTAAAATCTGGCCTGCCTGTACAAGAACCAGATCACCTTTATGATGACCGAAGGTATCGTTTATTTTCTTAAAATCATCGATGTCAAGGAACATACATGCATAAAAGCGGTTTTTTCCCCCGGCTTTCAGTCCATGCTCCACAAGTTTTTTTGCTGTTTCTCTTGTGTAAACACCGGTAAGATAATCCTTCTGGAGACGCTTTTCTTCTTTTTTCCTGATATGAAGTATCCCCAGAACCAGTAATAACCCGCAAACTAAAAGGAAGGTCGATCCTACAATAAATTTTGCAGAAAGTTCCTTGATCTGATGAAAGGTATTCTCATATCCCTCTGTCTCAACAAAGGTAGCCATAAACCAGTCATTGATTCCCATCGGCTGATAGTAAAGAAGGCGCCTGTAATCATTCTCATAATAAGTAATATAACCGGACTGATGGCTGTTAATTCCATTTTTCATCTCTTCAAGAGTCTGGCCCGGTCCAAATTCTCTGGTTTCAAGCATTTCAAAAAGAGAAATCTGATTCTCACACGCATCACATGTGATCAGAATCTCTCCGTCTTTCTGAAATATCATATTGGCTCCGTAACGGCTTAACTGCGTATCGCTTAAATATTTCTTCAGTTTATCGGCAGACACTTCCAGGCATGCTGCGCCCTTCACTGCACCGTCCCTGATTATGGGAACAGAAAGAACGATACTGTCCCGGCCGTTAAAGCTTCCTTTCAACAGACCGGATACATTCTTTTCACCATCCAGCGCTTTTTTTAAATAGTCACGAGAGGAAATATCCTGAGTTTCATAGTTCCCAAAATAAAGAGTTCCCGACGCATCAGCAACCCCGAACCTGGAATCTTCTTTTTCGTATTCCTGCACCTGCTCCCACCACTGCTCTCTGCCTGTTCCATCCGGCAGCTCGCAATAACTCGCAAACAATTCCAGCCATTCGAATTTGGTCTGCATCATGGTTTCAATATAATTCAGTGCTTTATCATTCTCCTGCTTTAAATCTCTATGGGTCTGCAGAAACAGACTCCGTTCCACTTCATGAAAATAATAGAAATTTAAAACGCAGATGCCGATAATCACTGTCATTACAAGACTTACCAGGATCAGCAAATTCGTCGGATAGTTCCCCCCGTTTCTACGTTTTATCATATAAAAAAACACCTGTCCTTAAGAATCTCCCGATTCACAATATGGTCCATTATAAATCCTGTCCTGATTCATTACAAGGATAATTTTATTTTTCGGCAAAAAAACAGCGGGGAGAACCGGACCTCTGTCCGGTTCTCCCCGCTGTTAACGTAAACTTTATTTGTTTTCTTCCAGTGCTACTCCGGCAATACGGATATTCACATCAAGAACAGAAAGACCAGTCATATTCTCTATGGCATTCTGCACCTTTTCCTGTACTTTTTCACTGACAGAAGGTATACTGTAACCATATTTGATGTTTAAGGACAAATCTACGGAAACGTGTTCCTCCGTCAGTTCCACCTTAACACCTTTGGATAAATTTTTCATGCCAAGCTTCGCCACCAGTTCGTTGGTGATGTTGCCTGCCATGGAATCTACTCCGTCCACTTCTGTCGCAGCAAGACCTGCGATGATCGCCACAACGTCATCTGCAATCTGTACTTCACCGATTTTATCTTTTTCATATACTTTATGAGTATTTCTGTTCTCCAATTCAGCCACTTCGATTCCCTCCTTATCGTATTTCTGGGTTCTGGAATCATTATAGCAAAATTGTCAGCTGTTTGCAAAGGCTTTTTACTCCTCCAGTTTCATCAGAGTAATGACAATACTCTCTGCTCCAACCTCTGTTTTTCTCTTCACGATATCTTCAATCTGGGCACGCTGTGGATCTGTAATGCTGGCTGCATTAACGACTACATCCACTTTTCCGTTTGAAATGCTGACTACCGGATCAGCAAACCCTTTTGCGAGCAGAAGCGTCTCTGCTGCATTCTCTTTTTCAGCAATTGCGGTCATGTCAATCATTTCCTGAATTGCCTGCTGTTTTGCAGCCTCTTCAATATTCGGATTGTTGATTAAATTCATCAGTGTTTCTTTGTTTCTTGCTCTTACCTGTTCTCTGTTTAACTGCACGTTTGATATGTAATCTGCTACGTTCATGCCGCTGGTTAAAACAGCCTCTCCAGGATTGTCAAGACCTGTATCTGCTGCCTGGGTTTCTCCCTCTGCAAGACTGGCTGCTGTCTCATTCTCTGCAGCTACCTGTGTGCTATCGGCTGTTTCATTCTCTGCGCTGCCTGCAGATTCTGCTGCTGCCAGTTTGTCAATATCTTCGGCATCCTGATCCAGACTGGCGATATCCTTACTGGAATCGCTGCCATTTAATGCCTGGTTCTCCGCCAAAATGTCTTCTTCGGAAATATCAGTCATACCAGCTTCATAAGCATCGGTTTGGGAGGCTGCTTCCTGCTTTCCGGCATAATTTAAATATCCGGCGGCAGCAATCATGACTGCCAGAGTTGTAATGATAATCTGGTTTCTTCGAAACAGTTTCTTCATATCCATTTTCTTTGGGGTTTTCGGGACTTTGGGTTCATTGCTTGTTTTCCAACTTTTCATACCTGACACTCCTTTTTATTCCACCCTCTTTAATACTTTTATTTTATGTGGGGGCAGGTTAAATAATGCTTCCATGGCACTGGAAATTTCAGCTTTTACCGTAGGACTGCCTCCGCCCTGGGCACTGATGATAATTCCTTCTATTTCCGGACGTATTTCTTTCTCCACAATGGGAGCCGTATTTTCTCCCTGACCGGTAAGAATGGTACTCTCCTTTAATTCCGCACTTGTAATCTTTCTGGTTCCTCCGGATGTATCATTTTCTTCCGTAGAGGAACTGGAATTGTCTTTATCCACTCTTAAGACCTTTTCCTCTGAAGATTTTAATACAATCATCACTTCCACCTGACCGACACCGTCCACGGTTTTTAGAATTTTCTTCACCCTGGCTTCCAGCTCTTCTTCATAGGTCCGCTGAGCGGAAACGGAAACGGCAGCATCTCCGTCTGCAGGCTGTGTCACAATTCCCTGCTGTAAAGTGGTCTGCTGCTTATTTTCTTTTTGTGCAGTCTTTTCCACTTTCTTTGCAATTCCCGGACCTGACGGAAATGTAAGGATCAGGATTATCATTCCAACCGCCAGCAGGATCAGCCATTTATCCTTACCCATCTTCCATTTGAATTTCAATATCCTGTTCCTCCAAACCATAATATTCCGCAATCCTCCTTCTAAGACCAGAAAGACTGGAATTTTCTTTCTGCTCTTCATTTTTTTCGTCTTTTATACTTTTTTCGTTACTTTGATCCGATTCTTTTACTGTTATTTTAATATTTTTTACATCCTCTATTTTCTTAACCGGATCCAGATTGCTGCCAACAGAAGCTGCCTCCTCTGCCTCCATTTCTTGCTTACCGGAGGTAACCACAAGGGAAACCTTCACCACATGGCCGAAACGATCACTGGACTGATCACTGTTGATTTCTGCACTGGTCTCTACGCAGGAAAACCCAGCTGTTTCAGCCATCGTCTCCAGATCTGTTCCCACCGCTTTCTCGTAACCGGAAATCATGCGCTTCAGCCTGGTTTCCTCCATTTTAGAAACTTTCCCTGACAATTCACCGGCTTCCTTTTTCAGACTGATGGCTTCGAACGAATAGGCCAGTTTGTCATCCAGTCTTAATCCTCCTGTAACTGGCTTTAACACAAGAAGAATGAGCACCATTCCGGCAAAGAATTTTATATATTTTTCATATTTTTTATTTGGCAGCAGATTTTCTGCCACAGTAATAAAAATCAGATAATAAGTAATGTTTCTGATCCATTCATATAATTGTTCCATGCCGCTCACCCTGTATAATAGGTAACATTGGTTGAGGCACACACAAGTGCTATGGTAACGATAAATAAAATCATTCCTGATACAGCAACAGACAACAGCATCTTGTGTCCCTTTGCCATATCAGAGATACAGGAAATGATCCGCTTGTCGCATACCGGCTGCAAAAGGGCTGCCACACATTGATAAAACAACATTAAGATAACAAGCTTTAAGATGGGAACAATGGTAAGAACAAGCAGAATCAGGATACCGGCTGCTCCGATGGTATTCTTAATCAGTACGCCGGAACCCAGCACCATCTGGGCCACCGAGCTGACGCCCTGTCCAATACCTGGAATTGCACCCACCAGCTTTTGAAAAACACCAGTCTTTAAGGAATCTATATAAGGAAGTACCATGG
This sequence comes from Lacrimispora amygdalina, assembly GCF_900205965.1. Classification (GTDB taxonomy): domain Bacteria; phylum Bacillota; class Clostridia; order Lachnospirales; family Lachnospiraceae; genus Lacrimispora; species Lacrimispora amygdalina_A. The sequence goes on from NZ_OAOF01000002.1 coordinate 394,517, forward strand.
ACTGAATCAGATGAAAGCCCAGCACCACTCCAATCAGGGTTTTTAAGCTCCAGGAAACTACCTGTTCCAGCAGCTCCGTCAGCTTGGAAAGCATGTCTTCCTTTGCGATATGTCCTGCCATGACCAAAAGGGCATACACCCGGATCAGTGCCAGCAGTACAGAACCTAAGAGCCACTGTGCTGCAGATAAAACCACCAGGGTAAACTCATAGGATGCCACTGCCGTTGCACTGCTTCCCGCAAATGCTGCCGCCAGAAAATACGCAGGCATCAGCACCTTCATAAATCCCAGTATCTGCCCCACCACATCACTGACTATGGTAATGCTGGTAAAGAAGCTGGCTGCCAGATATGTAAACAATAATAAATAGGTAACAAAAAATCCGGTTTCTGAAATCTGGCTGCCGGTAAATACGCTGGAAAAGTTAGAAAAAACCGCCCCAATGATGCCCAGCACAAGAATCTGTCCCATCATATGCCCACTGGTTTCAATCTCGCCTATCAGCATTTCTTTTAAAGCACTTCCGGTCTGGCTTAAAACTTCATTCAGTTTTCCATCCATGAGACTTTTCATCAAATCCTGAAAGGAAAGATTCAGCCCCTGATTTCCATTTCTCTTATCCAGAAATTTCTGGATATCACTTAAATCATACTGGTCCAGATCAAGTTCCTGGGTAACCTCTGTCTCCTTATCTTTGGTCTGAGGCTCTGCCCCCCAGGTAAGGCTGCAGGGAAGAAGAAAACACAAAAGAAACACAAGAAACAGAAACCTCCTTTTCATGGTTCTTCCTCCTGTCATGATAAAAATACCTGCAATGTCTCAATCAGTGCCAGAAGAATTGGCATACTGACTGCCAGTACGGAGAGCTTTCCAAAAACTTCAATCTGGGTCCCTACCGCGCCGTATCCCGCATCTTTACAGATTCCGGAAGCAAACTCCGCTATGTAGGTAATCCCGATCATCTTTACCAGAGTGGCCAGATAGACGCTGTTGATTTTTATATAGGACTGGATTTCTTTCATGGTATCAAGGATTGTGGTAAGCTTCCCAACCCCATAAAAAAAGATAAAAAACCCTGCCGCAAGGACCAGAAAGGTTCCGTATTCCCCCTTCATTCCTTTTAAGGAAACTGCCAGCAGTACTGACACAATCCCCACAACAGCTATGGATACAACCGTCATATTCTCACCTACAATGCAAATAAATTTTTTATGGATTCAAACAGCTGATAGATGTAAGGTACCAGCCAGAACAGCACAAGAATGAGCCCTGCCAGGCTTGTTAAGAATGCCTGTTCTTCCCGCCCGCTGTGTTTTAATACCTGACAGATGACGGAAACCAGGATTCCCACTGCTGCAATTTTAAATATCAAACTGACTCCCATGCTATCCTCCTTAATACATGACTATGGTCAGGAATAAACCGCCCATAATGCCAAGACTTGTATATAACCGGCTTTTTTCCTGCTTATGATTTCTTAAATATCCGATTGTCAGATCCAGTTGCTCCAGATAAAGGAGGATTGTCCTTTCCTGCATTCCGGTATCTAAATATCCCAGATGCTCACCCAGACCCTTTAAATTCTGCTTATCCTCGCCGGAAAGGCACACCGCTTTGGGAAGCCCGTCAATCTCCTCCTGCCAGATTCCGTAAAAGCTTTCACCTCTCTGCCCCATTAACCGTTCTGAAACCTTTAAAAACAAGTCTCCCATCTGCCCCCCTGCCTTCCTGCCTGTCCGCTCAAAAGCTTCGGCAAGGGGAGAATTGGCATAGACGATCTCTCCTTTTAAAAGAAAAACCATTTTTCTTAAATGCTCCACTGTCTTTAAATGCTCATTCCACTGAGCCGCCATATAAAAACCAAGACCGGAGCAGGATATAATTACAAGGGCTGCCCCTGTCAGTCTCAACCATGTATTAACCATATGCCCTGCTCTCCTGCTTATCCGGCCGGTATCCGGTCTGGTATATATTTGCCTTATAAAGCTGTGTTCCCCTGGAATCAAAGATCTGGTCAATATTTCCAATTCTTCCTAAATTGTTTAAAACGATATACCGTTCAAAAATCTGTTCTTCCAAAAGGGTTCTTAGCACCGGCTTCTGCTTTAAATCCTCTATGGAACTGCCGTGTACGGTTGCAATCAGCTTGCATCCGCAGTTCATCACATACTCTATGGCGTCTAAATCCTCCCTGCTTCCCACTTCATCCACTGCAATCACTCTGGGAGACATGGTGCGGATTAACATCATCATCCCCTTTGCCTTGGGGCAGCAGTCTAAAATATCGGTGCGGATTCCCAGATCATTCTGTGGTGCCCCCTGATAACAGGCTCCTATCTCAGACCGTTCATCTACCACCCCCACGTTCATTCCTTCAAACTCCCCGGAGCCATCTGATATCTGACGGATCAGATCTCGAAGCAGCGTGGTCTTTCCGCACCTGGGAGGGGAGATAATAAGCGTATGGCATACTTCCCTGTGATTTTTATAAATGAAAGGCAGTATGGGTGAAGCACAGCCTTTCACCTGATGGGACAGACGGATATTCATAAAAGATATGTATTTCATGGTTTTTATGCCAGACTCATCAAGGATTGTCTTGCCAGCAATACCAATCCTGTGTCCCCCCTGTACCGTAAGGAAGCCCTGCTTTAGTTCCTCTTCAAATGCATACAAAGAGTAATTGCTCATGTATTCCATGGTTTCCTTCAATTCGTTTTTTGAGATTATATATGCATCTTCCAGCCTCTTACTGATCTCCCCTGATCTGGTTAAATAGGACTCCTCGTTTTTGTATACCATTATAAGAGGGGCCGCCACGCGGAGCCTTATTTCCTGGACTTCGTCAAAGCTTAAGACCACCTTATTTAAGATTTCTCTTATGTTTTTCGAAAACAGATTGATCAGCTCGTCTTTTCTCTCCACTCTCATCCCTCCTCTTACCTCAATATATGAAAAGTGGGACAAATTATGACTTAAAAAAAGTCCGCTCTTTGCGGCGAAATACTGACGCAAAAAACGGACTTCTTATGAAATTTGTAATTCTAAATGTTTTCTCTCAGTTTAAATGCCTCCACTGCCTGTTTGAGTGACTGGGCCAAAGAATCCAGTTCTTCACTGGATGCAGAGCTTTCCTCGGAGGTGGCCGCGTTATTCTGCACTACTGTGGATACCTGGGATAATCCCTGATTTATTTCCTCCATTGCCTGCACCTGCTCCTTTGATGCCACAGCAATTTCCTGAATAATTTCATCTACCAGACCTGCTTTTTCTTCCACTACTTTTAAAATATGGGCAGACTGGTCTGCCAGCTTTCCTCCCTCTGCTACCGTAGTTACAGAATGACCGATTAAGTCCGCCGTCTGCTTTGCTGCCTCCGCGGATTTTGCCGCTAAATTACGTACTTCATCCGCAACTACCGCAAACCCTTTTCCTGCCTCTCCTGCCCGGGCCGATTCCACGGCAGCGTTTAAAGCCAGGATGTTGGTTTGAAATGCAATGTCCTCGATTACTTTTGTAATGTTTTTAATCTTCTCTGATGCCGCACCGATTTCTATCATGGAGCAGTCCAGTTTATCCATATATTCATTTCCTTCCCTGACTCCTGATACAGCTTCCTTTACAAATCTGGCTGCATTTTCAACCCGTTTTTCATTTTCCTCTGCCTGACTGGATACCGTTGAGACAGAAGCGTTTAATTCCTCCACCGTAGCAGCCTGTTCCGTTGCACCGGTAGCAAGGGACTGGGAAGCGCCGGATATCTGCTTTGCCCCTTCTGCTACCTGATCGGAAGACACACGGATGTTTCCTAAAACAGAATTCAGATTTAAAATAATTCCTCTTAAGGAATCCTTTATCTGCACAAAATCTCCTTTGTAATCCTGGTTTACGCTGACCGTGCAGTCCCCTTTTTCCAGACTGGAGAGTATGACTGCAATTTCATTGATATAATTGTTTAAAATTGATATTGTACCTGTAAATGATCTGGAAAGCGTCTCCAGTTCATTGCCTGTATTGATCTGGGGAACGGGCGAATGAAGATCTCCTTCTTCCAGAAGGCGGATTCTGTTAACCAGAGTTAAAATAGGCTCAACAATAGGTTTTGCAATACGGAAGGCAATAACAAATGACAGGAGGATCATAATCAGAGTGATGATCATGGTGCTAAAGATGGAGGTGCGAAAGCTTGACATCATCTCCGATTCCTTTGTCACCACACCAATGGACCAGCCATCCGTGCCCTTTATGGGAGTATAACCAGTGGTCATATTTACCCCTTTGAAATTAACGGTCTGGATTCCTGTCTTTCCTTCTATCATATCCTTCATCTCATCGGATGTTCCCTGATAGTTCTTATCTGTTTTTGCTATTTCGATGTAGTTTGTCTGATCATTCACCCGGTCTCTGTTTTTATGGGCGATAATCTTTCCCTCTTTATCAATAATAAATCCATAGCCGGACTCCCCAACCGCTACACCATCAATCATAGTGCTGAAGGTATCGGAATCCAGAGTTGCGATGACGATTCCGTTATAATTTTTGCTCTTTGCCTTTGCAGATACAATCAGTACGGTTTTACCGGTTACTTTGCTCACAATTGTGGAGGAAATATATGTATTGCCTGCAATAGACTGCTTAAAATACTCCCGTTCACTGACCTCCCCTCCATCGCTGGTTTTCCCGTCAGCACCTGCGATGGAAAGTGTTGCAAAACCGTTGTCTTTTGCAATCTGAGAAAGTAACTGGGTTCTCTGATCCGTACTTAAGGATGGATCTGTAATCTCCGCATTCTGTGCAATAAATTCAATCCTGGTTCTGTAGACATCAATGGAATTCTCCACTGACTGGCTATAGGCAGTGGCACATTCCGTCAGACGAAGCTCAATATTTTTCTTGGCATCCCGGTAAAACATCAGGCCGTTAATCACCCCGTAGACTGCTGATATGGAAACTGCCATACCGATAATCCCAAAAAGAAGCCTCCTGTTAATTGACTTGTTCTTGTTTGTAATTTTTCCGCCGATTGAGTTCTTTTGTTTCAATGTTTTTTTGTTTTCTTTTTCCATCATATTGCCCCTTCTTATTTATTCTTTTGAGTAATCACCATCCCGCCAGCCAATCAGTACATTGATCAAAGTGGGAATTATGAGTGTAAATAAATTAATATAGGATACCAGTGTAAGCCCTTTGGAAACAAGGCTGGTAAGCCCTACCTGAGAAACGCCCCAGGTCATTATAATATAGAACAAAGTGAGCAAAGCGCCTCTTTTGTTTCTCTTTGCTGCTGCAGTCTCCGGATTTTCTCCTGTCTTTTTCTGATACCAGTTGAGCACACGGTCGTTAAAGCCCTGAGCATAATTGATGGCCGTGGAGATTGTGGCAAAAAAGATGGAGATGGTAATGAGCGTCAGTAAAACCGCCTTAATCCGCTCTCCCCCAAAGCCGTTTTGCACCACCAGAATGGTATATACCGCCTTTCCAGATTTCCAGCCTTCTAACACCTCAGAATAATTGGAAGCTAAATTAGCCACTGTCATCTCAAGAAAGATCCAGTTCAATATAACAGAAAGGACCACTGCCCAGCGCAAAGTGCTTTTGTTTTTAAAAATCTGTGCGTGGTTCACATAGGCCCCGAAGCCGCCAAGATTCTGTCCGGAAAATATGTAGGCCCAGCAAAGGGCAGTCAGAAGGTAGCTCAAAAAGCTTCCGGCTCCTGATGCAATTCCCTTATTCAAGGAATCTCCCATTACTCCCAGCTCGCTTGCCAGCCTGCCGCAGGTGATATTATAAAACAGGTTGGGAACATGGATTGCCAGTAAAGTGACAAAAATTACTGCGCTCATAAAAACCGCATTTTTTCTTACCAGCCCAGCTCCCTTCATGCAGAGAACAAACATGATGATGCCAACGGCAAAGGTGGTAAGCAGATAAGGCATACCCGTCAACTCTGCCAGCGCTGATCCGGAGGAGGAGTAGGCAAGAGCCATACAAACAATCAAAAGCCAGTTAAAGTTAAATTCGTACACAATCTGCATGGGTTTTGCAAGCTTGCCTCCCATAAAACGGGAACCGTATTTTTTCAGAAACACCCCATAGTCAAAGGTCTTGAAATCCATGGCAAATTTCATAAAAAAATAAATAATAAAGCAGTTGATTGCCGCTACCACAAGCGGCATGAACAGGCAGAAATAAGACTGTGTTACTTTTGGGAGCATTCCGTAAAATCCCGTATTCAAGAAAAAATAGGACCAGGGTGTGGAGCCAGCGGCAAATCCTCCTCCACATTGGGAACTCAATGCGATGGAGACAAATATAATTACCGTTTTCCAGTCTACCGCACTGGTTTGATTTCTGTTACCTGCTCTTCCGGTGCTCATGATGCCATCCTCCTTCTCATTATGACGAACCAGCCTCTCTTAAAACCGCAAGTCGAACTGTGTCGTTTTTTTAACAATATAGTCATATTATAAGTCATGCATGAAATAACATCCAATCGATCCATCCTATATGTAACTGCCGATTGATAGTTTTTAACCATATATTTATTTACTGCTTGTATCCTGCCGGAAAAGTATGATATATTGCAGAAAGTACTAAAATGCTTTCATATTTTAAGAAGGAGGAAGACCAAATGCGGGAAGAAATTATGGAAGGAATCAGGCGTCACATCCTCCCTTTAAGCGGAGTAGAGAATGCCAATCTTTTAGAAGTCTGGCCCGGACACTCAAAGATTTCCTTAGATATTACAGACAGTGCCCTGAATTTGTATGGAAATCTCCATGGAGGCTTTATCTTTACACTTTGTGATATTACAGCGGGAATGGCTGCTTATGCTTACGAATACGCCAATGTCACACAGCATGGGAACATCGATTTTTTAAAGGGGATCAGCTCCGGTCAGATATTCGTAGAGGCAAATGCCATTCACAAAGGAAGCCGTTCCGTGGTAAACAGAGTGGAAGTCACATCTTCAGAAGGTACGCTTCTGGCAGCCGGTACCTTTACCATGTACTTACTTTCGGCTCTTTAGGCATAAAAAAAACGTATGAGGTTCTATCCTCAATACGTTTTCTTTCTATTGGTTTAAAATTCTCCGCACCGACTGAACCGGTTGGAAATCCACATTGGTTATTTTGATCCCATCTTCAGGACCGCTGGCATGAATTAAGATCCCTGTAAATAAGACTGCAATCAATGTTTTCTTATGCATGGTTTCTCCTCCTGTAAATTTTAGAGTCCCATATCTTTCACGTCTTCTGACAGAAATCTGTGGTATGTTCCATGATTATCGTGGAATTTAATGAAATAACGGTAAGAATCCCTGGCCGCATCTTCGAAATACAAAATATAATCGCATTCTTCCCCGTCACAGCTTTGGCAGATATATCTGCCGTCTGAATATTTTGAAAATACATTTTTAATATCTTTCAGCTGTACACCAGGTTTTTCGATAATCTCAATAAATTCTCTTAAAAACCCACTCTTCTCTTCCTGTTCCCAGACGTAGCGTGCCCCTTCAGGTGGAATGAGAAAACAGAACCGCTCCTGACTTTTGGTGATTTTTATTTCTCCCAGCCGGTCTTTTACATAAGCTTTGAATTCTTTCAGTGCTGTTTTTATTTCATCATTCGAATCTCCTGCTTTCAGGATATTCAACAATGCTTTTTCAGGATAATAAAACCGGATTACTTCGTTTTCATATCCCAGTTTCATCTGTACTTCCATGATTGAATTAATGAGCATACGCTCCAGAGCAGCATACTGCATGTCCGCTCTCCTTTCCATTCTTTACGGCACATTATTCGTGAAGCCGCCGTATGATTTTAAAAATAATCCCCCCCTCAGTAACGAATGGCTGGGAATGGGAAAAGAATACAATTCCTTCTGTAGGTGCAAGAATCTGGCTTATAATCTCTCCCTCATAAGGATCCAGGATATCTGCCAGAATCTCCCCCCTGCTCACTTCCCTGCCAGGCTTTACGTGAGGGCGGTAAATTCCGGCACAGTCTGTCCTGACACTTGATAAATCGCTTTCTTGAAGTACGGTTGCAATATAGCCGCTGTGACTGGTGTAACGCACCATCCCCATACGGGTTAAAAACCGCAGCACAGAAGCCACTGCTATACGGGCAGAGGGTTCATCAATCTGATCCGTTCCGCTGGTATAGATGGAGAATGCGCTGGTATTCTTTAACTGCCAGTTGTAATTCAGTGTAGCCTTATCAAATGGCTTGGCATCCCGAACCACCACATAGGGAAGTCCGAAGAGATTTGCAAGGCTTGGATTCTGAAATCCGGTATCCATCATACGCACATGGGGGACGAAATTGCCGGGTATATAAAAACTGGTAAACTGGATTCCATAGCTGTATTCTTTCACTGCGTCAAAAATGCCTGACGCAATCCTCTTTGTGGTTTCTCCGCTTCCGTCTCCCGGATACATGCGGTTGATGTCCGAATCGTCAGTCGGCCAGAACCGTTTTCCAACATTGAGGGAAGCTGTATTTACAGTAGGGATGACCATGATCTCATTGCCTTTAATAATGGCTCCCCGCTCTTCTAATTCCTTTAGCTGTCTGATCAGCTGGGAACAGATATAGAGCTGCTGCACCTCATTGCCTCTGCATGCGCCAACAATACATGCCGACTTTTCCCCTTTGCCGAAATGATATCCGTATAAATTCATATCGTCCCTGTAAAGATTCTTCAGGGTAAAAATGGTCTCTTTCCTCATACCTGCTCACCTCCCAGCACCCGCGCCAGCAGAGATCCTGCCGATACCACCGGATATTCCCTGAGGGTAAATACCAGTCCGTCTATGGGGGAAACCACTTCTTCCAGAATCGTTCCGGACAGGGGATTTAAGATCTGTCCGATTGGCTGGCTTTCTTTCACTGTACCAAGATGCTCCACCAGAGGCATAAATATACCCGGGCTTTCCGCATGTAAAAGCCCCAGTTTCCGGTTAAAGGAAATCATGGGTTCTTTGGGAATAATGGTTTCTCCAGTCCAGATTCCCAGTTCCTTCATCAGGCAGAGAATTCCTTGCGCAAGCTGCTTTCCATAGCGTTTCGTGATCCGCATCCCCACTCCCATTTCAACAACAAAGGTAGGGACTCCTATGCTGTTTAACCCATGAGACAGGGTGGAATCCAGCACTACCGCATTCTTATAAATCCAGACCAGATCCACATTCATCAGCTTTGCATAACCAATCAGCTGGTCCGCATAGGCTTCACTCATACGGATCTGGGGAATCTCTCTCAGAAAGATATTGCTGGCATGTAAATCCACACAGAAATCAGATCCGGAGATGTCATCCATGATCTGGGAGGCAATATGTTCCGATACAGCCCCCTCTTCATCTCCTGGAAAAATCCGGTTCATATCTATATCATACCCGGGCAGACCTCTTGTAATCGAATCAATTCCAAGAGGATTGAGTGCCGGGTAAATATCCACAATCCCTGTTAAATGTTCTCTGTTTTCCCTGATAATACGGTTAATCTCATAACATACAAACTGGCCCTCCAGCTCGTCCCCATGAACTCCGGTGACAATACTGAGCCGCTTCTCTTTACCGGTTACTGTCTCTGGCTCTAATCTGTTCTTATATATGTTCCAGCTTTCTCCTACAGGCAGACCTACGGATGCAACTGTTTTAATCATACTTCTCATCACCCTTGTTCTTATACTTTATTACATTATAAGAATAAATCAGCATGGTTCAAACGTCAAGCAATTCCTGCCTGATGGCTTCCTCCTTTTTTATCTGAATCAACATTCCATCCACGATTTTTGCCCCTGGCAAAAGAACCTCCTGTCCGGATGTTACCAACCCGCTGTCAAACCATTTTTTAATCCGGCTCCTGGAAACAGAAAGCTCACCAGCAAGCAGGGCATCTGCCCTCAGCTTCAGTCCCGATGGATTTTTTATCTGTATCTCCATATACGCGGTCTCATTAACCGGTGTTACGGTTTCCGTCTCAATGATATGATATCCGGCTTTTATTTCCGCGATTTCCGCTTTGTTTTTTATAAACAGTTCCCTGTCACTTCCATAGCTGGCCGCCAGTGCCGGACTGTTGCTTAAAAATCCTTCATATTCCGCTTTATTTATGATCTCTGGATTTGTTCGTTCTACAATAGTCATATTCCAGGAAGTGTCACAATGACTGCAGCGGTAGATCAGCCATACATCAAGCAGTTTTCCATTGGCGTTTACCCTGAATTTCCCGCTGTTTTCAAATTGCCTTTTTCCTTTGCATTTGGGGCATCTTCTTAAGACAGCTGGCAGCTGATCGGGGACAATCAGCCACAGTTTCCGTAAATTACGTTTCATATCTTCCTCCATATTATTGTCTTTACGGATAACTCTACTATGAACTGCGCCGTCTTCCCACCTCACTTTCATTTATGAAACAAAAAAAAGACAGCGCATCATTATTCATGACACACCGCCTGTATTCTTTTCTTTTCCTGGAGTATAATTCTTTGTATACTTTTCTCTGACAGATAATAACGCTCCGCCAGAATCTTTACACAAAATCCGGAAACATAATCTTTATAAATGGAACGGTCCCGGCGTTTCCGCTCTTCTCTGGCTCCGGTTCCTTCTCCCCAGGTTCTTTTATTTTCCTGTTTTCTGGGGATGTAGACATATTCCCCGTCAATATAATTCTGAATCAGTTCCACCAGCTCTTCTGGCAGAATTTCATTGGCTCTCTGATAGCGCATCGCTGCCTCCTAAACATTTTTCTGTCCGGATTAGCAAAGGCTATACAATTACTTATCATTTCACTGCATAACCCGTGCTATGCAGTCTTTGAGGGTTCCATCATAAAATAACCCGCCTCCTTTTCAACACTCGTTTACCCGCTGTATCACCAGTATTCTACCACAGAATTGCGTAAAATGTCACCTCATACTTAATACTGAATTAAAAATGATCCCACGTTAACTTTTTACAACTATGCCTAAATATTTCGCCAGTTCCGCAGCCTGATACAAATCCACCACCGCACCCTTAAGTTCCCTGCATTCATCAGACAGCACCAGACTATGTATGGTGCTGCTGGTAAAATCCATTCCCTTCAGCATGGTTTTAAAAAAACTGGCATTGTTTAAATTCACCTGGTTCCATACAATATCCTTCGTGCGGCACTGGGTAAGAAAGCTCCCCTCCAGTTCGGAGGCGGAAAATTGAATATGCTCCATTTTGGAGCCGTCAAAATTAGCATAGCGGAAATTACAGTCGGAAATTCTGGTATGAAGCATGGTGCTGCCGCTAAACCGGGTCCCCACTCCCTTGGAAGATTTAAATTCCGTCCGGTTCAAGTAACAGTCTTCCAGACCGCAGTTGGAAAAATCGCAGGAACGGAAAATAACATCTGTAAATTCCCCTTTTTCAAAGGAACAGTCCTGAAACAGGCAGTTTTCAAAAATAACTGCGGAAAACTGCATCCGGGAGATATCCTCCCCAGTCATACGGATGTTCTGTATCAATGCATCCCGGACCTCTTCTTCCTTTTCTATTTTACTGTATAATTCCCTGGTATCTGTAAGTATCAGTTCTTCTTCCCCGGAAAGAATCGGCGCAAGCAGCTTCTCTTTCATTCATCCATGCTCCTTTTTACTATTCTTCCTTTTATTATGCCACACAGCTTCTGTCCGGACAACCAGAATAAACCAAAGTTTAAAATTTATACATAGGCACTGGCTATCAATGAATGAAAAAAAGCCGAACAGAGCCGATTGGATTTTTACAGATACAGCGCTTATAATAAAAACAGCAAGATTGTTAAAAAAATATTTATTTAATACCAGGAGGAAGGTACTATGAGTAAATTATCCAAAGAAGAATTTCAGTCCTATTTAATGCAGATCCGAAAGCTGGCGGAAGGACCGTTAGAAGAGATCCAAAAGGAAGTAGAGGTCACCAATAAATTCCCAAAAGAATTTTATGATCTGTCAATTAAAAATGATTTATACCGCTGCGCACTTCCGGTTGAATACGGCGGCTACGGTCTGTCCGAACTTGAGATCTTACAGGTCCAGGAAGAATTCTCCAGAGGACCGGGCGGAATGAGAATGCATCTTCATTATGCAATGGACTTAAACTGGAGAATTCTTGATGATTACGGCAGCAAGGAACTGAAAGACGAATACATGAACAAGTTCCAGGATAAATCCGTATTTACCTGTTTTGCACTGACTGAGGCAACCGGCGGTACTGGTGCTGATTTACATACCATGGCAGTAAAAGACGGCGATTCCTATGTGTTAAACGGAGAAAAAACTTTAATCTCCCATACAGACTGCTGTGAATTTGCTTATGTAATCGCAGTTACCAATCCTGATTCCCAAAAGGATGACAGACTTTCCGCATTCTTCGTTCCAATGGATGCTCCCGGATTTGAAGTAATCAACATGCCTCATATGATGGGCTGCCGCGGAGCCGGACACGGGGAACTGAAATTTACAGACTGCAAGATTGACAAAAAATATTTATTAGGCAAAGAAGGCCAGGGCCTTGAAATCGCCATGCATTCCTTATCTGTATCACGTGCCCATATCGCAGCAAGCAACTTGGGTATGGCCCAGAGAATGCTGGAACTTTCCTTGCAGTATGCAAATGACCGTGTAACCTTTGGAAAACCAATCGGAACCCGTCAGGCTATCCGCTGCAAAATTGCTGATATGTCCATGATGGTTCATGCACTGCGCTGCATGGTTTACGATTTTGCGAAATCCTATGAAGAGAATCCAACCGGCGAGTACATTGAAGAGAAAGCAGCAATGTGCAAGCTGTACAGCATTGATACTACCAGAAAGGTCAGCGATGAGATGTTAGAGATCTTCGGCGGAGTCGGCTACTTTGAAGACTGCAAATACGGTCCAGTAGAACGCCTCTACCGTGACTGCCGCGCAATGTGGCTGGAAGAAGGCGCTCCTACGGTTCAGCGTATTACCATTTCCAGAAATACCATCAAGCATGGTGCAAAAATGGAATACATCATCTAACAGGAATTTACCTTGGGGTCATCCGGTTCCGTATGGGCCTGATGACCCCGGGCTTTTATAAAGGAGGATCAGCATGAAACCTTTAGAGGGAGTAAAAGTAGTAGATTTAACCACATATCTTGCAGCCCCTACCACAGTCCGCGTTCTCGGGGAATGGGGCGCCGACTGCATCAAGATCGAGTCCGCCAAGGGTGATCCTGCAAGAACACAGGGCGCAGTATTTAACATGCCCTACGAAGATGATGAAAACCTGGCATTTGATGTTGCCAACATGAACAAACGCTTTATCACCCTGGATTTGAAATCGGAGAAGGGGCTGGAAATCGCATACAAACTCATTGGAGAAGCCGATGTCTTTGTCACCAACACCAGAACAAAGTCTTTAACAAAACTGGGTCTTGACTATGAGACGTTAAGCAAACGTTTCCCAAAGCTGGTTTTTGCCCAGGTCTTAGGCTATGGGGAGAACGGTCCGGAAAAAGATTCTGCCGGTTTTGACGTTACCTGCTTCATGGCCAGAGGCGGCGTGTTCGGGACTACCGTGAACAAAGGCGATGCTCCCATGATCCCCACCAACGGCTTTGGCGACTTTCAGGTTTCCTTAAGTCTTGCTTCCGGAATCTGTGCTGCACTTTATGCCCGGGAAAAATCAGGAAAAGGCGATAAAATCACTGTCTCCCTCCATCATGCCGCAGTTTACGCATTGAGCACGGGAGTGATTTCTGCCCAGTACGGCAATCAATATCCAAAAAGCAGAAAAGAAGTTCCCAATCCATTTAATAACGTATACCGCACCAGCGACCAGAAATGGGTGGTAATCTGCTGTCCGGAGTATGACCGTGACTATGAGAAAATTATGACACTGTTAGGAAGAACGGACATGGTAGGAAACTCCCGTTACATGAGATGTGCAGACGTAAATGCAGGCCATTTAAACCATGAGGTCATTGATGTTCTTGATGACGCCATTGGCAAAATCACAAGAAAAGATTTGATGAGCATGTTTAAAGCCAACGATTTGGCCTGCGAAGCTGCCTATGAACCGCTTGATATGTACGAGGATGAACAGGTGTGGGCCAATCACATTATTGCAAAGATCCCATATCCCTCCGGTGAACGCTACCTTCCCACTAACCCGGTAAACTTTGGTTCTGTCGGAGAACCGGAGTATCGGATCGGCGGCTCCCAGGGTGCTCATACGGTTGATATCCTGAATCATCTGGGATACAGCCAGAGTGAAATCGGTGAGATTCTTGCCTCCGGCGCAGCCACTGGGGAAACAAAGCTGAAAAAATAACCACGATAGAATGGAAAGGTGAGATGACATGAGTTTACTATACACCGAAGAACAAAAAGAGCTTCTTGCTCTCGTAAGAGAAATGGCTGAAAACGAAATCAAGCCTTACGTAAAAGAAGCAGATGAAAAGGGCGAATGTCCCATAGAACTCTTTAAATGGGGTTTCGATATGGGACTTCACATGCTGGAAATTCCCGAGGAATACGGCGGAACCGGCTTAAGCTATGAAACCACTGCCATGATATTTGAAGAGCTGGCAAAAGTTGATGCAGGCTATGCCATTACCTTTGTAACCACCTTTGTTGCCTTAAGAAACGTAATTCTTGCTGGAACCAAAGAGCAGGGACAGTATTTTGCTGATAAAATCAGACCTGGATCATTTGCAGGATTTGCCTTAACGGAACCCAATGCAGGCTCTGATCCCGCTGCCATGCGTTCCACCGCAGTCTTAGATGGCGATGAATACATTTTAAACGGAACAAAGACCTTTATTACAAACGGAGCTCTTTCTGATGTATTTGTAGGATTTTTCAAGACCAGCCCGGCTGCCGGACATAAGGGGATTTCCGCCTTTATTATCGATGCGGATGCACCTGGGGTTACCGTTGGCGCCCATGAGAACAAGATGGGACTTCGTCTTTCCAATACCACTGATTTAATTTTTGAAAATGTGCGGGTAAAAGCTTCTGCTATGGTTGGACCGGAAGGCTCCGGCTTTAAGCTGGCTTTAAATGCACTGAACTTGTCCCGTGCATTTGTAGCAACCCTGGCAGTGGGAATTATGCAGAGAGCCCTTGATGAATCCGTAAAATATGCCAAAGAACGCAAACAGTTCGGGACTCCTTTAATAAAGTTCCAGATGGTTCAGGCACTGCTTGCGGATATGGCAATTAAGGTTGAGGCCTCCCGGTGTCTGGTTAATAACACCATGCGCATGATGGACCAGGGAATCATGGTTCAGAAGGAAGGCTCCATCTGCAAAACCTTTGTCTCCGACTGTGCACAGGAGGTTACCTCCAATGCAGTACAGATCTTCGGCGGATACGGATACAGCAAAGAATATCCGGTAGAAAAGCTGATGAGAGACTGCAAAGTGTTCCAGATTTTTGAAGGCGCCAACCAGATCCAGCGTATGACCATTGCAAATGTGCTGGATAAGGAATACAGATAGGAGGACATAACAGGATGAATATCGTTGTTTGCATCAAGCAGGTTCCGGATACAACAGAAATTAAAATCGATCCGGTAAAAAACACCCTGATCCGTACAGGTGTACCAAGTATTATGAATCCATTTGACAAAAATGCCTTAGAAACAGGGCTTACTTTAAAGGACCGCTACGGCGGAAAAGTAACTGTAATCTCCATGGGGCCGCCTCAGGCGAAGGCTGTATTAAGAGAAGCTCTTTCCATGGGTGCTGATGAGGCTTATCTGGTAACAGACCGTGCATTTGGCGGTTCTGATACCTATGCCACCAGCTATATCCTGTCACAAGCCATTAAAAAGCTTGGTGACTTCGATGTGATTTTGGGCGGAAAGCAGGCCATCGACGGGGATACGGGACAGACTGCCCCCAGTATTGCAGAACACCTTGGTGCTGCAAGGCTTACTTATATTCTGGATTTAAAAGCAGACGGGGATAAGGTAATTGCCAGACGGCAGGTGGAGGAAGGGATCGAAGTGATCGAGGCCCGCTTCCCCATTCTTTGTACTGCAACAAAGGAAAGCAATAAACCCAGATATGCTACCATAAAGAGAAAAATCGCCTCTTTAAAAGCAGAGATACCAGAAATCACCCTGGCTGATTTACCAGATGCGGATGTGTCAAAAATGGGACTCAAAGGCTCTCCCACCAAGGTAAAAGCTACTTTCACACCAAAACGGACCGCCTGCGGCGTGACCATAGAGGGGAATACTCCCGGTGAAATTGCTAACGCACTGATCGGCAAACTGGCCGACGGGAAAATACTGTAAAAGGAGGCCGAATAAAATGAGTTTTGAAGCATGGAAGGATGTTTGGGTATTTGTTGAATGTTTTAAAGACCAGCCAAAAAGCGTGGGACTGGAACTTTTAGGTCAGGGCAGAAAACTGGCAGAAGGGTTAAAACAGGATCTTTGTGCAGTAGTAATCGGAAAAGATACCAAAGAGGCCGTTAAAGCCGCCGGAGAATATGGTGCAGATAAAATTTATGTGGTTGAGGGAGCGGAATACGAAGATTACTCTGCCGATGCCTATGGAAATGTATTTTTAAAATTATGTAAAAAGTATCAGCCCAATACGATCTTAGTTGGTGCAACAGTAAACGGCAGAGATTTGGGATCCAAAATCGCCGTAAGCCTGCGCACCGGTCTGACTGCAGACTGTACCGCCCTCAGCGTTGATGAGGAAACCGGCAATGTTGTCTGGGAGCGCCCTGCTTTCGGAGGCAATTTATATGCCCAGATTCTTTGCAGCGAAACCAGACCTCAGATGGGTACCTGCAGACCGGGAGCATTTAAAAAACCGGAAAAGAATCCGGACAATAAACCGGTTGTGATCCGGGAAGAAATCTCCACGCCGGCTCAGGAGATCCGGACTAAGGTAATTGATTTTATCAAAGCATGTGAAGACAATGACTTACGGCTTGATGAGGCTGAAATTATCGTTTCCGGCGGCCGGGGTATGAAATCTGCTGAGAACTTTTCTGTATTAAAGGAATTGGCTGATGCACTTTGCGGTACCGTAGGCTGTTCCCGCGCTGCTGTTGACGCCGGCTGGATGCCTCAGACCAAACAGGTTGGCCAGACAGGCGCTACGGTTTCCCCAAAAATATATTTTGCCTGCGGCATCTCAGGAGCAGTGCAGCATGTAGCCGGAATGAGTGAGTCAGGAACCATTATTGCCATTAATAAAGATGAAACCGCTCCTATTTTCGAGTTTGCGGACTATTGCATCGTGGGCGATTTATTTGAAGTGGTTCCTGCTCTTATCAAAGAGCTGAAGGCGAGGCAGCAGGGATAACCTTATCATACCTCTGCTCTTCATTTCCAAGGAGAAGGGTTATGCTTGAAGAAATAAAAATAAATCCTGATTTAAAACTTCAGTATTTGCAGAATGGATACTGGTCGGACCGTACACTCGCTGACTGCTTCCATGAGTCAGTCAGAAAATATCCGGACCGGGAATATGTAGTTGATGACAGAGGATGCCGATATACATACAGGCAGATGGATGAGGCCGCTTCCAAAGTGGCGGCCTTTCTCCATTCTCAGGGAATCGGCCCCGGTGATGTGGTTTCTTATCAGATTCCTATCTGGAGCGAATTCGCAGTGATTACCATTGCCTGCTTTAAGGCAGGTGCCGCTGCCCATCCGATTGCCATGTCTTACGAGGAAAAGGAACTGGTCCGCTGCTTAAATTTAACCCAGGCGAAAGCTTACTTTGCTCCCACTTGCTTTCACAAGACCGATTATGAGGAAATGATTCAATCAGCACTTCCTCATATTAACAGCCTTCGTGCAGTGATTTTGCTGGATCAGAACAGGGAGATAAAAAGCAACTGTTATAACTGGAAGAATATTCTCCATGATTACGAACCATTAAGGGCCTCGGAATGTGCCCGGCAGACCGGACAGGATATTGCCGCCATTCTTGGAACCTCCGGCACTACCTGCGGCTCAAAGGGGGTGATTTTAACTCATGATAACATCCGTTACAGTGAGGAAACCTTTAACCGGGAGCTTGGAATATCAATGGACGATATCATGTTTATGCCTGCTCCTCTCAATCATGCAACCGGCTTTCACCATGGGATTATCGCTCCTATGCTCACAGGTGCGAAGGTGGTTTTACAGCAGAAATACTGCTGTCGGGAAGCTATTGATTTAATGAACCTGGAGGCCTGTACTTATTCCATGGGTGCCACTCCTTTTATCTATGATATTTTAAGGGATTTAGATACCAACGGAGGTGCTATCCCCTCTCTTAAATTCTATTTATGCGGCGGTGCACCTGTTCCGGGCTATATGGTACAAAAAGCCTGGAATTATGGGATTCTCCTATGTGAGGTGTATGGTTCTACGGAGAGTGTTCCCCATGTTTTTGTCAGACCCTGTGACGCATTAAGGCTTAATGGAACTACTTCAGGGAAACCGCTGGAAGGAGTTGAAATCCGTGTGGTGGATGAAAACGGTGCAGATGTTCCCTATGGTACTGCAGGAGAAGAATTGTCAAGAGGTCCCAATGTATTTGTGGGATATTTAAAAAACCGCGGTATTACCGATGAAGTCCTTGACGATGACGGCTGGTTTCACAGCGGAGATCTCTGCGTTATGGATGAAGATGGAAACATACGGATTATCGGAAGAAAGAAAGATATGATCGTCCGTGGCGGGGAAAATTTAAATTCCAATGAAATCAATGATAATTTAGAAGGCTGTCCCGGAATTCTGGACCATACCGTCATTGGTATGCCTGACGAACGTCTGGGGGAACGGATCTGCGCTTTTGTGGTTGTTGCAAAAGGGTTTGAAAACCTGTCTCTGACAGATGTAATCGACTATCTAAAAGAGCACCGCATATCCAAACGCTTCTGGCCGGAGCGTCTGGAAATAATTAAACGAATTCCCCACACAGGCAGCGGAAAAGTTAAAAAATATCTGCTGCGGGAAGAGCTGTTAAAACGGATGAAAGGGTGACAGGCTATGACTCAACAAACATTCGGACCAAGAAGATGCCGTGACACAAGAAAACCCCCCGCTAACCAGTGTCCGGAGGTATCCTTTTACCGATGCGAAACATGCGGCGGACTGTTTCCTGCCATTGCTATTCCTTCCCCTGGTGAAACGGAGATTTTATGCTGCGGCTCAAAAGCGGTCCATTTAATACCGAAATCAGCGGACCTGGTAAACGATAAAATTCACTTAAGCTATCGAATCACCGGCGGCTACAATGACAACGCCGTGGAAGTATTCTGGGACGCATCAAAGCCGGAATATATGCCGGAGTGGATGTATTTAAAAACGTTTACCGGGGGGTATTTAAAATATTTACCTAAGACAAAGCGTCCTCCTCTTGTTTTTTCCCTGGCAGACACCGATGCCTTTGCCTATTGCGATGAAGACCCATGCCTGGAATGCGTCTTCCGCTGTAAACGTGGTTTTGTAATCTATTCCTATTCCAGGGAAACAGGGCTGACTGCAATACCGCTTGATAAAATGACGGCGCAGTGGCAGTCCGGTGCAAATGAGAAAGCTTAAACCAGAGTTTTCACTATTTAATTATTGGAGGGAACATTATGTTAGCTACAATTGGTCTTATTATTGCCATTGCACTTTTAGTTGTAATGATTATCAAGGGCATCGATATGATAACAGCGACGGTGATCACGGCAGCTATTATTCTGGTCACCAGCGGGCTGGATCTTAAGGAAGGGTTTCTGACCACATTTTCCGGCGGTGCCGGCGGCTTTGTAGCCTCCTGGTTTCTGATTCTGGGGCTTGGCGGGGTCTTTGGCCAGCTTGTATTAGAAACAGGTCTTGCAACAAAAATCGCCCAGACACTGACGAAAAAGCTGGGAACGAAAATGGTAGGTCTGGTCATCCTGATCTGTACTTTTTTCATCACTCTGCTTGGTATTAACGGTTATATTATGGTATTTGTCCTTTATCCAATTGCCGATAACCTTTTATATGAAAATAAAATGGACCGGCGGGTGCTTCCGTTCCTGCTTTTAGGCGGCGGCGCTTCTGCCAATGGTTTTGCCTATTCCTTAGACATCTGCAATGTACTGCCAAGTAAGTATTTAAATACTTCCCTTGGATCAGCGCCCCTTCTTTCCTTTGTATTTACCGCGATCCTTGCCATTTCTTATTTCCTGTATTTTAATTACGCTCAAAAGCAGAGTCTGAAAAACAACTCGCCGGAACAGCTTCTTGCCATGTATAAGACACAGCAGACAGCCGTTTCCGAAGAGGAACTGCCCGGAATCTTCATGTCCGTTCTTCCTTTTGTTCTGGTTTTAGGCTGTGTAGTTGCAACCTCCGGCTGGGGAACTTCCCCGAGCATTATGTTTTCTCTGGTAATTGGTATTCTGTTAATTATCTGCACCCAGTTAAAACGGATAAAGAACATGAAAACTTCCATTAAAACCGGAAGCAGCTCCGGCTTAAACTCCATGCTTACGGTTGCTGCAGTTATGGGACTTTCCAAAGTTCTAGGCGCTTCTCCTGCATTCCAGCAGCTGCAGCAGGCAGTACTTGCCATGAATATGCCCGCATATCTGAAAGCATTTTTGGGCACAACGGTACTGACCGGACTGACCGGTTCCGCAATTTCAGGTGAAACCATCTTCATGGAGAGCTTTGGAAAAGCATTTATTGATATGGGAGTCAATGTCGCTGCTCTTCACCGCATTGTAACAGAATCTGCCCTGATTCTAAATAAACTGCCCAACTCCTCCGTTGCAATTCTCACCATGTCCATCTGCGGATGCAGCTTAAAGGAAAGCTATAAACATATTATTTTAGGTACCATGATCCCTGCTTTTATTGCCGGACTGGTAATTGCGCTTATGGCGACTGCAGGTATTGTATAACCTGGTGGGGACCGGTCGTCTATGAGAAAGAAACAGCGGTATGCGCTTATGGCAGCATACCGCTGTTTCTTTCTATATGAATCTTAAAATATGTTTAATCCTTTTTATGAGTGTTTAAGAACGTCTGAAAAAACTGAAGAAATCCATCTTCTACCGCAACCGTATCAAGTTCATTTTTATTCAGATCATAATAATACTTACTAGTTTTTATATCAACAGACAGACTATCTAATGGAAACCCTGCTCCATCCTGTCTGCCCGGTTACGGCAGATTCATCTCATGCGCCACAATGAAATCTGCAAATGCTTCCACAGAGGAGGAAACGAAATTCTTTCTGCTGAATGTCATATAAATCAGGCGGGTATCCTTTGGTACATCTGACAGAGGAATCAGTACCAAGTTATCAAATTGTTTTAAAAAGGGAGTGCGGGCAACGATAGCTGCCAGATTTGTCTCTGATATCACACCTCCGATGGAAATTTCATCGTCATAAGAAAACGTTGCCTCCACCTCATGCTGCTGCAGAAGATTTCGGACTACCTTTCCGATAGGTATGCAATCACGATATGTAGTAAGATTATAATTCTTTAATTCGCTTAAACATAATTCTTTTCTTCCTGCAAGGGGATGGGCGTCGTTAACAATCAAAACCAGCTCCTGTGTCATAATGGGAACAAATAAAAGGTCAGGTTCATCTTCCACCATAGAACAAAAACCCAAGTCGTATTTTTTAGCTGCTACCCCATGAGCGACTTCAATAGACATCCCCTGGAATATGTTGAATTTCGCCTGAGGATTCTTTTTCATGTAATTTTGAATTGCTGTCGGAAGAAAATCACCTAATAAAGTGGGGATACAGCCTACATCAATGGTACCACCCAGCTGGCCAGAATGCATCTTCATGGTGGCGATTCCCCGTTCCAGTTCGTTTAGCGCCTGGGATACATGGATATAAAATTCTTCTCCGTATTTTGTCAGTGTTACATTGCGTCCTTTTTTCTGAAACAAGGATATTCCAAGCTCACTTTCCAGTGAAGCGATCGAGTCACTTAACGAGGGCTGAGCGATGTAAAGTTCTTTTGCGGCTTTCGTATAATGCTGTAATTCTGCTAATTTTATGAAATAATATAACTGCGGCAAATTCATACTGGTCCCCCTATATTTTATTTTAAATCCAATAGCTTTATCTATATATATTATACAAAAAACGGCAAGATTTGACAACTGTTTATGTGAATTATATTCAGTATTTTTACACTTTTTAAATAATAATTACTTTTTTTCAAGCACACAGCTTTTATCTTCAGATATTACACTGACAGGAGGAAATTCACTGTTTACCGTTAATACAGCCGCATTCTGACCGGACTCTGACTTACTCTCACCAACATGTCTTTGATCTTCTGAAAGGCTGCCTTTGTAATCCCTGATATCTTCACTATATCTTAAATTTTATGTCTTGTATAAAGAAAATATTAAATGATGTTATATTGCCCCTTTAAAAAACAGTCGCACCAGGAACTTGATATAATTATATTATTGTTATGGAGTAAAAAAAGTCCATTATACGGTGAAAAGATCAGGAATAGTAATTGTTTAAAATATGAACGCTCCATACCAGAATTCTATTTGGAATATAAATCAAGAAAGCATAACTGAAATAATTAACTATATAAAAAACATAGAGAATAGTACGTCATTTACTAATTAAACCAACTATTAGAAAAGGAGTGTAAGCCATGACCCAAAAAATATTGTTCGTTTTTATCATTATTTTGTTGTTATTAACAGGATGTAGCAATGAAAAAAAGGGGAAATACTTTAAAGGAATTGTTTCAGAAGTCGCTGATACTTACTTTATAGTAATTCCAAATGAAGGTGAACCCATAAAAGACATGGGCGATAAAGTTTGGGTCCCTAAAAAAGTAGTATCTGCAGATGGGATACCAGATATTTCTGTTGACGATAAAATACAGGTGATATATAAAGATGCAGAGAAGTTTGGCGATGGAATAAAACTAGATGTAGTTTTTGCAATTTATAAAGATTGAGATTGAGTAAGCCTGTTTCAATTTTCCGACTTGAATAAACTCCTTGTGAATATGCGTATACCAGAATTTTAAACATCAGCTTGGGTTCGTCGGCAGGATTTCTCCCTTCGCGGGAGTACGCCCAATACAGACCGCTATAGTCTAATTACTCCAATATGTGGCTTAGCAACGCTCACTGGAATCCCCTTTCGTACGAAATGAGCAAGTGAGCGTATTTGTTTCTACATACCCGTTATATAATACTCTGTTATTTCTATTTATGATAAGGTTCCCCATTCATAATCCGGTAACTCCGGTAAATCTGCTCCAATAAAATCACCCTCATTAACTGATGGGGAAATGTCATGTTAGAAAAACTCAGTTTATAATCCGCCCTCTTTAAGACAGCATCCGCCAGACCAAGGGAACCTCCGATGATAAATACAATCTGGCTTACTCCGCCGACTCCAAGTGCTGCTATTTTTTCCGACAATTTCACCGAATCCGGCGTATCTCCGTCAATGGCAAGAGCGACCACATAGGCCCCTTCCTTTATAGAGAGAAGAATTCTCTCACCTTCCTTCTCCTTGATCTGTCGTTCCACCGTCTCGCTGGCATGATCGGGCGTCTTCTCATCCGCCACCTGAATTATCTCCAGTTTACAGTAACGGCTCAATCGTTTGCTGTATTCCGCTATGGCGTCGGTATAAAATTTTTCCTTTATTTTCCCAACAGTCACCAACGTGATTTTCATTCGTATCTCCTATCCATTCAGTTCTTTTTTCATCATGGCAATTAAAAAGCCAGTGATATCTCTTGCAGACTTCTTCTGCCCTGTCTTCACTTTCCGGACAACTTTTCCTTCTGGTTTTATATTAATATGGTAGATAACCCGCAGGAATTCTTCCGCTTCCTCCCAGGCTTCCCGGCTCTCCGGTATTAAATCCAGTCCCATCTGAAATACATGAAACATCCCTTCAAAGACAGATATCCGGCATTTCACTCCTGCCTTTTTCAGCTTATCTCCAACCAGAAGGGTATCGCTTAACAAAACCTCATAGTTTCCTACCTGCATGAGCACGGGAGGAAAGCCGCTGAAATCTCCGAATAACGGGGAGATATATGGTTCCATCGGATCTGCTTCTCCGATATAGGAGGAATCGTAAAGCATGTTGTGGGTGGAGTTGCCAAAAAGCGGATCCAGCTCATAATTAGACTGATAGCTTTCCCCGCTGTTTGTTAAATCCGTCCAGGCAGACATGGTAAGAAAGCCTCCTGGAAGAGGCAGGTGATTATCTTTTAAATAAAGGCCCAGAGCAAGACCTAAACCTCCTCCAGCCGAATCTCCAGCTATCACAATATTTCCAGGGGCATATCCTTTCTCCTGTAACAGCCACTGGTAAGCAGACACCGCATCCTGCAATGCAGCCGGATAGGGATTTTCCGGAGCCACCCGGTAATCAGGAGTCAGAACATCCCCTCCATAGCTGATTTTAGAATACCGGACTGCAAACTTCCGATAAATATTTTTCACGGGACCGATATAACCGCCTCCGTGAAGCTGTAAAATCACGCGGCCTGTGACCACTCCGACAGGTCTTAAATACTCCATTTTTAAATTATTTTTTTCTATAATCTCATATTCATATCCAGTAGGACAAACCCAGGCAGGTTCAACCGGATTCTTTCTAAGTTCTCCGCTTTGAATTGGCTGCTTAAAAGAAGTTTCCATCACATTCTGCATCATATCCCTGACCAGATTTCCCATCACACTCACCT
Source organism: Lacrimispora amygdalina (assembly GCF_900205965.1). GTDB lineage: Bacteria > Bacillota > Clostridia > Lachnospirales > Lachnospiraceae > Lacrimispora > Lacrimispora amygdalina_A. The sequence continues at coordinate 419,223 of NZ_OAOF01000002.1, forward strand.
TTTTTCTTCTCATGTGCGATACCTCCTTTCAGACTGCATATTCTATATATGAAACCGCCGAATCAGCTCATTCTTTACTCTCCGGTCACCCAATACGATGGTTACAGCAAGAATTATCACAGTCAGCACTACTGTCACAAAAGACATCAGAGGTCTGTTAATCAGCCCTGCTGCCCATAGGATCAGTGGAATAAAACTAAAAACAGTTACCGCAATCTGATACATAAAATAGCTCTGCCAGTTCATTCTGTTAACAAGAATCAAAAATACCACTGCCAGATCTGCAAACAGGATGGTACTGGGTATTCCATAGTTCACAGACCAGCCGCTATATCCCATTTCATAATCAATAAACACCCATACTATCTCTGCTGCTATGGTCTGCATGACAACCTTCCCCGCCAGATTGGAATGACGCATAAAGGAATACCTGACTGTCATGACAAAATAAGCTATTAAAACAATTGCGATCACAGACCAGATGGAACCAGAGTACGTCGCATAATTGATTATGCCAAGAACTACCGCTGCACAGATCATAATTCCGTAAAATACATTAACAAGCTTTTTCAGCCGTTCCTTATCATAACGGATCTGGGGATACTGTCCTCTGTCATCTCTCTGGTCCGGCACTCCATTGCTTTCAAGTTCTACCGGAATCCCCTCCTTCTTTAAAAAACCGAAAAAAGAATCCGGAAGCCTTGTATCCTGAAAAACAGAACTGAAGGTGATGATCAGCTCATCCTCATAAGAACAGACTGCACATTTCATTGGCTGTCTTCGGGATACACCGATCATCATGGTGAAACGTTCAATTTCTTTTGCATACTCTTCATCAATTTCAATCGGACCGATGTTTGACAGTGTCATGGTATAAGCATCACTATTTTTCCAGAAAATCAGATTCAGAACAAGCCATTTTATCACAAGAGGGGTAATGCGCAGATACCATTTCTTTTCATTGGAAACATTATAGGAAATCGTTTCCTCCATCTTCTCTTTTGTGATTTTTTCATCCATCTGGGTGCTGACTGCCTTTAAGATATCCTCAAAGGTATGATTCTCCCCAGAAGAAAAAAATTCCACAAGAGTTACTGCAAAAAAATTAGCCATTGTCTCTGAACCGAAAAAATTCCTTAGATTAATGGGAATGCTGATGGCGATAGATTCCTCAGACGGCTGTTTCTTTAAGTATTCCTGATAAACAGACCAGATCAGGGCAGCTGTTAAAAAACGGGTGATACTCACACCGTATCGCTTACTCACTGTCTTCATCTCTTTCAGACCGACATAACCATGAAGAATATTCTCCTCATCAAGAGGAAGATATTCACCAGTCACATGATAGGCTTTTGCAGAACTGTATTTCTGTTTTTTAATCTTCTTATAGTGGCGTATATAGCTGTCCTCAACATTCATGGAAACATCGGAAGATATTTTCTGAGGCGCCATGTGACCGGTTCTTGAATCCCTTACCAGATCAAGGTAGCGGTAAACCAGTGCCTTTAAGAAATTAACGGCCCCCAGTCCGTCTGTAACAGCATGAAATACCTCCAGATTGATCCGACTGCCAAAATATGTGACACGGAATAAATAAAGCTGATTGCTGTGGGGATCTATATATTTACAGGGATAGGTTGTCTCCCGTTCAATAACCGGCATCCGGCTGTTGTGTTCAAAATAATACCAGAAAAAGCCTCTTCTCAGTTTCACGGAAAATCCTTCAAACTGAGGCAGAACTTCCTCTAACGCTCTCTGCAGCGTTCCAGGCACCACTTCGCTTTTCAGCTGGGCGCTGATCCGGAACACATTACTTAAATTTTCATCGGCTATGACAGGAAAAATTTTTGCCGTATTATCAAGCCTTCTCCATCGTTCCCCCTGCGGGCTTTTTTTCATTGTGTCAGCACTCCTTAATTTAAGAAAAGGCGGATCTCTCCGGTCTCCCGGCAGAAATCCTCCTTTTTTTCACTAGACGCGGAAATAATATCCCACGCCCCACTTGGTATGCACATATTTGGGATCACTGGGGCTGGGCTCAATCTTCTCCCTCAGACGTCTGACATGAACATCCACCGTACGGACATCGCCCGTATCCATAGCTTTGTTCCCCCATACATAAGTTAGCAGCTGCTCTCTGCTGTAAACCTTGCTGGGATTACAGGTTAAAAGCTCCAGAAGATCAAATTCCTTAGCTGTTAAATTGATCTCCTTGTCTGCGATAAAGACCCGTCTGGCATCCCGGTCCAGCTTTAAATCACCGGCTGTTACCAGATGGCTGTCTTCCTTCCGGTCCCGTCTTGCCTTCTTGGCGTTCCTGCGCATAATTGCCTTAATTCTGGCTTTAACCTCCAGAATATTAAAGGGCTTTGTAATATAATCATCGGCTCCGTACTCCAGCCCAAGAATCTTATCTATATCATTGCCCTTAGCTGTCAGCATAATGATTGGCATCTCAGAAAACTCCCTGATCGCCTGACAGACTTCGTATCCGTCAAATTTGGGAAGCATGACATCCAAAAGCACTACATCATATTCCTTCTGCTTTGCCAGATTGATGGCTTCCTCTCCGTCATAGGCACAGTCCACTTCCATACCGTCCTGCTCCAGACTGAATCTCATTCCCTTTACAATTAATTTTTCATCGTCTACTACTAAAACACTTGCCATTTTGCACCTCTGTCTTCTATATTAAACCGTAATATCGTCTTTTATCTTCTGAAAGGCTGCCTCCTTAATCCCTGATATCTTCATGATGTCTTCAATCTTCTGAAATCCACCGTGGCTTTCCCGGTAACGTATGATGTCATCCGCCTTAGCTTCCCCCACGCCTCTTAACGTCATCAGTTCTTCTTTCCCCGCTGTGTTAAGATTCACCTTATGACTGCCTTCCGGTAAATTTCCCAAAACAGATGTTCCCTGATCCAGATGCCTTCTGGCTTCCTCCTGATCCGGCACCTGAATCTTCATCCCGTCTTTGACCTGTTCTGCCATGTTTAACGTATCGGCAGCTGCATTCTCCGTAAAACCTCCGGCCTCCGCGACAGCCTGAAAAACACGGCTTCCCTCCTCCAGCTCATAGACTCCTGGAGAAACCACCTCTCCGCATATATGTACATAGCAAATACGTGACGGTACTTCCGGCACTTCCGGTGATTCCTGGGAATCCGAAGCCGGAGTTCCCTCTGCTGAGGTAACAGGCGGCTCCTGAATGGAAACAATTGCTTTTTCTTCCCGGTATTTATGATTTCTGTTTAAGCCATAGCAGATGCTGCATAGTAATACACACAAAGCTATGACTGCGATCTTAATCCTATGATAGTTCATGGAATCCTCCCTTTACAAAATTTTGCAAAAAAGGATTCCATCCTCAGCCCTTGTACCTATTCTACCTAAAGAAATAAGTAAATACAAGCACTATTTCCAAATTAGTTAAAGATTATAATGCCGATGATGGCCACAACGGCTCCAATTAGTTTTTTCCATTCAAAGCCCACTTTTTCCACACCGAACAATCCGAATACCTCCACTGCATAAGCGACTATAATCTGGGATACCACTATTACCAGAGCAGCTTTTGCAGGTCCTAAGGTTCCCATGCTTTTTACAACTGTATACGTAATAAATGCGCCGATGATGCCCCCGATCAGCAGATATTTGGGATGAACCGAAAGCAGGGCTGAAATGTCGTCCCGTCCTGAGAAATACCACAAAACCAAACAGGTTAAAAATGCGGTCAGCTGAACCCAGCCGGTGGATACCCACATGCTCGTCTGTTTGGAAACTCCCGTATTTAATACCCCCTGTATGCTCATGAGTGCTCCTGAAATCAGAGCTATGATAAAACCTGTCATAACACAACCTCCGCATCTGTATTTTAATTGAAAAAATGCTATGATGCACTGCTTTACTAGGTTGTGCTTAATTTACTTTTTTATACTTATTTTACAGTTTCAAATAACTTGACAAGAGCTTTCATTTCGGTTATACTCACTGCGAAATGAAAAAATTATGACACGCTGGGGGAGCCTTGGGCTGAGATTGGTATATACCTGACCCTTACTACTTGAACCGGACAATGCCGGCGGAAGGAAGCAATAGTAGTAGTAATCCCCTCCTGTGCATACGAAGGAGGTTTTTTTATGTCATTTTTTCTAAACTATTCTCAGGATTCCGGAGAATACATCTTAAAACCAGCCGGATACGGTCTGGTAATTGTCATGCTTTTCGTAATTCTTTTGGGACTTCATCTGCTCACAGGCAAATCCCTGCCTAACAGACAGCTGAAAACCCGGCAGATGGTAACCTGCGCAGGAGCAATGGCCCTGGCCTTGGTGACTTCGTTCATAAAATTTGCCTCACTCCCGTTCGGTGGCTCCATCACACTGTTTTCCATGCTGTTTATCTGCCTTATCGGCTATATCTACGGCGTTAAGGCCGGGATCATGACAGGTGTTGCATACGGAATTCTTCAGTTTATTATGGGACCTTATATCTATGCCCCCGTTCAGGTACTCTTAGACTATCCGATTGCATTTGGATGCCTGGGACTTTCAGGATTGTTTCATAACAAAAAGAATGGACTGATTCCTGGTTATATCGTTGGTGTTTTAGGCAGATACCTCTGCCATGTTATTTCCGGTTACATATTCTTTGCTTCTTATGCACCGGAAGGCATGAATCCTCTTTTATATACCTTCGGATATAACGCTACCTATATTGTGCCTGAGATGGTTGTAACTATTGTAATACTATATCTGCCCCCGGTCATCGAAGCTATCAGCCAGATGAAGCGTCAGGCAGTGAATGGTTAAATATCAAACGGGTTGTTTACACTCCCAATAAATTAAATTTTGTAGCGAGGCAGTTTTTGACTGCTTCGCTATTTTTAACTCCACGGTAAATATCCGCTCATCCATAATCTCAACGTTTTTCCTGAATCAAAGAAGTTCATGTATGTCCTTTGTCTCATGATCCTCATACTTGATCACATTCCCCTCCCAGGTTCTGAATTTTATGTATCCAGGACCTCTGGAAATAATATAGTTGGGGAATATTGGCGTCTTCCCCTGCCCCTTCGGCGCATTGACAATAAACGTAGGTATGGCCAGACCGGAAGTATATCCCCTTAAATATTCCATAATCTCAATTCCATCCTCGATTGACGTATTAAAATGCGTGGTTCCCTGTACGTGTTTTGCGTGGAAAATATAATAGGGCCTTACCCTGCATTTTAATAATTCATGATTGAGTGCGCGCATCACAAATTTATCATTGTTAACACCATTTAAGAGAACCGCCTGATTTCCAAGGACGATTCCGGCATCTGCAAGCCGCTCACAGGCTGCCTTTGATTCGTTTGTGATTTCCATGGGATGATTGAAATGAGTGTTTAAATATATGGGGTGATATTTTTTCAACATGGCACAGAGCTCTTTCGTGATTCGCTGGGGCATCGTCACCGGTATTCTGGTTCCAAGCCTTATGTAATCTACATGAGGTATCTCTTTTAACCGACTGATGATCCATTCCAGCTGTTCGTCAGACAGGGTCAGTGCATCTCCCCCTGTTATCAAAACATCTCTGATCTCCTCATTCTCTTTTATGTATTGGATTGATTCTATAATCTTATCACGGGAACGATGCACATCCTGTTCCCCAATATTGCGCCGCCTCTGGCAGTGTCTGCAGTACATGGCACATTCATTGGTTACGTTAATAATCAGCCGGTCCGGATACCTCCTGGTAATACATCCGGCAGGGTTGGTGTATTCTTCCGCCATAGGATCTAAATCCATGCAGGAATCTTCCAGTTCCTTATGGTTTGGAATACTCATAAGGCGTATAGGATCAAATCTGTTATCCGGATCTGCCAGACTTAAGTAATACGGAGAAATAGCCCATCGAAATTTTCTCCCCACTTCCTCAATCAGCTGCTTTTCCTTTTCATTTATCGGAAGAATCCGGCTTAAACTCTCCACATCGGTAATTCTGTTCTTCAGCTGCCATCTGTAGTCGTTCCAGTCTTCTTCGGCGGCTGAATAAATATGAAGGATTCTGTTTTTCCGTTCTCTTAACACATGATCTTTGCTGATACCAGTCGGAATCGATTTCCTTGCCTCAAGAAAATCTTCAATTCTCCCCTTTAATTCTTCTGCCCGCTGCAGCGATATTTGACGTTTTTTTTCTTTTTCCATGCATTATTCTCCTTTTGCTCCAAAAGAAGCAACTTCATTATACCAAACAAGTTGTTTGTTCGTCAACAGGAATTGTACGCATAAAAAAACAAAAAGAAGCCAGCGGCTGACTGGCTGACCTCTCTTAATTAACAGATTCTGGGAAGACCTTCTCCATAAAGAAGATCAATGGATCGCAACCCTTTTAGCCTGGTTTTCATTACAACACCGTCTCCCTCGCGTATTGTTCCAATTATTCTGGCGTTAGCACCATATTTACTGCATTGCACTGCCTTTAATGCTTTTTGTGCCTGATTGTCAGGGACAACAACAATCATCTTTCCTTCATTTGCCATATAGAGAGGATCCAGCCCTAATATGCCGCAGAGGCCTTTCACTTCTTTACTGACTGGCAGATCTTCCTCCCATATCTCTATTCTGCATGAGGACTGATCTGCTGCTTCGTTTAAAACCGTGGCCAGTCCGCCCCTGGTTACATCCCTCATGCAGTGCACCCGGATTTTGCTGTCCAATAAATTTTGAACGATTGAGGTCAGCGGCGCACAGTCGCTGGAAATCTGATTTTCTATTCCCATACGGTGGGAAAGGATTGCTGCATGATGTTCTCCTAAGTTACCTGACAGAATGACAGCATCCCCTGGTTTGCATCCTGATATACTGATACCTCCTTTCTTTACTTCACCAATTCCGGAAGTATTAATATAAACACCGCCGTTACCTTCCACCACCTTCGTGTCTCCTGCAACAATCTTTACTCCTGCCTCTTTGGCTGCCAAAGCCATGGTATGGGCAATTTTATCAATGGTTTCCAGTTCCGTGCCTTCTTCAATAATAAAGCCCGCAGTGAGATATCTGGGAATGGCGCCCATCATGGACAGATCATTGACAGTCCCGCACACAGCCAGTTTTCCTATGTTTCCCCCCCTAAAAAACAACGGATTAACAACAAAGGAATCGGTTGTATAAGCGATCTTTCCCTCAAGAGATACCACAGCTGCATCTTCAAGCCTGTTTAACGTTTTATTATGAAAATGTTTTAGAAACACACGATTAATCAAATCACCGGTCTGTTTACCTCCGCTGCCGTAAGACATATCAATTTTCATAATCTATGTATGACTCCTTTCCACTGTACTGATACCAGATCCCGCAGGCTCCCTCTGATGATACCATACAGGGACCAACTGCATGTAGCGGCGTACAGACCGTTTTAAACAGAGGGCATTCTCCAGGTGTTTTCCGTCCCAGAATAATGTCCGTACATTTGCAGCCTTCGGGCATCTCCTCACGTTCCTCATGAATGCAGCTGCCTCCGTCATAGATCTCATATTCCTTCTTTAATTTTAAGGCGGAATTTTTTATAATGCCTATTCCCCGCCAAAAATCATCTCGCTGTTCAAAATACTGCTGCAGCAAGGCACGGGCTTTCTCATTTCCCTTTTCTTTCACTGCTCCGGCATACATATTTTTCACTTTATATTGCCCGGACTTTAACTGATGCATAATTTCATAAACAGCTGCCAGAATCTGCTCTCCTTCAAAACCTGCAATAACAAAAGGCTTCCGATATGTTTCTGCCAGTTCCCGGTAGCTTTCAGCCCCTGTTATCACACTAACGTGACCTGGGCTTAAGAATGCATCTATATTCTTTTCTTTTTCACAGATATAGGAGAGAGCCGGGACAATTGTTTTTATTGAAGTAAAAAGTTTTAGATTTGTGATCTTCTTTTGCTGCATCTCATTAAGCATCAGGGCATAGATGGGGGCCGTTGTTTCAAAACCCACAGCAGCAAACAGATACTGGATATTTTCATGTTCCTGAGCTTCCTTTAATGCCATGAAAGGAGAATAAAGAACTTTTATGTTTCCTCCTATTGCCTTTGCCTCTGTTAAAGACATGCTGCTGCCTTTTACCTTCATCATATCACCGAAGGTCAGGACACAATGATCCTTTTTTAATGAAAAATCCGTCAGACGGTCAATATAGGAGGCTGGGGTAACACAAACCGGACATCCGGGACCGGAAATCAGCTGGATACTGGGAGAAATCATACTTCTGATACCATTTTTAAATATGCTGGAAGTATGAGTTCCGCACACCTCCATGATTTTTACCGGTTTCCCGTCATACGTTTTCAGTTCATCTATCACTTCCTGAATCTTCATATCTGACCTCCTGAAGCTCTGATAACAGGCTTAATATATCATGGGCAGTATCCCCGTTTATCACTTCTATGGCACAGCCCGCGTGGATCAGAACATAATCCCCGATCTGTGCATCCACAAGCTTTATATTCACATCAATCATATTATCCATTACATTTACACTGGCATAGCTTTCCCGTATATCCAAAACTTTTCCTGGTATTGCAACACACATGGACTTCACTCCTTTCTTTGGGTCAGATATCACCTGTCTTTAAATACTCTCTCCCTAAGTATGTCTGTCCAAGGCTCAGTCCTCCGTCACCGGGAGGAACAAGACGGTTTATGTATACACGAAAGTCTTTCTCCTTCAGCAGGGTAATTGTCTGCTGTGTAAGTAAGGTATTTTGAAATACGCCTCCGCTTAATGCAACATCGCTGGTATGATAACGGCTTCTCAGCCTTTCACAGATCCCGGCTATCCCTTCTGCTGCTGCATAATGAAAACTCAGTGCCAGTGCTCTCCGTTTTTCCCTGTCTTTGCATCTTACTGCCGTTTCAAAAAATGGATAGGGATCCAGTTCCAGAACCTCCTTTTTTTCTGTTATGAGAAATGGCAGGGAAGGTGGAGTAATATGTAAGCGTCTGACAAGCTCTGCTTCTTTCTCAAGCAGAATGGCACACTCTCCTTCATACCGGTTTTCGTGGGCAATCTGCAGAACAGAGGCGGCTGCATCAAAGAGCCGGCCCATACTGGAAGTGAGAACCGTATTGATTCTGTGGTCCAGTGCAGCTGTTATTACCCTGCATCTGTCTTCCGGAAAGTATTTCTCCAGACCTGTATGATGCAGATAACAGACAGCGGTCTTTTTCCCATCCCGCATGGACCCATCACCTCCCAGAATGGGAAACGGGCGCAGATGTGCCGCCCGCACAAACTCTTTTCCTTCACAGATCAGGAATTCTCCTCCCCATATGCTCCCATCGGTTCCATAACCGGTTCCGTCAAATGCTACGCCTATCACAGGACCATTTAATCCATGCTCCGCCATGACAGAGGCAATATGGGCTTGGTGGTGCTGTACGCTTATAACCGGAAGCGAAAGACTCCGGGCGAAGCTGGAAGAGTGGTAATTGGGGTGTAGATCACAAACCGCAAGCCCCGGTGTGATATGTAACAGGCGGCATAGATCCCGATAGGATTTTTTATATTCCTCCATCACACTGCACGCTTCTAAATCTCCAAAATACTGGGATACCACTGCACGCTCTCCCCGGCTGAGGCAAAATGCCGCTTTTAAATCACCTCCGGCGGCAAAGATGTCTGCTGATGAGACTGTTTCTTTCAAAATGACAGGATAGGGAACATATCCTCTGCTTCTTCTGATGAGCTGGGGACGTCCTGCCACAATCTTTGTTACGGAATCATCTACAGACCTCAATATTTTTCTTTGATTATATAATACGCCATTCAGATTGTTATCACGACAGGACAGCATGCTGTCATCTTCGCGTATGACTGGCTGACCGGACACATTGGCACTTGTCATAATAAGGGGACCAAGCTGTGCGGTAAGCAGATACTGCAGAGGGGTATAAGGAAGAAAGGCGCCGCAGCAGTTGCTGCCTTTATTGGCAGACGGAGCCATGGAATCCTCACGCATGTGAAGCAGTACAATGGGTCTGGATTTAGATTTCAGCAATGTCTCCTCTTCCGGTGAAACATCACAGAATTTCCTGATATCAGAAACAGTATGAAACATCACGGCGAAGGGCTTTTCTTCCCGTCCTTTTAATCTGCGCAGACGGTCTACGGTCTGCTCAAGAAATGGGGAACAGGAAAGATGATAGCCGCCGATTCCCTTAACAGCGACAATTCCACCTGCTGCCAGAACCATTATGGCTTTTTTCAATGCCTCACGGTCGGAAAGCTCGTCTCTTTCCGGATTCCGGTTATCCTGGTAGAGAAGATAGGGACCGCAGTCATTGCAGGAAATTGTCTGCGCATGGAACCGCCTGCTGTAAGGGGAAGTGTATTCCATCTGACAGGCCGTGCACATGGGGAATTCCTTCATGGCAGTATTTACCCGGTCATAAGGCATTGCTTCTATTATTGTATATCTGGGACCGCAGGACATACAGCTGATAAAGGGATTCCCAAATCTTCTGTCAGAATGATCGGAAAGCTCTCTTAAGCATTCCGGGCAGACCGGCAAGTCAACCGGGATCATGGAGACTTCATCCGCCTGGCCACTGGGTACAATGACAAACTCATCCATGATGCTGACCGGATGCTCTTCCACTTTCATGTTTAAAATCTCATACCTCTGCTCCCTGTTTTCTTTTAATTCCCATACAAACTGGTCCACTGCAGTTTTTGGCGCCTGTGCCATTATTTCCACATCTCCGCCCACGTTACGGACCCAGCCTTTGATCCCCATTTTTTTAGCTGAACGGTATACAAGGGGCCGGAATCCAACCCCCTGTACGATTCCGCAGACCTTTATCTTTACTGCTGTTTCAGTTATCTTTTCATTTTCCATACCGCTTCTGTTTTTTCTGCCTTTCATAAAATCAGGCTGGTATCGCGGCAAATCCTGTTTTGTGGACTATCTGCCGCGATTCGATACCCTACATCCATAATACGCTTAATGGACAAACAATATCCCAGTTCATTTATAAAAGGTATGATAATCTCATCTGTCCACTGCCATTTCGCTTTTCAGCCTTTCGATAAATTCACTCATTTCCATCTGTTCCAAATCCTTACTATCACTTTTTCTAACTGAAACTGTCCCACTTTCCATCTCTTTTTGTCCAACTACAACCATATACGGGACTTTGTCTAATTGTGCTTCACGAATCTTGTAACCTATTTTCTCATTTCTGGAATCAATTTCACAACGGATCCCATTTTTTTTCAATGCATGCATCACTTCTTCACCATAGGAGAAAAAACGGTCGGAAATTGGCAGCACTTTAACCTGAACAGGAGCCAGCCACAGTGGAAACTTACCTGCGTAATGCTCTATTAAAATTCCGATAAATCTCTCTATCGACCCGAAAACAACTCTGTGGATCATAATGGGTCTATGGCGTTCCCCGTCAGCACCTATATACTCTGCCCCAAATCTAAGGGGTAATTGAAAATCCAGCTGAATGGATCCGCACTGCCATGTTCTTCCCATTGAATCTTCTAAATGAAAATCTATTTTGGGTCCGTAGAATGCACCATCACCTTCGTTTATCACATATTCTTTTCCGGTCAATTCCAATGCCTTTTTTAAGCTCTCCGTTGCCACTTCCCAATCTTCATCACTGCCGATGCTGTTTTCAGGTCTGGTAGATAACTCCACATTGTAATTAAATCCAAATTTTATATACATTTCATCAATGATACGAATTACATTCATTATTTCTTCCGTGATCTGCTCCTGTGTCATAAAAATATGAGCATCATCCTGTGTAAAACTGCGTGCCCTCATTAAACCATGCAGTACACCTGATTTTTCATAGCGATGAACCAGTCCAAGTTCTCCTATTCTGATTGGCAAATCACGGTAGGAATGGGGCTGCTGCTTATATACAAGCATACCGCCCGGGCAGTTCATTGGTTTTATGGCATAATCCATATCCTCAATCACTGTAGTATACATATTTTCACGATAATGATCCCAGTGTCCTGATGTCTGCCACAGATCCCGATTTAAAATAATGGGAGTTGATATTTCACAATACCCCTCTCTCTCATGAATCTCTCTCCAATAATTAATGAGTAAATTTTTTAAAATCATTCCTTTGGGAAGAAAAAACGGGAAGCCAGGTCCTTCCTCCATTAACGCAAATAAGCCTAGTTCCTTACCTAGTTTTCTATGATCTCTTCTTTTGATTTCTTCCTGTAATTTAAGATATTCTTCCAGCTGATTGACTTTGGGAAATGCAACACCATATATTCTTGTGAGCATTTTATTTTTTTCATTCCCCTTCCAATAAGCACCTGCTATTGTTGTCAATTGAACGGCTTTTATTAAGTTTGCATTAGAAATATAAGGTCCTGTGCACAAATCTGAATATTCCCCCAGCTCATAGCAGATGACTTTTTCCTCTGCAGGCATATCATTAATCAGCATGATTTTATATGATTCATTCTTCTCCGACATCAATGACATTGCGTCATCCCTGCTGAACTCAACTCTGCGTGCTATCAAATTCTCTTTTATCACTTTTTTCATTTCATTTTCGATAGATTTTAAATGAGAATCTGAAAAAATAAAATCAAATTCGAAATCATAATAAAATCCATCTTTTGTCGCCGACCCAATTGCACATTTTGCAGATGGATAAATACGTTTAACTGCCTGTGCCAGAACATGGGAAGCTGTGTGCCAAAAAGCCTCACTACCGAGTTCCTCTTCAAATTTACATTCTGTTACTGATCCGTCTTTCATTCTTACCTTCATTTCTTATGTTCTCCTTTCGAAATATGCCATTATGACATTTAATAAATTACAACATAAGAAAAGCACCCTAAAATCAATGGCAATTTAGCCATTAATTTAAGGGTGCAAAAAATACGAATGCACGGTTCCACCTTAACTTTTCACTTCAGATTCTAACAAATCCTATACTTTAACGCAGTCATACGGTAACACTTACTCAATTCAGCATTACAGCTCTGGAATGGTTTTCATCTATCTTCCTGCATGAAAAACTTTCACCAAATGTTTTTCTCTCTGTATGATTCCAATAGATTACTTTTTTCCGTCTTTGCTTTTCTTATGTTATTACAATTATTATAACAAAACATATACTGTTGTCAATGGGTAATTAGCGGTTCCTTATGTGCAATTCTCAAATACTGGTTCAATATGCTCTATAATAAGAGCTATCCTGTCCTTAGCTTCCGGCATAAAAAAAGAAGCGATAGAAACGACTATTTTTTTGTTTGTATTGATGTAAATTACGTTTCCTCCGTCTCCTAATGCAGCGTATGTATGCTTTTTATCATCAATGACCCACCACAGGTAACCATAGGATAACTCGCTCCACCGGCTATGTTCCTTTGTACTTTCCTCTATCCACTCGGCTGGAATAATTTGTTTTCCATTACACTTACCGCCATCTAGATATAGTTGTCCTATTTTTGTCATTTCTTCTGCCGTCAGGAAAAGTCCCCAGCTTGCCGTGTTTATTCCTTGCGGGTCAACAACCCAGCCACTGGTGTTTCTATCATTCATTACGGTAATATGCTCTTCTTTATTACGCAGCACCACATTGTGCGTAACATGAATCCCCAGTGGTGAGAATAAATGTTTCTCAGCAAATTCAAGTACGGACTGCCCTGTCGCACTAACAAGATTTGGATTGCTATTGTCTTCTGTTCGTCTTCCTGTTGCTTTTTCAGAAAAATGTCGCATATAGGCCAGTTTTTCATATTCCTCAAGTCGCACAATCGCAACCATTTATAAATTCCTGAACTGGTAAATACTCGCATTATTTTGCTTCAAAAGTAGAGATGAACCATGGGGTCGAAAATGAAGCAGGTTAAAGAATCGGGGTCGGATTATTGCCTTGGGGTCGTAACCGGGGTCACATTAGCAAGGAAAGCCCATTTACACAAATGAGTTAAGGGGTTATGAACGACATTATTTAAACCATAACCAGAGAACCAAGAAATAAGCAGCCCGTGAATCCTTTTGATCTATGCATTTCAAACAGCTTCTTAAAACATAATTTAAGACTGAGTATAAAATTGATGAAATCTCTTTTTATCAGACTCGCTTTTTTGAGCTTGGCACATCCATTGAAAAAAATCTACCTCTAAGGGGCTGTAATTAAAGATTTCAGACTGTCAAGGGGTTTTGAAAGGTGTTGTTGAACATCTATAATCTATTATTTTTTTCACTACTTTTGAAACCATAATCCCATCACGACTATTAATTTTCGAGCAAACAGAGATATCTCACTATTTAGAGTTTTGGAATATCTCTGTTTGTATACTTATACTTTGTACTCTGATTTTTAAATATCTATTCTCCCTAAGCTTTTATCCGCTTCAACTTGTAATTGAATGGTTTTTTTTCCCATGTATTTTTTGGCAATTTCCAAGATAACTCTATCGTTACCCAATACTTCAAGCACAGTAACAGAGAAGGTATTTAACAAATGTTCATCATCACTATGAGAAACTTCTTCGAAGTAATCAAAGATACGCTTTAATAATTGGGTATTAGTTTCTTCAATTAATAACTTAAGCACTTTTGGCATAAAGACATCTTCAATTATAACTGTTTCCAAAATTTCACCATTATCTTCAATGGACTTCTCGTAATCATCTTTTGATGAAGGGATGAAATCCAGCATAACATTTAAAAATTCTTCTGATTTCTTGTTCATACTTATGACTCCTTTATTTAAATAGATCAATTGCATTGCTTAAGTCACTTCTTAATGCATCAAGGATATCTAAATCGTTGAGCCCCAACTTCCCTGACTTGGCTAAATTGTTCAATTGAGTTAGCCTTTGTTGTGCTTTTGCTAAATGTGTCGATGAACCCTCCAAAAATTCTTGTGTTAGTATACTGGCAGTCCCGCCATCACCAACTTTTGCACCTGGTCTATAAAGCTCATTAACTATTCTTCCTAAGTCTGAATTCTGTATCTTTGATAATAACTTATCTCGAGTGGAACCAGTGATTTCGGGCATTTTATCTAAAAGTCCACTAACTTCACTACTACCTACACGTCCACCCGCCCCCTCAGGTGGAGTACTGAGGTATTCGACGAACGGTGAAAATATTTATTCGATTAAAAAAATTGAACAAAATCGCTATCGCGATGGCTGTTCAAAATTCCTTTTATTCTCCACCCACCTCAAAAATAAATATGGCAGATTTTGAATTTTTCGTGTATTGTTAAGCTACC